>CAWFJU010000001.1:0-182886 GCA_963816275.1 uncultured Actinomycetes bacterium
ATGGACGACACCTTCGCGTTCCGATCGACGGGCCGGCCGCTGCGGCGGCGCGTGGACCCCGTCGCTCTGAAGGCCGCGCTCGCGGCGTTCGTCGTGGTCTCGCGGTCGGGCTGTTCGCCCGCTGGGTGATCGCGAGCGAGCGTGCGAGCGAGTTGGAGAAGCCCGCATCCGAGCCCGTGGGCGTGCAGGTGTTGGAGGGCGTCGAGACGGTGGCCGCGCAGTCGCCCGCCGGTCCGCTCCGCGAGGACGTCGTCGCGCAGCGGGTCGCCGAGCGAGCCCTGCGGGCGGCGCAGAAGGCGTTCGCGAAGGGCGGGTCGTTCGCGACGCCGGCCCGGGCCAGCTCACCCAGCTCGTGCCGGACGTCACGTTCACCGACGGGCCGTCGCAGGCGCCGTCGATCGTGAGCATCGCGACGACCGGCGACGCGTGGGCGGCCGCCGTGCTGTCCGACGTGGGCACGTGTTGGCAGATGCGGGTGAACGCGGGCGGGCGTGTCACGCTACGGGAACGCGCCGAGGACGGCGTGCACCGGCGCCGCGGCGCTCGACGTCGCCGACCCCTCCTGGCCGTAAGTCGTCGGGAGGACCGCCCGGGTCACGCGGGCGTCACCGACTCCGTGATCCCGAACCGCGCGCGCGGAGCTCGTCGAGCATGACCTGGGGCGCGATCGCCAGCTCCGGAGGATGCACGCCGGGCTCGATCATGCCGGCGGCCATCATCCGGGCCACGATCGCCGCGTGGTAGCCGGTCGTCCGCTCCATCGCCGTGAAGCCCGTCTCCTCGTCGAGCTCGTCTCGGAGCTCGACCACCGCCCGGGCGAGCGCGCCGTCGTGGTGGCCGAAGACCTCGACCCTCGCGATCACGATGTCGCGAGCGTCCTCGCCGGCCGCGATCTGCGGTCCCCACAGCGCAAGCAGCAGGTCGCGCGGCACCACCCTCGTGCCGCCGACCTCGACGGGCTCGGTGCCGAAGAGGCCGAGGTCGCGGAACGCGTTCATCTGCGCGACGTGCCCGGGGTAGCGGAGCACGCGAGCCTCGTACGTGCGCAGCCCCGCGGCCAGCGTGCGCACGAGCGTGCCGCCCGCGTTGCTGGGGAACGCCTCCATCGTGCCGAGCGGCGGATCCAGCTCGATCGTCACGGTCTCGTCGGGATCGAGGTTCCGCAC
Organism: uncultured Actinomycetes bacterium; assembly: GCA_963816275.1. GTDB lineage: Bacteria > Actinomycetota > UBA4738 > UBA4738 > HRBIN12 > JAOUEA01. Next base: position 1,167 of record CAWFJU010000001.1, read on the forward strand.
CGTGATCGGCTCGCCCTCGCGGATCCACGTCACCGGGTGCGCGTACTCGTTCAGCAGGCCGTCGACGTGGAACGTCAGTCGGTAGTGCCACGGCGGCTCGGGGTCCAGCGGGAGCCCGGCGTCGTAGAAGAGCAGGTCGGTGGGCTCGTCGAGCAGCGTGAGCGCGTAAGCCTGGAGGTTGCTGCCGAGGCCCGGCGCCTCGCCGCACGCCGGCACGATCGCCATGTGCCGTGCCCGGGCGGCCTCGTCGAGCGCGAACTGCGCCTCGAGCGTGTCGGGGTCGGCCGACAGGTCGCAGATCGGGACGCCCACGTCGAGCGCCGCGCGCGTGACGACCCCGACGAGCCGGAGCGGCACGGCGTTCACCACCGCGTCGAGCGTCTCGAAGGTGAGCGCGACCTCGGAGCGGTCCGCGGCGTCGAGCGCCACGGGGATCGCGGCCTCCCACCCGGCCAGCACGTTCACCCGTTCGGCCGCCGACTTCGCGGCCTCGGGGTCGATGTCGGCGAGCAGGATCCCCGCGGCGTCGCCCCGGACCGCGAGGTCGAACGCGGCGGCGGTGCCCTGACGTCCGGCGCCGATCACCGCATACCGGTAGGTGCCCACGGCTGCCTCCTTCCGACGCTACTGACAGCGTGGCAGGGGAGATCACGGCGGCACGGGCGTCGCTGACCGGAGGGCAGCGCCATCGCTCGGTTCGCGCGTTCTCACCCCCAGGACTACACTCCGGCGTCACCTGGTCCCACTCCGCAGTGTCCTGCGAGCAAGGAGGGTTCCTGCCGTGACGCACGTCTCCGTCACCGTCAACGGGGAGCCGCGCGAGGCCGACGTCGAGGCCCGCACGCTCCTCGTCTACTTCCTCCGAGAGACCCTCGGACTGACCGGCACCAACGTGGGATGTGACACGTCCACCTGCGGCACGTGCACGGTCCTCGTCGACGGCGAGTCGGTGAAGTCCTGCACGCTGCTGGCCGCCCAGGCCGACGGCCGCGAGGTCACCACGATCGAGGGTCTCGCCGACGGCGAGGAGCTGCATCCGCTGCAGGACGCGTTCCACCGCAACCACGGTCTGCAGTGCGGCTACTGCACGCCGGGGATGATCCTGGCGGCGGCGAGCTTCCTGAAGGAGACGCCGAGCCCCACCGAGGCGGAGGTCCGCGAGGCGCTCGAGGGGAACCTCTGCCGCTGCACGGGCTACCAGAACATCGTGAAGTCGATCCTGGACGCGGCCGGCTCGATGTCCGGCGCGAAGGCCTGAGGGGAGGGACCGATGGTCGCCACCGAGAAGTACATCGGACAGCCGGTCCTGAGGAAGGAAGACCCCGACCTCCTGACCGGGCAGGCCCGCTACATCGACAACTTCAGCGTGCCGGGCATGGCGTGGATGGCGATGGTGCGTCCGCCTACGTGCACGCGACGATCGGCTCGATCGACACGGCGGCCGCGGCCGCGATGCCGGGCGTGATCGGCGTCTTCACCGGCGAGGACCTCGGCATGGGCGCGCTGCCGTTCGTCTGGCCGGTCACCGAGGACATCAAGGTCCCGGTGCACTACCCGCTCGCCACCGACAAGGTCCGGTTCGCGGGCGACGCCGTGGCCGTGGTGCTCGCCGAGACGCGCGAGCAGGCGGAGGACGCGGCCGAGGCCGTGGTCGTGCAGGCCACCGCCCTGCCCGCCCTGACCGACATGCGCGAGGCGATGAAGGACGAGACCCTGATCCACGACGACCTCGGCACGAACGTCGTCGTGCACTGGGTCCACGGCGGCGGCGGCGACCAGTCGGTGTTCGACTCGGCGCCGGTGATCGTGGAGGAGACCTACGACCAGCCGCGCCTGATCCCGAACCCGATGGAGCCCCGCGGCTGCCTGGCCTACGGCGTGCCCGCGATGGACGAGTGGACGCTCGTCACCGCGACCCAGATCCCGCACATCGCGAAGGTGACCCTCTGTGGCGTCGTCGGGATCGCCGAGTCGAAGTTCCGCGTGATCGCCCCCGACGTGGGCGGCGGGTTCGGCTCGAAGCTGAACGTCTACGCCGAGGAGGCCACCGCCCTCGCGCTCGCGAAGCGCTCCGGCCGCCCGGTGAAGTGGATCGAGAGCCGCGAGGAGAACTACGTGGCCACGATCCACGGCCGCGGCGTCTCGCACGACTGCACCCTGGCCGGCACCGAGGACGGCAAGATCCTGGGGATGAAGTTCGTCGAGATCGCCGACATGGGCGCGTACTACCAGCTGCTCACGCCCGGGATCCCCGAGCTCGGCGGCTGGGTCTACATGGGGCCGTACGACCCACAGGCCTACTGGTACGAGTTCCGCGGCATCGTCACGAACTGCACGCCCACCGACGCCTACCGCGGCGCCGGCCGGCCCGAGGCGACCTTCGTGGTGGAGCGGCTCGTCGACGCGTTCGCCCGCCGGATCGGGAAGGACCCGGCCGAGGTGCGCCGGATGAACTTCCACCCGCCGTTCGCGGAGGCGGTGACGTCGATCATGGGGCTGAACGTCGACAGCGGGAACTACGAGCCGCTGCTCGACAAGGCGCTGGAGCTGAGCGGGTACGACCAGCTCCGCAAGGAACAGCAGACGCGCCGCGACCGCGGCGACACGAAGCAGCTGGGCATCGGGCTCAGCACCTACATCGAGATGTGCGGCCTGGCGCCCTCGAACATCCTGGGCGCGCTCCGGTACGCGGCGGGCGGCTGGGACGGCGCCACGATCGAGTGCCTGCCGAGCGGCGAGGTGATCCTGAAGACCGGGACCTCGCCGCACGGACAGGGCCACGAGACCAGCTGGTCGCAGATCGTGGCCGACGGCCTGGGCGTGAACCCCGACGCGGTCGAGGTGCTGCACGGCGACACGATGATCACGCCGCTGGGCATGGACACGTACGGCTCGCGCTCGGTGAGCGTGGGCGGCACGGCGATCCACTTCGCGGTGGAGAAGGTCAAGGAGAAGGCCCGCACGATCGCGGCGCACGAGCTGGAGGTCAGCGAGGACGACCTCGAGTGGGCCGACAACGCCTACCGCGTGAAGGGCGCGCCGGACAAGGCGCGGACGATCCCCGACCTGGCGGTGAGCGCGTGGCACGCCCACGACCTGCCGGCCGGCACCGAGCCGCACCTGAACGCGACCGCGGTGTACGACCCGCCGAACTTCACGTGGCCGGCGGGCGCGCACGTCTGCGTGGTCGAGGTCGACACCGAGACCGGCCGCACCGACATCGTGAAGTACGTGGCGGTGGACGACTGCGGCACGATCATCAACCCGGCGATCGTCGAGGGACAGGTGCACGGCGGCGTCGCGCAGGGCGTGGCCGAGGCGCTCTACGAGGAGGCGATCTACGACGACACGGGGAACCTGCTGACGTCGTCGATGACGCAGTACCTCGTGCCCACGGCCGTCGAGGTCCCGACGATCGTCTCCGACAACAGCCAGATGACGCCGTCGACCACGAACCCGCTCGGGGTGAAGGGGATCGGCGAGGCCGGCACGATCGCGGCGCCGCCCGCCGTGGTGAACGCGGTGATCGACGCCGTGTCGCACCTGGGCGTCACGACGATCGGCAAGCCCGCGTCGCCCGAGCGCGTGTGGCGAGCTATCCAGGACGCGAAGGGGGGTACGGCATGATCCCCGCGGCGTTCGAGTACGCACGGGCGGAGTCGGTGGACCACGCGATCGAGCTGCTCGGCACGAGCCCCGACGCGAAGGTCCTGGCCGGCGGGCATTCGCTGCTGCCGCTGATGAAGGTGCGGTTCGCGCAGCCGTCGCTGCTGGTGGACATCGGCCGGATCGGCGACCTGTCGTACGTCCGCGAGGACGGCGACGTGGTCGCGATCGGCGCGATGACGCGGCACCACGACGTCGCGAACAGCGAGCTGCTGCAGTCCGCGTGCCCGATCGTCCCCGACGCGGCGTCGCAGATCGGCGACCCGCAGGTCCGGCACATGGGCACGATCGGCGGCTCGATCGCGCACGCCGACCCGGCGAGCGACATGGGCACCGTGATGGTGGCGCTCGGAGCCGAGTTCGTGGTGACGAGCGCCGGCGGCGCGACGCGCACCGTGGCGGCGGGCGACTTCTTCAAGGGGTTGTTCACCCCGGATCTCGCCCCGACGGAGCTGCTCACCGAGATCCGCGTCCCGAAGACGACCGGCGGCTGGAGCTACCTGAAGTTCACCCGGCGCGCGATCGACTGGGCGATGGTGGGCGTCGCGGCGGTGCAGTCGAACGGCGGCGCCCGGGTCGCGCTCACGAACATGGCCGACCGGCCGCTGCGCGCGGCCGGCGTCGAGGAGGCGCTGAACGGCGGGTCGGACCCGGCGGCGGCGTCGGCGCGAGCCGACGAAGGTGCCGCACCTCCGTCGGACGCGTTCGGGAGCGCCGACTACCGGCGCGAGCTGTCGAAGGTGCTCGTCCGCCGCGCGCTCGAGGAGGCGCTGGCCTAACCGACCGGCGTGTGGTCATCATGCGCCTATGCCCGACCACCCCGAGACCCGATACGCGACGACCGCCGACGGAGCGGCCCGATCCGTCAGGCGGTTCGAAACGCGCCGTGAAGTGCCGGAGCGCGGGCGGCTCGTCGACGATCCGGTAGCCGGGGAGCTCCGCGGCGCGCGAGGCCACCGACGTCACGACCTCGATCACGTAGTCGACGTGGCTCTGGGTGTAGGTGCGCCGTGGGATCGCGAGCCGGACGAGGTCCATCGCGGCGGGCGCCTCGGTGCCGTCGGGGTGGCGCCCGAACATCACGGTGCCGATCTCGCAGCCGCGGATCCCGCCGGCCTCGTACAGCGCGATCGCGAGCGCCTGGCCCGGGTACGAGAGCGGCGGGACGTGGGGGAGGAGCGCGCGAGCGTCGAGGTACACCGCGTGGCCGCCGATCGGCTTCACGACCGGGACGCCCGCGGCATCGAGCGCCTCGCCGAGGTACGCGGTCGAGCGGATCCGGTAACGGAGGTAGTCGTGGTCGACGGCCTCGGTGAGGCCCTGCGCCACCGCCTCGAGGTCGCGTCCGGCGAGCCCGCCGTAGGTCACGAACCCCTCGGTCAGGATCAGCAGGTTCCGGCAACGCTCGGCGAGGGCGTCGTCGCGCACGGCGAGCCAGCCGCCGATGTTGGCGAGCGGGTCCTTCTTCGCGCTCATCGTCATGCCGTCGGCGAGGGCGGCGATCTCGCGCACGATGTCGGCGACGTCGCGGTCGCCCTGTCCCGGCTCGCGCGTGCGGATGAACCAGGCGTTCTCGGCGAACCGGCACGCGTCGAGGAACAGCGGCACGCCGAACCGGTCGCAGAGGCCGCGCACGCCGCGGAGGTTCTCGAGCGAGACCGGCTGGCCCCCGCCCGAGTTGTTCGTGATCGTGACGAACACCGCGGGGACGTCGTCGGCGCGCTCGGCGAGCAGCGACTCGAGCGCGCCCAGGTCCATGTTCCCCTTGAAGGGATGCTCGTTCGCGGGCTCGCGGCCCTCGGGGATCACGAGGTCGACGCGCCTCCGCCCCGGTGAACTCGACGTTCGCGCGCGTCGTGTCGAAGTGCGTGTTGTTCGGGATCACCTTGCCGGGGCCGCCGATCGCGCTGAACAGGATCTTCTCGGCCGCGCGGCCCTGATGGGTCGGGATCACGTGCGGGAACGGGAAGAGCGCCTGCACGGCCTCGAGGAACCGGTACCAGGAGGGCGAGCCCGCGTAGCTCTCGTCGCCGTGCTGGATCGCGGCCCACTGGTCCCGCGACATCGCGCCGGTCCCGGAGTCGGTGAGCAGGTCGATCAGGACGTCGTCGGCGTGCAGGTTGAACAGGTTGTAGCCGGCGGCGCGGATCGCGGCCCCTCGCTCCTCGTGCGTGGTGATCCGGAGCGGCTCGACCGAGTGGATCCTGAACGGCTCGATGATCGTGTGGAACTCGGGCGCGGTCATGGCGGGAGCGTACCCGTGCCCAGTGGAGGCCGTCGCCGTGGATGCGGCAGGCGGTACGAGCCGAGCGTCAGCCGAGCTGATCGTGTCGCGCGACCCTCGTCGTCCGGATCGTCAGGAGCACGACGGGGACGGCCGCAAGCAGCGGAACGAGACCGATCGCTCCGTAGCCGGTGGTCTCGGCGATGAAGCCACCGGCGAGTGGCCCGACGAAGTAGCCCACGATCCCGATCTGCGACCAGACGACCATCGCCGTCACGATCCGTTCGGTCGGCACGCCTTCGAGGAGGACCCCGATGGACCCGGTGTTGGCGAGGCCGATGCCCGCACCGGTCACCGCCATCGCCGCGATCCACGCCGGGACATCGCCGGTCGCTCCCGCCAGCGCGATCCCGAACGTCATCAGCCCGAGCGCGGCGGCGAGCGCGTGTCGGGGGCGGAACCGCGCCGCGAACGCCGACGCGGCAGCAACGACGACGGCCGTCGCGGCGTAGAACATGCCGATCTCCGTCTGCGACAGCTGTGAACCGAAGTGCAGCGGCAGCACCCCGTCCACCATCCCGAGCCCGACCACCGCGAACAGGAGGCCCACCGATGCCAACCAGAACGCCGGAAGGCGCAGGGCGGATCGGTCGGTGTCGAACGACCGGGTGGAGTGGCTCTCGCCCATGACGGCGACGAGCACCCCCGCCACCAGCACCATGCCAAGGTAGGCGCCGAACGGACGCGCGATGCCGCCGATCGATCCGACCACGGGTCCGACGAGCCCACCCACCGCGTACGCGGCGAAGACCCGGCTCATGTAGAGGTACTCCTGCCCGGGATAGCGTTCGAGGACGTTGAACGTGATGCCCATCCAGACCCCTCCGGCGCCCATGCCCATCAGGAACCGCGAGACGAAGAAGACGATCATCCCGTCGCCGAACACGAAGCCCAACGAGCCGAGGGCAGCCAACGCGAGCGAGATCAAGAGCACTCGGGTGGTTCGGCCTCGCTTGACCCCGATCGCCGCCAGCACGGACGCGACCACGCTCCCCACCGCGAAACTCGCCACCAGCACGCCGATCAGGCCCGGTCCGGCGCCGGTCGATCGAGCGATGGCGGGCGTGACGGGCGCGATGATGCTGTACCCGGCCGCGTCCACGGCTCCCACCACGAGGAGCACGACGTAGGCGAACGTCGAGCCCTCCCGTCGGGTCGGGAAGCCTCTGCGCGGAGGTCGTCACGACCAGCGGGTGCGATCGTCGGGTCATGCGACGGTTCTCCCCGAACCCACGGGAGCGGCGAGCGCGCCTCGCAGGAGCTCCAGCGGCTCGGGGAGGACCCAGTAAGTACGCCCACCGCCCGCGCTTCTCGCGCCCGACCAAGCCGGCATCGGCGAGGACCTTGAGGTGGTGACTCACGGTTGGCTGTGACAGGCCGATCGGATCCGTGAGATCGCAGACGCATGCCTCGCCGTTCGGATGAGCGCCGAGGAGGCTCAGCAGCCGGAGTCTGCGCGGGATCGGCCAGCACCCGCAGGGCCGCCGCCAGCCGCTTGGCATCGTCGGCCCCGAGTGGCTCGGCGAGCAGCTGAGGGCAGCACTCGGCGTCGATGGTCTGGATGAGCTTCACGGAGGATATATTGACGGCGGTCGATGTTTCTGTCAACGTATCGACACTCATCGATGCGATGGAGCGAAGGAGGTGCTCTCGATGAACGAGCCATGTTGCCCGTCCGACTGCTGCCCGTCTGAGTGCTGCTGAACCGACACCCGGGATGGAGCCGCCCGGATCGGGGGCGGCTCCACCCAGGGCCACCCGTCGCTCCCGCGCCTCAGGCAGCGTGTCTGGAAGACGAGTCGAGCGGCGGCTGACCGCTCGGCGTCAGCGATCGGGGGCGGTCTGCAGGCGTCGATACGACGTGCCGCACCGTGGACACCAACCACAGCACGACGGTCGTCGTCACGAGGATCGCCAGCATCGGCTCATTGACTGCCACGATCGCCATCACGCCGGAGATGAGCGCCGCGAGCCCGATCAACGACGCGACGACCAGGTACATCTTCGAGGCGTGCAGGAGTCCGGCGCCGACGCCGTAGACGACCGCGGTGAGCGAGGCCGCGAGACCGAGTCCCAAGACCACTGCAGCGAGCACTCGGGGTCCGGCCACCTCGATCCCCGCCAACCAAAGGATGTAGAGCCCCACGCCGACACCCACGAAGACGGTGGCGAGTGCATCCCTCCATGAGAGGCGCATCATGTCCTCCCTTTCGTTTTCCCGCCGGCCGGCGAAATGCCGCCGGCGGCCATCGCCACCATGACCGTGAGCCCGTGTCGCCCCAAGAGGCGGCCGACCCTGGACGCATGGGACCCGAGCATGGTCGGGTCCGACGTCTGCGGGTGCGAAGGAAGATCGGCTGACGAACGGGTCGGGCGCGATGCAGAGCGAGCGGCGTGGCGGTAGGGAGCGCCTCGAGGAGGGGATCACGCAAGGCGGGGTCAGAAACGATCACTCCGTCCACGACCCAGATGAGTTCGGCTCACCTCCGACCCCGAATTCATCTGGCTCACGAGCCACGCCGCTCCATTCGACCGTGCGTCGAGCTAGGCCAGGCCGTCCTGGATGTTGGGGTTGCATCCGACACGGGACCGTCGAGAGCAGCACGTGAGTTGCTCTCCCCGGTCGCGGAGCATCACACCGGGTCTTTGACGCGTCCCGGCCCGACCTAGTTGGATGAGGCGCGATGCCCACGTTCCCCGCAGTCGCCGTCCTCGCCCAGGAAGCCGCCCGCTTCTCCGCCGACTGGTGGCGCGACGCCGTGCTCGGCTTCGCGATCGTGCTGGTCGTGGCGCTCACGCTGTCGATCGCGACCCGCCGGTACGTGCGACGCCAGCAGCGCGCAGCCGACCAAACCGAAGACGCCGCGGACGGACGCCGCGCGCGCCGCCGCGCCACCGTGGTCGGGTTGATCGGCGGCACCCTCCAGATCGTCCTGTGGTTCGTGGTGCTGCTGATGCTCCTATCCTGGCTCGGCGTGCCGCTCGGTCCGGTGTTCGCGAGCGCCGGTGTGGTGGGCGTGGCGCTCGGCTTCGGCGCCCAGACGGTCGTGAAGGACACGCTCGCCGGGCTGTTCATCGCGCTCGAGGGGCAGTTCGACGTCGGCGACGTGCTGGACCTGCAGACCGAGGGCGGTCCGCTGAGCGGCACGGTCGAGGGGCTGTCCCTCCGGGTCACGACGGTCCGTCAATACGACGGGACGCTCTCGGTCGTGCCGAACGGCTCGATCCAGGTGACGAGCAACAAGACCCGCGGCTGGGGGCGGGCGATCGTCGACGTGCGCGTCGCGCTCTCCGAGGACCCCGAGAAGGTGCGTGCGGTGATCGAGGAACTGTTCGCCGAGGTCGCGCCGACCACGCCGCTGAAGGACTGGCTGCGCGACGACCCCAAGGTGCTCGGCGTGACCCAGCTCACCGACGTGGCGCAGGTGATCCGCGCGGTCGCCGAGACCCTGCCGAACCACCGCTTCGACACCGAGCGCTACCTGCGCGAGCGGATCACGATGCGGATGACCGAGCGTGGCATCCAGGTGCCGCCCGTTTCGCCGTCTCGTACGCCCGACGCCGGTCTTTAGGCGCCCGCTAAGCTAGCGGCATGCCCGACTTCCCGTTCGGATCGGTGGACGAGTTGCAGGTCGCGCTGGGTGAGCACGCGTACCTGGCCGACCGTGGCCTCGCGACCGCGATCTACCTCTCGCTCTCGCTCGGGAAGCCGCTGCTGCTCGAGGGCGAGGCCGGCGTGGGCAAGACCGAGGTCGCGAAGGTGCTCTCGGAGCTGCTCGGGCGCACCTTGATCCGGCTGCAGTGCTACGAGGGGATCGACGCGAACCAGGCGCTCTACGAGTGGAACTACTCGCGGCAGCTGATCGCGGTGCGCGCGATGGATGCGCAGGTGGCCGAGACGCACGTGGAGGATCTGTTCGGGCCCGAGTTCCTGGTCGAGCGGCCGCTGCTCGCGGCGATCCGGGCGGGGGACAAAGCCGTGCTCCTCGTCGACGAGCTGGACCGCGCCGACGACGAGTTCGAGGCGTTCCTGCTGGAGATCCTGAGCGAGTTCGCCGTGACGATCCCCGAGGTGGGACGCGTGGCCGCGTTGACCCCGCCTGCGGTGATCGTGACCTCGAACCGCACGCGCGAGCTGCACGACGCGCTGAAGCGCCGCTGCCTCTACCACTGGATCGACCACCCAGGGCTCGACCGCGAGATCGAGATCGTGCGGGCGCGCGCGCCGCACGTGAGCTCGGCGCTGGCGCGCGACGTGTCCGAGGCCGTGATGCGCCTGCGCGAGATGGACCTGGCGAAGCTCCCCGGCGTCGCCGAGACGATCGACTGGGCGAACGCGCTCGCCTTCTTGGGCGCCGAGCGGCTCGACCCCGAGACGGCCGCCGACACCCTCGGTTCGGTCGTGAAGGACCACGAGGACCAGGACCTGGTGTCCGCGCGCCTCGCCGACGTCGTCGGCGGGAGCGATGGCTGAGCCCGGCGCCGTCTCCGAGGGACCCCTTGCCCCGCTGATCGCCTTCGCGCGCGACCTGCGTGCGCGGGGGCTTCCCTTGGGCACCGGCCGGATCCTCACGTTCTGTCGCGCGGTGGCCGCGCTCGGCCTCGTCGATCGCGACGCGCTCTACTGGGCCGGCCGCGCGTCGATGATCGCGCGTAAGGAGGACATCGAGGCTTACGACGAGGCGTTCGACACCTGGTACCGGTCGATGGGCGCCGGCGGCGAGCTCACGATCGAACTCGCGATCCCCGGGGCGTCCGAGGAAGCCGAGCCCCAGATGGGCGAGCAGGCGATGGACATCGAGGTGACGGTCGGCTCGATCGCCGCCGAGTGGCACGGGATGGGCGACGACGAGGACGATGAGGAGCCCGACGAGGAGGCCTCGATCCGGATCGTCGCGAGCGGCGCCGAGGTCCTGCGGGAGAAGTCGTTCGCCGAACTCTCCGACGAGGAGCGGACGCGGGTCGCGGCGCTGATCCGGCGGATCTCCGTGGCGGTGCCGGTCGAGCGCACCCGACGCACCCGCCCGGCGAGGAGCGGCGCGGCGTTCGACATGCGGCGCACGCTGCGGCGGTCGCTCCGGACCCAGGGCGAGCCCTTCGACCGTGCGTGGCGCGCGCGGAAGTCGCGGACCCGGCCGCTCGTGCTGATCCTCGACGTGAGTGGTTCGATGGCGCCGTACGCCCGCGCGCTGATGCAGTTCGCCTTCGCGGCGATGGCCGCCGGCCGCCGCGTCGAGACGTTCTGCTTCGGGACCCGGCTCACGCGCGTGACCCGCACGCTGCGCACGAAGGACCCGGACCGGGCGCTGCACGAGATCGGCAAGCAGGTGGAGGACTGGGAGGGTGGCACGCGGATCGGCGAGTCCCTGAAGACCCTGCTCGACGGCTGGAGCCAGCGGGCGGCGCTCCGTGGCGCGGTGGTCGTGCTGTGCTCCGACGGCCTCGAGCGTGGCGATCCCGAGCTGCTGCGGGCGCAGATGGCGCGGCTGCATCGCCTCGCCCACCGGGTGGTGTGGGTGAACCCGTTGAAGGGCTCCCCGCGGTACGAGCCGCTCGCCCGCGGGATGGCGGCCGCCCTCCCGAGCGTCGACGTGTTCCTCTCGGGTCACAACCTCGAGAGCCTGGAGGAGCTGAGCCGGGCGCTCGCATCCTGACACCGCGCGGCCCTCGCGTACCCTGATGGGGATGCGCGACGACGACGAGCTGATCCAGTCGTACGAGAGCGAGTTCGCGGACCAGGCGCCCACGCGGCGGTCGAACCGCGGGTTCTGGATCGTGCTCGGGACCCTTTTGGTGGCCTCGATCGTGTTGCTCGTCGAGATCTTCGCGAATCGCCCGATCGCGAACACGATCGGTCACGCGCAGCACACCCTCCGTGTCGCGCAGGCCGGCGCCGAGCAGCGCTTCGCCGAGACCGGGACGTTCACCGGGGCCGACGCGGCCGGACTCACTGCCGGCGGGATACGGGGCGCCGACGGCCTGACGTTCGTGCCGGCGGACGAGGCGTCGTCGGGGCTCGACTCGGTGAGCGTGTACGCCTCCGACACCGAGTGGGCGGCGGCGGTCGAGGCGACGCCGGGTGCCTGCTTCTTCCTGCGCCTGCGTGCCGGGGAGGACGAGCTCTACGGGGCTGGCACGGTATGCACCGCCGACCAGGCTCGCGAAGCCACCGACCCGCGCTGGTAGTCAGTTCCGCCGGGGGGTGGTCCGCGTCACCCCTCGATCGTGAAGGTGTCCCAGATCTGCTGGCAGCCCGGCAGCACGTCCTGCCGATCGGCGGCCACGTACTGACACTGGATGTTCCACTGCTGGAGGCCCTGGAACACGAGCACCATGTCGGTGGTGAGGTCGACGCCGCCCGTCGTCGAGGTGAAGCTCACCCGGTACCCGGGCATCCCGTTGATCGTCGTCGGCGCGAGGGGCTCGATGAGCTCGCCGCCGGCCTGCGACACCGTCGACGTGAACAGCCGGTCGAGCTCCGCCTGCAGGGCGGCATCGGACACAGAGCTCACGTCCTTCTTCAGGGCGTACTCGGTCACGATCGTCCCGTTCGAGCCCGGCTCGACGCCGAAGGACTCCGACCACCGGACGTCGCCGGAGTTCACCTCGAAGCTCGCCGGTCCGAGATCGTGCCACTCCACCGGGTACCGGAAGGAGATCCCGTGACCGGAGAAGTGGCTCGCGCCCTCGGTCGAGCCGCCGGTGAGCGCCCTCACGGCGACGATCGCGAGGACGAGGGCGAGCACCCCGGCCACGATCCACACCCAGGTGCGTGCGGGACCGGAGGGTGGCGCAGCGGAGGTCGTGGGAGGGCCGGGCATCGCGGGCAGATCCTGGCCGCCGGTCGGCTCCGGTTCCGGGATGTCCGGTCCGGGCGCCGTGGGTTCGTCGGTCATCGGGTCCCCTCCGGGTGATAGGCGCGATCCAGCAGCTGGATCGGATGCAGCACCTCGACGTCCTCGCCGAGGGCGCGCAGGCCGGCTCGGAGCTGCATCGTACAGCCGGGGTTCGCGCTGGCCAGGACCTTCGCCCCGGACGCCCGGACGGCCTCGGCCTTCTCGTCGCGGAGCCGCCCGGCCAGTTCCGGCTCGGTGACCGCGTACAGGCCTGCGGCGCCGCAGCAGCGGTCCCCGTTCGCGATCTCGACCACCTCGAGGCCGGGGATCGAGCGGAGCACGCGCCGGGGCTCGTCGTGGATCTGTTGGACGCGGAGCGCGTGACAGGCATCGTGGTACGCGACGCGTCGCGCGCCGGTCCCTCGCACCGGCCGCTCGAACCCGTGCTCGTCCAGGAACACCAGCGGCTCGACGACCGGCAGCTCGCGGCCCTCGATGAGCTCACCGTAACTCGTCATGTGGGCGCCGCATCCCGCAGCGTTCACGATCACGTGGTCGGCGTCCGCGAAGGCGTCGAGGTTCCTCGCCGCGAGTCGCCGGGCCGTGTCGAGCCGGCCGTTGTGCGCCTGGAGGGCGCCGCAGCAACGCTGGCCGCGCGGGACCTCCACGCGCCAGCCGTTCCGAGCCAGCACGCGGATCGTGGCGCGGTTCACCTCGCGGAACCACCGGTCCTGGACGCAGCCGCTCAGCAGCGCGACCGTCCCTCGGGCCTCGACGCCGGCCGGCGGATCGGTCACGCGGGGCAGCCGTCGCAGCCGTTCGCTCGGGTGTGGGGTGATCTCGCGGATCCGGCGTGGGAGGAACGGGCGCGCGACCGGCTGGAAGACCGCCGCGGCCCAGAGGAGCTTCGGGCTCGCGAGCAGGACGTCGAGACCCAGCCGCCGCGCGGCTCGTGCCCCGCGGCTCCGCCGAGGTTCGATCTGGACCCGAGCCGCCTCCATCATCCGGCCGAAGGGGGCGTGCGACGGGCAGACGTCCTCGCACGCCCGGCAGACGAGGCACCCATCCATCGCCTCGCCGAAGGCGTCGTCGATCTCGGCCCGTCCCTCGGAGACGGCGCGCATCGCCGCGATGCGCCCGCGTGGCGAGGCCGACTCCTCGCCCGTCAGACGATAGGTCGGACAGTGGGGGAGGCACAGGCCGCACGACACGCAGGCGTCGAGGTCCACCAGCTCGGGCGCGTCGCCGATGCGCCACCCCGGCTCGGCGCCGTCGAGCGGACCGGCGAACCGCGTGCCCGGGGGCAGGTCGGTGCCGAGCACGTCGGGGAGGTGGGGATCGGGCGTCATCGGCTCGATTCTCACACGTGCATCGCGGCGGCCGTGGCTCTAGGCTGCTCGGTGTCACGAGGACGCAACCCGAGCACGCGAGAGGAGCCGCCGGGATGGAGTTGCCGCCCCCACCGCCGAGCCCGCTCGGCGAGCCGGCCCCCGCGCCCGCGCCCGGGCCGTTCGGGCGACGGACGAAGACCGGCCTGATCGCGCTCCTCGTCGTGCTCGCGCTCGTCGTGACCGCGGTCGCGGTGGTCGTCTCGCAGCGCGGCTCCGGCGAGCAACGGGCGGCGGACGATCCGTCGATCGGTTCATCGTCGCCGAGCGTCGTTCCGCCGAGCCCGCCAGCCTCCGTGAAGGCGGTGCCGGCCTCGTTCAAGGTGGTGATGACATGGACGCCGTCGACGGGCGAGATCGCCGGCTACCGGGTCTACCGCGACGGCCACGTGCTCGCCGAGGTCGACCCGGACGTGCTCCGGTACGTCGACGACACCGTCGCGCCCAACTCGCGGTACCGCTATCAGGTGGCGGCGTTCACCGAGGCGGGGGTGCCGACGGACCGGACCGACGCGTCGGTCAAGACGCCGCCGGCATCGCTCGCCCTCGCCCGCGTCGAGGGGACCTTCAACGCGAAGTTGCACATGACCTCGTCGTACGGCGTGAGCTTCTCGGGGAGCGGCGGACCGGGCACGCTGGGGCTCCGCATGACGCCCTCGTGCGCCGCCGGCCCGTGCAACGTCACGCTCGGCGTGGTGAACGGGAAGATCGAGCGCTTCGCGTTGAAGCAGGCGGCCGCGGCGTACTCGGGGACCGGCACCGACCGGGCGGCGTTCACCTGCGGCGGGACCCCGACGAGCGCGTCGTTCGCCGTGTCGTTCACGGTGGCCGCCGCGAAGCCGCTGATGGACGAGTGGCGTGCGAGCAAGCTCGAAGGCACGATCCTGATCCGCTCGGCCTCCCAGCTCGGGTGCCTGGCCTCGGGTATCGACTATTCGTTCACCGCCGCGCTCTACCCGGGATGAGCGAGACGGATCTCGCCGAAGGAGGACGGTCATGCTTCATCACCTGTCGATCCACCGCCCGAAGCCCCAGCACGAACAGGATCTGATCGACTCGATGCATCGCTTCGGGGCCGCGGCGCGGGCCGCCGGTGCGGTCGAGGCGCACACGTTCAAGGACACGCGCTCCGACGCGCTCGTCGGGCTCGCGATCTGGCACTCGGACGATGACCTCACAGCCGCACGGCCGGCGCTGTCGGCGGCGGTCGAGGACGACGACTTCGACTCGTGGGAGTCGGCGCCGGTCGAGTTGTTCATGCTCCGCGACGTGTAGTCGTCCACCGCACGTCGCCCGGTAGGCTCCCTCGCATGTCGAAGCTCCGTCCGTCGAGCAAGGCGTCCTCGTTCACCGAGTCGGTGATCCGGGAGATGACGCGGCTCGCGAACCTGCACGGCGCGATCAACCTCGGCCAGGGCTTCCCGGACTTCGCGGCGCCCGCGGTCCTCAAGGAGGCCGCCGCGCGGGCGATCGCCGAGGACCACAACCAGTACCCGATCACGTGGGGCGTGCCGGCGTTCCGCCAGGCGATCGCCGCGACGTACGCACGTGACTACGGGATGAGCGTCGATCCCGAGACCGAGCTCTGCGTCACGTGCGGATCGACCGAGGCGATGATCGCGACGATGCTCGGCGTGCTCGACCCGGGCGACGAGGTCGTCGTCTTCGAGCCCTTCTACGAGAACTATGGGCCCGACGCGATCCTGAGCGGCGCCGTGCCCAGGCACGTGACCCTGCACCCGCCCGACTGGACGTTCGACGAGGGTGCTCTGCGTGCGGCGTTCTCCGACCGGACGCGGGCGGTCGTGATCAATACGCCGAACAACCCCACCGGCAAGGTGTTCTCGCGGGAGGAGCTCGGGGCGATCGCCGAGCGGTGCGTGCGGTACGACGCGATCGCGATCACCGACGAGATCTACGAGCACATCCTGTACGGCGGTGCCGAGCACGTGCCGATGGCGACGGTCCCCGGGATGGAGGAGCGCACCGTCACGATCAGCGCCCTCTCGAAGACCTACTCGGTCACGGGGTGGCGGGTGGGGTGGGTCATCGCGCCGACTTCGCTGATGGCGGGGATCCGGTCGGTGCACGACTTCCTGACCGTGGCGGCGGCCGCGCCGCTCCAGGTCGCCGGCGTCACGGCCCTCGAGCTCCCGGCCTCCTACTACGAGGAGATGCGGGCCGAGTACGCGGAGCGCCGGGAGGCGATCATGCGGATCCTCGGCGAGGCCGGCTTCGAGGCGCAGCCGCCGTCGGGTGCCTACTACGTGATGGCCGACGGCTCGCACCTCGGCCTGGGCGACGACGTCGCGACCGCGCGGCATCTCGTGGAGCAGGTAGGCGTCGCGGTCGTGCCGGGCTCGTCGTTCTTCAGCGCCCCGGCCGCCGGCGCGCATCTGCTGCGGTTCGCGTTCTGCAAGGAGCTCGCGACGCTCGAGGCCGCCGGGGAGCGGCTCGCCTCGCTGGGCTGATGCCCCACCTGCGGTCAACCATCCTCTCCGGGGCGACGTTGCCACCCTCGATTGACCGTGCGGCGGCCCTCGCGTAGCGTCCGGTCGCGAACCCGGGAGCGCGCACGCACGGTGCATCGGCGCTCGTCAGGAGGCGGGATGCAAGCGCGATTCTCCGAGTCCGACCTTTCGATCGCCGACGCGATCCCCAAGGTGGAGTTGCACTGTCACGTCGAGGGGACCCTTCGACCCTCGACCGCGATCGAGCTCGCGACGCAGAACGGGCTCCCGCTCCCCGAACGGATGGCGTCGCGCGACGAGCGGCGCGGCGCCCTCACCGACTACGGCAGCCTGAACGACTTCCTCGACGACTACTGGAAGGGGCAGATGCTCCTGCAGGCCCCGGACGACTGGTACCGCCTCGCGTACGAAAGCATCGCCGATGGGGCCGCGCACGGCCTCCGTTACCGAGAGACGTTCTTCACCCCGGCTCGCCTCCTCGACTCGGGCCAGACGCTCGACTCGATCGTGTCGGGTCTGAGCCGGGGACTGTCGGACGCCCAGGCGGACACGGGAGCCACCGGGGTGCTCATCTGCGACATGGATCGAGCCTACGGAGGCGCCGCCGGGCTCCAGCTGGTCCAGGAGCTGGTGGCGCTCCGGCCCGGAACCGTGATCGGCGTCGGCATGGATTCGACCGAGCTCGGGGTGGATCTTCGCGACTACGCCGAGGCGCTGCGACTCGCGAAACGCCGCGGGTTCCGGATCACGACCCACGCGGGCGAGGACACCGGCCCTGAGAACATCCGGATCGCGCTGTCGATGGGGGTGGAGCGGATCGACCACGGGCTCTCCGTGCTGGACGATCCCGGCCTCGTGGGCGAGGTGAGCGAGCGAGTGATCCCGTTCACCGTCTGCCCGTCCTCGAACGAGCTGATCGCGAAGAAGACGACGATCGAGATGCACCCCCTACGTCGCATGTTCGATCAGGGCGTACTGGTGTCGGTGAACACGGACGACCCCGGCTTCACGGGGGTGGATCTCGGCATGGAGTACGCGCTGCTCCTGGAGAACGGCTGGACGCTCGACGGTGTGCGGCAGCTCACCGAGGACGCCGTGACGAGCAGCTTCCTCGACCCCGCGGCGAAGTTCGACCTCTATCGGGAGATCGAGCAGCACTTCTCGGTGCTGAGCGTGTGACGGCCGTCCGTACGAGCGGCGTCGCTAGATGCCGCCCCAGAACCGTCCGGGCGCCAGGATGCCCGCGGGATCGAACGCCGCCTTGAGGCGGCGGTGGACCTCGGGCGCCGGGATCGATGGGTCGCCGAGTCCGCCGGGCCCCTGCACCACGGGCGCGATCCCGCCGAGCGACGTCGCCGTCTCGCGGATCCGCGCGAGCTCGTCCTGGTCCTCGGCGCCGATCCACGCGAGGCCGACCCCCGCGAGCGCGGTCCATGCCGGCGCGACCGTGATCAGCTCGCCCAGCCGGGACGGCGGCACCGCGGCCTCCACGACGATCGGCGTCGTCGGCCACTCGACGTCGAACGACGGCGCCGGCATCACGTCGGCGACCGCCCTCGCGGCCTCCGTCTGTTCCTCGATCTCGTCGGGCCATCCCTCGAGCCGGAGCGTCACCCGGTCGGGCCCGGCGACCACGGCCGCGGGGAGCGGGACCGCGGCCAGCATCGCCTCCGCGGCCTCGATCCCGCCGGACGAGGTCACCAACGTCGTGGTTGCCGCGGGAAGCGGTCGCACCTTCAACGCGACCTGCACGATCACGCCGAGCGTGCCGAGCGATCCCGTCGCGAGCCGATGAACGTCGTAGCCGGTCACGTTCTTCACGGTGCGGGCGCCGGAGCGCACCAGGCGTCCGTCGCCGGTCGCGAGCTCCAGCTCGGCCACCGTGTCGCGCATCAGGCCGACCTTGAGCCGGCGCGGGGACGACACGCCGGCCGCGATCACGCCGCCCACGGTCGCGTCGGCCGGCGCGTCGACCGGCCACTCCTGCCGGTGCTCGGCGAGCATCGCGGCGAGGCCGCCGACGCGCGTCCCCGCCTCGACGACCACGAGCATCTCGGCGGGGTCGTAGGCTACGACCTGATCGAGCATCGTGGTCCAGAGCTCGGCGTCGACCTCGGTCGGGTTCCCCCGATCCATGTGACGGCGGCCGCCGACCGGCAGCACCCGGGTGCCGGTCGCGCTCGCGTCGCGGAGCGCCTCGGCCAGCGCGGCCTTCGTGTGGGGATGGATCAGATCCACGTGCCCTCCGGCAGCGAGTCGGCGGCGTCCGCGGCGTCGTCGGTGCCCGCCGCCGCCAGGGCGAACTCGCCGCACCGCGCGCCGTCGGGCAGCACCTTCTTCGGATTCATGCGGCCGTCGGGGTCGAACGCGGCCCGGACGCACGCCTGCGCGTCCAGGTCCTCCTTCCCGAACATCAGCGGCATGAAGTCGCGCTTCTCGAGACCGATCCCGTGTTCGCCGCTGAGCGCCCCGCCAGCCTCGACGCACATCCGCACCAGCTCGTCGCTCGCTCGGAGGACGCGTTCGAGGGTGCCTGGAACGCTCCGATCGAACGAGAACAGCGGATGGAGGTTCCCGTCGCCGGCGTGGAAGACGTTCGTGACGATCAGGTCGTGGCGTTCCGCGATCCGGTAGACGCCGGCCAGGATGTCGACGAGTCTCGCGCGAGGCACCACGCAGTCGTGCAGGTGGTAGTGGGGCGCGATCCGGGCGATCGCTCCGAAGGCGGACTTGCGGCCCTTCCACAGGAGCGCACGCTCCCCGGCGTCGGCGGCCACGCGGATCGTGCCGACGCGGTTCTCCTGCGCCGCGGCCTCGACCTCGCGGGCCTGCGCCTCGACGCCGGCCACGAGCCCGTCGAGCTCGACGAGCAGCACGGCGGCGGCGTCGGTCGGGTAGCCGGCGTGCACGAAGGCCTCCACCGCGCGGACGATGCCCTGGTCCATCATCTCGAGCGCCGCCGGGATCACGCCTCGCGCGATGATCGCCGAGACCGTCGCCGCGCAATCCTCGACCCTCGCGAAGTCGAGCAGCATCGTTCGGACCGCGGGCGGGATCGGTGTGAGGCGCACGCAGACGCGCGACACGACACCGAGCGTGCCCTCGCTGCCCACCACCGCGCCGCGCAGGTCGTACCCGGCGGCCTCCGGCGCCTCGGAGCCGAGTCGTACCAGCTCGCCGTCCGGGAGCACGACGTCGACCGCCAGGACGTGCGCGCTCGTGACCCCGTAGGCGAGACAGTGGGGACCGCCCGCGTTCGTGTTCACGTTCCCGCCGATCGAGGAGACCTGCTGCGACGACGGGTCGGGTGCATAGGTCCACCCCAGGGGCGCGAGGGCGCTCGACAGGTCGAGGTTGAACAGCCCCGGCTCGACCCACGCGAGCCGGTCCTCGGTGCGGACCTCGAGGATCCGGTTCATCTTGGCGGTCACGACGACGACGGCGTCGTCGATCGGGGTGGCCGCACCGGCCAGGCCGGTGCCGGAGCCCCGCGGCACGATCGGGAGACCGTACGCGGCCGCGATCCGCACGGCGTCCTGGATCTGCTCCACCGTCGTGGGCAGGACCACCACCGAGGCGTTCCCCTCGACCAGGGAGGCGTCACGCGCGTAGAGCCGGAGGGAGAGCGGATCGGCCAGGACCGCGTCCGCGCCCAGGGCATCGGTGAGGGCGCGGCGCGCGGCATCGAGGTCGGCCATAGCGTAAGGCTACGCCCGCGGTGGACCGGGACCGGGACCGGCGAACGGGTGCGTTGCGGGCGGGCTCGGTCAGGCGACGCGGCCGGGCTGGCCGTCGGCGGCCTCGAAGGGCAGCCCCTCGGCCGCCCAGGCCTCCATACCGCCTTCGACGTTGTACGCCTCGAAGCCGCGGGCCTGGAACATCATCGTGGCGAGCTCGCTGCGGTTCCCCGTGCGGCAGATCACGGCGACCGGCCGGGCCTTGTCGAGGTCGGTGCCGGCGCCCGCCATGATCGAGTTGAGCGGCAGGTAGACGGCGCCCTCGACGTGCCCGGCGTTCCATTCGTACTGCTCGCGGCAGTCGACCAGCTGGATCTCACCGAGGCGGTCGAACACGCCCTTCACGGAGGTCAGGTGCTCGCTCATGAGGGTGCGAATGCTACCAGCGGGGTCGGATATTCCGGGCGCGTCGGTCGTCGCTTGCGTGTCACCGACCCAGTGCGGTGCGGAACACCTCGAGGTCCGCGGGCCGGAACAGAACGAACCGAACGACGGAGACCTCCGTGTCCGCGTCCTTGACGGCCCCGACCGCGACGGGCGCGGCCTCAGCGACGGGATATCCGTAGATCCCGGTCGAGATCGCGGGGAAGGCCACCGACGCGGCGCCGAGCTCGTCGGCCACGCGCAGGCAGGAGGTATGGCACGAGGCGAGGAGCAGAGCATCGCGGTCGCTGCCGGCGTAGATCGGTCCGGCGGTGTGGATGATCCACCGAGCGGGCAGTTCGCCGCCGACCGTGGCGACGGCCTCGCCGGTCGGCAGCGGCGGAACGCCGCGTTCCGCGATCACGCGCTCTCGGTCGGCGAGCGCCTCCCGGCCCGCAGCCCGGGTGATCGCCCCGTCGACGCCCCCACCGGGTTGCAGCGCCGTGTTCGCGGCGTTCACGATCGCGTCGACCGCCTGGGTGGTGATGTCGCCCATCACGAGCTCGATGCGGGGCGCCATGCCGTCCATCGTAGCGACGACCGGTTCCCGTAAAGTTGGGTCGTGACGGACTTCGACCTCCTCGTGCTCGGCGACGCGAACCCGGATCTGATCCTGCACGGCGGCGAGGTCGAGCCTGCGTTCGGACAGGCGGAACGACTCGTGGAGGACGCGCACCTCACGATCGGCGGATCGGGGGCGATCCTGGCGTGCGGGGCCGCCCGGCTGGGGCTCCGCGTGGCCTTCGCCGGCGTCGTCGGGGACGACCTGTTCGGGAGGTTCATGCGCGAGCAGCTCGCGGGGCGCGGCATCGACACCGGCGGCATCGCCGTGGACCCGAGCCGACCCACCGGCGTCACGGTCGTGCTCTCCAAGCCCGACGATCGCGCGATCCTCACGTCGCTCGGCACGATCGGCGACCTCCGGTCGACGTTGATCGACCGCGCCGTGCTCGCGTCGAGCAGGCACGTGCACGTCAGCTCCTACTTCCTGCAACGCGGCCTGGCCCAGGACCTCCCGGCGATCTTCGACGAGGTGCACGCGGCCGGCGGCACCACGTCGGTCGACCCCAACTGGGACCCGACCGAGGTCTGGGACGGCGGCCTGACGGAGCTGCTGCCGCAGATCGACATCTTCCTCCCGAACGAGATGGAGGCCCTCCGGCTCGCGCACATCTCGGACGTCGGCGAGGCCGTCCGACGCCTCCGAGCGCGATCGCCGTTCGTCGTGATGAAGCGCGGGGACCGGGGCGCCCTGGGCGCACTGGCCGGTGAGATCGTCGAGACGCCGGCCCTCCAGGCCAGGGTGGTCGACGCGACGGGCGCCGGCGACTCCTTCGACGCGGGGTTCCTGACGGCGTTCCTCGCGAACGAGTCCCTCGAGGCGTCACTCCGGATCGCCACCGCGTGCGGCGCGCTGTCGACGCTCGCGCTCGGCGGCACCGAGGGCCAGCCGACGATGGACGAGGTGCTGGCCGCGATCGAACGGGGGCGCGCCGCGTGATCGTCTGCCTGGCCGCGAATCCATCGATCGACAAGCTCTTCGAGGTCGACCGGCTCGTGAAGGGCGACATCCACCGGCCCGACGGCTTCATCGAGGTCGCGGGCGGCAAGGGGCTGAACGTCGCGCGCGCCGCGCAGGCGCTCGGGGCCGACGTGCGGGCGGTCGCGATCCTCCGCGGTCACACGGGGAAGTGGCTGGCCGAGATGCTCTCCGCCGAAGGGGTTCCGGGGGCGTTCGTCTGGACCCACGGCGAGAACCGGGCCTCGCTGAGCGTGGCGGACCGCGAGACCGGCGGTCTCACCGAGTTCTACGAACACGGCTCCGAGGTGCCCGCCGCCGCGTGGGTCGAGTTGCTGGAGACCGCGTCCACCGCCTGGACGCCGGGCGGATGGCTCACGATCAGCGGCTCGCTCCCGCAAGGCCTGCCCGACGACGGCTACCACGACCTGGTGGCCGAGGCGCGCGCCGCCGGCGTGCACGTGGCGCTCGACGCCGAGGGCGAACGGCTCCGGCTCGCGCTCGGCGCCGGCCCCGACGTCGTGAAGGTGAACGCCGCGGAGGCGGGTGAGCTGCTCGGGATCCCGACGGCCCGCCGGGACGAGGCGCTCGCCGCCGCGCAGAAGCTCCGCGCGCTCGCGGGGGGCGACGGCCACGCCGGGCTCGTCACGAGAGGCGCCGACGGCGTGGTGCTCGCGGCGCCCGACGGCTCGCTGTACGAGGGCCGGCTGTACGTGCGTGGCCGCTACCCGGTTGGGAGCGGCGACGCCTTCCTCGCCGGGCTCGTCACGGCGCTCGACGCCGGGGAACCGTGGGAGGCCGCGTTGCGTCTGGCCCTCGCCGCCGGGACGGCCAACTCCGAGATCCCGGGGGCGGGACGGCTCGACCCCTCCAGGGCGGCGTCGCTGGCCGCTCGAGCCGAGGTCTCGCTCGTCTGACGCCGGTCGGACCGCCTCGTGCGGTCGACCCGCGGCCGTGGGTCAGAACAGCCGCCACTCCGGATGCTCGGCGATCGGGTGTCGCGCGGTCTCGAGGGTCGCGACGATCTTCGCGTCGGGGTGCCGCTGCAGCAGGGTGATCGGATACTCGGGCGTCGGCTCGGAGAACAGGGCCACGCGGAACGCGGTCTGCTTCCAGGCCCCGGTGTCGCTGTAGAGGCGCACGCGGCGCGCCGACAGGCATTCGCGCATCCCCAGCGTGATCGACATCGGCGGGACGAACTGGTAGCCGGCGCCGAAGGTCCGGTGGGCGAGGGCGATGATCGTGTCGAGGTTGTTGTCCTGGATCCGGATCGTCGAGTCCGCCAGCTCATCGAGCGTGAACGCACTGAACGGGTGGCGCCGTGCCTGGTTGTAGGCCACGTGACCGTCCTGTCCCCACCCGCCGAGCGTGAGGTCGATCGGCGCCTCGGCGATCGCCTCGGCCACGCGCTCGGCCGTGGAGGGGAGGAGCCAATACCGATGTTCCTGCGGCACGGTGAGCTCGGGGCGGATGCCTCCGTAGAAGTGCCGCTCCATGAACGAGCGGAAGTTGTACGGATGATCGTCGGGGAGGAGCCGCCCCTGCGCGTCGAGGCACTCGTCCATGTGGAACACGGTGAGGTCCGCGAGCGAGAGCCCGCGGGCGTTCACCTCCTCGGTCCACGGCTCGTACCACGACGAGGGGCCGCAGGGCACGATCGCGCGCGTCGGCCGCCCGTCGGCGCTGTTCGCTTCGACGAGCTCGATCAGCTCCAGCGCCATCGCCCGTCCCGTCTCGCTCGCGTCGGCGACGACCTCGAACGGCACCTTCGTCCCGCTCCCCGCGAGCGCCTCGACGGGGATGCGGCACCACTCGTACAGATCCTTCGGATCGATGGTCATCACGTGTCCTGTCCGTACGTCGAGTGGTAGCGGTCCCACCACCGGTCGATCTCGTCGTTCGGCAAGGCCGGGACCTTGCCGAGCTGCATCGCGAGCCACATCGTCTTCGCAGCGTCCTCGACCATGGCTGCGGCCTTCAGGGCGTTCCGTGGCGTGGCGTCGAACGTGAACACGCCGTGGTTCGCCAGCAGGATCGCCGGTGCGCGCGACCGGTGCTCGAGGATCGCGTCGCCGATCGCGTCTCCCTCGTTCGCCGCGTACGGGGCGCACGGGACGTCGCCGCCGAACTCGTCGGCGAGCGCCGTCAGGGCGCACGGGATCGACCGGCCGGCTGCGGCCCACGCCGTCGCGTAGTTCGAGTGGGTGTGGACCACCGAGCCGATCGCCGGGTCGCCGCGATAGAGGGCCAGGTGGTGCGGCGTGTCCACGCTGGGACGGAGCCTGCTGATGATGCGGTCGGGCACGCTCGCGGCCGGCACGTGCTCGCCATCGAGGGACACGACCACGAGATCCTCCGGTCGCAGCGTGTCGTAGTCGACGCCGCTCGGCTTGATGACGACGACGCCGTGATCGCGGTCGATGCCGCTCGCGTTCCCGCTGTGCATCACGACGAGGCCGAGCGCGGGGAGCTGCATGTTCGCCAGCCAGACCTCGTGGCGGAGGGTTGCGAAGTCCATGACGGGTCCTTTCGGTTCAGAGCAGGTCGGCGAGCGGTGGGCCGAACGTGCGTCCGGTGCGTTCGGCGAGGGCGATGAGCGCGGCGAGGTCGGCGTGCGGATGGATCGTATGGGGCGAGGTGACCGAGACGCTCGCGAGCAGCACGCCCAGATCGAGCGCACAGGTGAGCGGCTCGGGCGCCGTGCCCGGCCCGGGGATCAGCGGGATCCCGGCCGCGAGCCCAGCGAGCACGCCGCCGAGCAGCGCGTCGCCGGCGCCGGCCGTGCTCGCGACCTCGGCCGGTATCGCGTCCCGATGGTGCCACCGTCCCTCGTCGTAGGCGAACGCGCCGACCGCGCCGGCCGTGACCACGAGGCGCAGCCGTCGCCGGTCGGCGCCGATGGCCGCGACGACCGCGGCGAGGAACGCCCCGGGGCTGGCCGAGTCGAACGCCCGGCCGGCGAGCGTCCCGGCCTCGTCGGTGTTCAGCGCGATCAGGTCCGCGAGGTCGAAGAGGCCGTCGTCGCGTGCGGACCCGACCTCGCCCGAGACGAACGATGCCACCCGGAAGGCGCCGTGATCGCCCGCGAGCTCGAGCAGGCGTCGCCGGGGTCCCAGACCGACCTCGGGGGCGGCCAGCGCGATCGTCCGAGCGCCGTCGGTGGCGAGCAACTCCTCCGAACCGCCGACGTCGGCCTCGGTCAGCGCGGCGGCCGCCGAATCGAGCGTGGTGAGGTTCCCCCCGGCGCCGTCCGGGTACTGGACGCACACGCTGAACAGCGTCGGCCGGTCGGGGCTGACCGCCACACGGCCCGTGTCGATCCCGGCGGCCCTCATCTCCGCGAGCGCCCACCGCCCCGTGTCGTCGTCGCCGACGCAGCCGAGCGGCGTGACCCGGAACGGCCCGCCCGACGGGCTCGCTCCCAGGAGCACCGCGACGTGGTGGGCGACGATGTGCAGTTTGCACGCGTCGCGGACGTCCAGGAGGTGCGCCCCCCGGCTCTCCTCCCGTCCGAGCGTCGCGTCGCCCTCGAGCGCGAGGACGATGCCGCCGCCGATCCCGCCGACCCCGACCAGGGTCCGGAACGGCGGATCGGCGGGTAACCGGAGGGGGGTCACGTCGCCACGCGTTCCGTCCGGACGGGGTTCGTGAGCGTGCCGATGCCGCTCGATCTCGACCTCGACGACGTCGCCCTCGGCGAGCCACACGGGCGGCCTGCGGGCGAAGCCCACGCCCGGCGGTGTGCCGGTCGCGATCAGGTCACCGGGCTCGAGCGTCATCGTCCGGCTGATCGAGGCCACGAGCTCGGCGACCCCGAAGACCATCTGCGCGGTGCTCGAGGACTGGAGCTCCCGGCCGTTCAGGCGCAACCGGATCGCGAGCGCCTGGGGGTCGGGGATCTCGTCCGAGGTCACGAGCCACGGGCCGCACGGCAGGAAGGTGTCGATCGCCTTGCCCAGCATCCACTGGGAGGTCCGGTTCTGCAGGTCGCGCGCCGAGACGTCGTTCATGCACGTGTAACCGGCGACGTACGAGAGGGCGTCGGCCGCGCCGACCCGGTGCGCCGTGCGTCCGATCACGACGCCGAGCTCGGCCTCGTAGTCGGGCTCGTCCGTCTCGGGCGGGAGCACGATCGGCGCGCCGGGCCCGATCACGCTGTTCGCGAACTTCGGGAACAGGATCGGCACCTCGGGCAGGGGCAGGCCCGACTCCTCGGCGTGGTCGCGGTAGTTGAGCCCGATGCAGATCACCTTGCCGGGACGCGGCACCGGCGCCGAGAGCTGGAGGGACCCGAGCAGCACGGGCGGCGCGTCGGTCGACCCGCCGGTGGCGAGGTACGCGACCAGGTCCGGCCCCAACGGGACGACCTCGTCGCCCTCCACGCGACCGAAGCCGCCGTCGAACGAAACGAGCCTCACGGCGTCAGCACCACCTTGAACCGGTCCGTCGGTGTCCACCAGCTCCTCGAACGCGCGCTGCCCCTCGGCGAGCGGCACGCTCGTGAACCAGCCGTCGGTCGCGATCGTGCCGCCCTCGATCAGCGCCAGCGCGCGGGCGAAGTCGTCGTCGGTCCACGCGAACGATCCGGTCACCTGGATCTCCTTGCCCGCGATCGCGAAGAAGTCGACCGTCCCGGCGGGCATGCCGAGGCCCACCGCCTCGACCCGCCCCCCCGGCCGGACCACGCGGAGGGCCAGTGCCCACGTCGCCTCGAAGCCGGCCGCGTCGATCACGACGTCGACCCCGCGGCCGCCGGTCGCCGCTCGGAGCGCCGCCTCCGGGTCGTCGCCCTCGAGCGGCGTGGCGCCCTGGGCGTGCGCGAACGCCACGCGGCTCGGGACCGGGTCGGTCGAGTAGACCGTGCGCGCGCCCTGTTCGAACGCCATCCGGCTCATCAGCACGCCGATCGGGCCCGCGCCGATCACCAGGACGTCGTCACCGGGCCGGACCGACCGGGTGGCGACGTGCACGGCGTTCGCGAGCGGCTCGGTGAGCGTGGCGAGGTCGTCGGGTACCGAGGCCGCGATCGGCACGGCCGCCGCCGCCGGCACCGCGAAACGACTCGCGAATCCGCCCGTCAGCTCCCGTCCGACCAGCCGTCCCTGCGGACAGACGTTCGTGCGGCCGTCGCGGCAGGCCTCGCAGGCGCCGCACGGAAGGATCGGGCTCAGGACGACCCGCTCGCCGACCCGGCCCGGGTCGACCCCGTCGCCGGTCTCGTCGATCACGCCGACGGCCTCGTGGCCCATGATCAGCGGTGGGATCCGCCGCGGGCTCGCCTCGCGGAACCCGTGCAGATCGGAGCCGCACACGGCGGCGGCGCTCGTCGCGATCACGACCTCGCCCGGGGCCGGCGTCGGTTCGGGCGCGTCCTGCAGCTCCATCACGCGCGGCCCGAGGTACACGAGCGCCTTCAACGCGCCCTCCCGCTGCTCCATACGAAGGGGCGTTCGCGCACGGGGACCAGCACCGACACGCCGGGGTGGTCGCGCTCGACGCTCTCGACGAGGTGGGCCGGGTAGCCACGGTTCCGCGCGAACAGGTCGTGGTGCATCGGGACGACCGCGCCCGCTCCGATCTCGGTCGCGAGCCAGGCCGCTTCCCGCGCCGAGAGGTTGCCGACGATGCCTCGCGCTTCGCGCTCGTGGTCGCGGCCGTTGATCGGCAGGAGCGCGAGATCGATCGCGAGATCGCGCAGCATCGTCTCCATGCCCTCGTAGTGGATCGTGTCGCCGGCGTGGTAGAGGCGGCACGGACCGGCGTCGACCACGTAGCCGAGGAACCGGACGAGCCCGTCCGACATCGCCTCGCCGAACGTGTACGCGTCCTCCATCGTGACCCCGTGCAGCGCGGGCACCGCACCGATCGTGAGTCCCGCGAGATCCAGCGTCTCGCCCGGCTGGAGGCCGACCACGCGATCGGCCGAGATGCCGGCCTCGGTCACCATGTCGACGATCGGCGTCGGCACGACGAAGACCGCGCCGGGGGAGGCGGCCGCGATCGCGGGCGCGCTCGCCGCGTCGAAGTGGTCGACGTGTTCGTGCGTGCACAGGACGAGGTCCACGTCGCGGGCGGCCTCCGGCGCGAGGGCGCTCTCGTACTCGCGGCCGTGGTACGGCGCGAGGAACGGGTCGAGGAGGGCGGTCGTGCCGCCGGCGCGGAGGATGAACCCGGCCTGGCCGAGCCACGACAGCCCGATCGCCCCGTCGGGGACGTCGAGCGCTCGCAGCTGGTCGAGCGGTGATCCGTCGGTCGTCATCGTTCTCTCCTCACATCGCGAGCTGGCCGCCGTCGATCACGAGCAGCTCGCCGGTGATGAACGTCGCCTCGTCCGAGGCGAGGAACGCGTACGCGGCGGCGACCTCCTCGACCGTGCCCGAGCGCCCGAGCGGGATCTTCTCGCGCTCGTACCGCGCCGTGTACTCGGGGTCCTCCGCCTCGCCCTGTAGCGGCGTGAAGATCTTCCCCGGGCACAGGGCGTTCACGCGGATCCCGTGCGGCCCCAGCTCGGTGGCCATCGTCCGCGTGAGCATCGAGATCGCGCCCTTCGAGGCGTTGTAATGCGCGTAGCCCGCTTCACCCTCGAACGCGTTCGTCGACGACATGTTCACGATGGCGCCGCCCCGTCCGCGTGCGACCATCCGTTGAGCCACCGCCTGCGCGACGAGGAACAGCCCGCGCAGGTTGATGTCGAGGAGCTCGTCCCAGTGCTCGAGCGTGATCTCGAGGAACGGCTCCTGCCACGCGACGCCGGCGTTGTTCGCCAGCACGTCGATCCCGCCGAGGAAAGTGTCGGCGGCTTCGACCAGGCGCTCGACGTCCCCGGGGACGCTCACGTCGCAGGCCATGCCGTCCACCTCGCCCAGGGGTCGCAGCGTCCTGAGGGCCTCGTCCACACCGTCCGCGTGCCGCGCGCAGAGGAACACCCGACACCCTTCCTCGAGGAACCGCCGGACGGCGGCCTCGCCGATCCCGCGGCTCGCGCCGCTGACCAGCACGCCCTTGCCCGACAGCCCGCGCATCACCGCATCCGCCCCCTGGCCCCGATCGCGATCTCGTGCTGCAGCACGTCCTCGCGCACGCCGTACGCCACGTCGAACATGTTCACGCACGCGCACGCGTGCAGCGGGACGACCTGGAGCCGGTCGCCGATCCGCACGTCGTCCTCGCCGGTGCGCGAGCCCACGGCGTGCTCCTCGTTCATGAAGTCGAGCCGCAGCTCGGGCCGGCCGGCGATGACGCCTCGCCCGGGGAACGGCGGTCCGTCGCCGCCGTCGGACGTGAACGCCTTCGTCCCGGCATCGAGGACGAAGCGGTCGGGCGTCGGGTGGGCCACGACGGTCGAGAGGACGCGAAGAGCGCACGTGGCGAGCGTCGCCACCCCCATCCGCATCTGCTGGACGTCGTTGAAGACATACGTCCCAGGCCTGATCTCGGTGACGCCCGGGACGCCGGCGCCGATCCGAGCGGTCGGCGTCGACCCCACGCTGATCTCGCGGAGTTCGATCCCGGCCTCGGCACAGACCGCGGCGGTCTCGACGAGGTCGAGGACCTCGCGTTCCGCGGTGACGCGGAGCTCGTCGGCGTTCGCGCTCCGGTAGGCGTGCCCGGCATGCGTGAGCAGGCCGATCACCTCCACGCCCGGGAGCTGCGTGACGCGCTGCACGAGATCGACCGTCGGCGCGCCCGGCGCCCGCCCGACCCGGTGTAGCCCGGTGTCGACCTCGATCAGGACCTCGACGTCGCGTCCGAGGTCGCGGCCCACGCGGCCCAGACCCTCGGCGACCTCCACCGAGTCGGTCGTGGTACGGATCCGCGCGCGCTCCATGAGGGCGCGCAGACGTGCGAGCTTGATCTCGCCGACCAACGGGTACGCGACGAGCACGTCGTCGATCCCCGCATCGACCATCACCTCGGCCTCGCCGAGCTTGGCGACCGTGATGCCGCTCGCGCCGGCGTCGAGCTGCATCCGCGCGATCTCGGGCGACTTGTGCGTCTTCGTGTGGGGGCGGAGCCGCACCCCGGCTGCACGGGCGACCTCCGCCATCTCCGCGATGTTGCGCTCCATCACGTCGAGATCGATCAGGAGGGACGGCGTGTCGAGGTCGTACGGCGTGCTCACCGCGGGAGGTGGAGCACGGCGTCGATCTCCACCAGGATGCCCTTCAGCTCCGCGCCGGTGGTGGTGCGCGCCGGACGGGGCAGCTCGCCGAAGATCCGCGCGTAGGTCGCGTCGAAGCCGGCGAACAGGTCGATCGACGCCAAGAACACGGAGACCTTGACGACGTCGGCGAGGGAACCGCCCGCGGCGGCGGCGATCGCAGCGAGGTTGCCGAGCGTGATCTCGGTCTGCTCCTCGATCGACGTGCCCACGACCTCGAGCGTGGCCGGATCCAGCGGTCCTTGCCCGGAGATGTACACGGAATCTCCGGCACGGATCGCCTGGGAGTAGGCGCCGGACCCGAGCGGCGCGGCGTCGGTCGTGATCTCGGTCCGTTCGGCCACGAGCTCCCCTCCGGTCTCGGACGCCATCAGGGCGTCCCCACGAGTCTAGTACGGCGGTCGACACTGCACACATCTGATGCTTCTCCCCCCGAATCGTTCACGAACGTGCAGACCGCGGAGGGGCTGCAGTACGATGCCGACCGGACCACCAGCTGGACGCACAGCCTCGAGAGGAGCCCGACATGGCGGCCGATGGACCCAGGATCGTGATCGTCGGCGCCGGGGGCTGGGTCTTCCCGCTCGAGCTCTCCCGCGACGTGCTCGCCTTCCCCGCGCTCGCCGGATCGGCGCTCGTGCTCTACGACATCGATCCCGCCGGCTCCGAGCGCACGCGCGGGTTCGTCCAGCGCATGATCGACGACGCGAAGCTGCCGACGACCGTCGAGGTCGCGCCGGACCTTCGGACCTCGCTCCGGGGCGCCGACGTGGTCATCACGGTCTTCCAGGTCGGCGGCGTCGAGGCGTACGCCCACGACGTCCTGATCCCGCGGGAGTACGGGATCGACCAGACGGTCGGGGACACGCTCGGGCCCGGTGGGATCTTCCGAGGGCTCCGGAGCGTCGACGCGCTGCGGGAGGTCGCCGAGGCGATGCTCGAGACCTGCCCCGACGCCTGGCTCCTGAACTACGCGAACCCGATGGCGGTCAACGTCTGGGCGACCGACCTGCTCGGCGTGAAGATCGTCGGGCTGTGCCACAGCGTGCAGGGCACCTCGGAGCTGCTCGCGCGCGAGCTCGAGGTCCCGTACGACGAGGTCACCTTCGAGTGCGCGGGCGTGAACCACACCGCGTGGTTCACGACGTTCCGCCGTGGCGACGAGGACCTGATCCCGAAGATCCGCGAGGTGATGAAGGCCCGCCACGTGGATCGCACGATCCCGATGCTGCCGCGGTCCGACGACCCGTACGAGAGCATCGAGCGCGTGCGGGCCGAGCTGATGATGCTCACGGGCTACTTCCACACCGAGTCGAGCCATCACGCGAGCGAGTACTGGGCGTGGTTCCGCAAGACCCCCGAGCTCACCGCGAGCTACATCGATCGCCACTGGGACTACCTCGAGATCTGCCGGAGCGCCGACGCCGACTACACGAACGAGGACGTCGTCGAGGAGGCGCGACGCGACGGACCTCGGCACGGCGGGGAGTTCGCCGCGCCGATCATCGACAGCCTGATGACCGGCGTGCCTCGGGTCGTGTACGGCAACGTCCGCAACGGCTCGTCGATCGAGAACCTCCCGGCCGAGGCGTGCGTCGAGGTCGCGTGCATCGCCGACGCGAACGGCGTCCGCCCCACGCGCTACGGACGGCTCCCCTCGGCGTGCGCCGCCCTGAACCAGACGCAGGTCACGGTGCAGCGGCTCGCCGTCGAGGCCGCGATGACCGGCGACCGCGACCTCGTGCACGCGGCGGTCGCGCTCGACCCGCTGACGAGCGCCGTGCTCACGCTGCCGCAGATCCACGAGATGACGGACCGGATGCTCGAGGCCGAGGCCCCGTGGCTGCCGCGGTTCGCCGCGCCGGCCACGACCGTCGTCCCGTGAGCGACGGCCCCGGCGAGCTCCGCCTCCGCGACTGGCGCCCCGGATCCAAGCTCGTGGTCCCGGCGCACCCGGTCGAGCGCGCGAGGTTCCCGGCCGTCGACGCGCACAGCCACCTCGGGCGATGGCTCTCGGAGTGGATCGGCCGGCCCGGCGACTGGACCGTGCCGGACGTCGGCGACCTGCTCGACCTCATGGACGCCTGCAACCTGCGCGCGATCGTGAACCTCGACGGCCGATGGGGCGACGAGCTCGAGGCGAACCTCGACCGGTACGACCGGGCCTACCCCGGACGGTTCGCGACCTTCTGCCACGTCGACTGGGAAGCCGCGGTCGCGTCCGGCGACGTCGGCGCCGCCGCGGCCGCCTCGCTCCGCGCGAGCGTGGCCGCCGGCGCGCAGGGCATCAAGGTCTGGAAGGACCTCGGGCTGCACGTGCGCGACCATACCGGCGCGCTGATCCTCCCCGACGACCCGCGGCTCGCGCCGCTGTGGGCCGCCGCGGCGGAGCTCGCGGTCCCCGTTTTCATCCACACGGCCGACCCGGTCGCGTTCTTCGATCCGGTCGACGAGCGGAACGAGCGCTACGAGCAGCTCCACGCGCATCCGGAGTGGTCGTTCGCCGACCCCGCGTTCCCGCGGTTCGCCCGGCTGATCGAGGCGCTCGAGGGGCTCGTCGCCGCGAACCCCGGCACGACGTTCGTCGGCGTCCACGTCGGCGGCTACGCGGAGGACCTGGCGTGGGTCGCGCGGATGCTCGAGTCGTACCCGAACTTCAACGTCGACATCGCGGCGCGGGTCGCCGAGCTCGGCCGGCAACCGCGCGCGACGCGGGCGCTGATCCAGGCGCATCCCGACCGGGTGCTCTTCGGCATCGACGAGTTCCCCCCGGCGCCCGAGAACTACGGGATCTACTTCCGGTTCCTCGAGACGGCCGACGAGGGGTTCCCGCACTCGACCGAGGAAGTGCCGCTGATGGGCCGCTGGGCGATCGGCGGCCTCGAGCTCCCCGACGACGTCCTGCGCAGGGTCTACGCGGAGAACGCGCTCCGCATCGTGCCCGGCCTCGTGGGCTGACGCACCGCGCCGATCAGCGGATCGCGGCGCCGGTCCGCAGGTCGAACAGGTGCAGACGGTCGGGCCGCACCCCGAGCCGCAGGCGGTCGCCCGGATGGAACCGCACGCTCGGGTCGAACCGGGCGGTGATCGGCGCGCGCGAGCCCTCGAGCATCGTCGGGAGCTCCTCTTCCTCGGCGCCGGTCTCGACGGTCGTCCCCGCCGTCGAGCCGTGCACCACCACCTCGTCGCCGAGCGGCTCGACGACGTCGACGAGGAACTCGAACGCCGGCAGGCCGTCGGTCTGTTGGACCACCGTCTCCGGACGGATCCCGACGGCCACGTCGCCGTTCGCCGCCCCGGTGCGCTCGAACGTGAGGTCGCCCGCCGTGATCCGCCCGCCCTCAGCCCGGCCGCGGATCAGGTTCATCGGCGGGCTCCCGATGAACCCGGCGACGAACAGGTTCGTCGGCTCGTCGTACAGCTCCTGGGGCGGACCCAGCTGCTGGAGCTTGCCGTTCGACATCACCGCGATGCGGTCGCCGAGCGTCATCGCCTCGATCTGGTCGTGCGTGACGTAGACCGTCGTGATGCCGAGGCGCGTGTGGAGGCGCTTCAGCTCGGCGCGCATCTGGACGCGGAGCTTCGCGTCCAGGTTCGAGAGCGGCTCGTCGAGCAGGAACGCGCTCGGCTCGCGCACGAGCGCGCGGCCCATCGCCACCCGCTGCCGCTGTCCGCCCGAGAGCTGCGCCGGTCGCCGCTTCAAGAGGTCGTCGAGGCCGAGCATCGTGCTGATCGACGAGACGCGACGGTCGATCTCGTCCTTCGGCGTGTGTCGCTGCCGCAACCCGAACGCGAGGTTCTTGTAGACGGTCATGTGCGGGTAGAGCGCGTAGTTCTGGAACACCATCGCGATGTCCCGGTCGCGGGGCGTCACGTCGTTGACCACGCGGTCGCCGACCCGGATCGTCCCGCTCGTGGGCTTCTCGAGGCCGGCCACGCACCGCAGCGCCGTGGTCTTGCCGCACCCCGACGGCCCGACGAGGATCATGAACTGGCCGTCCGGCACCTCGAGCGACAGATCGTCGATCGCGACCGTCCCGCCCGGGAAGACCTTGTTCACGTGCTCGAAGACGACCTGCCCCACGTCGCTATCCCTTCAGTCCGGTCGTCGCGATCCCGCGGATGAACCACCGCTGCGCCACGAAGAACAGCAGCAGCAGCGGGAGCATGCTCATCATCGTCGCTGCCATCAGCAGATGCGTGTTCGATTGGTGGGCGCCCTGGAACGTCGTGAGCCCCAGCTGCAGCGTCATGTTGTTCGAGCTGTAGATCGTGACGAGCGGCCACAGGAAGTCGTTCCACGTCCACATGAACGTGATCACGGCGAGCGTGGCGAGCGCCGGCCCCGACAGCGGCAGCACGATCTTGAACAGGATCCCGAGCCGGGATGCCCCGTCGATCCGCGCGGCCTCCTCGAGCTCGATCGGCAGGGTCCGGAAGAACTGCCGGAGGAGGAAGATCCCGAACGCGCCCGCGAGGTTCGGGACGATGAGCGCGCCGAGGGTGTCGATCAACCCGAGCTGACGCACGATCAGGAACGTCGGGATCATGATGACCTGGAACGGGATCATCAGCGTGGCGAGCACGAGCATGAAGACCACGTCGCGGCCGAAGAACTTCAGCCGCGCGAACGCGTAGCCCGCGAGACTGCAGAAGATGAGGTTCCCGATCACGACGACGACGGTGACGACGAGCGTGTTCAGGAACCACCTGGCGAACGGCGCCTGCTGCAGCACGTCCCGGTAGTTCTGCCATCGGACGCTCCCGGGGACGAGGACCGGCGGGAACCGTCGGGTCTCATTCAGGGTCTCGAACGAGGTCACGACCATCCAGATGAGCGGGATGATCATCACGATCGCGAGCGGCAGCAGGATCAGGTGCCACGCACTGAACAGCGTGCGGCCCCGCCCGGGATCGGACACGTCGGGGAGCGGCTCGAGGAGCGCCTCGCCCGTGACCTCTTCGATCGTCTCTTCGCTCATGACGAGTAATAGACCATCCGCTTGCCGACCCAGAGTTGGATCGCCGTGAGGACCAGGATCACCAGCAGCAGCACGTAGGCGATCGCGGCCGCGTAGCCGGCGATCCCCTGCTGGAACGCGAGTTGGAACAGGTAGAAGACCGGCACGTACGTCGCCGTGCCCGGCCCGCCCCCGGTCAAGAAGTACACCTCGTCGAAGAGCTGGATCGCGTTGATCGAGGTGAAGACCACGAGGAACAACGTCGCCGGGCCGAGCAGCGGCAGCGTGACGTTGCGAAAGATGCTCCACGACTTGGCCCCGTCGATCGACGCCGCCTCGAGCAGCTCCTGCGGCACGCCTTGGAGCGCCGCCAGGTAGATGATCGCGTTGAAGCCGATCCAGCCCCACACCGTCATCACGACGATCGAGTACAGCGCGCCGTTCGGGCTCGTGAAGAAGCCGAACGGTCCGAGCCCGACCTTGCCGAGCGCCCAGTTCGCCAGACCGAAATACGGGTCGAACAGCCACAGGAACATGATCGCGGTCGCGATCGTCGAGGCGACGACCGGCACGAACACGGCGATCCGGTAGAAGCGGATCCCGACGACGCGGCGGTTCAAGGCGATCGCCGCGAACAGCCCGCCGCCCACCGACAGCGGCACGAACAGCGCCGCGTAGATCACCGCGTGGATCGCCGAGGTCTTGAAGAGCGGGTCCTTCGTGAGCGCCCGGTAGTTGTCGAGCCCGATCCACTCGGGTGTCGAGAGCAGGTTGTTCCGCTGGAACGACATCAGCGCCGACCAGACGATCGGCACGATGCCGAAGACGACGATCAACAGGACCGCGGGGAACGCGAACGCCCAGCCAACCACGTGCTCGGATTGGGTGATCCGCCGGACGTTCACGTCCTCGCGCTCGTCATCGTCGGATCAGGAGGGTACCGCCAGGAACCCGTCCGACTGCTCGGCAGCGTTGTTCAGGGCATCCTGCGAGCTCTCCTGTCCCTGGATCGCCGCGATCAGCGCCTGTCCCAGCGCGCTCGAGATCCGCGGGTACTGCGGCACCTGCGGACGAGCCTGCAGCACGTTGTCCAGGTTCTTGACGAACACCTCGGTCCCCGGGTACTTCGTGTAGAACTCCTTGAACTCCGGCATCTCGGTGACCGAGGCGCGGGTGGGCAGGTGGCTGGTGTCCAGGGAGTCCTGCAGCACCTGATCCGGTGAGGTCATGAAGCTCAGGAACTTCCACGCCGCGTCGACGCGCTCCTGCCCGTTGTCGAAGATCACCCAGTTGTCGGGGCCGGCGATCGTCTGGTGGCTGCCGCCCGCCTCGAAGGCCGGCATGAACTGCACGCCGTAGTTGACGTCGGGGAACCCGGACAGGTCCCAGGGGCCCGTGATGATCATGCCGATGTTGCCCGAGTTGAACAGCTGCCCGGACTTGCCGGAGTCCGGCTTGAAGTCCAGGTACATCGAGCCGTCCTGGTTGATCGACGTCAGCATGTCGAGTGCCTGGACCCCCGGCGCCTCGTTGAAGATCGCCTTCGTGTTGTCGGGGTTCAGGATGTTGCCGCCGGCCTCCCAGAGCATGGCCTCGTACTGCCAGACCATCGTCTCGCTGCCGTCGGCCGGGAACACCAGGCCGAAGACGTTATTCGCTGGATCCGTGAGGGCCTTCGCGTCGGTGCGGAGCTCGTCCCAGGTCCAGTCCTCGCCGGGGGGCTCGAGCCCCGCCTGCTTGAAGAGGTCCTTGTTGTAGACGACCGCCAGGTTGTCGACGAGGGCCGGGACGCCGAGCACACGGCCGTCCACCGTGGCCACGGCCTGCTCACCCTGGAAGAAGTCGTCCCAGTTGTACTCGGCCTCGTTCACGCGGTCCGTCAGGTCCACGAGCTTCGGCGACGTCGCGAGCTGCGCCATGTTCGTGCCGTACTGGTAGGAGATGTCGGGCTGCTTGTTCCCCTGGATCGCGACCGTCGCCTTCTGCAGCGCGTAGTCGCTGTTCACGTACTGCAGCTCGATGTGGATGTTCGGGTTGTCAGCCTCGAACTCGTTGACCATCCGCTCGATCGACCGGAACTCGAACGACTGGTTCTCCGGTGGTGGAGGCGTGTACCCCATCCACATCACGAGATCGATCTGGTCCCCCGAGCCCGTGCTCCCGGTGTTGCTCGAGCTGCCGCTGTCATCCCCGCCCGTGCAGGCCATCGCGACGAGCGCGACGACCAGGGGAACCGCCAGCTTCCATGTGCGCCTCATCAGACTCCCTCCGATCCGATCCGCTACGACAGCACCACCGAACGCGTGAGGTGCCGGGGGTGGTCGGGGTCCACGCCCCGGGCGTCCGCCAGCGCCACCGCCATCCGCTGTATCACGATCAGCTCGGCCATCGGGTCGAGCTCGCCTCCCACGACCGTCGCCCCGGTGGCGGCCGCCGCCTCGAGCACCCCGCCGTCGATCCCGCCGAGCGCCCAGACGACGCTCCGGGGACCGGCGACGCTGATCGGCCCGTGGCGGTACTCCATCGCGGGATATGACTCGGTCCACGCCTGGGCCGCCTCCCGAAGCTTGAGCGCCGCCTCGTTCGCCAGACCGACGCTCCAACCCTCACCCAGGAATACGAAGTGGTCGGCGGCCGCGGCCTCGAACGGCAGCGGCGCGTCGAGCGCGCGCTCGGCGTCCGCGATCGCCGGCTCGAGGTCGTGCCCGAGTCCGGCGCGCAGGAACGCCAGGGCGCTCGTCGCGAACCGCGTCTGCACCACGGACCGCTCGTCCGCGAACGTGAGCGGGACGACCTCGTCGGCGGCCTCGGTCACCGGGGTCCCCTCGACGCCGACGATCGCGACGCGGCGGGGGCCGTCGACCCGCGCGAGATAGCGCGCGACCTCGGTCGTGGTGCCGCTCCGAGAGATCGCGACCACGGTCGGGTACGGGCGATCGAGGGGCGCCTCCGAGGCGGTGAACGCGTCGGTCTCACCCTCGCCGAGCGATTCACGGAGCGCCGCATAGGCCTGCGCGATGAACCACGAGGTGCCGCAGCCGACCGCGGCGGCCCGGGTGCCGGCGGCGGGGAGCGTCGCGTCGCTCCGCGCGCCGATCTCGGCGGCGCGGCGCCAGCACGCGGGCTGCGAGGCGATCTCGCGCGCGATTTCGCTCATTTGAGGCCATGTTAGGCCAGAAGCGATCATCGCCGCAAGGCAGCGCCCTATACTTGGCGTCATGCATCAGGCAGAGCGCCTCGGGATCATCCTGGAGGAGCTCTCGTCGAGCGGCTCGGTCGCCGTCGTCGACCTCTGTGAGCGTCTCGGGGTCTCGGCCGCCACCGTCCGCCGCGACCTCGAGCAGCTCGAGGCGCAGCGGCTCCTCACCCGCACGCACGGGGGCGCCGTCGCCCAGATGGTCTCCTACGAGCTGCCGCTCCGGTACAAGTCGGCGCGCCGGCAGGAGGAGAAGCGGGGGATCGGGATCGAGGCCGCCACCCGGGTGCGGGACGGTGCCGTGATCGGGCTCACCGGCGGCACGACGACGACCGAGGTCGCCCGCGCGGTCGCCGATCGGGACGTCACGGTGGTGACGAACGCGCTGAACATCGCGAGCGAGCTCGCGATCCGGCCCAACATCAAGCTCGTGGTGAGCGGCGGCGTGGCCCGATCCGAGTCGTACGAGCTCGTCGGGCCGATCGCCGACGAGATGTTGGAAGGCCTGCATCTGGATCTCGCGTTCATCGGCGCCGACGGCCTGACCGCCTCCGCGGGGCTCACGACGCACCACGAGACCGAGGCGCACACGGACCGGGCGCTGCTGCGCCGCGCCGCCAGGGTCGTCGTGGTGGCCGACGGGTCGAAGCTCGGGCGCGTCGCGTTCGCGACGATCTGCGGGATCGACGAGGTGCACGAGCTGATCACCGACGCCCATGCCGACCCGGACGAGCTCGCCGCGATCCATGACGCCGGGCTGGATACCACGGTCGTCTAGCGCGGTGAGCGTGTTCGAGGACCGCCTGAAGCACGACACCGCGGTGCGCGGGATGTTCATGACGTCGGGGCTCGTGATCTCGGCGTTCTTCCCGTTCCTCGCGCTGTACCTCGACGGCAAGGGGCTATCGGGAAGCCAGATCGGGATCGTGATCGCGACGATGGCCGTCGCGCGGATCGTGCTGAACCCGATCTGGGGTCACCTCGCGGACTCCGTACTCGGGCGCCGGACCTCGTTGCAGATCGGGCTGTTGGCGTCCGCGGCGTTCGCGCTGACGCTCGCCGGCGCGGACGCGCTCGTGTGGATCGCGGTCACCGGGTTCCTGCTGGCGGGCTCGATGGTGACCTTCGGCCCGAACGTCGACGCGATCGCGCTCGAGCACCTGGGCGCGAGCCGGATGTCCGAGTACGGGCGGATCCGCTCCTGGGAGAGCTTCACGTACGCGATCGGCTGCCTGCTGTTCGGGGCGACGTTCCAGTCCTACGGGATCGAATGGGCGATGCCGGTCTTCGCGATCGCGAGCGTGGTCGTCTTCCTCTGGTCGTTCACGGTGCCGCGCGACGCGCCGCGACACACGGCGTCGGGTGACGGCCGCCTCGGGGCGGTCGGCGCGGTCTTCCGCGAGGCGCCACGGTTCTGGGGGTTCCTCCTCGCACTCTTCCTGGTCTGGACGGGGTTCAATGCCGCGTGGAACTTCATCTCCTTGAAGATCGCGAGCGAGGGAGGAGGACCGTGGCTGGTGGGGATCGGGACGGCGGCCGGCGGGCTGATCGAGGTGCCGATGATGCGGTCGTCCTCGCGCCTGCAGTCGCGGTTCGGCCTGCGGAAGGTCTACGCGCTCGGGATGCTCGATCTACGCGCTGGGGTTCCTGCTGTGGGGGTCGATCTCGAACCCGACGATCGTGTCGTTGCTGACGATCCTCGAGGGCGTCGCGTTCAGCCTGCTGTTCACGACCGGTGTCGTGGTGGTCGGGCGGCTCCTGCCCTCGTCGCTCTACTCCACCGGGAACTCGGTCGCGCAGATGGTGGGCTTCGGACTCGGCCCGATCCTGGGCGCCGGGATCGGGGGGTACGTGTATCAGCACCTGGGACCGGGCGTGCTCTACGCCGGCGCCTCGACGCTCGCGCTCGCCGGCGCGGTGGTCGCGTGG
Source organism: uncultured Actinomycetes bacterium (assembly GCA_963816275.1). Classification (GTDB taxonomy): domain Bacteria; phylum Actinomycetota; class UBA4738; order UBA4738; family HRBIN12; genus JAOUEA01. The sequence continues at coordinate 41,738 of CAWFJU010000001.1, forward strand.
TTCGCCCTGAAGATCCCCGAGCTCGACCTGCCCCTGCAGCCGGGCGAGGATCCACCCGCCGACGTGGCGACCGCGCCCGTGGAGCCGCTGGGGTGAACCGATGACGGCGAACGATCCGGCGCGCCTCGAGCTCGACCGGGCGGTCGTCGCCCGCGCGTTCCCGCGCCTCGCGCTCGAGACCTTCGAGCCGGTCGGCGGTGGGTGGACGTCGGCGACCTACCTCGTCGACGGCGAGTGGATCGTGCAGGTGCCGGTCAGCGACTACGCCGAGGAGCGGCTCCTGCGGCAGATCGAGATCCTCCCCGAGCTCGCGCACGACGTGTCGGGCGCGGTGCCGGTGCCCGAGCTCGCGTCGACCGATCCGGTCGCGATGGGCTATCGGCGGATCGACGGCGTGTCGTTCACCGAGGTGGGCGAGGAGGGCGTGTGGCCCGAGCGCCTCGGGCGGTTCCTGTACGACCTCCACATGGTGCCGCCGGAGTTCGTCGGGATGCGCGCGGTCACGCCCGAGCAGGTGCGCGAGGTGCAGCGGGCCGAGTTCGCGCGGCTCGAGGCGAGGGTGTTCCCGCTGCTCGACGAGGGCGAGCGCGCGCACTTCGCGGCGCGGTTCGACGGCTACCTCGACGACGACCGCAACTGGCGGTTCGCGCCGTGCGTGACGCACGGCGACCTCGGCCCCGAGCACATCCTCGTGACGCCCACCGGGAACCTCGCCGGCGTGATCGACTGGGAGGAGGTCGGGATGGGCGACCCGGTCGCCGACTTCGCCTGGATGCTGCACGCGGCGCCGGGCCCGGGCGAACGCGCGCTCGCCGCGTACGGCGGCCCGCCCGACACGCGGTTCCGCGAACGGGCGCGGGTGCGGTTCGTCCTGATGCCGTGGCACGAGGTCGAGTACGGGCTCGACACCGGCAAGGACGGGTTCGTCGAGTCGGGGCTCGCGGGCGTGCGCGAGCGCGCGGACGCATGAACCTCGAGATCCGTCGGATCGCCGCGCACGAGCTCGACGCGGTCAGCGAAGGGTTGACGTCGCGGCCGCGGGAGACCCACGAGCGCCGCGTCGCGTTCCAGGGTCAGGGTGGGTTCGTCTACCTGATCGCGTGGCTCGACGGTGCGGCGGTCGGTCATGTTGGCCTCGGGTTCGTCGACGGGCGGCACGTCGAGGACCTCTGCGAGTTCCGTGGCTACCCGCTCGTGAGCGACCTGCTCGTCGAGCCCGGCCACCGGGGGAAGGGGATCGGCCGGGCGCTGATGGAGATGCTCGAGACGTCGTGCGCGAGCGCGGGGAGCGCGGCGTGGCGCTCGACACGGGGACGGACGAGACGTTCGCGGTCTCGCGCGCGCTCTACCGATCGATGGGCTACCGCGACCAGGGTGGCGTGTTCCTCGGCGGCTGGAGCGACCCCGAGCAGCCGGGGGTTCACTTCGTCGACCCGCTCACGATCTGGCTGAAGGAGCTGTAGTCACTAGCCCTTCCGGATGCCCCTCGGGGATCAGGTCGCCGTGGGCCTCGATCAGGTCGTCGCACATCGCGACGATCTGCTCGGTGGTGAGCGTCGCGGCCGTGTTCGGGTCCATCAGCGCCGCCTGGTAGACGAGCTCGCGTGACTGCTCGAGCGCCGCGCGCACCGTCAGCTCCACCACGTTCACGAACGTCCGGTTCAGCGCGAGCGTCTGCGGCGGCAGCTCGCCGACCCGCGTCGGCAGCACGCCGTTCTTGTCGGCCACGCACGGGACCTCGACGCAGGCGTCCTCGGGCAGGCCGTCGATCAGGCCGCCGTTGCGGACGTTCCCGTAGACCTCGCGGTCGACGCCGGTCTCGACCGCGCGCACGATCTCGGACGCGAGCTCGCTGTTCAGCTCGATCTCGAGGTCCTCGCCGGCGTCGAGCTTGCGCTGCAGCTCCGCGAACTCCACGAGGTTCTCGTCGCTGCGGCGGATGTACTCGTCGATCTCGCTCCGGAACCGCTCGACCTGGTCGTCGTGGTGCAGGAACCACGGCACGTACTCGGCGGAGTGCTCGCTGGACTCGGTGGGGAAGTAGCCGAACCGCTTGAAGATCTCGACGCGCACGCGCCGCCCGAGCCCCTCGGGGTCGGCGTCGACGATCGCGCGCAGCCGCGGATAGAGGTCCTCGCCGGTGCGCCGGTCCTCGAACCGGTAGACGAAGCACTGGTGGTTGAAGCCCGCGGTGATGAACGAGATGTCGTCCTCGGGCACGCCGACGGTCTCGGCGAGGAAGTGGTGCGTGTCGCGCACGCTGTGGCACACGCCGATCGTGCGCGACGCCGGGAACGACGACCCGGCCCAGATCCCCCAGGGCACCATCGCCATCGGGTTCGTGTAGTTGAGCAGCAGCGCGTGCGGGCAGAGCTCGGCGGCGTCGTTCCCCATCTCCACCATCACCGGGATCGTGCGGAGCCCGCGGAAGATGCCGCCGATCCCGATCGTGTCGGCGATCGTCTGGCGCAGCCCGTACTTCTTCGGCACCTCGAAGTCGGTGAGCGTCGCCTGGTAGCCGCCGACCTGGATCTCGTTGATCAGGTAGTCGGCGCCGTCGAAGGCGGCGCGCCGGTCGGGGAACGCGGCGACCGCGTAGCCCGCGCCGGTCCGCTCGATCAGCCGCGCGGCGGCCCGCTCCGAGGTCGCGAGCCGCTCGGCGTCGATGTCGTGGAGCGCGATCTCGAGGGTCCCGTGGAGCTCCTCGTACGAGCAGAGGTCGGCGAGGATGTTCCGCGTGAACTCGACGCTCCCCGCGCCGATGATCGTCACCTTCGCCATGATCGGAAGTGTTGCAGGCGTGGGCGAAATGGACAACATCGCGCATGGCCTCCGGCGGCGCTCAGGGGCATCGTCGGGCAGGCTCGTGTCGGAGCCCCTGACCTGCGGGTTTGCGTAGGATGGGCGGGATGGAACGATGGTTATCCACAGCGACGGGAGGCACCACGTGAGCGAGACCGACGACACGCAGGGCGCGGCGGACGAGGCCGCCGAGACGGTGACCGAAGCGGCCGCCGAGACCGCAGCCACGGCGACGGATGCGGCCGACGCGGTCGCCGAGAAGGCGATGGACGCTGCCGACACCGCGGCCGCCGGAAGCGCCGGCCTGATCGACAAGGCCAAGGGCACCGTGGGCGACCTGGCCGGGAAGGCCGCTCCGGTCGTCGACAAGACCAAGGAGACGGCCGGGAACCTCGCGAGCAAGGCGAGCCCGGTTGCCGAGAAGGCCGTCGGGACGGCCGGCGACATCGCCGGCAAGGCGATCGAGACCGCGGGCGACCCGCGGGGAAGGCGAAGGACGCGGCCGGTCCGGCGTCGGCAAGACGAAGGACACGGCGGGCGGCCTGTTCGACAAGGTGAAGGGGCTGTTCGGCGGCAAGAAGAGCTGAGGAGGGGAACCGGAGATGGTGCACGCGTACATCCTGATCCAGACCGAGGTCGGCAAGGCCGCGCAGGTGACCGAGCAGGTGCGGGGCATCGAGGGGGTCGTCGTCGTGGATCCGGTGACGGGCCCCTACGACGTGGTGGCGCGCGCGGAGGCGATCGATCTCGACCAGCTCGCCAAGGGCACGGTGATGCCGATGCAGGAGCTCGAGGGCATCACGCGCACGCTGACGTGCCCGGTGCTGCAGCTCTGAGCACCGCGGGCCGGGCCTCGGGCGCCGGGCGCCATGACGATCAAGATCCGCACCGACGACGAGATCAGCGACGTCGACGGCGGGTGGTTCCGCGCGCGCTGGCACTACTCGTTCGACTCCTACCGCGATCCCGAGTACGTGAGCTTCGGCACGCTCCGCGTCTTCAACGACGACCGGCTCGTGCCCGGCGCGATCTGGCCGATGCACCCGCACCGCGACATCGAGGGCCTGACCTACGTGGTCGAGGGGACGTTCCGCCACCAGGACGACGTGGGCGGCGCGCCGGGCCCGCTCCCCGCCGGGTCGGTGCAGCGGATGACGCTCGGCAGCGGCGCCTTGCACAGCGAGCAGAACGCCAGCGAGACCGAGCCGATGCGGTTCATCCAGATGTGGATCATCCCGAGCGAGCAGGGGCTCACCCCCGGCGTCGAGCAGAAGGTGTTCACGACGGAGGACCGCACCGACACCCTGCTCAAGGTGATCAGCGGCGACGGCGGCGACGCGGTGCTCGTCCACCAGGACGCGCACGTGTTCGTCTCGCGGCTCACGGCCGGGCGGTCGGTCGAGCATCCGTTGCCGGCCGGCCGCGGCGTCTACCTCTACGTGATCGAGGGCGACGTCGCGGTGAACGGCGAGCGGATGGAGACGGGCGCGGCCGCGCAGATCACCGACGAGCCCGAGATCGAGATCGTGGCGTCCGCCGACAGCGACCTGATCCTCGTCGACGTCGCGCTGTGACGGCCTACTCGTCCACGAGGACCGGGAACGGCAGCGCCACCGGGTCGACGAACGGCGAGTTGCCCTGCTCGTCGAAGCGGTCCATCCGGAAGTCGTCGGGGCGCTCGACCACGTCGGTCGGCGCCGGTGAGCGCGAGGTCGCTGGCGATCCGCGACACGGCCGGGCCCCACATCATCCCGTGGCCGCACGCGCTCGCGATCGTCGCGCCGCCGATCTCCGCGCCCTCGTCCGTGACGAGCGGACCGAGCAGCGGCAGGTGGTCGGGCGTGTACTCGATCGTGGCCGCCCACGCCTTCCTCATGCCGAGGTCCTTCGTGATCGGCACGAGCGGTTCAGCCGCCTCTCCATCTTCCGGAGGTAGGGCCAGTCGATCGAGCGCGCGGCGCCGGGTGCCTCGTGCGGGTTCGACATGCCCCAGAGGAGCCCGCCCTCCTCGGGGCGCCAGTAGATCCCCGCGCGCATGTCGAAGATCATCGCGCCGAACCGCTCGGGCGCGAGGTCGGGATGCGGCTGCGTCACCACGACCTGATGCCGCGCGTACCCGACCCACGCCCGCCCGCCCGCGAGCTTCGCGACGGCCTGCATCCCGGGTCCGCGCGGCCAGGATCACGCGGCCGGTCGAGATCGTGCCGGCGCTCGTCTCGACGCCGGTCACGATCCGCGAGCCCCTCGCCCGGCCTTCGTGCGCAGCCCGAGGAACTCGGTGCGCTCGCGGAGCTCCACGCCGGTCTCGCGCATCGCGTGCAGGTACGCCTGGACGTTCGTCGGCGGATCGAGCCACCCGTCGGTCGAGACGTACGAGCCGCCGCGGTAGCCGCGCTCGGCGAGCGTGGGACTGAGCCGGCGCGCCTCGTCGGCGTCGACCCAGCGCACGTCGAGGCCCTGCTCCTGCTGCATCGCGATCCGGTCGGCGGCCGCCTTCTCGTCGGCGCGGGTGGCGGCGAGGATCACGTATCCCTGCCCCTGGAACCCCGAGTCGAACCCGTAGATCTCGCGCTGCCGTCCGTAGAAGTCGATGCTCCAGGTCCCGAGCCGGACCGTGTCGGGGGAGCCGCCCTGCGACCGGACCATGCCGGCCGCTCGGCTCGAGGCGCCCTTGCCCGCGACGTCGCGGTCGATCACGAGCACGCGCCCGGCGCCGGCCTCCTTCGCGAACACCGACGCCCAGCCGCCGATCGCGCCCGCCCCGACCACCACCAGGTCGGCCGTCTCCCGTTTCGCCACGCGATCGAACTCCTCGTCCCGGAGGGGCGAAGTCTAGAGGACCGCCCATGCGTACAGTGACCGCGATGGACCCCGCCCTGCTCCCGCCGACCCCGGCCGCGCCGGCCGACCGCCGCACGCTGTGGGAGGAGATCGGCGTCGTCCTGATGCTGTCGCTCCTGGCGAGCGCGGTCTACGCGGTGATCGACCTCGCGTCGGCGCCCGTCAGCGGCGTGTACGTCGCGGCGGGCAACCAGAGCGCGCAGTTCGCGAAGCAGGTGGCCGGGTTCGTGTTCGGGCTCGCGCCCGTGTACCTCGTGTTCCACCTGGTGCGTCGCGACGGCGAGGGGCTCGCCGGGATCGGGATGGCGTGGGACCGGCCGCGGTCCGACCTCGACCGGGGGCTCGCGCTGTTCGCGGTCGTGGCGGCCGGCGGGCATCGCGATCTACCTCGGTGCGGTCGCGCTCGGCGTGAACCGGTTCGTCGTGCCGGTGCCGCCGATGGGGCACTGGTGGACCGTGCCCGCGCTGTTCCTGAACTCGGCGGAGGCGGCGCTCCTCGAGGAGGTGATCGTCGTCGGCTTCCTGATCACGCGGCTGCGGCAGCTCGACTGGACGCCGATCGCGGCGATCGCGGCGAGCTCCCTGCTCCGCGCCTCCTACCACCTGTATCAGGGGTGGGGCGGGTTCCTCGGGAACCTCGCGATGGGCGTGCTGTTCGCCACCCTGTTCCTGCGGTGGCGCCGGACCTGGCCGTTCGTGATCGCGCACTTCCTGCTGGACGTGGGCGCCGGGATCGGTTTCCTACTGTTCCGCGATCGTTTGCCGGGATTCTGAGATCGGTGGCTTGTCGAGAAGCGCCCGGGCGGCGTACTCTCTAGCTAGCGATATCGCACAAAGACCGAACCCGGGCAGACGCCCGGGTTTCGTGTTTCTCGGGTCAGATCGCCTACGGCGCAGCCCTACAGGTGGCGCCGGATCAGGTCCTCGATGAACGGGTTCAACACCTCGTGCGTGTGGCCGTAGATCGAGCCGTGGCCCATCCCTTCGAACAGGTGGTACTCGGCGTTCGGGGCGAGGTCGGCCACCTCCTTGCCGTCCTGCGGCGGCGCCTGCACGTCCTCGGTGAACGCGAGCACGTGGATCGGCACCTCGCAGGCCGGGAGCGTCGCGCGCTGGTCGACCCGGAGCGATGCCTCCCACTGCGGGATCAACGACGCCTCGTTCTCGCCGGTCTCGTACCACGCGATCAGCAGCTCGCGGATCCGCGGCCAGAGCTCCGGATCGCCGAGCACCCGCGCCGGGTACAGCATCGGCGCGTAGTGCGCGACGGCCATCATCCCGTCGAGCCGGCCGCCGCCCCGGCGGAACTCGATCTCGGCCTCCTGGTAGTCCCACGTCCAGCCGGGGCTGCGCGCGCCCGTGCCCATCACGACGGCGCACCGCACGAGGTCGGGCCGGCGGATCGCGCACTCCTGCACGATCGACGAGCCGAGCGAGAGCCCGACGAGCGCGACCGGCGGCGTGCACGCCGCCTCGATCAGCTCCTCGAGGTCGAGCGAGAACGACGACACGGGCCACGGCAGCGGACGGTCGCACACGGTCTCGCCCACGCCGCGGCAGTCGTACGTGGTGCATCGGAACGACCGCGAGAAGTGCGGGATCTGGTACGGGTGCCAGTCGCTGCCCCGCGAGCCGCCGCCCGAGACGAACACGACGTCGGGCCCGTCCCCGAACGCCTCGTAGAAGGTCCGCGCCTCGGAGCCCTCGACGAACGGCACTGCGGTTCCCTCCTATTGGTAGTCGCGCGGGATCTCGCGGTTCCAGCGCCGGACCCACAGGACGTCGTCGCCCTCCGACACCGTCAGCTCGATCGCGAGGCGATAGGTGTCCTTGTCGCTGTCGAGCTTGACCGTGACATGCGACTCGCAGGTCGCCTCGGGGAAGCGCATCGTGAATCGGGCCTCGCCGTGGGCGCGCGCGACGCCCGGATCGTCGGTAGAGACCGCGACGACCCCGTCGTACAGCTCGGCGAACGGGGGGACGTCGTCCCGCGCTTCGTAGTCGCCGAAGCTCCCGGCGTACGCGCGCGTCTCGTGCTTCAGCTGCTCGTGCGAGACCTCCCAGCGGACCCAGCCCTTCGACCCGTCGGCCGGCTTGTCGAGCTCCTTCGGCGACCGGTTCGCCACCTCGGGTCGCGGCGACGGCAGCACGGGCCGCTCCTCGATCGGCGAGGACCCGTCGAGGACGGGGAGCGTCAGCACGGCGCTCGCGCGGTCGACCGTGAGCGTCAACGGCTCGGGCGGCGCCCACGCGTTCGGCCAGTCGGTGCCGGCCAGGTCGAGCCGGATCCGGTGCCCGGCCTCGAACGTCCACGACGTGACCTCGAGGTCGAACTCGATCTCGAACGGCCGGCCGGGCTCCAGCGGTGAGGGCTCTGCGCGGGACTTGCGGTGCGCGAGGTTCAGCATGCCGCGCGCGACGAGCGAGGACTCCCCGGTCGGGAAGACGTCGCAGAGCTTCGCGTTCAGGTAGGCGATCGGCGCGCTCGAGGTGACGGTCACGCGGAGCCGCGCGTGCCCCAGGATCTCGAGGTCGTCCTCGAGCGGCGCCCAGGTGTAGGTGAGCGAGTGGATCTCGTCAGGGCGCTGGTCGTCGGGCTGGCCCCAGGGCATCGCGCCGGCGCAGCTGATCCAGGCGGTCCAGCCGACGTCGCCCCGCACGTCCAGGTCGTCGGGTCCGTCGCCATCGCGGTTCGCCTCGGCGCTCGCGAGGTCGACGGGGGTCGGAACGAGCCGTCCCGGCGGCCACGTCGGCTCCCATCGCCACTCGCCGTTCATCGTCCTGCGGTCGGGGCCGGGGAGCGTCGAGCGCTGGGCGAACAGCACGATCGGCGGCTCGCGGTCGACCCCGTTGTCATCGCCCTTCAGCCAGTGGCCCCACCACTTCAGATGCTCGGGGATCAGGTCGTGGTTCGGACCGGGCAGCGACGTGTCGGTCGCGGCATGCGCCCACGGCCCGAAGATCAATCGCTTCGGACAGGTCAGCGCCTCGAACGTCCGGAACGAGTTGTTCCGGTAGCCGTCGGCCCAGCCGGCGATGATCATCGTCGGGCACTCGATCGCGCCGTAGTCGGTGTTCAGCGAGCCGAACCGCCAGTAGTCGTCCCACCGCTGGTGTTCGATCCACTTGATGATCCACGGCTCGGCCGTGTGCACCCGGCGCTCCCACTCCTCCCGCCAGCCGTCGCCGTAGATCGAGGGGACCGGCGGCAGGCCGTTCATCGCGACCATGTACGTCGGGTAGTCGATCTGGTCGAGCTGCTTCAGGGCGCCGCCGAAGTAGTGGACATCGTCGGCGTAGCGGTCGTCGGTCGCGTAGATGGGGATGATCGCCTTCAGCGCGGGTGGACGTTCCATCGCGATCTGGATCGAGTTGAAGCCGCTGTAGCTCGTGCCGTACATCCCGACGTTCCCGGTGGACCAGTCGCGCGTCGCGAGCCAGTCGATCACGGTGACCATGTCGGTGCGCTCGACCGCGGGGTACTCGTCCTCAGGGACGCCTTCGCTCGACCCCGTGCCGCGAACGTCGACCCGGCAGAGCACGTAGCCGGCCTCCGCGAGCCGTACGTACTCGGGCCGGTACGACGCCGTGATGTCGTCCTTGCGGTAGGGGAGCGCCTCGAGGATCGCGGGCCACGGTTCGGGCTCGTCCGGGAGGTAGAGCGTGGCCGCGAGGCGGACGCCGTCCGACATCGGGATGAAGACGTGCTCCTTCGTCACCATATGGAGCCGAAGCGTAGCGGCCTCCCTCGGGCAGGCCGGGTGCGCGTCGCGCCGAACCTGCCCCACGGTCACGTCTAGATCCAGCCGCGGAACCAGACCCGAGCTCGCCACATAGTGTCCGAGAGCCGCGAGCCGACCAGCACCGGCCAGAACCACGCGAACAGGCCGACCGCCAGGATCAGGTACGCCCAGACGATCGGGCGGTACGGATGGCGGCGAGGACTCCACGACCTCCCCCGTTTCCGGGTCGTGGAGCACGATCTTCGCGTCCGACATGTCGCGGAGCGCGTAGACGGCGGCGAGGACCATGAACGGCGTCAGCGGCAGCGCATAGAAGAAGAACTGCGGGCGGCTCACGAGCATCCACGGCACCCACTGCGTCAGGAAGGGCACGACGATGAATCCCGCGCTCCAGTCGCGCTTGCGCCACCACGAGAACGCCGCGTACGGGATCGCCCAGGCGGTGAACCAGAAGATCACCGGGTTCCCGATCGAGAGGATCTGCCGGATGTCGGGCCCCAGGTCGCGCACGTAGAAGGAGACGGGGCGGAGCATCGGGATCCACTCCCACGCCTTCGAGTAGTACGGATGCGTCGGCGTGTACGTGTCGGTCTTGGAGTCCAGCGCGAACTCGGTGAGGTGCCGGTGGTAGTCCCACGACGCGGTCTGGTTCTCCCACCAGGTCTTCAGGCTCCAGCCGAAGTGGTTGAACCACGGGAGCCAGGTGACCATGTACACGGCGAACGGCACGATCGCGAAGGCGAGCGCCATCCCGAAGGTCTCGACCGCGATCGTTCGGCCGAAGGCTCGCCAGCGGCTCACGTCGCCCCGCGTCCGCCGGCTCGTCTCCCAGATGTAGGTGAGCACGATGGCCGCGCCGAGCGCGGTGATGCCCGACCATTTCACGGCGACCGACGCGCCCAGGGCGACCCCCGCCGCGAACCGCCAGGGGCGCCAGATCGGACTCGGCACGCGCTTCGCGGCGCGCCGCGCGACGACGACCTCCCCGGCGGTGGGGACCTCGGTCGAGCGGTCCGGCTCCCCGTCGCCGAACCCGAGCTCGTCCATCGCATCGGGTGGCTCGTCGCCTCCGGGCTCGGGCGCGTCGGGGTCGGGCACCCATGCGGGCGTCCGCCGGTCGATCCATCGACGGTCCAGCACCAGGAACAGGAACCCGAGCACGACCCAGAACTCGAGGTGCACGTCGAGCAGCGCCACCCGCGCCTGGACGTGGTTCAGGTGTTCGACCGCGATGAGCAGCCCGGCGACGTACGTCCACACCACGCTCCCGAACAGCAGGTACGCGATCAGGGCCACGAACGTGGCGACCAGCGTGCCCGCCAGTGCCGAGGCGAACCGCCAGCCGAAGGCGTCCATCCCGAACGCCTTGATGCCCAGCCCGGTCATCCATTTGCCGAGGGGCGGATGGACCCACGAGCCGACGTCCCACTTGTGCTCGACCCAGTAGTGCTCGTCGCTCGAACGGATGAAGCAGGTCCGGTCGGAGCCGCCGATGAGGATGCACCCGGCCTTCGCGTAGTAGACCTCGTCGAACACGAAGCGCGAGGGATGTCCCAGGTCCCAGAATCTGAGGATGCCCGTGACGGCCGTGATCACGAGGATCGCGACGACGGGCCGGTTGAACCGCTCCTGCAGGGAGGACACGGCGTGATGGTATCCGCGGAGGGAGAGGACGGCGGGGCCGCCGCGCGCGCCGACGCCCGACGGATCGTGCGCGAGGGCTACGACCGCATGGCCGACGTCTACACGGATTGGTCGGTGCCGCCGCCCGGCGGGCAGACGCTCCGGTTCCTGGCGGCGGTGGAGGCCGCGATCCCGGACGGCGCCGAGGTCCTCGACCTCGGATGCGGGCAGGGGGCGCCGGTGGCCGAGGCGCTGGCGGGGCGGTGCCGGGTCACGGGCGTGGATGCCTCGCGTGCCCAACTCGAGCGCGCCCGCGCGCGGGTCCCCACCGCGACGTTCGTCGAGGCCGACATCGCGACGCTCGAGCGGGCGCCGTCCTCGGTCGACGCGGTCACGGCCTTCTACTCGCTGACCCACCTGCCGCGCGCCGACCAGGCGGCCGTGATCGCGCGCATCGGCGGCTGGCTCCGCCCGGGCGGGGTGTTCTGCGCCACGCTCGGGGGCGGCGATACCGTCGACGAGGTCGAGCCCGAGTGGCTCGGCGTCCCGATGTTCTTCGCCGGGTTCTCACCCGACGAGAACCGCCGGCTGCTCGCGGAGGCGGGGTTCGTGCCCGTGGTCGACGAGATCAGGGACCTGCACGAGCCTGAGGGGATCGCGGTCTTCCACTACGTGATCGCGCGGAGATCCGAGTAGGGACTGCCCTCAGCGGTCGGCGAGCCGGTAGACGAACTGCAGGCCGGTGAAGTCGGCGTCGATCGCGGCGGTCTTGTTGTCGACGAGCCCGCACGCGAGCCCGTGCCCCTGCACCACGTCGAACGTCAGATCGGTCGGGATCGCCGAGACACCTTTCGGCCACGCGACCCAGAGTCGCCCGGTCGTCGCAAGGGCGCCCGCGAGCCCGGCGAACCGCCGCTCGAGCTGACGGCGCTCGGTCGCGAAGAGCACGATCACGTCGAGGTCGCGGCCGGCCCGGGCGAGCCGCTCCACCGGTGGCATCGGGGCGATCGCCTCGAGCGTCGCGTCGAACCCGTCCGGCGCACCGACGACCAGCACCCGCGACCCGTCCTTCACCCCCAGCTTCTTCCACAGGGGCGTGCCCGAGTAGTCCTTGTGTCCTTGGGCCATCCCGCGTCCGGTGTCGCTCCCTCTCGTCGCTGGTCGGGGGGCGTTCATCCTGCCACCATCGGGCCATGTCCGGGACCCTGTGGATCGTCGGCACGCCGATCGGGAACCTCGGCGATCTCGGGCCGCGCGCGGCCGAGGTCCTGGGCTCGGTGGATCTGGTCGCCGCCGAGGACACACGCCGCACGGGACGGCTCCTCCAGGGACTCGGGCTCAAGCGACCGATGGTCTCGCTGTTCGAAGGGAACGAGCGGGAGCGAACCGAGGAGCTCCTGGTTCGGCTGCGCGACGGTCACGACGTGGCGGTCGTGACCGACGGCGGGATGCCTTCCGTCTCCGATCCCGGGGTTCCGCGTGGTGCGGGCATGCGCCGACGAGGACATCGACGTCCGGGTCGTACCCGGGCCGTCGGCCGCGATCGCCGCCCTCGTGATCTCGGGCCTGCCGACCGACCGCTTCGCGTTCGAGGGGTTCCTGCCACGGAAGTCCGGCGATCGGATGATGCGCCTCGAGGAGCTGCGCGACGACCCAAGGACCCTCGTCGTGTTCGAGTCGCCGCTCCGCCTCACGACGCTGCTCCGCGACGTGCTGGACACGCTCGGCGACCGCCGGGTGGCCGTCGCCCGCGAGCTGACCAAGCTCCACGAGGAGGTCCGCCGTGGGCTCGTCTCGGAGGTGCTCGCGGAGCTGCGCAGCACCCAGCTGAAGGGCGAGGTCGTCGTGGTGATCGCCGGCGCGGCGGGGCGCGAACCGGACGACCTGGAGGCGTGCGTCGCCGAGGCGCGCGACCTGGTGGCCGGCGGCATGCGCAAGCGCGACGCGGCGCACACCGTCTCGGAGCGGCATCGCGTCTCCTCCAACGACGTCTATCGGGGCCTGCTCGAGCCGCCGGCATGACCCCGATCCTCCCGCCCCGACCGGACGTCGCCGTCCAGCCGTTCCCACCACCACCTGTCGCACCGCCGCCGGGCGGTCGTCGATCCTGGAGGCTGATCGCGGTCGCGCTCGGTGCCCTCCTGGTCGTCGTGGCGATCGGGCTGGCGGGCCTCGGTCCCCACCACGGTCCGCACGCGTTCCTCGAGGTCGACCGCGACGGCATCCCGTACCGCTGGAACCCGTGCCAGCCGATCGGGTACGTCGTGAACCTCGAGCGTGCCCCCGCCGGGGCGATCGTCGACGTGCACGCCGCGGTCGACCGGGTGTCGGCCGCGACCGGCGTCGCGTTCGAGGACGAGGGTCGCGTGACGACCGACGCGCAGCAGCAGATCGGCAGTGCGTTCCAGGACTTCACGACCGACAGCGGCTACCGCCCGCTCCTGTTCACGTGGGAGAGCGACGTCTATATGCGCACCCTCGACGACCGCGACAACCTCCTCGGATTCGGGATCCCGTGGCGCGGGCAGGGCGATCAGGCGCACATCTACGTGAGTGGCGCGGTCGTGCTGAACGCTGAGGCGAGGATGCCGACCGGGTTCGCGGGCCGCTACAGCGAAGGCGCGGTGCTGCTGCACGAACTCGGCCACGTGATCGGGCTCGCGCACGTCCGTCAGGGCGCCGACGAGCTCATGGCGATCCAGCGGGACGTGGACTACTCCGTGAGCGACTATGGCCCCGGCGACCTCGAGGGTCTCGCGGCGCTCGGCCGCGAGGCCGGGTGCCTCCCGGCGCGATGACGGCGCGCCGGATCCTGATGCGCCGGTCGCTCGGCCCGGGCGAGGCCGCCGACGCCCCGTCCGCTCCCGACGACGTCTCGTTCCGCCATCCGGCCGAGGAGGACGCCGAGGCGATCGCCGTCCTGATGTTCGAGGCCTACCGGGGGACGATCGACGCCGAGCCGACCGACACGCTCGACACCGCCCGGGGGGAGGTCGCCACGACCTTCCAGGGAGGCTACGGCGAGCTGATGACCGAGGCGTCGTTCCTCGTGGAGGAGGGCGACGAGCTCGTGAGCGCCTCGATCGTCACGCGGTGGCGTGACCACCCCTTGATCGCGTTCACGATGACGACGCCGGACCGGAAAGGCCACGGACTCTCTCGCGCCGCGCTTGCCAGGAGCCTCAGGGCGCTGGCGGCCGCGGGGGAGGACCACGCCGACCTCGCCGTGACCGACGGGAACGAGCCCGCGCAGCACCTCTACGAGACGCTCGGGTTCGTCGAGGTCGGGTCGGGGTAGGCTCGCGGCCCATGGACGATGCCTTCCTGCAGGAGATGGCCGAGGGCTACGCGTTCGACGAGCCGGCGGTCGTCTTCGGCGGGGCGATGCTCGGCGACGAGGTCGACACCGCCACACGGATCCGGCTCCCGCTGTCGATGGTGAACCGACACGGGCTGGTCGCCGGCGCCACCGGCACCGGCAAGACGAAGACCCTGCAGCTCATGGCGGGGCAGCTCTCGGATCTCGGCGTGCCGGTGTTCGTCGCCGACGTGAAGGGTGACCTCACCGGGGTCTCGCAACCGGGCGCGTCCGACGCCCCGCACGTGCCCGATCGTTGCGCCTCGCTGGGGTGGACGTTCGAGGGGCACGGCCATCCCGTCGAGCTGCTCTCGCTGAGCGGGGAGCTCGGCGTTCGGGTCCGCGCGACGGTCCACTCCTTCGGGCCGATCCTGCTCGCGAAGGTGCTCGACCTGAACAAGACGCAGACCTCCGTCCTGTCCATGGTCTTCAAGTACTGCGACGACCAGGCGCTCCCGCTCCTCGACCTCGACGACCTGCGCACGACGCTCCGGTTCCTCGGCTCCGATGAGGGCAAGCCCGTTCTGGACGAGTACGGGGGCATGTCGCCGTCCACCGTGGGCGTGCTCCTCCGATCGCTCGTCGACCTCGAACAACAGGGCGCGGCCGGGTTCTTCGGCGAGCCGGAGTTCGACGTGGCCGACCTGCTGCGCGTGACCCCCGACGGCGCGGGCGTGATCTCGCTGCTCGAGCTGAGCGACGTGATGGACCGCCCGCGACTGTTCTCCACGTTCATGCTGTGGATGCTCGCGCAGGTCTACGCCACGCTCCCCGAGGAGGGGGACCTCCCGAAGCCGAAGCTCGCCTTCTTCTTCGACGAGGCGCATCTGCTGTTCGACGATGCGAGCGACGCGCTGATGGACCAGATCGAGCTGACGGCGCGTCTGATCCGCTCGAAGGGGGTGGGCGTGTACTTCGTCACGCAGGCGCCGACCGACGTGCCGTCGAGCGTGCTCTCCCAGCTCGGCAACCGGGTGCAGCACGCGCTGCGGGCGTTCACCCCCGAGGACGAGACGAACCTGCGGAAGACGGTCCGCACGATGCCCAAGACCGACCACTACGACGTGGCCGAAGTGCTGACCTCCCTCGGGATCGGTGAGGCGTTCGTCTCGGTGCTGTCGCCGAAGGGCGTGCCGACACCCCTCGCGGCGACGCGCCTGATCCCGCCGGACTCGCTGATGGACGTGGTCGACGACGGGACGCGGCAGCGGCTGCTCGCCGCCGGCGCGCTCGGCGCGAAGTACGCGCAGGAGGTCGACCGCGAGAGCGCGCACGAGATCATCAACGCGAGGCTCGGCGTCGCGAAGGAGTCGGTGGGGATCCCCCCCGCGTCCTCGGCCGGCGTGCCGTTGCCGCCGCCACCGCCGGACGCACCTCGGACGCAGGCGCCGACACCCGACCGCGACGCCCGCGCCCAAGCCGCAGGTGCCGAAGACGACCGCGGCCGCTCCGAAGAGGTCCGAGCCGACGCTCCGGCGACCAGGTGAAGGACATCGCCACCGGCTTCGCGAAGGACATGCTCACGACGGCGGACGGCCGCCGCACCCTTCGCTCGGTCTTCGGAACGCTCTTCGGCAAGAAGTGACTGACTAGTCCGTAACAGACTAGTGCGACGGATCCGCGCTGAGCGGCACGGCGTCGCCCGGTAGCATGGTCCGATGGGCCGCGACGTCTTCTACATCACCACCCCGATCTACTACCCCAACGACGTGCCGCACATCGGGCACGCGTACAACGCCGTGGCCACCGACTTCATCGCGCGCTACCACCGGCTCCGCGGCGAGGAGGTCTTCCACCTCACCGGGCACCGACGAGCACGGGCTGAAGCTCCAGCGCGCGGCCGAGGCCGCCGGACTCGATCCGCAGCAGTGGGTCGACGACATGGAGCCGAAGTGGCGCGAGGTCTGGGCCCGGCTCGACCTCGCGTACGACGACTACATCCGCACGACGCAGGAGCGGCACCAGCGCGTGGTCCAGAAGCTCCTCACCGCCGTGCACGAGAACGGGCGCGACGACATCTACAAGGGGTCGTACGAGGGCCTCTACTGCGTGCCGTGCGAGGCCTACTACGTCGAGGACGACCTCCTCGAGGGCGGGCTCTGTCCCGTGCACGAGCGCCCCGTCGAGCACGTCGTCGAGGAGAACTACTTCTTCCGGCTCTCGGCGTACGCGGACCGGCTGCTCACTCACTACGAGGAGGACCCCTCGAGGATCGAGCCGGAGACGCGACGCAACGAGGTCCTCAGCCTGATCCGCGGCGGCCTCCAGGACTTCTCGATCAGCCGCACCTCGTTCTCCTGGGGCGTGCCGATCCCGTGGGACCCCGAGCACATCTGCTACGTGTGGTTCGACGCGCTCTCGAACTACATCACCGCGGCCGGCTACGCCGACGACCCCGAGCGGTTCGCCCGCGTGTGGCCGGCGAACATCCACCTGATCGGCAAGGACATCCTCCGGTTCCACGCGGTCTACTGGCCCGCGATGCTGATGGCCGCCGGTGTCCCGACGCCGACCCAGGTCTGGGCGCACGGGTTCCTCACCGTGGGTGGCAAGAAGATGTCGAAGACGAACGCGACGGGGATCCACCCGTTCGAGCTGGTCGACCAGTTCGGCACCGACTCGTACCGCTACTACTTCATGCGCGAGATGCGCTTCGGCGAGGACGGCTCGTTCTCGTGGGAGTCGATGGTCGATCGCCACAACGCCGACCTCGCGAACGGCCTCGGGAACCTCGCCGCCCGCGTGCTCGCCATGCTCGGCTCGAACTACGACGGCGTCGTCCCCGAACCCGGTTTCGACGGCGCCGCCTCGGACCTGCCTGCCGTGATCTCCGACGCGATCGCCCGCTACGACGAGCACATGCTCGCCGTCCATCTCCAGGCCGCCCTCGGGCGCGGTCTGGGACATCGTCGCGCGCGCGAACCAGTACCTCGTCGAGAAGGAGCCATGGAAGCTCGCGAAGGACCCGGCCAACGCCGACGAGCTCGCCGGCGTCCTCTACGCGGGCGCCGAGACCCTCCGTATCCTCGCGATCGCGATCCAGCCCATCATGCCCGGCGCCGCCGAACGTCTCTGGGAACAACTCGGCATCCAAGAACCACTAGGCCACCAGAAGCTGCCAAGCGCAGCCGAATGGGGCCAACTCGCGCCCGGCACGAAGACCACCAAAGCGGGAAGCCTCTTCCCAAGGGTGGACCCCGCCGACGAGTAGCGAGGACGCGTCGCGGGACCCACCCACCCGACCCACGACCGCCTTCCCGCCGCATCCACTTCGCGGTGAGACTTCCCGGAATCGTGTTTCACGTGAAGCTCCCCCCCTCGACCGCATATGGAGAGCCGGGTAGAGTCGCCGCTCGTGAGCGAGGAGAACCCTGAACTGACGGTGCAGCCGGGAGCGGTGGACACCCACTGCCACCTCTTCCTCCTCGACCGCGAACCTTCAGAAGTGGTCGAGACTGCGCGGGCCGCCGGCGTCGACCGCCTCCTCTGCGTCGGCGTGGACGTGGGAACCAGCCTCCGGTCCCTCGAGATCGCCGAGACCCTCGAGGGTGTGTTCGCCACGGCGGGCATGCATCCGCACGACGCCGACGCGTTCGACTCGGCCGCCGCCGCGCGCATCGAGGAGCTCGTGAACGGCCGGCTCGTCGTGGGCATCGGGGAGTGCGGCCTCGACTACTTCAGGATGCATTCGCCGCGCGAGGATCAGGTCCGTGCGTTCGAGACGCACATCGCGCTCTCGAACGAGTCGGGCAAGCCATTGGTGGTCCACGTCCGCGACGCGTGGGAGGACGTGCTTCGAGTCTTGGATGAGGGTTCGGCCGAGCACGTCGTGATCCACTGCTTCAGCGGAGACGCCCGCATCGCGCGGGAGTGTCAGGCGCGCGGGTACTGGGTGAGCTTCGCGGGCAACGTCACGTATCCGAAGAACGAGCACCTGCGCCAGGCGGCCGCCGCGCTCGACCGCGATCGCATCCTCGTCGAGACCGACTCGCCGTTCCTCGCGCCGCAGAAGCTCCGCGGCTCCGACAACGAGCCGGCCAACGTGATGCTCACGCTCGAGGCGATCGCGCGCGTGCGCGACGAGGACGTCGACGCGCTCGTCGCGGCGACCGCCGAGAACGCGCGCTCCGCATTCCCGGGCATCCGGTAGGCGCTGAGTTTTCCACCGAACGTACGTTCGGTCTCAAGGTTGCAGTAAGAGTTGAGGGTTTGTTAGGGTGCCGCCGTTCGCTAGTTCGAAGGTTCCGGTTCGGCTCTGATCCTGATCCGCTTCCCCCTGGAGCCTTCCTCAGTTGCTTGGAGGAAGGTTGACCCGATCCACCCGCGTTCGTCGGCGACGGATGCAGCGCGTCTATCAGGGGTGCACCCTGGTGGTCGGCGTCGCCCTGGTCGCCAGCGTCGCCTACACCGCCTTCACCAAGCACGTGACGCTCGTCGTCGACGGACGCCCGCAGGGGATCCGCACGACGTCGGGCAACGTCCAGGACCTGCTCGGCAGCGAGGGCATCTCGCTGACCTCCGGGGTCCTGGTGGCGCCGCCGCCGGGCACCGCCCTGGCCGACGGCATGACCGTGGTCGTGAGCCCCGCACCGGAGCTCCCCGAGGGCGCCTTCGCGACGCCCCTCGGCACGGTCTACCAGAGCCCTACCGATGTGGGGGTCTGGGCGGTGATCGGGACGGGTGGGCTCGCTGATGCGCGCCGCCTCGTCGAGTCTTCGGGTTCCGCATCGAGCGCCGGTTCGTCCCCGGCCGTGGCCGTGCAGACCGTCGTGTCGGGGAAGGTACACGACGTGCTGACCAACGCGGACACGGCCGGGGATCTCCTCTCGGCCATGGGGATCGAACCGGATGCCAACGACCGCGTCCGACCATCGCCCAGCACCCCCCTTCACCCCGGCCTCGTCGTCCGGTACGACCGCGTCACCGTCGTCACCCGGATCGAGGCCGTGTCGATCCCGTACGGCATCCGCACGCGGTTCGTCGCGTCGATGGTCCCCGGCACCGTCAAGCTGATCCAGGAAGGTCACGACGGCACGGGGCGGGCGACGTACCGCGTCAAGATGATCAACGGGAGGGTGGCCGGCCGGATCCTGATCGGACGCTGGATCGAGCGTGCCCCCGTCCCGGAGCTCCGGCGCTCGGGCCCCGAGTCGATGTACGGCGGCACCACCGAGGTGCCCGGGACGCTCGCGCATCAGCAGACCGGCGAGGCCTCGTGGTACGACCCCCCGTGGTCGGGCCTGACGGCGGCGCACCCGACCCTGCCGTTCGGGACGCGCGTCACCGTGACCGATCTCGCGACCGGGCGTAGCGTGGTCGTCGTGATCAACGACCGGGGACCGTTCGGAGCGGGGCGCATCATCGACCTCTCACCCGAGGCGTTCCAGGTGCTGAGGCCCCTCGGGTCCGGCGTCATCTCCGTCACGCTCAGCTGGTGAGGTGAGCGCGCCCGGCGACGGCGGCGACTCGCCCCGTGGTCTGGGCGCCGGTGCGATCCGGGATCTGGCCGCCCGTCACGGGATCCGGCCCACGAAGTCCCTCGGGCAGAACTTCCTGATCGATCCGAACCTCGCGCGCGCGATCGCGGCCGACGCCGAGGTCGGGGCGGGCGACCGGGTGGTCGAGATCGGCGCGGGTCTGGGATCGCTCACGGTCGCGCTCGCCGCCGCCGGGGCCCGGGTGCGGGCGATCGAGTTCGACCGGCGGCTGCTCCCCGCGCTCGAGGAGGCGACGACCGGGCTCGACGGTGTCGAGATCGTCCATGCCGACGCGATGAAGGTGGACTGGGCCGCCGAGCTCGCGAGCGGGACGTGGACCGTCTGTGCGAATCTGCCGTACAACGTGGCGGTGCCGTTGGTGCTCACGATCCTCGAGCGGGCGCCGACGGTCGCGCGGATCGTCGTGATGGTGCAACGTGAGGTCGGCGAGCGGTTCGCGGCGACGCCGGGACAGGAGGGGTACGGCGCGGTGAGCGTACGGGTGGCGTATCGGGCGACGGCGGCGATCGTGCGCCGGGTGCCGGCGTCGGTCTTCTGGCCGCGTCCGAAGGTGGCCTCGGTCGTCGTGCGATTCGACCGCCTCGGGGCGCCACCGGTCGATGCGGATCCGGAGCGGCTGTGGCGGGTCGTCGACGCCGGGTTCGCCGAGCGTCGCAAGACGATGCGGAACGCGCTCCGTCGCCTGGGGCTCGATCCCGCCGGGGCGGACGCCGTGCTGGCCTCGTGCGGCGTGGCGCCGACGGCGCGCGCCGAGGAGCTCGACCTCGCGACGTTCGCCGCTATCGGGGAGGCGCTCCCCGGGTGAGCGACCGCGAGATCACGCGCCGGGCCTACGCGAAGCTGAACGTCTCGCTCCGCGTGCTCGGATCGCGCGACGACGGGTTCCACGAGATCGAGAGTCTCGTGCTGCCCGTCTCGCTCTACGACCTCGTGACGGTGCACTCATCAGATCGACTGACGCTGTCGGTGGCCGGGGAGACCGCCGCCTACGTTCCCGCCGACGAGCAGAACCTGGCGCTGATCGCCGCTCGAGCGCTCGCCGAGGCGCTGGACCACGAGCCGACCGGGGCGATCGCGATCGAGAAGCGGATCCCCGTCGCCGCCGGTCTAGGGGGCGGGAGCGCCGACGCGGCGGCCACCCTCCTGGCGCTCCGCGAGCTCTGGGACTGACGAGATCGACGACGAGACGATGGCGACGGTCGCCGCGTCGGTCGGCTCCGATATCCCGGCGCTCCTCGCCGGTTCGGCCGTGAGGATGTCCGGCCGCGGCGAGCGGATCGAGCCCCTGCCGGCGGCGCCGACGTGGTGGACCGTGCTGCCGTTCGCGTTCCCGATCGGGGTGGCCGACGCCTACGGGTGGTGGGACGTCGACGGCATCACCGGCCCCGAGCCCGAGGACCTGGTCGACGCCGTGGCGTCGGGCGCGCCTGAGGCCCTCGCGACCGTGCTTTCGAACGACCTCCAGGCCCCGGTCGTCGCGCGGCATCCCGAGATCGGCGAGGCGATCGACGCGTTCGTCGCGGCGGGCGCGGTCGCCGCCCAGATGAGCGGGAGCGGGCCGACGGTCGTCGCCCTCGCCTGGAACGAGGCCCACGCCGAGCGGCTCGTCGACGCGGTCCAAGGGGCGGTCGTCGTCACGGGCCCGCCCGAGCCGGGCGTGGCCTGATCGCCGCCGCGCACGGGATAATCCGAGGGCGGCGCCGTCACACCGGCGCCCGATCCGGGGTCGTCTAACGGCAAGACACGGGCCTTTGGAGCCTGGAATGGAGGTTCGACTCCTCCCCCCGGAACCAGACGGCACGATCGATTCGACGGTCGTCGGTGGTCAGGGTGCCAACCGGGCCGGGCTGGGCACTCGTCGGCGATGCGTCGATGTACGAGGACCCCTGGACGGGCCTTGGGATGGACAACGCGGCCATGCACGCGACGTTCCTGGCGCGATCGATCGGCGAGATCCTGTCGGGGAGAGATGAGTCGGTCGCCTGGGCCGAATTCCATCGACGGCGAGACGAACACGCGATCCCCGGGTTCCTGGAGACGACCGATCTCGGACGGGACCTGAACGCGCTCCGCGACTCCTAGATCCGTGCCGCCGGCGTTCGCCAGCGGCTCGGGGGATATGGGACCATGTGGACCCCGCGACCCTGGACAGGCGTTGGCGCAGACGAAGACGAGCTCTCGTTCCCTCGCCCTGGTGGTGCTCGCCGCGGGCAAGGGGAAGCGCCTGAAGTCGGTCACCCCGAAGGTCCTGCATCCGCTCTGCGGAAGGCCGACGCTCTGGCACGTGCTGCAGGCCGGCCTGGCCGCCAAGCCCTCGAAGGTCGTGGTCGTCGTCGGCCACGGCGCCGACGACGTCCGGGCCGTGGTCCGCTCGTGGGGCATCACGCCGGCTCCGGTCTTCGTCGAACAGGGTGAGCAACTCGGCACCGGCCACGCCGTGCTGGTGGCCCGCTCGAAGATCGGCCGCGTCGACGACGTGCTGGTGGCGAACGGCGACTTCGACCCGGTCACCGGCGACGACATCCGTGCGATCGTGCGCCGGCATCGCCGATCGGGTGCCGCGCTCACGCTCGGGGCCACGGAGCTCCGCGAGCCCGGCGGCTACGGCCGAGTCGTACGCGACGCCCGCGGCCGGGTGCTGGAGGTCGTCGAAGGCGTCGACGCGACGCCGGAGGTGCGAGCGATCCACGAGGTCGCCACGAACTGGATGGCCGTCCGGCGTGCCGACCTCGTCCGCGCCCTCCCACGCTTGGACCGGAAGAACCGTCAGCGGGAGTACTACCTGAACCGCGTGATCCCCCTGATGCTCGCCGACGGCGCCCGGATCGAGGCGGTCGCCTGCGACACCGGCGGCGTGCTCGGGCTCAACTCGCGCGACGGGCTCGCCGCGCTCGAGCGGGTCGTGCGGGAGCGGATCAATGCGACGCACATGGCGAACGGCGTGACCCTCGTCGACCCGACCACCACCTACATCGACGTCGACGTCACGATCGGCCGCGACTCCGTGATCCGGCCGATGACGTTCCTCGAGGGCTCGACCACGGTCGGCGTGGCGTGCGCGATCGGCCCGTCGACGAGGGTCGTCGACTCGATCGTGGGAGACCGTAGCGAGGTGACGTTCGCCGTCGTGCTCGGCTCCACGCTCGGGCGCGACGTCACGATCGGCCCGTACGCCAGGCTGCGTGCCGGGTGTGAGTTCGCGGACGGGGCAGCTGCCGGAGCGTTCACCGACCTGAAGAAGGCGAAGGTCGGCAAGGGCTCGAAGGTGCCGCACCTCGCGTACGTGGGGGATGCCGTGCTCGGCGAGGACGTGAACATCGGTGCGGGCACGATCACCGTGAACTACGACGGCTACGCGAAGCACACGACGGTGGTGGAGGACGGGGCCCGGGTCGGCTCCGATACGATGCTGGTGGCGCCCGTCCGCGTGGGCAAGGACGCGAGCACGGGGGCCGGCTCGGTGATCACGAAGGACGTCCCGGCGGGCGCGCTCGCCGTGGAACGCGGGGAACAGCGGAACATCCCTGGGTACCGCAAGCGGAAGGACGCGGAGCGCCGCGGCAGGGGGAAGGGCGAAGGGGGCGACTGACCGTGGAGATCATCACCAAGAAGCGGATGATGCTGTTCACCGGCACGATCCATCCGGCGTTAGGGCATGAGATCGCCGACTGTCTCGGGATCCCGGTGAGCCCGTCGCAGCTCCGCCGGTTCGCCTCGGGCGAGATCTACTTCCGCTCCGAGGAGAGCGTGCGCGGCGCCGACGTGTTCGTGGTGCAGACCCACTACGAGCCCGTGAACGAGGCGCTGATGGAGCAGCTGCTCATGATCGACGCGATGAAGCGCGCGTCGGCCAAGCGCATCACCGCGGTGGTCCCGTACTACGGCTACTCCCGGCAGGACCACAAGGCGCTCTCGCGCGAGCCGATCAGCGCGAAGCTCGTCGCCGATCTGCTCACCACCGCCGGCGCCGACCGCGTGGTCTCGGTGGACCTGCACTCCGGGCAGATCCAGGGGTACTTCGACTGCCCGTTCGACCACCTGACCGCGCTGCCGATCCTCTCGCACCACTTCGAGTCGCAGCTCGGGCTCCAGGGCGACGACCTGGTCGTGGTGGCGCCCGACGCCGGCCGCATCAAGACGTCGGAGAAGCTCCGCGAGTACCTGCACGCCGATCTGGCGTTCCTCTACAAGCGCCGCAGCCGGCACGAGGCGCACAAGATCGAGGAGATGGCGGTCGTCGGCGAGGTCGAGGGTCGGCCCTGCGTGATCGTCGACGACATGATCGACACCGCGTCGACGATCTCGGCCGGCGTGCACGTGCTCGCCGAGATGGGCGCAGGCCCGATCTTCGTCGGGGCGACGCACGGGATCTTCAGCGGCAAGGCGCGCCAGCTCCTGGAGGAGGCGCCGATCGAGCAGGTCGTCGTGACGAACACGCTCCCGATCCCGGAGGAGCGCCAATTCGACAAGCTCCGCGTGCTCTCGATCGCGCCGCTGATCGCGAGCGGGCTGCGCGCCGTCTTCGAGGACGCGAGCGTCAGCGAGATCTTCGGCGGCGCGAACCAGGTCTGAGCCGACCACCTATCTCCGTCGATCTACGGCACAGCCGTGCCCAGGACCGCTCCGTCTTGGTCGAATGCCACGGCGACCGCTGGGACGTCGCCCTCGTGTGGTGCGAAGAACACGTCGAACGCGAAGGGCATGCTCGGCGGGAGCGGGGAGCGGTACGTCTGGATCGGCGGCGTCCCCTCCTCGAGGCGCAGCTCCACGGAGGCGGCGGCCGTGGTGACGGCGCCGTACGTCGGATCGCCGCCAGCCTGCTGGATCGGCACGCGGGGCACCGCGACGTCGTCGATCGCGGAGCCTCCGGTGGGCGTCACGAGCGTGAGATCGATGCTCTCGGGGACCGCGGCGTCTGGAGCCACCTCGAGCCGCCACAGGCCCCCGGCGCTTTCCCCGCCGGCGATCACGTATGCCGACCGCTCCGGATCGCCCGGCAACCCGTTGCCGACGAACGTCATCGTCTCGAGGGACCGCATGAGCTCATGGATCTGGTCGTCCGTTGCCCCGGCGCCGGCCCCGATCCACGCTTCGTAGGGAACGGCGTTCAGAGGGTCATCGAACGCCAGGTACCGACCCGGTCCGCACGAACCGTCCGTGACGGGCATGTCGGGGTCGACCCGGATCGGCCAGGCGGGCTCGACGCCGGCTCGCCTCGAGAACACGGCGGTGAGGACCATCGCCGCCTCCCCGTCCGGGAGGCTCGGTACCTCCCCAGGCGAGCTTGACCCGCAGACGAGTTCGTTGAGCCCTGGGTCGTAGGTCGTGAGCTGCAGGAGCGATCGTCGATCCCCGCCTGCGACCGCCGGTCGGGTTAGGTAGAGGTCGCTCGGGCTCGAGATCGTCACGTTCCAGATCGTGGCCGTACGGTCGTAGACCGTGTACCCGGCCCACGGATCGTTCGCCGGCATGCCGTCCGGGCGAGCTCCGGTCGATCGCGCGGATCCCGGCGAACCCGAGCGAGGATGACCGCGACCGCGGTCACCGAGGCGATCGCGGCCGTGCCAAGCTGGCGGCCGCGCACCCGGCGCCGGAGCCGCGGCGGCGGCGCCGTCACTCGGGGCGCTTCCGACGCGTCGTGCCCGAGCAGGTCGGTCACCCGGCGTTCCAGGTCGTTCACGTCTCGTCACCTCCGATCGTGGCCCGCAGCGACTCCATCGCCCGGAACACGAGGGATCGGGCCGCCGGCACCGAGCAGCCCAAGATCTCGGCCACGCGTTGCTCCGGCAGATCGTCGTAGTAGCGGAGCACTACCGCTGCCCGCTGTCGCATCGGGAGCGCAGTGAGCGCCCGGCGGAGTTCGTCGCGACCCGCCACATCGGGTGCTTCGACGGTCCTCACTTGACGCCCGCCCTCACGCTCCAGGTACGAGCGCTCGACCCGGCGCCGCCGGTGGTGGCTCATGCAAAGGTTCACGACGGTGCGTCGGAGATAGGCGTCGAACGCGTCGGGCGTGCGGAGGTGGCGGAACCGCCCGGCGACGCGGATGAACGCTTCCTGCGTGATGTCCTCGGACAGGGCCGCATCCGAGGTCAGCAGGTACGCCAGGCGCATCGCACCGGGGGCGTGGCGGACGTACCGGTCCTCCAGGCTCCCCTCACGGGGCTCCGAGACCTCCGCCGCCTCCGTCCGCTCATCCACCTTCGTGCTCACCCTAATCGGCGCCTCCTGCAGGAAAGACGCACGAGGGGGCGGATCCATCGCGGTCGTCCCCGGCGCGGTTTCCGTACACTCTCCGGCTGTACCCCTGACCTCGAGGATCTGTTCACCATGGAAACGAAACTGCAGGCAGACAAGCGCGACGGGACCGGGAAGGGTGTCGCCCGCAAGCTCCGGGCCGACGGCCGGGTGCCCGGCGTGCTCTACGGCCAGGGCGTCGAGCCCGTGGCGCTCTCCGTCGACGCGCGCGAGATGTTCCACATCCTCCACGGCGCGGCCGGCGCGAACGCGCTCGTCGACCTCGTGGTCGACGGGAGCGAGCACCTGGCCCTCGCCCGCGAGATCCAGCGCGACTACATCCACAACACGCTGATCCACATCGACTTCCTGGCGGTGAGCCGCACCGAGACGATCACGGCGAACGTGCCGGTCATCGAGATGGGCGAGGCCGCCGGTGTCAAGGAAGGCGGCGTGGTCGAGCATCACCTCCGCGAGGTCGCCGTCGAGTGCTTCCCGCAGGACCTGCCCGACCAGATCGAGATCGACATCGCCGAGCTCGAACTCGGCGACATGGTGCACGTCAGCGATCTCGTCGCGCCCGATGGCGTCACGATCCTCACGAGCCCCGAAGACGCCGTGCTCTCGATCATCACGCCTGCCGTGCTGCGCACCGAGGCCGACCTGTCGGTCCCCGGCGAAGAGGGTGTCGAGGTTCCCGCGGCCGAGGACGAGGAAGCTGCCGAGGGCGAGGCCGCGGCCGAGGGCGAGGCCCCGGCCGACGAGGCCACCGCCGCCGAGGAGGGCGGCGGCGAGAGCTAGCCGATGACCTGGCTCGTCGCCGGACTCGGCAACCCCGGCGATCGCTACGCCAGCACCCGCCACAACCTCGGCGCGATGGTCGCCGCGGAGCTCGCCGGCGCGACCGGCGCCCGGTTCCGCAAGGCACGGTTCGTGCCCGTCGACCTCGCAGAGATCCACGAGGCGGGGGAGCGGGTGGTGCTCGCGCGCTCGCACCGGTACATGAACGAGGCGGGCCCGTCGTACGCCTCGATCGCGAAGAAGCAGGACATCGACGCCGACCACGTGATCGCGGTGCACGACGAGCTCGATCTTCCCGCCGGAGCGATCCGCCTGAAGTTCGGCGGCGCGACCGGCGGCCACAACGGCTTGAGGTCGCTCCAGCAGGGGTTCGGCACGCCGGACTTCTTCCGCGTGCGGGTCGGGATCGGCCGTCCTCCGGGCCGCCAGGACCCGGCCGACTTCGTGCTGGAGCCGATCCCGAGGCGCCTCGAGGCCGAGGTCGCGATCTGGACCGACCGGGCGGCCGACGCCGTGCGGGCGTTGCTCGCCGACGGGCTCGAGTCCGCGCAGAACCGTGTCCACGGCGCCGACTGAACGTCGCCCGGCTCGCTCCGTGGCGCCCACAGCTAGACTGAGCTCGATGCCCCGCCGCGATCGCGGCCGGGGCTGTTCGCGCTGTCCGGTCCGTGCTGGGGGAGGTCGCGGGTGAGTCTGCAGGACGCCGTCGGCACGCTGGTCGGCTCGGAGCCGTTCGAGCGGCTCCTGCTCGCGCGCGACCGGCCGATCGTCGCCCGCGCCGAGGCCGGCGAGGACCTGGTGGTCGCCGCGGTGTCGACCGCCCTGGAGACCCCGGTGCTCGCGGTCGCCGCCGGTCCGCGCGAGGCCGAGTCGCTCGCGGCCGACCTCGAGGCGTACCTGGGCGCCGACGCGGTCGCGCTCCTCCCTTCGTGGGAGGCACTGCCCTATGAGGGGCTGTCGCCGGCGCCCGACGTGGCGGCGCGTCGCGCGGAGGCCGTGCGCCGGCTGCGCGCGGCCTCGGGTGCGTTCGTGCTGGTCGCTCCGGCGATGGCCGCGATGCAGCGCCTGATCCCGACGCTCGGCACGGAGGCGCCGACCGAGCTCGTGACCCGCCTCGAGCTCGCGCCCGACGCCCTCGCGGAGCGGCTCGTCGACCTCGGCTATCGGCGGGCCGACGTGGTCGAGCACCGCGGGGAGTTCGCGGTGCGCGGCGGGGTCGTTGACGTCTTCCCCGGCACCGCGCGACGGCCGGTCCGCCTCGAGTATTGGGGCGACGAGATCGAGTCGATGCGCGAGTTCGTCCCCTCGACCCAGCTCTCGTCGGCGCCGGTGGCGTCCGCGCTGGTGCCGCCGGTCCGCGAGCTGATCCCCGACGACGCGGTCCGTGCCCGCGCCGCCGAGCTGGCGCCGGCCATGTCCGACCGGGTGCGCGACGGTCTGCAGCGGATCGCGGACGGGCTGCATGCCGAGGGCGCCGAGTCCTTCGCCCCGCTCCTGTTCGACGAGATGCCCACGCCGGCCGACCTGCTGCCGGACGGCGCGTGGGTGGTCCTCGTGGACGCCGAACGCACCCTCGATCGCGCGCGACAGGCACGCGACGAGGCCGTGGCGCTCGCCGAGGCGCTGAGCTGGCCCGGCCCCGACGCGATGCCGGCGCTCGACGACGCGCTCGCCGGCCGGGTCCAGCTGCGGCTCACGGCGTTCACGCAGGGCGTGGACCTGGGCCTCGAACACTGGGGGACCGCGCAGGGCAACGCCCCGGAGCTCGCTGACCGCCTGGGGAGCCTCCACGAGCTCGGGTACCGGCTGATCGTGACCGCCCGCGGACACGGCTCGCTCGCGCGCATCGGCGAGGTGATCGGCGAGGTGCCGGTGGAGACGGCCGAGGCGCCGCTCACGAACGGCTTCGTCTTCAAGGCGGGCTCGCTCGCGATCGCCACCGAGGAGGATCTGTTCGGCTCCCGCCGGCACACCCGCGCCGCGCCGCGGTTCACCCGGCGGAGCGTCGAGTCGATCGCCGACGAACTGGAGCCGGGCGACTTCGCGGTGCACCGGATCCACGGGGTTGGGACCTACGTCGGGATCACGCACCGCGAGCTCGCCGGCTCCGAGCGCGACTACCTGGTGCTCGAGTACGCCCAAGGGGACAAACTCTTCGTCCCGAGCGACCAGGTGGGGATGGTCGCGAAGTACCTGGGAGGCGATGCCCCGCGCCTGCACCGCATGGGAGGCAGCGACTGGGCACGGGCGACCTCGCGCGTCAAGAAGGCCGTCAAGGACATGGCGGGCGAACTGGTCCGGCTGTACACGGTGCGGATGTCGGTGCCCGGCCACGCGTTCGGCCCGGACACCCCGTGGCAGGCCGAGCTGGAGGACGCGTTCCCGCATGAGGAGACCGGCGACCAGCTCGTCGCGATCGACGACGTCAAGAAGGACATGGAGCAGCCCAAGCCGATGGACCGCCTGGTCTGCGGCGACGTCGGGTTCGGCAAGACCGAGATCGCGATCCGCGCGGCGTTCAAGGCCGTGATGGAGGGCAAGCAGGTCGCGGTGCTCGTGCCGACGACGCTCCTGGCCGAGCAGCACTTCATCACGTTCGGCGAACGGTTCGCGGCCTTCCCCGTGACCGTGAAGATGCTGAGCCGGTTCGTGAGCAACGCGGAGCAGAAGCAGATCGTGCAGGACGCGAAGGACGGCAAGGTCGACGTGGTGATCGGCACGCACCGGCTGCTGGGCAAGGACGTCGCCTTCAAGGACCTGGGCCTCCTGGTCGTCGACGAGGAGCAGCGGTTCGGCGTGGCGCACAAGGAGCGGCTCAAGCAGTTCCGCGCGAGCGTGGACGTGCTGACGATGACAGCGACGCCGATCCCGCGCACGCTCGAGATGGCGCTCACCGGGATCCGCGAGATGTCGACGATCGACACGCCGCCGGAAGACCGTCAGCCGGTGCTCACCTTCGTGGGCTCGTACGACGAGGGCCTCGCCCTCGGCGCGGTCCGGCGCGAGCTCCTCCGCGAGGGCCAGGTCTTCTGGGTGCACAACCGCGTGGCGACGATCGACCGCCAGGCCGCCTGGATCCAGGAACAGCTCCCCGAGGCGCGCGTGTCGATCGCGCACGGCCAGATGGACGAGGACCAGCTCGAGAAGCAGATGATGAAGTTCTGGGACCGCGAGGCCGACATCCTCGTCTGCTCGACGATCATCGAGAGCGGTCTCGACGTCCCGAACGCGAACACCCTGATCGTCGACCGCGCCGACCTGCTCGGGCTCGCGCAGATGTACCAGCTGCGGGGCCGGGTGGGCCGATCCACCGAGCGGGCGTTCGCCTACCTGTTCTTCCCGCCGGTCCGCGAGCTCACCGACGAGGCCCGCGAACGGCTGGCGACGATCGGCAAGCATCAGGCGCTCGGGAGCGGGTTCCGGATCGCGCTGCGCGACCTCGAGATCCGCGGCGCCGGGAACCTGCTCGGCGGCGAACAGAGCGGACACATCGCGGCGGTCGGCTTCGACGCGTACGCGAGGATCCTGCAGGAGTCGATGGCCGAGATGAAGGGCGAGGAGATCCCGGAGGAGAAGGAGCTCAGGATCGACCTGCCCGTGAAGGCGTTCGTGCCGCCGGGGTGGGTCGCGCAGGAGGCGCTCCGACTGGAGCTCTACCGCCGGATCTCGCTCGCGGCGAGCCACGAGGTGCTCGAGCAGATCCGCTCCGAGACCGTCGACCGGTACGGCGCGTTGCCGGATCAGGTCGCGACCCTGTTCGCGGTGGCGTCGCTGCGCGTGACCTGCCGCGCGCTCGGCGTCGAGGAGATCTCGACGTACCGCGACCAGATCAGGATCAAGCCGGTCGCGATCCCGGACGCCCTGCAGCTGGATCTCGAGGAGCGGATCTGGAAGGGCACGTACCACGAAGCGACGCGGACCCTGAACCTCGTGCCCGAGAAGGTCTTCGGGACCGACCTGGTGCGCTTCGTCGAGCGGAACCTCGTGGAGGCGGCCACGAACGAGATCTCGCTGGCCGCCGCCGTTGCCGCGGGCGGCGCCTCCGACGGAGCCACGGCGCCGGTCTCAGGGCCTTCTCAGTGAGTCGCCGGGGGCGTACCGCCCCCCGCCCCGTAGACTGGTCGCTCGTGAAACCTTCTCCGATCCGTCTCATCACCCTGTCCGTGGTCGCCGTGCTCGCGCTCGCCGCGTGC
The DNA here is from genome assembly GCA_963816275.1 of uncultured Actinomycetes bacterium. Taxonomy (GTDB): domain Bacteria; phylum Actinomycetota; class UBA4738; order UBA4738; family HRBIN12; genus JAOUEA01. The sequence continues at coordinate 72,834 of CAWFJU010000001.1, forward strand.
GCCGACTCGCCTGCCGCGCCGTCGGCGGCCGCCGTCGTGAACGGCACCGACATCACCGACGCGCAGCTCCAGCAGGAGGCGGACCTCTTCCAATTCCTGGGCGCGATCAACCAGTCGCCGTGCGGGCAGCAGGAGGAGGGCGAGACGGCCGAGGCCGCCTGCAACCGGTTCGCGCTCACGAACCTGATCCAGGAGCGCCTGATCGAGACCTACGCCGACGCGAACGGCATCGAGGTCACCGACAAGCAGATCACCGACATCGTCGGCCAGCTCGACCAGTCGCTCGGTGCCGACGCCGTCGACAAGGCCCTCACGAAGGAAGGCCTCGATCGGGAGGACCTCAAGGTCCTCGCGCGTACGGTGCTCCTGTTCCAGGCGGCGCAGCAGAAGATCACCGAGGCCCAGCTCGGCGAGGACAAGCTGAAGCAGATGTATCAGGACCAGATCGCGCAGTTCACCACGGTGCAGGCCGACCACATCCTGGTGAAGACCGAGGCGGAGGCGCAGGACGTGTACGACCAGGTCACGGCCCCCGGCGCGACCCGTGACGACTTCCTCGCGCTCGCCAAGCAGGTCTCGATCGACCCCTCGGCCAAGCAGAACTCGGGGAGCCTCGGGTCGGCCGTCGCCTCGACCTACGTGCCCGAGTTCGCCGCCGCCGTGGTCGGCATGGAGCCCGGCGAGATCTCCCAGCCCGTGAAGACCGACTTCGGCTGGCACGTTATCCGCCTCGAGGACAAGCAGGTCGCGCCGTTCTCCGAGGCGAAGCAGCAGCTGGTCCAGAGCCAGGCGATCGTCGTGTTCAACGACTGGCTCCGCGGCCAGGCCGACGAGCAGGGCGTCGAGGTGAACCCGACGTTCGGCCGTTGGGACAACGAGAACCTGCAGGTCGTCTCGGTGCACAGCACCGACCCGAGCGCCACCGAGAGCCCGACCGCCGCCACGCCGGTCAACGAGACGCCGACCGAGGCACCCGCCACGCCGTGACCGAGCGGTCCTCGCGCGCGGACGACCTGCTCGCCCACGTCCCCGAGGGTCCCGTCCCGTCGTCGCGGGGCGGGCAGCGGCTGCTCGATCTCGTGAAGGTGATGGCGCGGCTGCGCGGCCCCGGCGGCTGCCCGTGGGACGCGGAGCAGACGCACCGGACCCTCGCCAGGCATCTCCTCGAGGAGACCCACGAGCTCATCGAGGCGATCGATGCCGACGACCTGGACGCGATCCGCGACGAGCTGGGGGACGTGCTCCTGCAGGTCGTGTTCCACGCGCAGATGGCGGCCGACGACGGCGCGTGGGACGTCGACGACGTGGCCGAGGGTCTCGTGAAGAAGCTGGTCTACCGCCACCCGCACGTCTTCGGTGAGGTCGAGGTGACCGGCGCCGACGAGGTGCTCGTGAACTGGGAGAAGCTGAAGGCCGCCGAGAAGGGGGAGCGCACGGAGGTCGGCGACGACATCCCCGCGTCGCTGCCCTCGCTCGCGCGGGCCGCGAAGGTCCAGCGCCGCGCCGCGGGATGGGGGTTCGAGTGGCGGAGCGTCGACGCCGCCCTCGAGGCGCTGCGCGAGGAGGTCGATGAGCTCGCCGCGGCCGACGACCCCGAACGCGCCGACGAGGAGATCGGGGACGTGCTCTTCGCCACGGTGGCCGTGGCCCGCAAGCACGGGATCGATGCGGAGAGCGCCCTGCGGCGCAGCGTGCGCACGTTCTCCGCACGGTACGAGCGGTTCGTGGCGCTGGCCGCCGACCGCGGTCTCGACGTCGAGAAGGCCGACGAGGCCGAGCTCCGGGCGCTCTTCCGCGAGACGAAGGCGTGAACCACACCGCGTCGGCGCACGACGTCGCCCTGGTCCCCTCCCGAGCCGACATCCTCGCGGCGCGGGATCGGATCCGCCCCCACATCCGCCGCACGCCGGTGCTCGAGCCCGGTCCGGGATCGTTCGGCCTCGATGCCCCGCTCACGCTGAAGCTCGAGCTCCTCCAGCACATGGGGTCGTTCAAGCCGCGCGGTGCCTTCAGCAAGATGCTGGCCTCGGAGGTTCCCGACGCCGGGGTGATCGCCGCGAGCGGCGGGAACTTCGGCCTGGCGGTCGCGTACGCGGCGCGAACGCTCGGGCATCGCGCCGAGATCTTCGTGCCGTCGACGTCGCCCGAGGCGAAGATCGGCCGGGTGCGCGATCAGGGCGCCGAGGTGCGCGTGATCGAGGGCTACTACGACGACGCCTCGGCGGCGGCCCACGAACGGGCGGCCGAGACCGGCGCCTGCTGGATGCACCCCTTCGACCAGCCCGAGGTCGTGGCCGGTCAGGGGACGATCGGGATCGAGCTGTCCGAGCAGGTCCCCGGCGCCGACACGGTGATCGCGGCCGTGGGCGGCGGCGGTCTGATCGGCGGCATCGCGGCCTGGTACGCGAGCGACGTACGGGTCGTAGCCGTCGAGCCCACGTCGTCCAGATGCCTGGGTGCCGCGCTCGACGCGGGCGAGCCGGTCGACGTGCCGGTCGGCGGCATCGCGGCCGACTCCCTCGGTACCCGTCGCGCGGGCGACATCGCCTTCGCCGTCGCCCGCCGGCATGTGGACCGCGCGTTGCTCGTGGAGGACGACGCGATCCGTGACGCGCAACGCGCGATCTGGCGGGATCTCCGGATGGTCGCCGAGCCGGGTGGGGCGGCGGCGCTCGCGGCGGTGCGGATCGGCGCCTACGTGCCGGAGCCCGGCGAGCACGTCGTCGTGCTCGTCTGCGGCGCGAACGCCGACCCGTCGTCCGTCACGGACTGAGCCCGGTCCCGTACATTCGGGCGATGATCGACGCCGACCTCGCGCGCGCCGACGCCTTCGCCCGTCGCATCGACGAGCGCATGGCCACGCGCGTGATCCCGTTCCCCGGGGGGACCGCCTACCTCGACGATGACTTCCCGATCCGGTACACGGCGAACTACCTGTGGGTGGACGAGGCCGGGGCGGCCCCCGTCCAGCACTGGATCGCCGAGGCCGACCGGATCCTCGGCGGGGCGGGACGCGCCCACCGCAAGGTGATGTTCGCCGACCCCGACGACGCCGAGCGGCTGGCGCTGGGCTTCGTCGACCACGGGTTCGTCGCCGACCGGGGCGTGCTGATGCTGCAGGCCGAGGAGCCGGAGCGCGCCCATGACGTCGCCGCGATCGAGGAGGTCAGCTTCCGCGAGGCGCGGCCCCTGCTCGTCGAGATCCAGCGCCGATACACGACGACGGCGACCGGCGACGAAGTCGAACAGCTCGTGGACTTCCGCGGGAAGATGGAGCGAGTGGTGGGGGCACGATTCTTCGTGGCACGCCTCGAGGGAGAGCCGGCCGGCTGCTGCGAGCTCTACGTGGACGGGGACCTGGCGCAGGTCGAGTCGGTCGACACCCTGGAGGAGTACCGGGGCCGCGGGATGGCGAGCGCCTTCGTGCTCCGGGCCGCCGCCGAGGGCCGCGCCGCCGGGGCCGAGCGGGTGTTCCTGTGGGCCGACGCCGAGGACTGGCCGCGGCACTGGTACGCCCGGCTCGGGTTCCGCGAGGTCTCGCGTTCCGCCGACTTCACGAGGTGGCCGCCCGGTCACGGCCCGGAGGCCGCGGAGGTCCGCTGAAATCCCCGGACGCCTGAGAGCGTCCGGTACCATCGGGAACCCATGTCGCTGATCGAGTCCGTTCGCGCCCGCCAGATCCTGGATTCCCGCGGCAACCCGACCGTCGAGGTCGACGTCTGGCTCGACGACGGCACGTTCGGCCGGGCCGCGGTCCCGAGCGGCGCCTCGACCGGCGAACACGAGGCACTCGAGCTGCGCGACGGCGACCTCGAGTACGGGGGCAAGGGTGTCCTGACCGCCGTCGCGAACGTGCGCGGGCCGATCGCCGAGGCGATCGCGGGGCTCGACGCGTTCGACCAGCGGGGGGTGGACCGGGCGCTGCTCGATCTCGACGGGACCGCCGACAAGTCGGCCCTCGGGGCGAACGCGATCCTGGGTGCCTCGCTCGCCACGGCCCGAGCGGCCGCCGACTCCAGCGGACAGCCACTCTGGCGCTACCTCGGTGGACCGAACGCCCATCTCCTGCCGACGCCGATGATGAACGTGATCAACGGCGGTGCGCACGCCGACAACCAGCTCGAGCTCCAAGAGTTCATGCTGATGCCGGTCGGCGCGGCGTCGTTCTCCGAGGGGCTCAGGTGGGGCGCCGAGTGCTTCCACGCGCTGAAGTCGATCCTGAACGAGCGCGGCCTCGAGACGGGGGTCGGGGACGAGGGCGGCTTCGCTCCCGAGGTCGCGACCGCGGCGGAGGCGCTCGACCTGCTGCTCGAGGCGATCGCGAAGGCCGGCCTGACCCCCGGCGACGAGGTCGCGCTGGCGATGGACCCCGCGACCTCCGAGATCTTCCGGGACGGCGCCTACCAGCTCGAGGGAGCGGCGCGCTCCTCCGAGGACATGGTCGCCTTCTGGACGGACCTGCTCGACCGCTACCCGATCGTCTCGCTCGAGGACGGCATGGCCGAGGACGACTGGGAGGGCTGGGCCGCGCTCACGTCCGCTGCCGGCTCGCGTGTGCAGCTCGTCGGCGACGACAACTTCGTGACGAACGCCGAACGCCTGGAGCGCGGCCTCCGCGAGGGCGTCGCGAACGCGATCCTGATCAAGGTGAACCAGGTGGGCTCGCTCACGGAGACCCTCGACACGATCGCCCTGGCCACTCGCCACGGATACGCGAACGTGATCAGCCACCGCAGCGGCGAGACCGAGGACTCGACGATCGCCGACCTCGCCGTGGCGACGAACGCCGGCCAGATCAAGACGGGCGCGCCGAGCCGCGGCGAGCGAACGGCCAAGTACAACCAGCTCCTCCGGATCGAGGAGGAGCTGGGGGAGAACGCCCGGTTCGCGGGCTCGAGCCGGCTCTCGGGGTCGGGATAGGCCGATGAGCTCAGCGGCCCCTTCCCCTGCCGCCCGTCGCGGGACCACCCGCAGAGGCGCCCATCGGCCCCGACGCACCTGGCGGCTCTCTCCGCGCGCCGCCGGTCTCGCGGTGGTCGTCGTGCTGCTGCTCACGCTCGCGGTGGCGCCCTTCCGCACCCTGATGGATCAGCGCGGCGAGCTCGGGGATCTCCAGCGCCAGAGCGAGGAGCTCGAGCGGGAGAACGCCGATCTCCAGTCGAAGATCCAGCGCTTCATCGACCCGGCGTACCAGGAACATCTGGCGCGGGCGTGCCTCGGGATGGTGCGCCCGGGCGAGATCGCGTTCGTCACGATCCCCAAGCACGGGGCGCCGATCCCGCCCGCCTGCTAGGCAACCCGGTTCACGCCCGCGGCTCGAACACGATGTTCGCCGACTCGCAGACCTGCCGGTACCCGATCCTGCGGTAGATCGCGTTCGACGTCGGGTTCGCGAGATCCGTGTAGAGGAAGCAGAAGCGCCGGCCGTTCGCGAGCAGCCACGCACTGAGCTCCGCGACGAGCGAGGTCGCGTACCCGTGGCCCCGGTGTTCCGGCGGCGTGTACACCGGGCCGATCCTGATCCCGTTCGGGGTCGGGCCGCCGTAGCCGGCCACCGAGACCGGACGTCCGTTGGCCTCCCAGAGCCAGAGACCCGCGCTATCGCTGAGCAGCCGGCTGTCCACGATCTCACGCCCCCCGTCGTCGGCGGCCGGGTCGTTCGGGAGCACCTCGGCGACGAACGCCACCATCCAGGGCGCGATCAGCTCCCGGTCCGCCACGGTCGCCGGACGTGCGTGACCCGAGCCGGCCGCGACGGGCTCCACCCGCTCCAGCGCGTAGGCCCCCTCGGCCCGGCGGGTCGTGACGGTCATGCCCGTGACGGCGGCCCATCGCGTCGCGAAATCGTGGACCTCCGGGACGGCGCCGACGACGCCGGGCGGGACGAGGTCGCCGGAGCTCGCCGCATCCACGAGCGCCTCGATCGCGTCTGCGTGGGTGGGCCGGGCGAGCACGATCGGCCACGGGGCCGTCATCGACGCCGCCCCGACGACCTCGCCGTCGCCGTCCTCGGCGAGCCAGAGCCGGAACACGGGATAGCTGCCCGGTTCCGTGGCGAGCCTCCCGACGACGCCGAGCATCAGGTTGTGGCGCGCCTCGTCGAGCATCAGGAGCGATCTCGCGTCGTCGAGGAATGCGGCGGGATCGTCCGCCGTACGGACCCGGATGTCGGCGAGCGGCAACGGCGTGCTCCTTCGGTCGGGGATCCTTCCGCGCCCATGGTCCCGCAGATGCGCCGTCTCCTCAACGGGCCGCGATCGCGCCCGCGGCGCGGGTCGTTCCGCATTGACGCCCCTAGGGGATTCCCGCACACTGGCCGTCCGACGTGCGGGGACGGCCCGCGCGACACCATGGAAGGAGTCACCCCGATCGCAGAGATCGAGATCGGAGCGGTGGTCGACGGCACCGTCGAACGCATCACTCCCTACGGCGCGTTCCTCAAGTTGGAGGACGGCAGGCTCGGACTGGTCCACATCTCCGAGATCGACCGCAACTACGTGAAGGACGTGCACGAGCACCTGCGCGAGCAGGACGTGGTCCAGGCCAAGGTCCTGGCCATCAAGGAAGACGGCAAGATCGACCTCTCGATCAAGGCGCTCCAGGACCCCCCGCCCGAGCGGCGCCCGCGCCGAGGTTCCGACCCAGGGTTCGAGCAGATGCTGAAGAAGTTCATGCGGCAGAGCGAAGAGAACCTGGTCGACTACAAGCGGGCGGTCGAGCACAAGCGCAAGTAGCGTCGGCGCTCAGCCGGCCCCCGCGGGTTCCCGCCGCAGTTCGTACGTCTCCTCGACGCACCGTTCGCCCTTGAACGTCGTGTGCACGCGCGCGACCGCCTCGAACCCCAGCCGCTCCACCACGCGGATCGACGGCGCGTTGCGTTCGTCGGCGGTGGCCTGGATCCGGTCGACGCCGAGCGTCCGGAAGGCGTAGCCGACGAGGGCGCCCACCGCCTCGGTCGCGAGCCCGAGCCCATGGTGCGCCGGGGCGAGCGTGTAGCCGATCTCGGCGCGGGTCGGGTCGCTGCCGTGGACGTGCAGCCCGCAGTCGCCGACGAGCACGTCGGTGTCACGGTCCGCCACCGCGAACTGGAACCACGCGCCCGGCTCGCCCGGGTGAGCCTCGGCGAGCGACGCGATCATCCGCTCGGCGTCGGCGACCGAGTAGGTCTCGTCCCACGACTGGTAGCGGGCGACCCTTGGGTCGCTCCGGTACGCGGCGAAGGCCGTGGCATCGTCGGGACGGAACCGTCGCAGCACGAGCCGCTCGGTCTCGATCCTCGTGAAGGTCGGGTCGATCACGGGCGGCAGTATCTCGCGGTCTGCGACGATGGGCCGATGGAACCCGAGCCAGGATCCGTCGCCCATCGCGAGCTCCGCGCCTCCGATCTCACGCTGGTGCACGAGCAGCTCGGTCGCGAGCCGACGACGGCGTTCGCCGTGGTCGCGCGCTGCACCGGCGGCCATCCGCTCGTGATCCGCAACGCCCCGCTCGACGCGAACGGCGATCCCTTCCCCACGACGTACTGGCTGACGTGCCCCGACGCCGTCAAGGCCGTCGCGCGGGTCGAGTCCGAGGGCTGGATCGCCCGGCTGAACGACCGCGTCCAGGACGACGAGGCGTTCGACGAGGCGCTCGAGCGCGCCCACGGTGCCTACGCGGAGGCGCGCGGCGCCGACCTCCCCGAGGCGCGGAGCTGGGGCGGCGTGGCCGGCACCCGAACGGGGGTGAAGTGCCTGCACGCGCACTACGCGTACCACCTCGCGGGCGGTGACGACCCCGTGGGCGCGTGGACGGCCGAGCGCGTCGAGCCCGTGCACGCCGGGCAGCGTCCGGGCCGCGTGGCCGCGATCGACCAGGGAACGAACTCGATCCGGCTGCTCGTGGTCGAGCCGGGCGCCGGCTCGGGTGCGCCGCCCGGTGAGTTGGCGCGCGAGATGGTGATCACGCGGCTCGGCAAGGGCGTCGACGAGACCGGACGGCTGGACCCCGACGCGCTCGCGCGAACGATCGAGGTCCTGGAGCGGTACTGCCGCCAGGCTCGGCATCTGGGCGCCGAGCGGATCCGCGTTGCCGCCACGAGCGCCGTGCGCGATGCCGAGAACCGCGGGGTGTTCGCCGACGCCGTCCTCCGACTCGCCGGGAGCGAGCTCGAGGTGATCAGCGGCGAGCGGGAGGCCGGGCTCTCGTTCCTGGGGGGAACGCTCGGGCTCGACCTCGACGAGGCGCCCGCGCCGTACCTGCTGTTCGACATCGGCGGGGGCTCGACCGAGTTCGTCACGGGCGACGCGCCGGGCCACGTGACGGGAGCGATCTCGACGCAGATGGGGAGCGTCCGGCTGACCGAGCGGCTCGTCGCGCACGACCCGCCGGCACCCGGCGACGTCGCCGCGCTGGAGGCCGAGGTCGGGGCGCGGCTCGATGAGGCCGAGGCCGCCGTCCCGGGCGCACGCGACGCCCGCACCCTGGTGGCGGTCGCCGGGACGGCGACGACGCTCCAGGCGATCGCGCTCGGGCTGGAGCGCTACGACCCAGAGGCGATCCATCGGTCCTGGCTCTCGCTCGCCGATGCCGAGCGGATCCTCCTCGACCTCGCGCGCATGACGAACGCCGAACGGGCCGCGCTCCCCGTGATGGCGCCCGGCCGGGGGGACGTGATGGTGGCCGGGACGGTGATCTTCGTCGAGACGCTACGCCGGCTCGGCTTCGATCGGGCGCTCGTGAGCGAGACCGACATCCTCGACGGGCTCGCGTTCGAGCTGCTCGGCATCCGGTAACCTCGTTCGCCGTATGCCCAGTCGCGCCAGGGAACGCCAGCTCGCGAAGCTCGCCGCACGCCGACAGGCCGAACGGCAGGCCGCCCGGCGCCGCCGCAACCGCCTGGTCGGCGGTATCGCCGCGGGGGTCGCGATCGTCCTCCTGGTCATCGCCTGGCAGATCTCCTTCGGCGGGAACGACGGGTCGACGGTGGCGTCCGGGTCGCCGAGCGCGAGCGTGCAGGCGGGGCCGTGCCCGCAGACCGAGGCGCCGCCCGGGGCCACGAAGCCCAAGCCGACCTTCGACCAGGCGCCCAAGGTGACGATCGATCCCTCGAAGACCTACGTGGCGACGTTCGACACCTCGTGCGGCACGTTCAGCGCGGAGCTCCTCGCGAAGTCGGCCACCGACGCCGTGAACAACTTCGTGTACCTGGCGGATCAGGGGTTCTACGACGGGCTGACCTTCCACCGGATCGTGAAGGACTTCGTGATCCAGGGCGGCGATCCCACGGGCGACGGAACGGGAGGCCCGGGGTACTACCTTCCCGTGACCGTCACGCCGGGTTCGTCGTTCGACGCGGCGGGTGTGCTCGCGTTCGCGAACTCGGCCGCGACCGGGAACGGGAGTCAGTTCTTCGTCACGCTCCGGCCTGAGCCCAGCCTCGATCCGCCGAGCGGCAAGTACACGATCTTCGGGAACGTCACCGAGGGGCATGAAGGTCGTCGAAGAAGATCGGGCTCACGCCCACCGTGGCGGCGGCGGCCGGTGGTGAGCAGAGCACCCCGGCCTACCCGATCTACATCCTGAAGGTCACGGTCGCCGAGTCCTAGGCGGCGCGACGGCGCCCGCCTGTCACTCCGCCGTCGCGAGCCACCCGTCGATCCCGCCGAGGATCCCCGCCTTCACGTCGTCGTCGGCGAAGCTCGCCCGCACCCCCGTCCGCGCGATCTCGGCGAGCTGCTCGTCCGTGTAGCCCCAGGTCGCGCGCGCGGCCGCGTACACGTCGGCGAGCCACGCGCCGAACATCGGCGGGTCGTCGGAGTTGAGCGTGACGACGACGCCGGCCGCGCGGAGCCGTTCGAACGGATGCTCCTCGAGCGACGCGACGACGCCCGTCCCGACGTTCGACACGGGCGAGACCTCGAGCGGGATCCCGAGGTCGACGAGGCGGGCGATCAGCTCCGGATCACGCGCGGCCGCCACTCCGTGGCCGATCCGGTCCGGCGCGTAGGCGTCGAGTGTCGCCCAGACGTTCTCGGGGCCCGCCCATTCGCCCGCGTGCGGCACCGACCGCAGGCCGGCCTCCTTCGCGGCGCGGAAGTGCGGGGCGAACGGGCCGATGTCGGAGCGTTCGCTGCCGGCGCAGTTCAGGGCCACGACGCCGCGGCCGGCGTACTTCAGGGCGACCTCCAGCACCCGATCGGCGTGCTCCACCCCCAGGTCGCGCACGATGTCGGGGTCCAGCCGGACGACGACGCCGGTGTCCCGTTCCCCCGCGGCGAGCCCGTCGAGCACGGCCTCGATCGGGCCGAACCAGTCGCCGCCGAGTCGGTCGGCGTGGTTCGAGGGCGAGAAGACCGCCTCCGCGTAGCGCACGCCGTTCCCGGCCAGGTCCTGACACACCTCGTACGCGAGCCGCCGGAAGTCGTCGAGGTCGTTCATCAGTGAGCACATCGCCACGTACTGGTTGATGAAGTCGAGGAAGCCGTCGAATCGCCAGTCACCATCGGTGAGCCCCGACGGGAGCGGGAGACCCTGGCGGTCGGCGAGGTCGCGAACGGTCTCGGTGCGCATCGCGCCCTCGAGGTGCAGGTGGAGCTCGGCCTTCGGGAGCGCGGACAGGTCTCGCATCCGTCGATGGTAGCGTCGCCGCCGATGGGTGAGCGCTACACGTACGGCGACACCGAGCTCGCGGCCGAGCGGCTCGGCCTCGTGGCCCGCGTGTTCGAGCCGACGACGCGGGGGTTCATCGAACGGAGCGTCTCGGCGGCGCCGGGCCTCGCCTACGACCTCGGCTGCGGACCCGGGCTGACGACCCGACTCGTGCATGCGGCGACGGGCGCGGCGCTGACCGTCGGGCTCGACCGATCGGGTCCGTTCCTCGAACGAGCGGAACGCGACGCCCCGAGCGGGGCGTCGTTCCGAGCCCACGACGTGCGGGAGGTGCCGTTCCCGGAGGGAACAGCGGACCTTATCTACTGCCGGCTGCTGCTCGCTCACCTGATCGACCCGCCGGGTGTCGTGACCCGCTGGACGACGCAGCTCGCACCCGGTGGACGGCTGCTCCTCGACGAGCTCGAGGCGATCGACGCGTCCGATCCCGTGTTCGGCGCCTACCTCGGCGAGGTCGCGATCCCGGTCGTCGAGGCGCAGGGAGCCCGGCTGCTCGCGGGTCCGGTGCTCGCCGCGATGTCCGACCCGCCCGGGACCGAGCGGATCGCGGACGACGTGGTGTCGTTCACGCCTTCGGCGGCCGAGAGCGCGCTGATCTTCGGGATGAACCTCGCGGTGCTCGTGGATCGAGGCGAGGTGCCGCCGCAGCCGGCGTTGGCCGCCGATCTGGCGGCGATCGCCGAGGGTGACGCGTGAGGCCGAGCCGGTCGTGTGGCGGATGCGCCAACTCGCGTTCCGTCGGACGGCGGTATCGGACGGGGCCGCCAACGGCTAGCATCGCCGGGCGGCCCGGGTGTCGGAACTGGCAGACGACGGCGCCTTAAAAGCGCCTGCCTCGAGAGAGGCGTGTGGGTTCGAATCCCACCCCGGGCACGAGGCGGAGGGGTATCAGGGCTGGTCAGCGGCAGTTTCGGGTCACGGCTGAGATCGGCAGAGCTGGCCCGTGCTAACGAGGTGCTAACCCAAGAAGTAGTCAGCACCGCTTTGGGCGCTCTCGCACCGCTCGACGAGCTCGATGTGGTCGCTCGACGTCGTCGGCGCGCCCGCGCCGGTGCCGGTCCACGGGCGCGCCAGAGGAGAGCCGTTCGTCGGGGTCGGCCACCGTCGTCATCGATCACCCCTTCGCGCCCGCGCGGATCACGTCCGCGCGGGCGCTCCAGGGCGATGATGCCGGCGGCGCAGCTAGCAGACGCCTGGATCCGGCTGGTCGATCCTGGTGACGCCGTCGGTCCCGATCCTGAAGAAGACGGCGACCAGCTTGACGTTCGTGTCGCCCTCGTTGACGCCGACGTGGACGCTCGAAGGCGGCTCGACGAACCCCTCGCCGGGTCCGTACGTGCGGGTCCGACACTTTCCGTAGCGGTCCCGGTAGAGCGTGAATTCTCCGGCGGTCACGAGCACCAGGGTCTTGCCCGGATGTGAGTGCCAGCCGGTCGTGCCGTCGGGCGTCACGGTGAAGTCGGCGACGACCGTCGACTTACCTTCTCCCTGTTGGATCTTGACCTGATCGTCGATCTTGGCCGACGCGAGCGGCACGGCGGTGACGCCCGATCCCGGGGTGGCGACCGCTGATCCGACGGCCAAGACGAGCGCCATCGCGATCAACGAGAGCCCGAGCAACTTCTTCTTCCGCATGGCCTGCCTCCTGTTCCCGAGTGCTGCTGTCAACACGGGCACTGACTTCTTCATCTGCGGTCTCCTTTCCTGCGGGCGCCTTCCGTTCCTCGGATCACGTGTCTGAGCTTCATCGCCTTCCTCCTTTCTCGATCCGCGATGAGCGCTCGTCCATCGCGACGCTAGGAGGTCGTTCCGTTCGGCTCTACGGTGGCGGCCTGGCGAACGCCGGGGTGCTGCCATCCGTCCCGATACCGTGCTGGCCGCTTGACGCCGCCCGAGCGATGACGGACAACTTGCCGGGGACTTAGGCGCAGGAGGCATCCGCTGGAGACCGACCACACCGACGAGCAGCCAACCCTCGATGGGTTGCGCCGCGAGATCGAGGAGCTCCGAGCGTCTCGGAAACGACTCGCGCTGGTCGCGGATGCCGAACGTCGCGGCATCGAGCGGGCTCTCCACGAGGGCGTGCAGCAGGATCTGGTGGGGCTCGCGGCCAACCTCGAGGTCGCGGCGCGATCGGTGGGATCCGATCCCGCCGCGGCGACGGCGCTCCTCGACGAGCTGCAGCGTGAAGCGCGGCGGGCGTTGACGGAGATGCAGGAGCTCGCCAACCGGATCTTCCCTCCGCTGCTCGAGGCGGGCGGGCTGGTCGCCGAGCTCCGCGCGGCTGCGAGCCGCGCCGGCGTGACGGCGCGGATCGACGTCGACGTCCACGTCACCGTGCCGCCGGAGATCGCCGGCGCCGTCTATTTCTGCGCGCTGGACGTGTTCGAGCGCGCGCCGGCCGGCACCCCGGTCGCGGTGAGCGTCCGTGGCGAGGTGGGCGCGGTCGCGTTCGAGATCGATGCGGACGGCGATCTGGGTTCGGAACGCCGCGCCCCGCACGATCGCGTCGAAGCGCTGGGCGGCCGGGTGACGATCACCGCGGGGGACGACCGGACCACGGTGGCCGGATCCCTGCCGCTCTCGCGATGACGCTAGTCGCTCTCTGCCAGGTAGAGGATCACGGCCTTGACGCGCTTGTTGACCGACGGCTCCCAGGTGAGCCCGAGCTTGAGGAAGATCGCATGGATCACCTTCTCGACCGACCGCTCGGCGAGGAAGAGGGACTCACCGATCGCGGCGTTGCTCTTGCCCGCCGCCATCTCCCGCAGCACGTCACGCTCACGCGCGGTCAATCGGCGGATCGGCGATTGCTCGCCTCGGGCGTCCTCTGCGACCAGTGCCTCAACGACCTTCGGGTCGATCACCGAGCCGCCGCCTGCGACGGCCCGGATCGCCGACACGAGCTGTTCTGGTTCCTGGACGCGCTCCTTGAGGAGGTAGGAACGGCCCGCGCTGCCGCCGTCGAGGAGGGCGAGGGCGTAGCTCGGCGTCTCGTACTGGCTCAGCACCACGACGCCCACGTCGGGATCCGTGGTCCGCAGCCGTTGGGCCGCCTGGATCCCTTCATCGGTGTTGTCGGGCGGCATGCGGATGTCGGTGACGACGACGTCCGGATGCTCCGCCGCCACCGCGGCGAGAAGGGAGTCGAGGTCGCCGCACACCGCCGCGACCTCGATATCGGGCTCGGTCTCGAGCAGCCGCCGGACGCCCTCACGCACGAGGAGATGATCATCGGCGATCACGACTCGGATCGGCATGGCGCGAGGATACGCCGATGACCAGTGTCCTCGTCGTCGACGACAACGACCGGAACCGGAAGCTCGCCCTCGACGTCCTGAGCGCCGCCGGGTTCCGGACGTTCGGTTCGGCAACGGCCGCGCAGGGGGTCGCGCTCGCGCGGGAGCACGTGCCGGACGTGATCCTGATGGACCTCCGGCTCCCCGACGTGGATGGGGTGGAGGCCACACGGAGGCTCGCGACACACGAGCGAACGGCTCTCATCCCGGTGGTCGCGATGAGCGCATCACCGCTCGAAGGGAGCGAAGACTGGCTCGAGGACGCGGGCTTCGCGGGATGGCTCGAGAAGCCGATCCACGTGAGCACGTTTCCCGAGCAGGTCCGCAGCTTCTGCGAAGAGAGGATGGAGTGACGAAGGTCGAGGGCAGTACCGTGCTGGCACCCCAAGGCAAGGGCGGTTGGCCTGGTGGGCCGAGGCCTCTGCGCTCCCTACCCTCTAGACGGGACGGCTCGACGGTGTGACCATCGCCGGGCACCGACGGCCCAGCGGCCTGAGCGGAAAGGGGACGACACATGCGGAGGCTCGTGATCGGATGCGCACTCGGCGTCCTTCTCTTCTCGGTCGTGCTCGTCGCCTGTAGCGGTTCGGGAGCCGACTCGACAGGTGACCAGTCCCGACGAAGCCAGGACATGTGGGAGATCAGTCAGATCGAGAAGGACTTCCACGGTTCCATGACGACGAAGGACATCGATCTGATGATGAGCCTGTACGCGCCCAACGCGACGATGACGGTTGGGCCGGGGGTGACCGCGTCCGGACTCGACGAGATCCGAACGTTCTGGCTGGAGAAGGCGGCGCCCTTCGCGCCCCAGAACGAGTGGGTCTCCGATCACCCGGCGTACAAGTTGGAGATCACCATCAACGGCGACCGGGGAACGCTGCACTTCGAATGCCATTACATCGATGTGAAGACCAGCAAGGTTGCGTCGACCACTACTGCCGACTTCGACGTGGCGCGCATCGACGGGAAGTGGCTGATCACGAACATGGTCGGCGGCACCACCGTCCTCGAAGTCTAAGATCTTGAGCGAGCAGCGGGAGTCACAGGTCGCCGGGGAGGGACGGCGACGGATCGGCGATCCGCTCGTCCGGGTCGTCGCGCGCCTGCCGGCCAACGTTCGGACGAAGCTGCTGATCGCGTTCGTCGGCACATCCCTGTTGCTGGTCGCGGTCGGCCTGTTGGGGCAACTCGTGCTCGGGCAGTCGAACGACCGCGTGGCGAGCGTCGGCCCTCTCCAAGAGCGGGCCGTCCAGTACAGCCAACTCCAGGCCGAGGCCGAGCACCTCCGGGGCGTGCTGTCGGTGAACGTTGCGAAGGAGTTCAACGTCGTCTGGCCGGACGTCGCGCCCCCACAGGTCCAGGGGACGTACTCGCTCCTCGTGGACCTGTTCGCGGTCGACGCGGCCAAACGGATCGGGGCCCGCACGGCCGCCGATCAGCTCCTGTTCACGCCTCCTCAAGACGACCGGAGGATCCTAGACGGGATCAAGAGGAAGGCCGATGAGCTCTCGAGATTGCTCGAGGACGTGATCATCCCTCTCTACGGCGAGAGGACAACGATCTCGAACGAAGACGGGAAACTGCTCGACGAGATGCTGCCGGTGCGAGCGCAAGTCGAACAGCTCACTCGAGATCTTGACCAGGACGCCGAGTACCTGGCGGAAGGGACCGAGGCGGAAGTCGAGGAGCTGATCGCCCACAACGAGAGCTCGTTCGCGAGCTCACGGACACTGTTCATCGGCGTGGCGGCGGGTGCCCTCGCGCTCGCCCTGCTGCTGGGATTCGTCCTGTCGTGGTCGCTGATCAGGCCCATCCAGCAGATCGACACTCGCGTCGCCGCGATCGCGTCGGGAGACTTCTCCGGCCGCGTCGAGGTCGACAACCGAGACGAGCTTGGAGCGTTGGGCGCGAACGTCAACCAGATGAACGACGAGCTTCGGCGCCTCTACACCGAGCTGGAGGCGGCGAGTCAGCACAAGTCGGAGTTCCTCGCCAACATGTCCCACGAGCTTCGGACCCCGCTGAATGCGATCATCGGATTCTCACAGGTGTTGCACGACGAGATGGTGGGGCCCGTCAACCCGAAGCAGGCGGAGTACCTCGACGACATCATCTCTTCCGGGAACCATCTGCTCTTGCTGATCAACGATGTCCTCGATCTCTCCAAGGTCGAGGCGGGGCAGGTCGAGCTCGAGGTCCACCCGTTCTCGCTCCGGGAGGCGCTCGAGCGCGGCGTGGTGATGGTGCGCGAGCGCGCGACGGAGGAAGGGGTCCGCGTCGCATTCGCCGCCGATCCGGAGGTCGACGTGGTCGACGGCGACGAGCGACGGATCAAGCAGGTCATCTTCAACCTGCTCTCGAACGCGGTGAAGTTCACGCCCGCCGGTGGGGAGGTCGACGTGAGCGCGACGCGGGTCAACGGCGAGGTCAGGGTCTCCGTCGCCGACACCGGCCCGGGCATCGCTCCCGAGGATCGAGATCGGATCTTCGAGGAGTTCCAGCAGAGCGAGACAGGGGTGGGGCAGCGTGAGGGGACCGGCCTGGGCCTTTCGCTCTCGAAACGGTTCGTGGAGCTCCACGGAGGACGTCTCTGGCTCGAGAGCGAGCTCGGCCACGGGAGTACCTTCACCTTCGCGCTGCCCGCGAGGTCGTTCACGTCATGACGGGCGAGCGGATCCTCGTCGTCGAGGACAACGAGAAGAACATGAAGCTGTTCCGTGACGTCCTGGTCGCGACCGGGTTCCGAACGCTCGAGGCGACGACGGGCGGCGAGGCGGTCGACATGGCTTCCGAGCACACGCCGGACCTCGTGCTGATGGACATCCAGCTCCCGGATCTCGACGGTGTGCAAGCGCTGCATCGGCTGCGCGCGGACGCGCGCACGGCGACGATCCCTGTCCTCGCCCTGACCGCACAAGCGATGCGGGGGGATCGCGAGCGGTTCCTGGCGGAGGGCTTCGACGGCTACGTGTCGAAGCCCGTGAACGTGCGAGAGCTGATCCGGATCGTTCGGCAGCACTGCGAGGGACGGCTCGGATGAGCGGCGACGCCCGGATCCTGGTCGTGGACGACGTGGCTCCGAACGTGCGGCTGCTCGAAGCCGTGCTCGTGCCGCGTGGCTACGACGTCATCTCCGCGACCGACGGCGCTCGCGCGCTGGAGCTCGTCGCGTCGGCTAAACCGGACCTGGTGATGCTCGACGTAGTGATGCCGCAGCCGGACGGGTACGCGGTGTGTCGCAAGATCCGGGAGCGCGAGGACACCGCGATGTTGCCGGTGATCATGATCACGGCCAGCACGTCGGAGAGGACGGAGGCGATCCGGGCAGGCGCGGACGATCTGATCGCCAAGCCGTTCGACCAGGACGAATTGCTCGCACGGGTTCGGTCGCTCCTGCGGATCAAGCGCTATCACGACACGATCACGTCGCAGGCCGCGGAGCTTACCGAGCTGAATCGAACGCTCGAGGAACGGGTGCAGACCCAGGTCGTGGAGCTCGAGAGGGTTCGGAAGCTCCGGCGGTTCCTCTCTCCGCAGCTCGTCGACGCGATCGTCACGTCCGGTGACGACGCGATCCTCCGCAGCCATCGCCGCGAGGTCGCGATGCTCTTCGCCGACCTCCGCGGATGGACCAGCTTCGTCGACACGGTCGAGCCTGAGGAGCTGATGCAGGTGCTCGGGGAGTTCCACCACGTGATCGGCGGTCTCGTGCGACGCTTCGATGCGACCGTCGGCTTCCTCGAGGGCGATGGGGTCCAACTCTTCTTCAACGACCCTCACGAGGTCCCCGACGCTTCGCTGCAGGCGGTGCGACTCGCCTGCGCGCTCCGCGAAGAGATGGCGACGCTCACGCCGTTGTGGCGGAAGCGCGGGTACGAGCTCGGTCTGGGCACAGGCATCGCGCTCGGCTACGCGACGTGCGGCGAGGTCGGGTTCGAAGGGCGATCCGACTACGCGGCGATCGGCGCGGTGACCAACCTCGCGGCGCGGCTCGCCGACGAAGCGACGGCCGGCCAGGTGCTGATCGCCCAGAGCCTCCACGCGAAGGTCGAGGAAGCGGTCGACGTGGAACCTGTGGGTGAGCTCACACTCAAGGGGTTCCGGCGGCCGATCCCCGCCTTCAACGTGATCGCCCTCCGCGAGCCGGCGGGGAACGTGTCCGGTTCGCAGCGTCCTTGATGCGTCAGCTCGCGGCGGTCGTGGCCGGCTCGATACCTCTATTGGATGGCGCAGCGGCGCAATAGGAAGCCCTGGTCACGGCACTCTTCGTCACGATCCGGCATCAGCCATCATCGACTCGGTGGGAGTTCGAATCCAACCCCGGGCACGAGAGGGACGGTTCGGGATGCTTACAGCGAACCAGACCGCAGATGATGCCATCTGAACGTTCGGGCCGTCTCAGGCATGGTGTCTGAGTGGACGAAGGCGCATCCAAGGTCGGCGTCGGGGCCGTGAGCCAGCGGTCCGTTCGCTTCGAGGGCTTCTTCGAGGCCGAGCGCCCCCGTCTCTTCGCCACGCTCGTATTGATCCTCGGGAGCCGGTCCGAAGCTGAGGAGATCGCGCAGGAAGCCTTCGTGCGTGTCTGGGAACGCTGGGACCGCGTCCAGACGCACCCCGATCCGACCGGCTATCTCTACCGCACCGCGATGAACCTCATCCGTCAGCGCCGGCGTCGCCTGCGGATCGCCGTCAAGACAGCGAGAGACGCGAGCGTCGATGCAGACGCGTTCGCCCTGGTGGAGGAGCGCGAGGATCTCGCGAGAGCGCTTCGTTCGCTCACGCCTCGCCAGCGCGCGGCGCTCGTCCTCACCGAGCTGCTCGACATGGACGTACGCGACGCCGCATCGATGCTGCACGTTCGTCCGGCGACCATCCGCTCCCTCTGTTCTCAGGGCCGACAGAGGATCCGACACATGGCAGGAGAGGAACCGTGAGCAAGCTCCGAGCACCGCTTAACTTCGTCCGCGACCAGTTGTTGCCGCGCGACGACGAAGTGACCTTCAACAGGCTCGATGCGCTTCGCAGGCGCCGTTCCGCTCGAAGGCGTGTCACGGCAGGCGTAGTGGCAGGTCTGATCGCGCTCGGCGGTATCGGCGCGATGGTTCGCGCGTTCGATCCGGGCGTGTCCTCACCTCCCGCCAGCCCGGCACCCGCCCCCAGCCCGCAGATCGTGGGATCGATCCAGGTCGGCCCCGCCGGGCAGACGACCGCTCTCACCGCGGGGTTCGGGAGTCTGTGGATCACGGCCTATGGCATCGACGGTGGGGCAGGCGTGGATCGGGCGGCCCTTCTCCGCGTGGAGCCGCACTCGATGTCGATCGTCGACACGATCCCCGTACCCACCGTTCCGACCTGGGAGACGGGCGGCGGCGGGCTGCTCGCGACGGCGGACGCGATCTGGATCGCAGGGTCGGGAGGCAGTCCACGGACCGCGCAGCTCGTACGGATCGATCCGGTCTCCGGCGCGGCGACGACCTTTTCCAGCGTCGATCTCAGCGGGTTCGCCGACGTCGCGTCTGACGGCGAGGCCCTCTACGCCTTGGGCGAGGGCGGTCAGGGTGTCGCCGTGCAGCGTCTCGATCCCTCGACCGGGCGATTCGGGGACCCGGTTCATCTGTCCGGCGACATGGGTCGCCAGATCGTGGCGGTCCCCGGGGCGGTCATCGTCGAAGAGCTCTCCTGGCAGGGAGGTGGCGGACCCTGTGCCTCGCTCGCCTCGATCGATCCGTCGACGATGGAGCTGCTGGCCGAAGCACCACCACCGGCGGAGGCCTGCAGCTCCACGCCGGTCGATGTCGGACGACTCTTCGCGTCGCGAGGGCGGGTCTGGACCATCCAGACCGATCGCTTCGTGCCCGTCGATCCGTCCTCGGCGCAACCACTCGGAGAGGAAGGGTTGGTCGTCGACGCCTCGGGCCTCCGATCCACGGTGGCGACGGATGGAGGGGGTGCGTGGTTCGTCTCGGGGAAGTCCCTCGCTAGGGCAGACCTCGAGGCGGGCACCTCACAGCGGTTCCCGACCCGCATCGGTTGGAGCACGGCTGCCCTGCTCGACCGTTCGCTCTGGGCGCTCGGATGGGATGGGACCCTCACGCGGATCGATCTGTTCCCTGAGGATGGCTCGTCGACTCCCGTTGCGGCCGCGCTCGAGATCGGCCTGACGACCGACGTCGATGCATGGCACGTGGCCACGGCGCAGGCGGGTGTGTTCGTCACGGGCGCGAACGAGCTGGTCTCGGTCGACCCTGAGTCGGGCGTAGGTCGAACCGTCGCGACGGGTCCCTGGGACTACGACTACACCGACATCGACGTGAGCGGGAATCAGGTGGCCGTCGTCTCGGGTCGGGACATGGAGACGTTCCTGGCCGACGGGTCACGCCTGAGCCAGGCAGAGATCAAGCCGGGAGTGGGGAACCTCCTCCACGTGGGTCTCGACGGACGCTGGCTCTGGGTCTCGACGACGAACGGCTTGCTCGCTCGCGTGGACCCGGGCACCGGCAGGATCGACCACGCGATGCCGGCCAACACCGGGCCCCTGGTCGTCGGGGATGGATACGTCTTCGTCGGCGACCTTCGGGTCAACAGCCAGACCTTCGCGGACCGTCGGCTCCCGTTCTGGGCGACCGGCGTCACGGACTCGACCCTCGTCGGGCAGCACCTCTGGCTCGTGGGTGACGGATGGGTGCGGTGTGCCGACGTCCAGACCCTGGAGGCGTGCGGAGATATCACGATCCCCGGCGCCGTCGCGATCGCGGGTTCGGGGGTGCATCTCTTCGTGCTCACCGCCACGGGTTCCTCCGATCCCGACATCTACATCCCGGATCCCAACCACCCCGCGACGGTCGTGGTGATCGACGCTGAGGCTGGGCGTCGGGTCGGTTCGCCTCTGCCGCTACCAGACGTCACGCCCGCGAGAATCTCCGCATGGAACGACCAGGCCTGGATCGGGTTCCATGAGAGCGGGGTGGTGATCCGGATCGACCTTCAGATGGCGGGCATCTGAGGCGAGGGTCGACGTGTTCACCGAGATCCTGCCGATGCCAGCTCGGTGGAGGTTCGGATCCCACCCCGGGCACGACGCGGAGGCTTCGGACTGTTGCGGTGCAAAGACCGGGTATCGAAGATGAGCCTTGGAATAGGCCCCGTGCTAGCGCCGCGCCAACGGGAATCCGTCAGGTTGCGTTTCCTGCGCTCCAATGATGCACGTGCACAGGCTTGACCACGGAGCCCCCTCGGGAACGTGAGGTGGTGGACGGCTGCTCGTGGTGCTTGCGGGCGACGTCGACGCTGAACGGAATGAGGGCTGACGTCCGGGTGTCGCGGGCTTCTACGCCGCGTCTCGCGGATCACTACGACTGCGCGATCGGGACACTACTCGACGAGCTCGCCCGAGAGACGTCGAAACATCCTCCCGGCTAGGGCGCTCCCTGTTTCGTGGATAGCCATCTGTTTGCGTTCCCGTCAGATCCAAGCAGCAGCGGGAGGTGGGACACCCATCCTCAGGCCGGGATGAATCGCTCGACGACGAATCCGGCGAGCACGTCCCGGACCCAACCGGGGCTGCCGGAAACGTTGACGAAGACGTTCCCTTGACCGAGGCACGTCGAGCCGTATTTGCCGCTGGGTGAAACCTCCGGCTCGGTCGAGCACCCCTCGGGAGAGAGTTCGAGGAGACCGTCGGAAGAGAAGGACGGTTCCTGCATCGACAGCTCGGGTCCCTCGCCCTCGCCGAACCCCTGTGCCAGGGCGGCCGGTCCCGACGTTCGGATCAGCGGGAAGCCATCGGGATCTTCTTCGACGGCGAATGAGCGAGCGAGTTCCGCAGCTCCCTGCTGATTCGGTGCCCACACCAGCACCGTCCAGTTCGGCAGTTCGAAGGCGAGCCACCAGTCCCCATCTCGACCGGCGAGTAGCGCTGCTTCGACCTCACCCGCTGAGGGAAGCAACTCCAAGACCGGTCCTTGCGCCAGGAGCGCCGCCGATTCGAGCGGCCCGTGCAGGAACGAGATCGGGTGGCGGGCCGACGGGTCATCTCGCCAGACCCATGCCGCGTGGGGCTCGACCCCCTGAACGAATGGGCGAAGCGTCACGGGGAACGACACATCGGCGCGGCTCCCGTTCGGGAACGTCAACGTCGTATACGCCCGGTCCCCCTCGCGCGTGTAGTCGGGAGCGAACCGCGTCGCGAGCTCCAAAGGCGAAACATCGTCGAGCACGAGCGAGCAAGTGTCGGCCCAGAGGTTCTTGGAGGGTCGGATGAGGAACTCCTCGCTCAGGACACCTCCGGCTTGGAGATAGAGCGTCACGATGGCGCTGTACCCTCCGTCACCCAGGTCGTCGACCACCCGCACCTCGTGCTCGGCGACCCGACCGAAGGGGAGCGGATCGAGAGCGACCATCCCGCGGAGGGAGATCACGGTGTCGAGATCGAACCGGATCTCATCGATCGGCTGCTCCATGAGGAAGGCGACCCGATCCGCGATCGATCGGGCGAGGGTCGCTCCATCCTGATCCTCGAACCCGCCGCATACGAACGACGCCGGCGGCCGATACGCCAGCAGTTGGGTGGGCTCGCCGGGGCCGTAGGTCGCCCCGTAGCTCGGTAGCAGCACCGAGTCTCCGGAGGGCACGGGGAGCGTCGTACTGATGGGGAGCGTGGGGGTCACGTCGTGCCAGGAGTTCGACTCCGTGTCGAGCGCGAAGTAGTGTCCGCAGAATCGCCCGAACGCCGTGCCTCCCGCGGTCACGAGCCCGTCTGGGCCGCCCTCGCATTCGCCCGCCGGCACACGGGGTAGATCACGCCAGATGTTGGTCGCGGGATCGTAGGTCGCGGAGCGCCGGTCAGCGCCCCACGCGACGACGCGATCACCTGCCCAGGTGGCGTCGATCACCCAGACCGCACTCGGTGCGAGCGGTCGCCACGCATCTTCCCGTGGGTCGTACTCGATGCCGATCGGCTGCCCTTCGCCCTGGGGCGCGGATGCGAACACGAACGAGCCGGTCCACAAGGGCTCGTCGATCTCACTGAGGGCCAAGGGCGGCGCGGCGATCGTGCGCCAGGTGTTGCTCGAGGGCTCGTAGGCGACCCCGGGTCCCTTCTCAGCCGAACTCCAGATCAGGAGCTCCGTGCCGGTCCACGCTGACCTCGGAGATCGCACCTTCACAGGTGCGGGCGGCAGCAATCGCCAGGTGTCCGAGTTCGGGTCGTACGCGGCCCCATCGGTCAGGGCCGGTCCCTGCCCGTCGGTCCGAGCATCGCCACCCCATACGACGAACTCGGAGCCGGTCCATGCGGATGCGGGGGAGAGCCGCGGCGCGAGGGGCGAGGACGCCATCGGCTGCAGGTCCCCAGTTTCGAGATCGAACAGGTATCCGTCCTCTAGGGCCACCTCGTTGCTGAAGCCGCTATACACGTCGCCTCCCCAGACGAGGAGGCGAGGGCCATCCAGAGCTACGGCCGCCCGGCTGCGCACGTCGGGAGGCGCGGCGGGGAGCTCGGACCAGCCCGCGGGTAGCGTCGAAAGGTCGATCCGATCTGGTTGGACCGGCGTTAGATCAGCGGTCGGCGTGGGAGTCGCCGGCTGGGTTCGGTGCCCGGGCGCGAGGGCGCGCCACGCGAACGCGGCGGCGGCCGCGAAGACGGCGAACGCGACGCCGATCGTCACGACTCGTCTGCCGAGGTCGGCGGGTCGCCGGCGGACCTCGGGGCCGCTCGGCTCTACCCAACTGCGAGATCGGCGGTGCGCTTCGCTCCAGAGATCAGGAGCCTTCAGTTCGTCGGCATCATGGAACCGAGTCCGGAGATCAATCATCGCCTTCCTCCAAGAGCACACGGAGATGCTTCCGTCCGCGATGTACGTGAACCCCGACTGCGGCAACCGTGGAGCCCAGGGTCCTTGCGATCTCTCGATGCGAGTACCCGGCGTAGTCGGCGAGCACCACCGCGGTGCGTTGATGCGGGGTCAGGGACGCGAGTGCTCGCCAGAGATCGAAGAACCGCTCCGGCACGTCGGAGGCGATATCGGGTGGAAGCTGGTCGATCGCTCGAGTTCGCTGCATCTCGCCCGCCGCGATCCGGAACGCCGTGTGACGGATCCACGCAGCGGGGTTGTCCAGCGCCTCGCCCCTCCGTAGGGCTTGGGCGTACGCTTCTGCCACCGAGTCGCTCGCCACTTCTGGATCGCCGGTCGACAGGACGACCGCTCGCCACAGGTCCAGCCCCTCGTTCCGGTACACGGTCTCGAGATCACGCTCGTCCGTCCGACCCTCCTCCGAAGACACGGCCCTATCCTGCATCGCTGGCCGTACGGAGTCGAAGGACGAGGAATCCTTAACGGCACGAGGCGAGATTCCGTCACCCGCGTGTAAAACATCTGGGCCGCAGCGCGCTCAGTATGTCGTGACACAAGGGATCCGCGTGACGCCAAGCGCCGACATAGAGGGAACGTACCGCGACGAGGGTGACCGTCTGTACTACGCGCTCCTCGCCTACACGGGCGATCGGGACGTCGCGAGAGAGGCCGTCGCCGAGTCGTTCGCTCGTGCCCTCGCTTCCGAATCCTCGATCCGTGAGGTCGGTCCTTGGGTCTGGAAGGTCGCCTTCCGGCTCGCATCGGCGGATCTGCAGGATCGCAAGCGGCTCACGAACTCCTCTGAAATCGAGGAGCGTCCCATTCCCGAGCCGCAAGACCTCGTCGAGGCTCTCGCCCAACTCCCCGAACGCCAAAGAGCCTCGATCGTCCTTCACTACTACGCGGGCTACTCGCTCGACGAGATCGCCTCGATCCTCGGAACGCGCAAAGGAACGATCGGCGCACATCTGCATCGAGGGCGCGCTCGGCTTCACGAACTCTTGGAGGAAGACGACGATGACTAACCTCGCCGAGCGTCTGCGGCAGATCGAACGAAACCCCTCGCCGGATCTCTGGGGGGAGATCGCGAGCCGTCCCGTGGAGTCGTCTCCGAGCGAGCGGCACGGGCTCCGTCATCGGGTGGCCGCCGGGCTCGTGGCGGCGGTCGTTTCCATCGCCGCTTTCGCCTTCCTGGTCACCGTGTTTCGTTCTGGGCCGGATCGGGACCCGATTGAAGCGCCCTTGGCTCCCCTCTCGATCCGAGTCTGGACGACGGAGGATCCGGGCGATCTCCACTTCTCGGCGACCTTCCAAGGAGAAGAGATCGAACTCGTCGGGATCGAGACCCCCGGTTCGGATCTCGAGTATCCGAACAGCGCCTCCACGGACCTTCCTGTTGGCACTCCCATCGTCGTTGAGGCGTCCGATGCCCTCTCGGTTTCCGTCTTCGAGCTTGATCCGGCTCAAAGCAAGTTTGTGGTGGAGAACGGCTCGTGCATCATCCCCGGCTCGTTGCGATCCTTGCCCGGCCCTGGTGAGACCGCGTTCTTCGTCTACGCCGAGGGGGAGGGGTTCAGCGGCGGGCAAGCCTTCCGCGCCGAGACCATCGGAGAAGGGCTCGACCATGACTCGGCTCTCGACCCAGACTCCAACGTCGACGCGGGCAAACTCGGCCTCGCAACCTGCCATGAAGCTCCAAGGATCCTGGTCTCATCCTCGGGCCCATCCGGCGACCAAGCTCTCTTGGCAGGGACGCTCATGGCCCAGAATGGGTGCCTCGCCGTGTCCAACGACGACTCGCCGGTCTACGTCGTGTGGCCCGATGGCTACGCGCTCGAAGAGGAAGGCGACGAAGCCTGGCTCGTCGACGACTCGGGGAACCGGATCGCCAAGGTCGGCGACCAGATCCAGGTGGGCGGAGGCATCACGAATCTCGCTCATGCGGAACCTTCGGTGCCGGATGGCATCCCACGTTCGTGTGAGGTCAGTGGCCCTGACGCCTATTGGTTCGCGGGGACGCCGGAACTCATCCAGCCTTCCGCGTCGCCCACCGCCTCAGAGGAACAGTTCTTCGTCCCGCCAACCTCGACCGCGGGCGCGACCACCACGCTGCCTCTCATCTTCCCGGAGGGATCGCGGGCAGAGATCTCGTATCCAGCCGACCTGCTGCTCGCGGAGCGAGGCCTTGCTCCGAACCTGCTGATGCATCTCGACCGAGGGGATCGATGCGGGTGGGACGGCATCATCGGCTACGGGTCGCTCCGAAACGCCGTCTACGAAGGATCAGGTCCCACGTTCTCGGTTGACGGTGCGTCGAGCCATGTCGAGATATGGGAAGGCGCTCAGGGCTACCTGCCCCAATACCTCGTGATCCAGGAAGGGGCGTGGGAGGTCGCTATCCCGTGCCCCAGGTCAGATCGCATCCCGGACGAGGCGTCGGCGTGGGCCGATCATCTGAAACTCACGGAGAGCCCCGAGGGCTACCTCGTCATCCGGTCGAGCCCTCCACTGACGATCGATGGCCCGGAGGCAGGGATGTCGTATCTCGGCCCTGAGTTGTACTTCCTCGGCGCCAAGACCGTTGAGGGAGCCACCGGCATCCTTTCGATCGGCGTCGCGACTCGGTGCCCCGAGGGCGAAGGGGTTGAGCGCCAACCTGGCTGGGCCCGACGCTGCTTCCAGACGGATGGTGGGGCGGTCATCATGACGATCCAGACCGAAGGCAACCGGCCCGCCGAACGTGCTTACCTCGATGCGGTGGTGGAGGGTGTCGATGTGACCGAGGTCACGATGGCCGCCGTCGGATAGCCGAAGAGGATAGAAGCAACGCCGAAGAGGCAGCGCGGCCACACACCAGTCGTCACGAGCCATCCCAGCGCGTAGCCGCGGACTCTCATTTCCGCAAGGTCAGTCGCCGTCCACCTCGTCGGCGTGCCGTCGGGCGAGCGCGCGCCGATCCTCAGCGAGTACGTGCACGTCGCGACGAGCGGCCGCGAGCGTCATCCCTGTGGCGCTCGATGCCCCACTCTCTGAGTTCGAGGCGATCGCCGACCGCTACCCGGTGTATCGGATCGATTTCTCGTAACCACCTGGAGGGGAGGGATTTGCGTCCCGCGGAACGCCGCGACTACGCTCGGTGCCGGCCCGCCCGTGGGCCTCGACCCGTCCGGACGGACGGAAGGAGGCGACGCTCCATGCGGAGGTTCTCGTCGGCAGCGATCGTGGCCACGATGGTCATCTCGATGCTCCAGGTCGGCCTCTCGGAGGCGCACGCGGGCTCGGGGAGCACCGACACCTACCTCGCGCTCGGAGACTCGTTAGCGGCGGGCTTCCAGCCGGGGAAGGGCGAGACGAACCAGGGCTACGTCGACGATCTGTGGCGGACGATCCGACCGCAGATCCCAGGGCTCGGCCTTCGCAACCTCGGGTGTCCGGGCGAGACGAGTCACTCCCTGATCGCCGGGAACCACCCCCATTGCCAGTTCGCGGCCGGCTCGCAGCTCGATGCGGCGGTCGCCTTCTTGCAGGCGCATCCGGGGCAGGTGCCGTTCATCACGATCGACATCGGCGGGAACGACCTCCTCACGCGATGCATGGATTGGAGGAACTTCCTGATCGACAAGGCGTGCGTCGTCGACATGACCCCGCGCCTGCAGGCCAGGGTGGGACGCATCGTCGATGCGCTGCAAACGGCCGCGCCGGGTGTGCCGATCCTCGCCATGACGTACTACGACCCGTTCCTCGGGCTCTGGGGTCTCGTCCCTGGAGGTCGCCACCTGGCACGTGCCGATCTGCGGGCCTGGATCCTGTTCAACGCCGGGCTCGCGACCGCCTACGGCGACGCCGGGGTGACGGTGGCGGACGTGGCGGCGACCTTCCGGATCGACGACTTCACGGACTCCGAGGTGGTGCCCGGCGAGGGTCCCATCCCACTGAACGTGGCCCTGGCCTGCCGGTGGACGTGGTTCTGCTCGAGGTTCCCCGACCCCCACCCGAACCAGACCGGCTACCGGAAGATCGCCCACACGTTCGAGAAGGAGCTGCTGCCGCTCCTCCCGTGATCCCGCCGGACACGCGTCGCCGGCATCATGCGCTCGCCGGCGCGGCGTCGAGGACCCGCGCCGCGAACGCCTCCACCTTCTGCCGCCATCCGTCCTCCAGCGGTCCCTTGATGGTGGTGACGAAGACCTTGTCCTCGGCGACCTCGTCGAGATCCTTGTCCTGCAGCATCTCGTGCAGGATCGGGCGGACGCGCTGGTACCGGCAGATCTCCTCTTCGGTGGGCATCCGTCCGGTCTTCTTGTCGGGTTTGGGCGCCATCTCGGTGGTCAGGATCGCGTACCTCGTGCCAGCGGGCAGCGCCAGGTCTTCGAGGAAGCGGCGCATCCCACGGATCGGCTTGCCCAAGCGTCCCGGCGAGCTGAACAGGTACAGATCGGCCGGTGGGAGCGACGCCGGCGCCACGTCCCGGATGTGATGGACGGAGACCTCGACCCCTCGGGCCGACACGTCCTTCGCGAACGCCTCGGCGACCTTGACCCCGTTGCCGAACTTCGATGCGTGGAGGTACTCGATCTTCATGTCGTCTCCCTTCGCACGCGACATCGAGCGACGGCCTCACCGTCACCGTGGCAACGAACGGGTGTGTCCGCTCGGGTCGTTCGGACCGCCACCGGCGGGGCCCTGTTCCCTGCGCACGCATACCGGGTCCGGCCGCGGATCGGTCGCCGTGTCCTGTCGTATCCAGCGTGCTCCGTTCGTCGTACGGGTGAGGCGAGCCGACCCGCCGGGTCGGCGCGATGCAGGAGGTGGATGGATGGCACCGAGCAACGCGGATGTGGTTCGCGCGATCGAGATCGCCTGGGACGACGGCAGGCTGGACGATCTGGATCAGTACTTCGCTCAGGGGTTCGACAACGCGCAGTCGGCGACCCCCGGCGTGCCGGCCGGTCTGGCCGGATCGAAGATGGCCCATCAGGGCGTCATGCAGTCGTTCCCCGATCGCAAGGTCGAGATCCTCGACCTCGTGGAGGGCGGCGACCGGGTCTTCGTCCGCAACCGGATCACGGGCACGAATCAGGGTGGGTTCCCGGCGTTCGGCGTGCCGGCCAACGGGAACGCGTTCGACATCGAGGCCTGGGGCGTGTACCGGCTCGAAGGCGGGCAGGTCGTCGAACACTGGGGGATGAACGACGCGCTGACCCTGCTCATGCAGCTCGGCGCGATCCCGGCCCCCGGCGGCTGACGGTCCGCCGCAGGGCACCTGATCCCCGACGCGGAGGCGCTCGAGAGCCGATAGTCTGCGGCCCGTGGACTACCTGGTTCCAGGCGATCTCGACTCCGCCGTCGAGATGCGAGGCGCCGGCGGGGTCGTGCTCGCCGGCGGAACCGACATCTACCCTCAGCACGTCGGGCGAACGATCGCGACGCCGGTGATCGACATCGGAGGGCTCTCCGAGCTGCGAGGCATCGAAAGGACCGATGACGGCTTCCGGATCGGCGCCCTGACCCGCTGGGCCGACGTCGCGAGGGCCGACCTGCCCGGATGCTTCGACGGCCTCCGAGCGGCGGCGGGTCAGGTGGGCTCGGTCCAGGTGCAGAACGCCGCGACGGTCGGGGGGAACCTCTGCAACGCGTCGCCCGCGGCCGACGGCATCCCGCCCCTCCTCACCCTCGATGCCTCCGTCGAGCTGACGTCGACGGCCGGACGCCGCGTGATGCCGCTCGACGCGTTCCTCACCGGGTATCGACAGACCGCGCTCCGGCCGGACGAGCTGTTGACCGCGGTGCTCGTGCCGAACGGACCCGAGGACGCGCGATCCGGGTTCTCGAAGCTCGGGCTCCGCCGGTACCTGGTGATCTCGGTCGTGATGGTGGCGGTGGTGGCGGTCGTGGACTCGCGGAGACGTGTTGCTGACGCCAGGGTCGCGGTCGGGGCGTGCTCTCCGGTCGCGCGGCGACTCGGGTCGCTCGAAGCGGCGCTGATGGGCCGCGCGCCGGCCGACGTCGACGTATCGGCGATCGCGGGTCACCTCTCGACGCTCGCTCCCATCGACGACGTTCGGGCCACGGCCGAGTACCGGCGCTCGGCGGCGGCCGTGCTCGTGCGCAGGGCGTTCTCGAGTCTCGGGGACGCAGCGTGACCGTCCCCGTGGCCTTCGAGGTGAACGGGACGTCGGTGCAGGTGGCCCGCTCGGCCCGGCGTCTCACCGAGGTGCTCCGCGACGACCTCGGCCTCCACGCCACGAAGGTGGGGTGCGACGCCGGCGATTGCGGGGCCTGCACCGTCCTGGTTGACGGCGAACCCGTGAGCGGATGCATGACGCCCGTCGGTCGCCTGGCCGGGCGGCACGTGGAAACGCTCGAGGGGCTGCACGCGAGCGGCGAGGCGAGCGGGCTGCAGAGCGCCTTCCTCGCGCACGGGGCCGCGCAGTGCGGGATCTGCACGCCGGGGATGCTCGTCGCAGCGGCGGCACTCCTCCGCGAGACGCCCACCCCGAGCGAACCGCAGGTGATGGACGCGCTCGGCGGGGTGCTCTGCCGCTGTACCGGGTACCGCACGATCGTCGCGGCCGTGATGGATGCGCGGACGACCGACGTCGCCGAGCCGGCGCCACCCGTCGGCAAGGCCGTCGGACATCGCGTGCCGCGGGTCGACGGTGCTCGCAAGGTCGAGGGCCGTGACGTGTTCGGCGCGGACCGGGTCTTCGAGGACGCGCTGCTGATCCGGGTCGTCCGGTCGCCCCATCACCGCGCGCGGTTCCGCTTCGGCGACCTCGCCGCGTGGGCGTCCGACACCCCCGGCGTGACCGCCGTGTTCACCGCATCCGACATCGACGGCCGCAACCGCTTCGGCGTGATCCCGGCGACCGCGGATCAGCCCGTGTTCGCCGAGCGCGAGGTGCGGTTCCGCGGGGAGGCGGTCGCGATGGTCGTCGGCGACCCCGCTCGGATCGAGGCGCTGGACCTCGCGGGCTTCCCGGTGACCTGGGAGGCGCTCCCCCCCCTGATGTCGATCGACGAGGCGCTGGCGGCCGACGCGCCCAGGCTCCACGCGGCGCGGGAGGGGAACGTCCTGATCCGCGGCCACGTCGACCGGGGCGATCTGGACGCCGCCTTCGGAGCGGCCGAGGTCGAGATCGAGGGCGTCTTCGAGACCGGGTTCATCGAGCACGCGTACATCGAGCCGGAGGCGGGCTGCGCCCGCCGTGTCGGCGATCGGCTCGAGGTGCAGGTGTCGACGCAATCCCCTCACCTGGACCGGGCCGAGGTCGAGGAGATCCTCGGGTTGCCCCCGGGGGCGGTCCGGGTCATCCCGACCGCGGTCGGCGGTGGGTTCGGGAGCAAGCTCGACCTGTCGGTGCAGCCCTACCTCGCGCTCGCCGCGTGGAAGCTCGACCGGCCCGTGCGGCTCACCTACACGCGGCCCGAGTCGATGATGTCGACCACGAAGCGGCATCCCTCGCGCCAGCGCCTGCGGATCGGCGCCATGCGCGACGGGCGTCTGACGGCGATGGACTACGAGGGCGAGTTCGACACGGGCGCGTATGCCTCGTGGGGGCCGACCGTCGCGAACCGCGTCCCGGTGCACGCCGGCGGCCCGTACGTCTACGACGCCTACCGCGCGCGCAGCGTGGCCGTGCACACGAACGGCCCGACCGCGGGGGCGTTCCGCGGGTTCGGTGTCCCGCAGTCGACGATCGCGCTCGAGTGCCTGATCGACGAGCTCGCCGACGCCGTGGGCACCGACCGGCTCGAGTTCCGCCGTCGCAACGCGCTCACGGCGGGAGCGCCGACGGTCACGGGCCAGGTGTTCCGATCGGGCGTCGGATACGTGGAGTGCCTCGACGCCCTGCGGCCGCATCGGGACCGAGCCCGGGGCGAGGCGGCCGGGCTGAACGCCGGCCACGGTTCGAGGGTGCGTGGCGTCGGCCTCGCCGGCATGTGGTACGGCTGCGGCAACACGTCGCTACCGAACCCGTCGACGATCAAGGTGGGGCTCCGACACGACGGACGGGTCGTCCTCTTCCAGGGAGCGGTCGACATGGGGCAGGGCGCGAACACCGTGATGACCCAGATCTGTGCCGACGCCGTCGGCATCGACCTGTCGCGGATCGTCACGCTCGGCGCCGACACCGACACGACGCCGGATGCGGGGAAGAGCTCCGCCTCCCGGCAGACGTTCGTCTCGGGGAACGCGACCTTCCTGGCCGCCACATCGCTCCGCACGAAGCTGCTGCAGCTCGCCGGCGTCTCCGACGAGGCGCACCTGGAGCTCGAGGGGTCCACACTGATCGCGCACGATCGCGACGAGACGACGATGCTGGACCTGGGCGAGATGCAGGCCGACGGCGAGGGGATGATCGCGGTGACCAGCGCGACGTACGACCCGCCCACGACGCCGCTGGACGAGCACGGCCAGGGCGAGCCGTACGCCCAGTTCGGGTACGGGGCGCATCTGGCCGAGGTCGACGTCGATCTCGAGCTCGGGACCGTGGTCCCGCGGCGGATCACGGCCGCCCACGACGTCGGGAGGGCGGTCAACCCGACGTTGATCGAGGGGCAGATCGAGGGCGGCGTGGCCCAGGGGATCGGGATGGCCCTGATGGAGGAGTTCATCCCGGGCAGGAACGAGAACCTGCACGACTACCTGATCCCCACGATCGGCGACGTGCCGGAGGTCGTGAGCATCCTCGTGGAGTCGGGCGATCCCGTCGGCCCGTACGGCGCCAAGGGGATCGGGGAGCACTCGTTGATCCCCACCGCCCCGGCGATCCTGAACGCGATCCGCGACGCGGTCGGCGCGGGCGTCCGCCGGCTCCCCGCGACGCCCGATCGCGTGCTCGCCGCGATCGCCGAAGGTCGGGCGCGATGACCGGCCCCGCGTCGGACACCGTCGTCTGCGACGCCTGTCCGATCCGCTGCGTGATCAAGCCGGGACGGACCGGCTCGTGCGACCGCTACGGGAACGTCGAGGGCGTGCTCACGCGCGTCGACCCGCTCCTGATCCTTCGCCGTGCCCAGGAACAGGGCACCGCGCTCGTACCGTTCGCGTCGCGCGACGGCGACTGGGACGGCGAGCTCGTGCCCACGGGGGACGTCGTCGTGACGGGCGCGGGGTCGGGCACGACGTACCCCGACTACAAGCCGGCGCCGTTCATCGTGTCCGCGCAGGTCGAAGGTGTCGACACCGTGACGGTCGTCACCGAGGCGATCTTCAGCTACTGCGGGGTCAACGTGAAGATCGACACCGACCGCCACGTCGGCGCCGAGCGGCAGCTGGTGCGCGCCGCGCGGCGAGGCCGTCGGTCTCGTCACGACCGGGCAGTACGGATCGCAGATGCTCTCGCTCGGCGGCGTGAACCACCTCACCGGCGGCACGAAGCGCGAGGGCCTCGTGACGATGGAGACGCTCCTCGCCCTCTGCAGCGGCGAGCCGGCCGAGCTGTCGGTGGACGAGGGCGCCGATCTGACCCTGCAGGCGGGCAAGCCGCCCGTCGATCAACGGCACGGTCGAGGAGCGGATGCGGGTGGGCTGCGGGTCCGCGACGATCGGCATGTTCGCGCAGCAGTGGTACGAGCACGTGGACGAGGTCGTGGTGGTCGACGACCACATCACCGGGGTGCTCTCCGAACACCAGGCGGGTCGCTACCTGGACATCCCGCCGACCGGGACCAGGGTCAAGGGCCGCCGCTCGACCCCCGGGAGGTACTTCAACGTCGCGAACCCGGGCACAGGTTGGGGCGGAACCGATATCGAGGACCCGCTCACGATCCTCGACGCGTTCGATCCGGCGGTGGCCCGGCCCGGGTTGACGCTGCTGATGATCGGCACGACCGGCGAGCACCACGCGTACTTCGTGCTGGACGACGAGCTCCGGCCGGTGGCGACGCCGCTGCCCGACGACCTGCGTCTGTCGGTCGAGCGGATCCGCGAGAACTGCGAGCCGGCCACGACCTCGGTCCTGTTCATGGCGGGCGCGGGCGGCTCGCTCCGCGCCGGCGCGACCGTGAATCCGGTCGCGCTGACCCGCTCGGTCGGGCCGGACCCTCACGCGGGTGACGTGCGGGGGCGCGCCCGTCTACGTCTGGCCCGGCGGCGGGATCACGTTCATGGTGGACGTGACGCTCGTACCGCCGGGCGCGTTCGGCTACGTGCCCACGCCCGCGCTCGTCGCCCCGCTCGAGTTCACGATGCGGCGGGACGACTACGCCGCGCTCGGCGGCCACATGGAGGCGATCGTCCCGATCGACGAGGTGCTCGCGCGGCCCGACGTCCGGTTCTCATGACCGGCCCGGTGGCGGCGCGGACGCCCGACGGATCGCGACTGCATCTGCAGCACGGCCCGATCGACCTCATCGTCGAGGCGTGGGGCGAGCCGGCCGAGGTCGCCGACGCCTACCGGCGGGCGTGGGACCGGTTCCAGCCGCTCCTGGACGAGCTCGTCGCCGAGCTGCCCGCGCTCCGGCGCCCGCTCGACGACGAGCTCGGGGGCTTCTCGGGGAACGTGGCTCGGCGGATGGCGGCGGCCGTGCGGCCCTTCGGCGACCGGTTCATCACGCCGATGGCGGCGGTGGCGGGGGCCGTCGCCGACGAGATCTGCGCGGTGATGGCCGAGGGCGGCGACCTCCGCAAGGCGTACGTGAACGACGGCGGCGACATCGCCCTGTTCCTCACGCCGGGGACGTCGTTGGACGTCGGGGTCGTGGCCGTCCCCGACCGACCCGCGGTGCTGGGCAAGACCACCGTGCGGGTTCGACGATCCGATCCGGGGAGTCGCGACGAGCGGACGTCACGGGCGGAGCTTCTCCCTGGGGATCGCCGACTCCGTGACCGTGCTCGCGTCGGATGCGGCGGGGGCGGACGCCGCGGCGACGCTGCTCGCCAACGCCGTCGACCTGCCGGGGCATCCCGCGATCCGCCGGGTCCCGGCGTCCGAGCTCGAGCCGGACTCCGATCTGGGCGACCGGTTGGTCACGGCCGAGGTCGGCGCCCTCGCGCCGGAGGAGGTCGCTCGGGCGCTCGAACGGGGTATCGACGTGGCCGGGCGGATGCGCGACGACGGTCGGATCGTCGCCGCGGTGCTCTGCCTGGACGATCGCGTCGCCCGGGTCGCGGCCCCGTCGGCGCCCGTGCTAGCGTCGGCCGACGGGGGGTGATGGCCACGGACATCCGGAAGATCGTCTCGATCGTCGAGGACGTGCGCCTGGAAGCGGGACGGCCGGTCGACCCGCCGGTGCGACGGGTCGTGACCGCCGCCGTGGTCGCGAACCCGTTCGCGGGCGAGTACGTCGAGGACCTCGGCCCGCTGATCACCGAGAGCGTGGAGCTCTCGAGGCTGCTGTCGGAGATCGCCGTCGCGCAGCTGGACGGCCGCCCGGTCCACAGCTACGGCAAGGGCGGCATCGTCGGCACGAAGGGCGAGCTCGAGCACGTCGCCGCGATGCTCCACCCGGAGTTCGGCGCGCCTTTGCGGGAGGCCTGCGGCGGCGGCACGGCGATCATCCCCTCGGCGAAGAAGCGCGGCGCGCCCGGGGCGACGCTCGACGTCCCCGTGCACTACAAGGACGCGGCGTTCGTCCGGAGCCATTTCGACGCGGTCGAGCTCCGGATCGCCGACGCGCCCGACGACGACGAGCTGGTGATCGCGGTCGCCGTGACCGACGGCGGCCGGCCTCTGCCGCGCGTCGGCGGGCTGCAGGTCTCGGAGGTCGTGGGAGAGAACGGCCTCCGGTGAGCGACCTGCTGATCGCCAACATCGGCACGATCGCGAGCGGGGACGTCGCGGCGCCGATCGCCGACGGCGACACGATCGTCGTCCGCGACGGCGTGATCGCCTACCTCGGGGACGCCGCGGGGGCCCACGGATCGGGGATCGCCACCGTGATCGATGCCGCCGGAGCGACCGTGACGCCCGGCTTCTGCGACGACCACACGCATCCGGTGATGGGCGACTTCACCCCGCGGCAGCTCCAGGTGGACTTCATCGACTCGTACCTGCACGGCGGGACCACGACGATGATCTCGGCCGGGGAGCCACACACGCCGGGGCGTCCCACCGACCCGGCCGGCGTGAAGGCCCTCGCGATCCTCGCCCACAAATCGTTCGCGAACCTGCGGCCGTCCGGCGTGAAGGTGCACGCCGGCGCCGTGTTGCTGGAGCCCGGGCTCACCGAGGCCGACTTCCGGGAGATGGCCGCCGCCGGGGTCGATCTGGTGGGCGAGATCGGGATCTCGGGCGTGAAGGATGCCGAGGTCGCCGCGGAGATGACCCGATGGGCACAGGCCCTCGGGATGCGCGTGATGGTCCACACGGGCGGGGCGTCGATACCGGGGAGCGGCATCGTCGGCGCCGACTTCGTCGTCCGGGTGCGGCCCGACGTCGCCGGCCACGTGAACGGAGGGCCGACCGCCCTTCCGCTCGACCACGTCGAGCGGATCCTCGACGAAACCACGGCCCGGGTCGAGATCGTGCACAACGGGAACGTGAAGGCCGCGGGCGAGGTCGCCGCGCTCGTCGCGAGCCGCAGCGAGCTCGCCCGCCTGGTGATCGGGACCGACAGCCCCGCCGGTTCCGGCGTCCAGCCCCTCGGCATGCTGCGGACCGTGTCGTGGGTGGCATCGCTCGGCGGGGTCGACGCGGGGGCGGCGATCGCGGCCGCCACCGGGAACGTCGCGGCCCTCCATCGCCTGAACACGGGCGTCGTCGCGGTCGGGCGCGAGGCCGACCTGCTCGTGATGGACGCCCCGTTGGGCTCGCAGGCCACCGACGCGCTGGGCGCGCTCTCGATCGGCGACACGCCGGCCGTGGCGTCGGCGGTGATCGACGGGGCGGTCCGCTTCACGAAGAGTCGGAACACCCCGCCGCCGGTGCGGCCGATCGCCATCGCCTAGGCCCCAGCGCCCGAGCGCGGCGTCGCCCACGACGAGCACGGTCTCCGGCCCTGGGCGATGCTGTGGTGGAGGGACGATACCGACGAGCCGAGGAGGAGACGCGATGGACGTCGCACGAGCGATCGAGGGAACGTTCGAACGAGGGGACGACGGTCGGTTCACCGGCGAGGTGTGGCTGCGATCGGCGCTCGGGGACGACGCCGGAACGACCATCGGCGTCGTGCACTTCTCGCCGGACGCCCGGACGCGCTGGCACCGGCACCCGACGGGGCAGTTCCTGTACGCGATCAGCGGACGGGGACGGGTGCGCACCCGTGGAGAGGACGGTCACGTCCTGGAGCCCGGCGACGTGATCCACGTCGGTCCCGAGGAGTGGCACTTCCACGGGGGCTCCCGGACGGCGCCGATGGTGCACGTGGCCGTGACGGGCGGAGCGGTGGAGTGGGGCGATCCGGTGACCGACTCGGAGTTCGACGAAGGGTTCGCGTAGGGGCAGGCGCCGCCCGCGCGCCGTCGAGCCGATCGCACCGCGATGTGGACGCGGACCGGCGCCGCACGAAAGCGACCTCGCCCCGGCTCCACCTCGACCGGCTCCCCGTCGCGCGCGACGATCGTGCCGCGGCTGATCGTCACGGCGGGCCAGCCTCGGATCCGGCGACCCTCGTAGGGGCTGTGGTCGGTGCGCATGTGCAGCGCGTGCGCGTCGAGGGCATGCTCGGCCTCGGGGTCGAACAGCACGACGTCGGCGTCCAGGCCCGGCGCGAGCGACCCCTTGCGGTGCGACAGTCCGAACAGGCGCGCCGGGCCCCCGGCGATCAGCTCGATCCAGCGTTCGAGGCTCAGCCGACCGTCACGGACGCCCTGGTAGAGGAGCGGCACCCGGGTCTCGATCCCGGGGAGCCCGCCGGGGACCTCCGTGAAGTCCCGGACCCCCTCGCCACCCGTGCCGCGGCGTCGGTCCGCGCGGGTGAACGGACAGTGATCGGTCGAGACCGCCTGCAGGCCGCCGTCGGCCAGGGCCCCCCACAGCGCCTCGCGATCGGCGTCGGTCCGCACCGGCGGCGTGCACATGAAGTCGATCGCCTCGTCGGGCGGACGCCGTAGCTCGGCGTCGGTGAGGAGCAGGTACTGCGGGCAGGTCTCGGCGAACACCGTCACTCCGCGGTCGCGCGCCGCCCGCACCTCGGTGAGTCCCGCGACACTGGACAGATGCACGACGTACAGGGCCGCTGAGGCCGCGCCGGCCAGGTCGGCCGCCGCCCGGATCGCCGCGGCCTCGACCTCGGGCGGTCGGGCTCGCGGGTGGCCGGCGGGCGAGGTCTCGCCCTCGGCGAGCACCGCGGCGGTGCGTCGTTCCGCGTCCGAGGCGTCCTCGGCGTGGACGCACACGAGCACCCCGGCCTCGCGTGCGGAGCGGAACGCGCGGCCGAGCGTCGCGGCGTCGACCATGAGCCGGTCGGGGTAGGCGAGGTACAGCTTCACGCTCGTGACGCCGGCCTCGACGAAGGACCCGAACTGCGCGAGCGCGCGCTCGGGCTCGTCGGGCACGTCCGTCACGGTGAGGTGGAAGCCGTAGTCGACCGCGGCCCGGCCGCGGGCCTTCTCGTGCCAGGTCTCGAGGGCCTCCTGTGGTCCCTCGCGTCCGGCCCCGGCGAAGTCCACGATGCACGTCGTGCCGCCGCAGGCGGCCGCCCGGGTGCCGGACGCGAAATCATCGGCGGACCGCACGGCCCCGACGGGAAGATCGAGATGCGTGTGCGGGTCGATCCCGCCGGGGATCACGTACGCACCGTCGGCGTCCAGCACCTCGGCCCCCGCCGGCGGGTCGATCCCTTCCTCCGCGGCGACGATCGTCTCGCCGTCGATCAGGACGTCGAGCGGCTCGGCCCCCTCGGGGCCGATCCCGAGCCCACCTCTGATCACCAGCATCGTCCGTCGCCCCCAGGCCGACCTGCATATCATCCTGGCAGGCATGGACGCCGAACGGTTCCCGCGCGAGATCGTGGACCAGGGGATCTTCGACCGTGCCGTGGAGCGGTTCCGGCGAGACCGGATCCCGCTGCCGACCTTCCGGGAGCTGGCGGACCCGTCCCTGGTGCCCGCGGCCCTGCACGCCGCGCTGGACGGCGTTGGGCCCGATGAGCCGCACCCTCTGAACCTGTTCCGGGTGCATTGGTACGACGGCGCCGACCGGCGCGGCCGGGTGCCGGTACCCCAGCACGTCGTGCTTCCCCGGGAGCTGACCGGGGTCGACGCGAAGATCGTCGTCGCGCTCGGCGATCGGTTCCCGATGATCGGCGCCCACAAGGTCCTGGCGGCCTACGCCTGTCTGGCGCCTCGGGTCGTGACCGGCGCGTTCGATCCGACGGCGCAGCGGGCGGTGTGGCCCTCGACGGGGAACTACTGCCGGGGGGGCGTGGCGATCTCACGGATCATGGACTGCCGCGGCGTGGCGGTGCTCCCAGAGGGCATGAGCGCCGAGCGCTTCGAGTGGCTCGACCGGTGGGTG
This sequence comes from uncultured Actinomycetes bacterium, assembly GCA_963816275.1. Taxonomy (GTDB): domain Bacteria; phylum Actinomycetota; class UBA4738; order UBA4738; family HRBIN12; genus JAOUEA01. Next base: position 112,041 of record CAWFJU010000001.1, read on the forward strand.
GCCGACCCCGCCGACGTGATCAAGACCCCGGGGACGGAGAGCAACGTCAAGGAGATCTATGACGAGTGCGCCCGGCTGGCCGCCGACCCCGGGAACGCGATCCTGAATCAGTTCTCCGAGTACGGGAACCACCTCGTGCACCGCCAGGTGACCGGTCGCGCGCTGGAGCACGTGTTCGAGTCGCTCGTCGATCGCGAGCCCGGGCTCCGCCTGGCCGCCTTCGTCGCGGCGTCCGGATCCGCGGGGACGCTCGGAGCGGGCGACTACCTGAAGGAACGACACGGGACACGGATCGTCGCGGTGGAGGCCCTCGAATGCCCGACGATGCTGATGAACGGGTTCGGCGCTCACAACATCCAGGGGATCGGGGACAAGCACATCCCCCTGATCCACAACGTGATGAACACCGATGTGGTCGTCGACGTCTCGGACCGGCATACCGACCGGCTGAACGTCCTGTTCAACACCGACGTCGGCCGGGCTGCCCTGGCGGCTCGGGGGGTCACGCCCGACGTCCTGGAGGCGCTCGGGTCGTTCGGCCTCTCGTCGATCTGCAACGTCCTGGCGGCGATCAAGACGGCGAAGGCGCTCGGCCTGGGCGCCGACGACGTGATCGTGACGGTGGCGACCGACGGCGCCGGGATGTACACGACGGAGCTCGAGAAGGTGCTCGCTCGCGACTTCGCGGACGGGTTCGGCGAGGCCGCAGCGGCCGAGGTGTTCGGCGAGTCCCTGGAGGGCGTCGAGACCGATCACCTGCTCGACTGCACCACGGCGGACCGCGAGCGCATCTTCAACCTCGGGTACTTCACGTGGGTCGAGCAGCAGGGCGTCTCGGTGGAGGACTTCGAAGCCCGCCGTTCGCAGACCTTCTGGCGCTCGCTCGTCGACCTGATCCCGATCTGGGACTCGCTGATCGAGGCGTTCAACGAACGCACCGGCGCCCGGGAGGCATGGTGAGCGACCGGACGGAGGTGGCGGGCGACCCCGCGGGCGGCCGTCATCCACCGGCGGCGGCATCGACGGTCGCGTGCGCGGCCTGCGGACTCGAGGCCGAGCCCGGCGACCCGCTCCCGTTCCGGTGCGGCAACGCCGGCACCGACGACGCCGACCACGTGATGGTCCGCACGCTCGACCCTGACCGCGTTCGATTCCCGGCCCACGACGATGCCGAGGCCGACCGGAACCCCTTCGTCCGGTACCGAGCGTTGTTCCACGCCCATCATGTCGGCCGCGCCGGGGGGTTGTCCGACGACGGCCACGTGCGGCTGATCCGCGAGCTCGACGACGCCGTGGCGACGGTCGATGGGCACGGCTTCGAGGTCACGCCGTTCGCGCGCGCGGACGATCTGTCGAACGCGCTCGGCGTCGCCGCGCCCGGAGGGATCTGGGTCAAGGACGAGACGGGCAACGTCGCGGGGTCGCACAAGGCCCGTCACCTGATGGGCCTGATGGCGCACCTGCGCGTCGTCGAGGCGATCGGCGGTGCCGTGCCCGAGCCGCAGGATCTCGCGATCGCGAGCTGCGGCAACGCGGCGCTCGGCGCGGCCGTGGTCGCCAAGGCCGCACGCCGCCGCCTCCTCGTGTTCGTGCCCGATCGGGCGGACCCGGCGGTGATCGCGCGACTGCGGGCGCTCGACGCCGTGGTCGAGGCGTGCCCGCGGCGTCCCGGGGTCACCGGCGACCCGACCTACCATCGACTGCATCGGGCGATCGCCGAGGGAGCGATCCCGTTCACGTGCCAGGGACCCGACAACGGCCTCACGATCGAAGGCGGCGAAACCCTCGGCTACGAGCTCGCGACGCAGCTCGAGGCCGCGGGGGAGCGGCTCGATCGGATCGTGATCCAGGTCGGCGGAGGGGCGCTGGCGACCTCGGTGATCCGCGGCCTCGACGACGCGATCGCCCTCGGCGCCCGCGTGCGGCTTCCGACGATCGACACCGTGCAGACCCAGGGGGCGTGGCCGCTCCGGCGCGCGTGGCAGCGCTTCGCGCACCGAGTGCTCGTCCGTGCCGGGCACCACGAGCCCGAGGCCTACCCCGACCGCGAGCTCGCGCAGCTGCTCCTGCATCCGTCGGCGTCCGACGACGTGACGGTCGAGCTGATCGAGGCGCGGCGACATCGCTCCGACTTCATGTGGGCGTGGGAACAGGAACCGACGAGCCTGGCCACGGGCATCCTCGACGACGAGACCTACGACTGGGCGGCGGTGCTCGAGGGCATGGTCCGGACCGGCGGGGTGCCGCTCGTCGTCGACGAGGCGACGATCGCCGAGGCGAACGAGCGGGCGCGCGCCACCGGGATCGACGTGGATCACACCGGGTCCTCCGGGCTCGCGGGGCTGATCGCGCTGCGCCGGAACGGCGACGCCGAGCCGGGAGAACGGGTCGCGGTGCTGTTCACGGGCGCGCGCCGCGAGGGATCTGCAACCGAACGAGGAGAGGAGTAGCGATGCGGAGCTTCCTGGGCAGAGACATCCTGTCCCTCAAGGACTTCGAGCGCGATGAGTTCATCCACGTCTTCGACGTGGCCGACGAGCTGAAGCCCTACGCGCGGGACCGGCGCAACGGCGACCTGCTCGCGCAGAAGTCGCTCGTGACGGCCTTCTACCAGCCGAGCACGCGGACCCGGCTCGCGACCGAGGCCGCGATGCACCGGCTGGGCGGGCACGTGCTCGGATTCAGCGACGCGAAGATGACCCGCGCCGGCGACTTCTATCAGGAGTCGATCAAGGACACCGTGCACATGCTGGAGTACTACGGCGACGTGATCGTGATGCGCCACTTCCAGCAGGGCGCCCCGCACGAGGCCGCTCGATGGGCTCGGTGCCGGTGATCAACTGCGGCGACGGCTGGGGCGAGCATCCGACGCAGGTGCTGACCGACCTGTACACGATCTGGACCGAGAAAGGCACCCTCGACGGCCTGCGGATCCTGTGCGTGGGCGACATGCGGATGCGCACGATGCACTCGATCCTCTACGCGGCCTCGCAGTTCGACATCGTGGCCGACGTGGTCGGTCCCCCCGAGATGTCGCTCCTCCCCGAGTTCAAGCAGGAGCTCGACGAGCGCAACGTCACCTACCACGAGGTGGAGTCGGTCGCGGCGGCGATCGCCGACGCGGACGTCATCTACATGGAGCCCGTGGTGCAGGCCGACTACTCCGTCGGTCGCGACGAGCGGGGCGGCGAGCTCCCCACGACCCCGGCCGAGTACCGGGTCACCCGGGAACTGTTGCGGGACAGTGCGAAGCGTGATGCCATCATCCTGCACTCGCTCCCGCGGATGGACGAGCTGCCGGCCGACGTCGACGGCACGCGCCACCAGCGCTACTGGGTCGAGGCGTTCAACGGGGTCGTGATGCGCATGGCGTTGCTGTCGCTGGTGCTCGGGGCGGTGGAGTAAGGGAAGCGAGGTCGTCCCGTCTGCGGGAGGATGGGGAGCGGCAGGAGGGAGGGTCGTGGACTTCACGCTGAACGGCCGGCCCGTCTCGGTCGACGTCCGGGACGGGGAGACCCTCCTCGACGTGCTCCGCGAACGCTTCGGCGTCACGTCGGTGAAGGACGGGTGCGCGCCCGAGGGATCGTGCGGCGCGTGCACCGTGCTCGTTGACGGCCGGCCCCGCGTCTCCTGCGCGCAGGCGGCCCGCCACGCCGAGGGCCGCGAGATCGTCACGCAGGAAGGGCTCGGCGAGGAGGTCCGTCGCCGCTGGGCCGAGGCGTTCGTGGACGCCGGGGCGTCGCAGTGCGGCTTCTGCTCGCCGGGCATCGTGATGAAGGCCGAGGGGCTCCTCGCGAAGCAGGCCGCGCCGACCCGGGATGAGATCGCCCACGGGCTCGCCGGGAACCTATGCCGGTGCACCGGCTACGTGAAGGTGATCGACGCGATCGATCGCGTCGCCCGGGAGCGGCGGGGCGAACCCGCGTCCTCGGCGCAGACCGGCGACGGCGTCGGCGCGCGTGCTCCGCGGTACGAGGGCGTCGAGCTCGCCCTTGGGGACAAACCGTACGTGGCCGACATGGCCGAGCCGGACATGGTGCACGGAGCCATCAGGTTCTCGGACCACCCCCGGGCGCTGATCCGGCGGATCGACGTCGCGGCGGCCTTGGCGCACCCCGGCGTCGTGGCGGTCGCGACGGCGGCCGACGTACCAGGAGAGCGCACCCAGGGGCTGATCACCCGGGACTGGCGACAGCTCGTGGCCGAAGGGGAGATCACCGCCTACGTGGGCGACGTCCTCGCGGTGGTCGCCGCCGAGACCCGGCACGCCGCGCGCGAGGCCGCCGCGCTGATCGAGGTCGAGTACGACGTGCTCGAGCCCGTGACGGACCCGCGGCTCGCCCTCGACGCGGGAGCCCCAGTGGTGCACGAACGCGACAACCTGCTGTCCACGTCCACGGTGCAGCGCGGCGACGTCGACGCCGCACTGTCCACGTCGGCCCACGTCCTGCGCGAGACCTTCAGGACCCAGGCGATCGAGCACGCGTTCCTGGAGCCCGAAGCCGCCCTCGCCGTCCCCGACGGGGTCGGCTACCGCGTGTACTCGCAGGGCCAGGGCGTGTGGGAGGATCGCCGGCAGATCGCGTCGTTCCTCGGTCTGTCCGAGCCGCAGATCCGGGTGACCCAGGTCTCGAACGGCGGCGCGTTCGGTGCGAAGGAAGACCTGAACGTGCAGTGCCACGCCGCGCTCCTCGCCCGGGTGACCGGGCGTCCCGCGTCCCTGGTCCTCTCGCGCGCCGAGAGCATCCGCTTCCACCCGAAGCGCCACCCGATGGTGATGGACTACACGATCGGCGCCGACGCCGAGGGCCGGCTCACGGCGCTGCGCGCCCGCATCGTCGGGGACACGGGGGCGTACGCGAGCGTCGGCGACAAGGTGCTGGAGCGCGCGGCCGGGCACGCCTGTGGGGCGTACGAGGTCCCCGCCGTCGACATCGAGGCGCGCGCCGTCTACACGAACAACCCGCCCTGCGGCGCGATGCGCGGGTTCGGCGTGAACCAGGTGACGTTCGCGATCGATGGCATGCTCGACCGGCTGGCCGAGCGCGTCGGTGTGGACGGGTGGGAGATCCGCTACCGCAACGCGCTCGAGGTGGGCAAGACGTTCGGGACCGGCCAGGTGCTCGGGCCGGGCGTCGGCATCAAGGCGTGCCTCGAGGCCGTGCGCGACCGGTATCGGGGTGCCGCGTTCGCCGGGATCGGGTGCGGCGTGAAGAACACGGGCATCGGGAACGGGCTGCCCGAGCACGGCAAGGCCGTCCTCCGCCCCGAGGCCGACGGCTCGGTGACGCTGTTCCACTCCTGGACCGAGATGGGCCAAGGGGTGCATACCGCGCTCCGGCAGATCGCGTGCGAGGAGCTGGGGCTCCCGGGCGACCGGGTACGGGTGGTCGTGGACACCGAGCGCGAGCTCGACACCGGGCAGACGACGGCGTCCCGCTCCACCGTCCTCGGGGGTCTCGCCGTGATCGAGGCCGCCCGGGGCCTGCGCGAGGCGCTCGACGGCGGACGCCTCGAGGATCTCGCCGGGCGCGAGTTCCCGGGCCAGGTCACCTTCGACCACACGACCCCGCCCGGCGCGGACGTCGAGCACCCCGTCACCCACTTCGCGTACGGGTGGGCGGTTCAGGTCGTCGTGCTGAACGAAGACGGGACGCTGCGCACGGTGATCGCCGCGCACGACGTCGGGAAGGCGGTCAATCCCACGCTGCTCGAAGGCCAGGTCGAGGGAGCGGTCCACATGGGACTGGGCTTCGCGCTGACGGAGGAGTTCGTCGTCGAGGGAGGGAGGCCCGTCACGGACACGCTGAAGTCGCAGGGCATCATCCCCCCGGCCGGGATGCCGCCGGTCGAGGTCGTCCTGGTGGAGGTGCCGCAGCCCGAGGGACCGTACGGGGCGAAAGGGGTCGGCGAGATCGGGCTCGTCCCGACCGCCGCGGCGGTCGCGGGGGCGCTGCACGCCTACGAGGGCCGGTGGCGCAACGTCCTCCCGATGACGGACGCTCGGGCCGCCGTCCGGGCGCTGCCGAAGCTCGCGGCGGCCGGGCGCAGAGCGGGCTGACCATGATGACGCTCGAAGGTGGGACGGTGGTCACCTCCCTGGACCCGCCCCTGGTGGAACGCGGCAACGTGGTGGTCGACGACGGCAGGGTCGTGGCGGTCTCGGACCGGCCCTCGTCCGACGGCGACGCCGTGATCGACTGTTCGGGATGCGTCGTGATCCCCGGCAACGTCTGCGCGCACCACCACCTGTACTCGGCGCTCGCTCGCGGGATGCCGTACGACCTGGCGCCGCCGGAGGACTTCGTGCAGGTCCTGCAGCGGATCTGGTGGCGCCTGGACCGCGCCCTCGACGAACCGTCGAACCGGGCCTCGGCGCTCACGGGTGGGGCCGACGCGCTCCTCGCCGGGACGACCACGATCGTCGACCACCATGCCTCGCCGGAGGCGATCGACGGACAGCTCGAGGTCATCGGGGGAGCGCTCGCCGAGCTGGGCGCGCGGTCGGTGCTCTGCTACGAGGTGACCGACCGCGACGGGGCGGAGCGCGCGGCCGCCGGGATCGACGAGAACCGCCGTCACCTGGCGAACGGCGCGGACCCGCTCGTCCGGGGGATGGTCGGGGCGCACGCCTCGTTCACCCTGTCCGACGGGACGCTGGACGCCTGCGTCGAGCTCGCGGAGCGGGCCGGGGTCGGGATCCACATCCATGCCGCGGAGGACGCGGCCGACGAGGCCGACGCGCGGGCGCGCGCCGGGGTCCGGGTGATCCGGCGGCTGGCCGATGCGGGCGCCCTGGACGAGCGGACGCTCCTCGCCCACTGCGTCCACGTGGACGCCGCCGAGCTCGAGCTGATCGACGCGAGCGAGGCGACCGTCGTGCACAACGCCCGCTCGAACATGAACAACCGCGTGGGGCATGCGCCCGTGGGGTCGTTCGGCCGGCTCGCGCTCGGCACCGACGGGATCGACGGGGACATGTTCGCCGAATCGCGGGCCGCCTTATGGCGCGCGCGCGAGGCCGATCCTTCCGTGAGCCCCGCCTGGATCCTCGGAGCGATCGCGGGGTCCGCGCGGTTCGCGGGTGGCTGCTTCGGGGAGCCGCTCCTCGGCCGGATCGGGGCGGGGGCCCCTGCCGATCTCGTGGTGCTCCAGTACGACCCGCCGACGCCGCTCGGCGCCGACGACCTCGCGGGCCACTGGGCGTACGGGTTCACGAGCCGGCTCGTCCGCGACGTGATCGTGGCGGGTGAGGTCGTCGTGCGCGACCGGGCGCTGACTCGCGTGGACGCGGGCGAGATCCGGGCGCTCGCGCGGGAGCAGGCGTCGCGGCTGTGGGAACGTGTCGCGCGAACGCCCGCCCATCCCTTCGAGCCGAAGGGCGAAGCGTGATGGCCGTGAGCTCCGAGGGCCGCGTCGCCCTCTACCTCCAGGACAAGCACCCCCTGCGGGACGCGATCGGCTACGCGAGGTACGCGGAGGAACGCGGGTTCGAGGCGGTCTGGCAGGCCGAGAGCCGCCTCGTCCGCGAGGCCACCGTGCCGATGGCCGCCTACGCCGCGAGCACCGAGCGCCTCGGCGTCGGCTCGGGCGTCGTGAACTGCTGGACGCGGAACGTCGGGCTGCTCGCCGCCACGTTCGTCACCCTGGACGACCTGGCCCCCGGCCGGATCAAGCTCGGGATCGGCGCGTGGTGGGATCCGCTCGCGCAGAAGGTGGGGATCGAGCGCCGCCGCCCGCTCACCGTGATGCGCGAAGTCGTCGAGGCCACCCGACGGCTGATCGCGATGGAGCGGGTCAGCTACGAGGGCGAGCACGTGCACCTGGACGGGGTGGAGATCGACGTGGTGCACGGTGACCGATCGCCTCGCGACGTGCCGATCTACATCGGCGCGACGGGCATGCGCATGATGGAGCTCGCGGGGGAGATCGGCGACGGGGTCCTCCTCAACTACCTCGTCGGGCCCCGCTACAACGCGACGGCGATGGAGCATCTGGCCGCCGGGGCCGCGCGTGCGGGGCGGCGCGTCGAGGACATCGACCGGCCCCAGCTCGTGGTCTGTTCGCTCGACGACGACCGGGCGCTCGCCCTGGATCGCGCCCGGGAGCTGGTGACGCAGTACCTGGGACAGCAGCCGCACATCGGCACGGCGAGCGGCGTCGACGAGGGACTCTTGGAGCGGGTGCGCGAGGTGCTCACCTGGCCCGCCGGCCCCGAGGAGATCCACGCGGCGATGAAGCTCGTGCCCGACGAGGTCGTGCAGATGGTGGCCGCCGCCGGCACGGCCGACGAGTGCCGCGCGAAGGTCCGCGAGTTCGTCGAGGCCGGGAGCACCTGCCCGGTCCTGTATCCGCTGGGCGACGACGTTCGGGCGATGATCGACGCGTTCGCCGAGGGGTCCTTCTAGGTGGATGTGCTCTCGCCCGCGTCGCTGGAGGAAGCCCTCGGGTTCCTCGCCGAACGGCCGGAGGCCGTGCCGATCGCGGGGGGCACGGACCTGATGGTCGCGCTGAACTTCCGGCGGCTCCGGCCCGAAGCGATGATCGACCTGACCCGGCTCCCCGAGCTCCAGGAGATCCGCCGCGACGACGACGAGGTGTTCCTGGGCGCGGGCGTCACCTACGCCCGGATCGTGCACGCGTTCCACGACGTGCCGACCTTGGCGCAGGCCGCCCGGTCGGTGGGCTCCCCGCAGATCCGGGCCCGCGGGACCGTGGGCGGCAACCTCGGGACGGGATCTCCGGCCGGGGACGCCCTCCCACCGCTCGCGGTCCACGACGCCCGCATCGAGCTCGTGGCGGCCGGAGGGCGCCGCCGGTCCGTGCCGTGGCACGACTTCCTGCTCGGCCCCAAGCGGACCGCGCGCGCCCCCGACGAGCTGATCCTCGGCGCGCGGTGGCGCCCGATCGACGGCCCGGGCTCGTTCTCGAAGGTGGGGACCCGCAACGCGATGGTGATCGCGGTCGCGAGTCTCTGTCTCCAGCTCGATCCCGACACGCGCACGGTCCGGGTGGCGCTCGGCTCGGTGGCGCCCACCGTGGTGCGCGTCCCCGAGGCCGAGGTCTTCGCCGCCCAGGCGCTGGCCGGCGCGGGAGCATGGGAGGACCTCGCCGCCGGGATCGGCGACGACGTCGCCCGGGAGTTCGGCGACCTGGTCGTACGCGGCGCCTCGCCGATCGACGACGTCCGTGGCACCGCCACCTACCGCCGCCACGCGCTCGCGGTGCTGGCTCGACGGGCGCTCACGTGGGCGACGAACCGAGAGGCGGCGGCCTGATGCGGGTGCGCACGCGCGTGAACGGGGAGTGGCGCGAGGCCGACGTCGCGGCCGAGGCGTCCCTCCTGACGATGCTCCGCGAGTCCCTGGGTCTCCTCGGCTCGAAGAACGCCTGCGAGCAGGGAGAGTGCGGGTCGTGCTCCGTGTGGCTCGACGGCGAGGTCGTCTGCTCGTGTCTCGTGCTCTCGGCGCAGGCCGAGGGACGTGAGGTCCGGACGATCGAAGGACTCGCGCATGGGGAGGATCTCCACCCCGTCCAGGACGCGTTCGTCGCCGCGGGTGCGGTCCAGTGCGGCTTCTGCACGCCCGGGCTCGTGGTAGCGGTGACCGATCTCCTCGAGCGGGATCCCTCCGTCGACGAGCTCGCGATCCGCGAGGCGCTCGCCGGCAACCTCTGCCGGTGCACGGGCTACGCGAAGATCCTCGACGCCGTCCGGCTGGCGGCCGCGGCGAGGCGGGACGGTGCGTGGTGACGCGTCTCCTGATCGAGGCGTGCGACGTCGTCGTGACGATGGACGACGCGGGCACCGAGATCGCCGGAGGCTCGATCCTGATCGATGACGGCGCGATCTCGTGGGTCGGCGGCGGCGCGCCGCCCGCCGAGGCCGACGAACGCCTCGACGGGCGCGGCACGGTCGCGATCCCCGGCCTCGTCAACGCGCACCACCACCTGTTCCAGACGCTCACGCGGTCTCGCGCGCAGGACCACGGCCTGTTCGACTGGCTCGTGGCGCTCTACCCGGTGTGGGGCGAGCTGGACGCCGAGTGGGCCCGCGTCGCGACCCTCGTTGGGTTGGCCGAGCTCGCCCTGAGCGGGTGCACGACCACCACCGATCACCACTACCTCTTCCCCCGAGGGCGGGACGGCGTGCTCGAGGCCACGATCGACGCTGCGCGCGAGCTCGGGATCAGGTTCCATCCGACGCGAGGGTCGATGGACCTGGGCGCCTCGCAGGGCGGCCTGCCTCCGGACGACGTGTGCCAGGACCTCGACGAGATCCTCGTCGAGACCGAGGAGGCGGTGCGGCGCTTCCACGATCCGGCGCCCGGCGCGATGGTCCGGATCGCGATCGCCCCGTGCTCCCCGTTCTCGGTCTCCGAGCGGCTGATGCGGGAGTCGGCGGCGCTCGCGCGCCGGCTCGGCGTGCGGCTCCACACCCATCTGGCCGAGACGCTCGAGGAGGAGGCGTACTGCCGCGAGCGGTACGGGCGACGACCGACCGAGCTGATGGATGCGTGGGGCTGGCTCGGCGACGACGTCTGGCTCGCGCACTGCGTGCATCTGGACGACGGCGACATCCGGCGGATCGCCGGGTCCGGCGCCGGGGTCGCGTGGTGCCCGAGCTCGAACCTCCGCCTGGGCGCCGGGGTCGCCCCGGCGCGCACGCTGCTGGACGCGGGCGGCAAGGTCGGGCTCGGGGTGGATGGGTCGGCCTCGAACGACGCGGGCGACCTCGCCGCCGAAGTCAGGCAGGCGCTGCTCGTGACGCGCGGCGTTCACGGCGCGGCGTCGATCTCGGCGCGCGAGGCGCTGCGCGTGGCCACGCGCGGTGGCGCTGGATGCCTGGGGCGTGACGACATCGGGTCGATCGAGGCCGGCAAGCGCGCCGACCTCGCCCTGTTCCCGGCCGACGGCCTCGCGACGGCGGGGGCCGACGCGGACCCGGTGGCCGCACTCGTGCTGTGCCGTCCTGGACGGGTGCGCCATCTGCTGGTCGACGGGCGGTTCGTCGTCCGCGACGGGACCCTCGCGACCGGCGACGAGTCGGAGATCGCCCGGGAGGGACACCGGACCGCGGCGGCGATCGCGGGAGGGGCCGCACGATGAGCGCGGCCGGCCTCCGCACCAGGGTCCCTGGCGGGGTGGGCGAGTCGGTGCGTCGGCCCGACGGCGTCCCGAAGGTGACCGGTGCGTTCGCGTACGGGAGCGATCTGTGGGACGAGCGGATGCTGGTCGGCGCGACCCTCCGGAGCCCGCATCCGTTCGCGGCCATCCGCTCGATCGAACCCGGCGGCGCGCTCGCGCTGCCCGGCGTGCACGCCGTGCTCCTGGCCGAGGACGTGCCGGGTGACCCGAACTACGGACTGGAGTTCCGGGACCAGCCGGTGCTCGCCGCCGACGTGGTCCGCTTCGCGGGCGAGCCCGTGGCGATCGTCGCGGCCGAGTCACCCGAGCTGGCGGCACGTGCCCTGGAGCTCATCGAGGTCGGCTACGAGGTGCGCGAACCGATCACCGATATGGAACGGGCGCTCGCGCCCGACGCCCCCAAGCTCCACGGGTGGGGGAACGTGGTTCGTCACCTGCGGATCGAGCACGGCGACCCCGAGGTCGACGCGGACGTACGGATCGAGGGGTACTACGAGACGGCCTGGCAGGATCAGGCGCCGCTCGGCCCGGAAGGGGGCCTCGCCGTGCCCGCCGAGGACGGCGGGGTCGAGCTCTACGTGACGACCCAGTGGCTCCACGTGGATCGCCTGCAGATCGCGCCGTGCCTCGACCTCCCCGAGGACAAGGTCCGGATCCATCTGGCGGGCTTGGGCGGGGCGTTCGGGTCGCGTGAGGACCTGCACGTGCAGATCCACGCCTGCATGCTCGCCCTGCGCACCGGCCGACCCGTGAAGATGACCTACGGGCGTGAGGAGTCGTTCTCCGGACACGTCCATCGGCATCCCTCGCGGATCTGGATCCGTCACGGGGCCTCGCGTACCGGCGACCTCGTGTGCGTTCGGGCTCGTGTGATGATCGACGGCGGCGCGTACTCATCGTCCTCGCCCGCCGTGATCGGGAACGCGACGACGTTCGCGGCCGGGCCGTACGAGGTGCCGAACGCCCTGCTGGAGGGGACGGCCGTCTACACGAACAACCCTCCGTGCGGCGCGATGCGGGGGTTCGGCGCCCCGCAGGTGGCGTTCGCCTTCGAGGCCCAGATGGACAAGCTCGCCGGGGTGCTCGGGATCGATCCCCTCGAGCTGCGGCGCCGGAACGCGCTGCGGACCGGGTCGGTGCTCCCGACGGGCCAGGTGCTGCACGGGAGCGCGCCGGTGCGCGAGGTGATCGACGCCTGCCGGTCGATCCCGCCGCCTCCCCAGGCCGATCCCGCCGATCGCGACCCGGTCGACCTCCCGGGCGGGGCGGGGAACGTCGGCCGGGGCGAGGGGTTGCGCCGTGGCGTGGGCTTCGCCCTCGGCTTCAAGAACATCGGGTACAGCGAAGGGTTCGACGACTCCCACCAGGCGCGGGTCTCGCTCTCCCGAGGCGCCGACGGCCCGGTCGTCGAGGTGCGGACCGCCGCGGTGGAGGTGGGCCAGGGGCTCGGGGCCGTGATGACCCAGGTGGTCCGCACGGAGCTGGGGATCGAGCGTGTCGTGCTGCGCACCGCCGACACCGAGCTGGATTCGGCGGGCTCGACCTCGGCGTCACGCCAGACGCTGATGGCGAGCGGCGCTCTGCAGATGGCGTGCCGTGCCGTGCTCGAGGAGCTCGGCCGGCGGGCCGGGGCCGCAGCCGACGAGGTCGTGACGATCGAGGACGGACGGGTCTGCCTCGACGGGCGCGGCGTCGCCGAGCTCGGCGACCTGCTCGGCGAGTCCGTGGTGGCCACGCGGACGTTCCGTCACCGGCCGACCACGCGGATGGACGAGAAGGGGCAGGGCGACCTCCACCCGATGTTCGCGTTCGCGGCGATGCGGGCGGTGGTCGACGTCGACCGGGAGCTCGGGCTGGTGCGCGTCGTGCACCTGTCCTCGGCCGTCGACGTGGGCACGGCGATCAACCCGCAGCTCGTCGAGGGCCAGAGCGAGGGCGGCGCCGCGATGGGGCTCGGGCTCGCCGTGATGGAGGAGCTCCAGGTGCGCGACGGCCTGATCCGCAACCCGTCGTTCACCGACTACCTGCTCCCCACGATCCTGGATGCTCCCGCCGTCGACACGGTGATCGTGGAGGAGCCCGAGCCGGGCGCCCCGTTCGGCGTGAAGGGCGTGGGCGAGTCGGCGACGATCGTCGCCCTGCCCGCGATCGTGGCGGCGATCAGGGATGCCACCGGGCTCGAGCTGAACCGCGCCCCGGTCCGGCCCGACGACGTCGCGGGGCTCGCCGGTCCCGTCACGACCCACGGCTGGCCGCCCGTCCCCGACGTGCCCGGGCAGGAGCCCGTGCCGACCTACGAGGGAGCCCTGTTGTCGCAGCGCGCGACCGGAGGAGGCGAGGAACCATGACCGAACGATCATCGCTCGCAGGCCGCGACTACATCGAGACGCTCGACTGGTCCGTGGAGGAGATCGACGAGGCCCTCGCGGTCGCGGGCGAGCTGAAAGCGGCGTTCAAGGCCGGGGAACCGCATCGGCTCCTCCCGGACCAGACCCTGTTCATGCTGTTCCTCGACAAGTCCACGAGGACGAGGAACGCCTTCGAGGCGGGAATGACCCAGCTCGGCGGCCACGCCCACTACCTCGACGCCGAGAAGACGCAGGTCGCGCACGGGGAGAGTCCGAAGGACATGGGCATCATCCTGTCCCGATACGGGCACGGTCTGGCGATCCGTCACGACCTCGTGCCCGGCGAGGGGAACACCTACATGCGCGAGGTCGCACGGTGGGCCGGGATCCCCGTGATCAACCTGCAGTGCGACGTCGACCATCCCACCCAGACGCTCGCCGATCTGATGACCCTCCGCGAGCACCGCGGAACCGACCTCCGGGGGCTGAAGGTCGCGGTCACGTGGGCGTTCGCGCCCTCGTACGCGAAGCCGATGTCGGTGCCGCAGGGCCTCGCGGCGCTCCTCCCGCGGTTCGGGATCGACGTCGTGCTCGCGCACCCTCCGGGATTCGACCTCCAGCCCGACCTCATGGCGCGCGCCCAGGAGGCGGCCGCCCGAGGCGGCGGGTCGATCGAGTTCGCCGACGACATGGACGACGCCTTCCGCGGCGCCGACGTCGTCTATCCGAAGTCGTGGGGGCGGCTCGACCTGTTCGCCGACCAGGAGGCGGCGCTCGCCGACGCCGCCCGGTACGAAGACTGGATCTGCGATGCCCGACGGATGGGTCTGGCCTCGAACGATGCGGTGTACATGCACTGTCTGCCCGCCGACCGGGGGAGCGAGGTCACCGACGAGGTGATCGACGGACCGCAGTCGATCGTCTACGACGAGGCCGAGAACCGCATGCACACGGGCAAGGCGCTGATGTCGCTCACGATGGGTGGGTTCCGCTGATGGGTGGGTCCACCTTCAGGCCGTCGACGTGGATCGGTCGAGCTCGGCGATCTGGCCCTGGGCTAGGCGGACGGACCCCCCTCCTGCCATCGCCGTAGGGCTCCTACGTCTTTCGGCGCTGTGCCGCCCCTGAGGGCCTACCTATCGTCGCAGCGATTACCGGAGGTTCGTCCAGGCATGAGAGCGCTCCGACGGTTCCGTGGTGCCTATGGGGGACGGATCCGTTGAGGCGGGAGGGGCATGATCATTATGCGGCACAGCTCAACCAGCGGTCCCACCGATACCGTCGCCTCGCCGCGGCAGCGACGGGCGACCGTCCTCGTCCTCGTAGGCGCTCTGCTGGCGAGCATGCTTGCGCTGGTTCGAGTGGCGGCGCCTGGGCTCACCGCGCCGCGATTCGACCTTCCGCACGCTGCCACCGAGGTGCGAACCACCTCCACGAGCGAGTACGGGCTGCCCGCCCCTCGTGGCATCGCGTATGACCCGGCCTCGGGCGCTCTGCTCGTCGCCGGGGCGACCGGTGACGACACCCGCGTCCTGATGATCACGCCTGGGCAGGACGTCCTCGGTTCGTTCGCGCTCCCGACGGGGCAGCGACACACGTTGGCCTTCGACCCCCGGTCGGGGGTGGCCGCGATGTTGGACGGTGAGAGCCTCGTCAGCCGTCCGATCGAGGGCACGTCGGGAGATCGCCGGATCGACCGGGCCCGCCTGGGAGCGCTCGGCGTCGGGAGCCCAGCCGGCGCCACCTTCGACGCCGACGGCAACCTCCTGATCCTGGACGCGGCCGGCCCCGCGATCGTGCGGGTCGCGGGACGCGGCGCCGATCGAGTCGTGACCCCGATCCGGCTGCAGGGGCTTCCTTCGGACCTCCGCGGCATCGCCTTCAACCGACAGGACGACCGGATCTACGTGATGAGCCCGTCGGCTCGCTTGGTCTACGCGCTCGACGTCGCGGGGCGGGTCCGCCGGACGTACAGCATCAAGTCGGTGCGACTCGACGATCCGGCCGCCATCACGTTCGCGCCCAGTGCCGATACGACCGACGACCCCGCCCGGCTCAACCTGTTCGTGGCCGATTCCGGTACGTCGGCGACGTTCGGGGGTGTGACGGAGGTGACCCTGGCCGCCGCGGTGACCGCCGCCGACGTGCCCACCCTCACCGCCAACCTGATCCAGACGATCGCCACCTCGGCCTTCAACCCTTCGAGCCCGGACCCGGCAGGGATCGCCTACCTCCCCGGCCCTGACGGCCTGATGATCGCGGACTCCGAGGTCGACGAGGTCACCGGCGCCGGCTACCACGGCGTCAACATGTGGCAGATCACCCGAGCGGGCTCGGTGACCGCGACCTGGACAACGCTCGGCTACACGAAGGAACCGACCGGGCTCGGGTTCGACCCCGCGTCCAACACGCTCTTCATCTCCTCGGACGACAACGGCAAGGTGTTCGTGGTCAAGCGTGGACCCGACCTGCAGTTCGGCACCTCGGATGACGTCGTGACCTCGGTGAACACCACGGCTTACGGGCTCACCGACACGGAGGATCAGAGTCGATCAAGCCACCGGCGCGTTGTTCTTCCTCGACGGCGTGAGCGCGGAGGTGTACCGCGTCGACCCCGTGAACGGGATCTTCGGGGATGCCGACGACGTGATGTCGCACTTCGACGTGGGGCAGTACGGAGCGACCGACGTGGAAGCTCTCGGATCCGACACGTCACGGGGCACGCTCCTCGTCGGCGACCGCAGCCAGCGGAAGATGCACGAGGTGACGAAGGCCGGCGACCTGACGCGGATCATCGACGTCCGGGTCCCCGGGATGCAGAACCTCTCCGGCCTCGCGATGGCGCCTGCGAGCGACAACTCGGGCCACATGAACTACTGGACCGTCGACCGGGCCGTGGACAACGGTGCGAACTCGTCCGAGAACGACGGAATGATCTTCGAGCTGTCGCTCACGGCGAGTGGGAACCAGGCGCCGAGCGTCGACAGCGTCACGATCGACCAGGCGACGCCGACGACGAACGACGTCCTGACGGTCACCGTGTCGGCGTCCGACCCCGAGAACGACCCGCTCACGCTCTCGTACCAGTGGAGCAAGGACGGCGTCGCGATCGCCGGCGCGGTCAACCCGACGCTGGACCTCTCGGCCGCCGGGAACGGTGACAAGGGCGACCTCCTCTCGGTCCGCGTGACGGCCTTCGACGGACAAGCGCAGGGAGCCCGGTCCTCGGCCCAGGTCACGATCGTCAACGCGCTCCCGGTCTTCGGCCAGGACCTCGCTGATCGGACGGATGCAGTGGGCGACACGGTGGCCATCGCGGCCGGCGCGACGGACGCCGACGCGGATCCCCTGGCCTACGACGCGACGGGTCTGCCGCCGGGACCCGATCGACCCCGCGACGGAGCGATCGAGGGCAGACTGACCCGGGGGCGGCTGGGGCCAGCCCGTACGACGTGTCGGTGACCGTCACCGACGATGCATCGGGGCAGAGACCCCCCACCGCCGCCACCGCCATCGCCCTCGTCCCGAGGAAGGGGACCGACCAAGCGCCACGCCGGGAACACGATCACCCTGACCTACGACAGCCCGCCTGCCGAGGGCCATCTCCTCGTCGCGTTCGGCACGAACAGCGCCAACCGGACGCCCACGATCCCGCCCGGCTGGAGCCTGGCCATGGAGACGGGCTCAGGCGCCGAGACGGTGGTCTTCTACCGGGTCGCGGGGGCGAACGAGCCCTCCGCGGTCACGTACACGGTGAGCGGCGCCGATGTGTTCATGGGGCTCGCGATCTTCGAGTACTCGGGTCTCGCCGCGAACCAGTCGACCGTGCTTGACCGCACCGTCTTCACGACCGGCAGCGCGGTCGCGAGCGTCTCGACCGGGACGACGCCCCTGACGAGTCAGGCCGAGAGCTCCTCCTCGCGTCGGTGAACCTCAACTCGAGCCGGACGTTCTCGAACGCCTGGACCAACGGCTTCGCTCAGAAGACCGTCACGCGGCGCAACACGGTCGCCGACAACGTCGTGTCGAGGCGGGGCAGTTCGAGACCACCGAGTCGTGGAACACGTCCGTCTCGACCGCGATCGGTGCCATGGTCACGTTCAAGCGTGCCGGGACGACCACCCCGTTCCCGATCCGAACCCGGGCTCGGCCACCGATACGTTCACGTGGACCGTCACGGCGGCGAACCCAACACCGAGCCGGTGGTCGACGGCGTAACGATCGATCCGGGGTCGCCGAAGACGAACGACACGCTCACGGCGCTCGTCACAGCCCACGACGACCAAGGCGACCAGCTGACCTACACCTATCAGTGGTCGAAGGGTGGCCTGCCGCTGCCTGGAGCGGTCGGGAAGACCCTCGATCTCTCAGTCGCCGGCAACGGTGACAAAGGTGACGCGATCTGGTGGAGGTGACCGCCTCCGACGCTGAGTTCACGACGGTCCCCGTCGCATCGCTCGAGGTCGTCGTCGTCAATTCACCGCCGACCTTCAACCAGGACCTGGCGGACCGCGTCAACACCGAAGGTGACGTCGTCGGTGTCGGCCGGCGCGACGGACGCAGACGGAACACGCTCATCTACAGTCGAGAACCTGCCGACCGGTCTGTCGATCGAATGCCTCTCCGGGCTGGTCTCGGGGATCGTCGCGCCCTCTGCCCCGGCCG
The DNA here is from genome assembly GCA_963816275.1 of uncultured Actinomycetes bacterium. Lineage (GTDB taxonomy): Bacteria > Actinomycetota > UBA4738 > UBA4738 > HRBIN12 > JAOUEA01. The sequence continues at coordinate 130,199 of CAWFJU010000001.1, forward strand.
AGCCCACGCCATCGTGACTGTAGTGAAGTCGCCACGACCGCGCCACAAACACATGGCCCTGCCTCATCGATGCGCCCGTTTCCGCGCCGACCAGCCCCACCGCCGCCGTGACGTCGATCGACGTCCGGCTCGCGTGGGGCGCCGAGCATGCGCCCGAACCTCGCCGCCTATAAAGTGTATCGGGCCGCGGCCTACCGGGCCCTACGAAGCTGACCGGACGGCCCTGACTACGAGGCCCTCCACGGACTCGACGCACCGCGGGGCACCTCCTATACCAGGTGACCGGGGTCGACACGCTCGGACCTGAGTCGCTCCCCGCGACGACGTTAGCACTGCGAACGACCTTGTTCGTTCACTCGCGAAGGCAAATCGCCCGCAGTACGACGAGCCTCGGCATGCCGCCCCGTCCTGTGTGGCGCCGGCGATCTGCTGGTCGCGACGATCGCCTTGCGCGGCTCGCCCACGATCAACACGCCGTCGGGTGGACACTGTCCGCACCCAGAACGCCGGGACGACGATGCAGAAAGCGGTCTTCTACAAGGTGGCGACCGCGAGCGAACCGGTGTCGTACCCGTGGAGCTTCTCCTCCTCCACGTCGAGCGCGACGGGCGCCGATCCTTGGATACGAGGGCGCTTCGATAGCGACCCCGGTCGACGTCTTGAGCTCTGAGTCCAACGGCTCGTCGCGCTCGATACGCCCCGGCGGTTACGACGTCCGGTCCGAACACGCTCCTGGTGGGCTTCTTCGGTATCGCGAACGGGTCGTCGTTCACACCCGCCACGGGGATGCTCGAGCAGACGGAGACCGTGCAGCCGTCCGGCAGCAACAAGATCGCGATCGGGATCGCCGACCAGGTGCTGCCGCTGCAGGGCGGAACCGGCCAGAGGGGGGCGAGGGCCTCTTCGTCGGCCGTGAACATCGGGCAGCTGATCGCGCTCCGTCCGGCGTAGGCGGAGACTCGCCGTACCGCCTGGGCGGGGAATCTCGACCCCGCCTAGGCGAGGAAGCCGAAGGCCGGTTCCGGAACAGGGTAGCGAGCCGCTCGGCCTGCGCCTCTGCGGTGAACATGGCGGTGACCCTCGCGCGCCCTTCCGACGCGAGGCGGGCGGCGGCCTCGGGGGGACCTGCCTCGACCCAGTGGATCGCCGACGCGAGGCTCGCCGGATCACCGGGTGGCACGAGGAGACCCGAGGTGCCGTCGACGACGACCTGCCTCGTGCCGCTGACCTCGGTCGCGATGACCGGAAGGCCGCTGGCCATCGCCTCGACGAGTGCGAGCGGGAGCCCCTCCCAGAGACACCCTCGAACGATTCAGCATCCGGAACTGGATCATCGCGCGATCCGTCGCCCGCCCCATGATGCCACCCATCGCATCCACTTCCCGCACGACGGTGCCCTTCGCTATCCCCCCGATCGCGGGGTTGCACGACATCTGCCCGATGGTCTCCAGATTCTGGGTGACCAGGAGCGTCCGTGCCCCGCTCCGCGCCGATGCCCTGGCTGCTTCGGCGCCGGCGTGTCCCCCGCCGATAACGATGACATCGTACTGGTGCATGGAGGCGAAACTACAGGGCCGAACGCCGGAACGGGAGAACCGGGCCCCGCCCCGTTCCCCCGTTCACCCGATTCCCAGTTCCCCGCCGGAACCGCGCCGGCCCCCCTTCCGCTCAGCTCGTCCGCACCCAGCGCCAGACCTCCTTGAGGCTGGGCTTCTTCCCGTAGGAGAGGATCCCCACTCGATAGATCCGGCCCGCCACCCACACGACGGCGATCACTCCGACGATCATGGCCACGACGGAAAGCGCCACCTCCTCGAGCGGGATCGGTGAGATGGCGTACCGCACCGGAACCACGATGGGCGCGAAGAGCGGGATCAGGCTGAAGACCCGGGCCAGGCCACTCGAAGGGTCATTCATGAGGGCGAACACCGCGACCATCGCGATGCCGATGCACATGGTCACCGGGGTGTTGGCCTGCTGCGCCTCCTGCTGAGTGCTGCACATGGCGCCGATCGCCGCGTACAGCGCCGAGTAGAGAAAGAACCCGAGGAGGAAGAAGACCAGGATGACGACGACCAGGTCGACGGAGATCATGGGCATCGAGGCGCTCATGCTGGCCTGGGTGCCGTCGACCGCCATGCCCGGCCCGGCGCTGCGCTCCGCCCCGCCGGCCGCGAGCGCGCTGGTGACGTAGAAGCCGGTGACCCCCCAGATGCCGAGCTGCAGCAGCCCGCTGGCGCCCACCCCGATCACCTTGCCGAGCAGCAGCTGGAACGGCGTCATGCTGGAAACCAGCACTTCCACGATCCGGTTGCTCTTTTCCTCCAGCACCGCGCTCATCACCTGGATCCCGTACATGAGCAGCACCATGTACATGATGAGGTTCACGGCATAGGCGAGCCAGAAGGTCTGCTCGCCGCTCTGCCCGGTGAGCTTTCCGTTGGTGACCTTGGTGCTGGTGAGATCGGTCTTGACGTTGGCCGCGGCGATCACGGCGCTGTCGGCGTTCCTCCGCTGCAGTCGTTCCTGGCGCAGCACCGGCCCGATCAGCCGTTCCAGGGCACCCATGTCGCGGAAGCTCCCGGCGTTGTCGCCGACATAGGCGATCTTCCCCTCCTCGATCGCGGCTTCGGTCAGCAGCAGCACGCCATCCGCGGCGCCCGCCGGGGCATCCTGCAGTCCGATGGTGGCGATGAGCGAATCGCGGAGCGCCTCGAGCCGACCGGCCGCGGGCAGGCGGATGACCACGAACCGGGGCTTGGCATCCTCGCCGGTACCGATGGTATCCCGGGTGAGCGCCGCCGCAACGCCGGCGCCGATGTCGCCGCTGGCGGCATCCAGCACCACGACGGTCTTGCTCTCGGTGTCGCGCCGGGCCAGCAGCTGCGGCAGGTACCCGAACAGGCCGAGCATCAACGGCACCAGGAAGGTGCCGATCAGGAAGGACTTGGTGCGGACCCGCTCGATGAACTCGCGACGGATGACCGCAAGGACCTTGTTCACTCAGGCCTCCTGCCGGGCAGCGGGATGGGCGGCGTCGGGACCGACCTTGGCGATGAAGATGGACTGGAGCGAGGGTTCCACGACCTCGAACCGCGACAGCCCGACGTCCTCCCGGATCAGCGCCTTGAGCAGCGCTTCCGGGTCGGCGCCGGGGGCGAGCTCGACCTCGGCGCTCGCCCCGGAATCGTCCACCCGGGCCACCAGGCTCCGGTCGGCGAGGGGTCGCTGCGCGGCGCCCGCGTTCCGGGTGAAGGTCAGCGCCACGTGGCTCTTGCCGACCTCGCCCTTGATCTGCGCCAGCGGGCCATCCACGACCTTCTCGCCCCGGGCGATGATCACGATCCGGTCGCACATCTTCTCGGCGTGTTCCATGATATGGGTCGAGAAGAGCACCGTCCGCCCGCTCCGAGCCACTTCCACCACCACATCCCTCATCACCTGGCTGTTCACCGGATCGAGCCCGCTGAACGGCTCGTCGAGGATCACCAGCTCCGGGTCGTGCTGCAGCGCCCCGGCGAACTGGACCTTCTGCTGCATCCCCTTGGACAGGTCCGAGACCTTGCGTTGGCGACCAGTCCTCCAGCCCGAGCCGTTCGAGCCAGGCCTTGGCCCGCTTCCGCGCGTCCCAGCGGCCGAGCCCCTTGGCCTCACCCAGGAAGGCCAGCTGATCCAGCACCCGCATCTTGGGATAGAGGCCGCGCTCTTCCGGCAGGTAGCCGATGCGGGCGGAGAGCTCCCGACCACTGCCCTCCTGGCCAAAGAGCCGCACCCGGCCTTCATCGGGGGTGATGATGCTCAGCAGCATCCGGATCGTGGTGGTCTTGCCCGCGCCGTTCGGTCCGAGCAGGCCGAAGATGCACCCGGCAGGTACTTCGAGTGACAGCGCTTTGACCGCGGTATGGCCGGCGAATCGCTTGGTCACGCCCTGGACGGAGATCACAGCGGTTGCCATGGATGTCCTGGAGTGGGGGTCCGGCGCCCCTACGCCGCAGGTGTAGCGTGTTTCGCGCCGCACTATCGGCGGATAAGATCCCTCGACCTGCAAGCGCCGCATGCATCAGTTTGCAGAATGGGGGTCGCTCCCGACCGCCCCGACAGCCTATGCCCTACAGGATTATCGTCAATCGCGATCTCTGCGAGAGCCAACGCCGAGTGCGTGTCGCTCGCACCCGAGGTGTTCGGACTGGACGACGAGGAGTTCTGTGTCGTGCTGGATCCGGAGGGTGCCAAGCCCAGGCGCATCCTGCTGGCGGCCCGGGCCTGTCCGGTGGATGCGATCACGCTGATCGACGAGGAAGGTGAGCGGGTCTGGCCCTAGGGGCGAACGCTCGATTGCCCCGGGGCGGTACCGCTATTGCCACTCGATGAGGCGCGTGATGCGCCGCACCTCGGCCGGTGGGAACCACCAGGTGCTTGTGGCCGGCGCGCACTCCGAACTTGAGGGTCTTGCGCGAGAAACTCGTCCCGCGCCACGCCCCCCGGCTCCGGACGGTGCTCCGCGACATCGTGCAGCAGCACCCCCGCCGCTGTTTCCTCGTGGTACCGCCCCACGTAGAGCGCGTCGCCGGTCGTCTCCAGCACCACCGTGATGCCGTGCAGGTCGGAGTGTCCGGGATGAAAGACGTGACCCGTCATCAGACCGAAGTCGTGGCGCAGTGCTTGTCGAATGCCGCGGTCAGCGTCCTTGGCGATCTCCTGCGGCGCGTGACCCTCGATCATGTGCCGGTGGACGAAATGCACCACCTCGCCGTCGCGGAACAGCGCCACCGACGGGCTGCTCGGGGCATAGTCCGCGAAGTACTGCCGGGCCCGGGCGGTGGCCTCGATGTCCTGCCCGGCGAAGACCGTGACCACCTGCTGGGGCCGGTGCGCGTGCCGCAGGGCCAGCGCGAGGGCCGGGCGGGCGGCGCCGGCGGCGCAGCCGCAGACGGAATTGACGACGACCAGCAGTGGTGCCCTTCTGGTCGCCCAGCGCGGCATCCACATCGGCGACTGTGGTGAGTTCACGGGCTCCCATGCGGACCATCTCGTCCCGCATCGGCTGCACCATGCGCGGATCGTACGCCATAGCTCCAACTCCTTGAGGGTAGGTCAGGCGGACCCCGGGTCCGCCATCGGGTTCATGGTTCGTCCCGCGCCGGTTCAGCGTCGCCCTGGCTCCGGATCGCGCTGCTGAGCGCGTGCCACGCCAGACTGGCGCACTTGACCCGGGCCGGAAACTCCCGCACGCCGGCGAAGACCGCAAGCTTGGCCGGCAGATCGTCCGCTGGCCCCCCGGAGCCGGTCACCATCCGGTGAAAGCTCTCGAAGATCCTGCCCGCTTCCTCCAGCGTCTTGCCCTTCACCACCGTGGTCATCAGCGAGGCGGAGGCCTTGGAGATGGCGCAGCCCGAGCCCTGGAAGCTCACGTCGGCGATGCGATCGCCGTCGAGCTTGAGCCAGACCTTGAGCTGGTCGCCGCAGAGCGGGTTGTAGCCCTCGGCGAACGGTCCGGGCGCCTCGAGCGCACGGAAGTTCCGCGGGGCCCGGTTGTGATCCAGGATGATGCTCTGGTACAGCTCGCTGGCGTCGGTCATGACCGGAACACCTGCCGCGCCTCCTGCAGACCCTCGATCAGCCGGTCCACCTCGGCCCGGGTGTTGTAGAGGCCGAACGAGGCCCGAACCGTACCCGGGACGCCGAACCGCCGCATCAGCGGCTGGGCACAGTGGTGGCTGGCCCGCACCGCGACCCCCTGCAGATCCAGCACCGTGCCGACATCGTGCGGGTGGATGCCCTCGAGCACCAACGAGAGCACGCCCACCCGCTCCGGCGCGGTCCCGATGCAGGCGGCAGCCGGGCAGGGCCCGGGCCCGGTCCGTGGCGTAGGCCAGCAGGTCGGCCTCGTGCCGCTCGACCTGCGGCCCAGTCGAGTGCGCGCGAGGTACTCGATCGCGGCCCCCAGGCCGATCACCTGGGCGATCGGCGGCGTGCCTGCCTCGAACCGCGCCGGAGCAGGGGCGAACGTCGTCTCCTCGAAGCTCACGGTCTGGATCATGCCCCCGCCGCCCTGCCAGGGGGGCATCGCCTCGCAGCAGCTTCCAGTCGCCCATACAGGAACCCCACGCCGGTCGGCCCATACATCTTGTGGGCCGAGGCGGCGTAGAAATCGCAGCCCAGCGCCTGCACGTCCACCTTGAGGTGGGGCACGGCCTGGGCGCCATCGACCACCACCACCGCACCCGACGCCGTGGGCCAGGTCGGCGAGCCGGGCGATCGGGATTGACCGTCCCCAGCACGTTCGACACATGGGTCACGGCGACGATTCGGGTCCGGGCCGTGAGCAGGCGCGGCGACCTGCGCCAGATCCAGCTCGCCGTCGTCGGTCACCGGGATCGACCCGGACCCGGGCACCGGTCGGCATCGGCCAGCAACTGCCAGGGCACGATGTTGGAGTGGTGTTCCATCTCGGTGAGGAGGATCTCGTCTCCGGCGCGGAGCACCGATCGTCCGTAGCTCTGGGCCACCAGGTTGAGCGCCGCGGTGGTGCCGGCGGTGAAGACCACCTCCGCGGCGTCGGCGGCGTTGATGAACCCCCGGACCTGTTCCCGCACGGCCGTCGTAGCGCGCGGTGGCGCGCTGGCTCAGGGTGTGGACCCCGCGATGGACGTTGGCGTTCTCCAGCAGCGCGAAGTCCGCTTCGGCTTCGACCACCGGCGCGCGGCTTCTGGCTGGTGGCGCCGTTGTCGAGGTAGGCCAGCGGTCGACCGTGCATCCGGGTGCGGAGGACCGGGAAATCATGCCGGAGACGGGCCACGTCGAGGCGGCCAGTCTCCGGCAGGGGCTCCGCGATCTGCACCCGGGACGCCGTCATGCTCGGGCTACGCCTCCGTCCGTTCCTCGAGCCGTTCCATCACCACCGCCTCGAGGGCCGCGCGCACCGACTCGTGGGGAATCTCCTCCAGCACCTCCGCCGCAAAGGCGTAGGTGAGGATCTTGCGCGCCAGCGGCGCCGCCGATGCCGCGGCTCTTGAGGTAGAAGGCCGCGAGTCGGATCCAGGCTGCCCACCGTGGCGCCGTGGGTGCACTTCACGTCGTCGGCGAAGATCTCGAGCTGGGGCTTGGTGTCGATGCGGGCGGTGATCGGAGAGCAGCAGCGCGCGGTTGGTCTGCTTGGCGTCGGTCTTCTGGGCGATCGGAGTGACGTAGATCTTGCCGTTGAAGACGCCGTGCGAGCGCCCGTCGAGAATTCCCTTGTAGATCTCGCGGGTGCGAGCAGTTCGGGTGGGCGTGGAGCAGGCTGGTGTGGTTGTCCACCTCCTGCCGGTCCGCGGCCCATGTAGAGCCCGAGCATCTGCGCCTCGACTGCCGGGGCCGTCGAGCACCACGTCCAGGTTGTTCCGGCAGAGCGCGGCGCCGAAGCTCACGGAGAACGACAGGCCGCGGCTGTCGCGGCCCTGCTGGATGTGGGTCGTGCCGACGTGGAAGGCGCTGCTCGCTCTCCCGCTGGATCTTGGTGTGCTCGAGGTAGCCGCCGTCGCTCGACGATGGCTTCGGTGACGGCATTGGTGAAGTAGGTGCCCTGCCGCCAGCCCGACGTAGCTCTCGATCACCGCGGCCCGGCCGCCCGCGCTCCACCAGGATGAAGTTGCGCGGATGGGTCGCGGTCCCTTCGGCCCGGCCGTCGGTGACGAACACCGCGTGGATCGGCGCGCCGGCATCGACGCTCGCGGGCCACGTGCAGGAACAGGCCATCGCCTGACGAAGGCGGTATTGAGCGCCGTGAATCCGCTCTGCTCCAGCGTGGCATATTGTGCCGAGATGCCGGCCGAGCAGCTCCGCCTCGGGGCCGAAGCGCGGCAGCGAGATTGTGACGCGTCACTCCCGCGCGGCAGGGCCGGAACGTCCGACAGGCCAGGGGCAAACCGGCCGTTCACGAACACCAGCGTCCGGACCCCGGGGATCGCGTACAGGAACGGAGCGAGCGCCTCGCGCGAGACCCCGCTGCTCTGCGGTCTCGGCCAGGCGGAAACTGGCCGCCGGTGAGCGGCGCGAGGTTGATGAAGCGCCAGTCCTCGTCCCGCGCGCTCGGGAAAGCCCGTCGCCCGGAACCGCTCCAGAGCCGGCCTGCCGCAGCCCCGCGAGCCACGGAGCACCGGCAGCCGCCATTCCGCTCCACGGTCTCGTAGTCCTGCAGGTATCGCGGTGCTCACGCCGGCACCGCCGCCTCGGTGAGCCACTCGTAACCCTTGGCCTCGAGCTCGAGCGCCAGCTCCTTGCCGCCCGACTTCACGATCCGCCCACCGGCGAGCACGTGCACGAAGTCCGGCACGATGTAGTTGAGCAGCCGCTGGTAGTGGGTGACCACGATCGTGGCGTTGTCCGGCCGGCGGAGCTTGTTGACGCCGTCGGCCACGATCCGCAGCGCGTCGATGTCGAGCCCGGAGTCGGTCTCGTCCAGGATGGCGAGCTTCGGCTCCAGCACCGCCATCTGGAGGATCTCGTTGCGCTTCTTCTCGCCGCCGGAAAAGCCGTGCGTTGACCGCGCGGGACGAGGATCTCCGGTCCCCACTCGACCAGCTTCAGCTTCTCCTCGACCAGGTCCATGAAGTCGATGCGGGTCGATCTCCTCCTCCCCGCGGGCCTTGCGGATCTCGTTCAGCGCCGCCCGCAGGAAATAGGCGTTGGACACGCCGGGGATCTCGACCGGGTACTGGAAGGCGAGGAACACCCCGGCCTGGGCGCGGGCTTCGGGCTCCATGTCCAGCAGATCCTGTCCCTGGTAGGTACCTGACCCTCGGTGACCTCGTAGGCCGGGTGCCCCGCGAGCACCTGGGCCAGCGTGCTCTTGCCGGAGCCGTTCGGGCCCATGATGGCGTGCACCTCGCCCGCGCTTCACCGTGAGGGAGATGCCGTTGAGGATCTGCTTGTCGCCGGCCTTGGCGTGCAGGTTCATGATCTCGAGCACTGCTCAGGTCTCCTCTTGATGCTTCGTCGGGCGCGCACGGCGCGCGCCCCCACGTTCTACCCGACACTGCCTTCGAGGCTCACGCCGAGCAGCTTCTGGGCCTCGACCGCGAACTCCATCGGCAGCTCCTTGAAGACTTCCTTGCAGAAGCCGTTCACGATCATGCTGATGGCGTTCTCGGTGTTGAGCCCGCGCTGCTTGCAGGTAGAAGATCTGGTCCTCGCCGATCTTGGAGGTGGAGGCTTCGTGCTCCACCGCGGCGGTCGGGTTCTGGACGTCGATGTACGGGAAGGTGTGCGCCCCGCAGCGGTTGCCGATGAGCATCGAGTCGCACTGGGTGTAGTTGCGGGCGCCGCTGGCCTTGCCCAGCACCTTCACCTGGCCCCGGTAGCTGTTGTTGCCCTGCCCCGCCGAGATGCCCTTGGAGACGATCGTGCTCCGGGTGTCCCTGCCGATGTGGATCATCTTGGTGCCGGTGTCGGCCTGCTGCTTGCCGTTCACCACGGCGACGGAGTAGAACTCGCCGACCGAGCGGTCGCCCTGCAGGATGACGCTGGGGTACTTCCAGGTGATCGCCGAGCCGGTCTCGACCTGGGTCCAGGAGATCTTGCTGTCGTCCCCGGCGCACTTGCCGCGCTTGGTGACGAAGTTGTAGATGCCGCCCTTGCCCTCCGCGTCGCCGGCGTACCAGTTCTGCACCGTCGAGTACTTGATCGTGGCGCCCTTGAGGGCCACCAGCTCCACCACGGCCGCGTGCAGCTGGTTGGTGTCGCGCTTGGGCGCGGTGCAGCCCTCGAGGTAGCTCACCGTAGGCGCCTTCGTCGGCCACGATCAGGGTCCGCTCGAACTGGCCGGCGTCCGCCGTGTTGATGCGGAAGTAGGTGGAGAGCTCCATCGGGCAGCGGACGCCCTTCGGGACGTACACGAAGGAGCCGTCGCTGAACACCGCCGAGTTGAGCGCCGCGAAGAAGTTGTCGTTGTACGGCACCACCGAGCCCAGGTACTGCTGCACCAGCTCGGGGTGCTCCCGCACCGCCTCGCTCATGGAGCAGAAGATGACGCCCGACTTGGCCAGGGTCGTCCTTGAAGGTGGTGGCGACCGAGACGCTGTCGAAGATCGCGTCCACCGCGACACCCGCCAGCAGCTTCTGCTCCGTGAGCGGGATCCCCAGCTTCTCGTAGGTCTTGAGCAGCTCCGGATCCACCTCGTCGAGGCTGCCCAGCGGCTTGGCGCTCTTGGGCGCCGAGTAGTAGATCACGTCCTGGTAGTCGATGGGCGGGTAGGTGATGTTGGCCCAGTGGTGCGGCTCCTTCATCTCCAGCCAGCGGCGATACGCCTTGAGCCGCCACTCCAGCATCCAGGCCGGCTCCTGCTTCTTGGCGGAGATCAGCCGGACCACGTCCTCGCTGAGCCCGCGCGGGATGGTGTCGGACTCGATGTCCGTGACGAAGCCGTACTGGTACTCCCGGTTGACCAGCGACTCGACCGACGATTCGGACGAACTCATGCGTGCTCCTCGCGAGCCGGCTGGCCGGCCCCTCCAGTGCTGTGAGCGCGCGGCGCTCCGCCGGGGAACCGCACCCTGTACTCACAGGCGGAACAGCCCTCCAGCATGTGGGACTCCCGCTGGACCGCCGCCGCCAGCACTTCCTCCAGGAACCGTCGCTTCCGCCGCGCAGATCTCCGGAAAGCGCTCGGCCAGGGCCCGGATGGCGCAGTTGTGTTCGGTGAGGCGGAGCCCGCTTCGCCCTCACTGCCACTCCGCCATGTACCCGCCCTCCACCAGCGCCCGCATCACCACGTCCATCCGACGCTCCGGCGGGCGCGTCGGCCAGCTCACCCTGGAGCTTGCGCGCCAGATCGGTGAACCGGGTCTCGAGCGCGCGTCACCACCGCCTGGCGGCCCGCCTGCGCCGCCACCCGATCCAGCACCTCGGTCAGCAGTTCCTTGTAGCGCTGCGGAAAGAGCGACTCGCCCGACGGGCTCAGGTGCCAGGCGAAGGTCGGTGCCCCGACCCCGCGCTGCTCTCGGCGGTACCCGATGACCCCCTCGAGTCTCCAGCTCCCTCAGGTGATGCCGGATGGCGTTGGAGGAGAGGCCGAGCTGCTCCGCCAGCTCCCGTGCCGTCAGAGCCGCCGCGCGCTTGAGCGCCACGAGGATCGCGCCTCGCGGGCCCTTGTAGGCCGGCGGCAGTGCCTGCTCGGTGAGCTGCTCGGAGGTCGAGGTTCCCATATCGGGCCTAATCCTAAAGCGCGGATCGGGATTTGTCAACTAAATACCAATTCATTGGAGTGAATCCGTAATGCTGTTGTTCATGAACGACTTCGAGCACCTAGTCATGGCCAGGATTCGGGCGCCGCGAGGGTTGCGGGAGGACGGGACCCAGACCCCGTCATTCGCGTGGGGGCCGCAGGAATTGTCGGAGAGTAGTTGTAATTACTACCTCATACGAAGCATTATATACAACAACACCTTAGCCTACGGCCGCAGAGCCGGAACCCAAACAAGTCACGACCTGGAGCACGGGGCTGCGCCGTGACGCCCGCTATTGTGGGCCGGGCAGGTTCTCACAAGATTGGGTCAGCCCTCATTCCCGGACAGACCGCGATGACCATCCACCGGATTCGCATGCTGGGCGACCCGGTCCTCCGGACGCGGTGCGAGCCGATCGCCAAACCCGGTCGGCCGCGGTCCGGGTGATCGTGGACGACCTGCGGGAGACCCTGCGCGATTTCCAGTCCCGTTTCGGCTACGGCCGCGCCATCGCCGCGCCCCAGATCGGGGCCCCGGTCCGGATCGTCTACGTCGAAATGGACAAGCCCTGGCCGCTGATCAATCCCGAAATCGTGGATGTCGGCAACGAGGACTTCACCGTCTGGGATGACTGCTTCTCCTTCCCCACCCTCCTGGTCCGGGTCTCCCGAGCCTATCGCATCAAGGTGCGGTACCAGGACCTGAAGGGCGAGTGGCACACCACGGAGCTGGAGGGCGACCGGGCCGAGCTGCTGCAGCACGAGATCGATCACCTCGACGGCGTACTCGCGGTGGACCGCCCCCACGGACTGGATCCGTTCTGCCTGCGGGAGGAGTGGAACCGCCAGCACGCGCACGAGGGGCGCTACGGCGAACCCGAGCCCCGCTCCGAGAACTACGCCACGCCGCTGTCCGGCCTGCTGTAGCACCCCAAGCAGGGCAAGAAAGGGGAAACGAGCTCGCGCTCTTTCCCCTTTCTCGCGATCCCCTGCCCCGGCATGCCTCCGCGCTCCCGCCTCTCGGCCCCGGACTCAGGGCCGGGCGGCTTCAACCAGGATGGTGTCGGTCGACACGAAGGGCCGGACCACTCGGCCGTTCTCATCCATGCGGCTCAGGTTCCCTTCGATCCGCATGACGTAATCCAGCGTTTCCCGGTGGCGCCACCGCGGCACCGCCGGCGCTACGCTCACGATGCTGTGCCAGTCCCGGTGATCGAGGTATTGCCGGCGCGCCACCGCCTGCGCGCGGAGCAGCGGGATGCGGCCGGCGTTGTAGCTGGCGAGCATGAAGTCATGGTGGTCGTGCTGGGTACACCGAATCCTCGGCCCACAGCAGCCACAGCCGGCGATCGTACTGAATGCCGGCCGCGATATTCCATTCCGGATCATCCAGAGAGACGAGACTCGGATTCCGGCTCTGGATCTCCTGAAAGGTCGATGGCATGAGCTGCATGATGCCCCGCGCCCCTACCCAGCTCCGAGCCCGGGGGTTGAGATTGCTCTCGGTCATCCCCTGCGCCTTGAACAGCCGCCAGTCGAACCCGACCCCGAAGAACCGCTTGCTGTACTTCCTGAACGCGGGATCGAATCGGCTGGTGACGCTCTGGGCCCTGAGCCCGGTCGGCAGCAGCAGGACGCAGGAGCATCAGCCCGGCGAGGGCGCCCACCGCAACACCCGGCGTGGAGCAACACCCGTGGCACCCCTCTTCCTGCTCGGGGCATTGCCGCGGCTGCGCTGCAGCCCCGGCATCAGTTCAGCGCCCCGCCGATGATGATCGCGATGGACAGGAAGATCGCCGCGACGACAATGGCGACCGCGACATTCCCCTTGCGGAGCTCTTCGGCGAAATTCACCTCGGGCGTCAGCTTGTCGACGACCCGGTACGACAGGTACATCAGGACGACACCGAGTACGGCATAGAGCAGGTTCAAGCCGATGATGCTCCACTCCATCGCCCCTCCAGGGTGGGTGGTGTGGGAATGACCACGGTGGCGCGTCCAATATGTCAACGGAGCCTGCTGAGCGATATGCGCAAGTTGCATGCCCCTGATGTTGCTGCTGGCCGGAACCGGCATCTCGGCCCAGACACCCCCCGACCCGCGCCCCGTCCGATCGAAGCGGCAGGGGTGGTTCGTGCCGCGGCCCTGGTGGATTCGGTCTACCTCGACCGGTCCCTTCCCCGGGCGACCGTCGATGGTGGCGACTTCACCGCCTATCTGTTGGCGCGTCTCGGCCTCCGGTCCCTCCCGCCGGACTTCGGCTTCCGCGTGGGCATCGACACCGCCCTGATCCGGATCGGCGGACGGATCGCCGACCTGCCCGGCGAAGCCCGCCAGGCGCTGTCGCAGCTGGTGCTGCTGCTTCCGCCCGAGACTCGCCTCGAGGCACAGGTCGAGCTGCTGCCCGCGGGCCGCGAAGCGGTGCGCTTTCACCTCCGCGGCGCGACGGTCCAGGGACTGCCGGTGCCGGAGATGTTCCTCGGCAGCCTGATGGCGGACGTCGGGCGGCAGTACCCCGCGCTGACCGAGACCGGGCGGGACCTGTTCGTGCAGCTGCCCCCGGCGCCGGGATGACAGCTGGTCCCCAGGGCGTTGCGCTGACCGGGCCACCCTGACGGGTTGCGCAACGCCGGAAGCGGGCGGCAACTTGGCCACCGGATGCCGCCAGTCATTCACCCTGCAGCTTGAGGCCATCCATGTTTCTCCTGCTCACGACTCTGCTCACGGCCCCGCCAGTAATCCTGCCCGCTAGCCGACACCGGCCGGACGATGAACGGAGTCACGATGCCCGCGACCATCGACGTCGCGGGACAGACGCCTCAGCCTCAACGGCATGGCGCTGCGGAAGAAGTTCATCGTCAAGGTGTACGTGGCGGGACTGTACGTCGCGACGCCGTCGGCCAGCGCCGAGGAGATCCTCGGCGCCGATGCGCCGCGGCAGATGGTCATGCACTTCATCTCCGGCCACGGCACCAAGGACAAGATCTGCGGCGCGTGGAACGACGGGCTGAAGGCCAACACCCCCGGAGCCTCGGCCGAGCTGAAGCAGCAGTTCGTCGAGCTCTGCGGGATGATGCAGGACATCAAGAACGGTGAGCGGATGACGATCACCTACGTGCCCGGCACCGGGACGACGATCGATATCGCCGGCACCGACAAGGGCACGATCGCCGGCAAGGAGTTCGCCGACGCGCTGCTCGCGCTGCTGGATCGGCCCCAAGCCCGGCCCGGGTGAGGGATTCAAGAAGAACCTGCTCGGCCAAGTCCTGAGTCGGCGGAAGACCACGAAGCGGAGCTCCGGGCCCTCGCGGGGGCCCGGCGCCGGGTGGCGTTCGCGCTCACCTCGGCGATGATCGTCATCTACTTCGGCTTTCTCGCCCTGATCGCCTGGCAGAAGCCCCTGCTCGGCACCTCGTCGACTCCCGGGCCTCTCGCTCGGCATCCTGCTCGGCGCACTGGTGATCGTGTCCTGCTGGGTGCTCACCTGGATCTACGTCCGCTGGGCCAACACCCGCTACGACCCCGAGCTCGAGCGGCTCAGGCGCCAGTCGTCTGACGCCCCGGCGGACCTGATGCTCCTGCAGAGCCCTGCGACCAGCATCGGCGCGCCGAGCCTCGTCGCAAAGGCGTTCTTCTTCCTCTTCCTGGCCACCACGCTCGGCATCACCTGGTGGGCGGCGCGGCGCACCCGGACCACCGAGCAGTTCTACGCCGCCGGCCGGTCCATCACCGCCCGGCAGAACGGCTTCGCCCTCGCCGGCGACTACATGAGCGCCGCGTCGTTCCTCGGCATCGCGGGGCTGGTCTCCCTCACCGGGTTCGACGGGCTGATCTACTCCACCGGCTGGCTGGTGGGCTGGCCGGTGGTGCTGTTCCTCATCGCCGAGCCGCTGCGCAACCTGGGCAAGTACACCTTCGCCGACGTGGTGGCGGTCCGGTTCCGGCAGACGCCGGTACGGATCGCGGCGGCCGTGGGGACGCTGGCGACGGTGACGCTCTACCTGATCGCGCAGATGGTCGGGGCGGGGGGGCTGATCAAGCTGCTGTTCGGCCTCTCCTACGAAGCGGCGATCGTCGATCGTCGGCGCGGCGATGATCGCCTACGTGCTGTTCGGCGGCATGATCGCGACGACCTGGGTGCAGATCGTGAAGGCCGTGCTGCTGCTCTCCGGCGCGGCGGTGCTCGCGCTTCCTGGTGCTGCTCCGGTTCGACATGAGCCCGGCCGCGACTCTTTGCCGCGGCGCGCCGCCCGGTACGGCGACGCCGGTGCTGGCGCCCGGGCAAGCTGGTGGCCAATCCGCTGGACGCGATTTCGCTCGGCATGGCGCTGATGTTCGGCACCGCCGGGCTGCCCCACATCCTGATGCGGTTCTACACCGTGCCCGACGCCAAGGCCGCCCGCACCTCGGTGTTCTATGCCACCGGACTCATCGGGGCGTTCTACCTGATGACGTTCATCCTCGGGTTCGGCGCGATGGTGCTGGTGGGCCCGGACGCCATCAGGGCGGTGGACGCCGGCGGCAACATGGCCGCGCCGCTGCTGGCCGAGCTGCTGGGCGGCACGGCCGTTCCTCGGCTTCATCGCGGCGGTGGCCTTCGCCACGATTCTGGCGGTGGTCGCCGGGCTCACGCTCTCGGGGGCCGCGGCGCTGTCGCACGATCTCTGGGTCAGCGTGGCGCCGAGGGCGGGCACGCGGATGCGCGGGAGCAGCTGCGGGTCGCGCGGGTGGCGACCGTGGTGCTCGGGCTCGTGGCGGTGGTGCTCGGCATCACCTTCAAGGGTCAGAACGTGGCGTTCATGGTGGTCGCTGGCGTTCGCGATCGCGGCCAGCGGCAACTTCCCGGCGCTGGTGCTGCTCGATCTTCTGGCGCCGGCTGCACCACCGGCGGCGTCGTGACCACCATGCTGGCCGGGACCGCTGGCGACGCTGCTGCTGATCTACCTCTCACCCACGGTGCAGGTGGACATTGCTGCACCAGGACGCGCCTGGTTCCCGCTCAAGAACCCGGCGCTGGTCACCGTCCCGCTCGGCTTCCTCGTCGGGCATCCTGGTGTCTCGCTGCTTCGCCCCCGAAGCCGCCGAGTCCGCCGAGGCCTACGTGGCGGCTGGCGGCGGCGAGTCGCTGGGCCAGGGACCGAGAACTGAGGCGACCGCGGTCCGGCTCAGTAACCACTCGCCCACCCGCACGAACATCTCGTTCCGCCCGCCGCGGGTCAGCCCGTACTCGACCCGGACCGGTCCGATCGGGGTCTCGGCACCGAGTCCGATCGCGGCCACCGGTGTGCCACCGACCGTGGGGGAGGACGCGGCCCGCCGAATGCCACCTGGCCCGAACCGCCACGTTCGCAGCCGGGCCACAGCGGTCCGAGAGCGGCCGCGCCACCCAAGCCGGTGACACCTCCGGATCCCCGCGCTGTTCCCCGAATGTAGACCCGGGAAATCCTTCGTATCCGCCCAGCAGGAAGGTCGACTGCAGCGGCAGGTCCTCTCCCCAGCCGTAGCGGACCAGCGGCGTCAGCCAGTACGCCCGCGACCGGCAGTCCCGCGCCGCGGCATACGAGCTCCCCTGCGAAAGCGGGTGTAGACACGGTCACGGCCTCCGCCCAAGAACCTGCTCGGCCCGTGCAGCGGGTCCCGCTCGAGATCGGAGCCACCCCGCCCAGCGCAGTCGCCCCCGGCATCTGGACCGGCTCATGCCAGAGATGCATCCCCCACCGAGCGCGACCAGCACATTCGCGACCGAAGCTCCTGCTCCGCCCGAGCAGAGCAGGTCAGCTCCCGCGTCTTGGCGCGCCGGCATGTCATGCCGCCGCGGACATCGAACGACCGCACCCTTCCCGCGCCAGTGTCAGCCGAGGGCGGGACGCTGCAGCAGCTGGCCGACGCGGTGTAGGTGCGCAAGGCCGAGCTCAGGTCCTGACGCAACTCCCCCAGCCGAGAACACCAGCGCCTCCGAGGCCGACCGGGCGAACAGGCGGCGGATCGACGCCGCCCAGCCACATCGGCCGCCGAGATCGTTGTCGTAGGCGAGGCCGGCGACACCGAGCCGCGGGGCTGCGGAGCGTACCAGGACGTCGAGCCGGAGTGAATCGGGGGTGCCGGTGGGTCGGAGCCAGACCTCACGGAACTCATCCAGCTGGGCCAGGCCGGTGAGGTGGTCGCGCAGCTCGGAGACATCGAGATCGGCGCCCTCGGCGAGGCCGAGCTGACGGCGGATGAGCGCCTGCCATCGCCGGCCCGACCCCCGGATACGTGAATGTCGTCGATCCGGTAGACCTGCCGCAGACCGAGCCGGTCGCTCCGGGGCGCCGCAGAGCTCCAGGCCTTCGAGCGCGGCGCGGGCGCTCTCATACCCGGCGCGGCGAATCTGTATCCTGTCGGTCGGGCCGGAAGTCGAGGGTCTCGAACGAGTCCACCGCTGGCCGGATCAAGTAGTCCCGGGCCCCGAGCGAGTCGAGCGGCTGGCTGAAGAGATACGCGATGAGCAGGTCCGCCACCGCCAGCGGGTTCTCGCCCTGCACCGAATCGGGGGGACGCCAGCTCACGTCGGACACGATCAGCCGGGTGGCGCCCTCCGCCCGGGCCACGGCGATCGGAAGATTGGCCGCGAGTCCACCGTCGACCAGCTGCGCTCCCTCGATCCGCACCGGATCGAACACCAGCGGAATCGACATGCTGGCCCGCACCGCCCGGGCGAGATCCCCGTGCGAGAGCACCACGGGCGCGCGGGTCCGGAGCTCGGTGGCCACCGCACGGAAGGGGATGGGCAGCGAGTCGAAGTCGCCCCGGGCGAGGAGATTGCCGCGGAGCAGGGCCCGGTTGAGGGCCGCGTTCACCCCCGCCTCGCGGGCGATGGCCTCCGCCAGCCCGGAAGCCGCCCGTGCCCTGCTCCCAGACGACCAGCGGGCGGCGGTCTCCCAGGGCCTGCGGGAGTGAGCCGGTCGGATCCGATGAAGAGATCCTCGAGGCGGAGCGAATCGCGCCATGCCGAGATCTGATCCGGCGGAATAGCCGCTGGCATACATGGCGCCCACGATCGAACCCATGCTGGTGCCGACCACGAGGTCGGGCCGGATGCCCAGGCTGTCCAGCACCCGCGAGCACCCCGATGTGGGCGAGGCCCTTGGCGCCGCCGCCGGACAGCACCAGCGCGAGCGGCCCCTGGCCGCGCGCAGGCCTGCGCGCGCGCGACGGGAAGGGCGAGACCACCCGAGCAGAAGGACGAGCGTGCACGGCCGAACGGCCCTCGAGGGATCGCATGGCGGCAAACATAATCGCCCCCTTGCGCCGGGCCCGAGGCTGTCATAATACTTTGCGCTCGATGGCGCGAGGCCCGCCGACTCCGACGACGCGACCCGGCATCACCCGATCGAGGAGCAGCAGCATGACCTACGTGATCGTTGAAGCCTGCATCGGCGTCAAGGATCGCGCCTGCGTGGACGTGTGCCCCGTGGACTGCATTTACGAGGGGGAGGACCAGCTCTACATCCACCCGGATGAGTGCATCGACTGCGGCGCCTGTGAGCCGGAGTGCCCGGTGAACGCGATCTTCCCGGAAGAGGATGTGCCGGCGAACCAGCAGGCCTACATCGAGAAGAACAAGCGAGGTCTTCAACGGCGACACCCCGCCGGGACGGCCCGAAGAAGTAGGCCGATGGCCGTTGGCGGTATCGGCTGATAGAGCAGAGCTCGAACACCAGCACCACCGGCCTCCTGCCTCAGGCACGGGGGTCGTTCTTGATTGTCCGGGCATCTGACGGTGGACGGTTACCGGCCGAAGACGAGAGGCGCCCCGGTGCCGTACTGCCTGGCCGCGGCACCGGGGCGTGGAGGGAAGGATACTGCGACTGCAACGACGGAATACCTCTCGGTGCATCCGCCGTCATGCTATAGACGCGCACGGGGCGAAAAGGTTGCAGCTAGTCCGGGGCGGCGCAGCCGGCGGAGAGAAATCTGGACAGCAGCGCCGTGGCGGCCTCCGGCCGTTCCATCGGCGGGTCAGGTGACCGGCACCGGGCGACCACCGCGAGCCGAGCCATCGGGGAGCGCATCCGCCATCGCCTGGGCCCGATCCCGGGCGTGATCTGGTCGTCCTCGCCAACGATGACCAGCGCGGGACATCCACCGGGCGTCGGCAGCAGCGGGAAGCTGTCGGGCCGGTCGCGCATCGCGCCGAGCGCGCCGAGGATGCCCGCCACCGGCGTGGCGGCCATCATGCGGCGGACCCGTTCCGACCAGCGTGGGGCTTCTCGCCGACGGCCGTTCGGCGAGCATCCGCGGGAGCAGGCTGGCCGGCGATGGCCTCGGCCCCGCCCTCGCGCGCCTGGGCCGCGGCGGCATCCCGAGCCTTCCGGCCCTCGGCGGTGTCGGCTTCCGCCCGGGTGTCCATCAGCACCAGGCCGCGCACCCGGTCCCGGGCGCCCGTCGCAGCATCTCGAAGGCGACGTATCCGCCCATCGAGAACCCGCAGAGCACCACCCGATCCACCCCCAGCGTGTTGAGCAGCGCCAGCAGGTCATCGGCGTAGGTGGCCATGCTGTAGCCCGAGGTCCGGCGCGTCGGACTGGCCCATCCCCCGGAGATCGGGGGCGATCCGCATCCAGCCCTCGAGGTGGGCGAGCGGGTACTCCCAGATCGAGTGATCCAGCGGGTAGCCGTGGATGAAGAGGATGGCCGGCCCCTGACCCCGGACGTCGACGGCGAGGTTGACGCCGTTGACCGCGACCCGGCGGAGGTTGCCGGGCGAGCGGCCGGTCGGCCATGACCTGCGGCAGCGCCTCGGGTACCGGCACCGGGCGGCCCTGCTGCGTCGACGCACACGAAGACCAGCTCAGCGGTCGCGACCAGGGCGTCGTCACGCAGACGGCGCGCGGTCTGCCGCAGGGTGAAGCTGGTGCGCCCGAGGTGGACCAGCACCTGCGAGAATCGCAGCACATCGCCGGGAAAGGCCGGCGCGTGGTACTCGACCGTTGTCTTCCGGACCGCCGGCCATGAGCCCTGCCGGGTGAAGAAGTCCATGCCGGGCCCGCGGGCAAGCATCTCCCATCGGGCCCGCTCGAAGAGCGCCAGAAAGGACGCCTGATTCAGGTGTCCGTAGGAATCGCATTCGTCGGGGTAGACGGTGAAGTCAATTTCGGCCGGGGCCACGGCAGCTCCACGTATCGGTGCGCGTGCGCGAACACCGGGTCGTTCAGGGAGGAATCGACGAGTCCGGAGTCAAAGGTATGCCGGAAGGAGAGATGCGGGAAGGAACCGGCGGGCCGCACGCGCCCATGGTCACGATGCGGCACCCCGACTAGATTGCACCGTCCCCGGTCGGTTCACCCACCACCCGATGCCGCCGATGAAACCCTCGACCGACTACATCCGACACGCCGCCAGACTGGCCCGGAAGCTCCAGCTGGACGCGGCCATCGGCGGCAGGCCGAGCCCGATGCGGAGTTCTTCAAGGCCCTCGCCAAGGCGCTCGAGGAGATCGCCGCGGGCCTGGAACAGGTCAGCGCCCGTGAGTGAGGCAGGACCGGCAACCGATCTCTACCTCGAGGCTCAGGCCTCGTTCGACGCGTTCGCCACCGCGCTGGCCGAGGAGCGCCTTGCTGGCGGTGGACACCGAGGCCGCCAGCTTCCATCGCTACCACGACCGGATCTTCCTGATCCAGCTCTCCACCCGCGACACCACCGCCGTGGTCGATCCGCTCGCGGTCGCGGACCTGCTCCGCCCTTGGCACGCTGCTGGCCGACCCGGCGATCGAGATCCTGTTCCACGACGCCGACTACGACCTGCGGATCCTGCACCGCGACTACGGCTTCACGGCACGCAACCTGTTCGACACGCGCATCGCGGCGCAGCTGCTCAACGAGCCGGGCATCGGGCTCGCGGCCCTGCTGGACAAGTACATCGGCGTCACGCTCGACAAGAAATACCAGCGGGCCGACTGGTCGGTGCGTCCGCTGCTGCCGGGCATGCTGGCCTATGCCGCGGACGATACCCGCTTCCTGCCCCGGCTGCGCGACATCCTCAAGGAGCAACTCACCGCCGCCGGACGCTGGCACTGGGCCGAGGAGGAGTTCGCGCTGCTGGAGCAGGTCGCGGTGGAACGCGGCGGGCCCGCCGGAGGAGGCGTACCTGCGGCTCAAGGGGGCGCGGACCCTCCGCGGCCATCAGCTTGCGGTGATCCGGGAGCTGTTTGCCTGGCGGGAGGGTGTGGCCGGACAGCTCGACCGCGCCCCGTTCCGGGTGCTGCATGAACGAGGCCATGCTGGCCATCGCCAAGGCCATGCCGGCAGACGAGTCGGCACTGCGCGAGCTCAAGGCGCTCTCACCGGACCAGCTGCGGCGCCGGGGCGGCGAGATCCTCGCCGCCGTCGCCCGGGGGGTCCAGGCCCCGCCGGAGAGCATTCCGGTCTTCGAGCGCGGGCGGCGAGCGGCGCCTGACCTCGCCTACGAGGCCCGGCTGGAACGCCTCAAGGCGGTCCGCAACGCCGCCGCCGAACGGCTTCCGCTCGCGCCGGGAGTGCTCTGCGCCAACGGTATCCTCGAGGCGGTCGCCCGCCTCGAACCGAAGCAGGCATCCGATCTGGGGCAGGTCGAGGGGATGCGGCGCTGGCAGCGCGAGGTGCTGGGGGAAGAACTGGTGCGGGCCGTGGCCGGCTGAGGCAGGGGCGGGGCTGCCGCCGGGCCGCGGTTCAGCCTCCCAGAAACGCCCGGATCCGGGGGTCCATCCGTTCCGGGCGTCCAGTAGGGCTCCCACACAATCTCGACCTCGACCGAGGTCACGCCCTCGAGATCCTCGATCGGCCGCTTCACATCGCCGACGATCTCGGCGCCGGCAGGGCAGCCGGGGGAGGTGAGCGTCATGTTGACGTGCACGCGCCGGCCTCGCTGACGTCGACGTCGTAGACCAGGCCGATGTCGATGATGTTCAGATTGAGCTCCGGGTCTTTCACTCCCCGGAGCGCCTTGCGAATCGTCTCTGGTGTCTGCATGGCGCCTCCTGGACCGAATGGTAGCGGCTCGGTCGGAACGGCGGCACAGGGAGCGGCAGCACGGGGAGCCGCGGGCTACTCCCCGGATCCCCGCTGTGACACGCCCCGGCCTCCCGCACAACCGCATCCGCAGCGCACCCCGCACTGCCGCGCAGCGCCCGGATCGAGTCGCCCACCCGTGCGCCGTAGCTGCGGTTGGTGAGCAGGACCAGGAAGAGATCCTGCCCGGGGTCGACCCACAGCAGGGTCCCGGTCCAGCCGGTGTGGCCGTACGCCTGGTCCGAGAGCAGGTTGCCATAGGCGGAATCGTGCGGCGGCCTCGTGCCTTGGCGGGCCGCGATTCCGCGGGTTGTCGGCGCTGATCGGTGGGGCGGGCGCTCCCAGCCGAGCAGCCGGGTCGGCTTCGGGCTGGCCGGCGTGAGGAAGGTCTCGCACGGTCGCGGCCCCGAGCAGCTGCACACCGTCGAGGACGCCCAGGTTGAGCCAGAGCCGGGCGTAGCGAGCCAGGTCTGCGCCGGTTGCAGAACAGGCCCGCATGCCCGGCGGCCCCGCCCATCCGCACCGCGTTCTGGTCGTTGACCGCGCAGCAGACCGGCCGGCCCCGCCAGCGCCCGGTGGGCGCGGTCGCGATTGGCAGCGCATCGGGCACGCGATACCCGGTACGGCGAGAGCCGCGCGGGAACGAGGACGGCGCGCTCCACGTAGTGCTCCAGCGGTTCGCCGGTCACCGCCTCGATCAGGAGGCCCAGCAGGAGGAAGTTGAGGTCGCTGTACTCGGTCACCGCTCCCCGGCGCGCGACGCAGCGGGGTCGCGGTAGAGCAGCGCGATGGCGCTGTCCCGGGTGCGCGTCAGGCGAAAGAACTGGACGTAGCTTGGCAGCCCGCTGCTGTGATCGAGCAGCATGCGCACCGTCACCCGGTCCTTCGTCGCCGCCGCCGAACCGCGGCAGATAGCGCCCGACCGGCGCGTCCAGGTCGACCCGCCCCTCATCCACCAGCCGCATGCAACCGCCGGCAGGGTGCCGACGACCTTGGTGAGCGAGGCCAGGTCCCAGAGCGTGGAATCGGGCGAGGGGACCGGCGACTGGGCCTTCCAGGTCAGGTGGCCGAACCCGCGCTGGTAGCGGATGCCCTCGCGGCCGCCGATGACCAGCACGCGCCCGGATAGACCCCGCGGCGGATCCCGGACTCGACGATCGAGTCCGCCAGGCGCGAACTGCTGGGCCGCGAGCGCGGCTGGGAGGCCGAGCAACAACTGCGATACGCGAGGCGCCGAGGCCTCAGGGCGAGGCTCCCGGGCTGCGGCGGTCCCGATCCATCCGGTCGGGAGCTCGATACAGCAGCCGCAGGGAGAAGCGGTCGCCGACCGGTGAGCTCGGTCGCGGTGGCGATCGGGAACATCACGTCCGCTGGCCGGTTCGAGTGCGGCAGGCCGAGGGCGTGGCCCACTTCGTGCAGCGCGACGGCGCGACGGCCCTCGGCGGGCAGCGGACGGCCGGTCGATGGGGACCGGGTGGCGAGGATGACCTCCGCTCGACGGATCCGGCCGGCCTCGATCCCAGGTGACGTCGGTGACTCCGGCGCGATCGGCCTCCAGGGTGTCGGCCCAGCGGACCACGAAGCTCGGCCCGGCGGTGTCGGACTCGTCCAGCCAGCGCAGCCCGACCGAGGCTGGGTTCCAGGTATCGAGGGCCCAGCGCACGTCCGAGGCCATTTCGGGCGAGACCTCAATCGCACCGCCGGTCACGATCGCCACCCGGAAGACGTGCGGTGCCCCCGGGCCAGCGCCGGACGATCGAGTCGGTCTCCCCGAAAAGCGAGTCGAGGTAGTGCCGGTCCACCTCGCCGGTGAGCCGGATGCGGACCGAGGCGCGGGTCAAGGAGTCGAGCGGGGATGACGCCGGGCAGGTCGAGCGGAGCCCGTTGCCGGCGCTCCAGGGCCCCGGCCGTGAGCCGGAGTTCCTCGGGCAGCGCGGCGGTGTCGCGCGCGGGTCGGGCCGGCGGAAGGGGTCCGGACCGCGCTTCTGGTACGGTCCAGGACAGCGAGGCTCACCAGCAGCGATGAGCAGCAGCAGGAGCAGACGGCGCAGCATCGTCACGCAATATCGGTGCGGCACCGGCCGGGCGCGCTACCGCTGGCGCGCAACTGGTTGTGCCCGTAGAATTTGGCCAACCTCGAATGTCATGCTGACGGCCCTTCTTCCCTGCTGAGAGCCTCCCCGATCGTGGCTTCCGTACTTTCGCGCGCCCTGATCCGCTGGCGCTGGGTCGTCATCGTCTTCTGGGCGGTGATCGGCTATCTGGCGGCGGAGAAGTCTCCCCAGGTCGTGCAGGTGCTCAACGTGCGCGGCGGCACCCGGGAGCCGACCGAGGCGGGTCGCGGCGGACAGCTGCTGCGGCAGCGGTTCGCCAAGCCGCTGAACGATTTCTTCGCGGTCACCCTCGAGGCGCCCGACCCCGGTCGACAGCGGCGCCGCGCGGCCGTGCTCGACAGCCTCATCGCCAAGTTCGGCCGCCAGCGCCTACATCAGCACGGTGGCATCGTTCCGCCAGCACCGGCGACTCCACCTTCATCAGCCGGGACGGGCGGACCACCTTCCTGGTCCTGGCGGTGGACGCCGACCGGGGCGACAGCGTCGGCCAAGCTGGTGGCCGCCGGTGCGCGACCTGGTGCGGGAGGCGCTCAGCCAGACGCGGGACGGACTCCACCACCCACCAGGTGCGGGTCACGGGCCGCTCCCCGCTGGATCTCGACGTCCGCAGCGTGGTGGCGCGGCGACAGCCGGCGAGGGGAGATCCGGCTGCTGCCGCTCACGGCGGGGATCCTGCTGCTCGCCTTCGGCGCGCTGGTGGCGGCGCTGCTGCCGCTGATCGTGGGATTCCTGGCCATCTGGGTCACGCTGGCCATCGTCGTGATCCTCGCGGACTACACCCCGATGTCGGTCTTCGTGCTCAACATGACCACGATGCTCGGGCTGGGCGTGGGCATCGACTACTCGCTGCTCATCGTCACCCGGTTCCGCGAGGAGCTGAACCGCGGGCTCCGGCGGCAGGAGGCCGCGGCGCGGGCGCTCAGCACCGCCGGGCGCGGCGGTGCTCACCTCGGGCATGACCGTGGTGGTCGGGTTCGCGCGCCCTGCTGCTCACGCCGCTGGTCGAGACCCAGAGCGTCGGGCATCGGCGGGCTGGTGGTGGTCGCCGTGGCGGTGCTGCTCTCCACCACGCTGCTGCCGGCGCTGCTCGCCGTCCTCGGCCGGCAGATCGACCGGCCGCGCTGGCTGGCGCGCCGGCTCACCTGGTACCACGCGCCGACGGCGTGGGAGAAGTGGGCCCGCAGCCTGTCGCGGCAACCCGGTGCGCGCGCTGGCGATCGGCGGGACGATCATCGCGCTGCTCACCGCGCCGGTGTTCTGGATCAGGATCGGGCTGCCGTCGCGCAACTGGTGGCCCACCGCGACCGAGGCCGGGCAGGGGGTCGCAGACGCTGGACCGGATGGGCGTCGCCAACATCATCCTGCCGGTGCGGGTGCTGGTGGAGGTGCCGGAGGGCCAGACGCGCGGTCGTCCGCCGCGAGTCTCCGCGGGCTCCGGGCGCTGTCCGACTCGCTGCGGGCCGATCCGCCGGGTGGCGCAGGTCCGGAGCATCGTGGACCTGGAGCCCGGGACGTCGCATCCTGCGAGTACTCGATGCTCTACAGCGACCTGGCCGATGCCCGGCGCGCAGTACGGCGACTTCCTCGACGCCTACCTGAGCACGCGACGAGCGGGTGGCGCTGGTGGACGTGGTCCTGCGCGACACCACCAGCCTCACCTCCGGCATGGACGTCTCGCGCACGCGCCCGAGCCCTGGCCGCGCGACCCACCCAAGCAGCTGCAAGGGCGCGACCATCCTGGTCGGCGGCTACACCGCGGCCGCGCTCGACCTGCAGGACGTGCTGCTGCGGCGCTTCCCGCATGCTGGTGTTCCTGATCCTGGCCTGCACCGGCGCTGATGCTCGCGATCGTGTTCCGCTCGGTGCTGGTGCCGATCAAGGCCGTGATCATGAACACCCTCTCGGTCAGCGCCACCTTCGGGCTGATCGTGCTGGTGTTCCAGTACGGCTTCGGGGCGGGGGTGTTCGGGCTCGACGGGCCGACCTCGGCGATCTTCGTGGTGGTGCCGGTGCTGGTCTTCGCGGTGGTGTTCGGGCTCAGCATGGACTACGAGGTGTTCCTGCTGGCCCGGGTCAAGGAGGCGTTCGACAGGACCGGGCAACAACGACGAAGGCCACGGAGGAAGGGCTCTCGCGCCACGGCCTCGGTGATCACCTCGCGCGGCGCTGATCATGATCCTGGTCTTCGGGGTCTTCGCCTTTGCGCGGGTGCTGGCGATGCAGTTCCTGGGCTTCGGACTGGCGGTGGCGGTGCTGCTCGACGCCACCATCATCCGGATGGTGCTGGTGCCGGCGATCATGCACCTGGCGGGGGGGTGGAACTGGTGGCCGGGGTTACCGGAAGCCGCGTGGCGGTGACCGGGTCAGGAACAGCTGATCGCCCCATCGCTGCACCGCGCTCCCCACCGTCGCCGCATTACCCACCACCACGTAGCACTGCCTAGTGACCTTCGGGTTGCTGACGCTGCCCGACCACCCCGAGGCCGTCGCCTCGTGAATCAGCCAGCACGTTGCCGGCGGTGTAGTTGGGATTCAGCGAATCGGTGATCGGGCTGTAGAAGCGGTGGTCGAAGTAGAACCCCTCCTGCTCCTCGGCGCACCGAGCGCAGGTCGGAGACCATGCCCGCGACGATGGCCTTGCTCCTTGGAGCTCTGCAGCCGCGCGAACCCCAGCGGTCGCGAGCACGCCGAGGACCACCAGGACCGACCAGGATCTCGATCATCGGTGAAGCCGTCGTCTGTCACTCACCGTTTCGCCTCCAGCCAGTTGTGACCGACCCCGACGTCCACCACCAGCGGCACCTTGAGCTCGCCGCCCCCTCCATGTGCTCCCGCACCAGGCCCGCCATCCGGCTCCACCTGCCTCGGCGGCGCCTCGAGCACCAGTTCGTCGTGCACCTGGAGCAGCAGCCGGCGCCGCCAGCCCCGTCCTGGCGGAGCGCGTCGTGGATCCGGACCATCGCGATCTTGATCAGGTCGGCGGCCGAGCCCTGGAGCGGCGTGTTCTGGGCGGTCCGCTCGGCGAAGGCGCGGAGGTTGAAGTTCTTGTCGTTGATCTCCGGGATGTAGCGCCGCCGCCCGAACAGGGTCTCGACATAGCCCTGCTCCCGGGCCAGCCTCACCTGCCGGTCGAGATAGGCGCGCACCCCGGCGAATCGCTCGAAGTACTGCGTGATGAAGGCCTTCGCCTCCTCCTGGGTGATGCCGAGCTGGCGGGAGAGCGCGAACGGCCCCTGGCCGTAGATGGTGCCGAAGTTGATCGTCTTGGCCCGGGCCCGCATCTCGGCGGTCACCTGCGTCCAGCGGGCACGCCGAAGATGAGCGCCGCCGTCTGCCGGTGGATGTCGCCGCCCTGCGCGGAACGCCTGCGATGAAGCGCCGGGTCCTCCGGAGAGGTGGGCCATCAGCCGCAGTTCGATCTGGGAGTAGTCCGCCACCACGAAGCGGCAGCCCGGCCGCGGGCACGAAGCCCGTGCGGATCTCCTCGCCCGCGCGGCGTGCGCACCGGGATGTTCTGCAGGTTGGGATCGGAGGAGCTCAGCCGGCCGGTCGCCGCGCCGGTCTGGTTGAAGCTGGTGTGGATCCGCCCGGTGCTGCGGTTGACGCCGGCCGGCAGCACGTCCACGTAGGTGCGACTTGAGCTTCTGCAGCTCGCGGTACTCGAGGATCAGCGCGGGCACCTCGTGCCCCATGGCGGCCAGCTGCTCCAGCACATCGGCGTCGGTGGAGGGCCCGGTCTTGGTCTTCTTGAGCACCGGCAGCTGCAGCTTGCTCGAACAGCAGCGCGGCCAGCTGCTTCGGGGAGTTGAGGTTGAGCGTCGCTGCCGGCCGCCTGCGCGATCCGCGCCTCGAGCTCGGCCAGGTCGCGGGTCAGCTCGCGCGACAGCCGGGCGAAGACGGCCGGTCGATCGCGATGCCCGTCCCACTCCATGTCCACCAGCACCTGGACCAGCGGCAGCTCGATGTCGCGCAGCAGCGGCTCGAGCCCCATCTCCCGCGAGCGACGGGGCGAAGAACTCGTGCGAGCGCCAGCACCGTCGCGCTGTCGGCGCCGCAGTAGGCCGCCGCGGCCGGCACCGGCACCTCGGCGAAGGGGATCTGCGGACTTGCCCTTCGCCGGTCAGGTCGGTGTACAGCCGCATGCCGCCGGCCGAGATGCTCGAGGCTCAGCGTGTCGATGGCGTGGGAGCGGCGCCCGGGATCGAGCACGAAGCTGGCGAGCATCGAGTCGTAGGCCACGCCCGCCAGCTCGACCCCGGCCCGCCGCAGCACCTGCCAGTCGTACTTGATGTTGTGCCCCGCCTTGGGCACCGCGGGATCGCGCAGCAGCGCGGCGAGGGCGCGCAGGCCGGGTCGCGTCGAGCGGCGGGAGGTTCCGGACCGGCGCCGGGCGCGGCCAGCTCGCCCGCCGGGGGCCGATGGCCGAAGGGGAGGTACCAGACCTCCGTCCGGCGCTCGCGGCGAGCGAGAGCCCGATCAGCTCGGCGTCGTGCGGCTCGAGCGAGCTGGTCTCGGTGTCGAGCGCCACCAGCGGCGCCTGCCGGAGCCGGGCCGACCAGCGCGGGCAGCGCGCGCCGGATCGTCGACGACCGCGCACCGGCGGTGCCGTCGAGCCGGCGGCGGACGCGGCACGCCTCGATCGGGGGCGCCGGGCTCCGCGCCGCATCCGCCGGCGCCGGCTCCGCCGCTCCAGCCGTCTTGACCAGGGTGTAGAACTCGAGCTCGGCACACAGCCGGAGCAGCGCGGCCCGGTCCGGCTCCTGCTCCACGCAGCGCGGCTCGGTCGAGCGCGACCGGGACGTCGCGCTTGATGGTCACCAGCTCGCGGGAGAGCCGGGCGTCGTCGGCGTACTGCTCCAGCGCCTCCCGGGCCCGCTTGGCCTTCACCTCGGCCGCCCGGGCCAGCATCGCCTCGAGGTCGCCGAACTGCTGCCAGCAGCTCCGACGGCGCCCTTGCTGCCGATGCCCTTCACGCCGGGCACGTTGTCCGAGGCGTCGCCCACCAGCGCGAGGTAGTCCACCACCTGGCGCGGGCGGCACGCCGAGCCGCTCGGCGGCGTTGGACTCGTCCACCCAGAGCTCGTCCACCGCCGCCGGGCCGCCGCGGCCCGGGTTGAGCAGCGCCACGCCGCGGGCCGATCAGCTGGTAGAAGTCCTTGTCGCCCGAGACGATGACCACCTGCCAGCCCGCGCGCCGACTCCCTGGACGGCCAGCGGTGCCGATGACGTCGTCCGCCTCGTAGCCCGGCACCGCTGACCACCGGCACCCGGAAGGCGGCGAGCAGCTGCTCGATCCGCTCCACCGAGCGGTCGAAATCCGCCTGCAGCTCCTCGTCGAGCTTCTCGCGGGTGGACTTGTACTCGGGGTACAGGGCGGTGCGGAAGGAGTCCCCGGCGTCGTGCACCCAGGCCAGGTAGTCGGGCTGGTACTTCTCCCGGAGCCGGAGCAGGAAGTTCACCACGCCCCAGGCCGCCGAGGTGTTCTCGCCCCGGGTGGTGCGGAGGGGCCGGGTGATCAGCGCGAAGAAGGCGCGGTAGATGAGGGCGTAGCCGTCGATGAGAAACAGCTGCGGTGGGGTAGTGCGGCATGCCGGGGAAGATGGCGCCCCGGCCGGAGATGGGGGAAGGATCGGGCCCCCGCTCTTCCCTGTTCCGCTCTCCCTCAGCCTGAACACGACGCGCTAGTCCTGCTGCCGCGACACGCGGGCGATCACCCGCTCCAGCTCGGCTCGGGAGGACGGGGTGAGCCGGAACCGGCCGAAGCCGGTCTCGTCGACGAAGTAGAGCGCCAGCTGGTAGCTGGGTGTAGCCCCAGCGGACCAGCCGACCCTCGCTGGCGGGACTGGCGTCGAACACCTCGTCCGGTTCACCCAGGCGGATGTAGACCTCACCGCGGTCGGTGCGCCATCCGGCGACGCCCTCGTCGCGGAATCGCTGGTTGGCCCGCGCCATCCGGGCGAAATACTGGTCCAGCGCCTCGTTGTCCGGCGTGGCCGGAGTTGGGATCGGAGTCGCGGTCGGAAGGCCTTCCACAGCCGGCCCCGATCGCTCGGCAGGTGCCTTGCGCAGCGAGTCGAGGGCGTTCGACGGCGGGAAGTAGCGCAGCAGCGCCACCATGTCCTCGAAATTCGTCACGACCCAGTCTCTGCGAGAAGGAGACCACCGCGATGGTGCTGTCGCTGGCCGGGCCGCTGCCCACGACGATCCTGAGCTCACCGAGCGGGCGCCGAGTCCGGCGAGAAGCGGATCGCGAGGCTCTCGACCTCGCGCCCGCCGGTGAAGCGCAGCGAGTCGACGAGGACGATGCTGTCCCGCATGTCCCGCAGGGTCACCGGTATGGCGATCGGACCGGGCAGGGCGTAGCCCTCGACGTACGCTGCCGCCGTGTCACCGCCATACGCCAGCGTCCCGCGCGGATTGAGGATGACGGCGAGCGGGGCCGATCGGGTGCTGCGGCCCTGCGCCTGGTAGGCGAGCCGGGGGGCGGAGAAGCTGCCGGGGCCGTAGGCCGGAACCCGATAGACCCCCTCGGCGCGGCCGGTCTTGTTGCCGGTCCGGTCGATCACCTGCAGGCTGATCCGATAGCTGCCGGGTGACAGCGTCACTCGATCCTGGTAGAGAATGCTCTCGTCCGAGCGCTGGGTCTCCGCGAAGGTGCTCACCCGGACCGCCTGGTCCTTGGCCAGCCGGACCTCGGCCCCGCCCGCCGTCGGGGCGGCGGTGAACTCGACGCGGTAGCGCGCGGCGAAGGCGCCGCCATCCTTCTGGAACAGGAGGTCGCGACTCTCGAGCGAGATCGCCACCACGGCAAAGGTCGAATCGCCCGGAGCGCCGAAGAACCCCAGGTCAGCGACGAAGGGCAGCGGCGGACCGGAGGTGAGGCGTCCCATAATGCGGTACAAGAGGGCGATGCAAGGATGATCAGAAGAATGACAAAAAGCCCGGACCAAAAAAAATATTTTTTCCTGCCTTTTATAATGGTTTCTTTTTTACAGCAATTTGCTTTTTCGCAAAATCCGGATGCGGTTTATAAAGACAATATTAAAGCAGTGCGTTTTCATATGTATGGCGACCAGCGATCGCTGCCGGTTTATAAATATGAACAGTGCTGATCAGCTGGAACTGAATTTTGATGACCTGGAGGCCAATGTAAAAAGTTATTATTATAGTTTTCAGCTTTGCGATTATAACTGGAAACCAGTTGACATCAGCCCGTTTCTTATACATCAAAGGATTTACGCAACAGCGTATAGCAACTTACCGGTATTCATCCATTGCATTAACCACGGTACACGCATTACCAGGCTATTTTGCCCGACAGGAATACTACATTAACCATGTCGGGAAATTAATTGTTAAAGGTTTTTCTAGATGGCGATACTTCCAAACTGGCTTTTACCAGGCGTATGCTGGTGTTGGATCAGAAGGCTGCAATTGGTGCACAGATCGTCCAGCCATTTACGCCACAACTTTTTAAAACACATCAAAAAGTTCAGTTCTACTGCAAATATAAATGGCTTAAATACTTTTAGTGCAGCACAACAGATAAAAGTGGTGATACTGCAAAATAACCGCTGGGATAATGCATCAAAAGATATTACACCAACATTTGTAAGAGGCAATACGCTGGAGTACAATACAGAAAATAATTGGTTTTTCCGGCGGGTAAAGAATGGCGCTGGCTTGACCTAAGAAGTTTCAGCCTGCAAAGCGACCGGGTAGAAAGATGCAGATTATAAAAAGACATGCAACCGACATGTATTTATTTCCGGATGCAGACCGCAGTGCACAGCGTTATGTTTATTTCCGAGACCTGAACGGTATGTATCTGGTTGAAACTTATGAAACCATTAATCCTTACTGGCAGGGCGATTTTGCAACCGTACATTTTAGCTTAGCCGCTCCCAATGCCACAGCCTTATGCCGATAAAGATATTTACCTGGCCGGGCAATTAACCAATTATGAATTTAATGATAAAACAAAAATGGTTTTTAATGCAGAGAAGGGAGTTTATGAATGCACCGCATTTTTAAAACAGGGATATTATAATTATACTTATATAGCTGTTGATAAAAATGATCCTGCTAGCAAGGCGTGACCTGGAAGGCGATTATTGGGAAACTGAAAACAGCTATACCATCCTGATGTATTACAAATCATTTACCGACCGTGCCGACCAGTTGATAGGTGTTGGAAAAATAAATTCGAGAACTGACAAGCCGGGGATAAGCTTTTAGACCCAATCCTGTTAAGTGGAATGATCATGCATATTATATAGATTCAATATTAAACCTTCAATTTTCAACTTTCATACATTTTCTGATATTTAAATACTCTTAATTCTAAATTACCTGATTTCCTTATCTTTGCGCCGGCAAGTCTTATACGGCCAGCTCCTGTTGAACTCCCCCAGGACCGGAAGGTAGCAAGGGTAGATGGTTGAGCGGTGCGATGTAAGTAACTTGCCATTTTTTATGCCCCAAATTCCTGAAGGGGCTTCTGCACTCTGATTATTCAACTTTCTTTAAGTATAAATTTTTAGTTTTAGTCTTTCAATTATTTTACTTTTGCGCTAACATAATTTTTAACTTAAAATAAATCCCCTTTGGGATAGGCATGAAATTTTTTATAGATACAGCCAATCTGGCTCAGATTAAAGAAGCAAATGAACTAGGAATCTTAGATGGTGTAACCACCAATCCTTCTTTAATGGCAAAAGAAGGTATTAAAGGACAGGAAGCAGTGATGGCAGCATTATAAAACCATTTGCGAAATGGTTGATGGCGATATCAGTGCCGAAGTTATTTCAACAGATTTTGACGGTATTGTTGCAGAAGGAAAAAAACTGGCTGCTATTCATCCGAATATTGTGGTAAAAGTTCCGATGATAAAAGATGGTATTAAAGCATTGAAATGGTTTACCGATAATGGCATCAGAACCAACTGTACACTGGTATTTTCAGTGCAGGCCAGGCAATACTGGCTGCAAAAGCAGGTGCAACTTATGTTTCTCCATTTATTGGCAGTATTGATGACAGTGGTTGGGATGGTATGGATCTTATTCACCAGATGAGCCAGATATTTTCATATACAGGGATATAAAACAGAAATATTGGCTGCATCAATCCGCAATCCTAATCATATTATTAAATGTGCAGAAGCAGGTGCTGATGTTTGTACTTGTCCGCTTGATTCTATTCTAGGATTATTAAAACATCCATTAACTGATATTGGATTGGCTAAATTTTTAGAAGACGCAAAGAAGTTTGCATAGCTGTCTGACGATTGTAACGTTTTTACAGCTTGATAAGACTAATGCCCAATTTTTAAAATTAAAATCAGTTGTCATATCTCATCATGGTTTTTATCCGGGATTATTTTCAATGTATTGCCTTACCTGGTCCTGCGTTAATGGCTGAACAAATTTCAGATCCGTGATGCAAGCGTCAATAATTTGCTATAACTTGCATCAATAATAATATTGTTTGTTCTCCCAATTTTTAAGATGTGCTGTTAAAGATTTCGAAACTAGCCTTTTATAATAAGCTATCTAGCCAAGTAACAGAAACAAAAGAGTATTGTACCCTCGCTGTTTTCTGTGCTGTAATTCCTTCAAAAGCGGTAAAATGTCCTGTTGGTATTTACGTTTCCTCGCAGTTCATTGCCTTGCATATATCCCTGCGGATCTCATTTGTCTGCTTGATGCAGATATTTTTTTACCCATGCAATAAGTTCAGATTTAATTGGCCCATTTTTTTTATGGAGTCTATAATATTTCGTGGCGGATGAAGTTTGTCAATAGGCCTTTATCAAAGAGATGCTCCACCATGTCGAGACTCTTTTTGCCATTCATCTGCTGATTGAAGACCGTTTGCCAAATTTTAAAATTCCTGCAGCAAAAGGATGTAAAGGAATTTGTAATTTTTCAATTGTAGGTTTTTATTGTCAAAATAAAAATCTGAAAACCGATATGTAGGCAGATTTTCTTATGTAGGTATCCGTATTGCTGAAATAAAAAATTATTTTTTTTAACCAGCCTGTTTTCAATCGGTTAAAATATCATAGCTGATTGTTGATACCAGTTTTATCCTTTCCGGCTTTTGCAGGTCATAAAATGTGTCATTGGTAATGCAGTTTTGATTTGGCTTACTGTTATGCAAAGGGTTGCAGTCAATGTTTGGCGCAGCCGCCGCATGATAATTTAGTACAAACCCGTCGGCTGTTGATTAAAGAAACGAAATTTTACTTAAAAAAGGGAAATGCTTTTCTATTGGCCTCGCCTGTACCAACGTGGCGGGATATAAGCTGCTGTATTGTTTACCTTGTATGCAAATTGCAGTGCCCCGGAGACATACTACTGCGGGATAAGAAGTTATATGAGTTTAGAACAAAGGCTTTGAAAGTTGGAGATCAATTAAACCCCTGCACCTCCATAAAAATATAAGGATTCAATGAGAACTGTTTTTCTTTTCTTTGAGTGTATTCACAAAATACCAGATCAATAAACATATTGGCATCATTGATATCACAAAGGGTTAATGACCGGTCATCAGATTTGTCGAAACATTCGGGGAGTATTTCAGGTGTT
Organism: uncultured Actinomycetes bacterium; assembly: GCA_963816275.1. GTDB lineage: Bacteria > Actinomycetota > UBA4738 > UBA4738 > HRBIN12 > JAOUEA01. The sequence continues at coordinate 165,134 of CAWFJU010000001.1, forward strand.
AAGCCATTCCAGCAGGCATCTTTTAACTGCTCCTTTTGCGAAAACCATCCATCGGCTTCAGCGTTGTTTTTCTTTTTACCCAATCTTTTGAAATAAAACTGGAATTTAATATGAGTAAAAGCTCTTTTTGTCTGTTGATGTTGTTCATAAAATATTTTTTATAGGTTTTTAAATATTGGATTGACCTGAAAAATATAACGTCTGTATGTAAAATTAATTGTGGTTATTAAGAGGAATTGTAGATATGGCTTTCATTCTGTTGTAAAAAACCAAATCTTAATTGCAGTATTCAAAGGGGTGCTAAATCCTATGTATTGTTAACATGGCAATAAATGTGCCAGTGTCTCAAACTAGCACAGACACCGGGTTGTGAAGATGGTGAAGATCGAAGCAGGAGAGGGGAACTGAAATTTATTTAAACCGGTTTTTTTTTCTGCAGGGTTACAGATTGTACTGCTTTGCAGGAGATAGGTCAACGTACAGTTTAGCTTCGGAGCTTATTTGCGCCAGCGAAGGGAAAAAAAAGTTCCGCCATTCTTTAGCGGAACTTACTAAATCATTTAAAACAGGCCAATCAATAGAAAAATTGTTCTTTAACAATTTTCCCATCTTTTACTTCGTAAACAGCGATTTCATCCATTTTCATCCGACCCTGACCTTTCATCGTAACATCCATTCCCATCGCTACTGCAAAATGGTTCCCGGCAATCTGGGGTTGATTGGAAAATCCACCATGTACTTCTTCCACCATTTCCTCAAACTGTTTTCCTTTTTGCCGAATGGCCTCTATTCCTTCAACTGATTTCAGACCAGGAGAATTTGCCGGTTCGATACTTACTGCATCATCAGAAAATAATTCATTTTGTATCTGTTCCCATTGTCCCTGGCCGGCTAATTCGTTGAAAACGGTTAGCTACATCAGTCGTTGTCCTTACTGCATCCATGGTTGCCATAAAATTAATTTTTGTGGTAAAAAAATGATAGCAAAAAGTTACAAAATTAAATAGTTGGAAAAAAGTAATTTATGATGAATTTTTTAAAAAATAATAATTTAACGGGCCAGTATTATTTTTATAAGATTTACCGGATATTTTATGGCTTTCATCTCCGGGCACACCACAATTTAAGAGACTGTTCCCGTATTTTGGCATTTGTTGCGGTGTTTGGTGTATGTTATGCCCCCCTGATGAACGCCATTTGGACGGATTTATTAAAAGAACGAATTTTTATTTAAACCGGAAAAGGCTTTTATACGCAGAGATCTTATACTAACGCAAATAAATTGGGCTATAAAGACCCCGGCAGACCGGAAGATTATTTTATTAAAAATTTTGTTATTTAAACAATCCTGTAAAAAAAGTTTTCATCTCATTCCACGAAGCATATCGGCTGCTGCATTATAGGCAATGGGGATATTGAATTTTTGTCCCATGGCAGTTGCATCGGGATTGGTAAAAGCATGTGTGGCGCCGGGATAACTTTTAAATGTATAAACAGCGCCAATTGAATCCATTTGTTTTTTAAAAGCTGCTACTTCAGTTGGCGGTACAAATTTATCATCATCGCCATGGCATACCAGTATTTTTGATGTAGTAAATTTTTATCGGCAGGCGTGCCCAGCAAACTGCCATGAAAACTAACAATGCCTTTAAGCCCTTCACCCATCCGGGCAATATTCAGTAACATACCACCGCCAAAGCAATAACCAATGCCGGCCATATTTGCAGTATCCACTCTGTGTATGCTTTAAATTTATTTAAGGCTGCATCAAAATGTGCTTTTGCCATGGCAGGGTCCTGGTAAAAAGGCATGGCTAAATTACCGGCATCAGTAGGGTTATCGGCACGTCGGCCATTGCCATACATATCAACAGCCATGGCAATATAGCCAAGTGCGGCAAGTTCTCTTGCACGTTTTTTAGTATAATCATTCAGGCCCCACCACTCGTGTACAACAAGCACAGCCGGGCGTTTACCTTCTATGTTTTCATCATATACAATATAGCCGTCCATGGTAAGGCTGTCAATTTTATAACTGATGTTTTCTTCTTTCAATTTAGGTTTTTTCGCTTCAATTTTTTTTTTCACTGTTGTTATTACAGGATAATAAAAAAAATGCAGACATCAAAAAGATGCAGAATGATTTGATAAGTTTCATAACAGTAGATTTTGTTCGGTTAATTTTATCAATTAAATAAATGAAATTTTAGTTAAACCGGAAAACGCTTTTATCTTGGCACAACTTGTCCCGCCTCGGGCGGGAAATACACCCACAATGGTGATATTCTTTTTATCAGTCCTTAATATCCAACAATATTTCTTTGCCTTCCTTCACAGCCCTGATATCTCCATACCTTCCCACTTTTATTTTTTCGTATTTATTTTCAATTACAACTTTTCCCTGTTTATTGACCATCCCATAAAGCCCCTCTTTTTTTGTAATGGCATAAGATCCTTTGAATGGCGCAATTGATTCATATAAATTTGGGACGATCACTTTCCCTTCCGTGTTGATCACTCCTGTCTTACCATCTTTTGTAGTGTATGCCAGCGCATCATTACCAAAAGTTCCTATCTTATCGTATTCCGGGCTAACAATTTCTTTTCCGCTTTGTTTTATAAGGCCAACCTTCCCGTTTTTCCAAACAAGGGCTATCCCGTTATAAAATTTACCGATCCTGTCATATTCTTTACTTACTTCCTGGGCAAATCCCTGAATGGTGCAGATGGTTAGCAGCATGAAGATGATCTTTTTCATATAGCAGTTTTATTTTGGTTTTAAATTTGTTGAGTAAAGATATTGAAATAAAAAAGTAAAAAAAGCAGGAAAATTAATATAGTATATAATTAAGCGTAATGCCATTTCCCCACAATATAAAATCTGATGCTGATTAATAACTTCCATTCAAGCAACATCAAAAAAAGAGCCGGCCATGAATAGGCCGGCGGGAAATAATATTTGAATCATCATTATTATCCGGGTATCTGTTAATTCGCTCCTAACTGTTCGAAAAATTTTCCGAATTTGTTTCACATTTTCCGGTGGATTCATACTTAATGATTTTTTAAAATTGCAGCAGCATTCTTTTTATCTCCTTTTGTGAAGTAGGCTTCACCAAGACTATCCCAGGCATTGGCACTTTTAGGAAACCGGTTGGCATTAATTGTAAATACCTCAATGGCCTTATCCTGCCGGCACCTAGTAATTGGTACCCATAAACATTGATTTCGCCTTCTGTTGCAATCACCATTGCCTCTTTCATTATTTTTTCTGCTTCTTCTTTTTTACCCATGTCTTTGAATAAGCTGGACTTTGTGCTCAATGTGGCAAAACTTTTATTTTGAGTCATTGCGGTATTAGCCCATTTCAAACCCTGCTCCAAGGTTATTTTATTTTGCAATGTATAATTGGCAGCGCTTAAAAAACCCGCCAGTTAAATCCAACGGGCCTTTTAATTCTTCCTTCGCATTGGAATCACAATATCATCCACATCAAATTCGATCTTAACAGGAAATTGTTTTTTCTCCCAATTCAACACAAGCGTTGCTCTTTGTCATGTTGATAAAATCATACGTAAGCAAGTCTGTATGTGCAATGGATTCAATTGTATGGTTGTCTTTCTTGGTCTTGGCGGCTTCATAAAAAAAACTTCCCCACGACCTTGAGTCTTTTGATAAGATCACTTCGCCGGTATTATCTTTATTGATTACAAAAAATAATCCGTAATCTCCCGCAGGAACAGCTTTGCCTTCAACTTTTACCGGGTGTGAAAACCTGATGACCGTATTTTCATTTGCACCTGCACGCCATGGCGCCGAATTACCTGTCCCGAATCCCTGAACATTCCAGCCGTAGGTACAAGTGCTCCCCATATTTCCCTGTTCTTTACTGCGGGCCTTGAATAATTTACATTTACCGTCGAGATGCCGATTGTTTGTGATATGGATGCAGCAGGACTGGGTGTACGTGGTGTAGTAATGCCCTGTGACCGCACAGATGCTGATGCAGATAATAAGAGTAATAATGATGCAAGTTTGAAAGATGTTAGTTTTAGCATGGTGAAAATTTTATTGTAAAAGGATGTTTAAGGATGTTTAAGGATGTTTTTGGTTTAATAAATTACATATTTCTACATGGATATTGTTGCCTTAGTCGGTTCAGGCGGTTGCATGTAATGATAAAAGGTTTTTTTCGCCATTGTTGCTGTTCCTATGGCAGAGCGCCCTTTCCTTGTTTTATGGTTTCAATAATTTCTTTCAACCTGTGCTGGTATCCATTTACTAAATTCACACTGTTCACTTCAATGGACCTGGCAAAATCCATAAACGAGTCTGTATGATTTTCCCGTTTACCCTTTTTTACATTTACATGAATAAACGTGGTCCACATGAATGCTTTTATGTGATTATGTTTTTCATCCATCATCATCATTTCTACCAATAAAGATCCGGGATCAAGATGTATTAAAGCAGTTATAACGGATACCCTTTCATTATAATTAGCAGGCCGTATATAACTGATCTCATGGCCGGCAACCAACCAGCTTACACCCTGTTTATAAAAATCTGTAAGGTCGAGCTTGTATTCAGTTTTCAGGTGGTCTTCCCGTGCATTTAAAAGATAATCAATGTACCTGCCATTGTTTAAATGCCCGAACAGGTCACAATCGGTAAAACGGATGGGATAAAATGAATGTGGTGTTTTATTCATAAAATTTTATTTGTTGTTTTTATTTAGCCTTGGTAAATGTAAGCAACATTTGTTTTTTCTACAGGAACTGAGCACAAATACTGTGTACAGCCAGCGAAGGCAAAATTTAATACCAGAAAATAATAGTACGCACCCCAATAAATAAATTATTTTTGATAGAGAAAAGTATTCTAAAACATGCAAGGGTTCTGACAAATTAAAATTCATTAAAAGGAATAAAATGAAAAAGTTTTACTTATTCATAATTAGCTTCAGGTATTTGTTATTTTTCTTTTTCTCAACAACTAACTGCAACATTTGGAGGTTCTCCATGTTAAGCTGGATTGGCAACGGGCAGGATACCCCGGTGATACGGTGCCTTCATATTCTATACTGGTAAGGATATCACAGCATTTGGAGGAGATAATACAGGCCTGGTTTCCAACAACACTGCTTTAACCAATGCAGTTAGCCAGCCTTGGCAGTGCAAATGGCGTTATTTATTTTCCGGCCGGGAAATTATTTGTTTACCCACGGTATAAACCTTCGCAGCGGGTTGATTCTCCGGGGTGCCGGTTCGGGCAATACAACACTTACATTTAACCTTGGTCCAGGTTCAGGAGATCTGATCGTTGTCACAGGGATCAGCAGGTGCAAGTACTCCTGTTACAGCAGCCGTTCAGCAATACAGCAACCAGGTAACAGTAACCAACCCGGCTATAGCTTCACATCGGAAACTTTATTAAAGTATACCAGGATAATGAATCAGGCCTTATCAATGATTCATGGGCTGATAATACAGTTGGGCAGATATCTTATTTAAAAAGCAAGTCGGGCAATACGTTTACTTTTTATACCCGGCATCGCAGGGCAATACCTTTAAGCGGCGCCCCTATAGCGCAAATGCTTAACATGGTAACCGGTGTAGGCATTGAATGCCTCAAAATAAAAAGAATGGATGTTGACCTTACTGCAAACCAAACATCCAATATTTTTTTTAATTATGCTGCTTTTTGCTGGGTAAAAGGAATTGAAAGTGACAGCGCCAATTTTGCCCATATCTCTATATTGAACAGCAGTAATATTGAAGTTACCGGTTCTTATTTTCATGGCGCTTTTTCTTATGGAGGCGGTGGTGTAGGCTATGGGGTGGTATGTCATTTGACAACAGGCGATTGCCTGATCGAGAATAATATTTTCAAACACTTGCGCCATGCCATGTTATTGCAGGCCGGAACAAATGGAAATATATATGCGTATAATTATTCCTTGCAGCAGCAAAGAACGGAACTTCCTTCAGATGCGGCGGGGGATATAGTATTGCATGGCAATTATCCCTATGCTAATTTATTTGAAGGAAACATAGCACAAAATATCGGTGGCGATGCCAGCCATGGTATTAATGGCCCCGCCAATGTTTTTTTCAGGAACCGGGCCCTGCATTATGGCATTGCATTCAGTGCGGGATCGGGTGATAGTTCTGTAGTGATCTATAATGAAGTAACGGGCTACAGGTAATTCAGGTATTTTCCCGTTTCTGCCATTGGGTGGCTTAGGTACAAATGGAGCCTAACACGATCGCATCAAAAAATTACAGGTTATTGTCTGCCGGTTTTGTAGGCAATATGGAAACATCATTTACGCCTAACCAGTCAACAACCTATACCTATTTCCTGGAACCGGTAAGGCCTTATTTCTTTAGTGCCGATCTGCAACCCATGGGTTTCCCGGCTGTTTATAATGTTCCTTTTATCAGCATCCCGGCCAGGGATAGGTTCATAGCAGCGGGCACAATAACGTATTGCAGTAATGTTTCCAGGAAAGACAGTATGATGCCGGTTAACTGCGATCCATTGGCCATAGCAACCAATGGCGGATATGATGTACACGATATTGCAGAAACAAATGAATACCGTGATAACAGCAATTGCGGATTTATAGCAACTATTTTACCATCAGGTGCCGCCCCGGTTAATGGTATTATTAAAACAAAAACCAAAGTGGATGCAACGGTTCAGTCTTATAATGGTAAGGCATATGTTCAAAGGCACTATGATATTGAACCATCCGTTAATCCATCTGCTGCTACAGCCACGCTTACTTTATATTTTACACAACAGGACTTTAATAATTATAATGCAGCCAATGGCAGCGATCCCAACCTGCCAACAGGCCCTGCTGATGTAACCGGTAAAGCAAATTTATTGGTTACACAATATCATGGTACCGGTACAGCGCCTGGTAATTATACAGGAAGCACAGAATTGATCGATCCTGATGATGCTGATATTGTCTGGAACAGCACAACCAATTTGTGGGAGATCAGTTTTAATGTGTCTGGCTTTAGTGGCTTTTATATCAGTGGAGCCTATATTGTATTACCGCTTAAGCTGGTCTCTTTCAATTATTATTTACCCGGTAACCAAAAAGTTTTATTGAAGTGGAAAGTAACAGAACAGCAGGGGATAAGAAAATATATTGTAGAAAGAAGTTCAGACGGCAGTGCCTATTCAGCCATTGGCAGCATCATGGCCAACAACGAAAATAGTTTTACTTACAACTATACTGACAATGATCCAGTTAAAGGATTAAATTATTACCGCTTACAAATTGTAGATGATAACAACATAAGCTATAGCCATGTGTTGGCAATAGATCTTTCTGAAAAAGAAGACGGGATCGTTGTTTACCCGGTTCCTGCAACAGATGAATTGACGGTCAGGATAAAAAATACTGCTTTGCTTAATACAGAAGTTCAGTTGTTAAGTTCCGAAGGGCGGCTGATACAAAAAATAAAATTGCACGAGCCCCGTGCAAAATATACCTATTGATCATTTACCGGCAGGTGTGTACTATCTGAAAACAGTGAATGGTCATGCATACAGGATAGTAAAGCAATAAGCTTCCATTAAGGCATTTTATCTGTATCATTACCTGGTTGGCTTTATAAGTATCTTTTTGATTGCAACAGGGTATCATAGATCGTGTTTAAGTTTTTTAATTCAGCTCTTGGCTGAATCAAGATTACCGGTATGAACAGCACCAAGGAGCCTGGCAAAATGGATGATGGCTTTTTGCCAGGGAAAATTTTGCCAGGGAAAATTTTCGTTGTGAACTTTCAGGTCGGCAGCTTCTTTCCACAGTTTGTTTTCAAGTACATAGCGTGCAGGAATAGCCGCAAAAGCATAAGCAACTTTAAAATTAAAAGGCGTAAACTTCATTGATCGTTTTAAATAATCCCATTGTTTTTTTGCAAGATCATTGTCTCCTTTTTGCAGGTAAGCATAAACAAGATAATCCATGGCATGAAGTTCCTCATCCCAATGGCCTTTAATCCCGGCATTTTCTGCATAGCATTTTGCAGAAGAAGCAGCAGCAAGATTTGATTGAATGCATTCATCCCAAAGCCCAAGCCTGGTAAAAATATGCGAAGGCATATGCTGGGCATGTGCAGAAGAAGGAGCAATGGAAGCATATTTTCTTGCAGCCGGTAAGGCTAATGCTGCAAGCTCAGGATAATCGTAGCTATGAATAATATAATGAACAATGCCCGGATGATCGGGCTCACCGGGATATAAGGCAGTTAAAATGGCACAAGCTTTTTTTTGATTGACTGAAAGATTTATCAGCAGGGTCTGCTGCTGCAGTCAAGCGCTAAAGCATAAAATATGGCTGCTTCTTTATCATCTGGATATGCTGTATATATTTTTTCCATTGCTTTTTCAAAGCTGAGGCTACGGGTGCGATGGTCTGTTTTATTCCAGTCTTTATAAAACAATGCCATGGCATTCAATATAATCTGATTCTCTTTTTGATTTTTGTGTAATAGACTGTGCAATAGCAATTGCTTTAGCGCCTTTTTCAAGTTCGGGCTGAGTGGGCGGGGCCCAAAGCGGATGATAATTGCTCATGGCACTCCCCAGTAGGGGTATCTATAAATATCTTATTTTACAAAATGAATTTACCATTGTTTGAGCAATTACATGCAGATGGACATGTATCTGGTGCATCGCTGCAAAAAATAAAAGCAGCTCAGTCCAATAAATTATTTTCGCTGCATTGGGAACTTAAAACAATGCTTTACCTGGGTGTATTGCTGTTGAGTGGCGGGTTAAGTATTTTGGTTTATAAAAATATTGATACCATCGGCCACCAGGTAATATTGTTTGTCATTGCTGCTGTATGTGCAGGATGTTTTTTTTATTGCTTCAAAAAAAAGCTCCCTTATTCAAATGCAAAGGTTTTATCGCCCAATTCTTTTTTCGATTACATCCTGTTGCTGGGATGTCTTACATTCATAACTTTTGTTGGCTACCTCCAGTTTCAATACAATGTATTTGGCAACAGGTACGGGTTGGCCACTTTTATACCTATGCTGGTATTGTTCTTTACTGCCTATTATTTCGATCACCTGGGTGTACACAGCATGGCTATTACCACACTTGCCGCATGGGCAGGTATAGCAGTTACACCGGCCCGCATTTTACAGAAAAATGATTTTAACAGTGAAACAATTATCATCACCGGTTTTTTCCTGGGCTTATGCCTGATTGCTGCTGGTTATTTTTCTGCATCAAAAAAAATAAAACAGCATTTTGAATTTACGTACAGCAATTTTGGTACGCATATATTGTTTATTTCCACCCTTGCAGGTATGTTTCATTTTGATACCATTTATTTACTGTGGTTCCTGGTATTGGGTGGCATCAGTTATTTTTTTTACCGGAAAGCCATTAAGGAAAGATCATTCTATTACTTGCTCATCCTGAGTTTGTATTTGTATATCGGCCTCAGTTACTGCGTTATCCGGCTGATATTTGATACGTGCAATACCGGTATTGGCAGCGTTTACTTATTATGCCTGTATTTTATACTATCCGCCACCGGCCTCATATTTTTTTTAATAAGGATGAATAAAAAAATTAAAAACCTATGATAGCCTACAATAAAATATGGCTGGATAATCTTGCTGCCAGGGAAGCCATTAAAGATGCATTTTATGCAGATGCCATCAGCGCAGCAGAAAAGGAGGCTGCTGAAACCATTTTCCCTGTTGGGTTTTACAGCCCGAATATTTTTATAAGAATTGGCCTGTTCATCCTCACCCTTGTGATCGCCTGCTTTTCACTGGGGCTTTTATCACTGATCTTTTTAGACAGTATAGAGCAAACTATTGGAGGGCTTACTATATTTTTCGGGTTACTGGCTTATGGCGCCCTGGAATTTTTTATTCATACAAAACATCATTACAGGTCAGGTGTAGATGATGCCCTTTTATGGATAACAGGCATTTGTATTGTTGCAGGCATAAATCTATTGGCCGATATTTCATCAGCAGGAAATGCACTGATCATTTTTGTACTGGCTACTTATTTTTTTCTTCGTTTTACAGATATGCTCATGAGCGCCATTGCCGGTTTGGCTTTGCTGGCGGTGGTTTTCTTTTATTATAGCCCACTGGGCAGTATGGCAAAAGCAACCACTCCTTTTTTGCTGATGGGTATTGCTGCCCTCATGTATTTTTTTATTAAAAGAAGCAGCACAGCAAAACAGTATACAGGCATTACCGGCATGGCAGCATCGTTTTAGAGATTACCATGCTTATTTGTTTTTATGCTGCCGCTAATTATTATGTGGTACGGGAAATGAGCAACAGTATGTTTCACCTTGGGTTAAAAGAAAATGAAAGCATACCCTATGGCTGGTTGTTCTGGATATTCACCATACTTATCCCGTTGGTTTATATTTTCGGTGGCGTGCTAAAAAAAGATGCCGTTTTATTAAGAGTTGGATTAATAGCCGTTGCTGCCATTGTATTTACCGTGCGTTATTATCACACTGTTTTGCCGGTAGAAATTGTAATGCTGTTGGGAGGCATTCATACTGATCGCTGTTTCTTATGCACTTACAAAATGGCTTAGCGCAACCTAAAAAAGGATTTACATCTGCCGAACTAAGCAAGAGGTATTTAATGGATAAAATGAATATAGAAGCATTGGTGATAGCAGAAACATTTGGTAGCAATGTGCCGGCGAACGATAACAAAATTTGGCGGAGGAAGTTTTGGCGGTGGCGGTGCCAGCGGAGAGTATTAATTATTGTGTATCATATCCTGTACCATGATATGGTCTTTGACCAATGACGAAAAATGGTTGATTTTACTTTGCAATTTTTGTAATTACAAAATTCTCTGTACAGCAGGGTTCTCCGGGTGGATAGACTGTTGTTTTAACATCACCGCTGATTGTTACCTGCAGATTGTCTATCCTAAATTCCAGGGGCAGGTTGCAGGGGTTAAGCCTGGTATCAATAGAAAACTGTTCAACAAGATAAAATTGGTTGTTCATTAGTTTTACAGTAGCCTGCTTATTTACTATTTGCCCGCTTGTAGTGTCGTTTTCAAAACAATTATTCGTTTTGGCTTTTTTGCAGTCCGTTAAGGTCAGTGTTAATACCAGAAAACCAACGATGGGAATAATTTGTCGCATAAGTGTTTTTATGATAGACCATTTAGGTATTAAAAATGTTGCTTGGTATTAAGTAAATAGTTTTAATACTTCTTTTTCTCATCGGGGGTTTCACGTAAGAGACTTTTAATTTATGGGTAAGTTGTGAAAACCCCGCTGGGACAAAATATCTACCGTGTATAAAAATACCGGGCCTGTTTGGGATGAACGGCACCTTTGGAAATCATTATTTGTCTATTTTGTAATAACCAAATCGCTTTAAATTTATAATAAATGAAACAGGTTATTTACAACTTCTTTTTTTTGCTGCTTTGTTTTTCTTTGAATGCCCAAACCGGCAATGAACCCACAAAACCTTCTAAACGGGCACACCACCAATTGGTTTATGATGAAGCCGTCAAAGCAGTTATCATGACCGATGGCAGTACGCCTGTGAATGGTGGCCAGTCATTTAATTTTTTTAGTGATCTCTGGACCTACAATGGAAAGGACTGGAAACTGATGGGTAAAGCCGGTGATGAACGGAGTGGTATTGCACTTGCATATGATACAAAGCGCAAGAAAATATTTTCTTATGGCGGCTTTACAAATGATAATAACAGCCATGGCGAATTGCGTGTGCTGGAAAACGGAACATGGAGAATCCTGAGTGATGTTCCTGAAATGAAAGCAGCAGAAGTCGGCCTTGTTTATGATGCACAGCGTGACAGGTTAATTGCATTTGGTGGTTCACCCAGCCGCGGAATATTAAACAATACAACCTGGGAATGGGTTGACAGTTCCTGGAAGAAATTTGAAGGCCCCGGCCCCGAAGGAAGACAGGCCTTCATCATGATGTATGATACAAAAAGAAAGAAAACTGTTTTGTATGGCGGTATGGGCCCCAATTCTAAAGAACCATTTACCGATACCTGGGAATTTGATGGTAGCCAATGGAACAGAATATCCAAACCCGGCCCCGGCAAACGTTTGTCGGCCGGGTATGCATACGATAGTAAAAGAGGATCAGTGATGATCTTCGGCGGCGTGGGCAGCGATGGTTTTTTAAATGATACCTGGAGCTGGGATGGTAATGAATGGAAAAAATTATCTGATACCGGACCGGCAAAAAGAGCAATGGGTTATATGGCTTATGATAAGCAGCGTGACCGCATTGTTTTATTTGGTGGCCGCCTTGGCTGGCCCAATGATGCAAATGATACCTGGGAATGGGATGGGAAGGAGTGGAGGGAAATGAAATAAGTGTTGTTGATAATGAGTGAAGCCTCTTTAAAATTTTTGTGTTGCCTCTATTTTATCTTTGACCAATGGTGTTTTTATTAAAATTGTGTCTTAGCAGGTTTTCTCGTAATAGACTTTTTAATTTATGAGTAAACTGTGAAACCCCAATGGGACGTTATCATGAATTTATGATATTGATCAGGTTGGAATAAATTACGGCCGGATTATTTTAGTTTTAACCTATGAAAACGAAATTGGAAAATAAGTTCAATCATCTCTGGCGGCTCATTGGTAACACACCGATGATAGAGATCATTTACCGCTATAAAAATGTTACCAATAAGGTGTATGTAAAGTGCGAGCATTATAACCTTACAGGCAGTATCAAAGACAGGATGGCCTTGTACATCCTGCAGCAGGCTTACCGGTCAGGAAAAATAAAACATAACGATATTATTGTAGAAGCCACCAGTGGAAATACAGGAATATCTTTCAGTGCTATTGGTAAGGCCCTGGGGCATGATGTTAAAATCATTATGCCCGATTGGCTGAGCAGGGAAAGGATCAATATTATTGAAAGCCTGGGTGCAGAAGTTATATTATTGTCGAAAGAAAAAGGTGGTTTTTTAGGCAGCATAGCATTAAGTGAACAGATGGCAGCGGCTAACCCTGCTGTTTTTTTACCAAGGCAATTTGAAAATATCTATAATGCCGAAGCTCATGAAAAAACAACGGCAAAGGAGATATGGATGCAACTGCAGGCCATTGATATTAATCCCGATGCTTTTGTTGCCGGCGTGGGCACCGGAGGAACGATCATGGGAGTAGGTAAATACCTGCGTTCAAAAAAGCCCGGCATAAAAATACATCCGCTGGAGCCTGCAGAATCTCCTACACTTTCTACCGGTTACAAAGTAGGGTCGCATCGCATACAGGGCATATCAGATGAATTTATACCGGCTATTGTAAAGCTGAATGAAATGGACCCCGTTATTAAAGTATCTGATGGCGATTCTATTTTAATGGCACAAAAACTGGCCAGAAAACTGGGACTGGCAGTGGGTATTTCTTCCGGTGCAAACCTGATCGGCGCCATGCAGTTGCAACATCAATCTGCAAGGCGTATGAATGTGGTAACTGTTTTCAGCGACAGCAATAAAAAATATTTAAGTACCGACCTGATGAAAGAAGAACCCGTTAAAGCCGGGTATATTACCCCCGATATTGAATTGCTTGATTATGATGCTTTCAGCAGGATGTAGATTTTTTTCTTAACAATGTCTTTACTGTGATTGTGTAAACCTATTTTAGAACAAGATATTTGGAGTATGTTGCACGTTGGTTGAAAACCAGATGGGGTCGTACGCTAATGCGCCAGTGAGCTTGCGAATGACAGGAACATCCACGGCTGCGAAAACACTAACCAAGGCGCAGAAGAATCAAACTTTTTTTGTAAATCTTATTTTGCCACTGCTTTTACATTCTTTTTCAGTTTGCCAGGTACCCTCTAACAATATTGATTTTTCTTTTCTTTTGATTTTTAGATACATCTTTTGAAAACAGCTTTGTTCTGTATTTTTGGGTTTTAGCACCTGTATTTCTTCCAGGTAAAGTGAATCTTCAGATATTTTTTTATACAGCACTTTACAAACTATAATGGTGTCACGCCTGTCAAGATCCTGGCCTTTTGAATAACTGTAAACAGTATAGGAACTGTCTTTATTTAGTACAAAATATAGTTTAATGGGGCTGCTATATTCAATAATATCAAAGTTAGTAGTGAATGATCCCTTCCATTCTCCCTCCAGCGATTGCGACAAGCATCGAAGGGAAAGAAAAATAAAAAGAATTAAAGTGGATATTACTTTCATGAAATTAGAATATACAAATGAGCAAGTGGGAATACTATTTAGCTTTAGTAAATGTAAGCAAGATTTGTTTTTTCCACAGGATGATGTGCACAAAATCCGGATACAGTCCTGCAGGTTTAAGAGGCATCAGGTGATCCTGCCAAACATTTGAGCCATTGGGCCAGTGAGGTGTTAGTTAATTGAAATGATTGTTGCTTGCCTGGCTGTCAGTTTCCACATCCATTTTGTTTCATCCAAATATTTGTAAACCTTCTTTTAACTGTTTTACCGGCATTTTGACTTGTGCCCTGAGGTATAAGTATTTCCGATCCCATTACAATTGCAATGTTATTAACGAAAGCAATATTCTCAATGTTTCTTTCAAAGCTGGAATAGTTGATCTTACCTGCTTTCACCGGGTCTAAAATCTTTGTGAAACCAACAATTGCATTTTCCGGGTTTTGTACTACTATCTGAGGTGACATTAATTGTGATAGTACTGTGTATCTCCTTTCAGTATTGCTTCCCGTTCTGCATTTTCAAACTGTCTTATTATAGCTTCATCAGATTGTTGGGCGAATAAAAAATTACTTATCAAAACCATAAGAACAATGAGAAGTAAGGACCTGTTTTTTTTCCATAAAAAGATTGAGTTGTGCCGTAGTTGATGATGATGGTAAATAAGCGGTTGTAATTATCAACAACACGCTATTAGCTTTGGTAAATGTAAGCAACATTTGTTTTTTCGCAGGATGCTGTGCAATCAACATTTGTTTTTCAAAAACCGGACACAGTCCGGCAAATTTAGTTGGTATCAAGTGATACTGCGGAACACTTGCCACTAGGAGTTTGTGGGGGATTTTTTGCCTTAGTTCGTCAGAAACAAGGACAAGATTATTATTCAATGAGTTTTTGTTGTGCCGAAAGCTTCTTTACCGCCGCTTCAAATTCTTCCTTTGTAATTACTTTAATCCGGTACAGGGTTTCTATTTTTTCCATTTCAGCCACCGGATCTTTTTTAAGCCTGCCCCTGAATTCATCTGGCACAACCAGTTCGCTGGGGATGCCCGGAATATTTTCAATGGCATGATCGAAAGCCATGTGTATCAACATTCCTGCTAGCGTTTATTTTCTAATACAAGTGTGCCAATGATGTCTACATATGCATTACCCAACACAGAAAAACTAAGCCCTTTAATTTCCCGTACCAATATGTGTTTGTTTTCGAGCGAACTATGTGAGGTGGCTGTTAAGATATTTACATACCTGAACCGGCCGTTGCGGCCTGTTGCGTCTCCAAATTGTAAAAACTGCCCTTTGTAAATTTTAAAACCGCCGGTAGTGTGCAATGTGTCTTCATAAAGAAAAGGTGTGTGCATGGCAAGAGCCTGCTCTTTAGTGATGAGATATTCCCGTGGTAAAATCAATTCGCTACTGGTGCCTTGCAGGCGGCTGCCAATGGCCAGGTCGAAAAAAAAGCGTAAAGCTGAACAATCCTTTTGAACCATCCCTGTAAACAATTGCGGCTTTTACATCAATTTCGGCACTGCCTGTGGGAGAGTAGCCGTAATGAGACAGTTCTTTTACAACCACGCTGTTATTTTCTAATGAAGTGGCAAGGTTGCTAAGGTTTCTGATATAGCGAAACCCAATGAAATCGTTGGCTCTTTTACCGATCTGCAGGGTTTGTCCCGGGTAATTTTTAAAACCGCTGGATGTATATAATGTGTCGTTTTGGAAACGGTGAATTTTATTTTGTGCAGCCAAAAAAAGCGGACAAAGAAGTGCTAATAATAGTAAATGTTTCATTGGGTAAATGTTTAGTCCGGATAATTCATTAAAGTTAGACATGTTTATACCTTCTTTCATTTTTTCTAAAGATGAAGTTAAGGCTTAAATCGTTGCCTGCTTTTGATATGGCCCATCAACGGGTAAGATGAAATCCGGGGATTATCTTAGTGGAGGAGTAGAGGAACAACTAACAGGTAAGATTTGATGAAACCTTTTCGCTTCAATAAAATGTTCCACATTGGGATGCCGTGAAATTAATAACAGAACAAGTTCGCAACGATGTTGCTATGAAAAACAAAAGCTGGTATTAAACCAGCCTTTGTACTATAAATGTAATCAAATTTACTTCACATACGGCGACCCCGCCGCATTCTTCACATATTTATTCAGCCACTGGTTTTGTTCCCAAAGCATGTGCAGTATATTTTCTTTGGCTGCATAGCCGTGGCTTTCAAAAGGCAGTTGTACAAAACGCACGGTGCCGCCATGGCCTTTGATGGCATTGTACAGGCGTTCGCTTTGTATGGGAAAAGTGCCGGGGTTGTTATCGGCTTCGCCATGTATCATCAGCAGGGGTGTTTTAATTTTATCGGCATAACTGAAAGGGCTCATGTAAAAAGAAACTTCGGGTGCCTCCCAGTAAGTGCGTTCTTCATTTTGAAAACCAAAAGGAGTGAGGGTACGGTTGTATATGCGGGATGCAGCACGGTGTTGGTTGAGACTAACTATAGAAAGTTGTTGTGAGAAGCAAAAGTGTATCTATCCAGTTCGATCGTTATTTTGCTAGACTATGAGCTAGCAGGCCGTCGAGGCCGCTGTGCGTAGGGAGTTTTGTGTAATGGTGGCGCCGGGAGAGTTGGGTGGAGCGGAGTCGACCTCACGCTCTGGCAATCAGCAATCTGCAAACTGCAATCTGCAAACTAGTTTGTGGTCAAGGCCGTCCTCCAGATCGTCACATGCTCCCACGGCACTTTTGGCCGTGAAGGATAACACATAGGCGATTGGGACGCTGACGTGTGCCGTATCGGCCCCATTCCCGCCTTTGGGGGATGGGATTTGCCGACTTAGGTCTTCCACGCGATGCCTTCACGGCATGCCTTGCTCAAGAGCTTTCGCTCTGCCGAAGCAACATGTCATCGTTTTTTGATTTTTGACCGGTCGGATACATTGACGCATGCTGCTGGTGATCCGATTCTTTCGAAGTCGGCCAGCAAGGACATGGTCGCATCTCTCGATCTCACTCACCGATGCTGTTGCATTCGACCTCCAACTAGTTTGCAAATTGTGAGATAAGTGGTCAAGGCCGTCCTCCAGATCGTCACATGCTCCCACGGCACTTTTGGCCGTGAAGGATAACACATAGGCGATTGGGACGCTGACGTGTGCCGTATCGGCCCCATTCCCGCCTTTGGGGGATGGGATTTGCCGACTTAGGTCTTCCACGCGATGCCTTCACGGCATGCCTTGCTCAAGAGCTTTCGCTCTGCCAAAGCAACATGTCATCGTTTTTTGATTTTTGACCGGTCGGATACATTGACGCATGCTGCTGGTGATCCGATTCTTTCGAAGTCGGCCAGCAAGGACATGGTCGCATCTCTCGATCTCACTCACCGATGCTGTTGCTTTCGACCTCCACCTAGTTTGCAAATTGTGAGATAAGAACCGATGTGGTGTTTGTGTCTTCGTTGAGCGTGCTGAAGTGCGGAGCGTGGCGCACAGCCCTCATAATATCGTG
>CAWFJU010000002.1:0-25297 GCA_963816275.1 uncultured Actinomycetes bacterium
AGGGCACCACGTAGAAGCCGTCGATCACGTAGCTCTCGGCGGAGGTGACCGTGAGCACCAGCGTGTGCGGGTTCGCGCCGAGCCCGAGGAAGCACGTCACCCGGTCGCGGGCCGGCGTCGAGTCGGTCTCGGACGCGATCGCCACCGGGCTCCCGTCGAGCGTCGCCGATACGTCGGCCGTCTGGCCCGTCGACACCGGTCCACCGACCACGCACAGGTCGGCCGTGCCCGAGAACGAGAGGGTGACCGTCCCGCCGGTCGCGACGGCCGTGGTCGTCGACATGAACGCGCCCGACGGTGAGGCCTGGCCGGTCGTCCCACCGTACCCGACCGCGCCGTTCCGGTCGTCGATCGCGAATGTCGTGCGCTCGATCGACGACACCTTCTGGTTCTTCTGCTTGTCGTCACGATCACCCGCACCTGGTAGGTCGCGCCCTGGACCCCCGGGACGTTCACGGTCGGGTCCTTGCTCGTGCCCTTCTTGACCTGCTCCCAGCCCCCGCTCGCGCCGACCTGCTTGCGCTGGACCACCCAGGACTTCACGCCGGTCCCGAACGGGTCGTCGTCGAACGTGACGTCGAGCGGGGTCGTGAGCGTGCCGCTGACGTCGTTCGCGAACGCCTCCAGGTTCGTCACGGTCACCGACGGGGCCTTGTGGTCGAGGGGGACCAGCGGATAGCGGTTCGGGACCGCGTCGACGCATGCCTTCTTCCGCGTGCACGGCGCGGCCTCCGAGTAGGTGAACACGGCGAACCGATAGGTCCCCGGGCTGTTGACCTTGCCCCGCTGGATCACGGTGCGGAAGGTCCGGGTGTTGACCCGGGCGGTGGGCGCGGTCCGGTCCACGACGCGGTTCGTGCTCAGGTTCAGGAGGACGCCCCGCATCTTGCCCGCGTAGAAGTACACGTACTGCCCGTAGTCGAACGTCCGATCGTCGTTCGTGTCGATCAAGACCGCGAAGTTGCCGTTGTCGGGATCGATGTCGGTGTTCGCGACGGCGGTGTCGTTCGTGAAGACGACCGTGTCCTTCGAGCCCCCGCGCGTGATCTTCGTCGACCTGAGGTCGAGGGCCCCGTTCGTGTCGTTCCCGTCGTCGCGGCCGATCGAGAACCCGTGGCCGGCCGCCGGCGCCGCCGGAACCGCCCTCGTCGAGACCCGTGCGTCCCGCGTTACCCACGTCGGCACCCGCGGCCCGGCGGTGGCGGCGATCGGCATCAGCATCGCGAGGATGCCAGCGGCGGCGATGATGACGGACGTTCGGCGTGGCATGAGACCCTCCCGGTCACGTGAGAGGCGGAGTGTACGCGGAGCGCAACCCCTGGGCAACGACATCCAACGTGTCGATCCGGCGGGCGCTACGGGGCCGGGACCGGCGCCATCGCGCCGTAGTCGTCCCCGCCGAAGAGCAGGACGAGCAGCCCGATCGACTCCTTCGTGACCTTGTCGGGGAACGTCACCTCGAACTCGCTCTCGCTCCCGTCAGGGGTCGGCAGCGGCGAGGCAACGGTCCCCTCGTAGCGCTTGTCCTCGGCCGTCACCACGTACATGCCGGGGTTGCCGAGCTCGGCGCCCGAGCCGTTCTTGACCGTGAGCGTCCCGCCCGACCCATCCATCGAGAACCTGGCCGTGATGCCGTTGAACGTGTACTCGAACTGCCCTGGAGCGAACGTCACGTTCGAGGAGGTCGTGACCGGGTCCGACGCCCCCGGCGTGGGGGAAACGGTCGTCGTCGAGGACCCGTCCCCGCCGGTGCAGGCGGCGGTCGACAGGGCGATCAGGACGAGCAGGGGCGCGACGGAACGGGCTCGGATCCTCATGGGTTGCGGCATGATACGCGAACCGACCCGGAGGGAACCCGGTGACCGAAATCGAGCTCCGTCGTCACGCGCGTCGCGATCCGACGGCCGACCGGCTCTCCGATCAGGGCCGGGCGGCGGCCGAGGATGCGGGCCGGGAGGCCGGGAACGCGGGCATCGTCTACGAGGCCGTGTTCGTCTCGCCGGCGCAGCGGGCGGCCGAGACCGCCGCCTGGTACCTGCGTGGCGCCGGTCAGCAGCTCCCCGATCACGGGGTGGTCCCGGGCCTCGGGGGTCAGGACGCGAGCGGCGGCAGCCCCGAGGGCATGGCCGGCGGCGTTCGCGCCCTGCTGGACCAGATCCCCGACGGTGGTCGCGGTCTCGCGATCAGCCACACCCCGCTGGTCGAGCGGGCCGCGTTCGGGCTCACCGGGACCGAGGTCGAGCCGATGGCCGAGCTCGAGGGCATCCTGGTGACGCGGGACGACGACGGGTGGCTGGCGGTCACCGAGCTCAGGCGCCCGACGCCCCAGCAGCGGATCCATAGACGACTACGCGAGCCCCTCGAACACGTCCGTGAGCACGGGATCGCCCGGATCGGGGGCCGGCCAGGCGATCACGTGGCTCTCTGACGCGAGCGCCATCCGGCGCTCCGATTCATGCATCTCCTCCATGTCACCCGCCTGGGTGTGATGCTCCTCGCAGGGCGGCGAGCTTGCGATCGACCACCGGCCAGCAGTCGATGAGCACGCCGATCCTCGTCATCGGGCACGCCCCGGGGCTGATAGAGCTCCGTGGGATCGATCGGGTCCTTGCCCGACGCGACCAGTCGTCGGTTCCACTCGTCGAGCATCGACTGCGGGATCGCCTGGTGCAGGAGCCGGCGGAGCCCGTCGCCTGGGACGCGGTCCCGCGTCCGGTGGAACGCGTCGGTCGCGGCTCTCCCGGTGGCGATGTGGTCAGGGTGACCGGTGATCCCGTCAGTTCCGAACGTGATCACCACCTCCGGGCGCTCCTCCTCGAGCACGGCGGCGATCCGTTCGACGAGCTCGTCGAAGGGCTGCTCGTCGACCCGGTGATCGGGGTAGCGGAAGAATTCGTGGCGGTCCGGCACGCGGCCGAGGGCGACCCACGAGCGATGGTCCTCGTCCTCGCGGACCGCGCCAAGCGTCTCCCGGGTCGCGAGCGCGGGGTCGGCGATCCGGCCAGCCTCCCCGCTGGTCACGTGGACCAGCACGAAGCGGAACCCTGGGTCGTCGGCGTGCAGCGCGACCGTCCCGGCGCAGCCGAAGGTGTCGTCGTCGGGATGGGCGACGATCGCCGCGAGGGTCCCCGTCACAGCAGGTCGTCGAGCCCGACGGCGAGCCCCGGGCGGTCCCGCACGGCCTTGATCGCCAGCAGGACCCCTGGCATGAACGAGGTGCGGTCGGTGGAGTCGTGGCGGATCGTCAGGGTCTGCCCCTGCCCGCCGAAGAGCACCTCTTCGTGGGCGACGAGCCCGGGCAGACGCACCGAGTGGACGCGCACCCCGTCGACCTCGGCGCCCCGCGCGCCCGGGTGAGCGCCGTCGCCCCCGGGGGCGAGCGGCGCATCCTCGCGCGCGGCCGCGATCCGCCGCGCCGTCAACAGGGCGGTCCCGCTTGGCGCGTCGGCTTTCCCGTCGTGATGGAGTTCGATCACCTCGGCCGAGGGCAGATGCCGGGCGGCCTGCTCCGCGAATCGCATCAGCAGCACGGCGCCGATCGCGAAGTTCGGCGCCACCACGACCCCCACGGGTGCCTCGCGCCACGCGTCGTCGATCTCGAAGCCGGTCGTCCCCACCACCACGTGGATCCGGTGCTCGATGCCCCAGGCCACGTGGTCGGCCGCGAAGCCCGGGGCCGTGAAGTCGACGAGCACGTCCGCACCGGCCTCGGCGAGCACCTCGAGGCGGTCGGCGAGGACCACCTCCCCCGCCTCCCCGTCGAGTCCGATCGCGTCGGCGAGCGAGCGGCCGGGCTCGGAGCGCGATACCGCAGCCACGAGGGTGAGGTCGGGGTCGGCCGCGACGGCCCGGCAGACCTCCCGGCCCATGCGGCCGGTGGCGCCCACCACGCCGACACGGATCACGCCATGACCTCGCGGAAGGCGGTCGCGCCGAACGGTCCGAGCACGGTCAGCGTCATCGGCTGCGACAGTACGCGCTCGGCGACGCGGCGCGCATCTTCGAGGGTCACGCGCTGCACGCGCCGGAGGGTCTGATCCACGCTCAGGATCTCGCCGTGCGAGATCTCGGACTTCCCGAGCCGGCTCATGCGGCCACCCGGGTCCTCGAGCGCCAGCACCATCGACCCTTTCACATGGCCTTTCGCCCGTTCGAACTCCGTGTCGCTGAGCGCCCCGTCACGGACCGCCTCGAGCTCGCGCCGGAGCAGGCCCACGACCTCCTGAGCCCGGCTGGGCGTCGTGCCGGCGTAGGCCGTGAACAGCCCGCCTTCCGTGTATTGGGCGTGGTAGCTGTACACCGCGTACGCGAGCCCGCGCTTCTCCCGCACCTCCTGGAACAGCCGCGAGGACATGCCGCCGCCCAGCGCCGTGTTCACGATCGTGAAGGCGAACCGATCGGGGTCGGTGCGCGAGAGCCCGTCGGTGCCCAGGCAGATGTGGGCCTGCTCGGTCTTGCGACGCTTGATCAGGTCCTGTCCCGACGCCGTTGGCGCCTTCCCGGGTGCCCGCAGGTTCCACGGCGAGGTGTCGCCCGGACCGAGCTCGCGCCCCGTGTCCATGCGGTCCTCGAGCATCCGCACGAGGTGGTCGTGCCGGACGTTGCCGGCCGCCGCCACGACGAAGTGCCCGGGGACGTAGTGCTGGTGGTAGAAGCGTTTCACGCGCGCCGGGGTGGCGTTCGCGATCGTGTCGACGGTGCCCAGGATCGGACGGCCGAGCGGATGGTTCGGCCACAGGGCCTCCGTGAACACGTCGTGCACGACGTCTTCGGGCGAGTCCTCGTGCATGTTGATCTCCTCGAGGATCACCTGGCGCTCGGCGTCGAGGTCGGCCTTGCGGATCAGGCTGTGCTGCAGCATGTCCGCGAGGTGATCGACGGCCATCTCGAGATCACGGTCGAGCACGCGCGCGTAGTAGCACGTGTACTCCTTGGCCGTGAACGCGTTCACGTCGCCGCCGACCGCGTCGAACTGCTCGGCGATGTCCTGGGCGGTGCGCGTCTGGGTGCCCTTGAACAGCAGATGCTCGAGGAAGTGGCTCGAGCCGCTGATACGCGGCGCCTCGTCGCGCGAGCCCGCCAGGACCCAGAAGCCCAGCGAGACGGAGCGGACGCCTGGCATCCGCTCCGTCACGACGCGCAGGCCCGAGCCGAACTCGGTCCGTGCGATGGGCATCGGGCGCCTTACTCGGCGCTGGGTGCGTCGCCGGCAGGCGCCTCGGCGACCGGGGCGTCGCCGCCCTGTCCGCCGGGACGATCGTCGCGGAACCGACGACCGCGATCGCGGTCGCGGTCGCGGCCACCGCCGCCCCCGCTGCCACCACGGTCGCCGCGGTCACGGCCACCGCCGCCACGTCCGCCGCGGTCGCCCGAGTCACGTCGCCCGCCGCCGGACTCGTCGGCCTGCCCCTCGGGGATCGCCCACTCCTCGCCGATCGGCTTCAGGCTGATCTTGCCCTGCGAGTCGATGTCCTCGACCAGCACGGAGATCTTGTCGCCCTCCTTGATCGCCTCCTCGACGCTGGACAGACGCTTGCCGCGTCCCAGCTTCGAGATGTGCACGAGGCCGTCGCGGCCGGGCACCAGGTTCACGAACGCCCCGAAGGTCGTGGTCTTCACGACCAGACCGTCGTAGGTCTCGCCCACCAGCACGGGGCGCGGGTTGGCGATCTCGTCGATCATGCGGGCGGCCTCGTCGGCGCCCTCGCCGCCCTCGACGGAGCCGATGTGCACGGTGCCGTCGTCCTGGATGTCGATGTCGGCGCCGGTGAGCGCGATGATCTCGTTGATCCGCTTGCCCTTGGGTCCGATCACCTCGCCGATCTTGTCGACCGGGATCTGGATCGAGATGATCCGCGGCGCCTTGGCGTTCACCTCGTCGCGCGGCGCGGCGATCGCCGCTTCCATGACGTCGAGGATCTGGAAGCGGGCGTCGCGCGCCTGCTGCAGGGCGTTCGCGAGCACCTCGCCCGGCAGGCCGGTGACCTTCATGTCGAGCTGGATCGCCGTGACGAACTCACGCGTGCCGGCGACCTTGAAGTCCATGTCGCCGAGCGCGTCCTCGGCGCCCAGGATGTCGGTGAGGGTCACGTACTGGCCCTCGTCGGCGATCATGCCCATCGCGATGCCCGCGACCGGCGCCTTGATCGGCACGCCCGCGTCCATCAGGGAGAGCGTCGAGCCGCAGACCGAGGCCATCGAGGTCGAGCCGTTCGAGCTGAGGACGTCCGAGACGAGCCGGAGCGCGTACGGGAACTCGTCCTCGTCGGGCACCACCGGGATCAGCGCCCGCTCGGCGAGTGCGCCGTGGCCGATCTCGCGGCGGCGGGGCGAGCCCACGCGGCCGGTCTCGCCGGTCGAGAACGGCGGGAAGTTGTAGTGGTGCATGTAGCGCTTCGTGTCCTCGAGGTCGAGGGTGTCGATCATCTGCGTCATGCGGAGCATGCCCAGCGTCGTGATGTTCAGGACCTGCGTGTCACCCCGGCTGAACAGCGCCGAGCCGTGCGCCCGCGTGAGGACGCCGACCTCGGCCGAGAGTGGCCGGATCTCGGTGGGCGTGCGCCCGTCGAGGCGGATGCCCTCGTCGATCACGCGCTTGCGCATGACCTTCTTCTGGACCTGTTTCCAGGCGGCACCGAACTCGCTCATGCGGTCGGCGGCGGCGTCGCCCAGCTCGGCGGCGGTGTGCTCCTTCGTCTCGGCCTTGAGGACGTCGAGCTTGGCCTCGCGCTCGGCCTTGTCAGGCACGATCGCCTCGGCGAGGCGATCCTTCGCGAAGCCGGCCACGATCTCGTAGAGGTCGTCGCCGAAGAGCGGGCGCGGCTCCCACGACTGGTCGGTGACACCGGCCTCGTCGATGAACGCCTGCTGGAAGTCGAGCTGCTCGGCGATCGCCCGCTTGGCGGCCTCGAGACCCTCGGCGACGGTCTCCTCGGTGGGGGCGGCGGCACCGGACGCGAGCAGCTCCCACGTCTTGTCGGGCGCCTCGCCCTCGATCATCAGGACGTCGATCTCGCCGGCGTCGTTGCGACGCCCGGCGACGACCACGTCGAACGTGGCCTCTTCGACCTCCTGGAAGGTCGGGTTCGTGACCCACTCGCCGTCGATCAGGCCCATACGCACCGAGCCGACCGGCCCGTCGAAGGGCAGCCCGGCGAGGCAGGTCGCGACCGAGGCGGCGTTCATGGCCAGGATGTCGTACGGGTTCTCACCGTCGACGCCCAGCACGGTGATGATCACCTGGACCTCGTCGCGGAACCCGTCGCGGAAGGTCGGGCGGAGCGGGCGGTCGGTGAGGCGGCACGTGAGGATCGCCGTCTCGGACGGGCGCCCCTCGCGCCGGAAGAAGCTGCCGGGGATCTTCCCGGCCGCGTACATCCGCTCCTCGACGTCGATCGTGAGCGGGAAGAAATCGATCCCCTCGCGGGGAGCGCTGCGGACGCAGGTGCCGAGCACCTGGGTCTCGCCGTACGTCACCATGACGGCGCCGTCGGCGAGGCGGGCCATCTTGCCCGTCTCGAAGGTCATGGTGCGGGTCCCGATCTCTCGGGACTGTGTGGTGGTGGCCATCGGCCGTTCCTCCTTGCGAAGACTGCGTGCGGGCGGTCGCCCTGCACGGGTGGAGGGGGTGGGTTCGGCCGATCCTCAGTGGTGGGCCTCCGGGCACAGGGTCCGGGAGCTCGCTACTGATTACCGACCGCGGTTGGTTCCCATCTCCGGTGGAGCGGGTCAGTGGGTCGTCGGCATCACTCCTCGCTCGAGGGCGCCGCCGAGGCGCCATCGATGTCGTCGTCGCGCTACCGGCGCAGGCCGAGCCGCGCGATCAGGGCGCGGTAGCGCTCGATGTCCTCACGCTTGAGGTAGTCGAGCAGCCGGCGGCGGCGACCCACCATCTTCAACAGGCCGCGGCGCGACGCGTGGTCCTCCTTGTGCGTCTTGAGGTGCTCGGTGAGGTCGGCGATGCGCTTGGTCAGCACCGCGATCTGGACCTCGGCCGAACCGGTGTCGCCTTCCGTACGCGCGTACTCCGCGATGATCTGGGTCTTCTCGTCTTTGGTCAGTGTCGTCATGGTCAGTCGATAAGGCTACCAGCGGGAACGCGGGCATGACCGGATCAGGCGCCCCGCACGCGGCCCACCGCCCGCTCCACGGCCTCGACCACGCCTGCCCGGCGGCGACCGAGCTCGTCGAGCGCGGGGCCGGTGGCGGCGAGCCGTCGCAGGTCCAGACGCGCCCGCCAGGCACGGCCGATCCGGTCGACCACCCAGAGGGTCGCGAGGCCGCAGGCCGGGCCGGCGACGAGGGTCCACCACCAGGGATGGGAGCGGTCGCCGAACGCGAGGTACCGCCATGCGATCCAGGCCAGCGGGAACAGCACGAGCGCCGCAAGGAACTTCCACGTGGCCCGGGTGACCGGCGCCATCCGCGGCCGACCGGCCACGTGCACGGCGGCCGCCGGGACGAGGTTCGCGATGGCCCCCACGACCGCGAGCGGGAGGAGGGCGACGGTGGCCACGGTGGCCACCACGTGGATCCGCCTGAAGCCGCGCTCGGGGGTGACGGCGAGGGCCCGGTCGGTCACCGCGTGGGCCTCGAGGGCCTGCCGGTACGCGACCTCGGCGTCGACGACGTCGGTCACACCGGACCCGTCGGCGAGACGCCTCGCGAGATCCTGGATCGCGCCGAGCCCCGGGCTCCCGTTCCCCGATGCTCGGAGCGCGACCTCGGCCGCCCGCTCGAGGGAGTCGAGCTCGGCCGCGTCGGCGAAGTCGAGCGCGGCCCGCGAGAGCCGTGCCGCGATCTCCTCGGTGAGCACCTCGACCGCGTCCCGGTCGCGCTCGTCGATCGCGGCGCCCGGAGCCACCGCCCGGATCGCCGCGTCGAGGTCGAGCGGCGGCCCGATCCGGACGTACGCGCGGGACCGCGCCGACGTCTTGTCCTCGTACATCAGGCCGACAGGCAGGATCGAGAGCCCTTCCGCGCCCGCCGCCCGGGCGCCGAGCGCGATCCTCGCGGCACCCGTCTTGACGGGGAGCAGGTGCGGCGAGTCGCTCGCCCGCCCCTCGGGGAAGATCGCGATCACGCCTCCCTCGCGCAGCACCCGGTGACACTCGGCGAACGCGTCCACGTTCCCGGCGGTCGCTCCGTCCTCGGTCCGATGGACCGGGATCGCGCCGGCGAGCGCGAGGAGGGGTCTCGTGACCACGTAGCGCCACAGGCTCGCCATCGCCAGGTATCGCGGCGGACGCGGGAGTGCCGAGGTCAGCAGCGCAGGGTCGACGAACCCGCCACCGTGGTTCGCCACGACCAACACCGGCCCGTGGAGCGGCATGCGCTCGATCGCGGCCACCTCGACGCTCCGGAACCAGAAGAAGGCGGCGACGTCGGCGAGGGCGTGAACGAGGAGGTCGGCGGCCCGGCGCATACGGCGCGATACTCCCAGAGGCTCGCGGGCACCGCCGATACGATGGCCTCATGGGGATCATCGCCGCTCGGATGCGCGCCGCCTGCGGCCTGCTCGGCCCCGCGGCGTTCACGGCGGCCTGGGCCCTCGCGACCGCGCGCCAGCCGGGCTATTCGATCGCGAACGAACACATCAGCGGACTCGCCGCCCCCGACGCCCAGGCTCCCGGGGTGATGACGGCGGGGTTCGTGGCGCTGGGCGCCGGTTCGATCGTCTTCGCCTCGCAGCTGGATCGCCGGCTCGGCGGCCCCGGTCGCTCCGGCGTGGGACCGCTCCTGCTGGGCCTGTCGGGCGTCGCGACGATCGCCGCCGGGGCGCTGCGTCGCGACCGCATGTCGAACTACCCGATGCCAGGGGACCCGCTGGAGCCCCAGTCGTGGCGCAACGACGGTCACGACCTCGCGTCGGTGGTCGGACACGCGGCGGCGGGCGTGGGCATGCTCGCGCTCGCGGCGCGCTTCGCCAGGGAGCCCGGGTGGCGCGAGCTCGCGGCGCCCGTGGCCGCCACCGTGGCGGCCTCCACCGGGCTGATGGCGACGTTCGCGCGCGACGTGACCCGCCCCGGGAACGGGATCGTGCAGCGGGTGGGCATCTCGGTGCCGGTCGGCGCGATGGGGATGATCGCCTGGAAGCTGCTCCGCGACCCCGAGCCGCCCAGGTCTCGGGTCGTTGCCGCCTGAGCGTCAGGCGAGGGCGCCATCGGGCACGAGCGCCCGGGTCCGGTCGACGTCGACCTCGATCGCGGCGACCAGCTCGTCGACCGACCCGTAGCGGACCTCGTCGCGAAGGCGCTCCCAGAACTCGACCGAGAGCGGCTGGCCACGGAGGTCGTCGCCCTCGTAGTCGAGCAGGAACGCCTCGGTGTGCAGCGGCTCGGTCCCGAACGTCGGATTCGTGCCGACGTCGATCGCCGTGCGGTACCGGCGGCCGTCGAGCTCGGCGACCCCCGCGTAGATGCCCTGTCCGGGCAGGAGGAGGCGGGGCCAGGTCCGCAGGTTCGCGGTCGGGAAGCCGAGGCCCTTCCCTCGGCCGTGGCCCGAGATCACCTCGCCGTCGAGGGCCCACCGCCGCCCGAGCGCGACGAGCGGCCACGCCAGGTCGCCCTCGGCGAGCGCGTCGCGCACCGACGTCGACGAGATCGTCCGGCCGTCGACCTCGAGCAGCGCCACCGACTCCGCCGTGAGCCCGGACGCTGCGCCCAGATCCTTCAGCGACTCGACCGTGCCCATCGCCTTGTAGCCGAACGTGAAGTTCGCGCCCATCGCCGCGTGCACGGCGTGCGCCCCCTCGACGAGCACGTCGCGGACGAAGTCCTCGGCCGGGACCCGCGAGAACTCCGGCGTGAACTCGAGGACGAGCAGCACGTCGATCCCCGAGGCCTCGATCAGCGCGGCCTTCCGCTCCACCGTGGTGAGCAGACGCGGTTCGTTCCCGGGCGTCAGGATCTCCCGGGGATGGCGGTCGAACGTGACCGCCACGGAGCGGACGCTCCGCTCGCCGGCCCGCGCAACGGTGGTGTCCAACAC
Source organism: uncultured Actinomycetes bacterium (assembly GCA_963816275.1). GTDB lineage: Bacteria > Actinomycetota > UBA4738 > UBA4738 > HRBIN12 > JAOUEA01. Next base: position 10,990 of record CAWFJU010000002.1, read on the forward strand.
CGCCCGATGTCCGAGGTGGACGCCGTCGAAGAACCCGACGGTCACGACCGAGGGCTCGTCGATGAGCGGGAGAGCGCCGAGCCCGCGGACCAGCTGCATGGGGCTGAGGCTACCCGACGCGGGCGCGGGTCAGCCCCTCACGGGTAGCATCACGCGATGGTCACCGACGAGCACACCCCACGACGGGCCCGGCGGCTCCGACGCCCCTCGGGCGAGCCGCCCCCGCTCCCGCATCCGCCGGGGTGGACCCGCTGGCTCTGGCTGTGCGGCACGGTCGTGATCGTCGGGCTCATGCTCGCCGCGGTCGCGTCGAGCGGAGGCCCGCTCTCGATCGACGACGAGATCCTCGAATGGGCCGCCTCGCTCCGCTCCCCTGCGTTGAACGACGTCGCGAAGGCGATCAACCTGCTCACGACCTCGGGGGCGATCCTCGGGATCCGGCTGGCGGTGATCCTCGTGCTCGCGATCTTCAAGCGGTGGCGGCATCTCGTGGTGGCCCTGGGCGCGTTCGCCGCGATGGACCTCGTGTCGATCGCGCTGCGCATCGAACTCCCCGCGCTCCCCTCTGCGAACGTCCCCGTCACGCCGCTCGTGATCCCTACCCTGAACGGCGAGCCCGCCTGGTTCTTCCCCGCCGTCGCGATCTCCGCCCTCGCGATCTCGCTCTACGCCGCCGTCTGGGCGCTGGTCCCCAAGGGTCCGCGGAGCCGGGCGCGTGGCGTGGTGACGGCCGTGCTCCTCGTGGTCTGCGCGGCGAGGATCGAGCTCGGTTCTGCCTACCCCACGGCCGCGCTTCTACGCGGTGGCGCTGGCCGCGACCGTCGCGTTCGTCGTGTTCGAGTGGCTCACCCCCGACGAATCGTTCCCCGTCTCGTACGCGCGGGGCGGGAACGCGGCACACCTCGAGCTCGCCGGAGCTCGGAGCGACGCCGTGAAGCTCGCGATGCGGAACCAGTTGGGCCTCGACGTGACCGAGCTCGAGGCGTTCGGGAACGAGGGTTCGGGAGGTTCCACGCCGCTGCTGATGACCCTCGACGACGGGACCCAGCTCTTCGGCAAGATCCTGGCGACGAGCCACGCGCGCGCCGACCGCTGGTATCGCATCGGGCGAACGATCCTCTACGGCCAGCTCGAAGACGAGACGCCGTTCGGGTCGGTCCGGCGCCTGATCGACTACGAGGACTACGCCCTGCGCCTCCTCGACGACGAGGGCTTCCGGATCGCGAAGACCTACGGGGTGGTCGAGCTGACCCCGAACCGCGAGTACCTGCTGCCCACGGAGTTCTTCGTTGGCTCGACGACGCTCGGGCATGCCGACGTGACGCCGGAGGTGGTCGATCAAGGTCTCGAGCTCGTGCGCCAGCTCTGGGACGCCGGTCTCGCCCACCGCGACATCAAGCCGGCGAACCTGCTGATGGTCGACGGCCACCTGCAGCTGATCGACGTCTCCGGGCTCGAGGTGCGACCCTCACCCTGGCGGGAGGCGGTCGACCTCGCGAACATGATGCTCGTGATGGCCTTGCGCACGGACCCCGACTCCGTCTACGAACGCGCGCTGACGTACTTCACGCCCGAGGAGATCGGCGAGGCCTTCGCCTCAGCCGTCGGGATGGCCGTCCCGACCGAGCTGCAGCGATACCTGAAGGAGGACGACCGCGATCTGATGAGCCGGTTCAAGGCGCTCGCGCCCCCGCACCGCACGATCTCGATCCAGCGATGGAGCGTGCGCCGGATCGGCTTCGCCGCGGGCGCGGTCGTCGGGCTCGTCGCGGTCGTGGGGCTCGCCGTGGTGGCATTCAGCGCTGGGATCCCATGAGCGTCCGGCAGAGCCGCGCGATGCTCCACCGGCCGTACTTCGGGCTGTCGGCAGGGCTCGCCTTGCTCGGCGTGACGATCCTGTTCGTGCTCGGGGTCGGGCCGCAGGCGGACCAGGTCGCGCCGGCCACGGCCTACCCGCCGATCGGACGTCTGGACCAGTCCACGTACGACGCGGTGCAGCAGATCCGCAACCCGATCCTCACGTTCATCGCGCGCGTGCTGAACATCATGGGTGGCGGGGCCTTCAACATCCCCTTCCGGGCGATCGCGCTCGTGCTGTTGATCTTCGTGCTCCATCGCTACCGGCACGCGATCGCGTTCGCGGTCACGTGGGTGCTCTCGGAAGCCTTGATGTCGGCCCTGAAGATCACGATCGACCGTGCGCGGCCGCCCGATCCCTTGGTGACCACGAACGGGACCTCCTTCCCGTCGGGTCACTCGGTCGCTGGCGCGGCGATCGGGATCTCGCTCGTGATCGCGTTCCTCCCGGCCGGGCATCGCCGGCGCGTCTGGGAGTGGATGGCGGCGGGCTTCGCCTTCCTGATGGGGCTCTCGCGCGTGTACCTGAACGCGCATTGGCTCTCGGACGCGACCACCGGGGTGTTCCTAGGTGCCGGCGTGGCCCTCACGGTGGCGGCGGTCGTCGCGCTGCTGGACCGTAGGATCGAGGGCGAGACACCGTCCGACGAGATCGAGCGGGACGACGCCGTGGGGGCGCCCCCCGGCTAGGCCTCGGTCCCCGTCACGAAGGCCGTCTCGGTGACTGGCCGGTCGGGCGCCTCGCGCCGCCAGCTCTTGTTCTTGAGCCAGATCAGGTAGGTGAAGCCGCCCAGCGGGATCTGGATCCCGTAGGTCAGCAACCGGAAGATCAGCACGGCCGCCACCACTTCCGCGTGCTGGGACTCGGGGATACCCGACGTGAGGCCCGCCACGTAGCCGAGGTCGATCACCCCGACCCCGCCCGGGGTCAAGGGGATCGCCGAGAGGAGCCGGCTGAAGGAGTAGACGGCGAAGGCCTTCGCGGTACTGAGCTCGGACTCGTCGATCCCCATGTGGCGGAGCGCGAGGAGCAGTACGAAGAAGAGCGCGACCTGGCTCAGCAGCGTGAAGAACGTCAGCCGGATCCACCGGTGCTCCACGAGGCCGATCGTGTCTCGGCGGAAGCGCACCGCGCTCTCACCCATATCCGACATCGCGGGCTTGCCGCGGCGGAACGGCTTCATCACCACGGCGATCACTTTGCCGAGGCCACTCCCGATCGAGCGGGCGAGACGCTCGCTGTAGAACACGGCGGCGAGGAGCCCGACGGCGATCGCGAGTACGACGACCCCGACGATCGCCGCCGTCACGTACGCGGTGCTGCTCTGTCCCGTCAGCACGAGGAGCGCGATCGAGAGGACCGGGAGCGCGAGCTTCGCGAAGATGTTCCACACGCCGGTCACCCCGACGTACAGCGCCGTGTCCGTGCCCGTGAAGCCCCATGACTTCAAGATCGCGTACGTGAGTCCGACCGCGATCGCGCCCCCGCCCGGCAGCGTGTTGGCGACCGAGGTCGTCGTCTGCGTGAGCACGGCGGCGGGCCAGAGACGGAGCCCCGGGAGCGCGGCCATGTTCGCCCACCAGTACGTGAAGAGGTTGAACACCATCGCGACGAAGAGGGACGCCAGCTCGAGCGGGGTCATCGTCTTCATCGCGTCCCAGACCGCGCCGTAGTCGGCGACCTTCGGGATCGCGTAGCCGAAGATGGCCACGAGGATGACCAGGGAGACGATCACGCCCAGGACGCGCTTCACGGTGAAGCCGCGGTGCTCTGACTCGGTGGGTTGCTCCTCGGTCGCGTCCGACGCGACCGCTTCGTCCGATGCCACCAGGGCCCCCTCGCTGAACGACCGGCTCAGGCTAGCAGGGAGCCGGGGAACGGGGGCTTGCGAGCGCTATGCATCCAGGGGCGGGATCACGACGAGCGGTCGGCCGCTCGTCCCCCGGTCCTCCCACACACCGATCAGCCGGCCGTCGGGCGCGATCACACCGTACGGACCCTCGATCCCGGCGGGGCCGAGGACGCGCCCGTGTCCGGCGGCGACCGCCTCGTCGGGGCCGAGCACGACCCGCGGGAGGTGGTCGAGCGCACGGTCGACCGGCAACGGCGAGATCGACGCATCGGGCGGGCGCGCCTCGACGACGTCGAACGGTCCGATCGCGGTTCGACGGAGCGCGGTCAGATGCGCGCCGCACCCGAGCGCGGCACCGACATCGGCCGCCAGGACGCGCACGTACGTGCCGCCGCCGCAGACCACCCGGAACCCGGCGTCCCGCCCCTCGAAGCCGAGGAGGTCGAAGGCCGCCACGTGGATCGGGCGCGGGGGCGCGTCGAGTACCGTTCCCTTGCGGGCCGCCTCGTGGAGCCTCGTGCCGCCCACCTTCACGGCCGAGTAGGCGGGCGGCGTCTGCATCGAGTCGCCGACGAGCGCCGCCATCGCCGCCCCCACCTCCGCCTCGGTCGCACTCACGTCGGACTCACGGGTGACGTCGCCGTCGGCGTCGAGGGTGGTGGTCTCGATCCCGAGACGGAACGTCCCCTCGTAGACCTTCGGCAGGTCGCCGAGGAACCGCAACAGCCGGGTCGCGCGGCCGATCCCCATCACGAGCAGCCCCGTGGCCATCGGGTCGAGCGTGCCGGCGTGACCGACCTTCTTCGTGCCCTGGACGCGCCGAACGATCGCGACGGCGTCGTGCGAGGTGATGCCCGCAGGCTTGTCGACCAGGAGCAGCCCGTCGGGCCGGCTCACGGCGCGACCGGCTCGCCCTTCAGGGCACCGACCAGGCGCGCCACCGTCTCCGCCGGACCGTGCGACGAGGTGTAGCCGGCCGCGAGCCGGTGCCCGCCGCCCCCGAAGACCCCCGCGATCGCGGCCAGGTCGTGCCCGCCACGCGACCGGACGCTCACCTTGAACCGCCCGTCCTTCTGTTGCTTCACGAGCGCCGCCACGTCGACGTCGCGGGCCGTGCGGATCACGTCGATGAGGTCATCGGTGTCTGACGGATGCACGCCCGCCTCGCGTAGGTCGGCCTGCGTGAGGTAGGTCCAGACGAGGTCCGCGTCGGCCTCGTAGGCGAGCCGACCGAGCGCCGTGCCCACCAGCCCCAGGTACGCCCGAGGATGGTCCTCGTAGAGCGCCTGCACGAGGCCCGCGTGGTCGAACTCGTGCTCACGGAGCGCGGCGGCGATCCGCAGGGTCTCCGAGGTGGTCGCCTCGTACTGGAACCGGCCGGTGTCGGTCACGAGCCCCGCGTAGAGGCAGATCGCGGTCTCGGACGTCATGCCGCCGCCCATCGCATCGATCAGCCGGAAGACCATCTCGCAGGTCGACGAGGCGGCCGGATCGATCAGGGGGACGGTTCCGAGGCCATCGTTCGAGCGGTGATGATCGATCCAGATGACCTGGCCCGCGTTCGTGGCCGCGTGACCCAGCGAGACGAGCCGGTCGAAGGACGCGCAGTCACACGTCACCATCACCGCAGGCGCCTTGGGGAAGGCCTTGGGCGGCACGAGGCGGTCCGCCCCCGGGAGCCACGAGGCCCAGCGAGGTGGTTCGAGGGGTTCGTTCGGGAACGACGCGACCGTTCGGGTGCCGCGCGTCTCCAGGTAGTTCGCGAGACCCAGCATCGATCCGAGGGCGTCGGCGTCGGGGTTCACGTGGCACGCGAGCGCCACCTCGTCGGCCTCGGCGAGGATCTCGGCCGCCCGCGCGAGGTCGGGGGCGCGGCTCACTCGACGTCCTTCCGGTGCAGATCGGCGATCAGATGCTCGATCCGCTCCCCCTGCTCGTACGTGGTGTCCTCCTCGAACTCGAGCTCCGGCAGGTACTTCATCCGGACCTGCCGCCCGAGCGCCGCGCGCAGGTGCGGACGCGCCGACCGCAGGGCCGCGCGGGTGGCCGCGCGTTCCTTGTCGGATCCGAAGCAGGTGTAGGCGATCCACGCGTGGCGGAGGTCGGGCGAGACCTTCACGCCGGTCACGGTCACGAACCCCACACGGGGGTCCTTCAATCTCTGGATCTCCTCGGCGAGGATCTCGCGGAATTCCTCACCGACGCGCTGCGTGCGGGGGCCTTGGGTCATGACGACCAGCCTACCCGCCGCCGCTCAGTCGTCCGCGTAGTGGACCGAGAGGTCCGTGGAGATCACGTCAACCTCCGCCCAGCGTTCCACCAGCTTCTCGACATCGTGCAGCACCCTGCGGAGGTGGTACTCCTGGGCGCCCACGGCCGCGACGCCCAAGGCCGCCCGTTGCCACAGATCCTGATGCTCGACCTCGGCCACGCTCACGTTGAACGACGAGCGGAGCGCGCTCGTGAGGGCCTTGACGACGTGCCGCTTCTCCTTCAGGGAGCGACAGGCAGGGATGCGCAGGTCGAAGCGTTCGAGCGCGACCAGCATCAGATCGTGCGCGCGAACTCCTCGACCTCGTAGGTCTCGATCACGTCGCCTTCCTTGATGTCCTGGAAGTTCTCGATCCCGATGCCGCATTCGTACCCCTCGCGGACATCGGCGACGTCGTCCTTGAACCGGCGGAGAGATCCGAGCTTGCCGTGGTAGATCACGACGCCGTCACGGACGAGCCGGGCCTTCGCGTTCCGCTTGATCGTGCCGGTACGGACGTAGCAGCCGGCGATCACGCCGAGCTTGGGAACCCGGAACGTCTGACGGACCTCCGCCTCGCCGCCCAGCTTCTCGCGCTCCTCGGGCTTCAGCATGCCTGACAGCGCGGCCTTGATGTCGTCGATCGCGTCGTAGATCACCTGATACAGGCGGATGTCGACCTTCTCCTGCTCCGCGAGCTCGCGCGCGAGCTTGTCGGGCCGGACGTTGAAGCCGATCACGACCGCATCCGAGGCCATCGCGAGCGAGATGTCGTCCTTCGTGATCGCCCCGGCCGCGCTGCGCACGATGTTCACCCGCACCTCGTCCTGCGGGAGCTTCAGGAGGGCGTCGGACAGGGCGCCCAGGGAGCCCTGTACGTCGGCCTTCACGATCAGGTTCAGCTCGGGGATCTCGGCCCGCTCCGCCTGGCGCAGCAGGTCGTTCAGCGTCGGTGGACGGCTGACGACGAGCTCGGCGGCGCGGACCTTCGACTCGCGCTCGGCCGCGATGTGGCGGGCCTCGCGCTCGTCCTCGACCTCGCGGAACTCGTCGCCCGAGGAGGGCACCGCGCTCCAGCCGAGGATCACGACGGGCTTCGAGGGGCCGGCCTCCACGATCGCCGTCCCGTACTCGTCCTGCATCGCCCGGATCTTGCAGTAGCTCGTGCCGCAGACGAGCGCGTCGCCGACCGCGAGGGTGCCGCGTTGCACCAGCACCGTGGCGACCGGGCCGCGGCCCTTGTCCAGGTGCGCCTCGATCACGGTGCCGCGCGCGTGGCCCGTCGGGACGCCCTTCAGCTCTTCGAGGTCGGCGACCAGCAACAGCGTCTCGAGGAGGGTGTCGAGGTTCATCTTCTCGCGGGCGGACACGTCGACGAACTCCACCGTGCCGCCCCACTCGGACGGCACGACCCCGTGTTCCACCATCTGGGTGCGCACGCGGTTGGGGTCGGCCTCCTCCTTGTCGATCTTGTTGACCGCCACGACGATCGGCACCTCGGCCGCCTTCGCGTGGTCGAGTGCTTCCAGCGTCTGCGGCATCACGCCGTCGTCGGCCGCCACGACGAGCACGGCGATGTCGGTGACCTTGGCGCCGCGGGCCCGCATCGCGGTGAACGCCTCGTGGCCCGGCGTGTCGATGAACGTGATGTCTCGGTCGCCCACGTGGGCCTGGTACGCGCCGATGTGCTGGGTGATGCCGCCGAACTCGCCGGCCACGACGTCGGTCTCGCGGATCGCGTCCAGGAGCTTCGTCTTGCCGTGGTCGACGTGACCCATCACGGTGACGACCGGCGGCCGCGGCACCATCTGCGATTCGTCGACCTCCTCCTCGACCAGGTCCTCGGCCGCGACCTCGTCCTCGATGCCGACGATCTGCGGTTCGAGGCCCAGCTCGACCGCGACGAGGCCGATCGCGTCGTCCGAAAGGGATGTGGTGGCCGTGGCCATCTCCCCGGCCATGAACAGGATCTTCACGATGTCGGCCGGCGACTGATCCGACCTTCTCGGCGATCGTCTGCGGGGTGGCGCCCCGGACGAGCTGCAGCGTCGGCACGGTCGGCGCCGCGGGACCCGGCTTGGGCTGGCGGCGGCGCGGCGTGGGCGTCGGCGCGGGCGCGAAGCTCGAGAGCGTGTCGGGAGCCGGGGGCGTAGCCGGTGCGGTGGCGGCGGGGGGCTCGGCCACGGCGACCGCGGACGTCGTGGATGCTGGCACGGACCGGCGTGCTCCGCGGCCGCGACGCCGGCATCCCCGGTCGCGGCGGGGGGCGCGGCGGCCGCCTCTGCGGCCTTCGTCTTCGGCTTCGCCTTCGGTTTGGGCTTACGGGGCGCGGGCGGCGGCTCGAGCACCTCACGGCGCTTCGGCGCCTCGGTGGCCTTGCCGCCGGATGCGCGCAGGCGCGGGACGAGGTCCTCGGGCACGCTGGACGAGGCGGACTTGCCCGCCACCCCCATCTGTTCCAGCGTCCCCAGCAGTTCCTTGCTGGAGACCCCGAGTTCCTTCGCCAGTTCGTGAACCCTCACGCCGCTCCCGTCTCGATGTCGTCCCTTAGCCTACCCAGTTCATCCGCGCCCAGGCCCGTCCGCAGCGCCCGCGCGAGCCCTCCCTTGGCGAGGGCCGCGTCGATGCAGCTCGGGTCCCGATGCACCCATGCGCCACGACCGGGCGCCGACCCGGAACGGTCGACGCGGACGCCGTCGGCGCCGCGCGACGATCCGTAGGAGCGACCCGCGCGGGGCACGCGCTCCGGCAGCCCGCGCACGTGCGCTCGGGCACCCGCGTCACGCCGATCTACGGGTCCGTCGCTCGTCGCCTCGGCGGCGTCCGGCTCGGCCTCGGCGTCGCGGGCTCGGCCTCGGGCTCGGCGTCGGCCGTCGTCCTCGGGGCTCGACCGCGACTCGACCTCGTCATCGGCCGGGGGACCTCCTGGATCTCGACGGCCGGCGACCTCGGGACGGCCGCGGGCGCGCGCGACTCCTCGGTCGCCTGGGTCTCGGACTTGATGTCGATCCGCCAGCCGGTCAGGCGGGCCGCGAGGCGCGCGTTCTGGCCCTCCTTCCCGATCGCCAGCGAGAGCTGGTAGTCGGGGACGATGACCTGGGCGGTGCCCGTGGCCTCGTCGGTGCGAACCTCCTTGACCTTGGCGGGCTGCAGGGCGTTCGCGACCAGCTCGCCCGGGTTGTCGGACCACGGCACCACGTCGATCTTCTCGCCGCGGAGCTCGTTCACCACCATGCGCACGCGCGAGCCCTTCGGGCCGACGCAGGCGCCGACCGGGTCGACGCCGGGCTCGTTCGAGCTCACGGCGATCTTCGAGCGGTGTCCGGGCTCGCGCGCCACGGCGCGGATCTCGACGATGCCCTCCTCGATCTCGGGCACCTCGAGCGCGAACAGCGACTTCAGCAGGCCCGGGTGCGAGCGCGACACGACGATCTGCGGCCCCTTGGTCCCGCGGCGCACCTCGGTGATGTAGGCCTTCATCCGCTCGCCGGCGCGGTAGGGCTCGCTCGGCACCTGCTCGGCCTGCGGCAGCAGGGCCTCGACCTTGCCCAGGTCGAGCAGCGTGTAGCGGCGCTCCTGACTGCTGGACGATGCCCGTGACGACGTCGCCCTCGCGGCCGGCGAACTCCTCGTACGTCATCTCGCGCTCGGCGTCGCGGAGCTTCTGGAAGATCACCTGCTTGGCGGTCTGGGCGCCGATCCGGCCCTTGAAGTCGTCGGTGACCTCGACCTGCTCCTCGCCCAGCACCTTCATCTCCACGGTGGGCTCGGACTCCTCGTCGACCGCGGGCACGTCGATCTCCTCGAGGTCCTGCTTCCACATGCGCAGGTCACCGGTCTCCGGGTCGATCTCGGCGCGGAAGCTCGACGAAGTCGTCGTCGGCGTCGGGGTTCTCCTGCTTCCACCACGTCTTGTAGGCGGAGGCCATCGCCTCCTCCAGCCCCTGGAGGATCGTCTCGAAGGCGATGCCCTTTTCGCGTTCCAGCTCGCGGAGCGCGGCGATCATCTCGGCGTTCATGCGTTGCTCCTCTTCAGTTCGGCGTCCCAGTCGACGACCGTGCGCGCCGACGCGATGTCGGCGTAGGGACGCGCAGCTCCGTGCCGCCGACGTCGAGCGTGATGCCCTCGTCGTCGGCGCGCAGCAACGCGCCCACGTGCGTCCTCGACCCGGCCACGGGCGCCGTGGTCTTCACCTTCACCTGCAGGCCCACCGCCCGGCGGAAGTGCGCGGGCGCTTCAGCGGCCGCTCGATGCCGGGCGACGACACCTCGAGCCGGTACGGGCCCGGGTCGTAGCCCCCCGCGTCGAGCGCGCGAGAGACCTCGTCGGACAGCGCGCCGAGGTCGTCCAGGTCGATCCGCCTGGTCGCGATCGACCGTCACGCGGAGGATCCGGCGTCCCGCCTTCGCGGGCGGACGACGACCTCGACCAACTCGTAGCCGGCGGCCTCGACCACGGGTCTGACCAGCGCTTCCGCGTCCACGGCTCGACCCTCCCCTACGAACGAGAAGGTGGGCGCGAGCCCACCTCCGGACACACCTTTCGGTTCGCTGTACGAGGGTCAGTATAGCCGAGGCGTCCGGCAGCGGCCCCGGAACTCGCCTACGGGGCGGCGCCGAGCAGCGCCGGCGCGGCCTCGACGGCGTCGGCGAGGGGGCGGTCGACCGCTCGCCGTCGCGCGGAGCTTCAGGTCCACGGTGCCCGCCGCGATGCCGCGCTTGCCGACCGTGACCTGGACGGGGTAGCCGATCAGGTCGGCATCGGCGAACTTCACGCCCGCACGCTCGGCTCCGGTCGTCGAGCGCGGTGTCCACGCCGCGGCCGTCAAGCTCCGTCGTAGATGCGTTCGGCCTCGGCGATCGCGGCGTCGTCGTCGGCGGTCGCGAGCACCACCACCACCTCGAAGGGCGCGAGGACCTTCGGCCAGCACGATCCCGTCGTCGTCGTGGCGCTGCTCGACGACGGCGGCGCAGGATCCGCGAGATCCCGATCCCGTAGCAGCCCATCCGTACGGGCTGCCAGGCGCCGTCCTCGTCCTGGAACGTGGTCTCCAGCGGCGCCGGAGTACCTCGTGCCGAGCTGGTAGATGTGGCCGACCACGATCGACCGGCCGACGTGCAGCTCGCCGCCGTCGATCGGGGCAACGGTCGCCTTCGCGGATCAGCGACCAGGTCGTCCCAGCGGTCCACCCGGAAGTCGCGGTCGACGTTGGCGCCCGTCACGTGGTGTCGTGCGCGTTCGCGCCCGTCACCCAGTCGAGCCGCCGCGCACCGAATGGTCCGCGAACACGGCGACGTCCTCACCGAACCCCTGCGGGCCCACGTAGCCCTTCGCGTAGCCCGAGCCGGCGAAGTCCGCGTCCTCGAACGGCGCCACGACCGCGGGGAAGTACCGCTGCGCGAGCTTCTTCTCGCTGACCTCGCGGTCGCCGGGCACGAGCACGGCGATGACCTCTGGGCGCCCGTCGATGCCTCGAACATGATGCACTTCAGCGTGTGCTCGGGGCTCGATCGCCGAGCTGCGCGGCCACCATCTCGATCGTCGGCGGCGTCCGGCGTGTGCCACGTCGGTGAGCGGCGTCGAGACGTCGGTCGGAGCGGCCTCGGGCGGCGCGCGGCGTCGCGGCCTCCAGTGTCGGCGAGGTAGTCGCCGTTCTCGCACCGCACGAACAGGTCCTCGCCCACCTCGGCGAGGGCCATGAACTCGTGGTTCACGTCGCCGCCGATCGTGCCCGGGTCGGCCTCCACGATGACGTGGTCGAGGCCGAGCCGATCGAAGATCCGCACGTACGCCTCGTACATGATGCGGTAGCGACTCCCGCATGCCCGTCCTCGTCGCGGTCGAACGAGTACGGCGTCCTTCATCAGGAACTCGCGCCCGCGGAGCAGCCCGAACCGCGGCCGGCGCTCGTCCCGGTACTTCCACTCGACCTGGTACAGGTTGATCGGCAGGTCGCGGTAGCAGGGCAGATCGCCGGCAACGAGCGGCGCGAAGACCTCTTCCTCGGTCGGCCCGAGCAGCAACTCGCGCCCGTGCCGGTCCTGCAGCCTGAAGACTCGTTGCCGTAGGCCTCCCAGCGGCCGGTCTGCTTCCACGGCTCGGCCGGCAGCACGATCGGCATGCGGATCTCCTGCGCGCCCGGCCGCGTCCATCTCCTCGCGGACCATCGCCTCGATCTTGCGCATCACCCGCAGGCCGAGCGGCAGCGTCGTGTAGATGCCGGCCGCGAGCTTGCGGATGAACGCCCCCCGAAGGAACAGGCGGTGGCTCGCGATCTCGGCCTCGGCCGGGTCCTCGCGGAGGGTCGGAGCGAACAGCTGGGTGGCGCGCATAGGTCACAGAGGCTACACGCCGCGCCACGCCGCATCCGTCCCGCGGACCCCGGAAGCGCGGCCGCCCCGGGGGTTGCCCGGGGCGGCCGGCGTGCGATGCGGATCGGGCGCTAGCAGCCCGGGACCGTGAACCGCAGGATCTGCGTCGCCCACTTCCACTGGCCCGTCTTCTTGTAGTACTGGGTCGTGTAGTAGAACGTGCACCCGTCCTCGGCCACGGTCATCGCCGAGTAGTCGCCCCAGCGGCCGTAGTTGCCGTCCTCGGAGCCGAGACCCTTGAAGACCTTGCGCTCGCCGAGGTCGAGCGTGTTCGCCGGCGCGCCCGCAGTGCGGCCCACGACGCCGATCGACGGGAAGATCTTCGCGCTCGAGACCGAATACCCGATCGGCGATGTCGCCGGCGGAGTCCATGGCGGCGCTCCCCATCCAGCGGCTCTTCGCCGTATCGGGCGAGTAGGTGCCCTGGTTCGCGATCCCCCGAGCCCGAGCCCGAGTCGTTCAGCTCGTACCAGCGGAGTCCGGCCTGGCCCTTCGAGGCCCGAACGGACTGGTTCACGACCATCCGCTCGTCGCCACCGCCATGTTCCGGTACTGCAGGCGCCACACACGCGTCGCTCGGGCGTCGAGCTTGTTCGTGGTCCCCTTCTGCGGGATGCAGTACGTCTTGCCGGCGCCGCAGACCCACGGGCTGAAGTTCGCCGTGGTGAGCGACGTCGTCTGCGCGGCGAACGTCGGAGTTGGGCCAGCGTGCCCAGTCGACGTCGAACTCCGAGACCTCGAGCGCGTCGTCGGGATAGCCGAACTCGTCGGCGTCCATCTGGACGAAGTAGTTGGGCGTCCCGCTCCCGGGGGCATCGTTCCGTCGGCGTCGGCGGGGAGCTGGCCCCCAGGTTCGGATCGACCCGAGAGGTCGAAGTAGTTGGTCCGCCGGGTTGCCGGCGATGATCGCGGCCCTGTCGTACGCGATCGCCCGGCGCCGCGCCAGGCGAAATCGGAGTTCGATGTCGAGCAGCGGAACTGGTTGAACGACGCGAAGTAGGCGTTGTTGTTGGCGGCCGGCCACACCCCGACTTTGGGTAGTCGTTCAGCAGGTTCGCCTTGGGGTAGTCGAACTGGTACGCGTTCCACGAACCCGTCGGGTCGCCCGTCGCCGAGACCGCGACGCACTCCGCGAACTTCGCCTTGTTGAAGTTCAGTGCGAACTGGTTGATCACGAACCGGTTCGCGTACTCGTCGAACACACGACCGGGTCGCCATCGTCGTGGGTGGCGCAGAGCTTCTGCGTGCCGGGGTCGAACAGCGACGACATGAAGATCGGCCCGGCGACCTTGGCGCCCGTGCCCGGCGTCGTAGACGGCGAACGCCACGTTCACCATCTGCAGGTAGTAGCCGTTCCCGACGTCGCCGTTCGTGTCGGGGGGCACGAGGTCGAACGGGTTCGCGTTCGCGCCCAGGCCCTTGAAGCTCCAGGCTCGGCGCCGGGGAACTCGGAGCGCTCCGCGGTCGGCCTGGAGTGCCTCGTCGGCCTGGCCGAGATCGGCGGACCGCTCCAGGACCGGCTTGTTGCCCTCGGTCTCCTCGCCGGCGGCCTCCGCCGCCGCCTCTTCGGCCTCGAGCTGAAGCTCGCGCTTGACCCACGGCACGGTCGTCGGCGGTCGGTCCGTGACCTTGGCCAGGGGCCCGACCGGTGCGGCATCGCGGTCGTGCCGGTCACGGGCACCGCGGGGGCGCCGCCGGAACCTCGCCAGGTCGGCATCGGCGTCGGCGGCGGCGCCAAGGCCGCGCGGGCTTCCCGGTCACCTTCGGCAATCCGCCCGACGTGGCCACGATCGCGACGACAACGCCGCGGCGGCAGCACCGCGATCAGGACCCGACCGTCTGCTTCATGGTTGGAGCCTCCCTCTGTCCGGTCCGGCGGCGGATGAGCGGCGGGCGGACCCCCTCGTATCGAGCAGCGTACCCCCGGACGTCGTGGCGCGGGGCCCGGAGCCGCTGGAAGAAGTCAGCAATCTGG
>CAWFJU010000003.1:0-153511 GCA_963816275.1 uncultured Actinomycetes bacterium
TCGGGTTCCTGCTCGCGGCCGTCTCGCTCCAGCTCGACCTCGTCGGCGAGGCCGGTCTGGTGCACGCCGCGATCCCGGTCCTGATCCTCGCGGTGCCGCTCTTCGACATGGCCCTGGTGATCGTGGGGCGGGCGCTGGACTCACGGCCGATCTACGTGGGCGGCACCGACCATTCTTCGCACCGGCTCGCGAGGATCAGGTTGTCGGAGGACAAGGTGGCGTTGACGAACTATGCCGTGCAGATCGCCTGCTGCAGCCTGGCGATCGGGCTCGTGCACGCGCCGCGGCCGATGGTGATGCCGACGGTCGTCGCCCTCGGTGGGGCGCGGCCTGTCCACTGCTGTTCGTGCTCAACTCCAGCGTGCGACGAAGGATGAGCGGCCCCGATCGGCGAACCGCCCGGGATGTAGGATGGCCGCCCACCTTCCCTGAGGATCTGCTGGGCCGTATCCCGAAGACGAGACCCCAGCCGATCGACCTGAGGGAGTTCTTCGGCGTCCTGCGCCGAAGGAAGTGGTCCGTCGTCATCCCCACGATGCTGGTCGTGGGCGCGGCCCTGACGTCGGTCTATCTGCGGACGGCCCTGTACTCCTCCACCGCTCGGGTGGAGGTCCTGCCCAAGACGCGGGGGCACCCTGCTCGTCCAGCGACGGCGCCACAGTTCGCGAACATGGACACCGAATCGGTGCGGGTGACCTCGACGCCGATCGAGGCGCCAGGCAGCCGACCTGCTCGTCGCCGACGGGCGGGGATGCCTCGCTGGCAACGGATGCCGACGTGGCGGTCGCCGTCCCCGTCAACACCCCCTACCTGGATATCGCCTGCACCACGGAGCGGACGGACGTAGCGGCGCAGGCGTGCGCGCAGGCCTTCGCGGACGCCTACGTGGCCGACCGCAAGGCGGTCGGTCGAGGGAGGCGGTCGCTGAACTGCGGAAGCCGTTCGAGGCCAAGATCGCCGGCACGACGGCCAAGATCGCCGCGCTCGACAGCCTGATCGCGGCGACGACCGAGCCGGAGGCGCGGGCCACCTGGAGCGCGGCAGACGGCGCTGCAGCAGGAGCTCGGCCTCGCCCAGCTGAGGCCCTGGATCAGCTGCCGAGGGCGTCGGACAGCGCCCGCCCAAGTCGTGACGCCGGCGACCTCCCTACCAGACCGTCGAACAAGGACTACGTCACGACGGGGATCCTGGCCGCCATCGTGGGTCTCGCGCTCGGGATCGGGCTCGCCTTCGTCGCCAGCGGATGGATGCGCGAGTCGGCGAACACGAGGGCCTCGAGCCGTGCTCGGGACGCCCGTGCTCGCCGTGGTGCCGCACGTGGAAGGGGCGCCGGAGCAGGGGTCGACGGTGGTCTCCCAGGCCGATCCGGAGAGCGCCGCGGCCGAGGCATACCGCTCGGCTCGCCCGGTACTCCTGCATCGAGCCGGCGAGCACGACGTGAAGACGATCCTCGTCACCGGGCCGGGCCAGGGAGAAGGCAAGTCCACGACGACGGCCAACCTCGGGGTGGTGCTCGCGCGCTCGGGCCATCGCGTCGTCATGGTCTCCTGTGACCTCCGCAAGCCCGCCCTGCACCGGCTCTTCGGGCTGGCGAGGGAGCCCGGTCTCTCCGATGTGCTCCAGCACCGGATCGCGCTGCGCGACGCGCTCGTCCGAACGGGGGTACCCAACCTGGTGCTCCTGCCGACCGGCGCCCCCCCGGCGAACCCGTCGGAGTTGCTCGGCTCCGGCGCCATGGCGGCCGTCATCGCGAGCTGCGCGCCAACGCCGACTTCGTGCTCCTGGACAGCCCTCCGTCGCTGGTGGTGGCCGACGCCCTCGAGATCGCGCCCATGGTCGACAGCATCCTCGCGGTGGTGGACGGTTCCACGACCACGGAGGCGGACGTCATGCACCTGCGCGGGCAGCTCGATCAGGTCGGCGGCCGCCTGCTGGGCTGCATCCTCAACAACCTGGACCCAAGGCCGCCTCGCGCTACGGCTCGTACTACAGCGCTGCGTACAGCCACGCGGGGCGCGGGTCGCGGGGCGGCCGCCGCAAGGAGGACGGCAAGGGCGGTGCCGCCAGGGACCCGGGTTCGTTCCCGCTGAGGGGCCTCCGAAGTGGATGTGGCTCTGGGCCCGGCGCCGATCGCAGGGTTCGAAGGGGGAGGCTCCAACGGGAACGGGGAGATCGCCCGTGGAGAGAGAGCCGGTGCCGGAGGCGGTCGTGGAACCATTCCAACGGCCCGACCATGATGGTGCGGAGCGGGAGCCAGTGCCGCTATTGCGGAGCCGCCGACCGACGCCGAGGGATGTGGCGCTGAGTCGAGCGGCATCGGGTCGTCGAGGGCAAGGACTCTGCGGCACGAACCGACGCCCGCGCGCGATCCTCGGGGTCGTCTAGTACCGCACCCAGATCGGGTCGGTACCGCGGGCGCGTCGCGGTAGGTGGCCTCGGCGCCGTCGGCCCGGACGCCCGGCGACGCCTCGGCGACCGTGGATCCGTCAGGCAGATGGATCGTCACGTCGATCGGGATCGGTGCGAAGCCCGGCTGGGGCAGGTAGTCGAGCCGATACTCGCGGACGCCCTCCGTCTCCGTGACGGCGTCGGGCACCCGGTAGGTCACCGACCAGGTCATCGATCCGCCCGCCCCCGCCGAGATGAACCCCGCCGAGACAGGGTGCCCGAACTCGTGCTCCTCGGCGGTCGCGGTCGGCCCGCTCGCCTCGTAGAACGGCACGTCGGTCACGCTCTCGGGCTGGTAGACGCTGACGTGTGCGGCGAACGTCCCCACCGGGAAGTCCGTCCGTCGCCCGTACAGCGCGGACTCGAAGACCGCATCGGGATCTGCGGTGTTCCTCAGCGTGAGCGTCGTGGTGACGGTCGCGCTGCCGTCGTCGGCGAGCGTGACGTCGGTCGCGATGGAGCGGTCGGCGAAGATCGCCATCTTCGACGCCCCGACGCCGGACCGACCACGTAGAGCGGGTTGCGGCCGAGGTCGGCGCGGCCGCTCGCGCCCAGGCGTCGAGCAGCGCCTCCTCGGCGAGGTCGCGTGACCAGATCTGCAGGTGCCGTTCCTGGACGCTCCGCGAGAGCGCGGTGCCGACCGCCGACGGCGACATGTCGCGCGTCTGGATCGCGTCCCACACGGCCTGGGCGATCCTGGCCTGGAGGGCGTCGGTCGCGGCCGGGTCGGGCATCGAGGGGATCTGGCGGCCGATCACGTCCACGACGTCGTCGGAGGAGATCTCGCCGTTCCATCCCGGCGCGGTGACCGGGCCTGTGGCCTCGAGCATGTAGGACATCCAGATCGGGTCCACGAAGAAGATGCCGTCGTAGTGCCCCCACCGAGCTCGTCGGTCATCTGCGTGATCACGCCGGCGGCGGTGGGCACGTCGGGCGTGAAGTTGGCCTGCCGCAGGTCGATCAGCCCGTCGAACCGCGCCCAGCGCTCGACGTAGTCGGCGGAGGCGTGCACCGGTGGCACCAGCTCGCTGCCGGCGGTCTTCAGCGCGGTGAGTTGGAGCCGCGATCCGTCGGCCTCGAGGGTCCCGAAGTAGCCCATGAACCCGCCCGTGCCGCGCGGCTCGCCCGGGTTCTGGATCACCAGCAGGTAGCGGCGACCGTCGGCGAGGAGGCTGGGCACCAACTCGGCCACGTCGGCGGCGGAGCCCACGAGCTCCGCCCGCCCGGCGAGCTCGCCGCGGGCCTCGACGACGGCGTCCCTGACGGGGGAGGTGAGTCCCTCGATCGACACGTCGGTCAGGAGCGCGCTCGCCGCATGGAGCTGCCCGCTCGCCTGCTGCAGTTCGGGGGCGGCCTCGCGGAGGGTGGCCGACGGGATCGCGCCGGCGTCGGAGACGCCTGGGACGCCGGTGCCGCTCCAGCCGACCCGTTCGGCCGCGCCCGCCAGCGTTGACCGGCGTCGGCGGTCAGGACGGCGGCGTCGGCCAGGGCGCCCACGGCGTGGACGTCGTCGCCGATCACGGGCAGCCAGCTCGCGACGACGGCGCCCGGGTGGGAGGTGAGCGAGGCCGCGGAGCCCGCGGCGCTGCGGGCGTCGTCGAAGGCGGTGGCCGCACGGGGATCCTCCCCTCAAGCAGGGCGTCGGCGCCCAGCTTGAGTTCGTCCCGGGCGTCGGTGAGCTTGCCTTTCGCCGTGACGGCGACGTACGCGGAGTCGGCCAGCAGCAGGATCAGGAGGACCCCTGTCGCCAGGAGCGTCCAGGCGAGCCATCGTCGGCGTGATCGGGGGGTGGCCACGACGCTGAACGTACACAACGGGCGAACGCGCGCACAGGGACCGTCCGCCGCTTGCGGCCACCGGGATCCGCGGCTAGGATAGCCGTGAGGTTGGAGTAGGCCGTCCGGCCGATGCTTGCCTCCGCCCGAAGGAGGGTGCCCCCGTGAGCAAGATGACGAAGCGGTTGTCGGTGGCCTTGGCGGCGGTCCTCGTGCTGACGCTCGGCGGCGTCGCGTACGCCATGATCCAGCCGACGCTGTCCCTGTCCGCGTTCAAGCGGAACGGCGCGATCGTGGCCAAGGGCACGTACAACCCGGTCAGCATCAAGAAGTGCGGACCCAAGGGCGGCAGGTCGGTCGACCTCTTCATCAACGGCGGCTACTACTCGTCGGCCTCGACGGGCGGCAGCGGGTATTACTGGACCAAGACCGGGAAGATGGCCAAGGGCAAGTACGGGGTCCAGACCTTCGTGCAGGGAAAGATGGGCGGCGGTTACGGCGGCTACGGGATGTGCGCCGACGCCTGGTCGCCGACCCGGACGGTTCGCATCGGCCGGCACCACGACGACGACCACTGATCCACGTCTCCCAGGCGGCGGCTTCCTCGCCCTTCGGCCGATGACGCCCGCGTCAGCAGTCTGACACCCTTCCCACATGAGCGGTTACGACCTCCACACGCACAGCACCTGTTCCGACGGCACGAACTCGATCACCGAGAACGTCAAGCTCGCGCTCGACCGTGACCTCACCGGCATCGCGATCACCGACCACGACACGACGCAAGGCTTCGACGAGGCGTTCGCGGCCTCCGACGGCACAGGTCTCGAGATCGTCCCCGGGCTCGAGTTCTCGGCCGAGTATCAGGGCGCCAGCCTCCATGTGCTCGCGTACTGGATCGACCCCGCGGACGAGGAGCTCCAGGCCGAGCTGAAGCGCCTGATCGACACGCGGTTCCGGCGCGGCGAGATGATGGTCGAGAAGCTCCAGGAGCTCGGCTACGACATCTCGTTCGACCGCGTGCAGGAGCTCGCGGGCGGCGGCCTGATCGCTCGGCCCCACGTGGCGAAGGCGATGGTCGAGGCCGGGATCGTGTCCACCGAGAGGGAGGCCTTCGACCGCTACATCAGCGACGACGGCATCGCGTACGTGCCGAAGCACGCCCTCGACCCGATCCGCTCCGTGGAGCTGATCGAGGGGGCGGGCGGCGTCTGCGTGCTGGCCCACCCCGGGATGTGGAAGGGCCAGGGCTCGGTGCCCGACGTCCTGATCGAGGAGATGGCCGGCGCCGGCATGGTCGGCCTCGAGGTCGACCACCCCGACCACGACGAGGACCAGCGCGCGTACTACCACGCGCTCGCGGCTCGGCTCGACCTGGTGCCCGACCGGCGCGAGCGATTGCCACGGCGAACGCTACGGCTACCGGATGGGCTGCGACACGACCGACGCGGAGCGGTTCGCGGAGCTGAAGCGCCGCGCCGGGGGAGTAGCGCGTCCTCTGATATCGAGTGGCCAGGACCACCGCCTCGGCGAGCCTGGTTGCGGTGGTAGTCCTGGCGGCGACGGGATTCCGAGCAGTCGCCATGCCGACGTGCATGATAGGAATCGCTGGGGAGGGTGCTGTGACTGTCGTCCGTCTGGGTGCGTGGTGCGACTTCGTTACCGAAGACGAGTACCGCCAGCGGCTCGTCAAAGAGGGATTGCCAGCCGACGAGATCGAGAATCTCGTCGAGGATTCCAAGCAGGGGGTCACCTTCAACGTGCACGAGTTCGCTGAACTTGCCGACGGACGCCGTCTCACGTTGCACGAGGAGCGGGGGTTCACTTCATTCACCGTGGCGAGCTCGAGCACAGGGCGACCCCCGCCGGGCGACCAGTGGCATTACCTGACGTTGGAGAACCTCGAGCGGGACGTGCGCACCACGGTGCTTCCGGACGACGACGACACCCAGGACGAACATCCTTGGGAGTGGCTCTCCGAGCTCCTACAAGTCCACGGCGTCGAGGCAACAGCCCAGGAACTTAGGCTTCTTCCCTATGACGTGGTGTTCAGTGAGCGCCTCCGAGCGCGACTAGGCGTCACCTAGGCCATAAAGACGCGGCGGGCGTGCCAACCGCTAGTTGTGCTCACGCAGGAAGGCGGGGAGGTCCTCCGCGGTGACGACGTCCCGAGGGTCGGGGTCGTCGCTCATCGCCTTCAACATGGCCTCCCGCCCCTCCCGCAGGCGCTGCTGCAACGCGGGGTCGGCGCGACGTCGCTCACGCAGTTCTTCGTCCGTCAGTAGTTCGGGATCTGACCGATCGGCCGACGAGCTGGTTCCTTGCGACTCCATTTCGCGACCTTAGCGCTTGCCTCTGACGCAGCCGGCGACCAAGCTCGCGGAAGATGGGAGAAGATGGGGCATGCAACGGAACACGTTCGACATGCATCCGCATCAAGCCGCTGCGCTCGCTCGCATGGCCACAGAGGGGTCAGATGACGACGTCTGACCTGATCCGCGAGGCGATCGGCTCGTACCTCGGGGACCCCTCGGCTTCTGCCGCGGCGATCCAACGCTTCCGCGCAGCGGTCGAGGCGGCGGCGGGCATCGCTGCCTACCTTCCTGACGGGGCGACGTACGTTCCAGCATGCGTAGCGCGTCTGGCTGAGCCGCGACGTGACCGTCGAACGTCTGACCGATCCCGCCGATCCTCGGCTGCGCGACTTCACCGAGCTCCGCGACGTCGAGCTGCGCACCGCTCGCGAGGCCGAGGAAGGTCTCTTCATCGCCGAGGGCGAGAAGACGATCCGGCGCGCCCTCGCCGCGGGGTACGAACCGCGGGCGTTCCTGTTGACCAAGGCGTGGCTCGCGTCCGTGGAGGAGGCTCGCCGCCCGACGCCCCCGTCTTCGTGGTCCCCGACGACGTGCTCGACGTCACCACCGGCTACCCGGTCCACCGAGGTGCCTTGGCCTCGTTCCACCGGCGGCCGCTGCCGGCGCTCGACGACGTGCTGGCCGGCGCCCGGCGCGTCGCGGCTCTCGAGGACGTGAGCGACCACACGAACCTCGGCGCGATCTTCCGGAGCGCGGCGGCGCTGGGGGTCGACGCGGTCGTGCTGACGCCGCGCGCGGCCGATCCTTTGTACCGGCGCGCGATCCGTACCTCGATGGGCGCGGTGTTCTCGATCCCGTGGACGCGCGTCCCGTGGTTCGAGGGGCCGGACCTGCTGCGCGGTGCCGGGCTCACGCTGCTCGCGCTCACGCCCGCGCCCGACGCGGTCGATCTGCGCGAGGTCGACACGGCCGCCCTCGAGCGCGCCGCGCTCGCGATCGGGAACGAGGGCGACGGGCTCAGCGAGCGCTGGCTCAGCGCCGCCGACGTTCGCGTGCGGATCCCGATGCGGGAGGGGATCGACTCGCTGAACGCCGCGGCCGCGGCGGCGGTGGCGTTCTACGCGCTCGCGGGTCCGCCGCGCGACTGACCCCGCCTCACCCGGCCGGTAGCATCGCCTCGTGCCAGAGCCCATCGAGATGGTCTTCTTCGATATCGGCGGCGTGATGTACGACGACACCGTCTACGCGCGCTCGTGGGTGCAGGCGCTCCGCGAGATGGGCGCCGAGTTCACCGACGAGGAGTTCGAGGCCGAGTACGCGGCCGCGCGCGCCGCGCAGTCCGAGTCGTTCCGCCGCCGGCTGACGCGCCGCTTCCTCGGCGAGGACCAGGACCTCGCGCCCGTCGAGGCGCGCGCCTCGAGGTACTGGTCGTACCCCGCCACCGCGCTCTACCCCGACACGATCGCCGTGCCTCGAGGCGCTCGAGGGCCACTACCGTCTGGGGATCATCGCGAACCAGCCCACCTCGGTGCGCGCCGCGATGGACCGCGACGGCCTCTCCCGGTTCTTCGAGGTCTGGGGCGTGAGCGACGACCTCGGCCTGCAGAAGCCCGACCCGAAGCTCTTCTCCCATGTCCTCTCCACCGCAGGCGTTCCGCCCGACCGAACGGTGATGCTGGGCGACCGGCTCGACTACGACGTCCGCCCGGCGAAGCAGGCCGGGATGCACGCGATCTGGGTGCTGCGCGGCGAGGCGCCGGACGACCCGACCCCCGACCAGCTCGCCGAGGCCGACGCGTCCGTCGAGGGTCTCGTCGAGGTGCCGGCGCTGCTCGAGGTCTGGGACGCCCGGTAAGGCGAGGCTCGACCCGGCGCGTTCGCGCAGCGGGGATCGCGCGTTCGGGCGGCGCGGAGGCCCGGAGGCCCGGGGGGCCGGGTGTGCCGGGTGGGCCTGGGTGGGCCGGGTGTGCCGGGGCAACATGTCAGGAGGCTGACGGCTCCATCGCAGGACGCAGTCGTGAGCCTCCTGACGAGGTGGCCCGCGACGCCCCTCGCCGGTTCCACGGCGGGGGACGACCCCCGCCCCGCTCCGCTCGAGCCACCCGACCGGCGTCCCTGCCATGCTTGGCGCCATGGCCAGAGACTCGAAGCGCGTCCTGATCGTCGGCGGCGGGTTCGCCGGGATGTACGCGGCGCTCCGCATGAAGGAGCTCGCGACGGCCGGCCACCGCCTCACGGTCGTGAGCGCCGACAACTTCATGCAGTACCAGCCGTTCCTGCCCGAGGTCGCCTCGGGCACGATCGACCCGCGCGCGGTGGTCGTGCCGCTTCGCCCGGTCCTCAAGCACGCCACCGTCGTGGTGGGGGAGGTCACGAGCGTCGACCTGGAGGACCGCCACGTCCACGCGCGGATCCCCGACGGCCTCGACGTGGAGCTCGGCTACGACGTCCTCGTGATCACCGCGGGCTCGTGGTCGCGCGTGCTGCCCGTCCCCGGCCTGGCCGAGCACGGGGTCGGCTTCAAGACCGTGCAGGAGGCGATCTACCTGCGGAACCACGTCCTCTCGCGGCTCGACGTCGCCGCCGAGACGGCCGATCCCGACCGCCGCCGCGCCGCCCTCACCTTCGTCTTCGTCGGGGCGGGGTACGCCGGGGTCGAGGCGCTCGGCGAGCTCGAGGACCTCGCGCGCGACGCCCTGCGCAGCTACCCGGGGATCGACGAACAAGAGATGCGGTGGGTGCTCGTCGAGGCAGGGCCGCAGATCCTCCCCGAGCTCCCCGCCGACCTCGCCGGCTACGCCCAGCGGCACCTCGAGGAGCGCGGCATCGAGGTCCTGTGCAGCGTGCGCCTGGAGTCCGCGAAGGACGGCGTGATGACGATGAGCGACGGCACCTCGTTCCCGGCCGAGACCCTCGTGTGGACCGCCGGGGTGAAGCCGGCGCCCCTCGCGAAGATCAGCGGCCTGCCGCTCGACGAGCGCGGGCGCATCAAGGTGGACGCGGCGCTCCGGGTCGAGGGGGTGCCCAACGTGTGGGCCGCCGGAGACATCGCGGCCGTGCCCGACCTGACCACCGGCGGGTTCACGCCGCCGACCGCCCAACACGCGATGCGCGAAGGCAAGCGCCTCGGGGAGAACGTGACCGCCACGCTGATGGGCGGCGAGATCAAGCCCTTCGTCTGGAAGAACGTCGGCGGGGTCTGCTCCCTCGGTCGCTACAAGGGCGTGGCGGACATCATGGGCGTCAAGGTGCGTGGCTTCCTGGGCTGGGTGCTGCACCGCTCGTACCACCTGTACGCGATGCCCACGATCGGCCGCAAGGTCCGGATCGCGATCGACTGGACGATCGCGCTGCTCTTCCCGCGCGACATCGCACAGCTCGGGAGCTTCCAGCACCCGCGGGAGCCGTTCGAGCGCGCCGCGGAAGGGGAGTAGCTACGCGCCCTTGCGGCGCTGCTTCTGGAGGTCGCTCGCGGCCTGCAGGGCCTTGTGGCTCGTCGAGATGTCGGGCATCTCGTGCCCGCTCGCGAGCTCCTCGGCCGCCCACTTCGTGAGGTCGCGGATCGAGACGATCCCCACGACACGCGCCGCGGTCGACGACCGGCAGGTGGCGGATGTTCCGCGTGGCCATGTGCTCGGCGGCCTCGGCCAGGGTCACCTTGGACGAGATCGTCTCGAGGTCGCGGCGCGTCATGCCGTGGGCCACCTTCACGCTGTGCGGGTCGCCGCCGGCCGCCACGAGGTTCACGATGTCGCGCTCGGTCACGATGCCGGCGAGCTTCTTGCCCTCGAGCACCACCACCGACGAGATCCCGTTCGTGCGCATGAGCTTCGCGACGTCGGCGAACGTGTCCTCGGCGTCGGCCGACTTCACGTCCGTGTGCATGATGTCCGCGACCTGCATCGGGAGCCTCCTCGCCGGTGTGTCGGTGGGGGTCGCTAGCCTACCGCAGCGTCCTCACCCCTCGACACACGGGCTCATGGTCCGTACCATGGAGTCCGATAGTCCGAATATCAGAAAGTCAGAGGAGTGAGGGATGTCGATCTCGATCGTGCGGGGCAAGGGGCAGCTCACCCTGCCCAAGGAGGTGCGCGAGGCCGCCCACATCGAGGAGGGCGACCCGGTCGAGATCGAGCTGGTCCCCGAGGGCATCCTCTTGAAGCCGCGCAAGCTGATCGACAGCACCCAGGCCTGGTTCTGGACCCCCGCGTGGCAGGCCGGCGAGGCCGAGGCGAGCGCCGACATCGAGGCCGGCCGGGTCACCGAGCACGCGCTCCGACGCGGCCCTGCTCGAGGCGCTCGGCGACGCGGACACGCCCACCACCTGACCCGTGCCGACGTACGCGCTCACGGCGCGGTTCCGTCGCGACCTCGACGGCTTGACCGCCGCTCAGCGCCGGCGTTCCGCACCGCGGTGGCGGCGTTCGTGCACGACCTCGGCGAGGGTCGGTTCCGGCCCGGGCTCAGGGTCAAGGGCGTGAAGGGCGCCGCCGGCGTCTTCGAGATGTCCTGGGCGCCCGACGGACGCGCGACCTTCCAGTACGGGGAGCCGAAGGTGGAGGGCCAGCCCCACGTGATCTGGCGCCGGATCGGCACCCACGAGGTGTTCCGCGCGCCGTGATCGACGCGCCCCTCGTGCGGTCAGCCGATCACGGTCACCTGGGAACCGGCGACGTTGGCGTCCCGGCGCCGTCCCTCGGCGACGAACTCCTGGATCGTGCGGGCCAGCACCGACGAGACGAGGCCGATGAACGGCAGGTGCTCGCCGCCCTCGCAGGTCGCTTGACCCTCCTCGTCCTCCGCGTCGGGGACGAACCGCTCGTCCCACCGGACCAGTCCGAACGTCCCGTCCGCGCTGATGGCGGCATGGACCAACGGGATGCCGGCCGAGCGCGCGTGGGCGGAGACGACCCTCCGCCCCTCGATGTTGTCGAGACAGTCCACCAGGAGATCGGCTCCCGCCGCGAGGGCGTCGACGTTCGTGGGCTCCACTCGGACCGGGAACGACTCGATCGAGACGCCGTGGAGGTTGAGCAGCTGCAGCCGCAACGCCTCCGCCTTGTTCTTGCCTAGCGAGGGCCGGACGTGCGCCTGGGCGAGCAGGTTCTTCGATTCCACGCGATCGAAATCGACGACCGCCAGCTCGGCCGGGAGGCTCCGGCAGAGGACCACGGCCGTCGAACCCAGCGCCCCGACGCCGAAGAAGACGACCCTCACGCGCCGAACGGAACCTTCGGGCGCAGGTAGAACCGCCGCTTCCCCTCGGGGTCGCTCAGCCGATCCACGACGAACCCGGCGAAGGCCCCGGGCTCGAGTGTCGCGACGTGCAGCCCCTGGATCCCTCCGCTCCGAACGACCTCCTCGGCGATCCTCCGCACGTCGTCGTCGCTCACGCTCTCGTCGACCTCGCCGGGCACGTCGCCGGACATGCCGAGATACGTGATGTTCAAGATGGCCATCGCGGTTCCTCCTCGTCGTCGGGGCTGTGTGTCCCCTGAGCTTCCGTATCGTCCGGCACCGTCAAGCCGGAGGTCGTGCGCAAGAGCCAGACCCACCAGGGTTCGTCCTGCTCGATCCACGTCTCGCCGTCGCGGCAGAGGAGCACCGCGTCCGGCGTCACCACCGCGTAGTCGAGCGCGCGCCCGAGCGCCGCGTCAACCCCTTCCATCGTCGATCGATCCGTCGACGATGGCGCCGCCGGTCCGTGCGGGTGGGTGTGGGCGACGATCGCCAGGTCCTCGCGGTAGCGCCAGATCGCCTCCCACCGCGCGCGCGAGTCGGGGAGCGCGGCCGGATCCGTGGATCGCTCGGCCCAGAGCACGGCTCCGGCCCGCCCTACCAGGAAGCACGCCTCGACGGGGTCGCTCACGTGCGCCTCGTCATGACCAGTTGGCCGGTATCCAAGCCCTCGATGATCACCGACGGCAGGCTCTCGATCGTGATCAGGCGGTCTTCGCCCGAGAGGCAGATCCCGGCGTCCAGCACCTGCAACGACCCTGGCCGCACGAGGCTCGAGAACCGCTCGCCCCGCAGCAGGAACCGAACCTCCACGGCGTCGCCGCGAACCTGGGTGGCGAGCAACTGTCCGCCGGCGGCCGTGATGGCCCCCTCGATCCGTTCGTCGTCGCTCAGCCGCGACGGCAGCATGGGCGCTCGGCCCAGGTCGATCGTCGGGGCGAGGCGCTGTCGCTCGCGCTCCTGCTCGATCCGGTCGAGCACCGTCGCCGCAACGTCGTCCCCGCCGTCGGCGAGACGGCCCACATCGGCGCGGATCTCCGCGGGCGCGAGCCGTGTGCCCCGCTCCCGACCGAGGCGCATCGCGACGGCGTAGCCGAAGGCCGCCCGCACGGGTGAGGGAACGCCGCTCACTCCGGAGAGGGTGCGGTGCTCCTCGAACGCCTGCCGCGCGGCCTCCTCGGCGCCGGTCTCGAAGTCGTGGGTATCGAAGAGCAGCACCCCGGACGGCCATCGCCGGGCCGTCAGCGGCGCGAACATCGCCGCCTCGGCTCCCGCCCCGAGGAAGAGGAGCTCGGCACGGGCGTCCGCGTGCACCAGGTAGTCGCCGAGGGTATGGCCGTGCACGGCGGGCAGGTCCGAGAGCTCGGGCGGGCGGCCTCGGCGACCGGCCGCGCGGTCCGGCCCTCGATCTCGAACTCGATCCATCCCGGGTCAAGCCGACCCGCGACCCGGAGGCGCCGATCGCGCGCGTCCACGACCGGCCCGCCGAGGTAGGGAAGCACCTCCTGCCGACGGTCGTCCAGGAAGCGCCGGTGGTCGATCACACCGGCTTCTCCAGGAGCGGGGTCGCCAGCACGCGGTCGAGCAACCCGGACCTCCCGCCCGCGAACGCGGGGGCCTGCAGCAGCGCCTGGAGGATGCGCGTCACCTGGTACGGGTCGTCGAAGTGGCTCGCCGAGATCTCGCTGAACGGCACCTCCAAGAGCTGCGCGGCCTCCCGGACGGTCGTGCCGCGCCCCCAGGCTCCGGCGACGTTCAGGATCAGGGCCATGGCATCGGGCACGTATCCGAGCTCCCGCATCCAGTGGACGAAGCTCGCGCCCATCTCGCCGGCCTCGTCGCCGATCACGATCATGATCAGCTTGGAACCCTCGGGGAGCGCCACGCCTTCGCGCCGGAACGCGTCGAGCGCCGCCCAGTGGAGCGTGCCCCCCGCGGCCTTCATGCGCCGCAGCATGTGCTCGACGCCCACGCGCGTGGGCACCTTCGGGCGCAGCACCTTGCCGTGCGTGTCGAACGCCGCGATGTGGAGATGGTCGGGAGGGAACCCGGCCAGGATCTTGATCAGCACTTCCTTCGAGGTCTCGATCGCGCCCTCCATCGATCCCGACCGGTCGATCAGGAACATCACCTCGATGTCGGCGTCGCCCGTGGCCTCCTCGACCGCCGAGCGGGCCGCGGCGTCGGCGGCTCCCTCGAGCCGCTCCCGGATCTCCTTGTTCCGCACGTTGCGCGCGATGTTGAGGGCGCGCTGATCCGTGGCCGTCCGCACCGCCTGCTCCCAGCGCGCCCGCACCTCGGTGTCGTTGAGCAGCCCCAGGCTCTCGAGGGTCGGCGTGAGGATGCGCAGGTCGCGGTCGGAGAGCGAGGGCAGGAGCGCCACCATGATCGCCGGGGTCAGCTGCATCCCGGCCGGCAGCCGCCCACCGCGTCCTTGAAGCCGATCCGCTGCGTGCACGATCCGCTCGCAGATCTGCGCCTCGTCCAGCCCGTCGAAGCGCTCCTGCTTGCGGAGCGTCAGCCCCTCCATGCCGACGCGTCGGTGACCGCCCGTGGCCTGCTTCTGCGGCCCAGCCGAGCACCTCGAAGAACCGCGCGGTCTCGGGCCGGTACCCCGACTTGCGGGCCAGCGCCTTGATCGTCTCCTTGTAGCCGGCTGCGACGAGGCCGTCCAGCAGGTTCGGGTTGCGCTCGCGGATGCTCAGCCACTCCCGTGCGGCCTTCGGCCACCGCCCGAGCGGCGGCTTGCGGGACGCGGGGTCCGCGAAGCCGGCCTCGCGGTTGATCGCCGCGATCTCCGGGACCTCCAGCAGCTGGGCGACCCGCAGCACCATCTTCGGGTTCATCGTCCGGGTCGACCGCTGCTGGTACCTGAGGACCATCGCCTCGCCGATCTCGCGGTAGTCGTCGTCGATCAGCGCCACGCGCCCGTGCTCGTCGCGGATCGGCTGACCGGAGATCGGCTGCACGAGCATCAGCGCGGCGCAGGCCACCTTGAGGTCACGCCACTCCGTTTCCAGCAGGGCGTAGCTCGCGAAGTGCGCCATCAGCTCGGGATCGATCGCGTAGATCTCGGCGAGCTGGCCGTAGAGGTCGACGGCGGCCGGTACGAAGAGCCCGGGGCGGGCGGGCGTTCCGCGACCTCGGAACGCCGTCGTCGCGGGATGCCACCGTCCGTCGATCGACACGCCGGGCCGGTTGTGCCACAGGTGCGCCCCGGATCGGAGCACCACGTCGAGGAGGCGCTCCGCCGCGCCCCGATCCTCCTGTCGCATCCCGGCTCGGCGGACCACGTTCGTTCCCCATCGTGCTCGAGTGACTCCGGATCCCGGGCGCGGGTCATCCCGGTCCGGACATGGGTACTGCCCGAGTGACGAAGCCAGAAAGAGCGCGTTGATAAGACGCGTCCAGCTTTCATGGCTGGTGCTCATTCCGCAGAGGGCGAACCCCCAACGGCCAAGAGCGGCTTGTACGGCTTCGTCGGCCGGGCAGCCGACGGAGTATGGCAGAAGCGCAACCCGCGGTCAACCCCTTCGTCGCGTCCGAGCTCATCCGACCGAGGGCCGCATCGCCGATGAGCACGCCCGAGTCCCGATCGGGGTCATGATGCGGGTCATGGGAATCCGATGATCGCATCGGTTCGGCAGGAACGAAGGGCTGACCATGGGTAACGAGCGTGAGCACGAGCCGCCGGACGAGGGCGTGGATGTCGAGTCGCCGGTGGATCCGACGCGAAGCCGCACGATCCGCGCGGACCGATCCAGTCCGCCGAATGGACGACGTCCACCTATCGATCGTCCCGGAAGCTCACGGACATCCCCGGGAAAACATCGAAGCCTGCACGACGGAAGTCTCCGAACGCCGACGCGCAGGACGACGAGCATGCCGGCGAGGATACGTAGTAGCCGGTGATGATCGAAGGCACCCGGCCGTCGATCGGTGGATGGTCAGGGCCGGCGTCCCGTCGCCCGGCCCCACGCGAACGCGGCGAACGAATCGGGTGACGCCGAGAAGTCGATCCAGGCCCGCTCCAACCCGTCGATCTCGTCCTGGTCGGCGAGGCCGTGCTCCGCGAGCCCGTCCACGAACCACTCGTCCCGGCAGTCCGCGGCGCGCCCCAGACCGAACGTCCGCACGCGATCCTCGGTCCCGTAGCTGAAGTACGTCGTGACCGCTTCGACGTCCTCGAAGCCCGCCCGCAGCAGGAGCCCCCGCAGCTCGCGACCGCGGTTCACGTGGACGTCGCCCTGCACGCTCCACAGACGGAGCCGCAGCTCGTAGAAGCGCATGAGCCGCGGCTCATCGGGGCCCTGCAGGATGAACCCTCCGTACTCGATCGATGATGCGCCCACCAGGCCCCCGGGCTTCAGGACGCGGCGCACCTCGGCGAGACCGGCGATCGGATCGTCCAGCGTCTCGAGCATCGAGAAGAGCGTGCAGACGTCGAAGGACGCATCGGGGAACGCCGAGCTCGATAGATGCTCCCTTCGAGGAACTCCACGTTGTCGATGCCGTGCTCCGCGGCGTACGCGCGTGCATCGGCGAACTCGGCGTCGTCGACGTCCACGCCGGTGACGTGCCCCGCGGCCTGGGCCAGTCCGATCGTGATCGAGCCGGGCCCGCAGCCGACGTCGATGACCCGGTCACCACCGCGGATCGACGGCAGCACGAAGTCGGCGTACTCGCTCGCGCTCCGGCTGCGCATCAGGTCTTCGAAGCTCATGGCTCCCCTCGCGAGCAGCCTAGCCCGCGCGTGCGCAGTGATCAGTCGCGGATGATCCCGGCCCGCATGCCGCCGTCGACGAGCAGCACGGACCCGGTGCAGAACGAGGACTCCGCGCTCGCGAAGAACACGGCGGCATCGGCGATGTCCGTGGCGCGCCCGATCCTGCCGATCGGCGGGGCCTGCCACTCCGACGAGTCGTACGGCCAGCCGTCCTCGCCCCCGGGCGGCGCGAAGTGGCGCATGCCCGGCTCGATGTCGCCCGGGCAGATGCAGTTCGAGCGCACGCCGTCGGGACCGCCGTCGAGCGCCAGCATGTTCGAGAGCATGATCAGCGCGGCCTTCGAGATCGAGTAGGCGCCGATCTCCGGCTCGCCGGTCACGCCTGCGTCGGAGGAGATGTGGATCATGCACCCTGCGCGCGCGGCCAGGTGCGGGTAGCACGCCCGCGCGTAGAGGAACGGTCCGCGCAGGTTCACGGCCATCGTCCGGTCGAAGTCGGCGACCGGCGTGTCGATCAGCCGCGCCTCCACGCCGATCCCCGCGTTGTTGACCAGGATGTCGAGCCCGCCGAGCCGTTCGACCGCGAACGCGACCGACGCGTCGACCTCGTCCTGCGTCGGCGGCGTCGGCCCGACGGAACCACGCCTCGCCGTCGCCGGATCCCCCGAGTCGCTCGATCGCCTGGGAGCCGAGCTCCTCGTCGCGGCCGGTCACGACGACCGAGGCGCCCTCCGCGAGGAATCGCTCCGCGATCGCGAGCCCGATGCCGGAGGTTCCTCCGGTCACGAGCGCAGCCTTGCCGTCCAGGCTCCCCATGCTCCGGAGCCTAGCGACCGGTCGACGGGTCTGCTCCGGGACCAGGATCTAGATCTGATCGCGGAGGCGGTCACGCTCGGCCGTGGCGGCGATGCGCCGGGCCAGCTCGGATGAGATGACGGCTCGCCCCGGTTCGCCACCTCGCTCGACGGTCACACCGAGCGCCGCACCTACGCGCACGACCAGATCGTCTCCCGCGACGTAGTGCTGACTCCTTCCGGCCCCCTCGCTCCCCAGGAGGCCCGCCGAGACCGCGGCGCCGAGGTCTCCGGCGGCGGTGGATGGGTTGACCTCGGCGAGCGGCCGGTAGTACCTGGATGTCACCTCACGATCGAAGAACGCGTCCCACACGGCGTTCGCGACCCGGGGCGGGAGGTGCGCGTCGGTCACCAGCTGCTCGATCGCGCTCCAGATCATCCCCTCGACGCGCTCCCGGAGGTCGAGCGCCCGGACCTGGTGGAGCTGCGCCTCCATGTGGGCTCGCACGAACCCGGTGACGTCGGACTCCGGGTCGAACGCGGCGCCCAGGCACGCGAAGGCGTCGTAGTAGTCGGCGAGGTGGCGGCCCCACCACTCTTCGAGGGAGGTGAACTCCTCGAGCTGGAACCCTCCCCGGTACATCGCGAGCGACGCGCACACCCGCGCGGTTCGCCCGTTCCCGTCGGAGAACGGGTGGATCGCCGCGACGACGACGTGGATCCACGCCGAAAGCGCCGCAGGATGGGCGGACCACGCGTCCGCGATCCGGCTCGCCTCATCGACCAGCTCAGGAACCGCCGAGGCGTCGGGCGGGGCGAAGATCTCCCGTGCGGTCGTCCGGTCAACCACGTACGCCGGGCCCGTACGGAGCCGCCCGGCGCCGGCGGTGAACTTGCCGGCGAGGACGCGATCTTGGAGCGTCACGAGCAGCTCCCGGGTCCAGGCGAAGTTCGCGTCGTCGGCGCGGCGCAGGACGAAGCCCATCGCGTCGCGATACCCGAGGACGAGGTCGATATCCTCGTCGGCGACCTCGCGGGGCCGCTCACCGGCGAGGATCCGCCGCACCTCATCGACGGTGACGGGCACGCCTTCCATCGACGTCGACGCGGCCACGGATTCCGACTCCAGGTCGCGGCGGAGTCGCCCACGCCAGCTGCGGGGCAACGGTCCTCGGTAACCGAGGAGCTCACGCCACCGATCGAGCTCATCCGTGAGCTCGCCGACAGCGGCGGGGTTGAAGGGCAGCATGCGCGGAGCCTACACCTAATCGTTTAATCGTTCAAACGATTCAACGATCCTCCCTCGCGTACGCCCTTCTTGAAGGGTCCACGTCATTCTGTCAAGATGGCACGATGGCGACGCGACGCAAGACCACCGTGTACCTGGACGAGGACCTCCTGCGTGGGGCGAAGGTCATGGCCGCGCGCACCGACCGCAAGGACTATGAGGTCGCTCGAGGCCGCGCTCCGTCAGTACCTCGGTGTCGACGTGCTCGAGCGGGTGTGGGCCCGCAGCGACCTGACCGACGACGAGGGTCTGAAGGTCGCGTACGAGGAGCTCGACGCGATGCGGCGCGATCGAGGCGACCGCGCGGAGTGATCAGGGCGGTCATCGACCCGGGCGTGCTGATCGCCGGGTTGATCACGCCCGGGGGCGTGCCGGCCGCCATCATCGGGGCATGGACCCGGGGGGCGTTCGAACTGGTCGTCTCCCACTTGCTGCTCGAGGAGCTCACGACGACGTTGCTGCGTCCGAAGTTCCGGCGGTGGGCCACCGAGAGCGACGTGGTCGCCTTCGTCGAGGTGCTGCGCCACGCCGCGGTGATCGTCGAGGATCCGGCCGAGGTCGAGCCGATCTCCCGGGATCCGAACGACGACTACCTCGTCGCGCTCGCCCGCGAGGCCCGGGCGCACGTCCTCGTCTCGAGCGACGGCGACCTGACGTCGATCGAGGGGAACGACCCTCCGGTGGTGACCCCGCGACGGTTCCTGTCCTCGCTCGACCTCAGTGGTCGCTGACGCCCGAGAAGTTGAAGGCCTCGATCTTGAGCGCCGGGACCCGCGAGGCCGAGAAGAAGAACTCGCTCGCCAGCTCGGCCTCGCTCCCGATCATCGAGACGTTCGAGAGCGCCTCCAGGATCGACTGCGTGAACCGGAAGTTGCGCACCGGCCCGACGATCTCGCCGCCCTCGATCAGGAACGTCCCGTCGCGCGTCATCCCCGTGATCGAGGACTCCATCGGGTTCACGATGTTCGAGTAGTGGAAGCGCGTGACGAGCACGCCGCGCTCGGTCGCGGCCACCATCTCGTCGACGCTCGCGTCACCCGTTCCCAGGAACATGTTCAACGGGAACGGTCCCTCGGGGTTCGGCGAGGGCAGCCCGTGGCCGGTCGAGCCGGCGACGCCGGCCTGCTTCGCGGTCCGCAGGTCGTACACGACGTCGCGGAAGACCCCGCCCTCCACCAGGCTCGACGCGCTGCTTCGGCACGCCCTCGAAGTCGAACGGCGCCCCGAGCGTGGTCGGGTCGGACCCGTCGTCCCACAGGTCGATGGTGGGGCCGGCGACCGTCTCGCCGGCCTTCCCGCTGAAGCAGGACCGGCCCTCGACGTACGCCCGCCCGGCGAACCCCATGAAGGACAGGAACGCGACCAGGGTGGCCGTCGCCGCGGGCTCGAGCACCACGGGATACACGCCGGCCTCGAGCGCGCGGGGCGCCTGCGATCGCACGGCCTTCTCGCTCGCGCGCCCGCCGATCGCCCCGGGGTCGATCCCGTCGACCCCCGCCGCGAACGTCTCGGCGAACCCGCTCCCGCCGTCGCCGCCCGTGATGACGGTGGTCAGCGAGGCCTGCGTCGAGGGCGCCCAGCAGAACTGACCCTCGGTGTTCGCCACGCCGATCTCGATCGCCTGCGTCTCGTAGGCACCCGCCGCGGTGAAGCCCGGCTCGCACCGACCGATCAGCTGCGCGACCGCGTCGGCGCGCGTCTCGGGCGACCATCCCGCGGTGGTCTCGTCGTACCGTCCGTCCACCTGCGGCACGTCGGCGGGCGGGGCGAGCCCCGGCCACATCGGATCGGCCGCGACGACCTCGGCCATCTCCTTCGCGCTCTTCGCGGCCCGCAGCGCGCCCTCGGGCGTCGCGACGTTCGCCGCGGCCACCCCCACGTGTCCGTTCGTGACCACACGCACGCGGATCCCCGTGTCCTCGCGGAACGTGCTCTGGTGG
This sequence comes from uncultured Actinomycetes bacterium, assembly GCA_963816275.1. Taxonomy (GTDB): domain Bacteria; phylum Actinomycetota; class UBA4738; order UBA4738; family HRBIN12; genus JAOUEA01. The sequence continues at coordinate 20,522 of CAWFJU010000003.1, forward strand.
ATCTCGCTCTTCGCGAACCGCGTGAGGCCGCCCCAGTCGTGCATGAACAAGACCTCGACGCCGTCGACGCCCGTCAGCTCGAGCGCGCCCTGTGCGATCTCGCGGAACCGGTCGGGACCGATCAGCCCGGGCATCAGCGCACCCCCACCTGGACGTTCCGGAACCTGGCGGGCGAGGCCCCGTGGCCCACGCGCCCGACCTGGCCCGGCTGGCCCTTCCCGCAGTTCGGCGTGCCCCAGACCACCCATTCCTCGCGGCCGGCCACCGCGTCGCACGAGCCCCAGAACTCCGGCGTGATCCCGGTGTAGTTCGGGTTCTTGTACACCGTCGTGAGCTTCCCGTGCTCGATCCGCCAGGCGGCCTCGCAGCCGAACTGGAAGTTGATCCGCTTGTCGTCGATCGACCACGACGAGTTCGTCGCCATGAAGATCCCGTCGTCGGTGTCGCCGATGATCTCCGAGAGCGAGCCCTGGCGCGGCTCGATCGAGATGTTCGTCATCCGGATCAGCGGCAGGTGGCTCCAGCCGTCGGCGCGGCTCGTCGCGTTCGAGGTCTGGTCCACGACGTGCGCGGTCTCGCGGCTCGTCAGGAAGTTCTGGAAGATCCCGTCGACGATGATCGGCGTCGTCTGCGCGGGCACGCCCTCGTCGTCGAAGCCGAACGTGCCGAGCCCGCCCGGGAGCGTCGCGTCGGCCGTGATCGAGACGAGGTCGCTCGCGTAGCGGACGTGCCCGGCGTCTCCGGGCGAGAGCCAGGACGACCCGGCGTACGCCTCCTCCATCCCGAGCACGCGGTCGAGCTCGATCGGGTGGCCGATCGACTCGTGGATCTGCAGCTCCATCTGGCCGGAGTCCAGGATCAGCGTCGTGACCTCGCTCGGGCACTCCGGCGCGGCGAGCAGGTCGACGGCCTCGCGACCGATCCGGTCGGCCTCCTCGATCAGCCCGAGCGTCCGGATGTGCTCGTACCCGGCCGCCTTGATGTGCCCGCGGAACGAGTTCGGGTACGAGCGGCGCTGCACGTCGCCCTCGCCGACCGCGACCGCCTCGATCCCGCCACCGCTCTGCGTCACGACCTGGTCGATCGCGGCCCCGTCGGAGGAGGCGAACCACGTGGAGCGCCGGAAGAAGTCGAGCCCCCCCTCGGCGAACGTGACCCCGGGGACGGTCTGCATCCGGCGGGTGGCCTCCATCAGGAGCGCGACCTTCTCCTCGAGCGGCACCGTGAACGGGTCCTCGGCGAACGGGGTCCGCCACGAGGCCACGGCCGGCTCGACCGGGCTGAGCCGCACGGGGTCGCCGGGGAGCCGTTGGGCCGCCTTCGCGATCTGCACGGCGAGCTCGGCCGTGCGCGTGACCTCCGCTTCGTCGAGCCGGGAGGTCGCGGCGAACCCCCATCGTCCGCCGACCAGCACCCGCACGCCGACCCCCGAGGAGGTCGCACGGTCGATCCCCTCCATCTCCTGATTGCGGACGGTGAGCGACTCGGTCTCGTCGACGCCGGCGCGCACATCGGCGAAGTCGGCACCGGCCCTCCGGGCGGCCTCGACCGCCATCCTCGCGATGTCCAGCACCGCAGCCCTCCTCGTTGCCCGACGGTGGGCGGGCCGGAGGGCCCGCCCGAACCGGGGCATGGTACCCGGTCGGCGCAACCCTGGCCCAACTACGGTCGGACCAAGACCGAACGAACGGGAGGCATCGATGACCCGCGAGGGCGTACGGATCGGATTCGAGATGGAGCAGGCGATGGCGGTCGCGGCGGAACTGGGGATCGACTTCGACGTGACCCCGTTCGACGCCGAGCAGTTCCGCAGGGGCATGGAGGTCGAGCTGGAGCACGGTCGGCGAGACCCGATCACCGACGTGACGCACGACGACCCGCTCATCACGGGCAAGATCGCCTGGGCGCACCTGCGCGAGATGCCTGACTACTACGACCGGCTCGACGTCATGGAGCGTGAGGCCGAGGGCGGCCGCTAGGGCGACCGCGCGGCTCGATAGGCTCGGTGGATGAGCGAGGTCACGGTCGCGGATAGACCTACTTCATCACTCGGTACACGTGCCAGCGGTCGGAGACACCCTTCAGCTCGTGCTCGCCGCGGTCTTCGAAGACCAGTCCCGAACCGGCCACCAGGTCCTTGACGGTCTGTGAGACCAGGACTTCTGACGGACCCCCGAGCGCGGCAACCCGTGCTCCGATGTGAACCGCGATGCCCCGGACGGCGTCTCCATCAAGCTCCACTTCGCCCGTGTGCACGCCCGCGCGGATCTGGATCCCGAGGTCGCGGACCGAAGCCGCGATCGCTTGAGCACATCGGACCGCACGAGCGGGGCCGTCGAAGGTCGCCAACAGGCCGTCGCCAGTGGAATCCACGTAGCGACCCCGGTGGCGTTCGATCTCAGCGCGAGCACGCTCGTCGTGACGGGCGAGGATCGAACGCCACTCGGCGTCGCCCACGGCGCTGAGATGCTCCGTCGACCCGACGATGTCGGTGAACAGGACGGCGGCAAGCACGCGGTCTAGATCCGCTGCCTCCGGTGCTACCCCGGCGATGCGGCGGATCTCCTCCGTCCAGGAAAGGATGGTCTCCGGCGACCACGAGTTCCCCGCCATGTCTCGGAGTTCCGCACCCGGGATCATCGACGCGACGTCGCGTGCCTTATCGGAATCGCTCTCTGTCGCGCCCATCGTCAAGATCGTCGTCGGGACCTTCACGGCAGGAAGGAGCGCCCGGACGTCTGACTCGTACCAGATCTTCGCGAGGGCTCGTGCGACGTCGGGCGTGCAGGCGTTCCGGCTCGCCTTCGCGAGGAAGGCGGCATATGTGTCCGGTATCTGGTTGCCATGAGAGGCCTCATCTTGGAGGAACGCTCGAGCGTACGCGAGCGTGCCCCACAGCTCGAGGTCACGCTGCTCGGTTTCCATGTCCGCAGGGGTGCGGCCCGAGGGGTAGTCGTGTGCCCAAGCGTACCGGGGGGTCGGTTCCATCCACACGATCGAGTGCACGCGCTCCGGCTTGGAAGCCGCGAGCAGCACGTTGGGCGCCCCTGACTCGAAGACGCCTGTCAAGATCGGCCGCTCCGATCCGACAACGTCCATCACCGTCAGCAGGTCGGAGACCCTCGTCTCGAGGTTGGGGAGTGCCACGTTGCGGCTCGACAACCCGATGCCACGGCGATCGTGCAAGATCAACCGCGCGAACGAGGCGACCTCACGGATCCAAAGCGCACTGAGCGGATCCTCGGACTCTATGTCGATGTTGCCGGGCCAGTCCGACTGCCAGACCACGTCGATCGGGCTGTCCCCGATGACCTGGTAGGCGATGTAGGCGCCGTCCGGCGTGACCGCGTAGTGGGTGTCGGGGATGTCCACGCTCGCATCCTTCCCCTGATGGGAGCGTGTCGCAACCGAGTGCTCACCGGTGTTGGAGAATGGACGTCCGTGTCCCTCCGCCGCTTCGAGGTAACGCCGACTGAGGTCACGATCGAACCGACGATCGCGTTCGGTGACGTTGTTTCGACGTTCGTGCCCTAGCTGCCAGGCGAACACTTCGAGAGTGGGGCCCGCCGAGGATCGTCGGCTCATGGTCGCGCTCGAGGGTCTCGATCTCCGCGATGCGAGCTCTCAGCCGACGAGAGGACGGCGTGTCCCTTACATGTTGATCAACAGGGTCTGATCATCGAGCCAATCCACCACGGCCCCGGAGCCGACGACGCTCTTCTCTCCGGTGGCAACCTCGTAGACCACGACCTGGCCCGCCGGGTAGTCGATGAACGCGATCCGATCGCCACCTGGCGACCACCTCGCGCAACACTCGTCGTTAGCACTGGGGATCATCGTTCGATTCGAGCCATCCATGCCGACGAGCGTCACCTTCACGACCGACCACGTGTTGAACGCGATCTGGCTCCCGTCGGGCGAGACGTCGGGGATCCCGGCATCGTTCACGATCGTGGTGGTGGCTCCGGTCGCGAGATCGACGCGGCGCACGACCGGTGGCTCTCCCACCTGGAACACGATCGCCTCGCCGTCCGGCAACCACGAAGGGGGGCTGGGGTAATCCGACGCCGCATCGCGGCGCTCGTGGGTCACGCGCTCGGCGTCGCCGCTTGCAACGTCAACGACGTAGATCTCGTAGGTGCTATCCAGAGCGAGTCCCCGATACGCGATGCGGGTGCCGTCGGGGGACCATGCGGGGGATCGCGCGGCGAGTTTCTCCTGGGTGAGCTGGTTCGGGCTGGTCTGGCCGGCTTTGATCACGAAGATCTGTGGACGGCCTTCCTCGTCGTTCGCCTGATACGCGATGTCGGCCGCCGGATTGACGGCGAACTCGGTCGCGCCTTCCGGGAGCGCGAGCACCATGGTGGCGTCGCCGGCATCGACGTCGACAGCATAGAGGCCAGGCTCCGACGTCGATGGTGACGCCGACGTCGTCGTTGGGAGAGTCGCCGAACTCGAGGGAGTGTCCGAGCTGCACGACATCGCACCCACCACGAAGACCATGACCATACCGACGACTGCGCGATCCCCGAACCGCTTCATCTACTCCCCCTCACATCTATGTTGCGGCGCCTGGGTTCCAGGCGATCGCACCTGCCGGATGGACCCCTTCCACCCGCTGCAGACCGCTCCCATCCGCGGCCATCGTGAAGAGGTCTCCGTCACGGACGAAGGCGATCCGCGAGCCGTCGGGGGACCAGGTGGGCCACCGGTTGTCGCCGCCGCTCGTGAGCCGCTGAACCTCCCACGTCTCCGTATCGACGACATAGATCCGCGCGGGCCCCGGGGTGTACCACTTCCCGGTGGAAGCGTCCGTGTACGCAAAGAACGCGAGTCGATTCCCGTCGGGCGACCAGACGAGGCCCTCCGCGTCCGTACCGACCCCGAGGTTCTCGATCTGCACGACCTGCCCGCTTCCGTCGGCGTTCATGACCGTCAGGCCGAACGCAAACGTCGCCCGGAAGTCGAGGAGTGCGATCCGTGTTCCGTCGGGAGACCACGCCGGCGACTCGTTGACCCGCTCCAATGGTTCCTGCTTCGCGATCAGCGTGCGCGGGCCACCGGATGCGTCGACCATGAACAGACCGCTGCCCAACAGATCCGCATACACGACGCGCGTCCCAGCGGGTGAGATGGAACCCCAGGAGGCCGCCTCCTCTTGTGTGGTGAGAAGGACTTCGGAGCCCTCTGGTCTCACGACGAACAGCTGGGACTTCGCCACGTCGAAGCCACGGAGCCCGAGCATGCGGCTTCCGTCCCGGGACCATCCGATCGGCTGGAGTCCCGAATCGCTCATGAGCGTGATCCGGTTCGTGGGATCCGCCGGATCCACCGCGACGAGGTCGCCGGCCTCCCGATACACGATCCACCCGTGGATCTGCGCGAAGACGTCCGAGGTCGAGGGCGTCGGAGTGGGCGACGTCCCGGGAGTGGGCGCCGAGCGGATCATGCTCGAGCCCACGAAGATCACCACCAACGTGATGGCGAGCCCGACGACAGCCGCCCTGATCCTCCGGTTCCGGCTCCTGCGATCGCGCCGGCTGAGCATCCGCTCGTACCCGCCGGCCGGCGGCTCTGCGCCCGCAACGCCTCGTTCGAGGATCGTTCGAACGTCACTCATCGTCGTCTCCAAGTCGTTCCCGTAGCGAGGCTCGTCCTCGATGGAGCCGCCCTCTGACCGATGACGCCTCGATGCCCAGCACACGCCCGGCTTCGTCGGAGCCGAGTCCGAGCCAGTCGACCAGGATCAGCGCTTCGCGCTGGGCGATCGGGAGTGCATCGAGGGCCGATCGAACCGCGTGTCTCGTGGCGACGGAGTCGCTCACATCCTCGAGCGGAGAGGCGTCGAACGCCCGGCGGGCTCGGACGGCCAGCTTGCGGAGGCGGCTCCTGTTCAGGTTGAGCGCGATCCGGTAGACGTACCCGGTGGGGGAATCCATCCTTCGAACCCGATCCCAGCGTTCGTAGGCGCGCATGAGCGCTTCCTGCGCCACGTCATCTGCCTCAGAGGCGTCACGCGTGAGCAGGAGGAGTGCTTGGAAGAGCCGTGTGTACTCGGCTCGGAAGAACTCCTCGAAATCGAGCTCGTCTTCGATCGCAGGTACGGCGCCCAGCCTGATCCGCTCAATCATCACGCGACATGAACGCCCGAGATCCCCCTCCCGTTCGGGTCCTTCCTACTCTTCTGCGATCGATGGTGGGAGGCGTGGCCCGAGGAGACCTTCTCCGAGGTGACGTTCGGCGGACCGACGACTGGCGGCCTCGCTCCGAGCGACGCCCGGCCGCTCGTGATCCTGTGGGTCGAGACCGCCGGGCGCGGTGATCCTGTGGCTGTTGGTGTTCAAGCCGCTCCTGTTCGGCCGGTCGTCGTGACCGAGGCGGTGGGCGAGACGCCCGTGCCATGATGGCCGGAGACCCGTCGCACCTGAGGAGGTTCCCGCCCATGCCCGTCGAACGCGCCGCCGACCATCCGACCTTCGAGCTCGGCGGGAACACGATCGTGAGCCTGGCCGCGCCCGCGCGCGGCGCCACCGAGGCGGCGCTCTTCCGGATCGAACTGCCCGACGGGGGAGGGCTCCCGAGGCACCACCACGACCACCTGGACGTGTTCGCGGTCGAGACCGGCGGCGGCACCTTCTACCTGGGCGACGAGACGATCGCGCTGGCGCCGGGGGACTCCGTGGTCGTGCCGATCGGGGAGTGGCACCACTTCGAGGCCGCCGCGGGCGGCGCGACCCTCGCGGTCACGATGCTCGCCGGGACGAAGCTGATCCGCGAGGACGGCTCCGAGATCGTGCCACCGTGGGTGAGCTGAGATGAGCCTCTACCTCGCCAACGTCACGTTGTTCGACGGGAAGACCGTCAAGACGAAGCAGGGCGTCCACGTGCGGGACGGCGCGATCGAGTGGGTCGGTGCCCACGCGCGCGCGCCGCGCACCGCGCTCGCGGCGAGCCCGGTCGACGGCGCGGGGATGGTCCTCACGCCCGGGCTGGTCGACTGTCACGTGCACCTCCAGTTCGACGGCGGTGCCGACTTCGCCACCGAGGGTGCGGAGCTGATCCCGGCGCTCGCCGCCCTGAAGGCGGCCAAGAACGCTCAGAAGCACCTGGAGCACGGCGTCACGACCGTGCGGGACCTCGGCGGGATCGACGCCGTGAGCTGCCAGGTCGGGGTCGCGATCGAGAAGCACATGATCCAGGGCGCTCGCGTGATCGCGGCCGGCCGCGCCCTGACGATCACGGGCGGGCACGGGCACAACGTGGGGTTCGCGCGCGAGGTCGACGGCGCCGACATGATCCGCAAGGCGGTCCGCGAGGAGATCCGCGGCGGCGCGCGCGCGATCAAGGTGGTGGCGACCGGGGGCGTGCTGACGCCCGGGATCGGCGCGACGTTCACGGCGTTCACGCCCGAGGAGATCGCGGCCGCGGTCGACGAGGCCCACAAGTGGGACCGCTCGGTGGCCGCCCACGCGATCGGCAGCGGCGGCATCCTGAACGCCGTGCTGGCCGGCGTCGACTCGGTCGAGCACTGCAACCAGGTCACCACGACGATCGCCAAGGAGATGAAGGAGCGCGGCACGTTCCGCTCACCGACGCTGATGGCGCTCCGCGGGATGCTCGATCACCCCGACGAGGTCGCCCCCTACGCGCTGGACAAGGCGCAGAAGCTCGAGCACGAGTCCCGCGATTCCCAGCGGCGCGCCGTGAGGGCGGGGATCCGCCACGTATGCGGCACCGACGCCGGCACGCCGTTCAACCCGCACGGGAACGCCCCGAACGAGCTGATCGACATGGTGGCGTGGGGCATGACCCCGCTGAAGGCGATGCAGGCCGCGACGGCGAACGGCGCCGAGCTGCTGCGCCTCCCCGAGGTGGGCACCGTCGAGACGGGGAAGCTCGCCGACCTGGTGCTCTACGGCGAGAACCCGCTCGAGGACATCACCGCGACGCTGCAGCCTCTGCTCGTGCTCAAGGGCGGCGCGGTCGTGCACGACGTGCGGTAGATGCGACGGCCACGTGGCCGACGTGTGGCGAAAGCTTGTCGAGTGCCCGCGACCCGTTGACCCGCTCGTGGAGCGCTCCTAGCATCGGCCACGTACCACCGAGCTGATAGGAACCTGGAGGCCGCGACGCACCCCCTCTGCGTCGCGGCCTTCCTTCATGTCCGGAACGGCGCCACGGATGCTCGCGCCGAAGGGCGGTGCGATCGCGCAGACGTGCGGTAGGAACGATGACGGCGCCCCCGGAGGGGCGCCGTGACCTGCTGGGCGTTCGGAACTACGCCTCGTCGTCAGCTGCGTCGGCGAGCTCGACGGCCGTCTCGGCGTCGACGACCGCGTCGACCGCAAGCTCTTCGGCGACGGCCTCCTCGACGACCGCCTCGGCCGCGAGCTCCTCGGCCGCCTCCATGAGGACCGCGGCCTCGACCGCCTTCTCCTCCGCGTCCGTGTGCAGCGCGTCGGCGGCGTCCGCCTCGGCGACCGCGTCGGCCGCCGCATCCTCGGCCGCGTTCATCATGTCCTCGTCCATCTGACTCCCCTTCCGTCGTTCGTGCGGCGCAGTGTATGACGAGCTCGGGTCCGGTGCAGACGAGGTCGGGTGTCAACGGCGCTCGGTCGATGGTCCCGCCGACGCACCGCGCGTCACCCGTCGCGCAGCGCCCGCTCGAGGATCTCGACGCCCCCGCCCAGGGAGGCGAGCTCATCGGGGGAGAGGTCCTCGAGCGTTCGCGCGAGCGCCTGGAGCCGCATCGCGCGTCCGCGCTTGAGCGCGCGCGTCCCACGGGCGGTCGCGCGGACCTGCACGGCTCGCGCATCCTCGGGATCGGGCCCGCGCGTGACGTAGCCGTCGCGCTCGAGCCCGTCGACGAGCCGGGTCATGGTGGGCGGCTCGACCTGCTCGGCCTGCGCGAGCTCGCCGATCCGCATCGGACCCACGAACACGAGCACCGAGAGCACGGACAGACGAGGCGCCGAGATCCCCAGCGCCTCGTCCTCCACGCGAAGACGACGCAGGAGGTGGATCGCGGCCGAATGCAGCCGGTCGGCGACCGCGTCCACATCACGCGTTGGGGAAGTCCGTCTTGACGTGGTCATCTGTATTTAGTTAGGCTACGCAAATACAAGCATCGGAGGCAAGCCATGGCAAGCACATCGGCGGAACTCTTCGAGGCGATCGAGGCCGACGACGCGGACCGGGTCCGTGCGATCCTGGCCGAGGATCCGACGCTCGCGTCCGCGCGCGACGAGCAGGGCGTGTCGGCGCTGATGCGCGCGCGCTACCGGTTCGACGAGGGCGTGATCGACGCGGTGGTCTCGGCGGCGCCCTCGCTCGACGTGTTCGAGGCGGCGTCGTTCGGCGACCTGGACCGGCTCACCGAGCTCTTGATGTTCGATCCGGCGCTCGTCACGACGTACTCGGCCGACGGGTTCACGGCGCTCCACTTCGCCGCGTTCTTCGGGCGGCCCGACGCGGCTCGCTTCCTGCTGGACCGCGGTGCCGACGCGGACGCGGTGGGGCTGGGTGGATGACGGGCACGGCCCTGCACTCGGCCGCGTCCTCGCGGCAGCCCGAGGTCGTCGCGATGCTGCTGGACGCCGGCGCCGACCCCGACGCTCGGCAGGGCCAGGGGTGGACGCCGCTGCATTCCGCCGCGAGGAACGGTGATCTCGCGAGCGTCGAGGCGTTGCTCGCGGCCGGCGCCGATGCCGCGGCCACGAACGACGACGGCGCGAGCGTTCGCGACCTGGCGGCCGAGGGCGGCGACGAGGCCGTGTTCGCGGCGATCGACAGGGCGCCGGGCACGCGATAGGGCGGGCACGAGGCCCGCCCTATCGGGAGTGCTGCGGTCGGAGCCGGCTACGGCGTCGTCTCGTACCCGCCGCCCTCGCGGGCTCCCGTCATCCCGTCGGCGTACGGCTCGGGCGCCGGCTGGGCGTACCCGCCGCCCTCGCGGGCTCCCGTCGATGCGTCGACCCAGGGACCCGTCGCGGGGGCGTACACGCCGCCCTCGCGGGTTCCCGTCATGGCGTCCACCCAGGGACCCACCTCGGGCTGGGCGTACACGCCGCCCTCGCGGGTTCCCGTCATGGCGTCGACCCAGGGACCCACCTCGGGCTGGGCGTACGGGCCGCTCTCGCGGGCCGCCGTCATCGGGTCGAGGTAGACGGCCTGGGTCGCCTGCTCGGGTGAGGTCCGCCCGTTCATCGCGACGAACGCCGCGATCGCCAGGGTGACCAGGACCAGCGCCGTGGCCACGAACGGCCAGCGCGACCGCTCGTCCGTCGGTGTCACGACGATCGCGTCCGACGGCGTCGTGTCGGTCCGCTCCTCCTGCCTGAGATCCACCTTCATGGCTGGCTCCTTCCGTGTCCGGCCCCTCTCGGATGAGGGACGCTGAGGCCACGGTGCTCCCCACCCCTGGAAGGGGAGCGGTCGTCCACGTGCAAGGCGGTGGAGCGGGACTTCCAGCGTTCTTCAAGCGCCGTCGTGCACCCTCGCGCGATGGGGTCCTCGGTCGCCGAAATGGGGGAGAACCGCAGCTCGGGCCGGGTGTACGGTCCTCCGATGCAGTTCCGCATCCTCGGTCCACTGGAGATCGACGCCGGTGACGGCCCGCTCGGACTGGGGGGGCCGAAGCAGCGCGCCGTCCTCGCTCATCTGGTGGTCCGTGCCAACCAGGTGGTGCCGGCCGCGACCCTGATCGACGAGCTGTGGGGCGAGGACCCGCCCGAGACCGCACGGAACACGCTGCAGACCTACGTCTCGCACCTGCGCAAGATCGTGGGCGCCGACCGCATCACGGCTCGCCCGCCCGGCTACGTGCTCGCGATCGGTCCCGACGAGCTCGACCTCACGCGGTTCGACGCCCTGGTGGACGAGTCGAAGCAGGCGCGCCCGACCGACGTGCGCCTGGCCCGTGCCGCGCTGGAGGAAGCCCTCGCGATGTGGCGAGGCCCGCCCTGGCCGACGTGCTGGACGATCCGTCGCTGATGGCCGAGGCGACGCGCCTCGACGCGCTGCATCTCGATACGGAGGAGACCCGGCTCGAGCTGCTCCTGGAGCTCGGCGAGCATGCCCGCGCGGTCGGCGAGCTCGAGGCGCTCCTGGCGCGGTACCCGCTCCGAGAGCGGAGCTGGGGCCAGCTGATGCTCGCCCTGTATCGGTCCGGGCGCCAGGCGGACGCCCTGGCCGCGTTCGCGCGGGCGCGCTCGATCTTGGCCGACGAGCTCGGGATCGACCCATCGCCGGAGCTCGTCCGCCTCCACGAGCGGATCCTCCGTCAGGATCCGAGCCTCGAGCTCGCGGGCGAACCGCTCCGCGGCTATCGCCTGCTCGAGCGCGTCGGCCAGGGGCGGATCGGGGCCGTGTTCCGCGGCATCCAGCCCAATGTCGGGCGCGAGGTGGCGATCAAGGTGTTCCATCAGGAGGTCGCGGCCGACCCGTCCTTCATCCGCCGGTTCGAGCCCGAAGCCCAGGCGGTCGCGGCCCTCGAGCACCCGCACATCGTGCCCGTCTACGACTACTGGCGGGAGCCCGGGGGCGCGTACATCGTGTCGCGGTTCCTGCTCGGCGGGAGCCTGGCCGGCGTCGAGGCTCGAGGTGAGGAACTGGCGCCGGCGGAGGCCGAGCGGATCCTCGAGCAGGTGCACTCGGCCCTGGACTTCGCCCACCGGCAAGGCGTGGCGCACGGCGACCTGTCGCCGTCGAACATCCTGCTGGACCCCGACGGGAACGCGTACCTGGCCGACTTCCGGGTGGCGGTCGGCGCCCTCGGCGGAGCCCGCGGACGACCTCCGCAGGCTCGAGGCGATCGCGAGGCAGCTGCTGCCCGGACGCTCCGCGGGTCCCGGCGGCGGCGCCGCGATCGAGTCCACGGTCGCCGATGCGCCCGTGGAGCCGCGGAACCCGTACAAGGGCCTGCGCGCGTTCGGGGAGGCCGATGCGCAGGACTTCTTCGGCCGTGCCGGGCTGGTCCGCCGGATCGTGCGTCGGCTCGAGGAGACGCGTGACGGCTCGCGGTTCCTGGCCGTGGTCGGGCCGAGCGGGAGCGGGAAGTCCTCGGTGGTCCGCGCCGGCGTGCTCCCGGCCGTCCGCGCTGGTGCGATGGCCGGCTCGGAGGGCTGGTACGTCGCCGAGATGTTCCCCGGGCGGCACCCGATGGAAGAGCTCGAGGCCGCCCTCCTGCGGGTCGCCGCGCGGCCGGTGCCGCACCTGCTCGACCAGCTCGAGGCCGGGCCGCGCGGTCTGGTCGACGCGCTCGGGTCGGTGGTGCCGGGCGACGGCGAGATCCTGCTGGTGATCGACCAGTTCGAGGAGGCGTTCACGCTCACGGCCGAGGACCAGGAGCGCGCCCTCTTCCTGGAGGCGCTGCGGGTGGCGACGGCCGACCCCACGAGCCGGCTCCGCGTGATCGCGACCCTACGGGCGGACTTCTACGATCGACCGCTGATGTATCCGCGGTTCGGCGCGCTCCTGGGCGAACGGACCGAGGTCGTGCCGCCGCTCACACCCGACGAGGTGGAGCAGGCGATCACCGGACCCGCGCGCTCGGTCGGCGTGGACACCGAGCCCGGCCTCGCCGCCGAGCTGATCGCCGACGTGGCGCATCAGGTCGGGCGCGCTGCCGCTCCTCCAGTACGCGCTCACCGAGCTGTTCGAACGGCGGGAGGACGGTCGGCTCACCTCGGCGGCCTACCGCCACATCGGCGGGGTGGCCGGGGCGCTCTCGGCGCGGGCCGAGCGGCTCTACGAGGCGGCGGACGCCGCTGGACGCGACGGCCACGAAGCAGGTGTTCCTGCGGCTCGTCACGCTCGGCGAGGGCCGCTCCGACACCCGGCGGCGCGTGACCCGTGGCGCGCTCGATGCGATCGGCGTCGACGAGGCGGCCGTCGACGCCGTGCTGTCGACCTACGGACGGCACCGCCTCCTGACCTTCGACCGGGAGCCATCGACGAGGGAGCCGACCGTCGAGATCGCGCACGAGGCGCTGCTGAGCGCCTGGGAGCGCCTGCGCGGATGGATCGACGAGGCCCGCGAGGACCTCAGGCAGGAACAGCGGCTGATCCGCGCGGCGGCCGAATGGCGGACGTCCGGCGGCGAACCGAGCTTCCTGCTCCAGGGGCGCCCGACTCGAGCAGCTCGCCGCGTGGAGCGCTACCACGACCCTGACCGTCGGCCCGGAGGAGCACGAGTACCTGGACGGCGAGCCTGGACCGGCGCCGCGAGGAGCTGGAGGAGGGCACGGAGCTGCGGGAGCGGACGGCCCGGCTCGAGCGAAGGTCGGTCACGCGGCTGCGGTGGCTCGTCGCCGTGCTGACGGTCGCGGCGCTGGTGGCGAGCGTGCTGATCGGTCGTCGCCGTGAGGCAGCGGAGCCGGGCGGTGCGGGCCGGGGAGGTCGCGAACGCCCGCGAGCTCGCCGCGGCGGCGATGGCGAACCTCGCCGTCGATCCGCAGCGGAGCGTGCTGCTCGCGCTCGAGGCCCTGAACGCCTCCAAGGACCAGGGGGTGCTGCAGGAGGCCGCGCAGGCGCTGCACAGCGCGGTCGCTGCCGACCGCGAGATCTTCACCCTGCGCGATCCGTCCACGGCGAACGTCGCGTACAGCGCCGACGGCCGGCTCCTGGCCACCGGCGGCTCGGCCGGCGGCAAGGACCAGACCGACGTCGTGCTCTGGGACGCCGGGACGGGGAAGCGCCTCCTCACTCTGGCCGGCCATGCGTCCGACGTCTGCCTACGTCGCGTTCGCGACCGGATTCGACCAAGCTCGTGTCGTCGGCGAACGACGGCCTGATCGTGTGGGACACGGCGACGGGCGATCCCGTGCTCCGTCTCGACCAGCCCCGGTTCCGATTCGGGACGGCGACCTTCAGTCCGGACGGCACGCAGCTCGTGATCGGCGTCAGCGGCGCCGAGCCGGTCGCTCGCGTGTGGCTCGTCGATGCGGCGAGCGGGGAGCCGGTGGGGCCGCCGATCCGGATCATCGGACGTGTTCTGCCAGTCGCCGGTCTTCAGCCCGGACGGGCGACTGATCGCCGCGCCGGCGTTCTGGGGCGGCGTGCCCGTCTGGGATGCGGCCTCGGGACGCCTCCTGCGCCGGCTGCCCGTGCCGAACGCGTGCACGGTCGTCTTCAGCCCGGACGGCACCCAGGTGGCGTCCGCCGGCGCGGATGGGGCTGCCGTGTTCGACGTCCGGACCGGACACGAGAGTGTTCCCGCTCCTCGGGCAGCACAAGCATGATCGGGATCGATTGGAGCCGGAACGGCACGCTCATCGCGACGGGAGGGCTGGACGGCACGGCGCGGGTCTGGGACGCGACGACGGGCGAGCAGCGGTTGGTGCTGGCGGGGACGGCCGGCCTCGTGGCCAACGTCGCTTTCAGCCCGGATGGAACCCGCCTGCTCACCGGTGGAGGGGACGGGAGCGCGCGCGTCTGGGACGTGCGGCCGGAAGGCTCGGCGGAGTGGATCGGCCGCGCCGAGAAGACGTGATGAGCGGCGTCATGCCTACAGCCCTGAGCGGGTCCACCATGGTCACGACCGGCTACTCGGGGAAGGCCGTGCTGCTCGATGCGTCGAACGGGCGCCCGATCGATCGCTACCCGAGGGCGTGGAGCAGTGCCGCGTTCTCCGCGGACGGCGCAACGCTCGTCACGTCGGGGCCCGTGGTCCGCGTGCTCGACCTGGCGGTCGGCAAGGTCACGGCCTCGGCGCATCATCGGAGGGCGGTCAGGTCGTGCTGAGCTCCGACGGGACGCTCCTTCGCGACGAGTGACCATGGCGGCGTCATCGTGCGGGGCGTGGCGACGGGGAAGCGGATCGAGCGGTACGGCCCGGCCACGGAGTTCGAGGGGACCAGAGACGTGGCGTTCAGCCCGGACGGGTCGATGCTCGTAGCGATGAGCGGCTTCGCGACCGTGCGCGTCTGGGACGTGAGCTCAGGGCGGGAACTGCTCTCGTTCCAGGGGCAGACGGGGCGGGGCCACGACCTCGCCTTCAGCCCCGGCGGGACGGTGATGGCCGTGTCGGGAGGTGGTGGCACGACGTTGTGGCGGATCCCGTCGGGCGAGGCGATCGCGACCCTGTCGACCTCGGGCTCGGTCGCGGCCGCCGAGTTCAGCCTCGACGGTGAGCTGCTCGCGACCGCGGGTGACGACGGCATCACGCGGGTCTGGGACGTCGCGACTTGGCAGGAGGTGCTCGCGCTTCCGGGACACAGCGATGCGGTGCTCGACGTGGCCTTCAGCCCGGACGGGTCGAGGCTGGCGACCGTGGGCGAGGACGGCACGCTCCGCGTGTACGTGCTCTCCATCCGGGACCTCGAGCGCGTCGCCCGCAGCCGCCTGACCCGCGGTCTCACCGATCAGGAATGCCGGCAGTACCTGCACCTCTCGGCGTGCCCGTCGGCCTCCCCGTAGCCCGTCCCGGGTCGGCTAGGTCGTCGGCACCGGCACGCGCGTCCAGGCGCTGCCGTCCCAGTGCATCGCCAGCGGGTCGGCGTACCCGTCGGTCCCTTCGCGCCAACCGACCGCCCACGCGTCGGTCGCGATGCGGATGTCGACCCCGAGGAGCCCGGACTCGCGTGCCGGCGCCGGCACGGGCGATCCGGTGCCAGCCGGACGCGTCGCGACCCATCACCATCGCGCGGAAGTCCGGACGCGCCTGGCCGACGGCGAACTGCCAGCCGCCCGGCCCCACGGCGACGCCCGAGAGCGCCGCGACCGGGGTCCGCTTCTCGAGCGTCCAGCGCCCGGCGTCGAACCGGACGATGTAGACCCCGGCGAGCCGGTCCGATGCCGGCGTCGAACCAGATCGATCCGACCACGGTGAGCCGGCCGTGTCCGAGCGAGACGACGTCCGTCGCGAAGGTGTTCCGCTCGTACTCGGGGAGCCGGTCGACGCGCCAGCGCGCTGCCGTTCCAGCGGAGCGCGGCGGGGTGCGAGAGCGGCTTCGCCACCGATCCCCACGGCCCAGAGCCCGGTGCGTCCCGACGGCGTGGCCGCCGAGAGGTCCGCGACGCGCGTGGGCACCGCGACCCGGGTCCACGTCGAGCCGTCGAAGCGGTACGCGAGGCCGCCCTCGCGGCTCACGTCGGGCGTGAAGAGATCGAAGGTGCCGACCGCCCACACGTCGCCGCCGGGCAGGACGACGACGTCGTTGAGCCGTCCCTCGCCCGCCGGGCGCGGCACGTGGACGCGCGTCCAGGTGCTCCCGTCGAAGTGCAGGATCAGCGGGCACGTTCTGGTCCTGCACGACGATCCAGCCGGCGACCCACACGTCGGCGGCGTTGCCGCGCCGCGACGGCCGCGAACGTGTGCGCCCGCATGATCGACGGCCCGCCGACGGCCCAGGCCGCGCCGTCCCAGTGCACGATCAGGTCGTCGCCGACCGCCCAGGCATCGTCGGCCGCGATCACGGCCACGTCGTGCAGCCGGTGGTCGAACGGATCGGCGACCCCGGCCCGCGCCGGCACCACCACCAGGGACACCGCCATCGCCAGCCCCACGAACACCGCAGCACGACGCGAACGCATCCGAACCACCTCCGAGGTCATCGTGCGCCCTCGAGGCGCGTTGCGCCAGCGGTCATCCGGCTATGCTTCGCGGCGGTGCGCCGTCGATCAGTACTGGACGGACTCGATCTCTTCGTACAGCTCGATGCGCGGGTGGCCGACGACGCCGGCACGCCCCATCGCGTCCCTGAGGTCGGGGTTGTCGCGGAACGCGATCGCGGTCTCCATGGACGCGAAGCCCGACACGATCGTGAGGTTCTTGGGGTTGTCCACGTTGCGATTGAGGCGGTAGTACAGGGCGCCGCCCTCGAGGGGGGAACTCGTCGAAGACCGCCTTGAACCGGTCGTAGTCCTCGATGTCGTGATTGACCGCCATGACGTACATGTGACCTCCCCTTCGCGCTCGGTCGTCGCGCTGTTCACGCATCGTACGCGCGGAGCGAGCGGATGGCCCAGGCCGCCCCGACGCCACCTACCGCCCCGGGTACGAGGCGAACGCGTACTCCTGGGCCTCGGAGTCGCACGGGTTCCCGCGGCCGTACGTGATGCGCCCCTCGGTGACGTCGGCGACGCACCAGAACACGGTCTTCTCGGCCGGGTGCTCGTCGTCGGGATGCCGGCAGATCGCGTTCGGATGCGTCGCGTGGTCGCTCAGCATCGTGCGCATCGAGCCGGCGGTGACCGAGCCCGGCGGCTGCGCCGCGAGGAGCGCCCGCGCCCGCCCGTACCGCTCGCCAGAGCGCACCGCGTACCCGGGGTCGCCCTCGAACTCGAGCATCCGGTCGCAGACGTAGTGGTTCGTGTGCGCGAGGTGGTCGGCCTCGTCGAGGCCCGTGACCTCGGCGTCGGTGGCGCTGCCCTCGACGTTCGCCACGGCGCCGTCGGCGGCCGACAGCACGTTGTTGTAGCTCGACGCCCGGTCCGGACGGAGCGCCATCACGACCATCTCCTCCAGGTTGCGGGCGCGCATCATCTCGAGCACCTGGTGCGACCGCGAGATGCCGACGCGCTCGTCGTTCGGCGAGAGCTCGTTCCCGGTGAGGGAGAGCCCGGCGTCGTTGAACCCGACGGAGAGCCATGGGACGCCCCCCAGCTGGAAGATCACCGGATCGCCCGGCACGTCGATCTCGAGCGCGGTGATCCCGTCCTCGGACTCGGGTCGGAGGTCGTTCGTGTGACCGACGATCAGATGGCCATCGGCGGTCGCGCGAGGCCCGGCCACGAGGTCGCTGCAGCGGCCCTGCGTGACCCGCTCGCGCGGCGCGTACCAGATCTCCTCGATCGAGCAGGCGAAGAAGGCGAGCGGGTCGACGCCGGCCGCCTCGGCGCAGCCGTCGAACTCCTCCATGAGCCAGGGGAGGCGCGGTCCGGTGAACGCCCGGTACTCGGCCGCCAGCGCGAGCTGGTCGTCTCTGGTCCGCCCTGCGGGAAGCTCGTCGAACGCCGAGTCGATCTCGTGTCGGATCGCGTCGCGGGCGGCCTCGCCCATCTGGCGGCCCACCTCGCGGTGGGACCCGGCGACCCGGACGAGCTCGATCGGCCGTGGCGTCACGGCGTGCTCGGCATCGGCGGCAGGGGGGCACCGCCAGGCGCCGTGGCGATCGCGGCCGGCGCGGCGCTCCGCGAGGCCCGGTAGGCCGCGACCGTGATCGCGCCGAGCCCCCAGATCGTGGCGGCCATGAACAGGAGGCCGCCCAGGACGGGCACGAGCGCGATCAGGCGGAGGATCCCCCAGCCGAGCAGGAACGCGAGGAACCGGCCCGTCGGGGGTTTCAGGAGGAGCCGCCCGAACGCGAGGGCGCCCGCCGTGTACCCGATCGAGTAGATCAGCACGAGCGCGAGCAGCATCCCGATCCCGAGCAGCGCACCCACGAGGGTGATGAGGAGGATCCCGCCGACGATCGGGATCCCGAAGAACATCAGGAAGCCCCAGCCGATCGAGGGCCCCACCCGGTCGCGCGCCGCGGCGGCGATCGCGTCGGCCGCGCGCGGCCACGCGAGCGTCAGCAGGACACCGATCAGGAACGAGGCGACCGACGCGGCGATCCAGTACGCGACGCGGCTCACGAGTGCGAGGTTCCCCACGTCGAACTGGAAGCTCTGGTTGCGGACCTCACCGCCCACGGTGGCGCCCGAGGCGACCAGCGGTGGCTTCGACGAGATCACGTTCCCACCCACCGTCGCACCGTCGGTCAGCTTGACCCGTCCGTTCGTCGCGACGACGTCCCCGTCGACCGCCCCGCTCACGGTGACGTCCCCGTTGAAGGCGATCGCGTTGCCGGTCACGGAGCCGTCCATCGTCAGGTCACCGTCGAAGATCACCGCGTCGTCGAAGGTCTCGCCGGACTTCACCTCGAGGCGTCCGGTGAGGACCACGAACGTGTCGGTGGAGGCCCCGACGTCGCCGCCTGAGGACTGCGCGAGCGCTGCCGGCGCCCAGAGCCCGATCAGGGCGACCCCGATCGCGGCTCCCGCGATCAGCCATCTGCGCACCATGCGTCCACCCTCCCTCGGATCGATGGTGGAAGGCTACCGCGTCGGCGCGCGTCGCGGCGAACGGGGAACTGCGCCGCAGACGCTCTGGCGGACCGGGACCTAGGCCGTGAGCTCGCCGATGAGCTCGCCGAACGCGCCGACGTAGGCCTCGACGTCCTCGGTCGTCGCGGGCACGGAGCAGGTCGGTCCGGCACCCACGATCGCCTCCCACACGCCGCGGTTGGCGAGGTAGACACGCATCAGACGGCGCAGCGGCTCGTCGAAGGTCAGACGCGCCTCGGCGGCGTTCCGCGGCATCGAGGGCGCGAACGTCACGCCGCTCCGCGGCCAGAAGCGGTGGGTCGTCCAGGGGAGCCCGGCGCCCGCGATCACCTTCTCGATCCCGTCGGCGAGCTGCGCGCCGAGGACCTGCGTATGCGCGTAGGCCTCGGCCGTGAGGACCTCGCCCATCGTCGCGCGCGCCGCCGCCATCGAGAGGGGGTTGCCGAAGAGCGTGCCGCCCGTGGCGACCGAGGGCTTCTCGTCGTCGCGCCCGCCCGGGCGCTCCAGGATCTCGGCGACCTCCGGGGTCATGCCGTAGGCGCCCAGGGGCACGCCGCCCGCGATCGACTTCCCTATCGTGACGACGTCGGGCGAGAGGCCCCAGGTGCGCGTGAGCCCGCCGGCGCCCACGACCTGGGTGTGGGTCTCGTCGTAGGCGAGCAGCGTGCCGGTCTCGCGCGTGATCGCGCGGAGCCCGTCGTGGAAGCCCTCGACGGGGAGCTGGAGCCCCACCTCGTTCGTGAGCACCGGCTCGGTGATCACGATCGCGATCTCGCGCGTCTCGAGCGCGGCGCGCAGGGCGTCGAGGTCGTTGAACGGCACGATCACGGTCGTCGAGGTGACGTCCCGCGGGAGGCCGGCTTCCTCCGGGACGAGCTCGCCGTCATCGAGCACCACGAGCGCCTCGTCGAAGTGGCCGTGGTACTTCCCGTCGAAGAACAGGACCTTGTCGCGGCCGGTGTGGACGCGCGCGACGCGGATCGCCTCGGTGTTCGCGTGGGTCGCCGACAGCGTGAACTGCCACTTCGGGAGCCCGTAGCGGCGACCGAGCTCCTCGGCCACCCAGATCCCGTCCTCGTTCGGCAGCATGAAGTTCGAGCCCGCCGCGATCCGCCGCGACACCGCCTCGACGACCGGTTCGGGGGCGTAGCCCGGGAACAGCGACATGTCGGCGATGTTGAAGTCCGCGTACTCGTTGCCGTCCACGTCGCGGAAGCGTGCGCCCTTGCCCTCGTCGACGAAGAGGGGTGGGTGGTCGAAGGACGTGCGGAGCCACGACATCGGGACGCCGTTCGGCATCACGGCCTTCGCTCGCTCCCACAGCGCGATCGATGCGGGGTGGGTCTCGGCGAACCGTGCGTCCTCGCGGGTCTTGATCCCGTGCAGCGTCTGGCGGTCGATCCCGGGTGCGCTCATGAGGGATAGGTGTAGCAGGTCGGGGCGGCTCGGCGCGAGGGGACCGCCCGGGTCAGCCGCCGCCGACCGTGTAGGCGTGCAGGCGGCCCTCGACGTCGCCCGCGTACACGCCGTCGCCGCTCACGACCGGCGAGCCGTCGGTCGCGGCGCCCAGGAACGTGGACCAGACCGGCCGGCACGCGGCCGGGTTGCAGTCCCGGCGGACCGCATAGAGGTGGCCGTCGGTGCTCGTCGCGTAGATCACGCCGTCGCGCACGACGGGGGTATGCAGCGGCGAGTCGTCGACGGAGGCCACGAGGAGTGGCTGACAGGTGCGGGCGCCGCAGCCGTCGGGGAAGACCCAGATCCGGCCCTGCGCGTCCCCGATCACGACCTCGCCGCCGCCGACCGATGGCGCCGAGATCGCTCCCGGCGCGAACGGGGACCCGGCCACGAACGCCCCCGTCCACGAGGCGATGCACGGCCCGTCGCACGACAGCGGGAACGCCATGACCTGCCCCCGCGCGATCACGTACGCGGCGTCGCCCGCGACGGTGACCCCGGCCACCGGTCCGTCGGTCTCGGCGGTCCAGAGCGGCTCGCACGGGTCGCTGCACACGGCGGGGAACCCGAACACGCCGCCGACCTCGGAGTCGGAGGCGACCACGACCACGCCGGCGCCCACGCCCGGCGCGCCCGGGCCGGCGCCGCCCGGGACGACCCCGCGCCACGCGGGCGGGCAGTTCCGGTCCTCGGAGCCGCACGCGGCCGGGAACGCGTAGAGGTCGTCGGAGGCCGCGTACACGAAGTCGTCGTTCACGCCGGGGGCGGTGACCGGTCCGCTCCCGGCCAGTCCGACCCAGAGCGGCTCGCAGTCGGCCTTCGGGCACCGGGTCGAGGAACGCGTAGAGGCGGCCGTCCGACGAACCCGCGTAGACCGTGCCCCGGACCGGCACCGCGTCGGACATCGGCCCGTCGGGCGCGATCGCCTGGAAGCTCGGCTCGCAGGTCGCGTCCGCGACCGGGCACGGTACCGGGTAGGCCGTCACGCCGTCGGTCGACCCGACGTAGAGGCCGCCGTCCTCGGCCGCCGGCGTGCCGAGCGGCCCGGCGGCGGCGCGGGCGCTCCACAGCGGGGCGAGCCGCCCGACGTTGTCGGCGCTCAGGCGTTCGAACTCGGTGCCCTGCACGAGGCGGATCAGGCCGCCGACGCCGGCGATCAGGCCCACGCTCGCCAGTGCGATCACGGCATACCTGAGCGCGCGCGGCCCGTGCTCGCGGGCGAGGGCACGGACGTCCTCGGGGCGGAGGTGGGCCCCGTGGTGGCGGGGGTCGGTCGGGCATGGCCCCCCATCGTCCCGCAAAGGAGGTCCGCCCGTCCCGTCTCGCGGCGGAGCGGGCCGGTCCCCGGGGGCCGGGTCCCGATCCGTGTCAGAGGCGCTGCCTACGGTGGAGTCGTTCCCTTCCCCGACCTCCAGGAGGCACCGGATGGACGTGCAGATCGGCATCGCGCTGCTCGCGCTCGCCGTGGGCGTGGCGGTCGGCGTGGCGGTCGCCGCGTCGAGGCGTCCCGCCACGGCGATCGTCGCCCCCGCCGGACGAGACCGCGCTCGCCCGCATGGAGGGCCGGCTCGAGCTGCAGGCCGCCGAGCTCCGGCGGATCGCCGACGCGTCGTCCGGCCGCGACCTCGCGACCGAGCAGCTCCGCCAGGGGATCGACGGCGCCCGCCGGGCGCTCGCCGAGATCCAGGCTGCGCGAGGAGGACCGGCGCACGGCCGAGGCCGAGCACCGCGAGGTCGTCAAGCGCCTGTCGACCGTGCTCGCGGGCGGCGCCGCGAAGGGCCGGGCGGGCGAGAACGTGCTGCGGGAGCACCTGGCCGAGCTGCCGCCCGGGATGCTCGCGACCGACTTCCGCGTGGGCGGCAAGGTCGTGGAGTTCGGGCTCCTCCTGCCCGACGGGCGGCGGCTGCCGATCGACTCCAAGTGGACGGGCCTGGCCGAGCTCGAGGCGCTCGAGGCGGCCGAGGAGCCGCTCGAGGTCGAGGCCGCCGCGCGCGCCGTCGAGAAGGCGGTGGCGCTCCGCGCGCGCGAGGTGGCGCAGTACCTCGACCCGGCGGTCACCGCGCCGATCGCGGTCGCGGCCGTGCCCGACGCGGCCTACGCGGTGCTGCAAGCGCGCGCACGCCGACGCGTACGCGAAGGGCGTCGTGATCGTGCCGTACGCCTCGGCGCTGCCGATCGTGCTGTTCCTGTACTCGCTCGTGCAGCGGTTCGGCGACGCCGCCGACGTGCAGGCGAGCCTGGCCGAGGTCGCCGGCCTCCTCGACGCGATGGACGCCGTCGTCGAGAACAAGTTCGCGCGCGCCGGCACGATGATCGCGAACGGCGCCGACGAGTTCCGCTCGCAGCTGGGCAAGGCGCGCGGCTCGATCGCGCGGGCGCACCAGGGGACGCCCGTCGCGGAGCCCCCGATCGCGCGACCCCCGATGACGCCGGAGGACGACGGCGTGCTCTCGATCGTGGGCTGACGCCCCGTGCGAGGGAGCCCTCCGGGGGAGCGATACTGTCGGGCATGCGCAGACTCCTGATCGTCCTCTCGATGTGTGCCGTGTCCGTCGCGCTCGCGATCGCCCGTGGGGGCGTCGCCCGGCGGTGCCCGCGGCTCCGCTCGCGGGCGCCACCCAGCGCTCCGCGGCTCCCCGATCCGGTCCCGTGCCCGGGCTGCTACGCGCCGGCGCTGCGGACCAGCTGGCAGTGGCAGCTCCAGGGCCCGATCGACACCTCGATCGACGTCGCGATGTACGACGTCGACGGGTTCAACGTCTCGAGCATGACCGTGGACGACCTCCACGCCGCTCGGGAGCAACGTCGTCTGCTACATCAGCGCCGGCTCCTGGGAGAACTTGCGTCCCGACGCCGGCGACTTCCCCGCCCGCGTGAAGGGCCGCTCGAACGGGTGGCCGGGGGAGCGGTGGCTCGACATCCGCAAGATCGGCGTGCTCGGTCCGATCATGAAGGCGCGCCTCGACATGTGCGCGGCCAAGGGCTTCGACGCGGTGGAGTTCGACAACGTCGACGGCTACCAGAACCGCACCGGGTTCCCGCTCACGGGCGCCGACCAGCTCGCGTACAACGTCTTCCTGGCGAACCAGGCGCACCAGCGCGGGATGTCGGCGGTGCTGAAGAACGACGTGGGGCAGATCAAGGCGCTGCTGCCGTACTTCGACTTCGCGCTGAACGAGCAGTGCCACCAGTACGACGAGTGCGACCGTCTGCGGCCGTTCGTGAACGCCGGCAAGGCGGTCTTCGGCGTCGAGTACAAGCTCGACAAGCCGGAGTTCTGCCCCGCCTCGAACGCGGCGAACTTCAACTTCCTGAAGAAGAAGCTCTCGCTGCGCGTGTGGCGCTCGCCCTGCCGTCCCGACTGATCTGAGCGGCGCTCGACGCGGCGCGGCGCTCGAGCCTCCGGCTCGCGCGGTTGTCAGGCTTACCCAGAGTCTGCATAATTATGCGCATGACGGATGGTGCGGTGCGCGTGGCGGTCCTGGGGGCCTCCGGGTACGGGGGCGGCGAACTGCTGCGCCTGCTGGCGGCCCATCCGGGCGCCGAGGTCACCTTCCTGGGTGCGAAGGACTCGGCCGGGGCCACCCTCGCCGAGGTGCATCCGCACCTGGGTTCGCTGCCCGGCCGGTGACGCGATCCTGCGGCCGATCGAGCCCGAGGCGATCGCTGGCGGCGGCCGACGTCGTGTTCAGCGCCCTGCCCGAACGGGACGAGCGCCGGGATCGCGCCCGCGCTGCTCGAGGGCGGCGTGCGCGTGATCGACCTGGCCGGGGACTTCCGGCTGCCGGCCGAGGCGTATCCCGAGTGGTACGGGTTCGACCATCCCGCGAAGGAGTGGCTCGAGAAGGCGGTCTACGGGCTCCCCGAGCTGTTCGGGGACCGGACGCCGGGCGCGCAGCTGATCGCGAACCCCGGCTGCTACCCGACGCCCGTGATCCTGGGGCTCGCGCCGCTGCTGGCGGCCGGGCTCGTGGCGCCCGACTCGATCCGCGTCGACGGGAAGACCGGCCTCTCGGGCGCGGGGAAGTCGGCGAACGACGCGACGATCTACAACGCGACCGAGGAGAGCATCCGCCCCTACCGCGTGCCGGCGCACCAGCACACCCCCGAGATGGAGCGCGGGTTCGAGCTCGCCACCGGCCTCACGCCCGACGGTGCTGTTCGTGCCGCACCTCGTCCCGACGGTGCGCGGGGTGCTCACGACCAGCTACGCGGACCCTCGCGCGAGGGCGCCACCACGGCGTCGCTCACGGAGGCGCTCGCGGCCGCGTACGCCGGCGCGCCGTTCGTCCGGGTGCTCCCGCCCGGCGGGATGGTCGATTCGAAGCGCACGCGCGGGACCAACGTCGTCGAGCTGCAGGCGGTCGCCGACCCTCGGACGGGGACGGCCGTCGTCGTGGGCGCCCTCGACAACCTCGTGAAGGGCGCGGCCGGCCAGGCGATCCAGAACTTCAACCTCGCGCTGCGGCTTCGACGAGGCGACGGCCCTGCCGACGCTGGCGGTGTACCCGTGAGCGTCACGTTCCCGGCGGGGTTCCGGGCGGCGGGCGTCACGGCCGGGTTCAAGCCGAGCGGGCTGCCCGACCTGGGGCTGCTGGTCGGGGATCCGGGCACGACGGCGGCGGGCGTCTTCACCACGAACCTCGTCAGCGCGGCGCCCGTGCGGCTCTCGCGGGCCCGGCTGGCGTCGGGCTCGCCGCGGGCGGTGCTCGTGAACAGCGGCCAGGCGAACGCGGCGACCGGGCGCGCGCGGGCGACGCCGACGCGCTCGCCTCGACCGCGGCCGCGGCCGCCGCGCTGGGGGTCGCCTGCGGACGAGGTCCTGCCGTGCTCCACGGGCGTGATCGGCGAGCCGCTGCATCTGCCCCAACTCGACGCCGCCCTGCCGGACCTCGTGGGCGCGCTCTCGCCCGAGGGTGGCGAGGACTTCGCCCGCGCGATCATGACGACCGACACCGTGGACAAGCGCGCGACCGCGGAGGTCGGACGGGATCCGTGTCGGCGGCTGCGCGAAGGGCGTCGGGATGATCGCGCCGAACCTCGCGACGATGCTGGCCTTCGTCACGACCGACGCCGCCGTGGCCGCGACCGACCTCCAGCGGCTGACCGAGGAGCAGCTGAAGCCGCGGTTCAACGCGCTGACCGTGGACGCCTGGACCAGCACGAACGACACCGTCCTGCTGTTCGCGAGCGGCGCCGCGGGCGCCCCGCCGGCCGCGCCCGGCTCGCTCGCGTGGGTCCGGCTCGCCGAGGCCGTCGCCTCGGTCGGGGAGTCCCTGCTGCGCCAGCTCGCGGCCGACGCCGAGGGCGCGAGCCACGTGCTGATCGTGGATGTCGAGGGCGCCGACGCCGAGGAGGAGGCCCGCGTGATCGCGAAGGCCGTCGCCGACTCGCCGCTCGTGAAGACCGCCGCGTTCGGCGGCGACCCGAACCCCGGCCGGATCCTGCAGGCCGCGGGCGCCGCCGGCGTCGGGTTCGACGTGGACGCGCTCGACGTGTTCATCGGCGACGTGCAGCTCGCCGAGGGCGGCGTGATCCCGCCCGCCTACTTCGAGGACGACGCGTTGATCGAGAAGGCTCGCGTGCAGATGCAGGCCCCCGAGATCGCGATCCGGGTGAGGGTCGGTGACGGCCGCGGGACGAGCCGGGCGATCGGGTGCGACCTCTCCTACGAGTACGTCCGCATCAACGGGGAGTACACGACCTGATGGCCATGGAGCTTCCGCCGCAGATCCGCGAACGCACCGTCGCGAAGGCGCGCACCCTGCTCGAGGCGCTGCCGTTCATGCGCGAGCACCACGGGAAGGTGATCGTCGTGAAGTACGGGGGCGCCGCGATGGATCGCGCCGGCCTCGCGGCATCGTTCGCCGAGGACATCGCGCTGCTTGCAGAGCGCCGGGATCACGCCGGTCGTCGTGCACGGCGGCGGCCCGCAGGTGACGCAGGTCTCGGCGCGGCTCGGGATCGAGACGACCTTCGTCGACGGGCTGCGCGTGACCGACGCCGAGACGCTCGACGTCGCGACGATGGTGCTGGCCGGCAAGCTGAACAAGGAGGTGGTCGGCTCGCTCGTCGCCGGCGGCGTGGCGGCGGTGGGCCTGTCGGGGATCGACGGCGGGCTGCTGCTCGCGCGGCGCCAGGTGGCTCCCGACCTCGGCTTCGTCGGCGAGGTCGTGCACGTGAACGCCGACGTGCTGCGGACGCTCGCCGAGCGCCGGTTCGTGCCGGTCGTGGCCTCGATCGCGGTCGACGACACCGGGCAGGCGTACAACGTGAACGCCGACGTCGTGGCGGCGGAGCTCGCGATCGAGCTCGGCGCCGAGAAGCTCGTGTTCATCAACGACGTGCCGGGGCTGATCGGGCCGACCGGCGATCTGCTGTCGGAGCTCTCGGCGCAGCAGTGCCTCGACCTGCTCGCGCAGGGGGGTGTCGTCGAGGGAGGGATGATCCCGAAGCTGGAGAGCGCCGTCGACGCGCTCGGCGCGGGCGTCAAGCGCGTGCACCTCGTGGACGGCCGGGTCGAGCACTCGCTCGTGCTCGAGCTGTTCACCCCCGAGGGGGTCGGCACGATGATCGCGCCCGACGCGGAGGGCGCTCCGGACGGCGCATCGGCGGCCGTCCCCGACCCGCGGGAGGTGCCGACACCGTGACGTTCGAGCCGCTCCCCGGCGAGGCGGCCGTGATGCCGACGTACGCCCGGTACCCGGTGACGCTCGTGCGCGGCGAGGGCACGACGGTCTGGGACGACCAGGGCCGCGCCTACCTCGACATCACCGGCGGGATCGGCGCGCTCTCGCTCGGCCACTGCCACCCCGACTGGGTGGCCGCGGTGACCGCCGCCGCGGGGACGATCGGGCTCGTCTCGAACCTCTACGCGACACCGCCGCAGGCCGAGCTGGCCGCGCGGCTGGCGTCGCTGCTGCCGATCCCGGACGCGCGCGTGTTCTTCTGCAACTCGGGGGCCGAGGCGAACGAGGCGGCGATCAAGCTGATCCGCACGCGCGGGCTGGCGCTCGGGAGGCCCGCGATCGTCGCGCTGGACGGATCGTTCCACGGGCGGACCCTGGCGGCGCTCGCCGCGACGGGCCAGCCGGCCAAGCGCGCGCCGTTCGAGCCGTTGGTCGACTGGTTCCGGTTCGTGCCGCCCGACGACCCCGGGGCGCTGCGGGCGGCGTTCGCGTCGGGCGACGTGGGCGGCGTGCTGCTCGAACCCGTGATGGGCGAGGGCGGCGTGCGTCCCCTCGACGACGGGTACCTGCGGCTCGCCCGCGAGCTGTGCGACGAGCACGGCGCACTCTTCGTGGTGGACGAGGTGCAGTCGGGGTTCCGATGCGGCGACTGGCTGGCGATCTCGCACGCGGGCGTCGTACCGGACGCGGCATGCCTGGCGAAGGCACTGGGCGGTGGCCTCCCGATCGGGGCGCTCGTCGCGCGGGCGGACATCGCGTTCGGGCCGGGGGAGCACGCGACGACGTTCGGCGGCGGCCCGGTGCCGTCGTCGGCCGCCTCGGCGGTCCTCGACGTGATCGAACGTGACGACCTGCTCGCACGCTCGCTCGAGATCGGCGCGCGGCTGACCGCGGCGGTCGTGGCGACCGCGCCGGCCGGTTCGATCGCGGAGATCCGCGGCCGCGGCTGCCTGTGGGGCTTCGAGCTCGCGCCGACGTCCGACGGATCGCCCGCAGACGCGAACGCGGTCGTGCTGCGGATGCTGGAGGACGGCGTGCTGGCGTCGGTCGCCGGACCGAGCGTCGTGCGGATGTCGCCGCCGCTCACGACGTCCGACGCCGACGTCGACCGCGCCGCCTCGGCGCTCGCGGCCGCGCTCTTGCCCTCGGGGGTGCCGGCGTGACGCGCTCGAACGGCGCCACCAAGGCGAAGCGGCAGCAGGCGATCCTCGCGTTCGTCTCCCGTGAGCGGCTCGGCAGCCAGGAGGAGATCCGCGCGCGGCTCGCCTCGATGGGCATCGCGGCGACCCAGTCGACGATCAGCCGCGACATCGAGGAGCTCGGTCTCGCCCGTGTGCACGAGCACGACGGGATGCGCTACGTCGTGCCCGGCCAGGGCACGGCGCCCGCGCCCAGGGCGATGCTCCGGCGCCTGCTCGACGAGTTCGCCCTCGCCATGGTGCGCGCCGATCAGGGGCTGATCGTCCGAACCCCGCCCGGCGCGGCCGCGGCCCTCGCCGAGGGCATCGACCGGGTCGGGCTCGACGGCATCGCCGGCACGATCGCCGGCGACAACACGATCCTCATCCTCGGGCGCGTAGGCGTGAAGGCCGCGCAGCTCGAGCGTTCGCTCAACGAGATCATGGAGGCAAGCTGATGCAGAAGGCGGTGCTCGCGTACAGCGGCGGGCTCGACACCTCGGTCACGATCCGGTGGCTGATCGAGCAGGGCTACGAGGTCCACGCCGTGGCGGTGGACGTCGGCCAGCAGGAGGACTTCGCGCAGATCGTGGAGCGCGGCGAGACGGCGGGCGCCGCGAGCGTCCGGGTCGTCGACGCGGTCGACCGCTACGCGGCCGAGTTCCTGACGCACGCGATCAAGACGAACGCCCTCTACGAAGGCAAGTACCCGATGGTGAGCGGGCTGGCACGTCCCTGCATCGTCGAGGAGGTGGTGAAGGTGGCGCGCGAGCTCGGTGCCGAGACCGTCGCGCACGGCTGCACCGGCAAGGGCAACGACCAGGTCCGGTTCGAGGTCGGGTTCTACGTGCTCGCGCCCGACCTGCAGGTGCTCGCGCCGATCCGCGACGCCGGGATCCCGCGGGAGAAGGCCCTGGCGCTCGCCGCCGAGTGGGGGATCCCCGTCGGCGCGATCGTGAGCTCGTACTCGATCGACGAGAACCTCTGGGGGCGGACCGCCGAGTGCGGGCCCCTCGAGGATCCGTGGGTGGCGCCGCCGGAGGATGCGTTCGCCCGGACGACGGCTCCGGCCGACCGCCCGAGCGAGCCCGCCCAGATCTCGATCACGTTCGACCGCGGGCTCCCGGTGGCGCTCGACGGCGAGACGAAGACCCTCCCCGAGATCGTTCGCGGGCTCGACGCCCTCGCCGGCTCGTACGGTTTCGGGCGGGTCGACATGATCGAGAATCGGCGGGTGGGCATCAAGAGTCGCGAGCTGTACGAGGTGCCGGGTGCGTTGAGCATCATCCGCGCCCACCAGGCGCTGGAGGACATGACCCTCGAGCGCGAGGTCGCGCATCACAAACCGCAGCTCGAGCAGCGCTGGGCCGACCTCGTCTACGACGGCCAGTGGTTCAGCCCGTTGCGCCAGGCGATCGACGCCTACGTCGACGCGACCCAGGCGTTCGTGACGGGCGAGGTGCGGCTGCGTTACGAGCCGGGGTCGTGCACGGTGGTCGGACGCCGGAGCGAGCACTCCCTGTACGACCTGGGGCTCGCGACGTACGGGAGCGAGGACGCGTTCGACCAGTCGCACGCCGAGGGGTACGTCCGGCTCTACGGCCTCCCGCTCAAGGTGTGGTCGGCGACGCAAGGGACGGCCGGCCGGTGACGGACGGTTCCCGCTCGGGCGGGCAGCTCTGGGCGGGACGCTTCTCGGTGCCGCCGGCGGCCGAGGCGCACGCGCTCGGCCGGTCGCTGGGCTTCGACGCGCGGCTCGCGCAGCACGACGTGGAGGCCGGCGTCGCCCACGTGCGAGCGCTACAGGACGCCGGGCTGCTGACGCCCGCGGAAGCCAGGGCGCTGGCGGAGGCGCTCGCCGACGTCGGGAACGAGATCGGCGAGGGCCGGTTCGCGTTCGACGACGCCGATGAGGACGTGCACTCGGCGATCGAACGGGCGGTGACCGACCGGCTGGGCGACCTCGGGGCGAAGCTGCACGCGGGTCGATCGCGGAACGACCTCGTCGTGACCGATCTCCGGCTGTGGCTGCTCGGCTCCGGGCGGCGGATCTCCGCCGGGCTGGCCTCGCTGGTCGAGACGCTCATCGCGCGGGCGCGTGAGCACGAGGCGACGGTGATGCCCGGGACGACGCACGCGCGGTTGGCGCAACCGGTCACGCTCGGCCACCATCTGCTCGCGCACGGGTGGGCGTTCGCGCGCGACCTCGAGCGGCTGGCCGAGTGGTCGGTCCGGACGTCGACGTCGCCGCTGGGCGCGGGCGCGACCGTGACGTCGACGTTGGGACTCGATCCCGACATGACGGCGGCGCGGCTCGGGTTCCATCGAGCCTTCCGCAACTCGATCGACGCGGTGAGCGACCGGGACTTCGTGCAAGAGTTCCTAGGGGATGCCACGATCTGCGCGACGCACCTCTCGCGTCTGGCGGCCGATCTCGCGCGCTGGACGGACGAGTCGCTCGGCTGGGCCGAGCTCGACGAGGCCTACTCCACGGGGTCGAGCATGATGCCGCAGAAGCGGAACCCGGACACGGCCGAGCTCGCCCGCGGGAAGGCCGCGCGGGTGGCGGCCGATTTCGCGTCGCTCGCGGGCCTGCTGCAGGGCCTCCCGCTCGGCTACCACCGCGATCTGCAGGAGGACAAGGAGCCGGCGTTCGACGCGGCCGACACGCTGGAGCTCGTGCTGCCGCCGCTGACGGGGGCGGTCGCCACGCTGCGGTTCGATGCCGCGGCGATGCGCGCCGCGTGCGCGTCGGAGGGGCTCTACGCGACCGACCTGGCCGAGGCGCTCGTCCGCGGCGGGGTGCCGTTCCGCGAGGCGCACCGGCGGACCGGCGAGCTCCTGAAGCGGCTCGCCGACGAGGGTCGATCGCTCGCCGACCTGGACGGCGGCGAGTGGGCGGCGTTCGGCGTGAAGGACGGGGTGCGCCTGCTCGATCCGGATGCGAGCGTGGCCGCTCGCACGATGCCGGGCGGGCCTTCGATCGAGAGCGTGCGGGCGCAGGCGGATGCGCTGTCAGCGCTCGTCGCCGAGCGGCCCGTCAACCCGTAGGGGGCGTTGCCTCGAAGAGGCGCGACCGGCGGTGTTCCCGGGGCAGCATGTCAGGAGCCTCACGACTGCGCGCTGCGATCGAGTCGTCAGGATCCTGACGTTGTCCCCCGCGACCCCCAGACCTCGCCGCGCTCCTCTGGGTCGCCTCGAAGACCCAGGCGCCTCTAGGCCCGCTGTCCGCGAAGCACCCAGACCCCGAGGGCCACCATGGCGAGCGCGAAGGCCGCGAGCGCCGCGAGGTCGAGCGCGACATCCGCGAACCCTCCGCCCGCGATCATCACCTCGCGCAGGGCGCTCACCGCGTGCGTCACCGGGAAGAGCGCCGAGAGCCACTGCAGGGGCGGCCAGAGCGTGACTGTCGGCCAGAACAACCCGCCGAGGAACACCTGCGGCAACAGCACCAGCGGGATGAATTGGATCACCTGCAGCTCGTTCCGCGCGAAGAAGGAGAGCGTGATCCCCAGATTCACGCAGCCGACCACGAGCACGGCGATCACGAGCAGCACGAGCCACAGCGCGCCCTCGATCCGCGCGTCAAGGACCAGGGTCGCGTATGCCAGGACGAGGAGCGCCTGGATCGACGCGAAGCCGATGAACCCGAGCAGGTACCCGCTCAGGATCTCCGGCCGCGTGATGGGGGACGCCAGCAGCCGCTCGAGCGTGCCCGATGACCGTTCGCGAAGGAACGCAACGCTCGTGAGCATGAACGTGAACAGGAACGCGAACACCGTGATCAGCGCCGGGGCCGAGTACGTGATCGTCGACGGACGGTCGCCGCCGGGCACCTGGATGCGGTCGACCTCGACGTTGGCCACCTCGCCGGGCTCGAGCGGGGTTCCCCGCGCCGCCGAGAGCGCGATCGTCGCGGCCCGCACGATCGGCTCCTCGATCCGAGGATCGGTGCCGGCGACGATCACGCGTGTCGTGGCGATCGGGTTCTTCGGCTCGATGACGGGGTACTCGACGACGCCCTCGAGCTCGCCCGCACGCACCTTCGCCTCCCCTTCGTCGCACGTGGTCACCTCGACCACCTCGATGCCCGGCTGCGCCGCCATCGCCGCCCGGAACGCGTCCGTGTCGCTCACGATCGCCCCGCAGGTCTCGTTCGACTCTCCGGACGCCACCGCCACGCGGAGCGGCTCCCGGTCGTCAGAGATCAAGTACCCGATCAGGGCCATCACCACGAGCGGCACGACGACGATGAGCGCGAGCGACCGCGGGTCTCGCCGGAACCCGCGCACGATCCTGGCCGCGAGCGCCCCCACGCGCGCGCGGCTCACGTCGGCTCCGCCAGTCCGTCACGGAACGCAAGGAAGGCGTCCTCGATCGAACCGTTGCCCGGGGCGCTCACCTCATCGGGCGTGCCAACCGTGAGCACAGAGCCGGCGTTCACGAAGGCGACCCGGTCGCAGCGCGTCGCCTCCTCCATCACGTGGGTCGTCACGAGGAGCGTCCGGCCCTCGTCGCGGAGCGCCCCGAAGCGGTCCCACAGGCTCCGCCGCAGCACCGGATCGATCCCGACGGTCGGCTCGTCGAGCAGCAGCAGGGTCGGGTCGTGCACCATCGCGCACGTGAGGTTCGCGAGCTGCCGCTGACCGCCGGACAGCGTGCGCACCGGACGATCCTCGTCTCCATCGAGGTGCACGAGGGCGACGAGTTCGGCGGTCCGCTCCGCCACGCCGGCCTTCGTCAGCCCGTAGACACGGCCGAAGAACCCGAGGTTCTCGCGCAGCGAGAGATCCTCGTAGAGCGCGGCCGCCTGCGTCATGTAGCCGACCTCGGCCGCGGTGCCGCGCCCGGGGCGCCGCCCGAGCACCTCGACCTCGCCGTCGTCGGGCGCCAGCAGCCCGGCGACCACGCGGATGAAGGTGGTCTTCCCCGCGCCGTTCGGCCCGACGAGACCGAGGATCTCGCCCGACCGGACGTCGAGATCGAAGCCATCGAGGGCGTCGACGTCCCCGAAGCTGCGCGCGAGCCCGGTGGACCGGATCGCGAGGTCCGTGGCGATCACCTCCTGCTCGCCATGCTGTCACCGCGCGGTACCGGCCGCGAGGCCGAACGGCCCGGAGCGCGAGGGGCGCGCCGCCGATCGTCAGGAGGTCGTCAGGCGCTCCATGAGCTCCCAGAGGCGGTTCCGCTCCTCGGGCGCGGAGCGCGTGCCCGGGAGCTTGTCGGTCGAACGTGGGCGCCGGTCGAGCCAGAGCTTGCCGGTCGTGCGGCCCGGTTCGTCGGCGGCGGCGAGCCACACGATCGTGTCGGCGCCCTCGCCGCGATCGCGCAGCAGTGGTCCGATCAGCTTCGAGAAGGTCGGCAGGCTGTCGTGGATCCCGGGCGTGTCGGCCCAGCCCGGGTGCATCGCGTGCACGGCGACGCCGTCGTCGCGCAGTCGCTTCGCCCACTCCTCGGTGAGGACGACCTGCGCGCGCTTCGCCTTCGCGTAGGCCACCGAGCCCTTGTAGTCATCGGGGCCGAGCTCAAGCGTGTCGACTTCGAGCTTCTGCGTGTACATCCCGCCCGAGGTCACCCAGATCACGCGCGAGCCCGCCGTGAGGAGCGGGCGCAGCTCGCGGGTCAGCAGGTGCGGCGCGAGGACCATCGTGGCGAAGGTGACCTCGTGGCCCTGCGGCGTCTCGCGGTACCCGGTGAGGAGGGCGCCCGCGTTGTGCACGAGCACGTCGAGCCGCGCCTCCCGCGCGACGACCTCGGCAGCGACGCGCCGCGTGGCGTCCAGGTCGCCGAGATCCGCGAGATACACCCCGACGTCGTCGCTGCCGATCGCCGCCACGATCGCCGCTCGGGCGGCCTCCGCCTTGTCCCCGGACCGGCCCAGCAGCCGCACCGACGCGCCCATGCGGGCGAGCGTGGTGGCCGCCTCGAGCCCGAGCCCGGAGGTCGCCCCGGTCACGAGCACGACGCGGCCGTCGAGCCGGCGCGCGCTCAGGTCTTCCCAGTCGAACAGGCGTCGCCGGGCCTCGTACCCGACCTTCGTGAAGCTGCCGATCACCGAGATCTCGAGGAGGTCGTCGGCGAGCTCGCGCGGGTTGGGCAGGCGGGTGGTCATGCCTCAACGGAACCACATCGGCCCCGGAACGACGAACGACCCGCCGCGCTTCGCGCGGCGGGTCGTCACGTCACTGCGTCGGTTCAACGACGCGGACGCTCGACGCCTGCGGGCCCTTCTGGCCCTGCGTGACCTCGAACTCCACCGCCTGGCCTTCTTCCAGGTTGCGGTACCCCTCGCCTTCGATCGAGCTGAAGTGCACGAAGACGTCGGGACCGTCCGTCTGGGTGATGAAGCCGAACCCCTTCTCGGAGCTGAACCACTTCACGGTGCCGGTTGCCATGGGCGTTCCCCTCCTTCCTCGGCCGTTGCGGACCTGGTGCGGTGATGCGATGTCCGTCGGCCTCCGGCGCGAACGCCGGGAGGGAACTGCTCGAGCGACGACTCGTGAGTGACGACTGCGATGCGATGAACCCTCGACGCGCACGATAGCGGGCGCTCCCGGTTCGCGCCACTCCAGGCCCGCCGGATGGCAGGATGGACGCCATGCGCGTGTCGATCCGCCCGCTGACCGTCGACGACGTCGAGGCGATGCGAACCTGGCGCTACGACCCGCCGTACGAGCGGTACGACCTCGACGCCGACCCGAGCGACGTCGACCTGATGCTCGCGGCGGCCGCCACGGGCGAGGGGTGGTTCGTGGCGAACGATACCGACACGCACGAGCTGGTCGGGTTCTTCGAATTCGTGCCGCTCGACGACGAGCTCGAGGTCGGGCTCGGTCTGCGGCCCGACCTCACGGGACGCGGCCTGGGTGCCGCCTACCTCGAACAGGGCCTGGCGTTCGCCCGTGAACGATGGGCGCCGGCGAGGTTCGTCCTCGACGTGTTCGAGTGGAACGAGCGGGCGATCCGCGCCTATGAGCGCGCGGGGTTCGTGCGCGGCGAGGTCTACCTGCGTCGGTTCCCCGACGGCATCGAGAAGGAGTTCCTCCGTATGAGCCGCCCGGCGTGACGCCGGCGCCGGCCCGTGACGCCGGCCCTTCCGGCGGACCGCGCTAGGCTCTGCGCCATGACCGCTCCCACCACGTTCGCATCCGCCATGGTGCTCGTCGCCCACCCCGACGATGCCGACTTCATGTGCGGCGGCACCGTCGCCCGTTGGGTCCGTGAGGGCTGCGAGGTCCACTACGTCCTCGTCACCGACGGATCCGCGGGGTCGAACGAGCCGGGCGTCACGCGCGAGCGGATGCGCGAGACGCGGGCGCGCGAGCAGCAGGACGCGGCCGACGTGCTCGGCGTGAAGAGCGTCACGATCCTCGGTGAGCTCGACGGGATGCTCGAGGTCACGCTCGATACGCGCCGCAAGGTCTGCCGCGAGGTGCGGCGGCTGCGGCCCGACGTGCTCGTCGCGCCGGATCCGAGCCGCCTGTGGTCCTCCAGCGGCTACATCAACCACTCCGATCACAAGGCCGCCGGGAACCTCGCGCTCTCGGCGATCATGCCCGACGCGCCCTCGCGTCCGATGTTCCCCGAGCTGCTCGACGAGGGGCTCGAGCCGTTCGAGGTGCCCAACCTCTGGCTCTCCTCGGAGGAGGCCGACACCTACGTGGACATCACCGGCACGATCGATCTGAAGCTCGAGGCGCTGGCGCAGCACGTCTCACAGGAGGCCGAGGCGGCCGCCCCGTGGGTCCGCGAACGGGCCCGTGAGCTGGGCGAACCCGCGGGCTACGAGTACGCGGAGGGGTTCAAGGCGTTCCGGTTGCGCGACGACGAGTAGGGGATGGACATGGAGCACGACGAGCCGATCGAGCTCTCCCCCGACGAGCGCGCCGATATCGAGGCCGACCTGTTCGACCTGGCCGCGATGCGCGTGGTCTTCGAGCCGCAGTCGGTCAAGGGCGTCGTGATCGCGTGCCAGGACTGCGGGGCGAACCACTACTACGAGTGGGAGCTGCTCCTCGAGAACCTCGAACACATGCTGAAGACCGGTGAGCCGCGGATGCACGAGCCGCCCTTCGAGATCCTCGAAGAGGAGTACATCCAGTGGGACTACGGGAAGGGCTACGTCGATGCGGTCGCCGACCACGGCCTGGAGCCCGATCGCCGGATCGAGGTCACGCAGTGCCCCTGGTGCGAGACGCCGTTCTCCGAGGACCACTCGTTCTGCCCGCGGTGCGGCCGCTCGATGGGCACCGTGCGTCTGTACCGCGAGCTGCTCGACCGCGGCTTCGAGGAACGTGACGTCCGGGCGCTCCTCGTGCGTGCCGGTTACGAGCCCTTCTGAGCCCTGCGCGGGCGCTCGAGCACGCACTCGTCCGGGGTCGTGTCCGGCCGCAGACCCTTGAAGCTCGGGGCGCGCATCTTGTTCGAACCTCTCGTGAGCTCGAGGTACTCGACCTCGCACACGAGCTCGGGTTCGACGAACGTCGCGCCCTTCACGGCGGCGAGCTCGGGATCGTCGATCGGCGGGGTGTCGCGCTCGAGCCCGACGAGCGTCTCGCGGAGCTCGGCCAGGGTCCTGTCGGTGAACCCCGAGCCGACCTGGCCCACCCAGGTCCACGCCCCGTCGTCGAGCGCGGCGACCAGCAGCGCGCCGAACGACCCGGCGCGGCCCCGCTGACCGGGCGTCCACCCGACCACCACGACGTCCTGCGTGTTGCGGAGCTTGATCTTGCGCCAGTCGGGTGAGCGCCGCCCCGGCAGGTAGGCCGAGCCCAGACGCTTCGCGACCACGCCCTCGAGACCCAGCTCCTTCGCGCTCGCGACGAACGCCGTCCCTTCGCCGTCGACCGACGTCACCACCTGCAGGCGGTGGTCGGTCTCGACGATCAGCTCCAGCAGCTCGCGGCGCTCCTCCAGCTTCAACTGGGTCGTGTCGTGGCCGTCGAGCCAGAGCAGGTCGAACACGACGAGCGCGACCGGGATCGACTTCGCCACACGCGCGATCTCGCGTTCCTTCGTGAGGTTCATCCGTTGCTGCAGCGTCTCGAACGAGTCGCGTCCGTCGGCGCCGAACGCGACGATCTCGCCGTCGAGCACCGCGTTCACCTGGTCGACGAGCTCGTGGATCATCCGGAGCTCCGGGTACGTCGAGGTGACGTCGCGTCCGGTCCGCGTGCGAAGGGTCGTCTCGCCGGTCGTGAGCTCCGCCAGACAGCGGATCCCGTCGAGCTTCGGCTCGAACCGCCACGTCGGGTCGTCGAACGGCGTCCACCCGCCTTCGGCGAGCATCGGCTCGAGCCTGCCCGGTGACGGGATCAGCGGCGCGTCCTGCGCGCTCGCGAGGAACGCCAGCCAGTTCTGCCGGGTCTTCACGAAGTGGAACTCGAGCCCCGGGTAGCGGCGCCCGTGGAGCCGGAACGACACCTTGTCGTCGGTCCACTCGACCGGCTCGTACCAGCCGTCGTCGAAGATCCGCACCTCGCCGGCGCCGTAGTGGCCCTCGGGGATCGTGCCCGCGAACCGCCCGTACTCGAGCGGGTGGTCCTCGGTCCGGACGGCCAGGCGCTTGTCGCCCTTCGCGGTCGGCAGGCCTTTCGGCACCGCCCAGCTCGGGAGCGCCCCGTCGCGCTCGAGGCGAACGTCGTAGTGGAGCGCGGTCGCGCGGTGCTTGTGGATCACGAACGAGGTGCCCTCGCGGTCGGCGATCTCGCCGGGCGCCGGCTCGGGCGTGCCCTCGAAGTCGCGCCGGCGCACGTATTCCATCAGCTTCGGGTCCTTCGACGCCGCAGCGATCTCCTCGCTCGTGCGCGAGGCCACCGAGGCCGCCGACGTGCGGGGGAGCGGCCGGGCCATCGGGTCCTCGTCCTCGGCCGTGACGTCGAGCGCCTCGAACGCGTCCGACAGGTCGTTCACCGGTCCCTCGCGCACCGGCGCGAACAGGTCGCCGAGCGACGCGAACCGCTCCCACACGGTGTCGATCCGGAAGTCGTACGGCTCGAACCCGCCCTCCATCACCTCGTCCCACGTGAGCGGGGTCGAGAGCGAGGCGCCGCGCTCGGGCCGCATCGAGTACGCGGCCGCGATGTTCGCCCCGGCGCGGTTCATGTTGTGGTCGATGAAGACCTTGCCCGTGCGGTCCTCGATCTTCCACGCCATCGTCGTGCGGTCGGGATCGGCGCGCGTGATCAGGCGGCCGCAGGCGCCCACGAAGCGCGCGCACCTGGCCGTAGGTGTAGGCGCCGCGCTCGACCGGCAGGTAGATCTGCAGGCCGGTGGCCCCGCTCGTCTTCGGGTAGCCGGTCAGGCCGAGCTGGTCCAGCAGGGTCTTGATGTGACGCGCGACGATCAGCACGTCCTCGTACGTGTACGGGGGGAACGGGTCGAGGTCGAAGAACAGGTAGTCGGGATGCTCGACGTCGTCGCAGCGCGAGTGGAGCGGGTGCATCTCGATGCAGCCGAGGTTCGCCACGTAGAGCAGCGCCGCCTCGTCGTTCACCATCAGGTAGTCGATCACGCCCTTCTTGGCGTCCTCCGACATCACGCGGCACCGCTCGATCCAGTCGGGCGTGTGCGAGGGCGCGGTCTTCTCGTAGAAGAACTCGCCGTCGACGCCGTCGGGCATCCGCTTCATCGTGAGCGGGCGGGAGGCGAGGTGCGGCACGATCAGCTCGGCGACGTTCGCGTAGTAGTTCACGAGGTCGCCCTTCGTGTAGCCCTCGTCGGGCCAGTACGGCTTGTCGAGGTTCGAGAGGCGCAGCTCGCGGCCGCCCACCTCGGTCCACCAGGCGTCGCCGTCCTTGCGCACCTCGATCGTGCGCGGCAGGTCCACGGTGAACGCGGTCCCGGTCGAGCGTCGCTTCCTGGCGGCCACGCGCCGATGGTAGTCGGCCGCGGGGGCACGGCTCCCGTTGGTCGAGCCCAACTCCGTGTGATAGGAACCGTGCGCTGACCAGAGCAGCACGACGACGATCGGGGGAACCGATGGAACGCTTGAAGCGCAACCCGGGGGCCTGGTTCCTGATGATCGGGGGCGTCGCGATCGGCTTCGCACGTTCCTGCGGTGGTTCGAGTTCACGAACACGTCGACGGGCTCGACCACGGAGCTGCGGGCGTTCAACTCGGTGACGGGCCAGACGCTCCTGCTGATCGGCACGTTGATCCTGATCTGCGGGTTCGGCGTCGCCGCGTCCTCGGCGGGCGGACGGTTCCTGTGGGGCGGCCTCGGCCTGCTGATGGGCGCGTGTCGTGCTGGCCGGCGCGATCTGGGGGCTGGTCGACCCCAGGGTCGTTCGCCGCGAACGCGGCGACGACGCAGGCGATCTCGAAGCTCGCGCTCCCGGGATCGATCGAGTCCGCCTCCGACGCCGCGACGAAGGCGTTCGACGACGGCACGCTTGACGGTCACGATCCAGATCGGGGTGTGGATCGGGCTGCTGTCCGGGTTGGTCGCCACGGTCGGCGGCCTGCTCTCGTTCCGCAAGAAGCGCCCGGCGGAAGGTGTGAGCGCGACGGCCGTCGACCCGCGGACGATCGACCACGGGCGCCTCCGCGACGAGCGCCAGGCGCGGCTCCAGGCATCGATGCGCGATCACGGCGTCGAGGTCTGCCTGCTCTTCAACGAGCCGAACATCCGGTACGCGACCGGCGTGTCCACGATGCCGCTCTGGGCGCTCACGACGATGGTGCGGTGCGCGCTCGTCCCGGCCGAGGGCACGCCGATCCTGTTCGAGCACCCGAACTCCGTGCACCGCGCGGAGCTCCTCGCGAAGGACGTGCGGCCGATGGGGTCGTGGGAGTTCTGCGACGACGCCGACGAGCTCGCCGACGCGTGGGCGGGCGAGATCGTGGAGGCGATGCGCGAGCTCGGCGTCGAGCGGATCCACGATCGCCCTCGACCGGCTCGGCACGCCCGGGTTCCTCGCGCTGCAGCGCCTCGGCTTCACGTTCGTCGACTCGGCGCCCGCCGACCGAGGCCGCCCGCGAGGTCAAGACGCCCGAGGAGGTGCGCCTCTTCCGCGCGAACGGGCCGCTGCTGATGGACATGCTCGGCGCGTTCGAGGCGGCGATCGAGCCGGGCGTGCGCGAGCGGGACCTGCTGGCCGTGCTCGCCGACCGGATGCACCGGGGCGGCGGCGAGTTCCAGGCCACGAGCACGGTGGCGTCGGGCCCGAACACGAACCCCTGGCGCGCCGAGGCGACCGATCGCGCGCTCGAGTCCGGCGATCTCGTGTTCGTCGACACCGACACCGTGGGGATCGGCGGCGCGTTCTTCTGCGTCTCGCGGACGTTCCCCGTGGGCGCCGAGCTCAACGCCACGCAGCGCGCGCTCTACGGCGACGCCTACGAGTGGCTCGAGGGGATGAAGGCCGCCGTGGAGCCCGGGCTCACATGCGCCGAGATCGCGGCGCGCGCGCCGGAGCTGCCCGAGCGGTACCGCGCCCAGCGCTACGAGGTCATGGTGCACAGCGTGGGCCTCGAGGAGGAGAGCCCGAGCATCTGCTACCCGTTCGACCGCCAGTGGAACGGCGACCGCGTGATCCGCGAGGACATGGTCATCGTCGTGGAGCTGTACGCGGGCGAGGTCGGGCGCGCGTGACGGCGTCAAACTCGGCGACGTGGTGCTGGTCACCCAGCGACGGACTCGAGGTGCTGGCGCCCTACCCGTTCCTCGACCGATAGCGCGACGCGACCGGTAGGGTCGGAACGATGGACGTGTCCGAGCCGTTCGGGATCCGCGTGCAGTGCGTGGTGGTGGACGCGGCCGAGCCGCGCGCCCAGGCGCGGTTCTGGGCGGCCGGCGCTCGGCTGGCGCATCACGCACGACGTCCGACGAGGAGTGCGTGCTGGAGCCGCCCGAGGGCAGCCCCGCGAACGACGTGGCGCCCGACATCCTCTTCGTGGCGGTTCCCGA
Organism: uncultured Actinomycetes bacterium; assembly: GCA_963816275.1. Taxonomy (GTDB): domain Bacteria; phylum Actinomycetota; class UBA4738; order UBA4738; family HRBIN12; genus JAOUEA01. Next base: position 61,808 of record CAWFJU010000003.1, read on the forward strand.
GCCGAAGACCGTGAAGAACCGGCTCCACTTCGACCTGCGGCCCGACGACCAGGCGGCCCACGTCTCGCGGTTGCTCGGCTTGGGTGGCGACGCGCGCCGACGTCGGACAGACCGGGCGACGAGCGCTGGATCGTGCTCGCCGATCCCGAGGGCAACGAGTTCTGCGTGCTCCCACCGCTCCCGCCCGAGGAGGGCTGACGACCGCCCCTGTCGCCGGCGGGGGCTAGACTTGGCGTTTCCGCTGCATACGCGTTGGGAACAGGGTTCCCCGGGGGGTACGGACATGCCCAGAACGATGTGGAAAGGGGCGATCTCCTTCGGCCTGGTGACGATCCCCGTCGCCGTCTATCCGGCCACCGAGGAGAAGACGCTCCGCTTCAACCAGATCCACGAGGAGGACGGCGGGCGGATCCGCATGAAGCGGACGTGCTCGGTCGACGGCGAAGAGGTCCCGTACGACGAGATCGTGAAGGGCTACGAGTACGAGAAGGACCGCTACGTCGTCCTGAGCGACGAGGACTTCGACAAGGTGCCGGTCGAGTCGAGCCGCGCGATCGACATCGTGCAGTTCGTCGACCTCGACGAGATCGACCCGATGCTCTACAAGAAGAGCTACTACCTCGTGCCCGACGAGACCGGCGCGAAGGCCTACGCGCTCCTGCGTGAGGCGCTCAGCCAGGACAACAAGGTCGGGATCGCGAAGGTCAGCTTCCGCGACAAGGAGCACCTCGCCGCGCTGCGCTTCAAGGACGAGTCGTTCGTGCTCGAGACGATGTACTGGCCCGACGAGATCCGCGCGGCCGACTTCGGCGGCGTCGACGTCGACCTGAAGGTCCGCGCCCAGGAGCTCGAGATGGCGCGCCAGCTGATCGAGAACCTCACCGCCGAGTGGGACCCCGAGGAGTTCACCGACGAGTACCGCGAGGCGCTGCTCCGCATCGTCGAGGCGAAGATCTCGGGCGAGGAGATCGAGGTCGTCGAGGCCGAGCCCACCGCGAAGGTCGTCGACCTGATGGAGGCCCTGAAGGCGAGCGTCGCCGCGGCCAAGAAGCAGGCCGGCGCGCGACGAGGCGCCCGCCCCGCGGGCGAAGTCCGCCGCCAAGAAGTCGACGGCGAAGAAGACGACGGCGAAGAAGTCCACCGCGAAGAAGACGACGGCGCGCAAGAAGGCCGTCGGGGAGTGACCCTGCCCCCCGGCTATCGGTCCCGCGCGGCGCACGCGGGACGATCTCGACGCGCTCATCGACCTGTTCCAGGTCGGCCGATCTCGCCGACGTCGGGTTCGCCGACCCGGCGCGCGACGAGATCTACGAGACCTGGGCGCAGCCGTGGTTCGACCTGGCCAAGGACTCGCTCGTCGTCGAGGCTCCCGACGGGGCGATCGCCGCGTATTCGGAGACCGTCGCGAAGGACGCCACCGTCAACGTGTTCGCGTTCGCGAAGATCCACCCGGATCACCGCGGCCGGGGCATCGGATCGTTCGTGGCCGCCGCCACCGAGGCCCGCGCGGCCGAGCTGATCCCCGCGGGGGTCACCGCGCCGCTGCGCAACGGCTTCCCGTCGACCGACGAGCGGGCCGCCGCGCTCTTCGCGGGGCGCGGCTACGCGCACGTCCGGTCCTTCTGGCACATGGAGCGACGCGCTCGAGGGCCTCGAGGCGCCGGCGCCCGAGCCCGACGGCATCACGATCCGGCCGGGCGCCGCGGGCGAGGACGAACGCATCTCGTGGGCGCTCCTCGAGGAGGCGTTCGAGGAGCACTTCGGCTACGAGCCGCTCACGTTCGACGAATGGCTCGCGATGTGGTCGGGGTTCCCCGGCTACGACCCCACCTGGGTGCTCCTCGCGTTCGAGGGTGACGAGCCGGTGGGGATCTCGATCGTGCTGCCGAGCGAGGACGGCGTCGCCTGGGTCGGTGAGCTGGGCGTGCTGAAGCCGTGGCGCCGGCACGGCATCGGGATGGCGCTCCTGCAGCGGTCGTTCGCGTTCATCGCATCGAAGGGGTACACGACGGTCCGCCTCGGGCGTCGACACCGAGAACACGACCGGCGCCACCCACCTGTACGAGCGCGCCGGCATGACCGTGCGCCGCGAATACCGGGTCGTCGAGCGCGGCGTCGAAGGCACGGCCGCGTCCGGCTAGGCTTAGCGCCCCACCTGCCGGGAGGAACCGTCGTGAAGCTCGTGACCGCCATCGTGAAGCCCCACCGCGTCGACGAGGTGAAGGAGGCGCTCCGGGACCTGGGGGTCCAGGGGCTCACCACCACCGACGTCGAGGGGTTCGGGCGTCAGCGCGGCCATACCGAGGTCTACCGCGGCGCCGAATACCAGGTCGACTTCGTGCCCAAGGTCAAGCTCGAGATCCTCGTCGCCGACGGCGAGGTCCAGGGCGTGGTCGACGCGGTCCTGAAGGCCGCCCGCACGGGCAAGATCGGTGACGGGAAGCTCTGGGTCACCGAGGCCGAGCAGGTGATCCGGATCCGCACGGGTGAGATGGGCCCCGACGCGGTCTGAGCCGCGTGCCCGCACGCCACCGCGATGATCACCGACCCGCTCACCCGACTCGCCGAAGAGCTCGCGGCGCTCGACCGCGCGTACTCGCGCGGCCACCATGGGCGATGGTCGGCGGGGAGGCGGAGCGACCTGCTCGACGCGGCGATCGTCGCGCTGTTCGAGGCGGCCGACCCGCCCCCCGGCATCGCGCTCGCCGCGCTCGGCGGGTACGGCCGCCGCCAGCAGCTCCCGCGCTCGGACGTCGACCTCCTGGTGGTGCACGACGGCGACCGGCCCGACGACGTCGCCGTGCTCGTCGATCGCCTGCTCTACCCGCTGTGGGACGCCGGTCTCGAGGTCGGTCAGGCGGTGCGCACGCCCGAGGAATGCGCGGCGATCGTCCCGGAGCGGCTCGACGCCGCCACCGCGATGCTGGACCTTCGGTACCTGGCGGGCGCCGAGGGCCTCGCCGCCGAGGCGGCCGCCCGCGTCCGCGCCGTGGTGGCGGCCGACCCCGACGGGTTCGCGACGCGCCTGCGCGAGGGCGCCGCGGCTCGGGCGGATCGCTACGGCTCCACGGCGCACCTCCTGGAGCCCGAGCTCAAGGAGGGCGCCGGAGGGCTCCGCGACATCCAGACGGTGCGCTGGCTCGAGCTCGTGAGCGGCGGCGGCGTCCGCGCTCCGCGACCGCGAGCGAGCGACCCTGGAGGCCGCCGAGGAGTTCCTGACCCGGGTCCGCAGCGCGCTGCACCTCGAGGCGGGGCGTCGCACGGACCGGCTCGTGCTCGACCACCAACCCTCGATCGCCCGCGCGATGGGGTTCACGGACGAGCCGCGGCTGATCGCCGAGGACGGCCTGATGCGCGCGGTGTTCGAGCACGCACGGCAGGTCTCGCGGATCCTGGCCGACGCCTTCGCGCGCCGAGACGGGAGGACGCGACGGACGCGACGGACGTACCCGGCGAGCCGATCCGACGGGCCGGTGGGCGTCCTCGACGCCCTCGCCCGGACCGCCGAAGCCGGCGTTCCGGCCTCGCCGCAGCTCCTCGACGAGATCGAGGCTGCGGACGTGCCGGACCCGGTCGCGTGGGACCCGGAGGTCCGTGACGCGTTCCTCCGGTCTGCTCCGGGCCGGCGAGCCCGCCGCGCAGGCGCTCGACACGCTGGACCGGCTCGGGCTGCTCGCGCGGTTCCTCCCCGCGTGGGTCGCGGTGCGGTGCCGTCCCCAACGCGATCCGTACCACCGGTACACGGTCGACACGCATCTCACGACGGCGCTCACGGGCATGTCGTCGATGCTCGCGGCGCCCGACCCGGACGACCCCGTGGAGCGTGACGCCGTCGACGAGACCACCGACCCCGACGCCCTGCGCCTGGGCGCCCTGCTGCACGACATCGGGAAGACCGGCGAGGGCGGCCACGTGCCGATCGGGACGCGGATCGCCGACGAGACGCTCGCGTCGATGGGCTTGCCGGACCCGACCCGCGAGCTCGCCTCGTTCATGGTCGCGCACCACCTGCTGCTGCCGGACACCGCCACGCGTCGGGACCTGACCGACGAGGACCTGATCCTGAGCGTGGCCGCGACGATCGCGACGACCGAGCGGCTGGGCGCGCTCTACCTCCTGGCGAAGGCCGACGCGGCGGCCACCGGCCCGGCCGCGTGGACGCCCGTGGCGCCGGGCCCTGGTGCGCGAGCTGGTCACGAAGGTCCGGCGCGTGTTCGACCGGGGGGACATGGGGGCCGAGCTCGCGGAGCAGCTCACCGACCGGATCGGGCGGCTCCGGGACCTCCTCGACGCCGAGCCCGACGACGAGGTCGAGCGCTTCGTCCTACGGATGCCGCGCGGGTACTTCCTCTCGGTGGAGCCCGGGCGCGCCGCCCGCCACTACGGGACGATCGCGCCCGACATCGGCCGTCACGACGTCCGGACGGCGGCCGCAGACGGCTCCCGACCCGGAACGTACGAGCTGCTCGTGGTGGCCGCCGACCGTCCCGGCCTGCTCTCATGGATCGCGGGCGCCCTCGCGGTGGCCGGACTCTCGATCCTGTCGGCGCAGGTGTTCACGACGGTCGACGGCGTGGCCGTCGACCTGTTCGAGGTCGAGGGCGTGTTCGAGCCCGACGTGGGGGAGCGGCGATGGCGCGAGTTCCGCCGGACGCTCCGCGGCGCGATCGAGGGCGCGATCTCGCTGGACCGACGCGTCGAGGACAAGCGCCGGCACTACCCGCGCCCCGACCGCGGCGTCCCCGTGACGATCGCGGTCGAGAACGACGCCAGCGACTTCTCGACGGTGATCGAGGTCGGAGCGCCCGACCGCCTCGGGCTGCTGTACGACATCACGAGCGCCCTCGCCGACCTGCGGCTCGACGTGCACGTCGCGAAGGTCGCCACCTACACGGGACGCGTGATCGACGCCTTCTACGTCCGCGACGCGGTCGGCGGGAAGGTCACCGACCCCGCCCAGGTCGCCGAGATCGAAACCGCGGTTCGGGCCCGCCTCGAGGGATAGGCTCGGACGATGAGCGAGCCCACCGCCGACGCGCACGACGACCGACCCGACGAACCGACACCGAGGACCCCGGACCCCTCGGCCGCCCGAGCCGCCCGGCGCCGCCCTGATCGGGCCCGCGTTCGGGATCCTCCTCGGGTTCCTCGTGCTGAAGCTCCTACCCAGCAGCACGGCGTTCTGGTTGCGGGTCCTGATCGCCGTCGTCGTGATCGCGGTGGTCACCTACGCCACGCTCGAGATCACGCGGTGGCGGGCGAAGCGATGAACGCCCGGGTGTTGGCGCTCGACCCGGGCCGCCGGTAGGGTCGGACGCATCCCACGACCCCCGGGAGTTGTCCTATGCCTCGATCCGTCCGCGTTCCCTCCATCCTCCTGGCCGTCACCGCCGCGTTCGCGGTCGTGGCGCCGTCCGCCCAGGCGCACGCCGCCGCCCGGTGCCCGAGCTTCGGGTCCGCCGCCACCATCGGGCACGTGTCGGGCCTCTCGTCGATCCGCGAGATCTCCGGGGTCGTGTCGAGCCATCGCTACACGCGGACCCTCTGGATCGAGCAGGACGGCGGCAACCCCGAACGGATCGACGCGATCCGCCCCGACGGCACCGCCCGCGCCAGCATCCCGGTGCGCAACGCCCGGAACCACGACTGGGAGGACATCGCGTACTGGGACCACCGGATCTGGATCGGCGACATCGGGAGCAACGCGGGGAACGACGGCAGCGTCGACGTCTACTGGTTCAAGGAGCCGAAGCTCTCGGCCCGCTCGGTGACCGCGAAGATGGTGACCCTGCGGTACCCCGACGGTGGGCACAACGCCGAGGCGATGTTCGTGACGGGCGGGAACCTCTACATCGTGTCGAAGGAGAAGTCCCTCGACACGGGCACCGTGTACCGGGCCGACGTCTCGCCGCTCCGCGACGGCGCGACCCGCAGGATGCAGAAGGTCACGACCGTGCGGATCGGCAACATCAGCGCCGCCGACGTCGGCGTTCGGGGCATCGTGATCCGCAACTACCGGCACGGGCTCTTCTACCGGTGGCGGGCCGACCATCGGGTCGCGACCGCCCTCGACGGCGCATCGTGCGACGTCGAGGTCGGCCCGGGGGCCGAGTCGATCGCGTTCACGACGTGGAACCGGTCGATGTACTCGATCCCCGAGGGCTCGGCGCCGCCGGTGTTCGTGAACCGCCCCCGGTAGGGTCGCCCTCGCCCGAGAGCCGCAGGTTCCGCGCGGTGTAGCGTGGCGGCGTGGACCCGAACGTGGTGCTCGCGTGCGAGGGGCTGCGCAAGACCTTCGGTGACCGCGTGGCCGTGGACGGCGTGAGCTTCACGATCGCGGCCGGCGAGACCTACGGGCTCCTGGGACCCAACGGCGCCGGCAAGACGACGACGATCTCGATGGTGTGCGGGCTGCTCACCCGCGACGCCGGGCGGGTCACCCTCCAGGGGAGGGAGCTCGACACGGGGACCGTCGAGGTGAAGGCCGCCGTGGGCTTCGTCCCCCAGGAGATCGCGGTCTATCCCGACCTCACGGCGCGCGAGAACCTGCGGTTCTTCGGCAAGCTCTACGGGCTCTCGGGCACGTCAGCTCGACACGCGGATCGACCGCATCCTCGGCACGATCGGCCTCGCGGATCGCGCCGACGAGCGCACCGACGCCTTCTCGGGCGGCATGAAGCGGCGGCTGAACATCGGGCTCGGCATGCTGAACGACCCGGCCCTGCTCCTGCTCGACGAGCCGACCGTCGGCGTGGATCCGCAGAGCCGGAACGCGATCCTCGACTCGGTCGAGGCGCTCGCGTCCGAAGGCATGGCCGTCCTCTACACCACCCACTACATGGAAGAGGCCGAGCGACTCTGTGACCGGGTGGGGATCCTGGACGAGGGCTCGCTGAAGGCCGAAGGCACCCGGCGCGAGTTGATCTCGCTGGTCGGCGAGCACGACCGGCTCAGGATCGACGCGCGTGGGGACCTGCCCGCCGCCTGCGCCGCGGCGCTCACGGTGTCCGGCGTCGAGGAGGCGGTGCCGCGTGAGGGCGGACTGGATCTGATGGCCCGGGACGTGCGGGCCTCGCTCGCCGAGATCGTGCGCGCGATCGACGACACCGGCGCGGGCATCACCTCGATCGAGGTCGAGGAGCCGAACCTGGAGGCGGTCTTCCTGCACCTCACCGGCAAAGCCTTGCGCGACGAGGCGTAGCGCGATGCGTCACGCCTGGACGATCGCGGCGAAGGATCTCCGGCGGCGCTTCCGCGACCGCACCGCGCTCCTCGTGGCCTTCGTGCTTCCCTTCGGGCTCGCGTGGATCTTCGGGCTGACGCTCGGGGACATCGAGACCCAGGGCTTCGAGGCGACCTACGCCGTCGTCGACCTCGACACGAGCGGCCACATCCCCTCGTCGTTCACCGACGTGTTGCACGAGCCTGGACTTCGTCACGCTCCGCGAGGCGGACTCGCCGGCGCAGGTCGAGCGACTCGCGGAGGACGGCGACATCGACGGCGGCGTCGTGTTCCCCGAGGGGTTCTCGGCGCAGGTGCAGTCGGGCGAGGCGGCCACGCTCCGCGTGATCGGGTCGCCGGACTCGAGCGTCGGGTCGCTCGTGCTCGTGTCCTTGGCGCGGTCGTTCGGTTCGCAGCTCGATGCGATCGGCGGTGTCGGTGGCCACGGTCGGCTCACCGGGGGCGGCCGATCCCGCTCTGGTCGCCCGTGCTCAGGAGGTGAAGGCGCGCGGCCCGCGTCGGCATCGTCGACGCGGCGAACCAGGTGGCGTCGCAGTCGACGTTCTTCGCGATCGGCATGGCGGTGTTCTTCCTGTTCTTCGCGGTGGAGTTCGGCGTGCGCGGGCTGCTGGAGGAGCGGGAGGAGCGGCACGCTCGACCGCCTGTTGGTCGCGCCGATCGCGCCCGCCTCGGTGATCGGCGGCAAGGCGCTCGCGAGCTTCCTGGTCGGGCTCGTCAGCACGACGCTGCTCGTGGTCGCCTCCACGTGGATCCTTGGACGCAGAGTGGGGGGACCCCGTCGGTGTCGCGCTGCTGGTGCTGGGCGGGGTGCTCGCGGCGGTCGGGGTGACGGCGCTCGTCGCGACGCTGGCGAAGAGCACGGCGCAGGCCGGGGCGTACGTCTCGATCGTGGCCGTGGTCGGCGGGCTGATGGGCGGCACGTTCTTCCCGATCTCGCAGGCCGGGTTCCTCGGCACGATCCGGTTCCTCTCGCCGCAGGGGTGGCTGATGGAGGGGTTCCAGGAGCTCGCCTACGGCGGCACGACGGCCGACATCATCGGGCCGATCGTCGGGGTCGTCTCGATCGCGGTCGTCACGGGCGCGATCGCCTGGGCGCGCGCGTCACGGATGGTGGCCCGATGAACCTCGCGGAAGGCGGTCGCGATCGCGCGGGTCAACGTCCGGCGGCTGACGCGGGACAGGACCGGGGCCTTCTTCGTGTTCGTGTTCCCGTTCCTGATCATCCTCGTACTGGGCGCGGCGTTCGGGTCCGGCTTCACGCCGCAGCTGGGGGTGGTGTCCGCGGGGTCGGGCCCGCTCGGGCAGGATCTCCGCGATCGCCTGGTGGCGACCGACGGTCTGGAGGTGCAGACCTTCGACAACGTCGGGAGCGATGCGCACCGCGATCGAGCGGGGGCAGCTGGAGGGCGGGCTCGAGATCCCCGCCGGGTACGACGAACGGATCCGCGCCGGCGAGACCGTCCCACTCGACTACGTCGCGCGGCCGACCGGGACCCAGGAGCTGCAGGCGACCGTCGCCGCGGTGGTGGACGAACAGGGCGTCGTGATCCGGGCGGCGCGCTTCGCGGTCTCGGAGGGGGCGGCCGCCTCGTTCGACGAGGCGCTCGGACGCGCGGGCGCGGTCGCGGCGGCGATGCCGCAGATCGAGGTGGCGACGCGGACGGCGGGAGGCGACTCGGCGATCGGCTCGTTCGCGAGCGGCGCGGCGGCGGAGCTGGTCCTCTTCATGTTCCTGACCTCGCTCTCGGCATCGGCGATGCTGATCGAGACCCGCCGGCTCGGGGTGACCCGCCGCATGCTCGCCTCGCCGACCGAGGTACGCACGATCGTGGTGGGCGAGACGCTCGGACGGTTCGCGATCGCGCTGATGCAGGGGCTGCTGATCGTGGCGGGCACGGTGGTGCTGTTCCGCGTCGACTGGGGGAACCTGCTCACCACCGGGCTCGTCGTGCTCCTGTTCGCGCTCACGGCGACCGGCGCCGCGATGGTGATGGGGTCGGTCCTCCAGAACGCGTCGCAGGCCGGAGCGATGGGCGTGTTCCTGGGGCTCGTGCTCGCGGCGATCGGCGGCTGCATGGTGCCGCTCGAGATCTTCCCGCCGGTCATGTACCGGATCGCCCATATCTTCCCGCACGCGTGGGCGATCGAGGCGCTGAACGCGTCGATCGCGACCGGGGCCGGTCCGGCCGAGATGTCCACCGAGCTCTGGGTGCTCGCGGCGTACGCGTCGGGCTGCTGGCGTTCGCCTCGGTCCTGCTGCGGCGATCGATCACGGGTCGCGCGACATGAGCGGCCGGGATCGGAGATCGCATCGGCGGCCGAGCCCGAGCTCGCGGCGCCCGGTCCGCCCGACGCCGATCCCGATCAGGTTGCCACCGTTCGGCAGGTCGTGAACGATGGCGGTGCGACTCCCAGGGGAGGATCCGATGACTGAGGCGATGGACGCGGCGTACGAGGTCGGCGTGCTGACGTTCGAGGGCAAGGGCCGGGCCGAATCGACGATGGAGACGCTCCGCCAGGCGGCCGGAGGCCGGCCCGACGTGGATGTGTCGGTCGTCGAGCATCATCCGAACGGGCGGTTCGGGGTCCATGTCTACAACCCGGAACCGACGAAGGGCGCCCACATGGCCGGCGGCGCGGTCATCGGGGCCGCGATCGGCGGACTGCTGCTCGGTCCCTTCGGGCTGGCCGCCGGACTCCTCGGCGGCGTCGGGGTGGGCGCGTCGATGCAGGGCCGAAAGAAGGACGATCTCGAGCTGTCCGACGACTTCGTGCTCGAGCTGAAGGCCGCGCTACCTCCCGACTCCTCGGCGGTCATCATCGTGGGGGACCCCGACGTCGTGCACGAGCTGATCGGGAGCGTCCACGCCGAGGGCGTGGTGTCGGTGCTCGAACTCCATCACCCGCTCACCGAGGCGCAGGCGGCCGTCCTGAACGAGGCGCTGGCGGCGGCGCGGGCTCCGACCGAAGGCTAACGCCCGGCCCGACCCGTCCAGGGTGGGTCGGCGGCTGACTCGGTCCTCGACCGGACTACACGTTCGGACGGGTTCGACGGTTACTCCCTCGAGATGGGTGCACGAGCGGAGGAGGCGACGGGGTGGAACGATGCCTCGGCGACCATGGCGGACGGACCGGCATCTTTCGAGGAGTTCTTCCATCTCGAGCGGGATCGCCTGTTCCGGATGCTGTGCGTGATCACGGGGAGCCGGCAGGAAGCGGAGGACCTCTCGCAGGACGCCTTCGCCCGCGTGTGGGAGCGCTGGGACACCGTCGCGGCGATGGACAACCCCACCGGCTACCTCCACCGCACCGCGATGAACCTGTTCCGGAGCCGCTATCGGAGAGCGATGCTCGCCGCCCGGAGGACGATCGGCGCGCCGGCGCCGCGCGACGACTACGCGCTCGTGGACGACCGTCAGGTGGCGCTCCACGCCCTGCGCGCGTTGCCACAGAGGCAGCGGGCCGCGATCGTGCTCACGGAGGTGCTGCGATACACGGCCGAGGAAGCCGGGAGCATGCTCGGGATCCGCGCGTCGACGGTCCGGGCCCTGCACTTCCAGGCGCGATCCGCGTTGCGGCAGCAGGGGGAGGCGATCGATGACTGACCTCGGCCGGACCCTCGAGCGCGAGATGGAGCACATCCGACCGTCGGACTACCCGGTCGAGGCGGTCGCCCGGCGGCGGGATCGCCGCCGTCGTCGGCAGCGGATCGGAGCCGCCGCCGTCGCGATCTCGATCACGGTCGTGGCCGTCGGATGGACCGCGCTCGCCCTGCGGGAGCGGCAGGATGCCACGCCGCTCGCACCGCCGTTCACGGGCCGCATCGCCTTCATCGACCGCGGGAGCCGGCTCCGCGTCGTCGACGCCGCCGGGGGAGAGGCTCGCATCGTGGTAGGTGCGCGCGCCGAGTACCCGGATTGGTCACCGGACGGCGCCACGATCGCCTTCGACGACGGCCGGAACCTCACCGGTTCGTTGGCGTCGATCCCCAACGGGCGGATCTACACGGTCGGGGCGGACGGTTCGGATCTCGTCGAGGTTCCGATGGAGGGCCATGCGTTCGCCCCGAGTTGGGCGCCGGACGGTTCGAGGTTGGCCGTGGCCGCCGACGCGCCGGGTTCGGCGGCCGGGATCGCCTGGCTCGATCCGGCCACGGGCGCGATGACCTCCGTCACGACCAATCCGTACCGCCGCTACTGGGATGCCGAGCCCGACGTGTCTCCCGACGGCACGCGGATCGTGTTCGTCCGGGTCCGAGAGCTCGTGGACCGGGGCGGCGACCGGAACCGCGCCGCGGTGTTCATCGTGAACGCCGACGGAGGCGGGCTCCGGCGGTTGACGCCGTGGGGTCTTGACGCTGGGACCCCTTCATGGTCGCCCGACGGCTCCCAGATCGCGTTCAGCAGCCTGGACCATGTGGTCACGGTTCGCCCTTCGCAGCTCTTCCTGATCGACCCCGACACCTCGAACCTCACGCAGCTGACGTCCGGTACGAAGGCCGCATCGTTCTGGCCCGCCTGGTCGCCGGACGGGTCCACGATCGTCTTCACCCGATTCGTCCTCGAGCCCCGAGCGGACGCATTCGTGCTCGCCGCCATCACGGCGAACGGCGAGGGCGCGCCGCCTCTGCCCGCATCGATCCCCGCCGGTGCCAACCAGGCCGACTGGGGCCGCTACCCGTGAGAGGAGAAGGTGACGTGGGTTCGATCATGCCGCGATGGGCGAAGTGCAAGATCTCGACCGATCGATCGATGAGGCCGATCCTGTGGAGCTCTGTCGGAGTGCTCATCCTCGCGACTTCGATCGTGGGCTGCTCCGGAGGTGAGCCGGCGCTCACGGAGGAGCGCGCGACGCCGCCGGCCGGATCGACGTCTGATGCCCCCGATGTCCAGCTCGATGGATGCATCCCTGCGTGTAGCTACAACGGGGGGCGGTTGGATCCGATCCCCCTTCCCACGGGCGAGTATCGGACCGACGGGTTCTTCGGAGGCGCGATGACAGTGACGTTCGGCTCAGGGTGGATGAGCCCCGAGGACACTTCGGGCGAATTCAGTGCGAGGTCGCTCGCCAGTCCTCGCAGCCATCCCAACTTGATCGTCTTCTGGGAGGACGTCTATCCCGTCGAGCACGAGGAACGCGTGGAAGGGGTACCGCTCACCGCCGCCGGGATATTGAACTGGATGAACTCGAGTCCGCGGCTGGACGTGACCGCCCGGACGACCGGTGCCATCGGAAGCCTGCCCGCGATGGTGGTCGACGTGAGTGTTGCCCACGGGGCAGGGAACGAGGACCCCGACTGCCCGCCCCGATACGCGTCGTGCATCCTGTTCCTCGGATTCCCGCAGTGGTTCGAAACGTGGGGCATCGCCGGTGAACAGGTCCAGCGGTTCTACCTGTCGGACGTGACCTACGGCGGTGTTGATCACCTGTTCGTGGCCGTCGTCTACCCCGATGACCCCGCTGACATGGAGGCGTTCGTTTCGAAGGCAGCTCCCATCCTCGGCTCGGTCCATGTGCCGGTCGCGGCGGCCTGAGAGGCCGTGGCGGCTTCGCACTCGAAGATGACGGCTAGCGCCCTCCGTCGGGCGGCCCCTCGACCGATCGTGCACCCGCGTCCCGCCTCACACGGCTGCCGACGGCCTCGTGTCCCGTCACGACGCGGATGAACTCGTCGCGCTCGAGCACGAGCAGCCGGAGCTCGCTCGTCGCCGTGACCGTACCGTTGCGCGGCGCATCGTGGAGGAGCGCCACCTCCCCGAAGTAGTCGCCGGGGCCGCGTTCGGATCTCGCGTACGCTCCGGATCTCGCAGGAACAAGGTGAGCAGTCAAGGAGCGAGGCCAGCATGCTGTCCGATCCCGCCTTTCCGGCCACGCGTCGCTATCGAGGGTTCATCGCTGACACCGCCCGGTGGGAGCGGTTCGCGTTCCGACCCGACGACGTCGTGATCTCGACGCCCGCCAAGTGCGGCACCACCTGGATGCAGACGATCGTCGGGATGCTGCTCCTCGACCGGGTCGACCTTGGGGCCCCGATCGCCACGATCTCGCCCTGGCTCGACATGCTAACGCGCAGCGACGACGAGGTGTTCGGCCTGCTCGACGCCCAGACGCACCGGCGATTCATCAAGACGCATGCGCCGCTCGACGGGATACCCCGTCACGACTCGGTCACGTACATCACCGTCGTCCGTCATCCGCTGGACGTCGCGCTGTCCGACCGGGACCACAACGAGAACCAGCGGGAGGACCGCCTCGTCGAGCTCAGGCTCGCCGCGTCGGGAGAGCCCGATCCCGACCTCCCCGTGGGCGAGGACCGGCCCGAGGACACCGGCGACTACCTGCGGTGGTTCACCGACAACCACGAGCCGCCGGTGGGCAGCGGTCCGCACGGTCTGGAGGACTACTGCCAACAGGTCCGCACCTACTGGGACGCCCGAGAGGCTGCGAACGTCCATCTGTTCCACTACGCCGACATGTGGGCCGACCTCGACGGCGAGATGCGACGCGTGGCCGCGGCGCTCGGGGTCCCGGTTGATGAGACCCGGTGGCCGGGGTTCGTCGAGGCGGCCGGGCTCGACTCGATGCGATCGCGGGCGGCCCACACCACCCCCGAGGCGCACGCGGATATCTGGGTCTCGCCCGAGCGGTTCTTCCGCTCGGGCGGCACCCGCGACTGGGCGTCGTTCCTCGACACCGACGACCTCGCCCACTTCGAGGCACGGTTGCGGGACCTCGCGGGCGAGGCGGCTGGCTGGGCGGCGAGCGGCCGGCAGGGCGAGGCGCCGGCCTGAGACCGGCCGGCGAGGCATCGCACAAGGCGTTGGGCCGGAGGGTGTTACGCTTCGCGCCTCGGTGGTGCGTCCCGGCGGAACCCGTCGGAGCCTGCGGCGCATCGGACCAGGAGCCTAGGGGGCGCGATGGTCGAGCGTCGGATCGGGATCGTGGGCGCCGGTCCTGCCGGCCTGTCCACGGCGATGTACCTCCACGACGCCGGCTACCGCGACGTGACGGTGCTCGAGGCCCGCGACCGGATCGGCGGCAAGTGCCACTCCCTCAGCCTCGACGGCGACGTCTTCGACCTGGGCGCCAACTACCTGACGCCCGCCTACCGCGAGACCCTGCGGATCGCACGCAACGTCGGCGCGAACACCCACGCGGCGCCGAGCCGCCGCAGCGTCGATCTCACGACGGGGAACTACCGGAGCACCCTCGCTTCGGTCGTGAGCGGGGTGGGCGTGCTCTCGTTCGGGCTCGCGGCCGCGCGCTACCTCACCTGGCTCTGGCGATACCGCGACCTGGTCCGCACCCCCGGCTTCCGCGGGATCGGCGCGATCCCGGACCTCCACCGGAGCCTCGGGGCGTGGCTCGACGCGCACGGTATGACGGCGCTCCGACGCCTGTTCATCGTGCCGATCGAGATCTTCGGCTACGGCTACGTGGACGAGGTCCCGGCGCCCTACGTCTTCAAGTACATGCACGCGTCGAACTTCCTGCTGATGCTCGCGGTCGGCGCCGGCCTGCCCGTCGGCTGGCCAAAGCAGTTCGACCAGGGCTTCCAGGATCTGTGGGAGCGGATCGCCGCCGCCTGGCAGCTCGAGGTCCGGACGGGCGTGGCGATCTCGTCGATCCGCCGTGGGGACGACGTGGTGGTCACCCTCGAGGACGGACAAGAGCTGGCCTTCGACGATCTCGTGATCGCCTGTCCCCCCGCGCCCGTGGTCGACCGGTTCGACGACGCGGCCCCCTGGGAGCGGGAGCTGTTCGGTCAGGTGCGGACCCGGCGGTACTGGGTCACGGCGACGTCGACGACGGGGATGCCGCACCACCTCATCGACGAGATCCAACGGCAGCCGGCGCCGCCCCTGCCCAGGGTGGGACACCCGTGGGGCATCTCGAAGATGCACCGCAGGAACCCGGCGGTGCTCTTCTATTCCACGATCGAGGGCGAGGTCGACGACGGCGAGGTCGACCGGCTGATCGACCAGGACATCCTGGTGATGGGCGGGACCGCCGGCGAGCGCATCGCGCGGCAGAAGTGGGACGACTACTTCCCGCATCTCGAGGCGGGAGCCCTCGCGCAGGGGTGGTACGAGCGCGTCGAGGACCGTCAGGGTGAGCGCGGGATCTGGTTCGCGGGCGGCCTGATGGCGTTCGAGACGGTCGAGCCGATCCTGGCCTACTCGAAGGAGCTGGTTGCCCGGATGCAGGCGTCGTGGGGGTCCGTCGCGTGAGGACGGATACGAGGATCGCCGTGGTCGGCGGGGGCGCGGCCGGGCTGTCGGCCGCCTGGTACCTCGGACGGGCCGGCTACACGGACGTGACGGTGCTCGAACGCTCCGACCGCGTCGGGGGCAAGTGCGACACGATCGACGTCGACGGTGTGCCGGTCGACCTCGGCGCCTTCACGGTGACGCCGGCCTACCGCGCCGTCCTGGCGCTCGCGCGCGAGCTGCGGGTCCCCACCGAGGTCCAGCCGCCGCGCTACGCCTGGGACCTGCGGACCGAGCGGATCCTGCCGGTGCGCACCGTCCTCACGCGCGACTTCGGGATGCTCGCCGTCGGGTGGGCGTCGATCAGGTACCTGTTCACGCAGTGGCGGCTGCGCGACCTGCTCGATCCTCCCGGGTTCCGCGGGGTCGCGTCCTCCTCCGACCACGGCGATCTGTGCGGGCCGCTCGTCGAGTGGATCCTCGACCGGGGGTTCATGCCGCTGCAGGACATGTTCCGCATGGTGCTGCCGGACATGGGGTACGGCACCTTCGGCGAGGTCCCGACGATCTACCTCCTGAAGTACCTGAACGTCGGGAACTTCACGACCCTCGCGAGGTACGGGCTCGGCATCGAGCGCGAGTGGCCGAAGCGATTCACGAACGGCTTCGGATCGCTGTGGACCGCGGTGGCCGACCGCCTCACCGTCGAGACCGAGGTGGACATCACCGCGATCCGCCGGAACGACGACGGCGTGGACATCACCGCCAACGGCGTGACGCGCGGGTTCGACCACCTCGTCCTCGCCTGTCCGCTCCAGGACATCGGGTCCGTGCTGGACTGCGGTCCCGAGGAGTCCGCGATCTTCGAGAAGATCCTCACCCGCGATTACCACGTGGTCGTCGCACGGGTCGACGGCATCCCCGCACAGATCGTCGACGGGGTCCACCATCTCGAGGACGGCGCGCCGTGGGAGATCCTCCAGCCGCGTGCGGGCCGGCCGGTCGCGGTCTTCTACTTCGCCGATCCCCCCGAGCAGGACTTCCTCGAGATGATCCGCCGGACGGTCGCGCGCGTGTACCCCGGCGCGATCGTGCACGACGTCGAGCATCACGCCCGCTGGGTCTACTTCCCGCACTTCGGTGAGGAGGAGCTCCGCGACGGCTACTTCGACCGCCTCGAGGCCCTCCAGGGGACCCGGCGCACGACCTACGCGGGTGGCCTCCTCGCGTTCGAGACGGTGGAGACGGTCGTGGCGTACTCGGAAGCGCTCGTGCGGCGCACATTCGGACCCGCGTCATGAGCACCGACATCCCCGGCTACGCCGTCTTGAACTCGCTCCAGGAGCGGCGCCACACCTACCTCGCGGAGGGCACGCGGATCGCCGACGGTCAACGCGTCCTGCTCAAGGGTGGACGGGGCGAGCACGGGTCCTCGGAGATCGCCGACCTCCTCGCGAGCGAGTTCGACCTGATCCGGTCATGTGAGGACGGGTTGGCGCTCGAGCTGGTCGAGGCCGAGTCCGGGGTCGTGCTGGTCCTCGACGACCAGGGCGCCAGGCCCCTCCGTTCGTCGCTCTCCGGCCCGCTGGAGCTCGTGGTGTTCCTCTCCCTCGCCCGCGGGATCACCGACGCGGTGGCGCGGATCCACGAACGAGGTGTCGCCCACCTGTCCCTGTCGCCGGAGTCGATCCTCGTCGGGGTCGACGGCCCCGCGGCCCTGGTCCACTTCGCGTCCGCCTCGGCGGTCGGGCGGCAGGAGCAGCTGCTGGTCCCGGCCACGGCGATCGCCGAGGACCTGCGCTACCTCGCGCCGGAGCAGACCGGTCGGCTACACGCCAGCGTCGACCGGCGTGCCGACCTCTACAGCCTCGGCGTCGTCTTCTACGAGATGCTGACCGGCGCGCCGCCCTTCGAGGGGGACCGTCCGATCGAGCTCGTGCACGCGCACGTCGCTCGGAGCCACGAGCCGGTCCGTGCCCGCCGCGCGGGCATCCCGGTCGCGCTCTCCGCGATCGTCGACCACCTGCTCGCGAAGGACGCAGGCGAGCGTTACCAGACGGCCGCGGGTCTGCTCGCCGACCTGGACGCCCTCGCCGCCGATCCCCACGCGCGGCTGACGCCGGGGCTCCACGACGTGACGAGCGGCCTCGGGTCCTCGACCCGGATGGTCGGCCGCGAAGCCGACCTCTCCCGGCTGGTCGGGGCGTTCGCGCGAGCGGAGGCGGGGGAGCCGGCGCTCGCGCTGGTCGCGGGCTCCTCGGGGATCGGCAAGTCCCGGCTGATGCAGGCGCTCGAGCCCGAGCTCGTCGAGCGGAACGCGCGCTGGGCGGGCGGCAAGTTCGAGGAGCTCCGGCGCGACATCCCCTACATCGGGCTCGCGGCCGCCCTCGCCGACCTCGTGCGCCAGGTGCTGATGGAAGACGCCGACGAGGTCGCGCTCGTCCGGGAGCGGCTCCTCGAGGCCCTCGCTGGCAACGGTGCCCTGCTGGTCCAGCTGATCCCGGACCTGGAGCTCCTCCTGGGACCGCAGCCGGAGGTCCCGGCGTTGCCCGCGCGCGCGGCGGAGGCGCGGTTCAGGCTGGTCGTCCAGCGGTTCGTCGACGCCTGGGGCAAGATCGACCGGCCGCTCGTCCTCTTCCTCGACGACCTCCAGTGGGCCGATCCGGCCTCGCTCGACCTGATGCGGGGCGTCCTCGGCGGCGCGGAGACCCGGGTGCTCGTCGTGGGGGCCTACCGCGAGGCCGAGGTCGGGCCGGGGCACCCCCTGCTCGCCGTGAAGGAGGCCGTCGCCGAGGCCGGCGTGGACATCGACGAGATCGTGCTCGGTCCGCTCGACCCCGACGCCGTGGCCGAGCTCCTCGCCGACACCCTCGACATGGACGTGGCCTCGGTCGCCGAGCTGGCCACCTCGCTGCACGCGAAGTCCGCCGGGAACCCGTTCTTCCTGCGCCAGCTCCTCGAGGAGCTCACGATCGAGGGGATCCTCCACCAGGACCCGGATCGGCGGTGGCGCTGGGACGTCGACGAGCTCGCCGACTGGCGCGTCACCGACAACGTCGTGGAGCTCATGGCGGATCGTCTGGTGCGGACCGTCCCGGACGCTCTCGAGGTCCTGTCGTGGGCGGCATGCCTGGGGTCCGAGTTCGACGTGGAGGTTCTCGCGACGGCGCTCGCTCGCGATGTGCCGTCGGTCCGTCGCGAGGTGCGCGCGGCCGCCCGGGAGGGCTTCATGCAGGTCCGCCGCGGCGTGCGCGACGAGCGCTACCGCTTCCTCCACGACCGCGTGCAGGAAGCCGTCTACTCCCTGATCGATCCCGACGAGCGGCTCTCGATCCATCTCCGCCTGGGGCGCGTCTTGCGGGAGCGCGCGGGCGAGGGGCAGGAGCGTGAGCTGTTCGCGGCGGTCGACCAGCTGAACGAGGGCCGTTCGCTGATCGACGACCCGGCCGAGCTCGAGGAGCTTCGCCGACTGGACCTGCTGGCGGGGCGCCGCGCGATGGCGGCGTCGGCGCCGCACCTCGCCCACCGGTACCTGCTCGTGGCGCTCGAGCTGCTCGGGCTCACCGCCGAACGGGACTGGGACGGACCGGCCTGGGATGCGCGCTACGACGAGGCCCGCGACGCGGCCACCGACGCCGCGCGCGCCGCGTGGCTCGCCGGCGCGCACGACGAACTCGAGCGCCTCGTGCGCACGGGGATCGCGCGCGCCCGGACCCCGCTCGACACCGTGCCGCTCTACGACCTGCTGATCCAGCACCACACGAACGATTCCCGCCACGCCGACGCGCTCGACGTCGGGCGGGCCGCGCTCGCGCAGCTCGGCGACGACGTGCCCGACCATCCGTCGCGCGCGTCGGTGGTGCGCTCGCTCGTGATGTTGCAGACCAGGCTCCACGGGCGCGGTCCCGACGCCATCCGTGCCCTCCCCCCCATGACCGACGAGCTCGGTCGGGCCAAGGTCCTGCTGATGAACAGCCTGATGGCGCCGGCCTACTACGCCGACCCCGACGCGATGGCGATCATGATCTTCCGGTCGTGCGAGCTCGCGCTGCGGCACGGCAACGCCCCGCTGTCGGTCTTCGCCTGGAACAACTACGGGTTCGTCCTGTGTCACATCCTCGGGAAGTACGAGAAGGGGCACGCGTTCGGGACGATGGCGCTAGAGATGTCGCGCGAGCAGGACTCGCCGGAGACGGCGTCCGCGCTCCAGTTCTCCTTCACCGCGATGATCGACCACTGGCGGGTCCCGCTCCGCGAGACCTACCCCGGGTACGAACGGGGGTTCCAGCTCGGCGCGGAGGCCGGCGACCTGACCTACGCGGGCCTCGCCCTGCAGATGAAGACCCTCGCGCTCATGGTGGGTGGCGAGCCGATCGACGAGGTCCGCGCCGCGATGGCGGATGCGATGGCCTGGATGCAGCGCCAGCAGCAGTTCCAGACGCATCGGATGGTCGAGCTGTACGACCAGACCCTCGTGAACCTGCAGGGACGCGGGAACGACCTCCTGTCGCTCGAGGGCCCGGAGTGGGACTCGGCCGTCCGCCGTCCCGAGCTCGAGGCGGTCTCCGACCAGACCGCGTTGGCGGTGGCCGACCTGTGCGAGCTGTTGCTGGCGGTCGTGCTCGGCGACGCCGGCACCGCGCGGGAACGGACCGACCGCGCGGCCGCCATGATGGCGCACGTCGAGGGGACGGTCTGGGTCCCCTTCTTCCACCTCCTCGCAGGACTGGTCGATCTGTGGCCCGACGAGGCGCCGAGGACGGCGTCGGCGAAGCGGCACCTCGCCAAGCTACGGCGGTTCGAGGCGAACGCGCCCGACAACCAGCGACACCGTGTGCTCGTGCTGGAGGCCGAGCTCCTGCGCAGCCGTGGGAGGCCGGCCGAGGCGCTCCCTCGCTACGCCGAGGCGGCCGAGTCCGCAGAGCGGAGCGGCGCCTTCCTGTTCGAGCTCGGTCTGATCGCCGAGCGAGCGGCGCGGTGCGCCACCGCCGTCGGCGGCCGGCGCGCGGCCGAGGGCTGGTACGTCCAGGCGCAGCGGGCGTACGCGCGATGGGGGGCCGACGCGAAGGTGGAGCAACTCGGCGCGGCGATGACCTCCGGCGAGGAGCGCGACGGCGACGGGGGTGGGATCGACCTCGAGGGCGTGCTGGAGATGTCGCAGGCGGTCGCCTCCGAGCTGCGCCTCGACGAGCTGCTGCGTCGCATCATGACGATCGCCCTCGAGGTGGGCGGCGCCCGGTCGGGGGCCCTGCTCGTCGACGGCGACGGGGGGCTCGTCGTCCAGGCGCGCGCCGACGCCGAGGGCCGCATCGACGTGTTGCAGGCGGTCCCGTTCGAGGACGCCGATGAGTTGCCGGACGCGATCATCCGCTACGTCGCGCGGACGGCCGAGCCGGTCATCCTCGAGGACGCGGCGCACAAGGGCCGGTTCGTCCTCGATCCTCACGTGCGACGCTCGAGCGCGCGCTCGGTGCTGTGCGCCCCCCTGCTGGACCAGGGGCGGCTGATCGGCGTGATCTACCTCGAGAACGATCTCGTGGCCGGCGCATTCCGCCGGGAGCGCATCGAAACCCTCTCGCTGCTGTCCTCTTCGGCGACGGCGGCGCTCACGAACGCCTCGCTCGTCGCGAACCTGGAGGAGGCGAACCGCGCCTCCGAGCGGTTCGTGCCCAACGGCTTCCTCGAGCTCGTCGGGCGCCGGCGGATCGTGGACGTCGGGCTCGGGGACTCCGCCGAGCGCGAGCTGACGATCCTGTTCTCCGACATCCGCGACTTCACGGCGATCTCGGAGCGCCTGACGCCGCAGCGCACCTTCGAGTTCATCAACGAGTACCTGGGGCGGGTCGTGCCGATCGTCGAGCGGAACCACGGCGTGATCGACAAGTACATCGGCGACGCGATCATGGCGCTGTTCCCGCCCGATCCCGGGACCGCGATCCGGGCGGCGCTCGAGATGCTCGCCGAACTGGACGCGCTGAACGACGAGCGGTCGGCCGCCGGACTCGATCGGATCGAGGCGGGCGTGGGCATCCACACCGGGCCGCTGATGCTCGGCACGGTGGGGACCGCGAGCCGGATGGACGGGACCGTGATCGGCGACGCCGTGAATACGTGCTCGCGCGTCGAGGGGCTCACCAAGCGGTACGGAGCCCGGCTGCTCGTGACGAGCGATGCGTGGGACCGCTTGGACGTGCTCGAGCGGCCGCGCGCGCGCCGGGTCGATCGGGTCCGCGTGAAGGGCAAGACGCTCCCCGTCGACCTCCTCCAGGTGCTCACGCCGGTCGAGGTGGGCGGCATCTTCACGGTCGACGAGTTCGATGCGGGGATGGATGCCTACCTGGCGGGCGACTTCACGGCGGCGGCCGCCCGACTCGCGGAGGTGCTGCGCCGCGATCCGGCCGATGTGGCGGCCGCGATCCTTCGGGAGCGATGCACCGCCTTCCTCGCCGACGGGGCCCCGCCGGATTGGGACGGCGTGACCGCCCACACGTTCAAGTAGGAGGCGTCGATGATGGCTGACTTCCGGATGGGGTTCACCTCGCTGCACGACGAGGTGACGGACCTGAAGCTCGAGACGCGGGGGACGATCCCGGACTGGCTCGACGGGGCGCTCGTCCGCAACGGCGGCGGCGTGCTCGAGGCCGGCAACGAGCCGCTCGCGCACTGGTTCGACGGCTACGCGATGGTGCACCGGCTCGCCTTCAGCGACGGCGCCGTCCGCTACACGAACCGGCTGCTCCAGAGCCCGGCCTACCGAGCGATGGTCGCGTCGGGACGAGCTCGGTACAACGAGTACGTCACCGTGCCGGAGCGGACGCTGCTCGACCGGCTGCTCGTCACGTTGTTCCCTTCACGGGAATCCGGGCACAACGCGCTCGTGGACCTCGTCGGCATCGACGGGCTGATCGTGTGCCAGACCGAGACCCCCGGCGGCATCGCGGTCGACCCACACACGCTCTCGACCGAGGGAGTGTTCACGTTCACGGACGACGAGCAGGGCCTCATCTCGACCGCCCACCCGATCTACGACCTCAAGCGCTCCTGCGTGTGGAACCTGCTGATCAAGGTCTCGCCCTTCACCGGTCTCACGTATCAGCCCTACCGGATCGACGACGGGACCCGCACGCGGAAGGTGATCGCGCGCCACCGGGTGAAGGAGATCGCGTACCTCCACAGCTTCGGTGCCTCGGAGAACCACTTCATCATCGCCGAGTTCCCCAACATGACGAGCCTGGGCCGCCTCGCGACGACGGTCCTCGCGCAGCGCCCGTACGCCCTCAACTACGACTGGCAGCCGGCGCGCGGCACACGCTTCCTCGTGTTCCGAAAGGACACGGGCGAGCTGGTCGGCACGTACGAGGCCGACGCCGCCTTCGCCTTCCACCACGTGAACGCGTTCGAGCGCGGCGGCGAGTTGGTCGTCGACGTCTCCGCCTACGAGGACACGACGATCGTCGGCGCGCTGTACCTGTCGGCGCTGCGGCGTCCCGGCGGCGGCGACCTCCCGTTCTCGTGGTTCCGCCGCTACCGGATCGACCTGGCCTCGGGGCGGGTTCGGCACGAGGACCTCGCGACGGACCACATGTACGAGATGCCGCAGGTGAACGAGCTCCACGAGGGCGTGGAGTACCGGTACGGCTACGGCTACAGCTTCCCGAAGGGAGGCGAGCCGGACCACTTCATCAACCGGCTGATCAAACTCGACGTGGAGGACGGCCGTGGTCCCTGGCTGTGGGACGAGCCGGGCTGTTTCCCGGGCGAGCCCGTGTTCGTGCCGCGTCCAGGAGCCACCGACGAGGATGACGGCGTGATCCTGTCGGTGGTGCTCGACACCGGCTCGGCCACGAGCTACCTCCTGGTGCTCGACGCGCGGACCTTCTCCGAGATGGGACGCGCGACGCTGCCCCACCCGGTGCCGTTCGAGTTCCACGGTCGGTTCTTCGGCACGGCGCCCGACGCGGAGCGCATCGACGCCGCCGTCGGGTGACGGAGGCGCCGATCCGGTTCGACCGGCCCCGGACCCTCGTGGTCAACTGTCGGCACGGACCAGAGCCAGGGGAGGAACGACGATGGGCGGCTACGAGCAGGACGTGGACACGCTCGAACGCGAGCTGGGCGGTCTCCTCGAGGTGTTCCAGGGGCTGAGCCCCGAGCAGTGGCAGACGGAGACGCTCCTCGTGCCGCTCGATCCGGAGCAGCCGCATTGGACGCTCTTCGAGCTCGCCGGCCACTTCGACATCTCGATCGGGCTCGCGCACATGCTCGTCGACGGCCCGCAGCCTGACGGGCAGCCGGGACGAGATCGGGTGAGCTTCTTCATCTTCCCGCGGTCGGAGGTGGCGCCGGTCGTCTACGACTACGCATACACGATGGTCGACGGCAAGACACCGGCGGATATGCCCGGCGTGCTCGAGACCACGTTCGCCAAGGTGGTCGAGGGCGCGCGCTCGAACCCGCCCGGGCTGATCGGCTCCGGGTACTACGCGCTCATGGAGCTGGGGGAGTTCATCCCGAGCCGGGTGGTCGAGGCGGTCGTGCACGGGCTGGATCTGACCGATCCGCTCGGCATGGAGCCGATCGCGACCGCCGACGGGATCGCGACGACCGCCGCGATCCTGGACGAACTGCTCGCGCGCCGGACGGTGGGCACGCGCCCTCCCGACCTCGCCGACGACATGGAGTGGATCCGCGCCGCCTCGGGTCGCCGGCCGATCGGGGAGCATCCGGACCCGCGGCTCCCGCTGATCCGCTAGGAGCTCACCGAGACCTGCTCGGGAGGCGACCGAACACGTCGGTGTCGCCGCTCGGGATAGCATCCCTCGTGCGCAACTGCTCGGACTGCGGACACGAGAACCCCGACGGGGCGAAGTTCTGCATGGAGTGCGCGAAGCCACTCGGTGCGGGTATGCCGGTCCACGAGACGAGGAAGACGGTAACGGCCCTGTTCTGCGATCTGGTGGGGTCGACGTCGCTCGGCGAGAACCACGATCCGGAGATCCTCCGCCCGATCCTGGAGCGCTACTTCGTTGAGATGCGTGAGGCGGTCGAGCTCCATGGCGGCCGGGTTGAGAAGTTCATCGGCGATGCCGTGGTAGCGGTCTTCGGCCTGCCGTCGGCTCACGAGGACGACGCCCTGCGTGCCGTGCGCGCTGCGGTCGACATGCAAGGACGCAGTTCAGGGTACGTAGCGGCGAACAGGAAACTCTGGGCGGCCCCGTCCTCCAGGCCGTACAGAACCGCCCGGTCCACACCCGCGGCGTCCATCACGGTGCGGATGTCCTCGACGCGCGCCTCGAGTGTCGGCAGACGGTCGCCGCTCACGCTGTCCGAGAGGCCGGTGCCTCGTCGGTCGAACAGCAGGACGCGCCCGAGCGCCGCAGGGCCTCGATCAGCCCCTTGGTCATCGGCCACTCCCACAGGAGTTCAACGTTCGACGTGAACGCGGAGTTGACGAACACGATGTCGGGCTCGCCCGCGCCCACGATCTGGTACGCGATCGACACGTCTTCCGCGGTGGTCGCGTATCGGGTCTCGGGCATCTGCGTCATCCGTCTCCCATCCCGTGCGATCGCGTCGACGCCGTGTTGGGGCATCCTGCCGCCTGGGGAAATGCGCCGCAAGGCGGCGTCAGCCCTCCCCTCGCTCGTTGCCGCGCTTGAAGTTGCCGGTGGCGCGCGCCAGGAGCTGCTGCACGCCCTGCGCGTTCGCCGACCCGAGCTTCGAAGCCAATGCCTCGGCACGCTTGCCGGCGACCGTGGTCACGACACGGCCGTCGAACGAGATGAGGATCCGCCCGTCCTTGGTCAGGCGGAACGAGAACGGCTCGTGCGCGAGCGGATCATCCATCCTCATAAGGAACGCAGCCCAGTACGTTCTCGGTTCGTCCGTCGAGCGCCGGCGTCCTCCCACGGTCGCGAGTGGCGAGGCCCGCTGAGCGTCGCTGCGTGCCTGATCTCGAGGGTCTCCACGTCAATTCACGACCCGGTACAGGCGCCAGCGGTCGGGGACGCCCTTGAGCTCGTGCTCGCCGGCGTCTTCGAAGGTCAGGCCCGACCCGACGACGAGGTCCTGGACGGTCCGCGAGACGAGGATCTCGCCTGGTCCGGCCAGCGCTCCGACCCGTGCTCCGATGACGACCCCGAGACCACCGACGTTGTCGCCCATCCGTACGCACTCTCCGGTATGGATGCCGGTCCGGATCTGGAGCCCGAGGCCCTCGACCGCTCCCCTGAGTTCCCTCGCACATCGGATGGCGCGCGCCGGTCCGTCGAAGCTCACGAAGAATCCGTCTCCGGCCGTGTCGATCTCTCGCCCTCGGTGCCGGTCGAGTTCGCGCCGGACGACCGCATAGAAGGTCTCGAGGAGGTCCGCCCATCGCCGGTCGCCGAGTTCTGCGGCACGCTTGGTCGAGTCGACGATGTCGATGAACATGACGGTCATCACCGAGCGGTCGGGCTCGGGGCCGTCGCGCATCCCGGTCAGGAACTCCTGGATCTCCTCGACGGCTTCCTCATGACCGATCCACGGCCAGTGGTCGGCGCCGGGAAGCTCGACGAACGTGGCCCCTGGGACATGATCGGCGATGTACCGCCCCTCTTCGATGGGTGTGCAGCGGTCGTCTCGCTTGTGCAGGACGAGCGTGGGGACCCGGATCGTGGGGAGGATGTCGCGCACATCCATCTGCAGCATCATCCGAACCAATGAAACGGCGGCGCCGGGGCTGACCGAGAGCCGCTCGAGCTTGGCGTACCAGTCCTCGTAGCGCTCATCGCCAACGAGGGAAGGGGCGAAGTCCTCGAGGTACAGGACGCCTCGACCCCAGTTCTGCTCGAGATCCTCGAGCCATTCAGCCGTCTCCGGGTCGGGTACCCATGGATAGATCGGCCCCTCACCTCCCTCACCGGCGAACGAGCCGTAGGCGACCACCGCCCTCGTCCGCTCTGGGTACGTCGCGGCGAACAGGAGTGCCACCGCGCCCGTCTCCGACAGACCCATGATCGCGGCTCGTTCCGAACCCACGGTGTCCATGAGGCTGGCGATGTCGTTGACCCGATCCTCGAGCAACGGAGCTCGCTCGTCGGGCGGGCGATCAGACATCCCCGTCCCTCGCTTGTCGAACACGATCAGGCGGGAGAACGAAGCGAGCCGTCGGAAGAACCGGGCCATATGAGGCTCTTCCCACGAATGCTCCAGGTGCGAGACGAACCCCGGCGAGACAACGAGGTCGAGATCGGCATCACCCAGCACCTGGTACGCGATATGGACGCCATCTGCGCTCTTGGAGTAGCGCGTCTCAGGGATCTCCATGTCGGTTCACCACCCGGTAGAGGTGCCAGCGGTCGGGGACGCCTGCGGCATCTCCGTCCCATGAGGCCAAACGCCGAGGTTCTCCACGTCGCCAGTCTCGTCGGCGCTCGACGCTAGGCGCAAGTTGGCGCCCCGCGGTGTCGGTTGATCTCCAGGCGGATGCGACCGACGCGCTGGAGCAGCTCCGCGACCTGGCGCGCGGGATCTACCCGCCGCTGCTCGCCGACCAGGGTCTCGTGCCCGCGCTCGAGGCGCAGGCCCGCAAGGCATCCGTGCCGACCGGCGTGCGATCCGACGGGATCGGTCGGTACCCACAGGACACCGAGGCCGCCGTCTACTTCTGCGCGCTCGAGGCCCTCAACAACGTGGCGAAGTACTCCGGGGCGAAGCGAGCGGAGGTCAGCTTCTCCCAGGTCGACGGTGAGCTCCGGTTCGCCGTCTCGGACGACGGGGCGGGCTTCGATACATCTGAGACGAGCTACGGGACGGGTCTGCAGGGGATGGCCGACCGCCTCGACGCGATCGGCGGCGCTCTCCTGGTCGTCTCCCAGCCCGGGGAGGGCACGACCGTCGAGGGTCGGATCCCCGTGTGACCGATCCGCTGCGACCAGCGAGATGTGGCGGAGTTACTCGGAGCATCGCCGTGATCGCGACTCGCCACGTGGGACTTCGCGCGCCGACGCTATCTGTCGGATGCGATCGCGACCCGCTCTGTAGACGGCTGATACGGCGACGAGGCGCCCGGGATAGCATCACCCGTGCTCACCTGCACGGACTGCGGTCACGAGAACCCCGACGGGGCGAAGTTCTGCATGGAGTGCGCCACTCCGCTCGATACGGATTCCGTTCGCCCCGTCGCCGAGGAACGCAAGGTCGTCACCGCATTGTTCTGCGACCTGGTCGGATTCACCGCCACCTCGGAGTCCGCCGATCCCGAAGACATCGACCGGATGCTCTCGGCCTACGCCGAGATGGCGCGAGCGCGGATCGAGGGCCACGGCGGCGTGGTGGAGAAGTTCATCGGCGACGCGGTCGTTGGAGTGTTCGGCGTGCCGGCTGCGCACGAGGACGACCCCGAGCGCGCGGTCCGCGCTGGCTTACGGATGGTCGAGGCCGCCGAGGAGCTGGAAGCGATCGGCGGGGCGCCGCTCCGCCTGCGGGTGGGCATCAACAGTGGGGAGACCCTCGTCCGCCTCGGAGTCACGCCGGATTCGGGAGAGCGGATGCTCGCCGGAGATGCGATCAACACTGCGTCTCGGATCCAGTCGGTCGCCCCGGAGATGGGCGTCGCGGTCGGCCTCACTGCATACGAAGCGACCTCGACCGTCTTCGACTACGAAGAGCTGGAGTCGGCAACGCTCAAGGGCAAGTCGGAGCCGGTGCGTGTGTTCCACGCCCGCTCGCCGCTCGCGAGGATCGGCATCGATTCCACTCGAACCCACCACTCGCCCTACGTCGGCCGCGCGATCGAGGTGTCGCTGCTGAGGGAACTGTTCGACAAGAGCATGAGGGAAACGTCGGTGCAGTTCGCCACCGTGGTCGGGGAGCCAGGGATCGGGAAGAGCCGGATCGTAGCCGAGCTGCTCGCATATGCCCAAGAACGAGAACCGCGCCTCACCTGGCGGCAAGGGCGATGCTTGCCCTACGGGGATGGCGTCACCTTCTGGGCGCTGGGAGAGATCGTGAAGGCTCACGCCGGGATCTTGGAGTCCGACGATCCGGAGCAGGCGAGCAGGAAACTCGACAACTCAGTGCCCCTCGGGCCGGACCGCGAATGGATGCGCAGACGACTGTTGCCGCTCGTGGGCGCGGATGCTTCGTCTCCTGCCGAGCGCGACGAACTCTTCGCCGCCTGGCGCAGGTTCCTCGAAACCGTCGCGGAGCAGACCCCAACGGTGCTCGTGTTCGAAGACCTTCACTGGGCCGACGACGCGATGTTGGCGTTCCTCGAGCACCTCGCTCACCGATCAGAAGGCGTGTCGCTACTCGTCCTGGGCACCGCCAGACCCGAACTCTACGAACGGCACCCCGACTTTGCGCAAGGCTTGGGCCGCGACAGCCGGATCAACCTCGGACCGCTCTCGGATGCGGAGTCCCTCGAGCTGATCTCTGGATTGCTCGACAACTCCGAGATCCCGGTGAGATGCGGATCCCGATCCTCGAACGTGCAGACGGCAACCCACTCTACGTCGAGGAATTCCTGCGATTGCTGAAGGACCGGGACCTGCTCGTCGAGGAGGGCGGCGCTTGGGTGCTGACGCACCGAGTCCGAACTGCCCTTGCCGGGCTCGATCCACTCCCTGCTCGCGGCCCGCTTGGACACCTTGTCACCAGAGCGGAAGGCGATGCTCTCCGATGCCGCCGTGGTGGGCAAGGTGTTCTGGGCAGGGGCGGTGGCAGCAGATGGGGGATCGCGAGCTCGAGGACGTCACCTCCGCGATGCGCGAGCTCTCCCGCAAGGAGCTCGTGCGCAT
The DNA here is from genome assembly GCA_963816275.1 of uncultured Actinomycetes bacterium. Classification (GTDB taxonomy): domain Bacteria; phylum Actinomycetota; class UBA4738; order UBA4738; family HRBIN12; genus JAOUEA01. The sequence goes on from CAWFJU010000003.1 coordinate 91,042, forward strand.
ATCCCGTCGCTCATCCATGCACGGCGAGTCCGAGTATGCCTTCTGGCACGTGCTCACCCGTGATGTCGCCTACGGGCAGCTGCCGAGAGCCTCTCGAGCCTCGCGTCATGTCGCCGCGGCGCGCTGGATCGAGTCCAAGGCCCGCGAACGCGTCGAGGACCTCGCCGATGTGCTCGCCTACCACTATGCGGCTGCACTGGAGCTCGCCCGCGCGGCGGGGCAGCCACGCAGCACGCCGACCTCGAGGAGCCGGCGCTGAGGTTCCTCACCCTCGCCGGAGAGCGTGCTCTCGGGCTAGACACCATGGCGGCGCTTTCGAACTTCGAGCGGGCGCTCGCGCTCACACCCCCGGGGCACCCGGATCGTCCCGAGGCGTTGGTCCGGTTCGGCGAGGCGGCCTTCCAGGCAGGGCGATCCGCAGAAGCGGCAGAGGCCCTTGAGGAGGCGACCGCTTCATTCCGCGCGCGCGGCGATACCACGGCTTCGGCGAGGACGATGCTTCATGCATCCGGACCACTTCAAGCTTTCGGAGATCCCCGAGGATGGACGTTGGCTCTTGATGCCCTGGCGCTCCTCGAGCCCTTGCCGCCAGGCCCGGATCTGGTCGCGGCGCTCACCCAAGTTTCAGCCTGTGAAACGCTGAGCGGGAGGCCGGAGGCGGGGATTCGCTACGCCGAGCGAGCGCTCGCGCTTGCCGAGGAACTCGGGCTGCCCCGTCCCGCGGATACCCTCGATTTCCGGGGCCTCGCCCGAGGCTCGCTCGGGGACCCGAGAGGCCTTGTCGGACATGCGCGAGGCGATCTCGATCGCGTCAGAGGCCGGGGATGGGCACGAGGTGGCCGAAGCTCCACAACAACCTGAGCGTGCAGCTCTGGGCGTTCGAAGGCCCGGCCGCATCCCTCGAAGTCAGCCGCGCCGGGGTTGACTTCGCGCGGACCCGGGGCCTCATCGGCGTGCTCGATTTCCTGCTTGCCGGCAGCCTCGATCTGCTCATCGATGTCGGCGAGTTGGATGAGGCGCTCGCGATCGCCGACGACATGGCCCCGCGCACGGAGGGGAAGGGGGAAGTGATGGATCTCGTCGTGCTCCGCGCTGCGCAGGTGCGAGTTTCGTCCCTGCGAGGACAGAGCGGATCGCTTGGCCCCCCGGGTCGACTGGCTCGAGGCGACGGTCAGGATGATCTGGATCCGGACTATGTGATCATCGGCCTGGGCTCCGCGGCTCTCGCGCGCGCTTCGCTCGGTCCGGATGAGGCCACAGCCTCTTTGCTCGATCGGATCGAGATGACTCCCGGTACCGCGAGAGTCTCAACTACTCCGGCTACCTTCCCTCCCTCGTTCGCGCCGCCCTGGGGATCTCGGATACCCAACTTGCCGAACGTCTCGTGAGCGGGTATCGAGCCCCGCTACCCCTACACCGAGCACACTCTCGTCGTGGCCAACGCAGCGTTGACCGAATCTCACGGGGACCTTGAGGTCGCTGCCGAAGGTTACGCTGATGCCGCCGATCGTTGGGAACGGTTCGGCGTCGTCCCGGAGCAGGCGTTCGCGCTCCTCGGCCAAGGCCGGTGTCTGCTCGGGCTCTCCCGACCGTCGGAGGCCGCGCCCGTCCTGCGCCACGCCCGAGAAGATCTTCGAGCGGCTCCGGGCAGCCCCCGCGCTCGCCGAGACCGATGCACTCCTCGCCTCCGTGGCCTGACCTTCGGCGGTGGCGTTGTCGCTCCCCAGAAGGGGGTACCTATCGCTGAAGATCGGCGCACTGGTGTTGCCCAGACCGTTGCCCCTGTCGGGACCGGGCGGACACGCTCTCGTGCTCATTCCTTAGTGCGTAGGCATCCTTCCAAACGCTTCGCCATCTCGGGGCTGGCCCCTTCGTCCTCGTGCTTGAGGTGATCGCGGCACGGCTGAACGTCAGGCGCAAGGTGAAACCTATCGATGGTCGAACAACGCATCGACATCCGGCAGGGTCTCGAACCGGGTGAACGCGCCTTCCTCGGCGATCTCCTTCGCGGCCCGCAGGAACCCAGCCCAAGCGGTGCGGGCGAGCGTGCCTCCCACGCTGATCCGCCGTACGCCCAGATCCGCGGCCTCGGCGACGGTGATGAACGGAGCGTTGACCAGTAGATTGACCGGCTTGGGCGACACCGCTGCGACGATAGCGGCGATGTGCTCGATGGATGTCGATCCGCGGAGCGTAGAGGCAGTCCGCTCCGGCTTCGGCATACGCGCACAACCTTCGGATCGTCTCGTCGATGTCGGGACGCCCACACACGAATCCCTCGGATCGACCGGTAAGCACGATGCCGGTGCCACTTTCGTCGATCGCTCGGCGCGCGGCCCCGACACGCTCGACGGCCAGGTCGAACTCATAGAGCGGCTGTGCTTCGTCGCCAGAGGAGTCCTCGATCGAGAGACCGGCGATCCCTGTGGCAGCGGCGAGCTTGACGTTCGCGCTGACCTGCTGCGGATCGACGGCGAAGCCGCCCTCGAAGTCGGCGTTCACCGGAACCTTCACGGCGTTGGCGACGCCACGTAGATGCTCGAGCGCCTGATCGAGCGTGACGTGATTGTCCGCGCGACCCAGTTGTCCATGCGAACCCGGCGCTCGTCGTCGCCAGAGCCTTGAACCCCATCTGCTCCAGCGCCCGTGCGCTCCCCGCGTCCCACGGGTTCGGCATCACGAAGCAGCCGGACGCGTGCAATCGGTGAAACGAAGCGACCCGCTCGGGGTGCTCGCTCATGCTGTACCTCCGAGACAAGGTCGATGTTCAGGTCGTCTCATCGACCGGGCTTCCGACTATGGGTCCGTGTCCAGCTCTCGCTGAGCCTCGCAAGACTCTCACGGATCTGCAGATGCTGACTCCGATCCACCCGGCAAGATGCTGGGTCCGACATCTGCTTCATGCTTTGGAGCGCAGGATGTCTTCGAGACGCTTCGCCATCTGGGGACTGGCCCCTCGTCCTCATGCTTGAAGTGATCGCGGCATGGCCCAGATACGTTGCAGCACAACGGGACTCTAGCACTGGGTAATGCTCCGTATCAAGCCTCCCACGACCAGCGGTTTCACATTTCTCTCGGCGTTGATGTTGCCCAAAGTGTTGTCTGATTTGCTTTAGTTCCGCGTCGGCCTTGTCTGACGGATGCGATCGCGACCCGCTCTGCGGACGGCCAATGCGGCGACGAGGCGCGCGGGATAGCATCCCCCGTGCTCACCTGCTCGAACTGCGGTCACGAGAACCCCGACGGGGCGAAGTTCTGCATGGAGTGCGCCACTCCGCTCGATGCGGCTTCCGTTCGCCCCGTCGCCGAGGAACGCAAGGTCGTCACCGCCCTGTTCTGCGACCTCGTCGGGTTCACCGCCACCTCGGAGTCCGCCGACCCCGAGGACGTGGACAAGATGCTCGCCGCCTACTTCGCGATGGCGCGTGCACAGATCGAGGGCCACGGCGGCGTGGTGGAGAAGTTCATCGGGGATGCGGTCGTCGGGGTCTTCGGGGTCCCCGCGGCGCACGAGGATGATCCCGAGCGGGCCGTGCGTGCGGGCCTGCGGATCTGCGAGGACGCGGAGGAACTGACCTCGGTCGGCGGAGCACCGCTGAAGCTCCGCGTCGGGATCAACACCGGGGAGGCGCTCGTGCGCCTCGGGATCGCCGCCGCGTCGGGAGAAGGGTTCTTATCGGGAGACTCGGTCAACACAGCCTCGCGGATCCAGTCCGTCGCCCCCGAGATGGGCGTGGCGGTGGGCCTCGGCACCTACGAGGCCACCGCGCAGGTCTTCGACTATGCCGAACTCGAACCGGCGACGCTGAAGGGCAAGTCCGAGCCGGTCAGGATCTTCCATGCCAAGAGCCCCCTCGCACGATTCGGCACCGATCTCACCCGCACCCACGACACCCCGTTCATCGGTCGCGAGATCGACCTGGCGTTGCTCAAGGGGATCTTCGACAAGACCGTGGCCGCCGAGGCACCCCAGCTCGTGACCGTGGTGGGGGAACCGGGGTTGGGTAAGTCCCGCATCGTGGCCGAACTCGGTGTCTACATCGACACGAGGCCCGAGCTCATCACCTGGCGCCAGGGCCGGTGCCTGCCCTACGGGGAAGGCATCACCTTCTGGGCGCTCGGGGAGATCCTCAAGGCCCATGCCGGGATCCTGGAGTCCGACCCAGCCGACGTCGCGACCACCAAGCTCGATTCGGTGCTCCCCGAGGGAGCAGAGCGTCCTTGGTTCCGCCAACGCCTCCTGCCGCTGCTCGGGATCGAAGCGAACTCCACCGCGGAGCGCCAGGAGCTGTTCACCGCATGGCGACGGTTCCTGGAGCACATCGCCGAGCAACGCCCCACGGTGCTCGTGTTCGAGGACCTGCACTGGGCCGATGACGCGATGCTCGCGTTCCTGGAACACCTGGCCGAAGTGGCCGAGGCGGTCCCGCTCCTCGTGGTGGGCACCGCACGCCCCGAGCTGTTCGAACGCCACCCCGACTACGGCCAACGGCCTGCTGAACCTCACCCCGATCAGGCTCTCTCCGCTCTCCGGGGAGGAGACCGCACGCCTCGTCTCTGCCCTGCTGGAGACGACCGTGGTCCCCGCCGAGCTCCAACGGCCGATCCTGGACCGAGCCGGTGGCAATCCCCTCTACGCCGAGGAGTTCGTGCGCCTGCTGAAGGACAAGGACCTGCTCGTCCGCAAGGGCACGAGCTGGGAGCTCAGGGAAGGCGCCGAGGTCCCCTTCCCCGACTCGGTGCAGGCCTTGATCGCCGCACGCCTGGACACGCTCTCCGCCGACACGAAGTCGATGCTCGCCGATGCGGCGGTGATCGGGAAGGTCTTCTGGGCCGGCGCGATCGCGCAGATGGGCGAGACGCGACCTGACGGCCGTCACCGAGACCCTGCGGGAGCTCTCGCGCAAGGAGCTCGTGCGTCCGGCCCGGCGTTCCTCGATCGAGGGCGAGGCCGAATACGCGTTCTGGCACATCCTGGCCCGCGACGTCGCATACTCCCAGCTCCCCAGGGCATCCAGAGCCTCCCGTCACGTGGCCGCGGCCACGATGGATCGAGTCCAGGGCCCCCGAGCGTGTCGAGGACCTCGCCGACGTCCTCGCCTATCACTACGCGACTGCCCTGGAACTCGCGCAGGCCGCCGGACAGGCCGAGCAGGCCTCCGAGCTCGAGGCACCGGCGCTGAAGTTCCTGTCCCTCGCGGGGGAGCGAGCGCTCGGCCTGGACACCGCTGCGGCGCTTTCGAACCTCGAGCGGGCGCTCGCCCTCGCCCCGGAAGGACACCCCGAACGCCCCGAGGCGCTCGCCCGCTTCGGTGAGGCCGCCCTGCAGGCCGGGCGCTACACCGAGGCATCCGCGGCGCTGGAGGAGGCGATCGCGTCGTTCCGGGCCGCGGGCGACATGCCCGCCGCGGCGCGTGCGATGGGCACGCTCGCCAACGTGCTCTCCGACTCGGGGACCCGCGGCAATGGACGCTCCCGGTCGAGGCGCTGGAACTCCTGGAGCCGCTCGGGCCGTCCTCCGACCTCGTCGGAGCGCTCACCGAGGTGGCCGCCGTGCGACGCCCTCCAGGGGAGACGTGCCGAGGATGCGATCCGCGTCGCCGATCGGGCGCTGGATCTCGCCGGGGAGCTCGGCCTCGACCGTCCGGCGCGCGCCCTCGGCTTCCGGGCGATGGCCCGCACCGAGCTCGGAGATCCCGGTGGCCTCCAGGACTACCGCGACGGCGATCGAGCTCGCGACCGAGGCCGGGCAGGGACGCGAGGTCGCCCTGCTCCACAACAACCTCGGTTACAGCCTCTGGGCCTTCGAAGGCCCGGCGGCATCCCTGGAGGTGCTCCGCGAGGGGATCGCCTACGCGAAGGCCCGAGGGCTCACCGAGATGCACGACTCGCTCATCGCAGAGCACGGTCGACGCGCTCGTGGAAACCGGCGAGCACGACGAGGCGCTCAGCCTCGCCGCCGAGATGGCCCCGCGCCTGGAGGCGAGCGGCGATGTCTTCGACCTCGATGGGGATTCGGATCGACCAGGCGCGGATCCTCGTCCTCGCGGGGCGAGTTCTCACAAGTGTTGTCGGGCTGGCTCGAGTGGCTCGAGTCCGCCGCCCGTGAGACGGAGGACCCGCAGTTCTTCGTCATCGGCTTGGGCGCCGTCGCCCTGGTGCGAGCGGCGCTCGCTCAAGGTGAGGCCGCCGCCGCGCTCCTCACCGAGATCGAGACCTACCCCGGCGCCCGCGGCAGCTCCGAACTACACCGTCATGCTCCCAACGATGGTGCGGACCGCGCTGGGGATCGGAGAGCCCTCCCTCGCCGAGCGGCTCGTCGGCGGCTTCGAGCCCCGCACCCCCTACGCCGAGCACGCCCTCGTCGCGGCGAACGCCGCCCTCACCGAGGCCCGCGGGGACCTGTCAGTCAGCCGCCGATGCCTACGCCGATGCCGCCGATCGCTGGGAGCGGTTCGGGGTCGTCCCCGAGCAGGCGTTCGCGCTCCTCGGCCAGGGCCGGTGCCTCGATCGGGCTCTCCCGACGACCGAGGCCGCACCCGTCCTGCAGCACGCCCGCGAGATCTTCGAGCGGCTCCAGGCGGCGCCCGCGCTCGCCGAGACCGACGCGCTCCTGCAGCAGGCGACGGCGCTCAGCTCGTAGCGCGTGGAGAGCTGAACCGTCGCCGAGGATCACGCGCCGATGTTGCCCAAACCGTTGCCTGGCCATCGGCCCCGGAAGACTTGACATCTGCTTCATGCTTTGGAGCGCAAGATGTCTTCCAGACGCTTCGCCATCTGCGGGACTGGCCCCGAGATCTTCGTGCTTGAAGTAGCAGAAGACGTCGGCGCCGCCGGCGAGCGCCGGCCCGATCCGCTCGGCCCACGCCGCGAGCTCCTCGTCGGCGTACTCGGTCTTGCGCAGGCGGAAGTAGCCGGCGGGGTCCCACGAGATCTCCTCGGGCGTCGGGTCCTTCTCGTCGGTCTGCGCGACGCACCACGCGACGCCCTGGTCCCGCAGCAGGTCGCGGGCCTCCATCCACGACGCGTGCCGGAACTCCATCGCGAACCGCGGGTTCCCGTTCCCGGTCGGCGGGAGGTAGCCGACGAAGCCCTCGATCAGCGCGCGATCGTAGTGCAGGTTCGGCGGGCATTGGAACAGCACGCACCCGAGCCGGTCGCCCAGGAACTTCGCGCGTTCCAGGAAGTCGCGGACGTCGTCGTCGCAGTCCTTCAGCCGCCGGGAGTGCGTGATCCGCTGGTTCGCCTTCAGCGTGAACACGAACCCGGGGCGCGCGCGATCGCGCCAGGTCGTGAGCGTCTTCTCGCTCGGGAAGCGGCGGAACGAGTAGTTGATCTCGACCGACGACAGCTGCGACGAGTAGTAGTCCAGCATGTCGTCCTTCTTGAGGTCCTCCGGGTAGAAGACGCCGTGGCGCCACTCGTCGTAGGCGAATCCCGACGTCCCCAGGTAGAAGCTCCCCGCCATGGCGTGCATCATGGCACGCATGCATGAGCGGTGGCTCGACGGCTCGATCAGGCCATCCGACGTGGAGGTCGAGGCGCTCCGCGCGCTGGTCGCGCGGCTCGCGGGACCGGGGTTCGCGTATCGAACGGGCGCCCGGCGGGATGTCGACGCCGGTCTACCGGCTGCAGCGAGACGGTGAGTGTCTCTACCTGCGGATGTCGGAGGACCCGGGCGGATCGATGCACGCGGAGGCTGCCGTGCACGAGCATCTGCGCGCGGCCGGCGTCTCCGTGCCCGAGGTGATCCGTGGACGACGCGCCGGAGATCGGCCGTGGCGTGATGCTCGTGTGCGAGATCGCGGGCGAGCCGGTCGCGCGGCGCCGACGGGATCGACCGCGGCGCCGATCCTGCGCGCGGCGGGACGCGACCTGGCGACGGATCAACGCCCTCGCGGTCGAAGGGTTCGGGTGGATCCGACGTGACGAGCCCGTGTGGCCGCCGCGGGCGGTGGATGCGACCTACGAAGCGTTCGTGGACGGCGGGGCGGCAGTCGCTCGCGGTCCTCGCCGACCGGTTGCCGCACCGGCGAGGCGCGCGGTGCGCTCGAAGCGAGGTTCGGCGAAGCGAGGGCCGACGACCCGCCCAGCCGGTTGGCGCACGGCGACTTCGACGCGACCCACATCTTCCAGAGCGACGGCCGGTTACACGGGAGTCATCGACCTCGGCGAGATGCGGGGGGCGGAACCGCATTACGACCTGGCGTACTTCCTGGTGCAGGACCGAGGCGGGTGCGATGCTCGGGGATCTGATCGCCGGCTATGCGGAGGTGACGCGGTCCGCCCGGACGACCTCACGGAGCGCATGCGGCGATCGGCGACGGTGATCGTGCGACGCAGCTCTGCCGATGGATCGACGCGAGACGGGATCGAGAGCCTGGAGCGACCGTCCGGCCGCTGGTGGCTGGCCGGCTCGGCGCGCTCCTGGACGACGCGAACGTGACACGCGCGTGCATGATGGACGCATGTCCGAGACACTCTTCGAGGTGGAGACCCCGCGCGGCGGGGTGACCGCCGCCTGGCACGACGCGGGTCCAGAGGCGCCCGCCTTGGTGGTCGCCCACGGCGCCGGCGCCGGCATGGACCACCCGTTCATGGCCGGGCTTCTGCGACGCGCTCGCCGACGCCGGCGTCGCCGCGCTGCGGTTCAACTTCCCCTACATCGAGGCCGGACGCCGCAGTCCCGGTTCGCCGAAGGACGCGATCGCCGCGTTCGCGTGCCGCGGTCGAGGCGGCCACCGACGCGCACCGGCGGCCGGCCGGTGTTCGCCGGCGGCAAGAGCTACGGCGGGCGCATCGCCTCGATGGCCGCCGCCGAGGGCATGCCGGCCGCCGGCCTCGTGTTCCTCGGGTACCCGCTGCACCCGCCCGGCAAGCCCGACCAGGTGCGCGACGCCCACCTCTACGACCTGCAAGCAGCCGATGCTCTTCCTGCAGGGAACGAAGGATCCGTTCGCGACGCCCGACGTGCTGCAGCCGGTGCTGAAGAAGCTCGGGACGCGCGCGACCTACGTGCCGTTCGAGGGCGCGGGTCACTCGTTCGAGCGCTCGCGCAAGGACAGCCCGCGCCGACAACGCGGCGGCGCTCGTGCCGTTCGTGGTCGGCGTTCATGCGGGAGCACGCCTGATGCCGCGCAAGAACCGGCGCGCACCGCCGAGTACTTCATGCCGCCCGACCGCCCGCGTCGCCGTCGAGGGGCGCCGACAGGCGCCGACGTGGGCGCATGCGCCCGGCTACGAGGTGCGCGAGCGTCGGCGGCCAGAAGGAGTACCGGTGCCCCGGGTGCGACCACATGGTGCGGCCGGGCATCGCGCCACCTCGTGGTGGTGCCCGACCGGCGACGCCGACGCCCGGCGCCACTGGCACACCGAGTGCTGGCGGCGGGAGCTCCGACGCCTCGGCTCTACCGCGCCGACGTTCGAGTGCGACGGTCCCGCGGCTGGCGCCGACCAGCAACGCCGTCATACGATGCCGCGCATGGCGTTCGAGTGTGCGCGCACGCATGTGGGAGGCCGGCGGCCGCTGGTACGCGCGCATCCTCGACGCGCCCGCCTACATCGAGGTGACCGGACGAGCCGGCGCGGGTGCCTCGAGGAGCTCCGCAAGATCACGGGCGACGACGTGACCCTCACCGTCGAGGTCGTGCCCGACCTCGTCGGCGTGGCCGAGGCCGCCGAGATCATGGGATGGGACAAGCGCCGCGTGATCACCTACATCGACCGCGGGTCGTTCCCCGAGCCGATCACCTCGCTGGCCTCGGGTCGGATCTGGCTCCGCGAGGACGTCGAGGCGCTACGCCGCCGACTGGCGCGCGCGGCACCCCGCGAAGCCACCGACGCCCGTCAGCGCGCCCGCCGCGGTCCCCGCGAGGCCGACCGCGTGACCCAGCGCCTCTACCTGATCCGTCACGGCCAGGCCGACTACACGCTCGACGCGCGCCTCCGCACGCCCCGCGGGGTGGCGTTCGACCCGCCGCTCTCGGCCACCGGCCGCGAGCAGGCGCGCGGCGCTGGCCGCACGGCTCCGGCACCTGCACGCCGCCCGCCGCCGTCTACTCGTCCACGCTCGCCCGCGCCCGCGAGACGGCCCACGCCTACGCGGACCCGGCGGGCCTCGAGGTCGATCGAGCGGGAGGACCTCTGCGAGTGGTACGGCGGGGGATGGGAGTTCAAGGACTTCTCGCAGATCTTCGACGAGCATCCCGACGCGCGGCACCTGTTCCGCACCCAGCAGCCGGCTTGGCACCTCGCGCCCGAGGCCGAGACCGGCGCCGACTTCGCCGCGCGCGTCGCGGGCCGCGATCGAGGCGGTGCTCGCCGAGCACGCGCGAGGGCGACCTCTATCTGTTCGTGCCACGGCGGCGTGATCAACGCCTTCCTCGCGCCGATCCTCGGCATCCACGGCCAGGAGATGTTCTTCCTGCCGGCGAACACCAGCATCAACACCGTGCTGGTCGACGGCGACGAGCGCCGCGCGTGGTTCCTGTCCGACGACGCGCACCTGACGAACCCCGAGTGGTTCGAGCCGGCTGACCGAGCGTCGATCGCCGGACCGCGCCGCCGCCTATACTTCCCGCGCATCCGCCCGACGCGAAAAGGAGGCCGTGATGGCCGTCAAGTTCCTCTCACCCGAATGGGCCGACGGCCCTGACGGCCGAGCTCAACGCCAACGACGGCCTTCCATGAGGCCTCGGCCGGCCAGCAGCGCGAAGATCCAGCAGATCATCACCGGCAGCGACGAGAGCGCACTACTGGATCACGTTCGCCGACGGCACGATCGACATGGGCGTCGGCGACCTCGAGGCTCCCGACGCGACGATCACGCAGAGCTACGAGACCGCCGTCAAGCTCGCCAAGAGCGAGCTCTCGGCGGTCACCGCCTTCATGACGGGCAAGATCAAGATCGGCGGCAACATGGGGCTGCTCCTCGGGCTCGCAGGGCGCGCTCACGCATCTGCCCGCCGCGATGGAGAAGATCGAGGTCGAGTACTAGGAGGCCTCGCCGCCGAGCGCGATCGTCGCGCTCGCGGTCGCGAGCAGCCGTCCCCGTCGGCATCCACCACGTCGGCCGCCGCGTGCGCGAGCGCACGGCCGATCCGCAGCACCCGGCCCCGGCCCACGATCCGCCCCGGAGCGCCCGGCCGCAGGTACTGCACGGTCAGCGAGACCGTGACGTGCGTCCGCCCGGGGGTCAGCTCGGTCCGCACCGCGAGCCCCGCGGCCGTGTCCGCGAGCGTCGCGATCATCCCGCCGTGCAGCACGCCCTGCAGGTTCAGGTGATGCGGCGCGGCGTCGAGGGCGATCTCGACCGCGCCCGGCGCGGCGTCGAGCACCGACATGCCCGCCCAGCGATGGAACGGCGATCCGCTCGAGCCGGGCCCGAAGGTCCCCCTTCGTACCCTCCCCTTCGGCCATCCGTCGTACCTCCCGGTCACGTAGTCTCCCAGTGAGGGCCCCGGCCGTTTGACGGCCCGGGGAACCCCAAGGACAATCCTGGCGGATCGGATCCCGGTCCCGGGGAATATGAACGGAGGGGAACGCACATGCCTAAGTGGCTCCGTACGCTCGCCCTGCCCGTCGTCGCGCTCGGCCTGGTGGCCGCGGCGTGCAGCAACAACGACAGCAGCAGCACGGCGAGCGGCACCACCGGGAGCGCCACGGAAGAGTGCACGTCCGACATCACGGTCGGCGTGGCGCTCGACGTCGGCGGTCTCGGTGACAACGGGTTCAACGACCTGTCGCAGATCGGGCTGCAGAAGGCGATCGACGAGGGCATCATCTGCGAGAGCAACACGAAGTTCCTCGAGTCGAACGCCGACGGCACGAACCTGGACGAGAACACGCAGTCGCTGGCCGAGGACGGCTACGACCTCGTGATCGGGACCGGGTTCGCGTTCACGCCCGGCATCAACGCGATCGCGCCCGACTACCCGGACACGACGTTCGGGATCATCGACGGGTACGCGACCTGCGGCACGGCGTGCGGGCTCGACAACGACGCCAAGGACATCCCGAACGTGACCGACCTGGCCTTCCAGGAGGAGCAGGGCTCGTACCTGGTCGGCGTGGCAGCCGGCCTCAAGGCTCAGGAGCTCGAGCTGCGACAACGTCGGCTTCCTCGGCGGCCAGACCGGCCCGCTGATCGCGAAGTTCCAGGCCGGGTTCGAGGCCGGCGTGGCCGAGGTCGCGCCCGAGGTGACCGTGCCAGGTCGAGTACATCGGCGACACGACGAAGGCGTTCGACGACGCAACGGCGGGCGAGGCCCTGTCGAACAAGATGTACGACGACGGCGCCTGCATCATCTACCACGCCGCCGGTGACTCGGGGAACGGCCTGTTCAAGGCCGCGGCCGAGCAGGAGAAGATCGCGATCGGCGTCGACTCCGACCAGCACGAGGTCGTCTCGGCCGACCAGGCGCCGTGGATCATGACCTCCATGATCAAGCGCGTCGACACGGCCGTGTACGACACGATCGCGGCGGTGGCCGACGGCACCTTCAAGGGCGGCGGCCAGGTCTTCGGCCTCGCCGACGACGGCATCTCGTACGCGACGAGCAACCCCGACCTGATGAGCCAGGACATCGTGGACCAGGTCGAGGCGTACAAGCAGAAGATCCTCGATGGCGACCATCGTGGTTCCGACCGAGCCCGGGAAGTCCTGAGGGACCGAGGGTATCGACGCCGCGATGGATGACGGTGCGGGGGCGGGGCGCGTGAGCGCCCCGCCCCTCGTCGTCATGGAGGGCATCACCAAACGGTTCCCCGGCGTCCTCGCGAACGACGACGTCACGATCGACCTTCGTCCCGGCGAGGTCCACGCCCTGATCGGTGAGAACGGCGCGGGCAAGTCCACGCTGATGAGGGTCCTCTACGGCCTCTACCCGCCCAACGAGGGGCGCATCACGGTCCGGGGCCAGGAGGTGAAGATCGCGTCGCCGCGCGACGCGATCGCCCTCGGGATCGGGATGGTCCATCAGCACTTCGTGCTGGTCGACCCGTTCACCGTGGCCGAGAACATCATCCTCGGGATGGAGGGTGGCCCGATCCTCGACAAGGAGGGGTCCGAGGCCAAGGTCGCCGAGTTGGCGGCGTCGTACGGCTTCGTGATCGACCCCTCCGCCGTCGTCGAGGACCTGTCGGTCGGTGAGGAACAGCGGGTCGAGATCCTGAAGGCGCTCTACCGGGGCGTCGAGATCCTGATCCTCGACGAGCCCACGGCGGTGCTGACGCCCGCCGAGGCCAAGGACCTGTTCGAGAACCTCCGGAAGCTGCGCGACGACGGCAAGACGATCGTGTTCATCAGCCACAAGCTGGACGAGGTGCTCGCGATCGCCGATCGCATCACGGTCCTTCGGCGCGGCGCCGTGGTGGGCGAGACCACGCCGGCCGAGACGAACAAGGCCAAGCTCGCCGAGATGATGGTGGGCCGTCCCGTCCTCTTCCGCCTGGAGAAGCCCCAGGTCGAGCCGGGCGAGATCGCGTTGAGGGTGGACGATCTCCACGGAGGGCGTCTCCACGGTCTCTCGCTCGAGGTGCGCCGCGGCGAGATCGTCGGGGTCGCCGGGGTCGAGGGCAACGGCCAGCGCGAGCTCGCCGACGCGATCATGGGCCTCCGCACGTTGGAGAGCGGCCGTATCGAGCTCGACGGGCGCGACCTGCACGAGCTCACCACCGAGGAGATCCGCAACGCCGGCGTGGCGTTCATCCCGGAGGACCGGCAGGACCAGGGCCTCGTCCTCAGCATGACGCTCTGGGAGAACACCGTGATCGGCCGGCACGACGACCCGGAGTTCTCGGGACGGTTCGGCTTACTGCTGCTCAAGAAGATCAAGGAGCTGGCCCATCGCCTGATCAAGGAGTTCGACATCCGGGCGCGGAGCATCGAGATGTCGGCCCGAACCCTCTCGGGCGGCAACCAGCAGAAGCTGATCCTGGCGCGCGAGCTCGAGACCGATCCCGCGCTCCTGCTGGCGGCGCAGCCGACGCGCGGGCTCGACGTCGGCGCGATCGAGTTCGTCTGGAGCCAGATCCTGGAGCAGAAGGCGGCCGGCCGTGCGGTGCTGTTGATCTCGGCCGAGCTCGACGAGATCTACGCCCTCTCGGACCGCATCGTGACCCTCTACGAGGGCCGCATCACGGGGGAGTACCCGCCCGACGCGCCGGCCGAGGACGTCGGCCGGGGCATGCTCGGCGGGGACACCGTGAAGGAGGCCAGCTGATGGCCTCCGCCGGCGCCGCGTTGCCGCAGGTGAAGCGGCGGGAGCGTCCCGAGTGGCTCGAGAACGTCGGCGGTCAGGTCGTGGCGCTCGTCGGCGCTCTCCTGATCGCGATGGCGGTGGGGTCGATCATCATCGTGCTCTACGGTGAGAGCCCGATCACGGTCTACTCCGCGATCCTCGAGGGCTCGCTCGGCGACAAGAACGGCTTCGGCTACGTGCTCGCCAACGCCGGCCCGCTGATCTTCTCCGCGCTCGCGGTGGCGGTCTGCTTCAAGGGCGGCATGTTCAACATCGGCGTGGAGGGGCAGTACATCGTCGCGATGGGGGTGGCGTCGTGGGCGGCGCTCAAGCTCGACTTCATCCCCGGCCCGCTGCTGATGATCGTGGTGATCCTGTTCGCGATCCTCGGCGGGATGGCCTACGCGTCGATCCCCGCGATCCTCAAGGTCAAGACCGGGGCGCACGAAGTGGTGACGACGATCATGCTGAACGGCGTCGCCGCGAGCCTCGTCGCCTTCATCATCCGGGGTCCGCTGCGGTACACCGACATCGGCGGCGGGTTCAACGTGAACCTGCGGACCGACCCGTTCCCCGACAACGCGGCGATCCCCGACCTCGGCCACCTCTTCGGGATCCGCACGAGCGTCCGGCTCTCGTGGGTGCTCCCGATGGCGCTCGTCGCTGCGGCGATCGTGTGGTTCATCTTCAAGCGGATGCGGCTCGGCTACGAAGCGCGGGCGGTGGGCGCCTCACCCGGGTCGGCGCTCGCCGGCGGGATCTCGATCGGCAAGGTGCAGATCCGGCTGTTCCTGCTCTCCGGGGCGCTGGCCGGCATGATCGGGGTCCAGCAGCTCTTCGCCGACCAGGGGTTCCTCCCGTCCGGCTACGAAGCCGGCATCGGGTTCCTCGGCATCGGCGTGGCCTTCCTCGGGCAGAACAACCCCGCGGGGATCGTGTTCGCCGCGGTGCTGTGGGGCGTCCTGGCCCGAGGGGAGACCTCGCTCCAGCTCCAGACCGACGTGCCGCGCGAGTTCGTGATCATCCTGCAGGGGATCCTGATCCTGTCGGTCGTGGTCACCTACCAGGTCGCCACGACGACGGCTGTTCGCGCGGGAGCTGCGCCGCGCCGCGGAGGTCGAGGACCTCGGGGACGCCGCCGCCAGCGCCGACATCGAGGGCCTCGCGAAGGAGGACCGCTGATGTTCGGCGACCTCAGCGCCGCGCTCGGGATCGCGTTCACCTACTTCACGATCATCTACGTGACGGGCCTGGGCGGGCTGTACAGCGAACGATCGGGCATCGTGAACATCGGCCTCGAAGGCATGATGATCATCGGGACGGTCACCGGGTCGTGGGGGACGTTCTACTTCACGACGGAGGCCGGATGGGGTCTGCCGTGGGGGCCGATCATGGGGATCGTGATCGGGATGATCGCGGGGGCGTTGTTCGCCTCGATCCACGCGCTCGCGACGGTCACCTTCAAGGTCGACCAGATCGTGTCGGGCGTGGTGATCAACCTCGTGGCCGTCGGCCTCGCGCGGTTCCTGTCGTCGATCTTCTTCGGGCAGGCCACGCAGTCGGACTCGGGCCAGCCGCACCTGCACGTGATCGACATCCCGGGGTTATCGAGCCTGCCGCTCGGCCTCGGGAGGGCGTTCACGGGCTTATCGCCGATGGTGATCGTCGCGTTCCTGCTGGTGTTCCCGGTGACGTACTCCCTCTACAAGACCCGATGGGGCCTGCGGCTGCGCTCATGCGGCGAGAACCCCGAGGCCGCGCGGGCCCTGGGCGTGCGCGTGGCTCCGCTCCGGTACCAGGGCGTGATGCTCTCGGGCGCGCTCGCCGGGTTCGCGGGGGCGTTCCTGGCCATCGAGGTCAACCTCAGTTGGAACGAGGGCCAGACGCAGGGCCTCGGGTTCATCGCTCTCGCCGCGCTGATCCTGTCCAACTGGAACCCGAAGCGCCTGATGCTGGCGGCGATGATCTTCGGCTTCGCACAGGCGATCCCGTACCGGCTCGCCGACGCGCCGATCCTCCGACTGATCCCGCCCGAGTTCATCCGCATGACGCCCTACATCGTCACGATCGTGGTGCTGGCCGGGTTCGTCGGCAAGGTGCAGACCCCCGGCGGCCGCGGGCAAGGCGTACGAGGGCGGCGCTAGCGCCGGCTCTCGCCGGCGCGTGGGCTCGGATAGGCGTGGTCAGAAGGTCCCGTGGAGTCGGTCGCCGAAGTCCCCGAGACCCGGCAGGATGAACCCGACCTCGTTCAGCTGGCGGTCGAGCGCGCCCGCGACGATCGGCACCTCGGGGTGGTCCCGCTCGAGCACCGCGACGCCCTCGGGCGCGGCCACCACGCAGACGAAGGTGATCGACGGTCGGGTTCGCGTTCGCCTTGACGTGCGTGATCGCGGCGCTGCCCGATCCGCCCGTCGCGAGCATCGGATCGACGACGAGCGCACGTCGTCCGTCCATCGGGGGCAGCTTCGCGTAGTAGTCGCGGGGCTGCAGGGTGACCTCGTCGCGCTCCAGCCCGAGGTACCCCACGACGGTGTCGGGATACAGGTCGGTGACCGCGTCGAGCAGCCCGAGCCCGGCGCGGAGCACCGGGATCGCGACGAGCCGTTCCGAGATGCGCCGCGTCTCCATCGGCTCCAGCGGGGTGTCGATCGCCACGGACTCGGTGGCCGAGGTCGCGCGTGGCTTCCATCACGAGGAGCCAGCCCAGCCGGCGCGTCAGCGCCCGGAACTCGGCGGGGTCGGTGCTCGCGTCGCGCAGGCGCGAGAGCAGGTCGTGGGCGAGCGGGTGGTCGAGCACCGTGAGCGACATCGGCCGGATACTACGCGACCGACGGCCGGCGCCCGTCACGCGTCGCTCCGGCGTCGGGCATGATGGAAACGTGAAGGGTCGGTGGGTCGTGCGCCTGGTGATCGCGCTGCTGTTGCCGGCCTGCGCCGATCGGGCATCCGACGCGCCGACGACCGTGGGCGGCGCGACCCTCCTCACGCACGAGGCCACCGGCGACGGCGCCTCCATGTCGGCCCTGGGTGGGGGTCGGTTGGTGGTGCGCGACGGCTGCGTGGCGATGCGGGCGGAGGGCGGAGGCCCGGCCACGTTCATCCTGTGGGATGCCGGGTACGGCCTCCGCGAGCGTGAGGGCGTGGTCGAGGTGGTCGACCCTGACGGGGACCTCGTGGCCGCGATCGGATCCCCGATCATGCTCGGTGGAGGGTTCGTCGATCTCGCCGTGGCCGACGATCAGGCCGAGGCTCCGATCCCGGAGGCTTGCCGCGACGACGGGGTCGAGCCGTACTTCCTGGCGGCGCCCGACGCGTGGCCGTTCGCCGAGGCCGACGGGGTGACGCTGCTGCGGCATCGGGCACGGAGCTCTCGGGGGACCAGGCCCTGATCGAGGGCACGCTGGCGATCGTGGGCGGCTGCATCGCGCTCGACGTCGACGGACCGTGGCTCGTCTGGCCCGTGGACTACGGACTCAGCTCGAACGAGCCGCTCGAGGTCGTGGGACGGTCGGCAGCGCCGCGTGGCCGAGATCGGCGATCGCGTGAAGCTCGGGCGGCGGGATCGGCACGATGCCCGACCCCGCGTCGATGCCCGGCGGCATCCCGGACGGCTGTCGGGGCGACGGCGAGTCGTACTGGTTCGTGGGCGCTATCGAGGTCGTGTCGTGATCGACGAGCGGCGCTTGCCACGTCCGTGCGGCGGTCTGCCACGATGTGCCGGTCATGCAGCGTTCCTTCGGCTTCGGGTTTACCTACGCGGGCATCCGCCCGGCGTAGCCGCCTGCAGCCAGCCAGCAGACAGCGACCCCGGGCGAGACACCCGGGGTTCTTCCTTCCCCGGGGTCCGTCCGGGCAGGACGGGAGGTTCCACAGATGGTCGTCGTGATGAAGCAGGACGCGACCGACGCCGACGTCGAGGCGGTCGCCGAGAGGGCGCGCACCGCCGGCGGCGAGGCGTTCGTCTCGCGCGGGGCCGTGCACACGGTGGTCGGGCTGGTCGGCGACACCGAGCGGCTGCGGGCCGTGGACTGGCGCCAGCTCCACGGCGTCGACCACGTGATCCAGATCGGCAAGGCGTACAAGATGGTCGCGCGCGACCTGCACCCCGAGCCCACCAGCGTGCTGGTGGGCTCGACCGCGGTGGGGCGCGAGACGTTCACGATCATCGCGGGACCGTGCGCCGTCGAGAACGAGGACCAGGCGATGATCGCGTGCAAGGCGGCGGCCGAGGCGGGCGCGACGATCCTGCGCGGCGACGTCTACAAGCCGCGGACCTCCCCGTACTCGTTCCAGGGGCTGGGGGAGCGCGGGCTCGAGATCCTGCAGGAGTGCCGCCGGGAGACCGGGCTGCCGTTCATCGTCGAGGTCGTCGACATGAGCCAGGTCGAGCACGTGGCCGAGGTGGCCGACTGCATCCGGATCGGCACGCGGAACGCGCAGAACTTCGAGCTGCTGAAGGAGGTCGGGCTCACGAACAAGCCCGTGATGCTGAAGCGCGGCCTCGCGATGACGATCGATGAGTGGCTGCAGGCCGCGGAGTACGTCGCGCAGCGCGGGAACTCCGAGATCATCCTGTGTGAGCGCGGGATCCGGACGTTCGAGCCCTCCACCCGGAACACGCTGGACCTGGCGGGGATGGCGGTGGCGCAGCAGGAGTCGCATCTGCCGGTGATCGTGGATCCGTCGCACGCGGTGGGCAAGCGCAACCTCGTGGGGCCGATGGCGCTCGCCGCGGTCGCGGCCGGGGCCGACGCGGTGATGATCGACGTGCACGCGGAGCCCGAGCAGGCGCTCGTGGACGGACCTCAGGCGCTCCTGCCGGAGGAGATGATGGCCCTGGGCGAGCAGATCGCGCGGGTGGCCGCGGCGATGGGCCGCCCGCTCAATCGGTGAGCCACCAGAGCGGGCTCGGCGGCGGCCTGAGCGCATCGTCGATGTCGCCTATCAGGGCGACGAGATCTGCGCGCCGCTGCGGTGTGAAGGCTGACTCGAGCTGAGATTCGAGCCCCGAGGCAGCCTGACGGCACCGGGCGAGACGGCGGCGGCCTTGCTCGGTGATGTGGACCGTCGCCCGATACCCGTCATGCTCGATCACGACAAGGTCCTGCAGACGGAGCTTCTCGACGGATGCGTGGGCGGACTGGCGGGCGACGCGAAGCCGCCGTGCGAGTTCGGAGATGTCGATCGCGAACGGAGCGGTGGCGAGGAGGGTCAGCGCACGGTACTGGGCGTATGTCATGCCGAGGTCGGCAAGGGCGTGGTCGATCGAAACCTCGATCCGATGCTGCGTGCGGCGGAGGGCGACCATGAGGTCGTAGGCGCTCCGATGGACGAAGAAGGCCGGCGCATCGCGTGGCTCGGGAGCTGGTTGACGTTCGCGGTCATGAGGCATGGGTGGCTGTCTTATCGCGCATGGCTGACACGATTCGATCACGCTCGGTTGCGCGTTCGCTCGGCGGGGGACGTCAGGAACCTCACGACTCCGACCGCAGACGCACTCGTGAGGCTCCTGACGAGTTCCCCGAGACACACGGGAGGACCCTACCGATCGGGCGGTCCGTCCCTCGAAAGCGGTCGGCGCCCGCGTAAGAGCCGGTCTCAGACGTTCGGCGTCAGCTCGACGATGTCGCACGACCGCGCCACCGTGCGAGCGAGTCGGCTGGGGGACCGACGCGGCTCCGGCGCCGGTCGACCAGCACCTTCGCGGCCTCTTCCCACTCCACCCCTTCGAGCCGACGTTGCGCAGCGGTGAACTCGTCGAGCGAGGTATCGCGACCCTTGCGGCGCGTCACCACGACCAGCTCCTGGGCATCGGGCACGCCCGGCACGGTCTGTTCCTCGGGCCCGGGGTCGCGCTGCGAGACCACGAGGATCTTGCCGTTCTTGTACGCGAACCATGCCGGCACCGTCTGGCGGCGACCACCCCGGTCGGTACCGATCCAGATCACGTCGGACTTCTTCAGGCCGTCCTCGGTGTCCTTGTCGAGCTTGGCCGGCGCCGACTGCACGTACACGGGGAAGTCCAACTCACCGACGATCTCGCCGTCGAGGATGAACGACGCCACGTAGGTCCCGGTCTCGTCGAAGACGGCGTCCTCGACCGTGTCGACCTCGGTCGTGAGGTCCATCGCGCCCACCATCCGGCGAACCTCCGGACCCCAGCGGAAGATCGTCCGCCCCGAAGGCCCGATCAAGCGGATCTCCTCGTTCACGAACCCGATGGGGACCTTCCAGGCCCGGAAGAGCACGAACGCGAGCGCGGGGCCGGGCTGGCCGACGAGGAAGACGCCATCGGGTGCGGTGTCTCCGTTCGTCTCCCAGACCCGCTGGTCGACGACGGCCGCGGCCACGAGCTCTCCGATGCTCATCGGCGGGAAGGATAGCGGACGGTGCGGGCGCAGGCAGTCTCAGACGGTCCGGGCGAGCCACAGTCGCGGCTCGCCGACCTCCGGCAGCGACGGCATCGCCTCGGCCGACTCCCACATGCGCGACAGCGTGGCCTCGTCGGTGAGCTCGACGACCGTGTCGCAGAAGGTCCGTCCCTCGACGTATTGCTCGCGCTTCATCTCCACGCCGAGCAGCCGTTCGAACACCGGGTCGCCGGCCTCGCCCTCGCGGTAGCGACGCATCGCCTCCTCGATCTGCCCGTACGAGCCGAGCAGTTCGGAGCCGAGCGCGTGCATCACGTGGTCGCCGTAGCCCTCGGCCGCGGCCATGAACGCCTGGATCCGCGCCAGCTTCAGCCGCTGCTCGTCGTCGAGTTCGGCGCCGAACAGACCCTCGTCGGACTCCATCAGGCCCTGCAGGGCTTCCGGGTCGGCGGCGTCGAGCCCCGCGAGCTTCGCCTGCATCCCCTCGACGTCGATCGTGAGGGTCGTCAGGAAGTCATCGAGCAGCTCCCGGAACCGTTCGCGCGTCCACGGGCGCGCGAACTCGAAGCGGTGCGTCACCTCGTGGAGCGCCACCCACGTCCGGAACTCGGTCGGGATCGAGCGACCAGTCCTTCTCGAACATCGCGATGTTCGGCATCACGAACAGCAGCGTGCCGGGTCCGCCTCGCGGCACCGCCACGTCGAACTGCCCGAGCACCCGCTGAGCCAGGAACCCGAGCACCTGCCCCACCTGCGTGCCCATCAGCAGGGGCGAGAGCTGGCCCATGAACCCGGCCATCTGCTGCATCTCCGGGGGGAGCTGCTCACGCGTCGCCCGGTCCATCGCCTCGCCGATCCGCTTGGCGGCCGGCTCGAGCAGCTCCCTGAGGCTCTCCGCGTTGGCGGTCACCCACTCGGCGCGCCGCACCGGACGGACCTGCGCGACGTCGCCCGGGGGCTCCAGCCCGGTGAACCGCGCCACCTGCAGCTCCGCGACGCGGACGGCGTCCTCGAAGACCTGCCGATCGTCGTCGGTCGGCTCGCGGTCGTCGCCCGCCTCTACGGCGCTCGCGATCGCCACCTGGCGGGCGAGCTCCCAGTTGACCGGGCCGCTCGACGACGACATCACGCGCTGCAGCTCCTGGAACAGGGGAGCGTCCTTGAATTGCTCGGGGTCACCCCCGAACGGGAAGCCGAAGCCGGGTGGCATGCCGCTCATGGGGTCAATCGTACGACCGCCCCTTCGCTACGATGGCGCCGTGACCGACCCAGCCCCCCTCAGCGAGCGCACGCTCGTCCGGATCACGTCCGCCCCGATCAGCGTCGACGAGGCGCTGTCGTTCGTCGCGGACCCCGGCGCGGGCGGCACCGCCGTCTTCATCGGGACCGTGCGTGACCACTCGAGCGCCGGCGACGTCACGGGCCTGAGCTACGAGGCGTGGGACGACCTCGCCGTCGAGCGGCTGGGAGCGATCGCCGGCGAGATGCACGAGCGGTGGCCGATCCGGAAGGTCGCGATCATCCACCGGACCGGCGACCTCGCCGTCGGCGAGGCGAGCGTCGTCGTGGCAGCCAGCGCGCCACACCGCGGCGACGCCTTCGAGGCCTGTCGTCACGGGATCGAGCGCCTGAAGGAGGACGTCCCGATCTGGAAGAAGGAGTCCCTCGCGACCGGCGACGCGCACTGGGTGATGGGGAGCTAGGTGGGCCGCGATCTCGCGATCGACCTCGGGACCGCGAACACCCTCGTCTACCGCCAGGGCGAGGGCATCATCTTCGACGAGCCCGCCGTCGTCGCGATGCACGGCGGCACCGGCGAGGTCCTCGCGATGGGCGAGGAGGCCTGGCAGATGATCGGGGGCGACTCCGGGAGCGTCGTCGCGGTACGGCCGCTGCGGGCGGGGACCATGACCGAGTTCGACATCACGCAGCGGATGCTCGAGGTCGTGCTCCGGCGGGTGGGGGTGTCGCGGTTGATGCGACCCCGGGTGCTCGCGTGCGTGCCCAGCCTCAGCTCCGAGGTCGAGAAGCGCGCGATCGAGGAGGCGGTCCGGTTCGCGGGTGGCCGGCAGGTGACCCTCGTCGAGGAGCCGCTGGCCGCGGCGATCGGCGCGGGGCTGCCGGTGCACGAACCGATCGGGAACCTCGTGGTCGACATCGGCGGCGGCCGCTCGGAGATGGCGGTCGTCTCGATGGGCGGTGTCGTGAGCGGCCGCTCGGTCACGATCGGCGGGTTCGACCTGGACGCGGCCGTCGCCGAGCACATCCGCACCGAGTACGGGGTGGCGATCGGCGAGAAGGCCGCCGAGGAGATCAAGATCGCGATCGGTTCGGCCTTCCCCTCACCCGATCCGAAGGCCGCGATCGTGATCGGTCGCGAGCTCGCCAGCGGGAACACCGTGGAGGTGAGGATCACGGCCGACGAGGTCCGCCAGGCGATGGGCACGCCGATCCAGGGGATCGTCGAGGCCGCGCGGCTCTGCCTCGCCGAGGCGCCGCCGGAGCTCACCCACGACGTGCTCGAGACGGGGATGTTCCTCACGGGCGGCGGGAGCCTGCTGCGAGGGCTCGACATGCTGCTCGCGCAGGAGTGCGAGGTGCCGGTGCACGCGACGGAGCGGCCGCTCGAGACGGTGGTGGCGGGCGCCGGCTACATGCTCGAACATCTCGCGGACTACCAGTCCGCGTTCCAGCTCGTGCGCAGGAGATGACGCGAGGAGGCATCGATGACGTTCTCGATCGTGGGGTTCGACGCGGAGACCGGCGATCTCGGCGTGGCGGTCGCCTCGAGGTTCCCGTGCGTCGGCGCCGTGGTGCCGTGGGCGAAGGCCGGGGTCGGCGCCGTGGCCACGCAGTCGTGGGCGAACACGGCGTTCGGGCCGGACGGACTCGCGCTGATCGAGGGAGGCGCGACCGCGTCGGAGGCGCTCGACGCGCTCGTGCGTGACGACGAGGGCCGCGACGACCGGCAGGTGGGGATCGTGGACGCGCGCGGCGCGACGGCGACGTTCTCGGGCGTGACCTGCATGGACTGGGCGGGCGGCACGACGGGCGACGGTTTCGCCGCCCAGGGGAACATCCTCACGGGGGCCGACGTGGTCGCCGAGCTCGCGCGCGCGTTCGCCGAGACCGACGGGGACCTCTGCGACCGCCTCCTGGCCGCGCTCGAGGCAGGCGACGCCGCGGGTGGGGATCGGCGCGGCCGCCAGTCCGCCGCCCTGCTCGTCGTGCGCGAGGGCGGCGGGTACGAGGGCCGCAACGACCGCTACATCGACCTGCGCGTCGACGATCATGCCGATCCGATCCGGGAGCTTCGGCGCATCTTCGGCGTGTGGGACGAGCAGATGCTGATCCGCCACGATCCGCTGCTGCCGGCGGCGCCCGAGCTCGTCGCCGATCTCCAGCGCCGCCTCGCGGCCCTCGGGCACCCGGTCGAGCCCACGGGCGTCCTCGATGACGGGACGCGCGAGGCGCTCGCGGGGTGGGCCGGCGGGGTGAACCTCGAGGGACGGCTCCGGGACGACGATCAGCTCTCGCAGGCGCTCGTGCGGGAGCTCCGTGACGTGACGCCCGAGATCGCCGAACCCGCCGGCTAGCCGCCGTTCGCGGCGTCGGTGAGGAGCTTCGAGATGATGTGGCCCGCCTCGTACAGGACGAGGGCCGTGGCGGCCGCGGCGATCACGATCGCGATCACCAATCCCATGATGCCGCCGAGCCGGCTCTGCCAAGAGCCCCGCGTCGGGAGGACGGGGATGTAGGCGGTGCCGGGGGCGGACGCCGGCCGGCCCTCGGTCTCTGCCCCGTCGCGCGGTCGGGACTCGCGATCATCGTCGGTGCCGTTCTCGGCCAGGAACGACGAGCCGTCGCTCCCCGACGCATCCGCGCCACCCGAGTACCGCATCGAGGCCCAGTACACGAGGCCCCCCGCCAGCACGGCGAGCAGCATGACGATCACGTAGCCCAACGAACCGCACTCCTCTCGGCCCTGGGAGCGTACCCCGGCTCCGTCCCCGCGGGAACCAAGGCACGTGCTGGCCCCCGGCCGCGGCGAACCGGCAGCTCCCCGTACCATGGAAGCCTCCCGTGAAGCGCATCTTGAAGATCGTCGCCGTCGTCCTGGGCCTCGCGCTCGTCTTCGCCGTGGGGTTCGTACGGCTCCCGTACTACGCGGTCGGTCCCGGACCCGCCGACGAGGTGATCCCGTTGATCCGCGTGGGCGGTGGGCAGCCAACGTACCCGCCCTCGGGCAAGCTCGATCATGACGACGGTGTCCTTCTATCAGGTCACCGCGCTGCAGGCGTTCCAGGCGTGGGCGGACCCGAACCTCGCCCTGGTCGAGGACGAGGTCCTGTATCCGCCGGGGCTCGACGCGAGACGGAGGACCAGCGCGCCCGGTCGCAGATGGACCAGAGCAAGATCGACGCCGCCGACGTGGTACTGACCGAGCTGGAGGACTACCCGAAGGACCACGGCCCCGGCGCCCTGATCGAGCAGACCTCCCGGGGTGCCCGGCCGACGGCGAGCTGTTCTCGGGCGACCTGATCCTCGCGATCGACGGCGAGCCGGTCGGACGACCGCGAGGAGGCGTCGGCGTTGATCGGCGGGGCCGCGCCCCGCGAGCCGCTGGACTTCCGCGTGCGTGCGGGCGGCGAGACCCACGACGTCGAGGTGCGCCAAGCGGACGCTGCGGGCGGAGCGAGGATCCGCTGGTCGGCGATCAGCATCGTCGACAACTTCCCGTTCCCGATCGAGATCTCGAGCGGGGACGTCGGCGGACCCTCGGCCGGCCTGATGTTCGCGCTCGGGCTGTACGACCTGCTGACGCCCGGCGACCTCACCGCGGGCCGCACGATCGCCGGCACGGGCACGATCACGCCCGACGGCACAGGTCGGCCCGATCGGCGGGATCACCGACAAGGTCGTGGCGGCCGAGCGGGTGGGCGCGACGGTGTTCCTGGTCCCGAAGGACAACATGGCCGAGCTCGAGGGCGTCGACACGGGCGACATGCGGGTGATCGCGGTGGCGACGTTCGACGACGCGGTGCAGGCCCTGCGCCGGACGGCGTCGTAGCTCGACCCGTGCGTTAGGCTGGCTCCACGGCGCGCTCCCCGCGCCGCTTCCGAGGAGGCACCCGAGGGATGTCGAGCGTGAGCATGCGGATGCCGCGCCAGCGACGCTGGCCGGCGATCCGTGGTCGCGGTGGTCGTGGTCCTGGCCGTGCTCTTCACGGTGGCGTCGCAGTTCTACGTCGACCTCCTCTGGTTCCGCGAGGTCGAGCTAGAGTCGGTCTTCTGGACGACCCTGCGCACCAAGGTCCTGCTCGGGCTCGCGTTCGGGCTCGTGTTCTTCGCGCTGCTGTACGTCGAACCTGGTGATCGTCCGGCGGATCGCAGCCCGAGACCCGGATCCTCACCCCCGACCAGGAGGTCGTCGAGCGCGTCCGCCAGCAGTTCCGAGCCGATACCTGCGGTGGCTGCTCCCGCTCGGGTGCGCGCGGTGCTCGCGCTCCTCGTCGGGATCGGCGTGTCGCGGCAGTGGCAGACGTTCCTGCTGTGGCGGAGCAGCGTGCGGCGTCGACTTCGGCGACCCCGAGCCGCTGTTCCAGCGCGACCCGGCGTTCTACATCTTCTCGCTGCCGTGGCTGCGGTTCCTGCAGGGGTGGCTGTTCTCGTCGCTGGTGGGCGTGACGTTCCTGGTGGCGATCGCCCACTTCCTGTGGGGCGGGATCCGGCCGCAGGCGCCGGCGCTCGCCGACAAGGTCGACGCCCGCGGCGCGCGCGCACCTGTCGGTGCTGCTGGGCCTGATCATGCTGGTGAAGGCGTGGGGCTACTACCTCGGCCGGTTCGACCTGCTGACCTCCACGCGCGGCGTCGTGCAGGGCGCCTCCTACACCGACGTCAACGCGCAGCTGCCCGCGCTCAACTTCCTCGCGATCGTGGCGGTGATCTGCGCGATCCTGTTCTTCGTGAACATCCGGCTGCGGCATGTGGGCCTGCCGGTCATCGCGGTGGTGCTGCTCGCGGTCGTCTCGGTGCTGCTGGGCACGGCCTACCCGGCGTTCGTCCAGCAGTTCCGGGTCGCGCCGCAGGAGCACCAGCGCGAGCAGCCGTACATCGAGGACAACATCGAGGGCACGCGCCGGCGTTCGGGCTCGATGCCGATCGACGATCAGTCGAACCGTGCCGGTCGACCCGCTCCTGACCGCGCAGCGACATCCGGGACAACCCGACCACGATCCAGAACATCCGGCTGTGGCGCCCGGGCGATCCTGCAGGAGAACTTCCAGTCGCTCCAGCGGATCCGCCAGTACTACGACTTCCACGACGTCGACGTCGACCGCTACACGCTCGCGAACGGCGAGCGGCGCGTGCTGATGGTGTCGGGCCGCGAGGTGACCCAGGCCGGGATCCCGCACAGGCGCGAGACCTGGCAGAACGAGCACCTCGTGTACACGCACGGGTTCGGCGCGGTCGCCGCGCAGGTGAACCCGGCGACGACCGAGGGCGCGCCGGTCCTCACCGCTCCGCGACATCCCGCCGCGTCGGCGAGCCGGCGCTCGACCAGCCCCGGATCTACTACGGCGAGGGTCCGAGGACGTGCCGTTCGTGATCACGAACACCAGCACGCCCGAGCTCGACTACGAGGGCGCGCCCACGACCGAACGCTACGTCGTACACGGGCACCGGGGGCATCCCGATGGGCAACGTCCTCCAGCGCGCGCTGTTCGCGTGGCGCTTCCGCGACGTCAACCTGCTGATCTCGGGCCAGATCGAACGCGGACAGCCGGATCATGATCTACCGCGACATCCAGACAGCGGGCGCGAAGGCCGTGCCGTTCCTGACGTTCGACTCCGACCCGTACCTCGCGATCGTCGACGGCGAGCCGGTGTGGATCTGGGACGCCTACACGACGCACGAACCAGTACCCGTACTCGCAGTCGGTGAACCTCGCCGAGGCCACCGACGGGCTGCTGCCGAGCTCGACCGGCGACGTGAACTACATGCGGAACTCGGTGAAGGTCGTCGTGGACGCCTACAACGGCACCATCACGTACTACGCCGACGACCCTCGACGCGACCCGATCGTCCAGGCGTGGGCGACGCCTTCCCCGGGCTGTTCACGCCGATCGACGAGGCGCCGCGACGAGCTCCGCGCGCACTTCCGCTACCCGGAGAACCTCTTCCAGATCCAGGCCACGCAGTTCGCGAACTACCACGTGACCGACCCGCCGGTCTTCTACCAGAAGCAGGACTTCTGGCAGATCCCGGCGGACCCGACGACCGCGCAGCGAGGCCTCCGACGGCGCGCCGACCGCCAACCGCAGGATCCGCCCGTACTACCTGCTGATGAAGGTGCCCGGCGACACGACCGAGCGGTTCCAGCTGGTGCTGCCGTTCGTGCCGCGAGGGCCGGCAGAACATGGTGGCGTGGATGGCGGCGGACTCCGACCCGGAGAACTACGGGCAGATCGTCGCGTTCACGTTCCCCGCGGGCGCGAACATCGAGGGACCCGCGCAGGTGTTCTCGCGGATCAACCAGAACCCGCAGTTCTCCGCGGAGCGGACGCTGCTCGGCCAGGGCGGCTCGACGGTGCTGTTCGGCGACTTCCTGGTGATCCCGATCGACGACTCGTTCCTGTACGTGCAGCCGGTCTACGTGCGGTCGACCCAGACCCGGCCGTGCCCGAGCTGAAGCGGGTCATCGTGGTGAACGGCGACGACGGTCGGCGTCGGGCACGACGCTCGTCGGACGCGCTCGCGGCCTCCGTCGAGGGTCAGGTGCCCGACGGCGGCGGCGGCGGCGGCGACGCCGACGGCACGGTCAGCCAGCAGGTGGCGGCGCTCCTCGACGAGGCGCTCCAGCACTTCACCGCTGGCCGACGCGGCGCTGAAGGCCGGCGACCTCGCGACCTACCAGGACGAGCTCGCGCAGGCGCAGGACCTCGTCGGCAGGCGCAACGACTCGCGGCGCAGGAAGCGCGGCGGCGCGACCTCGTCGGCCGACGCCGACCGCGTCGGCCTCGGCGTCCGCGAGCCCCTAGCGCTCAGTCGCCGGCAGCCGGAACGCCGAGGTCCGCGGTGACGTCGGCCACGTCCATCTGGGCCTTCTGCAGGCGCCCGCTGTAGTCCCAGTTCATCGCCTGCCAGCGCGTGAACTGGTCGAGCACCCACACGCCGGACTGGCGCGAGCCGTTGCCGCTCTTGCCGTTGCCGCCGAACGGCAGGTGCGCCTCGGCGCCGCTCGTCGAGTTGTTCACGCTCACCATGCCCGGCCGAGATCGCGCTCGCGGAACCGGAACGCGTGCAGCGGGTCGTCGTGTAGATCGACGACGAGAGCCCGTAGCCGTGGCCGTTCGCGAGCGCCATCGCCTCGTCGAAGTCGTCGAACGTCGCGACGCCCACGATCGGGCCGAACGTCTCGGTGCGATACAGGTCGTCGTCGGCGGTGACGCCGTCGACGATCGTCGGGTGGTAGAAGAGGCCGGCCTCGGGGTCGCCGACGAAGCCCTCGCGCGGGTTCGTCGCGCGTGATGCGTCCGGTGCCGGTCGAGCCGCGCAGCGTGTGGTGCGGCCGCACTCAGCTCGAGCCAGTCCTCGAACCGGTCGCAGAACCGCTGCGAGATCATCGGGCCGTAGAGCACGTCCTGCGTCGGGTCGCCGATCGCGGCGCGCGCGCGTCGGCGGCATCGAACCGCGTCAGGAAGTCGTCGTGCACGCTCGCGTGGACGATCGCGGTGCCGAGCGACGTGCAGCGCTGCCCGGCCGTGCCGAACCCGCTGAACAGCGCGCCCTCGACGGCGAGGTCGAGGTCGGCGTCGGGCATCACGACGAGCGGGTTCTTGCCGCCGAGCTCCAGGCACGGCGTCTGCAGGTGGCGGCCCGCCAGCTCGCCGATCCGCCGGCCCACCTCGCGTCGAGCCCGTGAAGCCCGACCTTGTCGACGAGCCGCTCGTCGAGCGCCCGCTCGAGCCCCTCGAACGTCTGCGGCCCGTCGGCGAGCACCATGTTGAACGACGCCATCGGGGAACCCGGCGTGCAGGAGCAGCTGCGCGAACGCCTCGGCCGTGGCCGGCGTGTACTCGGCCGGCTTCCAGACGACGGCGTTGCCGCACAGGAGCGCGGGCACGAGGTACCAGGACGGGACCGCGACCGGGAAGTTGCCGGCCGTGACGATCGCGGCGACGCCGACCGGCATCCGGAACGTGAACAGCTGCTTGTCGGGCATCTCGCTCGGCACGGTCTGCCCGTAGAGCCGCCGTCCCTCGCCGAGGAAGAAGTTGCAGGTGTCGACGACCTCCTGCACCTCGCCGCGCGACTCCCGGATCGGCTTGCCGATCTCGCGCGTGATCAAGGCGCGCGAGCGCCTCGGCGTTGTCCTCGACGAGCCGCCCGAGCTGCTGGATCGCCCGGCCGCGCACGGGCGCCGGGACGCGCCGCCCAGCCGGGCTGCGCGGCGCGGGCCGCGCGCGCAGGCCTCGACGAAGCGTCGCGGCGTCGCCGACGAGCGCCTCGGCGACGGTCTCCGAGAGATCGGCGGGGTTCGGGACGCCGAGGCGGCCGCCGGGCGCATCGGTGCGCGCGCGGCCGCCGATCATGGATGCGACGGTTCGGGTCATGCGCGGGATGCTACGCGAGCTGGGGCCGAGCGTGCGGACCGGAGTGGTCTCCCGCGGTCGGTCTCCGTAGGCTGCGGTCGTTGAGCGATGCGAGGAACGGCCGGATGGAGGCGCTGGATCGGTCAGCAGTGACGAGACGGCTCGTCGAGGCGGGCTGCATCGCCGCCGACGCCGAGGCCGCCGAGCTCATCCGCGCCGCGGCGGGCGACCCCGTGGTGCTCGACGACCTGGTGAGCCGGCGCGCGGGCGGGGAGCCGGTCGCCTGGCTGACGGGCGAGGCCACATTCTGCGGCGTCCGACTGTCGATCACACCCGGCGTCTACGTCCCCCGCCCTCAGACCGAGGCGCTCGCACTGCGAGCGGCGAGCCTCCTGCCGGACGGCGGCGTCGCCGTCGATCTCTGCACGGGCTCGGGGGCGGTCGCGGTCGTGCGTCGCGGCCTCGGTGCCGACCGCCACGGTCCTCGCCACCGAGGTCGATCCGGCCGCGGTCCGGTGCGCCCGGGGGAACGGCGTCGAGGTGTTCGAGGGTTCCCTCGACGAGCCGCTTCCCCGTTCCTTCGAGCGCCGGGTCGACGTGATGACGGCGGTGGTGCCCTACGTTCCGACCGCCGCGATCCGTCTGCTTCCCCGCGATGTCCGGGCGTTCGAGCCGCGGCTCGCGCTCGACGGCGGGCTCGACGGGATCGATGTCCTCACGGAGGTCGTGGAGCGGAGCCAGCGTTGGCTGCGCCCAGGCGGCTGGCTGCTCCTCGAGCTGGGCGGCGACCAGGCCGAACCGATCGGGCGTCTGCTCCACACAGCTGGATTCGACGACGTCGACGTCATGGTGGACGAGGACGACGACCCCCGCGCGGTCTGCGCCCGCCTGGGCGAGCTACCCGATCCTTAACCCGAGCGGCGCTAGGGCGTCAGATCGGCGCAGAGCACCTCGAGCGGCGCGTCCATGCTGGTGTCGGGTGACGGGAAGAGCATGAACGTGAGCACCAGATCCCAGGGCCGCGCGGCGGGGCTGGTGACCCGCGTGCGCGTGTGGAGGAGCTGACCCTGGGGCAGGTAGGAGCTCGCAGAGCCGAGCGGGGCGATCGCGCGGTCGTTCGCGTCGCACGAGAGCGTGACCTGTATCGATCTCGGGTTCGCTCCCGTCGGGCTGGTGTAGGACAGCGTGCCGGAGCGCGTGTAGAACCCGAGCACGCCACCACCGCCGCCGCCCGGATCGCCCTTCGGGCCGGGCTCACCCCGTGGACCGGGCTCGCCGGGAAGCCCAGGTTCACCCTGAAGGCCTGGTTCGCCCTGGACGCCAGGGTCGCCCGGGAGCCCCGGCACACCCTGCAGCCCCGGCTCGCCCTGAAGGCCTGGCTCGCCCTGAAGGCCGGGCTCACCCTGGGCTCCATCGGTGCCGGCGGGACCCGCCGGTCCGGTCTCGCTCCAGCGGACCAGCACGGTTCCGCTCGGGCACCTGGGGAGCCTGTTCACGAAGGTCGTGCCCGGGATCACCCAGCCGTACTTCGCGCACGCGGCGAAGACGTCGCCGCTGTCCGTGCCCGCCCAGGCGAGCCCTCCGGCGACGAAGGATGCGGTGAGCACCGATGAAGCGAGACCGACCGCGATGGTCCGGCGAACTGACATGGGACCCTCCAGGGGAAGTGGGCGTTCGGGACGTCGTCCGTAATGAATCGGCAGGAGGGGGTGCGTTCCTGCAGCGACCTCCGGCCACATCGTGTGTCGGCCGAGTGACCGACCGGCCGACTCGAGAAGGGGAGGCCGTTGTGGCGGCGGTCCGCGAGGCGCCAGGGCGTACGACATCCAGGGATCGGTCCCGGGTACGGTGGGCGCCATGGGGAATCCGACGATCCGACCCGCGTTCCGTACGTGGGGGACGTACAACCGGCGACTCCGAGACGTCGTCGCGGCGATGACCGAGGAGCAACTCGCCATCTGCCCCGCACCCGACCGATGGCCGATCTGGGCGACCGCCGGCCACACGGCGTGCCAGCGTGTGTTCTGGCTCTGCGACTTCGCCGGCGAGCCCGGAGCGGAGACGACGCCGTTCACGAACGCCGCCTCGGACTGTCCCGGCGACGACGACCTCGACCATCCCCTCGACGGCGAGGCGCTCGCCCGAGCCATGGACTCGTCGTTCCGGATCGTCGAGCGGTGCCTGGACCGATGGACCCTCGACGCGCTCGACGAGGAGATCGTTCGCCGGTGGGGCACCGAGGAGCGGACCCACACTCGTGGCTGGGTCCTGCAACGCGTCTTCGCGCACGACGTCTACCACTGTGCTGAGCTGAACGAGACGCTCGGGACGGCCGGCCTTCCGCAGATCGATCTCTGGGGCTGACCGCAGGCGGCGCATACTCCGCGCATGACCGATGTGGACCCTCCCGACGGCGAGGCCGGGCATGCCGATCGGTCGTTGGTGTCGGTGTGATGTGAAGGGCATGGGCGAACCGATCGAGAACGAGGCATCCGATCGGCTCGGTCTGCCTCGAGCGGCGCGAAGTCGTTCATGCGAACTACACGTTCAAGCGGGCGTGGAGGTTTCTCCTTCGTGAGCGAGACCGATGAAGGGGCGAGGCGACGGCGCGGAACGATGCCCCGGCGACGATGGCGTGCGAGCCGGCTTCTTTCGGGCCGACGGCGAACTCGAAGCGAGGGACCGCATGGTGGACGCCCGGGCCATCGCTCCCATGATCCCATGTGGTCCGGCCACGCGGCCCGGCAGTACGTGATCAGGTGACGCCGAGCCTGATCATGATCAACGGCGTACCTCAATGCCCCGGCCGGGACATCATCACTATCCGGAAGGAGATCGTCCGGAATGGGCTGTACGGTGCCGGGCATGACAGAGATCGGAACGGATTGGCGGGTGGTCGATGGCGTTGCGACGGCATGGTTCGACGCGCCGTCGCTGATCGAGGGGGCTGCGCTGGCCGGGCGCATCGTGGAGCTGTCGGCCGAGATCGTGGTCGACCTGCGCGCGACAGGCATGCGGGTGCGCCTCGACTCAGACGAGCACGCCGAGGCGGTGTCGGCGGCCGCGCGGGATCTCGGGCTGGCCGCGAACCCTGCCGTGCTGCAGCACCTGAGCGTCGTGTTCGAATCCGCGAACCCGACTGTGGTGAGGCGGTTCTGGCAGCGCGTGCTCGACTACGCGCCTGGGGAGGACGGCGGTTTGGCGGATCCGTTGCGGCGCGACCCCGCGATACGGATCCGGCAGTCGACGGAGCCGCGGCCGCTTCGAAACCGCATCCACCTCGACGTGGTGCGGCCGGCCGCGGCGGTCGAGCAGGCGAGTCTTGGTGAGGCATCCGGACCGTTCGGGGTCTGCCACACCGACCCCGACGGCAACGAGGTCGACCTGGTGCCGGGCGAGGCGCTCGGCGAGAGGATCGGGACAGCCGACTGGCAGGCGGTGTTCAGCGCGATGGCGTGCTACCGCACCACCTCGCCGACGCAGCAGCGTGACCTGGCCGCCGCAGCAGCGGCGCTGGCCGACGACACGGGCTTCCCGCTGCTGGTCGACCTGCGCCCCGGGCTCGTGATCATCGACAGCGGTAAGGACCAGTGGGAAGACGACGCCCACGGCCTCGAGCTCGACTTCACCGACCTCGCCGGAAACCTCCAGACCGCTGCCCGCGAACTCGGGGCCACTGCGGATCCGGGGCTGCCGCGCTTCGCTCAGCTCTTCCTCGACGCCGCCGACGTCGCCGCAGTCCGCGCGTTCTGGGTCGCCGCACTCGGATACACCCACGACCGGCGAGCCGGGGTCATCGACATCCACGATCCGCGGCGGCTGAACCCGGTGCTGGTGTTCCAAGAGCTCGATGCTTCGGAGACGGAGCGGCGCCGGCAGCGCAACCGCATCCACTTCGAGCTCGCGGTGCCGTCGGACCTCGCGCAGACGCGCCTCGCCACGACCGTCGCAGCCGGTGGCCGGCTCCTTGACGAGTCGGAGGATCGCTGGCGGGTCGCCGACCCCGAAGGCAACGAAATGGTGATCGTCAGTGGGGCATGAGCTCGCACCGCGATCAGCGTCGAACACGCGCGCCACGCTTGAACGCCAGGGACGAGGCGCCGTATTCACCCTTACATCACCGACACGGCTCGAGCCGGCGTCATGAGCCGGGCGGCGTTTGGCCGTGCCCTATCTCCTATCCCAGGGCTGCCACGGCCTCGCGACTCAACCTTTGCTAGCATCGTCGTGCGGGGTGGAGCAGTCCGGTAGCTCGCTGGGCTCATAACCCAGAGGTCACAGGTTCAAATCCTGTCCCCGCGACGAGGGAACGACCGCAAGGGGTCTCGGGGAACCGGGACCCCTTTCGGTTCCCGGAACACGGCCCGGCGGCGGGCCGCGGGCAGCGATCGAGGGTGACCCGCGTGTTGCTCACGTCCGTGATCCTCCTGTCGTAGGCCGCGAGGGCCACCCGATACACTCGGGCCATGCGACGCTTCCCCCGGGCCGTGGCTGCGTTCGTCGCGCTGGCCACGGCGCTCGCCCTCGCCCCCCCGATCTCGGCCTCGGCGAGCCCGGTCGTGCGCAGTCCCGGCGACCCGCTCTACCGGACCGAGCTCTCGACCGGCGGCCAGGGCCACGTGTGGCTCGGCACCCACCGGATCGCGTTCACGAACCTCGAGCCCGACCCGCTCGACACGATCTACCTCCGGCTGTGGTCGAACGGCGTGCTCGGGTGCGCGGCGGGCTCGATCCAGATCTCCAACGTGCTGGGCGGCACGATCGCCGCCACCACTCAGCGCTGCACCGCGGTCGAGGTCACGCTCGACGCGCCGCTCGCCCCCGGCGCCCGGACCTCGATCTCGATGGACCTGCGGATCGAGGTACCGCCGAAGAACGATCGGTTCGGCTACCACGAGGGTCTGGCGCTGATCGGCACCGCCCTCCCGACGCTGGCGATCCACGACGACACCGGCTGGCACCTCGATCCGTTCGTCGATCTCGGGGAGAGCTTCTACTCGGTCGTCGGCGCCTACCGCGTCACGCTCGAGGCGCCGGACGCGCTCGCCACTCCCTCGACCGGCGTGCTCGTCGCCCGGCACGGCGCCGGTCCGGGGCGGGAGTCCCGAACCTACGCTGCGCGCGACGTGCGGGACTTCGCCTGGGCGGCGGGCCGCCTGAAGACCCTGACCGCACGTTCGGGCGACACCCGCGTCGTGGTCTCCTACCAGCCCGACGCGGTCACGCGCGGGAGAGCAGAGGCACGACTCCGCGACGCGGTGACGTCGATGGACACCTTCTCGAGGGCGTTCGGGACCTACCCCTACGGGGAGATCGACGTCGTCCTCGCGGGGCACGCCTCGTTCGGGGGGATGGAGTATCCGACCGTGATCTTCACGAACCCGGCACGGCTCACGGTCTCGCACGAGCTCGCGCACCAGTGGTGGTACGGGATCGTGGGCGATGACGAGTACGCGGAGCCGTGGCTCGACGAGTCGTTCGCGACCTGGTCGCAGTACCTGCCGTTCGATCCCTGGCGCGCCTGCCGGCACTACACGTTCCCGGGCGCCGATGCGCGGATCACGAACGACATGGGGTACTGGGACACGCATCGCGGTGAGTACGGGACGATCTACGGCGGCGGTGGCTGCCTCCTCGCGAACCTGGCGCATCGCCTCGGCCTGCACCGCTTCACCGCGGTCCTCAGGAGGTACGCGACCGCGCATTGGCTGGGTATCGCGCGCACCGAGGGATTCAAGGCTCGGCTCGAGGCGGCCGCCGCGCGATTCCTCCCCGATCTCCACATGGCTGGGTACTGGTCGGCATGGCGCGTGGACTGACGGGTCCCTCGTCGGACTAGAATCGTTGACGCCGATCCACCCGAAAAGGAGAGGGACCTCGTGCCGACCAAGGAAGTCGTGACGCGCCTGTCGAAGGTGCCGCTGTTCGCCGGCTGTAGCCAGAGGGACCTGCAGACGATCGCCCGCGTCGTCAAGGACATCGATCACGAGAACGGAACCGTGATCGCGCGCGAAGGCGAGCCCGGGATCGGCCTGTTCGTGATCGCCGACGGCACGGCCGTGGTCACGATCGGCGGGGCGAAGAAGGCCACCCTCGGCCCAGGTGAGTTCTTCGGAGAGATCGCCCTCCTCGACGGCGGACCTCGCACGGCCACCGTGACGGCCACGAGCGACGTGAAGCTCCTCGGTCTCACGGAGTGGGTGTTCCGCGGCCTGATGCAGGAACACCCCAGCATCGCCGTGAAGACCCTGCAGGCGATGGCGGGCCGCCTCCGCAACGCCACGAAGAGCGCCACCTCGTAGCGCGCGACGTTTCGCCCGAAAGGGGGGACGATGAGGTGATGCACGCCGTCCCCGAGCCCGATGCGCACGCCCTCGAGCTCGCGGACCGTCGGGCGAAGGCCCGCGCCGCGAAGGACTTCGTGACGGCCGACGGGCTCCGCGACGAGCTCGCCCACGGGGGCTGGACCGTCGTGGACGAGCCGGACGGCTGGCACCTCGAGCCCGTCATCGCTCAAGGATCCGATCCTGGGCCGCTCGCCGTGGAGGACGTTCCGTCGATCCTCGATGAACCCGCAACCGCCGACGTCTCGATCCACTGGGTCTGCGAGGGTTGGCCCGGTGACATCGTTCGTGCGGTGACCTCGTTCCGGGCGTACGCAGGATCCCGGGACGTTCGGTACGTGGTGGCCGACGTCACGGATCAGCCGGAGGGGGCGTTCGGCGAAGGGGTCGAGGTGCTGCGGCTCGAGCCCGGCACCGGCTGGGGCGCGGCCCGGAACGCCGGCCTCAAGCGCACGGCCGGACGGCTCGCGTTCGTGCTCGACGGATCGATCGAGGCGACCGGCGACGTCTTCGGACCGCTCGAGACCGCGCTCGAGGATGCGGACGCCGGCATCGTGGGACCGTTCGGGATCGTCACGCGGGACCTGAGGCAGTTCGACGAGCAGCCGGCGCCGGGACCGTGCGACGCGGTCGAAGGGTACTTCATGGCGCTGCGCCGGGACACGCTGGTCGCGGCGGGGCTCTTCGACGAGAAGTTCAGGTGGTACCGGACCGCCGACATCGAGTTCTCGTTCCGTGTGAAGGACCTCGGGCTCGCGACGAGCGTCGTGGACGTGCCCGTGACCAAGCACGAGCACCGGATGTGGTTCGAGACGGAGCCGGCCACACGGGCGAAGTGGTCGAAGCGGAACTACTACCGGTTCCTCGACCGCTGGCGTGACCGCTGGGACCTGGTGCTCGACCCGCACCCTCCGGAGCCGCACCAACACGGGTCCAACCACGACGACGGGTCTGACCACGACCACGGGTCCGGGCGCGAGAGAGGGTGATCCACCGGCCTCGGCCCGCCTCCGTCAGTCGACGGTGGGGAGCGGCGGCGCCGGCGGCAGGGTGATCCGCGACGGCGTCTCGCGCGAGGTCTGCGGCTTCGGCGGCTCGGGGTGTTTCGCCACGGCCGCCGCGACGCGGCGTTGCTCGGCCTCCTCCTGCTGACGGACGACCTCGGCGGGGTCGGGGATCGCCTTCGCACCTGAGGCGTACGCCAGGAGGTCGGCGCCGTCGATCGTCTCGGTCACCAGCAGGAGCTTCGACAGCCGGTCGAGCAGATCGCGATGCTCCAACAGCAGTCGCTGGGCGTGGTCGTGTGCCTCGCCCAGGAGCCGGGAGACCTCGTCGTCGATCTTCTCGGCGGTGGCGCCCGAGATGCGCGGCCCGGTACCGAAGAACGCGTTCGGATCCTCGTGCCCGAGGGAGAGCGGCCCGACCTTCTCGCTCATGCCGTACTCGGCGACCATCGCGCGTGCGATCTGCGTCGCCTTCTCGAGGTCGTTCTGGGCCCCGGTGGAGATCTCGCTGAACACGACTTCCTCGGCGACGCGGCCGCCCATCGCGAACGCGAGCATGTCGTTCAGCTCGGGCTCGGTGGCGAGGTAGCGGTCCTCGAGCGGCCGGGTCATCGTCAGGCCGAGCGCGGCCGTGCCGCGCGGGATGATCGTGATCCGGTGCACCGGGTCGAGGTTCTCGCAGTAGTGCGCGACGAGCGCGTGACCCATCTCGTGGAACGCGACCCGGGTCTTCTCCTTCTCGCTCATCACACGCGACTTGCGTTCGAGGCCCATCGACGCACGGTCGATCGCCTCCTCGAGCTCGTCCTCGGAGACGGAGTTCTTCTCGCGCCGAGCGGCCAGCAGCGCCGCCTCGTTCACGACGTTCTCGAGGTCCGCGCCGGTGAAACCCGGCGTGCGCGCCGCGATCGTGTGCAGGTCGACGTCGGTACCGAGGGCCACGCCTCGGGCATGCACGCGCAGGATCTCCTCGCGGCCCTTCAGGTCGGGGCGATCGACGACGACCTGGCGGTCGAACCGACCGGGCCGCACGAGCGCGGGGTCGAGCACGTCGGGCCGGTTCGTCGCGGCCATGATGATCACGCCCTTGCTGGCGTCGAAGCCGTCCATCTCGACCAGCAGCTGGTTCAGGGTCTGCTCGCGCTCGTCGTGGGCGCCGAACCCCGCGCCGCTCACGCCGGCGCGCCCCTTGCCGATCGTGTCGATCTCATCCAGGAAGATCAGCGCGGGCGCCTTCTCCTTCGCCTGCTGGAAGAGCTCGCGCACCCGAGCCGCGCCCAGGCCCACGAACATCTCGACGAACTCGGATCCGCTCATGAAGAAGAAGGGGACGTTCGCCTCGCCGGCGACGGCCCGCGCGAGCAGGGTCTTGCCGCATCCAGGGGGCCCCAGGAGCAGGACGCCCTTGGGGATCCGCCCGCCGAGCCGCTGATACTTCTTGGGGTTCGAGAGGAACTCGACGATCTCGCGGAGCTCGTCCTTGGCCTCGTCGACGCCCGCGACGTCGGCGAAGGTGGTCTTCATCTCCTTGCGGTCGTAGATCTTGACCTTGTTCTTGCCCATGTTCAGGGGACCGGCGCCGGCCGCGCCCACGCGGCGGAAGACGAACCAGTACACGAGCCCCATGATCAGGACGAACGGCAGGATGTTGAGGATGAGCTGGAGGAACACGCTCGGCTGCTGGAACTCGTAGTTCACGGCGTTGTCGTCGAGGAACGTCGTGAAGCCCTGATCCACCTGGAAGTTGGTGGACAGGTTGGCCGAGAACTTCTGGTCCTCCCCCTGATCGTTCACGAGGGTGCCCGAGATCGTCGTGTCAGAGATCGAGACCGTCGTGTTCTCGGCGATCTTGCCGTCCTCGACCGCCGTCACGAACTCGGAGTAGGTGATCGTCTTCGTGTTGGCGCTCGTGAGCCAGCCGTTGAACAGGAACAGGCCCACGAGGAGCAGCGGGACGATGAGCCAGGGCATCAGGCGGGAGCGGGGCATGTTCGGGCCGGCGGCCGTCTGTCGCCGCCGCGGCGTCCGAGGGGATCGTTGTCGGGCATGTCACCAATCTTCCCACCGCTGCCCCCGTATGACAGGAAGGCGCCGCATCGCGACGGAACGTTCACATCCGGCTGCCGCCAGCGAACCGTTCTACGAACCGTTCGCGAAGACCCCGTATCGTGGACGGATGGATGTCGACCGGCGCGTCGCGGCGAGGGCTGCCTCCCTGTGGGGTCTCGCGGTCGGCGTGGCCGCGACGGGGATCCTCGCGTCGCTCTGGTCGAGGTTCCCGTTCCCTCCCGTCCAGGTCGCCGAGCGCGTGGCGAACCTCACGCCGGGCGGGGTGGCGACGTTCTTCATCGACCTGCTGCATCACCTCGCGCTCCCGCTCGCCGTGCTCCTGGTGGGGGCCGGGCTCGTGGCGATCACGCTCGGCCTGGCGGCGCTGCTGCCGTGGCTCGCGGAACGCGTCGGCGCCGTCGGGGCCGGCCTGGTGCTCTCGCTGCCCGCCTACCTCGCCGCGCTGGTCGCGTTCGACCCGTCGTCGGTAACGACGGGTCGCTCCACGTACGCGCTGCGCGCTGGCCGGGTGCGCCGCCGCGGGTGGGGTCGCGGCGGGGCTCGCGTACGCGCGGCTGACTCCGGCCGACCTCGCGATCACCTGCCGCGCGGCCCGACGACCCGTCTCGGCGCGTCATGCTGCGCGCCGGCGTGGTGGGCGGGCTGGGCTTCGCCGCCGGGTGGCTCGAGCTCGGGCGAGCCCTGTTCCCGCGGCGGCGACCTCGATCGTCCGCTCGATGTCGCGACGGTGGCGCCGGTCCGCCGGGCCGGTGCGCCCGGGGCCGGGGTTCGACGTGCCGGGGCTGGCGCCGCTGATCACGCCGATCGACGACTTCTACACGGTGGACGAGGAGATCGTGGATCCGATCGTGGACGCCGCCGCGTGGCGGCTGCGGGTCGACGGGGCGGTGGACACGCCGTTCGAGCTGACGTACGACGAGCTGCTGGCGCTCCCGCAGGTCGAGCAGCACGCCACGCTCGAGTGCATCTCGAACCCCGTGGGCGGCGACCTGATCTCGACGGCCACATGGACCGGCGTTCCGCTCGCGGCGCTGCTCGAGCGCGCGGGCGTGCGCGAGGGCGCGGTCGAGGTCGTCTTCCGCGCGATCGGCGGGTACAGCGACTCGCTGCCGCTCGCCGACGCGATGCGGCCGGTCACGATCGTGGCGGTCGGGATGAACGGCCGCGTGCTCCCGCGCGCGCACGGCTACCCGGCCCGGTTGCTCGCGCCCGGGTACTTCGGCATGAAGCAGCCGAAGTGGCTCGAGCACCTCGAGGTCGTCACCGAGCCGTACCAGGGCTACTGGGAGCAGCGCGGGTGGGTGAAGGCGGCCGTCGTGCGCACGATGTCGCGGGTCGACGGGTACGGCGAGGTGGGCGGCGGGACGTTCGTGGCGGGGGTCGCGTTCGCGGGCGACCGCGGGATCTCGCGCGTCGAGGTGTCGCTCGACGACGGTGCGACCTGGGCCGACGCCGAGCTGGAGCGGCCGCTCTCGGGGCTCACCTGGCGCCGCTGGCGCGCTGCCGTTCGATCCCGGCACGGACCCGGTGGTCGTCGTGCGGGCGACCGACGGCGACGGCGCCGTGCAGCCCGCCGAGTCCATGGACCCCCACCCGAGCGGAGCGACCGGGCTCGACCGCGTTACCCTGTGAGCCGATGGCTCAGACGACCGCCGCCGACGACCAGGCCCTGCGCGAGCGCTTCGAGCGCGACGT
Source organism: uncultured Actinomycetes bacterium (assembly GCA_963816275.1). Taxonomy (GTDB): domain Bacteria; phylum Actinomycetota; class UBA4738; order UBA4738; family HRBIN12; genus JAOUEA01. The sequence goes on from CAWFJU010000003.1 coordinate 132,364, forward strand.
GCTGCCGCTGCTGCCCAGCCTGTACGGCGCGGCGATGCGGCTCACGCGCAACCCGAGCGACGCCGAGGACCTCGTGCAGGAGACCTACCTCCGGGCGTTCCGAGGCTTCGGCGGGTTCCAGGAGGGCACGAACCTGAAGGCGTGGCTCTACCGGATCCTCACGAACCAGTTCATCAACACCTACCGCAAGAAGCAGCGGGAGCCGCAGATCGTCGAGGGCCCCGACGACCTCGACGAGTGGTACCTGTACGACAAGCTCGGCGGGCGGAGCGTCGAGGCCTCGGCCGAGACCGAGGTGCTCGACCAGATCCCCGACGCCGACGTGAAGGCGGCCCTCGAGTCGCTCCCGGAGAACTTCCGCATCCCGGTGCTGCTCGCCGACGTCGAGGGGTTCAGCTACAAGGAGATCGCCGAGATCATGGAGACGCCGATCGGCACCGTGATGTCGCGCCTGCATCGGGGAAGGAAAGCCCTCGAGAAGGCGTTGTGGGAGACAGCCCGAACGCGAGGACTGGTCGATGAGTGACTGTGGCGTGAACTGCGAGGAAACGCTCAAGGAGATCGAGCGCTTCCTCGACGGTGAGCTCGACCCGAACGTGCAGGGCGAGATCTCGCATCACCTCTCGGACTGCCACCCGTGCATGCAGCGCGTGGAGTTCCGACGGTCGCTGAAGGTCATGATCTCGACCAAGTGCGGCGGCGAGGCGGTGCCCGCCGAGCTCGGCGAGAAGATCCGCGGGCTGATCCGCGAGCTCGACGCCTCCGTCCTGACGACCCGGGTGCAACGCGAGCGCCGCCTGCGTCAGACTGTCCCGATCATGGATCTGGGAACCGTCCTCGGCATCTGGGCACACCCCGACGACGACATCTACCTGAGCGCCGGCCTGATGGCGCTGAACGTCGGGCTCGGCAACCGCGTGGTCGACGTCACCGCCACGCGCGGCGAGGGCGGCTCGATGGACGAGGAGCGATGGCCGCCCGAGACGATGGCGGAGGTCCGCAGCGCCGAGCTGATGCGGAGCCTCGAGGTCCTGGGCGTCAGCGAGCATCGCTTCCTCGACGGGCCCGTCGACATCGACATGGACACCCCGCTCGACGAGTCCGGCGCGGCGCAGGTCCTCGAGATCATGGCCGAGGTGCAGCCCGACACCGTGCTGACCTTCGGTCCCGACGGCATGACCGGCCACGTCGGGCACATGAGCGTCTGCCGGTGGGCGACCGAGGCGTTCCACGCGGTCGCGAAGCCCGGCGCCCGGCTGCACTACGCGACGATGACGCCCGGGTTCGTGGAGGAGTTCGGGGACGATCTTCGAGCCGCTGAACATCTTCCGGCCCGGGACGCCGCCGGTGACGCCGCCCGACCGGACTCTCGATCGACCTCGCGCTCCAGCCCGACCTGCTCGAGCGAAGTGGGCCTCGATCATGCAGCACATCAGCCAGGTCCAGTACATCTTCGACGCGCTCGGCGAGGACATCTTCAAGCGCGAGATGTCGCACGAGTGGTTCCGCCTCGCCGCGGTGAAGGAGTGAGCGCGTGAGCCCCGTCGAGCGTCCCGAACCCGTCCGCGACCTCGACTGGGATCCCAAGCGCGGCCCGGGCGTTCGCCGACGGCGCCGCCGACATCTGGCAGGAGCTGCTCGAGCGGCTGCCCGGACGAGCGCGTCGCCCGGCACTGGACGGCCGACCAGGTCCGCGAGGCCGTCACGATGCCCGTGCCGGACGAGCCGATGGGCGACGAGGCGCTCCTCGCCTACCTCCGCGAGGTCGTGTTCGAGTGGTCCGCCTACCTCGGGCACCCGCGGTTCATGGCGTACGTGAGCGGCGCCGGCACCGTGCCCGGGGTCGCCGCCGACCTGCTCGGCGTCGGGCGTGAACCAGAACGTCGGCGGCTGGATGCTCTCGCCCTCGGCCACCGAGATCGAGCAGCACCTCTGCCGATGGTTCGCGCAGGAGATGTTCGGCCTGCCCGAGGGGTCGGGCGGCGAGATCACCTCGGGCGGGGCGATGGCGAACTTCATCGCGCTGAAGACCGCCCGCGACCACCGCGCCGGTTGGGACGTGCGGACGCGAGGGGGTGGCGGCGGGGCCGCCGCTCGGGCTGTACCTGTCCACCGAGACCCACGTCGTCAGCGACCGCGCGGCCGACATGCTCGGCATCGGCGCCGCGAACGTCCGGCACATCCCGGTCGAGGGCTACCGCATGCGGGTCGACGACCTGCGCGCGCAGATCGCCGCCGACCGCGAGGCGGGCATCCGGCCGTTCGCGGTGGTGGGCACGGCGGGCACGGTCTCGACGGGCGTCATCGACCCGCTCGACGAGCCTCGCCGACGTCTGCGCCGAGGAAGGGCTCTGGTTCCACGTCGACGGCGCGTACGGCGGCCCCGCGATCCTCGCCGACGACCTGCGCCCGCTGTTCGCGGGCATCGAGCGCGCGGACTCGATCGCGTTCGACCCGCACAAGTGGCTCTACACGCCCCACTCGGGCGGCTGCGTGCTGGTGCGGGACTTCGAGCACCTGCGCGAGTCCTTCGACGCGTACGCGAGCTACACGGTGCAGGACAAGGACGCGACCGGCCACGGGATCGACTTCGGGCGCCACGGCCCGAACTTCAGCCGCAGCGCGTGGGCGCTGAAGGTGTGGGTGTCGCTCCTCGCGCACGGGCGGGCCGCGTACGGCCGGCGGATCTCGCACGACGCCGCGCTCGCCCGATACCTGGGCGCCCGGGTCGAGGAGCGCGGCGACTTCGAGCTGATGACCCCGGTCGGGCTCTCGATCACGTGCTTCCGCTACGTGCCGTCCGGCCTGCCCGCGGGCGCACGGCCGACCGCGAGGCGTACCTCTCGGAGCTGAACCAGCGCATGATGACCGAGGTGCAGCTCGACGGCCGGGTCTTCTTCTCGAACGCGATCCTCGACGACCGGTTCGTGCTGCGGACCTGCGTCGTGAACTTCCGCACCGAGGCCGACGACATGGACGCCGTGCTCGACGTGGCGGCCGAGATCGGGGCCGGCGTACGACGACGCCCACCGTCCGCCGGAGCTCCGCACGATGACCCGCGCCTACGCCCTGCTGGGGTCGGGCGAGTTCGACCCGTGGACGGCCTCGATCGACCGATGGCTGCTGGGCCGCGACGGCGCCCGCGACGGGCCCGTGCTGATCCTGCCGACCGCCTCGGCGGCCGAAGGCGACGACGTCTTCGACATGTGGGCGCGCAAGGGGCTCGACCACTACGACCGGCGAGGCGATCGAGGCCAGGGTCGTGCCGCTGAAGACGCGCGACGACGCCCACCGCGACGAGCTGGTGGCCGCCCTCGACGGGGCTCGGTCGCGTTCTTCAGCGGCGGGAACCCCGCGTACCTCTCCTCGGTGCTCGGGGGCACGCCGTTCTGGCAGGCGCTGCTCGAGGCGATGGACGACGGACTCGCGTACGCGGGATGCAGCGCCGGCGTCGCGTGCCTCGGCGACATCGCCCCGGACAGCGCGCGCGAGGAGTTCGACGAGAACCTCTGGCAGCCCGGGCTGAGGCTCTTCCCGGGCTACTGGTTCGGTCCGCACTGGGACGCGCTCGACGGGTTCGCCCCGGGGCTCACGGACTTCATCGTCTCCGAGGTCCCCGAGGGGGCGACGCTCGTCGGCATCGACGAGAACACCGCGCTCGTCGGGGACGGCCGCCGCTGGGACGTGGTCGGCGTGGCCGGCGCCCACGTCCTGACCGACGGGGACTGGACCCACCACGAGCCCGGTGCGTCGCTCGACCTCGAGCTCTCGGGGGCGTAGGAGGCTCCCAAGGCTCGGCCTTCGCGCGGGGATGGGCGCCGCCGGGGCACGCCGGTAGGGTGTCGGCCATGCCGTCCACGCCCGCCCTCACGCGCGAGTCGCCGATCGAGGACCGTGCCCCGCAGGTCATCAAGATCCTCACGAAGGCGTACCCGGACGCGCATGTCGCGCTGAACTTCACGAACCCGCTCGAGTGCCTGATCGCCACGATGCTCTCGGCGCAGTGCACGGACGAGCGCGTGAACATGGTCACGAAGGACCTGTTCGTGAAGTACCGGACCCCGCAGGACTACCTCGCGGTGCCCGAGGACGAGCTGAAGGAGGACATCCGCTCGACCGGGTTCTTCAACCAGAAGGCGCGTGCGATCCGCGGCGCCTGCGCACGGATCGTCGAGGCGTACGACGGCGAGGTGCCGGGCACGATGGAGGAGCTGATCACCCTCCCCGGCGTGGCGCGCAAGACCGCGAACATCGTCACCGGCAACAGCTTCGGACGGGTGGAGGGCATCGCGGTCGACACGCACGTGCGCCGGCTGGCGAACCGGCTCGGGTTCAGCGACGAGTCCGACACCGACAAGATCGAGCAGGACCTGATGCGCCTGATCCCGAAGCGGCGGTGGTTCGGGTTCAGCTACGTCCTCATCGACCACGGGCGGGCGATCTGCCAGGCGAAGAAGCCGCGGTGCGACGAGTGCCCGGTGGAGCGGCTGTGCCCCTCGAGCCGGCTCTGAGTCAGCCCACCGCGCCGACGAGCTCGCCCCGATCGGCTTCCTCCGCCTCCCGGTCGGCCTGCGACTCGGCGACCGCGGCGGCGCGGCGTCGCGCCCGGCGGATCACGCGGCGCTCCTCTTCGTCGAGACCGCCCCAGACCCCGGCGTCCTGGCACGTGTCGAGCGCCCAGGCGAGGCACACCTCCATCACCGGACACGCGCGGCAGACGGACTTCGCGCGGAGCGTCTGTTCGACCGCCGGGCGCGCTGCTCCCGACCGGGAAGAAGAGCTCGGGGTCCTCGCCGATGCACCGAGCCCGCTCGATCCACGCGGATTCGCGCGGGTCCCTTCTGAACTTGGGTTCAATCATGGGTCACCGTTTGACGCGTGCGGATACGATCGGGGAGTGCGGGGCCGAGCGTAATGTCTGAACGGTCGTTCAGTCAAGAGCGCCCCATCGTCGTGGCGCACCGTGGCGCCCCGCTCGTCGAGCCCGAGAACACGATCGCCTCCTTCGAGGCTGCCGTCGCGGCCGGCGCCGACGCCGTCGAGTTCGACGTTCGGCTCTCGGCCGACGGGGTGCCCGTGATCCTGCACGACGCCGCCGTGGACCGGACCACCGACGGACACGGCCTCGCCCGGGACCACACGATCGAGGAGCTCGCGCGGCTCACGATCGCCAGAGCTGGTGGCGACGTGACGGGCGTCCCCACGCTGGAGGCGGCGCTCGCGGCCCTCTCCGGGCGGGTCGGCGTGGACATCGAGCTGAAGCAGCTCCCCGGCGAGGCGGACTTCGAGCCGGAGGTCGATCGGCTCGTCGGGGCGACCCTGCGAACGATCGACGCGGTGTCCTTCGCGGGGCCCGTGCTGCTCACGAGCTTCAACCCGTTCTCGATCGACGCGGCCCGCAGGCTCGCCCCGGACATCCCCGTCGGGCTGCTTGACCGATCCGTCGGTCGAGGCAGACGTGGCGTTGGGGTTCGCCCGGGAGCGCGGCTACGAGTGGATGCTGCCGCCCCTCCCAAGGGTCCTCGAGGCGGGAAGGTCGTTCGTCTCGCGCGCTCACGACGCCGGACTGCAGGGTGGGCACCTGGAACACGGACGACCCCGCCGAGGCACGAACCCTGATGGACTGGGGGCTCGACGCGATCGCGACGAACGACCCGTCCGCGATCGTCGCGGCCCGCGACGGATCGGACGGGTGATGTTCCGCCGCCGCGCGGCTCCCGCCCGAGCTCGAGCCGATCCGGGACGCGTTCGATGCCGTGCTGGCGGAAGTGGAGCCGGCCAAGGCGGCGCTCGCCGACTGCATGCCGACGACGCGGTTGCCCGGCCGCCCGCTGCCCGACGCGCTGGCCGAGTACGAAGACCACCTCGAGCGTGTCGAGAACCCTCATGCCGGCCTGGCGCCACCCGGCGGTCGAGACGGAGTGGCTGGCGTGCGACGTGGGTCTGTCCGACGCGCTCACGCTCGCACGTCGGCTCCGCGAGGAGGCTCCCGAGCTCGGCGGGTTCGAGGGACTGCTGGGGGCCGTCGAGTCGCTGATGGATCCGCTCGATCCGTTCGCGGCGGCGGCCGAACGGTTCCGAGCGCTCCGCGCGTAGCCCGTCGCGCTGAGCCTCGACATCGGGCGGTTCGGTAGGCTCCGGCCCATGTCAGGGATCGATCGAGTCGCGCCCGACCTGCCGGTCGGGCCCGTCGTGGAGGGCATCGCGGCGATCCCGCCGGGACCTGAGCCGTTGGTCGGGCGGTGGGTGTCGCTGGCACCGCCCTCGGGCGCGCTCGCCGGCGCGCTCTACCCCGCGACCCACGGCTCCCCGGAGGCGGAGGCGGTCTGGACGTACATGCCGTACGGGCCCTTCGCTGACGAGGCGGCCATGGCGACGTGGCTCGATGGGATCCGCGGCCCCGAGGACCCGCGATCCTTCGCGGTGAGCCTGGCCGACGGGACGCCCGTCGGCGTCGTCAGCTACCTGAATGCGTGACGAACGACCGGCGGATCGAGCTCGGGCACATCTGGTACGTGCCGGCGGCGCAACGCACCCGCGCGAACACCGAGGTCGCGTACCTCCTCTTGCGGCGCGCGTTCGAGGAGCTCGGGGATCGGCGCGTGGAATGGAAGTGCGACGCCCTGAACGCCCGGTCGCGCGCGGCCGCGGAGCGGCTGGGCTTCACCTTCGAGGGGATCTTCCGGCGGCACATGATCGTGAAGGGGCGGAACCGAGACACGGCATGGTTCTCGATGCTCGACACCGAGTGGCCGCGGGTCCGGGTCGCGATGGAGCGATGGTTCGACGCTGAGCCGGGCTCCGTCTCGCTCGGGACGCTCGTCGCGGGCTGACCGCGGCTCGTCGCCGGTGGACCCGCGGCGCTCCCCGTGACCTCGATAAGGTTGCCGCCATGTCGGTCGTCACCCTGATCGGGGTCGAGAAGTCGTACGGAACGTGGCCCGTGCTGCGGGGCGCCGACCTCGAGGTGCCCGCCGACGGCAGGATCGGGATCGTCGGGCCGAACGGCGCCGGAAAGTCGACGATCCTCAAGATCATCGAGGGGCGCGAGGACGTCTCGGCCGGCGAGGTCGTCAGGCGCAAGGGCCTCGTCACGGCGTACCTCGACCAGAACCCCGAGGGCGACGACCGTACGGCGGAGCAGACCGTCCTGGCCGCACGGCCCGACGTCGCCGAACTGGACGCGGCGATGCGCGCCGTGGAGGCGGAGCTCGCCCGTCCCGAGGTTGCGAGGGATCTCGACCGGATGAGCCGGGTGCTCGCGCGCCAGCAGGACCTGCTCGATCGCTGGGTCGCGGCCGGCGGCGCCGGACTCTCGGGCGAGGCGCAGGAGCCTCCTGGCCTCCCTCGGGCTCGACGGCGACGACCTCGAGCGGCCGACCCGGCTGCTCTCGGGCGGGCAGCGCAAGCTCGTGGCGCTCGCCGCCTGCCTGATCCGTCAGCCCGATCTGCTGCTGCTCGACGAGCCCGAGACCCATCTCGACGCAGGGCGGCGCGAGCTGGTCGAGGAGCTCGTGGCCGACTTCGCGGGGGCCGTCGTGACGGTCTCGCACGACCGCTACCTGCTCGACGACACCGTGACGCGGATCGCGGAACTGGACGGCGGCGCGATCACGATGTGGCCGGGCAACTACTCCGCCTACGCCGTGGCGAAGGAGATCGCGCTCCAGCGCCAGCAGCAGCTCTACGTGACCCAGCAGAAGGAGATCGCGCGCCTCGAGGAGGCGATCCGGCGCTTCAAGGACTGGGCGGACCGCGTGGTGAACGAGCGCCACATCAAGCAGGCGCGGAACAAGCAGCGCCAGATCGACCGCATGGACAAGGTCGAACGCCCGGTCTTCGAGCGCCGGAAGATGGCGCTGGAGATGCGGGCCGCCCAGCGCGGCGGCAACAAGATCATCGAGCTGCGCGACGTGACGGTGGCGTTCGACGACGACCCCGTCCTGCTCGACGCGTCGGTCGCGATCTACCGTGGCGAGCGCGTCGGGGTGATCGGCGCGAACGGCGCGGGCAAGTCCGTGCTCGGTCGCCTGCTCGCCGGCACGATCGAGCCGACCGCGGGGACGCGCTGGGCGGGGCCCGCCGTCGTGTTCGGCTACCTCGCGCAGGGGCACAGCGACCAGCCGCCCGATCAGACGCCGATCCAGATCCTCCGCGCCGCCAAGGCGATGTACGAGGAGGATGCCGTCTCGCTGCTGGGGCGATTCCTGTTCCGCTACGACCAGATGCGCCAGCCGGTGGGCTCGCTCTCGGGCGGCGAGCGCACGCGGCTCGACCTGTGCCTGCTGATGCTGTCGGGGGCGAACTGCCTGCTCCTCGACGAGCCCACGAACCACCTCGACATCGACTCGATGGAGGCGCTCGAATCCGCCCTCGAGGACTTCGACGGGACCGTGATCGTGATCTCGCACGACCGGTACCTGCTGGATCGGATCCCCGATCGGATCGTCGAGGTGCGGGACGGCGGGCTCGAGGGCTCGATCGGTGGCTACGACGATTGGGCGGCCTCGCACCGATGACGGCGGACGAGCTCGCCGACATCGAGGAGGAGATCGTTCGGTGCCGGGCCTGCCCGCGACTGGTCGAGTGGCGCGAGCGCGTCGGTCGCGAGAAGGTCGCGCGCTTCGCGGACCAGACCTACTGGGCCCGTCCGGTGCCCGGCTTCGGTGATCCGGGCGCCCGCGTCGTGGTGCTCGGGCTCGCGCCCGCCGCGCACGGCGGGAACCGCACGGGGCGCGTGTTCACGGGCGACCGGTCGGGCGATTTCCTGTACGGCTCGCTCCACCGGACGGGGTTCGCGAACCAGGCCGAGAGCGTCGCGCGGGGCGACGGCCTTCGGCTGCGCGGCGCGTTCGTCACGGCCGTGAACCGCTGTGCCCCGCCCGGGAACAAGCCCACGCCGGCCGAGCGGGATGCCTGCCTTCCGTTCCTGGAGCGCGAGCTGACGGCGCTGGCGTCGCTCCACGTGATCGTCGCCCTCGGGGCGTACGGCTGGGACGGGGCCCTCCGGGCACTCGGCGGGCCTCGGCCACGGCGTGCGGCCGAAGCCGCGGTTCGGCCACGGCGCCGAGGCCACGATCGGGCCGGTGACGCTCCTCGGCTGCTACCACCCGAGCCAGCAGAACACGTTCACCGGGACGCTCACGGCTCCGATGATCGACGCCGTGCTCGCCCGGGCGAAGGCGATCGCCGGTCTTTGACCCTCGTCGGTCGCGCGGTTAGCGTGGTCCGTCTCGAGCCGAGGAGGTCCGTCCGGTGCGCAGAACGTGGCTGGTTGCCGTGCTGTCGATCGTCGTGGTGGTGCTGATGAGCGGCGCCGCGACCGGGCTGCGCAAGGGCGGGGGGTGCACGATCACGGGGACATCCGGCCCCGACGTCCTCCGGGGAACGAGCGGTCGCGACGTGATCTGCGGTCTCGGAGGCGACGACGAGCTCCGCGGGCTGGGCGGCGACGACGAGCTCCGCGCCGGCTCGGGCAGCGACTTCCTGAGCGGCGGCATCGGCGACGACGTGCTCCTCGGTGGCGAGGGGCGGGACACGTTGATCGGCAACGGCGGCGACGACCGCATGTTCGGCAACGCGGGGTCCGACGACGGCGTCGGCATGGGCGGCGACGACCTCCTGAACGGCGGGCCTGGCCCCGACTCGACGCTCGACGGTGGAACGTCGGGGCAGGACACCGTGAACGGCGGCCTGGGCAACGACCACTGCATCGTCACGATGGACGGCGTCGGCAACGACACCGCGATCGGCGGGCCGGGCACCGATACCGCCTTCACCGACCCCGGCGACGTCCGCCAGGGCCTCGAGCACGAGGAGCCCTGCTTCGCCGAGTAGCGCCTCGGGACTACGTCGTCGGCGGCCGGCCGTATCCTGAGTCGCATGGGCCGACATCGCAGCTTCTTCGCCGTGCGCCCCGAGGATGAGGACCAGCGGCCCATCGACCGTGCGACCGTCCGGCGGGTGATCGACACCTTCCGCCCCTACAAGCGGAAGGTTGCGGTCGTCGCGGCCCTGATCGTCATCACGTCGGCCCTGGGGGTCGTGAACCCGGTGCTGATCTCCAAGGTCTTCAACAACGCGCTCTTCGGCCAGCCGTCGGGATCGGGGAACTGTGCCGGTGAAGCCTGTCCCAACCTGCCGCTCCTGTACTTCTACGTGGCGCTGATGATCGCGGTCCCGATCGTCACGAGCGCGATCGGGATCGGGCAGACCTACATGGCGAACCTCGTGGGCCTGCGGGTGATGCAGGACCTGCGCAACGCGCTCTACTCCCACCTCCAGTTCATGCCCATGCGGTTCTTCACGACGACGCGGACCGGCGAGATCCAGTCCCGGATCGCGAACGACGTCGGTGGTGTGCAGTCGGTCGTCACCGATACCGCCTCGAGCGTGCTCGCCAACGTCGTCACGATCATCAGCACGCTAGCGGTGATGATCTGGCTCTCGGTCCCGCTCACGATCCTGTCGCTGGCACTGATGCCCTTGTTCCTCTGGCTGACCGTGAAGGTGGGCCGGGCCCGGCGCGACGTCGCCACGAGCACCCAGCGCACCCTCGCCGACCTCTCGGCGATCACCGAGGAGACGCTCAGTGTCAGCGGCATCCTGCTCTCGAAATCGTTCGGGCGTCAGCGTCACGAGATCGGGCGGTATCAGGAGGAGAACGAGCGCCTGACCGGTCTCCAGATCCGCCAGACGATGATCGGCCGGTCGTTCTTCGCGGTCGTGGGGACGTTCTTCTCGATCACTCCGGCGCTCGTGTACCTCGTGGCCGGCTGGCAGATGAGCAAGAACGGCTTCAACAGCGTGGACGCCGGCGATATCGTCGCCTTCACGACGCTCCAGTCGCGGCTCTTCTTCCCGATCGGCTCGATGCTCCAGGTCTCCACCGACGTGCACGCGTCGTTCGCGCTCTTCGACCGTATCTTCGAGTACCTCGACATGGAGCACGATATCGAGGACAAGCCCGGCGCGATCGTGGCCGAGCACGACGCGATCCGCGGGAAGGTCGTGCTCGACCACGTGCGGTTCCGCTACGAGACGCCCCCCGATGTCCCGGCGGCGTCTCCGGCCGGCGACCTCGCGCTCGCGAACGAGACGCCGCGCGAGTGGACCCTCGAGGATGTGTCGCTCCTGATCGAACCGGGACAGCTCGCGGCGCTCGTCGGTCCGAGCGGTGCGGGCAAGACCACGGTCACCTACCTCGTGCCGCGGCTCTACGACGTGCAACAGGGACGAGTGCTGATCGACGACGTGGACGTCCGCGACTACCAGATGGAGTCGCTCGGCGAGATCATCGGGGTGGTGACGCAGGAGACCTATCTGTTCCACACGACGATCCGGCGCAACCTGATGTACGGCCGTCCCGGCGCCACGCAGGAGGAGATGGAGGCCGCCGCGCGCGCCGCGAACATCCACGACCGGATCGCGGAACTGCCTGAGGGGTACGACACGGTGGTCGGGGAGCGGGGCTACAAGCTGTCGGGCGGCGAGAAGCAGCGGCTCGCGATCGCGCGGGTGGTCCTGAAGGACCCGCGGATCCTGATCCTGGACGAGGCGACGTCCTCGCTGGACACCACGTCGGAACGGCTCGTGCAGTCGGCGCTCGAGCCGCTCATGGAGGGGCGCACGACGATCGCGATCGCGCACCGACTCTCGACGATCCTGAAAGCCGACGTGATCTTCGTGATCGACCGGGGGCGAGTGACCGAGCGGGGGACGCACGACGAGCTCCTCGCCCGCGGCGGCGTGTACGCGAGGCTCTACGAGCAGCAGTTCCGAGGCGGCCTCGTCGAGGCGGAGTTCGAGGACGGGGTGCTGCTCGCCTCGGGGGAGATCGTTCCCGTCGTCGACGACACCGTGGCCTGAGGCCTAGAGCTCGATCCGGTAGGTCAGCAGCACGAAGCCGTCGGGGAACACACGGTCGTCCAGTCGGCGGAAGCCCATCGCCTCGTACATCCGCTGCGCGGTCGTCATCCGCTCGGTGGTATGGAGCGTCAGGAACGTCTTGCCGTTCGAGCGCGCGATCTCGAAGCACCGGGCGAACAGGTCCCGCGCGATCCCTCGGCGACGAGCGTCGGGGTCGACCCCCACCATGCGGACGTGCGCCTCGTCGGGATGCAGCGTGGGATCGTCCTCGGGCTCGACCCGGTCGAAGAGCTCGAGCGTGGCGCTCCCCAGGATCCGTCCGCCCTCCACCGCGACGAGGATCGTCGTGCGGTCGGCCCGGCCCTCGACGTCGGCTATGTGCGCCAGGTACGAGCGCCAGCCGTCGTCGCCCTCGCGCACGAACTCGCGGTAGGCGTCGGCGGTCACGCGGCCCACCTCGGCGAACTCGCCGGCCGTCGCCTCGCGGACCTCGATCGTCACGCCACGTTCACCCCGACGAGGCTCCCGATCAGGTAGGTCACGAGGGCGGCGCTGCCGCCGATGGCGAGCATCCGAAGGCCCGAGATCAGCGCCGACCGCCCGGTCAGGCGCGACGTCAGGGCGCCGACCGTGGCGAGCGCGATCGCCGTGAGCGTGGCCGAGATCAGCACGCCGGTCGTGCCGCCCACGAACAGGAACGGGATCAGCGGGATGATCGCGCCCACCGCGAACATCCCGAACGACGACGCGGCCGCGCCGACCGGCGAGCCGAGCCCTTCCTTCGGGTCGATGCCGAGCTCCTCGCGTGCGTGCGTCTCGAGGGCCACCTCGGGGTCCTTCATGACCTCCTCGGCGACCTGGCGCGCGAGCTCGACCGACAGGCCCTTGCGCCGGTAGATCTGCGTGAGCTCGGCCGTCTCGTCGGTCAGATCGGCGGCGCCGAGCTCGTGCGCCTCCAGGTGCAGCATGCGCTCGAGGACCTCGCGCTGGATCCGCATCGAGACGTACTCGCCCGCCGCCATCGAGAACGCTCCCGCCAGCAGGCCCGAGATGCCGGCCAGCAAGATCACGCTGCGCGGCTGGTCGGCGCCCGCGAACCCCATGATCAGTGCCGCGTTCGACACGAGGCCATCGTTCACCCCGAAGATCGCCGCGCGGAGCGTGCCCGTCTTGCCGGTCCCGGACATCTGCTCGCCGTCGATCGGGCCTGGGTGCGGCACCAGGCGGCCCGGCCGGGTGCGCCGGAGCCGCCGACGGGCGTCCTGGAGCTCCGGCAACTGCTCCTTGGTGCGGAGGTCCTCGGGCGTCGGGCCGGTCTCGCTCATGCCACGAGGATAGCGACGAGTGGAGGCGACGGACGTCGCGAACGCCGGTCAGTCGGATTGACCATCACGCGCACGCGCGCGAGCATGTGCGCATGGCGACGCAGCCCGACCTCGGGCGACTCGTGTTGGAGGCGCACCGCGCCCTCGCCGCGGAGCTCGCGTTCGCGCTCGAGGAGCGCGGCTACGCGGATCTACGGCCGGGTCACGCGGCGGTGTTCCTGCACATCGACCGGCGCAGCGGCTCCCGCCTCAGCGACCTGGCGGTGCGTGCCCGCGTGACCAAGCAGTCGATGATGCTCACGGTCGACGAGCTCGAGGCGCTCGGCTACGTCCGACGGGCGCCCGATCGCGACGATGCCCGGGCCAAGCTGGTGCGGCTCACCACGCGGGGTCGCACGGCGGCCGCCGAGTGCCGACGGGCCGTCCAGGCCGTCGAGACCCGGGCGCGCCGCCGGTTGGGGGATCGGGCCTACGCGCAGCTCCGGGACGGGCTCACCGAGCTGAGCGCCGCCGAGGAGTGATCCGCTCACCGGTGGCGCGCAGTAGCATCGAGGCATGCGTGAGGAAGCCAAGGGCAAGACCGGGCTGCCGAGCGAGACCCGCGCCAAGCCGGAGCGTCCCCGCGACCTGCTGGGGCGCCCGCTCGACTGGGATGCCGAGAACCAGCTGGTGCTCGAGGACTACGACGCGCTCGAGATCGACGAGAACCACGAGCTCGCCCGCGCGCACGTGCGGGCCGGCCGATACTTCCCGGCGCACGAAGCCTGGGAGACGGCCTGGAAGCAGTCGCGCGGGACGTCAGACTCCGAGTTCTTCAAGGGCCTCTCGCAGTTGGGCGCCGGGTACGTCCATCTCCTCCGTGGGAACGCGCACGGCGCCGTCACGCTCCTGCGCCGGGCGTCCGGGCGGGTCGCGGCGTATCCCGACGGGCACCGGGGGATCCCGACCGTCGCCCTCCACGACCGGCTCGAGGCCGACGCGGCCGCCGTCGGAGCGGGGGAACTCGTGCCCGGCGGGGACGCGATCTTCGACCCCCCGCCGGTCTAGCCGCTCGAGCCGCGCGGCGTGTAGCCTTTGCGGCCAAGCGGGTCGGCGCCTCGGCGCGACCCGGCGAGGAGGCATCATCGGATGAGCGAGGTCGTCAGCGAGGTCGAGTGGAAGGGCCGGACCGGCCCGTTCACTCTCGCGCTGCGCCCCGGCGTCTTCAGCCCCTCCAGCACCAGCAAGACGCTCGCGGAGGCGCTCGAGATCGGGCCCGACGACACCGTGATCGACGTCGGGTGCGGCAGCGGCGTCCTCGCGTTCGTGGCCGCTCGGCTCGGCGCGAAGAAGGTGTACGGCTGCGATCTGTCCGGCCCGGCCGTCGAGACCGCGAGGGAGAACGCCACTCGGCTCGGCCTCCAGGACGTCTGCGAGTTCCGGCAGGGCGACCTGCTCGACCCCATGCGCGACGTGCGCGCATCCGTGCTGATCGGCGACGTCTCGGGGATCCCGGACGAGCTCGCGGCCGTCACGGGATGGTTCGATCGGATCCCGGCCGGCGGCCCGACCGGCGCGGAGTTGCCGAGCAAGCTCCTCGCCTCGATCGGCGACACGCTCGCACCGGGCGGGCGCCTCTACCTGCCCACGGGGTCGCTCCAGGACGAACAGCGGGTCCTCGCGACGGCGCGCGAGATCTTCGGGGACAACATGTATCCCGTGCTCGATCGTGAGTTCCCGCTGCCGGACCTGGTGGCGAAGGCCGCCACGACGGCGCGCATGATGAAGGACGGGCTCCTCAGCCTCCGCTCGCGCGGCAGCCGGCTCCTGTGGCACCTACAGATCTGGCGCTGCGTCCGCGCCTGAACGGATCGGCCCCCGCGCTAGTGCCGGCTCTCCCGGACGAACCCGACGAGCGCCCAGCCGAGCAGCGCGAGCCCCGCGGGCAGCAGGATCAACCCGTACACCAGCGCGGCACCCGTCAGCACGATCCCCATCACGATGAACACCGGCCAGCCCGTCGCCTCGGGGAATTCGCCGAGTTCCTGACCGGCGGCGTCGCCCGGCGTCCCCTCCGGGTCGTCGTCGGGGAGCGAGGTGCGCGTGCTCCCCGCGTGCGTGGCCCATCCCGCGACGATGAGCGGCATCACGCCCGCCACGACCAGCAACACGGTCCCCGTCCACTCGTAGGTGATGGCCCAGTACAGCGCGCCCAGGCCGACGAAGAAGACCGCGAGCACCCAGAAGTAGCGCATCGCGATCCTCACGGTTCCATCTCCGGATGATGCAGGTCGAAGGCCGGGCGCGACGAGCGGATCCGCGGCACGGTCTCGAAGTTGTGCTCGGGCGGCGGCGAGGTCGTCGCCCATTCCAGGGATGACCCGCCCCACGGATCGTCGCCCGCCGGGATCGGGCGGCGGCGCGAGATCCAGACGTCAGCCAGGAACAGCAGCACGGCCACGGTCATCACGCCGGCACCGATCGTGGAGACGAGGTTCGGCGTGTCGAAGCCGAGCCCCGTGGCGTAGTCGACGATGCGCCGCGGCATCCCGCGGAGTCCCACCACGAACTGCGGCCAGAACGTGAGGTTGAACCCGAAGAAGAGCAGGTAGAAGACCCAGCGACCGATCGACTCGCGCAGCATGACCCCCGTCATCTTCGGGTGCCAGAAGTAGATCGCGGCGAAGATCCCGAACACCGCGCCGCCCATCATCGTGTAGTGGAAGTGGGAGACGAGGAAGTACGAGTCGGCGACCTGGAAGTCGATCGGAGCGCTCGCGAGCAGGATGCCGGTCACCCCCCCGATCAGGAAGTTCAGCAGGAACCCGATCGTGAAGAGCATCGGCGTCGCGAGCCGGATCTTGCCGCCCCACATCGTGCCGATCCAGTTGAAGAACTTCACCCCGGTGGGGACGGCGATCGTGAACGTCATCGCGCTGAAGAAGGGGTTGTCGACGACGCCGGTCGTGAACATGTGGTGCGCCCACACGCCGACCGACAGCGCGCCGATCGCGAGCGTCGCGAGGACGAATCCGAGGTAGCCGAAGAGGGGCTTGCGCGCGAAGACCGGGATGATCTCGGTGATCACGCCGAAGAACGGCAGGATCAAGATGTAGACCTCGGGGTGCCCCAGGAACCAGAACAAGTGCTGGTAGATCACGGGATCGCCCCCGCCCAGCGGGTCGAACGCCTGCCCGCCGACGCGCCGGTCCACGAGCAGGAGACCGAAGGCCGCCACCGCGGGCGGGAACGCGACGAGCCCGAGGATCGACGTCACGACCATGTTCCAGGTGAAGATCGGGACCCGCCACATCGTCATGCCCGGCGCCCGCATCAGGAACACCGTCGTGAGGATGTTGATGCCGGTGAGGAGCGTCGCCATCGCGACGAGCGCGAGACCGAGGATCCACAGATCGGTGGCGATCGAGGGCGACAGTCGCGCCTCCGACAGTGGCGGGTACGCGGTCCAGCCGGTCGCCGTGCCGCCGCCGGCCGCGGCGAACCCGGACAGCAGCACGAGGAGCCCGCCGCCCGCGAACGTCCAGTACGACAGCGCGTTGAGCCGGGGGAACGCCATGTCGGGCGCGCCGATCTGCAGTGGGATCAGGTAGTTGCCCAGGCCCGCCCCGAACGGCGCGACGAACAGGAAGATCATCACCGTCCCGTGGATCGTGAAGGTCGTGTTGTACGCCTCGTTCGAGAGCAGCTGGCGGCCGGGTTCCGCGAGCTCGGTCCTGAGCAGGTCGGCGAGCGCCCCGCCGATCAGGAAGAACGCGAACGCGGTGACGCAGTACATGATCCCGATGTGCTTGTGGTTCGTGGTCGTGAGCCACGACACGGGGCCGGGACGGGGTGGCTCCGCCGGTGCGGGCGCGGCGGCCGGCCGATCGACGGTGGTGCTCACGTCGCCACCTCCTCGCCACGGCGCTCGCCGAGCCAGCGATCGAAGGCGTCGGGCTCCATCACGGTCACCCGGAACGTCATGTACGCGTGGTTCAGCCCGCAGAACTCGGCGCAGACCCCCTGGTACGTCCCGACGTCGGTGGGCGTGACGTCGAACCGGTTCTCGTGCCCGGGGATCGCGTCGCGCTTGAACAGGAAGTCCGGAACCCAGAACGCATGGATCGCGTCGTCGGAGGTCAGCACGACGCGGACGGTCTCGCCCCGGGGGAGCGCGATCTCAGGCCCCGTCACGTGCTCGCCGCTCGGGTCGCTGACGACGGTGACGTCCTGGCCCTCGTAGGTGAACCGCCAGCCCCAGGCGAACGCCTCGGCGTGCACCGTGACCGCCGGGTCGGGGGCGAGGTCGGCCACCCGCTGCTCGGTCCTGAACGACATCGTGAACAGGGCGATCACGATCACGACCGGGATCGCCGTATAGACGATCTCGAGCGGCACGTGTCCGTCGAACTGGCGCCCGAGCGCCTCGTCGTCGTCCGAACGCCGTCGCCGGTATCGCACCAACGACCAGCCGATCAACCCGTAGACGATCGCCCCCACCACGAGTCCGGCGACCATGAAGACCTGCCACAGGTTGAAGATGTCGCGTCCCTGCTCGCTCGCGCCGCGCGGCATGCCGAACGACGACGAGCACGCCGTGAGGCCGGCGGCGGCGACGGTCGCGACGGCGACGAGTGCGGGTCCTGCGACGGGCCGCCTCACGGCGGGTCCTCCCGCTCCGGATGCGTGATATGGGTGGCCGCGAACCCGCCGTCCGGCTCTCGACGCAACGCCACCCGTGGCGGGTCCTCGATCGGCCGCGCGTTACGGCGCGCGAGGTCGCGGCAGATCCAGAACGTGAGCAGCCCGGCCGCCACGGGGAGCACGAAGAGGAGCACGCGGAGGATGTCGTTCAGCGTGTCGACCTCGATCTGCAGGTACTTCGCGAGCACGTCGTTCGCGCCCGCGAGCATCAGGACGACGAACATCGTGAGGCCGGCGGCGCCGATGCCGCTGCGCACGGGCGCCTCACGGGGCCGCTGCGCGTAGTGGTGGATGGCGGTGTCCCGCCGGACCCGGGCCTCGGCGAAGGGCCACAGGGCCAGCGCGGTGAAGATGATGCCGGGCACGACCACGGCCGGTAGGAACAGCTCGCCGATCGTGCGGCCGAACAGGGTGAACTGCCAGTTCGGCCAGAGGCGGAGCAGCCCTTCCAGCCACCCGACGTAGAAGTCGGGTTGCGCCGGCGCCGGCGCCGTGTAGGTCACGAACGGACCGTAGAGCCAGACCGGGTTGATCTGGGCGAGACCGCCGAGCATCGCGATCACGGCGAAGGTCATGAACGCCACGCCGATCCCCTTCAGCGCGAAGCGGGGCCACACCGGGATGCCCGTCACGGTGTCCTCCGTCGTGCCCGGGCCGCGGAACTGCGTGTGGGTCTGGTGCCAGACGAGCGCAAGGTGGGCCCCCAGGAGCGAGAGCAGCATCAGAGGGATCAGCAGGATGTGCATCACGAACAGACGCGGCAGGAGTTCGGGGGAGGGGAACTCACCGCCGAACAGCAGGAACGCCAGCCACGTGCCGACGACCGGGATCGAGAGCACCGCCGAGTAGATGATCCGCAGCCCGGTACCCGACAGCAGGTCGTCGGGGAGCGAGTAGCCGGAGAACCCGGCCGCGATCCCGCCGATCAACAGGCCGATGCCGATCAGCCAGCTGATCTCCCGCGGCTTGCGGAACGCGCCCGTGAAGAACACGCGGACCACGTGCGCCACCACCGACGCCATGAAGATCAGCGCCGCCCAGTGGTGGGTCTGGCGCATCACGAGGCCCGCCCGCACCTCGAACGAGAGCCGGAGCACCGACCCGTAGGCCTGGGAGACGGTCTGGCCCTGCATCGGCGCGTACGGACCCAGGTATACGGTCTCGCTCGAGGACGCCACGTAGAAGAACGAGAGGAAGATCCCCGTGAGGATCAGCAAGACGAAGCTGTAGAGGGCCAGCTCCCCGAGCATGAACGACCAGTGGTCGGGGAACACCTTGCGGAGGTTCCGCTTGACGAACGACGTCGCGTCGAGCCGCTCGTCGATCCCGTCGACCGCACGCCGCACGATCACGAGGGCATATCCCAGAAGCTCGGGCCGACCGGCTCGGTGAAGTCGCCGGTGGCGCGGAGGACGCCGTCGTCGCCGACCTCGATCGGCAGCTGGGGCAGTGGGCGGGGCGCCGGGCCGTACACCGGCTTCGCGCCGTCGAGCACGTCGAACGTCGACTGGTGGCAGGGGCAGCGCAGTTCCTGGGTCGCCGCCAGGTACAGCCCCAGAGGGCAGCCCGCGTGCGTGCAGATCTTCGAGTACACGACGAGACCGTCGGGTGCCCCCGCCGCCCGGTCCGGCGGGAGCTGGAGCTGATCCGGCTCGACGCGGATCAGGACGGCCTGCGAATCGGCGGAGCCCTCGAAGCCCTCGGGGAAGACCGTCGTGAACGAGTTCGTCTCGAGCGTGTCGATCGTCACGAGCTCGCCGTCCACCGTCACGAGCCGCGCGCCGGGGGTCCAGTCCGTGACGAGCAGCGAGTCTCCGGGCGCCTCCCCGAGCGAGCGGATCGGGAACAGCGCGGCCAGCCCGAGCGCCCCCGCGGCCCCGATCAACATCCGCGTCAGGAACCGGCGTCGCCTGATCTCATCGACCCCGTCCTCGATCGTCTCGGCCGCGCTCTCGAGCTCGGCGGCCCCCGGAGCGGCGTGGCGTCGCTGGGTCTCGTGCCCGATGTCGGCCATCAGCCGCTTCGCCCACAACAGCAGTCCGGCGCCGATCCCGCCGAGGGCCAATCCGAGCAAGGCGCCCTCGGCCTGCGGTCTGGCCGCCCGCGGCATAGACGGCGAACAGCCCGAGCGCGGCGAGGATCGAGACGGCGAAGCAGATCGCGATCCAGCGCTCGACGCCCCGAGTTCCGGTCGAGGACTCACAGCTTCGACCCCGTGAGGCGGAGCACCAAGATCAGCAGCCCCAGCCCGATCACGATCGCGACGAGCCCCTCGGCGACCGCGCCGACGCGCCCGAGCTGCGCCCCGCCCTCGTCGGCGTTCGACCGGATCCACACGAGGTAGCGCGCGATCGAGTCCACGTCGCTCTGGTCGAGGGTCTCGGCGCCGAAGCGCGGCATCACGCCCGGCCCCACCCGGATCGCCTCCGCGATCTGCAGCGGGTCGGCGGCCGACAGGGATGGGGCGATCCGGCCGCCGCCGACCGAATCGCCCGAGCCCCCGGCGCCATGGCAGCCGGCGCAGTTCTCGAGGAAGAGCGCCGCGCCGCGCACGAGGTCGCCCTGGCTCGTGTCGACCGCCGGGATCGGCTCACCCCCAGGCACGAGCGCCTCGAGGTAGGCCACGATCGCGTCGCTCTGGACCGGCGAGAACTTCGGCGCATCGCGTCGCGGCTGGTCGGCGGGGTTCGCGAGCGGCATCCGCCCGGTCGAGAGCATGAAGTCCACCGACGCCGGCCCCACCTGAGAGAGGCTCGGGCCGTTGTCGGTGCCGAGCGCGTCGAGGCCGTGACAGGTGGAGCAGTTCGCCTGATACAGCTCCTGACCCACGCGCTCCTCGTCCGTGAGCGCCCGGCTCGGCGCGGGTCGGAACGACCAGGCGATCTGGCCGAGCACCGCCAGCAGCAGGCCGACCCGGAGGATCCTCGAGAGCAGACGGGCCTCGGCGCGCGACGTCATCTCACCGCAGCACGAACAGGGTCAGGAAGAGGGCGATCCACACCACGTCGACGAAGTGCCAGTAGTACCCGACCGCGTGCAGGCCGTCGGTGTCATGCCGGAAGGCGCCTTGAGCCGCCCGCGCGAGCACCACGATCATCAGGGCGACGCCCGCCGTCACGTGGAGGAAGTGGAGCCCGGTGAGCGACCAGTACATCGTCCCGTACGCATGGTCCGAGACGCTGAAGGAGAGCCGCGCGTAGTCGTAGGACTGCATCGCGAGGAAGACCACCCCGAGGGCCAGCGTGGCGAGGATCCAGGTGCGCAACCCGGTA
>CAWFJU010000004.1:0-20064 GCA_963816275.1 uncultured Actinomycetes bacterium
GGCTGCGCGGGGGCAGGTCGGGCTTCACGTGCGGGTATTGCACGGTGATGGACGGCCTCAGCATCGTCTTCAGCGTGACGCCCAGGCCCTTGATCAGGCCCTGCCCCACGCCGGACTCCGGCTGGTCGACCTTGCCCGTGTCTGCCACTTCGCCCCCTCTCCCCTCTCCGCGCTCTCAGCTACTTCACGGCGACCTTGACGACGGCCACGATCAGGATCTGCGCCAGCGCCAGCGGGATCAGCGCGAGCCACGAGAACCGCTGCAGCTGATCCTCACGCAGCCGCGGGTAGGTCGCCCGCAGCCAGATGACGATGAACGATAGCGCGACGATCTTGCCGAGCATCCACATCCAATCGGGCAGCGGGATCCCGGGCAGCGGGTTGTACCCGCCCAGGTAGAGGACCGCCGCGATGCCGGTGAGCGCCACGATGCCGCCGTACTCGGCGAGCAGGAAGAACGCGAACTTCAGCCCCGTGTACTCGGTGTAGGCCCCGAAGATGATCTCCGAGTCGGCGACCGGCATATCGAACGGCGGCCGCGTGAGCTCGGCGAGCGCCGCCGTCATGAAGATGAAGAACCCGATGAACTGCGGGATCACGAACCATAGGTGCTGCTGCGCCTCGACGATCCCGACGAGGGAGAGCGTCCCCGCTTGCATCACGACGGCGGCCGCGGCGAGCACGAGCGGCAGCTCGTACGCGATCAGCTGGGCAGCCGCCCGAAGGGCGCCGATCAACGCGAACTTGTTCGCGGAGGCCCAGCCGGCCATCAGGACACCGATCACGGAGACGCTGGACATCGCCATCACGAAGAAGATGCCGACGTCGAGGTTCAGCGCCCACAGCGTGGGTCCGAACGGGAGCACCACGAGGATCGCGATATAGGGGATCATCGCGACGGCCGGCGCGAGCGAGAACACGCTCCGGTCGGCGGCCGCGGGCACGATGTCCTCCTTCTGGATGAACTTCACGCCGTCGGCCACGAGCTGGGCCCATCCATGGAAGGCGCCGGCCTCCATCGGACCGACCCTCGACTGCATGTGCGCGAGGACCTTGTGCTCGAGGTACCCGATCGCGAGCGGTACGATCAGGAAGAAGAGCATCACGACGACGGTCTTCATCAGCAGGACGAGCCACACGTTGCTGGTCCACGACTCGAAGATCGAGGTGCCGGCCTGCGCGATCACTCGTCCTCGTCCTCCTCGCCCTCGACGGCGCCCGGCCACGGCTTGGCCTCGCGCGTCATGAGCGGGAAGTCCTTGCGGAGCGGGTGGCCTTCGAAGGGCTCGGACAGCAGGAGCTTGACCGGGAGCGGGTGGCCGTCGAACCGGATCCCGAACATCTCGAGCGTCTCGCGCTCGTGCCAGTCGCACGTGGGATAGAGGTCGCTGATCGTGTCGATGACCGGCTCGTCATGCGGGAGCCGCACCTTCACGCGCACGTTGTGGTGGTGGACGTTCGAGAAGACGTGCGTGACGACCTCGAACCCACCCTCGGAACCCCAGTCGACCCCGGTCGTGAAGTCGCAGTAGTCGCAGTCGAACTCCGGCTCGTCGCGCAGGAACCGCATCACCTCGCGGTAGCGCTGGGGGGTGACGGTCACGGCCGGGTGGCCGTGCTGTTCGACCGCATCGGTCACGTCGTCGCCGAACCGCGCCCGGAGCCGCGATCCGACGTCCTCAGGAGAGAGCGGGCGTGGAATGCTTGCCACTGAACTTCTCCTGGATGTCCTCGTGCTTGATCTTCTCCTGGAGCTTGATGATGCCGTGCATCAGCGCCTCGGGGCGCGGCGGGCACCCCGGCACGTAGACATCGATCGGGACGATCTGGTCGACACCCTTGGTCACCGAGTAGGAATCCCAGTACGGCCCGCCGCAGTTCGAACAGGACCCGAAGGAGATCACGTACTTCGGGTCGGGCATCTGGTCGTACACGCGCTTGAGGGCGGGCGCCATCTTGTCCGTGAGCGTCCCGGCCACCACGAGGAGGTCGGCCTGCCGCGGCCCGTGCGCGAACGGGATCACGCCGAGCCGCATGAAGTCGTTCTTGGCCGTGGAGGCCGCGATGAACTCGATCGCGCAGCATGCGAGGCCGAAGTTCATGACCCACAGGGAGTAGCGGCGTCCCCAGTTGAGGATGAACTTGACGGGCTGGATCCTGGGGATGGAGGTCTTCTCCGTGATCAGGCCCACCTGAGGACCCCCTTCTTCCAGGCGTAGAGGAGCCCGGTCGCGAGGATGCCGATGAAGACCGCCATCTCGACGACCGCCGTGTAGCCAAGGCTCTCGAAGACCCGCGCCCAGGGGAAGAGGAAGACCGACTCGACGTCGAAGATCACGAACAGGAACCCGTACACGTAGTAGCGGACCTGGCTCTGCGACCAGCCCTGGCCCACCGGATCGATGCCGCACTCATAGGTCAGGAGCTTGCTGACCGACGGTTGTCGGGGTGCCACCAGCCTCGCGGCGGTGAAGGCGACGGCCACGAGCAGGACGCCGGCCACCAGGACCGCAAGGACTACGCCGTAGGACTCGTAATAGCTGGTCACGTTTGTGAAAGGTTTCTCGAGCGCCCGGATTCTAGCAGTGCACTCACGCCCCTTGCTCCGCGCCGCATCGGGCCGCGAGGAACTTCGCGAGCTGGATCAGGGCGTGCTGCCCGGGGCCTTCGGGGAGGCGGCGCGCGAGCCCCGTCGCGCGCTCGACCTCGGCCGTGACCGCTTGCCGCGCACGGTCGACGGAGCCTCCCGAGCGGATGATCTCGAGCGCGCGGTCCAGCATCTCGCCGTCGGGCGCCCCGTGGCCGAGGATCCGCGCCAGCTCCTCGCGATGCTCGTCGCGCGCCAGGGCGTCGAGGACGGGCAGCGTGTACACGCCCTCCTTGAGATCCTGCCCCGGCTCCTTGCCGAGCTCCATCTGCGTCGAGGTGATGTCCATGATGTCGTCCGACAGCTGATAGGCCATGCCGAGCGCGTCGCCGAACGCCTCGAGGATGTCCACACGCTCGGCCTCGGCGTCGGAGAGGAGCGCGCCCAGTCGGCATGACGTGGCGATCAGCGAAGCGGTCTTGCGGCGGATGATCGCGAGGTAGTTGTCGACGGGCTGATCGACCGAGGCCGAGCTGTCGACCTCCCGGATCTGGCCGTCGCACAGGATCGCGATCGTGCGGGCCAGCAGCCGGCATACCTCGACCCCGAGGTCGGTGGAGATCTCGGATGCCCGCGCGAACAGGTAATCGCCGCTGAGGATCGCGACCGTGTTGTCCCACCGGACGTTCGCGCTGGGTGCGCCCCGGCGCGCGTCGGCCTCGTCGATCACGTCGTCGTGGTAGAGCGTGGCTAGGTGCACCAGCTCGATCGAGACCGACCCAGGGATCAGCCGGGGGTCGGACGGATCACCGAAGTAGCCGGCCAACAGCACGAGCATGGCTCGGAACCGCTTGCCGCCGGCGGCGATCAGGTACGAGGACGTCTCGGAGAGCATCCCGGACGATTCGACGCGCACGGACTTCTCCAGGGCATCCTCGACCTGGTCGAGTCGCGCGCGGATCTCGGCCTCGAGGGTCTCGTCGGGGGCCTCCAGGCCCGGCAGCACGCGTCGGCTCATGGGGTCACCATCTCAGTACGGATGCCTGTTCGATCAGCCCGGCGATCAGACCCGGGAAGATCCCGAAGGCGATCGTGAGGATCGCCGGGATCGCGATCGCCACCCGAGGGAGCACCGAGTGGTCCTCATCCTGCTCGCCCTGCGGGTCCTGCATGTACATCAGCACGATCACCCGGAGGTAGAAGAACGCCGCCACGACGCTCATCACGACCCCGAGCAGCGCCAGCTCCCAGTGGCCGGCCTGGATCGCCGCCGAGAAGACGCTCGCCTTCGCGATGAACCCGGCTGTCGGCGGGATCCCCGCCAGCGAGAGCAGGAAGATCGTCATGAGGACCGCGAGGAACGGACCCCGCTTGTAGAGCCCCGCGTACGACGAGAGCGAGGTCTGCTCCTCCCCCTTCGAGCTGACCAGCATCACGATGCCGAACGCGCCCACGGTCATCGTGGCGTAGGCCACCAGGTAGAAGAGCGCGGCCCGGATGCCGGTGCTCGTCGCGTTCGTGAGACCCATCAGGATGAAGCCGGCCTGAGCGATGCTCGAGTACGCGAGCATCCGCTTGATGTCGGACTGGGCGATCGCCAGCACGCTGCCCAGCACCACCGAGATCGCCGCGATCGCGATCACGACGGGCGTCCAGTCCCAGGTCAGCGGCTGGAAGGCAACCATCAGCACCCGGATCAAGGCCGCGAAGGCGGCGACCTTCGTCGCGGCGGACATGTAGGCCGTGACCGGCGTTGGCGAGCCTTGGTAGACGTCGGGCGTCCACATGTGGAAGGGCGCCGCCGAGACCTTGAACATGAAGCCGACGGCCAGGAAGGCGAAGGAGAGGAGCGCGAGCGGCTGGCTACCGATCCGCCCGGCCAGCGCGTTCGCGATCGCCGTGATGCTCGTGGTGTCGGTCGCGCCGTAGGCCATCGCCAGCCCGTACAGGAAGAACGCCGACGACGCAGCCCCCAGCAGGAAGTACTTCATCGCGGCCTCGTTCGAGTTGCGGCGGCCCGTGATGCCGGTGAGCACGTAGAGCGAGAGCGAGAGGATCTCGAGCGAGAGGAAGACCATGATCAGGTCGGCCGAGGCCGCGATCATCGTCATCCCCATCGTGGCGAACAGGACGAGCGGGAAGAACTCGCCCCGCCACTCGTCGCCCGAGCGCGAGAAGTAGTGCGAGCCGTACATCAGGCCCACCGCCGCGACCGCCAGGAGCACGACGCGGGCCAGCACCGAGAACTTGTCGGCGGCGATCATCCCCCCCATCACCGTCGGTGCGCCCGTCCACGACCACAGGAGCAGGCTCGCGCCCGCGGCGGCCGCGACCCCCACCAGGGCGATCGTGAGGTGCACGGCGCGGTCCGAGCGGCGCACGAACGCCTCGTACAGGAGCCCGACGATCGCGAAGCCCGCGAGGATCAGCTCCGGGGCGACCGGCTGCCAGGTGAGGGTCGGCGTCTGGATCACCCGGACCCCTCCTCGAGGTCGACGCCGATGACCGAGACCTTCTCGTTCGACGTCGGAAGCGAGAGCTTGGCGTCGCCGACGTCGGTCGTCTGGCCTTGCGGGTCGACGTGCCGGATCACAGCGGTCGTCGCCGGGTCGATCTTGTCGGTGAGCAGCTTCGGGTACACGCCGAAGACCAGCAGCAGCGCCAGGACCGGGGCGAGTACGACGACCTCGCGGAGGCTCACGTCGGGCAGGTCCCGGTGCTCGTCGTGCACCGGTCCGTAGGCCATCCGCTGGTACGACCAGAGCAGGTAGATGGCCGCGAGGATCACGGCGAGGGCTGCGACCGAGCCGAACCAGTGGCTCACCGCGAACGTCCCGATGATCACGAGGAACTCGCCCACGAAGCTGTTGAGACCGGGCAGGCCCACGGACGCGATCACCGCGAAGAGGAAGGCGCCGGTCAGCCACGGCATCACGCTCGCGAGGCCACCCATCTTCCCGAGGTCGCGCGTGTGCGTGCGCTCGTACACCATGCCGACCAGCAGGAAGAGCGCTCCCGTCGCCAGGCCGTGGTTCACCATCTGGAGCACGCCGCCGGTCACCCCTTGCTGCGTGAACGCGAAGATCCCCAGCACGACGAACCCGAGGTGGGACACCGACGAGTAGGCGACCAGACGTTTGATGTCGGTCTGGATCAGCGCGCACACCGCGCCGTAGATGATCCCGATCACCGCAAGGATCGAGACGAACGTCGCGAAGTACTTGGCCGCGTCGGGGAAGAGCGCCAGGTTGAACCGGATCAGGCCGTAGGCGCCCACCTTCAGCAGGACGGCGGCCAGGAGCACCGACCCGGCCGTCGGCGCCTCCGTGTGCGCATCCGGGAGCCAGGTGTGGAGCGGGAACACCGGCACCTTCACCGCGAAGGCGATGAAGAACCCGAGGAACAGCCAGCGGGCCGTGGCCACCGGGAGGGTGCCGGCCACCTCGACGAGTGCGGGGAGGGAGAAGGTGTTCCCTCCGCCGAGCGCGACGCCCGATCGCGAGTACAGGAACAGCGTCGCCAGCAGCAGGAACGCCGATCCGGCCATCGTGAACAGGAAGAACTTCACCGCCGCGTAGATCCGGCGCTGGCCGCCCCACCCGCCGATCAGCAGATACATCGGGACCAGCATCGCCTCGAAGAAGATGAAGAAGAGCAGCAGGTCGAGCGCGACGAACGAGCCGACGACCGCGGTCTCGAGCAGCAGCATCGCGCCCATGTACATCCGGACGTCCTTCTCGATGCGCCACGAGGCGAGCACCGCGATCGGGAAGAGGAACGTGGTGAGCAGCACCATCCAGATGCTGATGCCGTCGATCCCCACGTAGTACGAGAGACCGATGCTCGGGACCCAGGCCGCGCGCTCCACGAGCTGGAAGCCGGGCTCCGCCGGGTCGAAGCGGCCGATGATCGCGAGCGAGATCAGGAACGTGGCCAGCGTGATCACGAGCGCGGTCCAGCGGGCCGCGTCGTCCTTCAAGGCCCGGCCGCCGACGACCAGCACGACCAGGCCGACGAGCGGCAGGAACGTCGTGACCGTCAGCAGATGGCTCATACGCGGAACCCCACGTACACGAGGATGCCGACCCCGCCGAGGAAGATCGCGGCGGCGTAGGTGCGCACGTAGCCCGTTTGGAGCTTGCGGCCGACGGCGGCGAGCCGCCGCGTGCCGGCGCCGATCCCGTTGACCGCGCCGTCGATGATCTTCACGTCGACGACGTACGCGGCGAACGCGGCCGTGGCCTTGCCGGGCGTCACGAGGACCATCGAGTAGTACTCGTCGACGTACCAGCCGTTCGCGAACAGGCGCTGGATCGGCGCGAGCCGGACCCTGAGCGCCATCCAGTCGATCCGGCCCGAGGCGTAGATCGCCCAGGTGGCGACGATCGTCAGGACGGCGATGGCGGTCGCGATCGTGGTGAGGGCCGCGACCGGCAACCCCACCTCCCCGGCCGGCGGCACCCTCGTGGCGGCCTCCGCCCACTTCGAGAACGACCCCTCTGGTGACCGCTGCAGGATCAGGCCGAGGAACGCCGCGCCGAGCGCCAGGACGACCAGCGGGATCGTCATGACCGGCGGCGACTCGTGCGCGTGCTCCGCTTCCTCGGTGCGGGGCGTGCCGAAGAAGGTCAAGAAGATCAGCCGGCCGATGTAGAAGGCCGAGATGATCGCGCCGATCGTGCCGAGCACGTACACCCACTGGTGGCCGGTGTGGTTCGCGATCTCGAGCACCTGGTCCTTCGCGAAGAACCCGGCGAGCGGCGGCAGGCCCGCCAGTGCGAGCGCTCCGACCACGAACGTCCAGCCCGTCACCGGCATCCGCCGGATCAGACCGCCCATCCGCTTCATGTCGGTCTCCTCGTGCATGCCGTGCATCACGGAGCCGGCGCCGAGGAACATCAGCGCCTTGTAGAAGGCGTGCGCGACGAGCATGAAGATCGCGGCCGTATACGCGCGGAGGCCGCACGCCACGAACATGTAGCCGAGCTGGCTGATCGTCGAGTACGCGAGCACGCGCTTGATGTCGTCCTGGCCGATCGCGCAGAGGCCCGCGAACAGCAGGGTGGCCATGCCGATCACGGCGACCACCACGAGCGCCGTCCCGCTGATCTCGAAGATCACGGCCGAGCGCACCACGAGGTAGACGCCCGCGGTCACCATCGTGGCGGCGTGGATCAGCGCCGAGACCGGGGTCGGGCCGGCCATCGCGTCGGGGAGCCACACGTGCAACGGGATCTGCGCGGACTTGCCGACCGCACCGGCGAACAAGAGGAGGGCGATCAGGGTGGCCGCGTCCTTCGTCAGGACCGACCCGGCGGTCCCGAACACCGCGACGAAGTCGAGCGTCCCGAACTTCGCCACGATCGCCGCGAGGCCGATCATCATCGCGGTGTCGCCGACCCGGGTCGTCACGAAGGCCTTCTTCGCGGCGTTCGCGTTCTCGGTCTTCTCGAACCAGAACCCGATCAGCAGGTACGAGCAGAGGCCCACACCCTCCCAGCCGAGGTAGAGCAGGAGGTAGTTCTCCGCCAGGACGAGCATCAGCATGAAGAAGATGAACAGGTTCAGGTAGGCGAAGAACCGCCCGAACCTCGGGTCGCCCTCCATGTAGCCGACCGCGTAGATGTGGATCAGCAGGCCGATCCCGGTGACGACCAGGATCATCGTGGCCGAGAGCGCGTCGAGCCGCAGGTCGACCGGCGCCGTGAAGGTACCGACGGCGAACCAATCGAAGAGGTGCTGCAGGTAGAGGCGTTCCTCGCCCGGTAGCCCGGCCAGCTGCAGGACCGCGGCGACCGCGATCGCGAACGAAGCCAGCACCGCCAGCACCGCGAGCCACCCGGCCCACCGACCGAGTCGCCGGCCCACGAACAGGTTGACCGCCGCCATGGCGAGCGGGATCGCGGGGATCAGCCAGAGGAGCGACATCGCCCCGGTGGCCGAGGTGGAGGGGACGAGCTCCGAGCCGAGGGCGCCTACCACCGCAGCCCCCTCGCGTCGTCCACGTCGACGGTCTGGCGGCGTCGGTACACCGACACGATGATCGCCAGCCCGACCACCACCTCGGCGGCCGCCACCACCATCGAGAAGAACGCGATCACCTGGCCGTTCAGGTCGTTGTGCATCCGGGAGAACGCGATCAGCGTCAGGTTCACCGCGTTCAGCTGCAGCTCGACCGACATGAAGATCAGCAGCGCGTTCTTGCGGATCAGCACCCCGACCGTCCCGAGCGCGAACAGGATGCTCGACAGGATCAGGAAGTACGCGATCGGCGTCCTCACGCGACCACCTCGGGATCGGGTGTGGCGGCCGCCTCGGCGGCGTCGATCTCGGCCTGAGTGATCGCCGGAGCCTTCCGCTGCGCGAGCACCATCGCCGCGATCGCGGCGACGATCAGCAGCACCGACGTCACCTCGAAGGGGAAGAAGTAGTCGCGGAAGAGCACCTTGGCGAGGGCCTGCGTGTTGCCGGCCGCGTTCACGACGTCGAACCCGTCGGGCGCATGGGTCGAGAGCCCCACCGCCGCCCGGATCGCGAACCCCGTCTCGAGCACGAACGCCACCGCGAGCGCCACGGCGATCCACCGCTGGGCCCAGAGCGGCTCGCGGACGTCGTCCCCGCGATCGACGCCGAGCAGCATGATCACGAACAGGAACAGCACCATGATCGCGCCCGCGTACACGATGATCTGCACCGCGAACAGGAACGGCGCGTCGAGCAGCAGGTACATCACCGCGATCGTGAAGAAGTTCACGATCAGGAAGAGCGCGGCGTGCACGGCGTTGCGCATCACGAGCATCCCGATCGCCGAGGCCACCGAGATCGGGGCGAACACCCAGAAGACGATGTTGTCGAGCGGCACCTAGCCCTCCCGGTCCACGGGGTCGGTGCCGAGCGCGGGGGGCTTCTCGAGCAGCTGTTCCTTGGTCCAGATCGCGTCCTCGCGAGAGGTGAACGCGAGCTCGTAGTAGTTCGTGAGCGTCAGCGCGCGCGTGGGGCAGGCCTCGACGCAGAGGCCGCACATGATGCAGCGCAGGTAGTTGATCTGGTAGTCCTTCGCATGCCGCTCCCCCGGGCTCACCGGGTTCTCCGGGTCGTTGTCCTCGCCCTCGACCCAGATCGCGTCGGCCGGGCACGCGTACGCGCAGAGCTCGCACCCGATGCACTTCTCGAGGCCGTCCTCGTGCCGGTTCAGCAGGTGACGGCCGATGTGGGAGCGCTCGGGGACCGGCGCGATCTCCTTCGGGTACTGCTCGGTGTTGTCGGGCCGGAACGTCTGCTTGAAGACGGTGCCGGCGCCCTTGGCCATCGCCCACGCGCCGTCGAGGAACCCCTGCGTCTCGTCCGAGCGGTCGCTCACGCGCCCACCTCCTCACGCTCGCGCGGCTTGAAGAGGGGGGCGATCAACGAGAGCAGCGCCACCACGCCCAGCAGGATCGCGCCGCCGATCAGGATCTGGCGCCGTCCGTAGTGATCGGGGAGCACGATCACGAGCCCGGTGATCATCACCCATACGAGCCCGAAGGGGATCAGGACCTTCCAGCCGAAATGCATCAACCGGTCGTAGCGCATACGTGGCAGCGTGGCCCGCACGAGGATCATCACGTAGATCACCGCGGTCACCTTCAGGACGAACCAGAGCAGCGGGCCGATCCAGGCGGCGGCGCCGTCGAACGGCCAGTACCCACGCCAGCCACCCAGGAAGAGCGTCACCGCGACCGCGGCGACGGTCACGGTGTTCACGTACTCGCCCAGGAAGAACATCGCGAACTTGATCCCCGAGTACTCGGTGTGGAACCCGGCGACCAGCTCGGACTCGGCCTCCGCCAGATCGAAGGGCGGCCGGTTCGTCTCGGCGAGCGCGCAGATCAGGAACACCACGAAGGCAGGGAACTGCGGGATCACGTTCCACACGGTGCCCTGGGCCGCCACGATCTCGGACATGCGGAGATGGCCGCTGTACATCAGGACCGCGACGAGGGCGAGGCCCATCGCGACCTCGTAGGAGATCATCTGCGCCGAGGAGCGGATCGCGCCGAGCAGCGGGTAGTTCGACCCGCTCGCCCATCCGGCGAACACGACCCCGTAGACGCTGATCGACGTCATCGCGAGGATCCAGAGGATCCCGATGTTCAGGTCGGCGAGCTGGAACGGGACGACCCGGCCGAACAGCTCCACCGGCTGGCCGAACGGGATGATCGCGAACGCGAGGAACGCGGGGAACATCGCGATGATCGGCGCGATCAGGTACACGGGAAGGTCCGCGTTCGTGGGGTTGATGCCTTCCTTGAAGAACAGCTTGATGCCGTCGGCGAGCGTGATCAGGATCCCCCGTGGGCCCGCGCGCATCGGCCCGACGCGCGTCTGCATGTCGGCGATCACCTTGCGCTCCATCCAGATGTAGAGCATCACGGCGATCAGCAGCCCGAAGAACACGATCACGACGCGCGCGATCAGCAGACCCCAGTCGATCCAACTCACGAGGTCCCACCCCCCACCGCGACGGCCTGCGGTTCGGCGCCCTCCGCCGATGCCGGTGCGACGGCCTCGAGCGTCACCTCGGTCGTGAGCTCCCCGGACAGGAGCGTGTTCGCGGCGAGGCCCGGCTGGTTGAAGGGGACGAAGACCGCGCCGACGGCGACGTCGTCCGTGACGCGCGCATCGAGTTCGGCCACGCCGGCGTCCGTCCGCACGAGCACGCGCCCGCCGTCGACGAGCTCCGCCGCCTCGGCGTCCCTCGGGTGCACCTCCACGAACGCGGGCTCCTGGAGCGCGGCCTTGAGCTCGTCCGCTCGTTCCGAGAGCCGCCCCTCGTCGACGAGCAACGGGTAGGTGAACAGGCGGAGGCTCCCGGCGGCGGCGCGGTCCGCGGCTGCCGAGCCGGGGGAAGCCTCGACTCCGAACGCTGCCCCGGGGGTGGACGCCCCGGCCTCGGTCGCGGACGGCGCCAGGACCCGGCCCATCTCCCCGTGCAGCTCCTCGAGCGTCTCGAAGCCGAGGTCGCCGCCGCACGCGAGCGCGAGGCTCGCGAAGATCTCCCAGTCGGCCAGGCTGATGCCCTGCGGTCCTCGGATCGGGCGGAGCCGCTGCCCCCGGCCCTCCCAGTTCGTGACGTGGCCGTCCTTCTCGATGAACGCCGCGGCCGGCAGGAACGCGTCGGCGAACGTCTCGAGGTCGCCCAGCTCGAGCGATTGCACGACCTTGATCGGCACGTTCTGGAGCGCCCGCCGAGCCAGGGCCGCGTCCGGAGCGTCACGCAAAGGATCGACACCGATCAGGAACAGGACGTCGATCTCGCGGTCGGCGCACGCGCGGAGGATCGCGTTCGTGTCGCGGCCTGGCTCGCGATCGAAGATGGGGCCCCAGACGGCCTCGAGGTCGCCGGGATCGCCGATCGGCCGGCCACCGGGCAACAGCGAGGGGTGCGCCCCGGCGCGGAGCGCCCCTCGGTCGTTCGCGCGGCGCGTGACGTACGTGGCGCGGGCGCCCGCGGCCTCGGCGGCGGCGAACGCAGCGTCCGCGGCCCCCGGCCGTTCCCCCGCGATCACGATCGCGCCGTCGCCGGCCTCTCGGAGCGCAGCGAGCGCCTCGTCCATCACGGGATCGGCGCCGCCCGCCAGGTACCGGGCCTCGTCGCCGGGCGGGCAGAGGACGTGCGTCGCGAGGTCGTGCAGCCGCGTTCGGCGCGGATGCAGCACCCAGACCCTCGCGCCCCGTGCCGCGGCCTTGCGCAGGCGCAGATGCAGGATCGGCACCTCCTGCTCGGCGTCGAGGCCAACGACGAGGATCGCCGGCGCACGCTCGACGTCCCTGTAGGTCACCAACATCGGGTTCGCGGCGACCGCCCGCTCGGCGGCCGGAGCCCCGGCGCCACCCCGACGGTGGTCGAGATCGTTCGTGCGCAGGACCGTACGCGCGAGCTTGGACATGGCGTAGTAGTCCTCGTCCATCAGCCTCCCACCGGTCAGGAGCGCGACGCGTTTGCCGTCGGCCCACTCGGCGATCCGTGTCAGGACCTCACCGAAGGACGCGGGCTCCAGCCCGTGGTCGCGGATCAGCGGCGTCGTGAGCCGGCCGGGCGCGTCCGGGAACCGGAACGCGAACCGGCCCTTGTCGCAGAGCCACGCGTCGTTCACCTCGAGGTTGTCGCGCGCCAGCTGGCGCACGACCTCGCCCCGACGCACGTCGACCTTCAGGTTGCAGCCGGCGCTGCAGTGGGGGCAGACCGAGTCGACGGTGGACAGGTCGAACGGGCGGGCCACGAATCGATAGGGCGCCGCGGTCAGCGCGCCCACCGGGCAGATCTGGACCGTGTTCCCGCTGAACGGGCTCCGGAAGTCCTCGCCCGCCGAGATCGAGACCCGCTCCCCCGCGCCGCGCGCGAACAGCTCGATGAAGCGGTCGCCCGAGATCTGGTCGCAGAACCGGGTGCAGCGCGCGCACAGCACGCAGCGTTCGCGGTCCAGGTTCACGAGCGGTGAGAGGGGCAGCGGCTTGGGCCAGACGCGCTTCGCCTCCTCGAACCGGCTGTCGCCAGGCCCGAACGCGAGCGCCTGGTCCTGGAGCGGGCATTCGCCGCCGCGGTCGCAGATCGGGCAGTCGAGCGGGTGGTTCAACAGCAAGAACTCGAGGTTCGCGACCTGCGCCCCGTGGACGGTGTCGTTCGTGTTCTGCGTGCTCACGACCATGCCCGGGGCCACCGTGACGGTGCACGAGGTCGCGAGCTTTGGCTGGCCCTCGATCTGCACGTAGCACTGCCGGCACGCGCCGGCCGGCTCGAGCAGCGGGTGGTCGCAGAACCGCGGGATCTCGATGCCGAGCTGCTCGGCGGCGCGGATGATCAACGTGCCGCGGGGCACGGTGACCTCCTTGCCGTCGATCGTGAGCGTCACCATGGGCTCGGCCATCACGAGGCGACCTCCTCGACGGAGGCCGGCTCGCGGAGGGGACAGCGCCCGAGCCGCACGTGCGCCTCGTACTCGTCCGCGAAGTGCTTCAGGCTCGAGTTGATCACCGAGGCGGTGCCGTCGGCGAGCGCGCAGAAGGCGCGGAACATGATGTTCGTGCCCATGTCGTGCATCAGCGGGATGTCGCCCTCGCGGCCGTAGCCGTCCTCGAGGCGACCGAGCACCCGGGTCGCCCACCACGATCCCTCGCGGCAGGGAGTGCACTTGCCGCACGACTCGTGGGCGTAGAACCGGACCATCCGCTCGGCCGCGTCCACGACGCAGTCGGTCTCGTCCATCACCATGATCGCCCCGGTGCCCAGCAGGGACCCGGCTTCCGCGATCGACTCGTAGTCGAGGGCCACGTCGATCGAGTCGGCGGTAAGCATCGGCGTCGACGACCCGCCCGGCGTGAACGCCTTGAGTCCCTTGCCGCCGAGGACACCCCCGGCGTACTCCTCGAGCAGCGTTCGGAACGGCGTCCCCATCGGGACCTCGTAGTTGCCGGGCCGCTCGACCTTCCCGCTGACCGTGAACATCTTCGTGCCGGGCGACTTCTCGGTCCCGAGCTCGCGGAACCACTCGGCGCCGCGGTTCACGATGTCGGGGACGTTCATCAGGGTCTCGACGTTGTTGATCACGGTGGGCGACGCGTAGAGCCCCTCCACCGCCGGGAACGGCGGGCGGAGGCGCGGCTGACCGCGCAGCCCCTCGAGCGAATTCAGGAGCGCGGTCTCCTCGCCGCAGATGTACGCGCCCGCGCCGCGATGCAGCACGATGTCGAGGTCGTAGTCGCTCCCCGCGATCCCTGGCCCCAGGTAGCCCTGCAGCGTAGGCTTCCTCGAGCGCCCGCTGAAGGACGACGGACTGCCAGAGGTACTCGCCCCGGACGTAGATGAACGCCGTGTGGCACTCGATCGCCCGAGCCGCGATCGCGGTTCCTTCGATCAGCCGGTGGGGGTCGCGCTCCACGAGCTCGCGGTTGTTGCAGGTGCCCGGCTCCGACTCGTCGTAGTTCACGGTGACGTAGGTGGGCTTGCCGGTGTCCTGCGGCACGAAGCGACCACTTCATCCCCGTCGGGAACCCGGCGCCGCCCCGGCCGCGGAGTCCGGAGTCCTTCACCAGCTGGATCAGGTCGGCGGCCGGCATCTCGAGGGCACGGGGCAGCGCCTCGTATCCGCCCTTCGCCACGGTAGCCGACGAGCCCGATCACGCTCGGGTCGTCCCAGTCCCTGGTGAGGCGCCGCTCGAAGTCGAGGCTCACGCCCGCGCCTCCTCGGCGGGCTCGACGCCCGCGAGCACGCGCGACGCGTGCCGGAAGCTCTCCACCTTGGTGCCGCGGGCGGGCGTCGGCACCTCGCCGGCGCGGAGC
Organism: uncultured Actinomycetes bacterium; assembly: GCA_963816275.1. GTDB lineage: Bacteria > Actinomycetota > UBA4738 > UBA4738 > HRBIN12 > JAOUEA01. Next base: position 14,907 of record CAWFJU010000004.1, read on the forward strand.
TGCGCGATCAAGCTCGCGCATGCGGTCCGGCGTCACGTTGTCGTGGTTCGCGAAGTCGATCTGGACGGCCGGCGCGAAGTCGCACACGCCCAGGCACTCCTCCTCGTGGAGGGTGATCAGGCCGTCATCGGAGACCTCCTGGCCGTGCGCCATGCCGGCGGCCTCGTGCGCGGCCTCGTACACGTCCTTCGCCCCGCGGAGCATGCAGGCCAGGTTCGTGCAGACGTTCACGAGGTGCTCGCCCGTCGGGCGCAGCCGGTACATCGTGTAGAAGGTCGCCACGGCCTCGACCTCGGCGGTCGTGAGGCCGAGCAGCCCGCGACCTCGCGCAGACCATCGCGCGTGACCCGCCCCTCGGCCGACTGCGCCAGGTAGAGCAGGGGCATCACGGCCGAGCGCTCTCGGCCCTGCGGATAGCGCGCGATGATCGACCGCGCATCCTCGCAGCAGGGCGCCCTCGAACACGGCCATCAGCGGTCCACCCCGCCCATCACCGGATCGAGCAGGCGATCGCCGCGATCGCGTCGGCGACCAGGGAGCCCTCCACCATCGTGGCGGTGGCCTGCAGGTTCGCGAACGAGGGGTCGCGGATCTTCACCCGGTACGGGCGGTGCTCGCCGTCGGAGACCACGTAGAAGCCGAGCTCGCCGCGCGGGGACTCGACCGCCTGATAGACCTCGCCCGGCGGGCACCTCGACGCCCTGCGTCACCATCTTGAAGTGATGGATCAGCGCCTCCATCGACTCCTCCATGATGTGCTGCAGGTACTCGGGATCGTTGCCGATCCCGTCGGGTCCCACCGACAGCTTCGCGGGCCAGCGCACCTTCGGGTCCTCCACCATCACCGGGCCCGGCTCCTCCAGCCGCTCGACGCACTGCGCGACGATCTTCATGCGACTCGCGCATCTCGGCGAGCCGGATCACGTACCGCGCGTAGGCGTCGGCCTCGGTCGCGCACCGGCACGTCGAAGTCGTAGGTCTCGTAGCCGCAGTACGGCGCGTCCTTGCGGAGGTCGGCCGCGCACGCCCGGCGGCGCGGAGCATCGGGCCCGTCACGCCGAGCGCCAGGGCGTCCTCGGCCGAGAGCACGCCGACGCCCACGTTGCGCTCGCAGCCAGATCGGGTTCTCGTTCAGGATGCGTCTCGTAGTCGTCGATGCGCTTGGGCATCTCGTCGCAGGAACGTCGCGGATCTTCGGTCGCCCTCGTCGTCGCAGGTCCATGATCACGCCGCCGATCCGGATGTAGTTGTGGTTCATCCGCAAGGCCGGTGGCGCCCTCGAAGATGTCGAGCAGCACCTCGCGCTCGCGGAAGCCGTAGAGCATCACGCTGACCGCGCCGAGCTCCAGCCCGCCGGTGGCGAGCCACACCAGGTGCGAGGAGATGCGGTTCAGCTCGTTGAACATCACGCGCAGCACCTGCGCGCGCGGCGGCGCCTCGATCCCGAGCAGCCGCTCGACCGCGAGGCAGTAGCCGAGCTCGTTGAAGAACGGCGAGAGGTAGTCGGCGCGCGTCACGAACGTGATGCCCTGCCCCCACGTCCGGTACTCGGTGTTCTTCTCGATGCCGGTGTGCAGGTAGCCGATGATCGGCTTGCAGCGTGATCGACCGTCTCGCCGTCGAGCTCGAGCAGCAGCCGCAGCACCCCGTGCGTCGAGGGGTGCTGGGGCCCCATGTTGATGATCATCGTCTCCTGGCGGATCTCGCCGGAGGCGTCCGGCTCGGCAGCTGGTCGGTCGGCGCATGTCCTGCATCGGTCACGGTGCGTCCTACCGGGTGTCGACGGGCGGGATGAACGCGCCGTGGTACCGCGTGTTGACGCCGCCGAGCTCCTCGGTCTTGCGCAGCGGATGGCCCTCCCAGTCGTCCGGCAGCAGGATCCGCGTGAGGTCGGGGTGGCCGTCGAACACGATCCCGAAGAAGTCGAACGTCTCGCGCTCGTGCCAGTTCGCGGTCGGGAACATCGGCGTGACGCTCGGCAGCGTGCGGGTCGGCCTCGGCAGCCCGACCTTCACCCGGGCGCGATGGTGGTGCTCGCATCGAGCGCAGCTCGTAGACGACCCAGAAGCGGGGGTCGCCTCCGGGCCAGTCGGTGGCGCGTCACGCACGACAGGAAGCCGAGCGCAGGTCGGGGTCGTCGCGGAACCACGCGAGCGCGTCCGAGCAGCTCGTCGCGGTCGACGAGCGCCGTGACCTCGCCGCGCGCGACCACGACGTGTCGGGGCACCGCGGCGCGGATCCGTCGCAGCTCGGCGATCTCCTCGCGGCCGTCACTTGAACGGCTCCGCGGTGCGGACCTTCTCCTGCAGCGTGAGGATGCCGTACATCAGCATCTCGGGCTTCGGCGGGCAGCCCGGGGACGTAGACGTCGACCGGCACGATCGTGTCGACGCCCTGGACGATCGCGTAGTTCGTGAACATCCCGCCGGCCGAGGCGCACACGCCCATCGAGATGACCCACTTCGGCTCGGGCATCTGGTCGTAGATGCGGCGCAGCACCGGCGCCATCTTCTGGCTCGACGCGGCCCGCGACGATCATCAGGTCGGCCTGGCGCGGCGAGGCGCGGAACAGCTCCATCCCCCAGCGCGAGAGGTCGTACTGGCCGGCGCCGGTGGACATCATCTCGATCGCGCAGCAGGCCAGCCCGAACGTGGCCGGCCACATCGACTGCTTGCGCGCCCAGCCGACGGCCCGGTCGAGCGTGGTCAGCAGGACGCCGCGCTTGACCTCCTCCTCGACCTCCTCGGGGGTCCTGCCCGAGCTGGACGCCCTCGACGCGCTCAACGGGCACCGGCGCGCCTCCTGCTCGGGCTCGGCGTGCGCGCTCGACGCTCGGCCGAGGTGCCTCGCTCGACCGGCGTGACCTGCGCTCCGCCCAGTCGAGCCCGCCCTTGCGCCAGACGTACACGTAGGCGACGAACACCAGCCCGATGAACACCGCCATCTCGCCGAGCCCGAACAGCCCGAGCTGGCGGAACGTCACCGCCCACGGGAACAGGAAGATCGTCTCGATGTCGAAGATGATGAACAGCATCGCGACCACGTAGAACTTCACGCTGAACCGCTCGCCGCGCGGCAGCCGCACCGGGTCGTTGCCGCACTCGTAGGCCGAGAGCTTGACGGGTTCGGGTGGTGCGGGCCGCAGGCACCGAGGAGGCGGCCAGCGAGCCGACCGCGAACACGACCGCCAGCGCGCGCCATGCACGACGATCGGCAGGTAGTCGATCAGCACGGCGCGGCATCCTACGTCGCCTCACGACGCCTGCGCCAGCCGCTGCAGGACGTAGAAGAGCTTGTCCTGCGCGTCGCCGTCCTTGCCGTCGGTGAGGTTGCGCCATCACGCCGCATCGCGAAGCCCATGACCGCTCGGTTCGGCAGCAGGTACTTGGTGGCGCGGCCCATGATCGCGGGCTGGCCGATCGACCTCGGCGAACACGCCGCCCGATGCGTGAAGTAGCGCGCCGTAGCGCTCGCGCAGCACGTGCGGGTACATCATCGCGAGGCCGGGCCGGTCCTTCACCAGCGCCTCGTGCGATCAGCTCGGCCGCGATCTCGCCGGTCTCGATCGCGTAGGCGATCCCCTCGCCGTTGAACGGGTTCACCGCGCCGGCCGCGTCGCCGACCAGGAGCATGCCGGGCACCGCCTGCGGCGCGCGGTTCATGCTCATCGGCAGCGGCCCGGAGAGCACCCGGCCCTCGGCGTGCTCCTCGTCGATGTCCCACTCGGCCGGGAGCATCGTCGCGAACGCGTCGAACAGCCGCTGCGCCGAGACGTCCTTGAAGTCCTTGAAGGTGTTGAGCAGCCCCGCGCCCAGGTTGATCCGGCCGCCGGCGACGGGGAACAGCCAGCCGTAGCCGGGCAGCAGCATGTCGCCCTCCCACAGGTCGAGCCAGGACTCGAACCAGGGCCCGGGGTGGTACGGCGATGCGGTAGTAGCGGCGCGCCGCGATCCCGAGCGGGCGCGAGTCGTCGCGCCGCACGCCGGCGGGCTTGGCGAAGCGGCTCGCGGCGCCGTCGGCCGCGATCGCGAACCGCGCGCGGATCTCGGTCGGCTCGGCGTCCTTGTCGCCCGCCGGACGGACCGCGCCCCGCGGACCCAGCCGTCCTCCTGGATCGGGCTCGAGGGCCTCGGTGCGCTCCATCAGCCGCGCGCCGGCCTTCTCCGCCCGCTCGCGCGAGCAGGTGCGTCGAAGTCGTGGCGGGGCATCACGAGGCCGTAGCCGGGGAAGGTCGTCGAGCTCGGGCCACGGCAGCTCGATCGTGGCGGTCCGCGAGTAGACGCGCAGCCCGTGCACCCGCTCGAACCGGGCTCGTCGGGGTCGATCCCCATGCCGGAGCATCGCGGCGACGCCGCGCGGCGTGAGCCCGTCGCCGCAGACCTTCTCGCGCGGGAACGCGGCCTTCTCGACGATGGTGACGTCGATGCCGTGGCGGGCGAGGTGGTAGGCGGCGGCCGAGCCGCCCGGGCCGGCCCCCACGACCAGGACGTCGGTCTCGATGCGTTGCGCTCGCGCTCACCGCGCTCCCCTCGGAGCTCCTCGACCGGCTTGTGAAAAACTTCACAAGGTCATGGCTACTGAGCGTACCCCGCACTCGTGAAATCGTTCACGAGCGAGGCTACGCCGGCGCTCCGAGCCGCGAACCGCAGTCCGCCGCCAGCGCGCCGTCAGCGGTGGTCCCAGGCGTCGACGCGCGAGGGCGCCACGCGCAGGAACCCGAGGGCCGGCACCGCCTCGGTGAGCCGCTCGAACCCGTCGCCCGCGAGCATCGGGCGGTACTTCTCGTGCCAGGCCGACATCGGCGCGCGCAGGTCCGGGTGCTCGGCGGGGAGCGGCTCGGCCACGCCCTCGACCCGAACGCCGGCGATCTCGGCCCAGTCGCGGCCGCGATCGATCACGATCGAGACCCGGGGGTCGCGCAGCGCTGCTCCCAGCGTGCGGTCGCCCACCCGGTGGCCACGTAGAGCGCATCCTCGCGCCACACGAACCACCGCGTGGCCACGTGCGGGCCGCCGTCGGGGCGCACCGTCGCCACCCGGCACGAGGGGACATCCTTGAAGGCCCGCCGAAGGGCCTCGAGGTCGTCGGTCACGGCATCACCACGTCGCCGAGCGCCACGCAGGGCGGCGACGGCCCCGGGGTTCGAGCACCGCGGGA
>CAWFJU010000005.1:0-380236 GCA_963816275.1 uncultured Actinomycetes bacterium
CACGGTCTCGCCGAGCCGTTCGGTTCGGTCGAGGAGGCCGCGACCCGGATGGTCGGGTTGCATGCGAGCGACCCCGCCACCGTCTACCTCGCCGCGTGGGCGCGCGTGGACGGCTTCCAGCACGCCGACCTCGAGGACGCCCTCTACGAACGGCGCTCGCTCGTGCGGATGCTCGGGATGCGGCGCACGATGTTCGTGGTGCCGGTCGACCTGGCGGCCGTGATGGACGAGGCGTGCACCAAGGCGCTCGCGCCGCCACAGCGTCGCCGGCTGATCTGGATGCTCGAGGAGCAAGGGATCGCGCGAGACGGCTCGCGGTGGCTCCGCCGGGTCGAGCGCGCCACGATGGCGGCGCTGCACGAGCGCGGGGAGGCCACCGCCGCGGAGCTCACCGCGTCCGTTCCCGAGCTCGGGAAGAAGCTCGCGTTCGGCGAGGGGAAGACCTGGGGCGCGCAGGTCGGCGTCTCCACCCGGGTCCTGTTCCTGCTGGCGACCGACGGGCGCATCGTGCGTGGTCGCCCGCGCGGGTCGTGGCTGTCGAGCCAGTACCGATGGGCACCGACCGACCTGTGGCTCGGGGCGCCGCTGCCGAAGCTCGACCACGACGACGCGTCGGCGTCGCTGCTCCGTCGATGGCTCCTCGCCTTCGGACCCGGCACCCTCACCGACATCCGCTGGTGGACGGGCTGGACCGCCCGACAGACGAAGGCGGCGCTCGCCGCGCTCGATGTGGCCGAGGTCGACCTCGGCGGCGGCGCCACGGGGTACGTCCTGGCCGACGACACCGCGGCGGTGGAGCCGCCCGAGCGTCGGGTGACCCTCCTGCCGAGCCTCGACCCGACGATCATGGGGTGGAAGGAGCGCGACTGGTACCTGAACGGCCACGCCGACGCGCTGTTCGATCGGAACGGCAACGCCGGACCGACGATCGTGGCGGACGGCCGGGTGATCGGTGGGTGGGCGCAGACGGCCGACGGCACGATCGCGACGAAGCTCCTGGAGCGCGTCGATCGCGCGACCGACGCGGGACGTCCAGCACGAACGCGATCGCCTGGCCGAGTGGCTCGGCACCTCGCGCATCGTGCCTCGGTTCCGCACCCCGATCGACAAGGAGCTCACGGGCTAGCGCTCAGGGCTGGCGCGCCACGCGGTAGCGGAGGTAGACCACGCCCGAGCTGAAGGTGCGGGTCTCGACGAGTTCGAGATCCACCCGGCGCTCGTGCTGGGGGAAGAACGGGATGCCACCGCCGACCAGCACCGGGTAGACCACGGCCCGGTACTCGTCGATCAGATCCGACGCGGCCGCCTGGGCTGCGAGCTCCGCGCCGCCGATCGCGATGTCGCCCTCCCCCGGCTCGGCTCGCAACCGCTCGATCTCCTCCGCCAGGCCGCCGGAGGCCAGGCGGGCATGGCCCTGCACCGCCGACAGCGTGGTGGAGAACACCACCTTCGGGAGCGGATTCCAGATCGCGGCCCACTCGAGCTCCGCGTCATCGAGCGACCGATCCTGGTCGGCGGTCTCCCAGTACAGCATCGTCTCGTACAGCCGTCGTCCCAACAGGTGGACGCCGACCCCTCGCATCTCGTCGATCCAGAAGCGGAAGACCTCCGGGTCGGGCCCCGACCAGTCGAAGGTGCCGTCCGGCCCGACGATGTATCCGTCGAGCGAGACGTTCATCGAATAGGTCACGCTGCGCATCAGACGTCCTCCTCGGTCACGGGTTCCGTCGCACGACAGCGGGCGGCTCAGGCCCTGGAGACGAGGGTGTAGGTGGTCATGTCGCCCTTCCCCTTCACCGAGACGACGCCGCGCGGCTCGCAGACGAACGCGTCCCGGATCAACTCGTAGGTCGCGGAGGTCAGCTGGATCGACCCCGGCTGTCCCTCGGATTCCATGCGGCTCGCCGTGTTCACGACATCGCCCCACAGGTCGTAGGCGAACTTGTGGGTGCCCACGATCCCGGCGACGACCGGCCCTGAGTTGATCCCGATCCGCAGGCTGATCTCGTGACCGTCGAACCGGTTGCTCTCGGTGTGGTCGCGGATCTGCAGCGCCAGCTCGGCGATGGCGTGCGCATGATCCGGCCGTTCCCGCGGCACGCCGGCGGCGACCATGTACTCGTCGCCCACCGTCTTGATCTTCTCCAGACCCAGCTCTTCCACGAACCCGTCGAAGGTCGTGAACACCGCGTTCAGGAGCCCCACCAGTTCGGCCGGCGACATCGCCGCCGACATCGGCGTGAACCCGACCACGTCGGCGAACAGCACCGAGGCCGACCCGTAGTCGTCGGCGATCATCGACCTGTCCGACTTGAGCCTCCTGGCGATCTCGTCCGGGAGGATGTTGTGGAGGAGATCGTCGGATTCATGCTGGAACCGGTCGCGTTGGCGCACGAAGTACGCCATGGCGGCGAACAGGAAGATGGTCATCCCCACGATGGTGCTCGCGATGCCGTCCGCCGACCCTTCGACCACGTGCACGGGTGCGATGTGGTCGGGCAACACCACCGCGAGGACGAGGGTGACGACGTAGGCCAGGAACCACAGGAACGCCGCCCTGATGCTGAACACGATCAGCGCGCCGAGGACGGCCAAGATGCCCCACAGGATCACCAGATCCGACGGCACCAGTCCCCCGAGGATGATCGTCCCCGACAGGACCTCGACGAGGATGAGGAACAGCGCCGCCTGACGACCCCGACGAACCAACCCGGCCTGACCGCGAGCACGACCAGCAGAAGGACGCTCGCGACCGCGGCGGTGAGGTCGACCACCCCCGGCCCCGTCAGCCCTTCGCTGAACTCCGACGCCGAGATCGGAAGGCGGACCAGTGCCCCGAAGACGAAGTAGCCGACGACGATCCGTCGCTTCCCGCGATGGATGTCGGTCTCTCCCGGGTAGGCCCCGACGGACATGAGCGATCCCCACGCACGTCGAAGACGGGGTGAGGTGACCATCGGCCGATACTAGCTGCGGTCGGTGGACGGCCCCGGTCGGACACATCCCCGACGCGTATCGACACGTTTCCGCCATGCCGTGTTGCCCCGCTGTGCCACCTCCGTGACGGTCCGGTAGCGAGCCTTGTGCCGCAGCGTGAGCGCGGCCCGATGCTGCGGTCGCACCGACCGGAAGAGAGGGGACGTCTTGACCGCACATGTCGTGAGCGACGCAGCGGGGGTGACGACGTTCGGCACGGCGTCCACTCCGCGTGAAGATGATCCTTCCCGCGTTGGTCGAGGCGAATTCGCCTGGTTACCACCCGATCAAGTACGCGTTGTTCCCACCGCTCGGACTCGCGAGCCTCGCGAGCTACCTCGATCCGGATGACGAGGTCGAGCTCCTCGACGAGCACGTCCAAGCGCCGCTCAGGCTCGACGATGCACCGGACCTGCTGGTGATGAGCGTCTACATCACCTCGGCGCGTCGCGCCTGGGAGATCGCGGACATGTACCGCGCCCGCGGGACCCATGTGTGTGTCGGCGGGCTGCATCCCTCGTCGCTCCCCGATGAGGCAGCGTTGCATGCCGACACGGTCTTCATCGGCCCCGGTGAGGGCGCATGGCAGGCGTTCCTGGCCGACTTCCGCGCCGGGCGGCCCAAGCCGCGGTACCAGGCCGCCGCGAGCATGCGAGGGCTCGAAGGGATCCCACCCGTGCGCCGCGACCTGATCGACCGTCGCCGCTACCTGTGCCCCAATTCGATCGTCGTGTCGCGCGGCTGCCCGCACCACTGCGACTTCTGCTACAAGGATGCCTTCTACGAGGGCGGCCGCTCGTTCTACACGCAGACGGTCGACGAGGCGCTCGCGGAGATCGACCGCCTCCCGGGCAAGCACCTGTACTTCCTCGACGACCATCTCCTCGGCAACGAACGGTTCGCCCGAGGGCTGTTCGAGGGCATGCGCGGCATGGGTCGCCTCTTCCAGGGAGCGAGCACGGTGCAGGCGATCCTCCGCGGCGATCTGATCGAGCGAGCCGCCGCCGCGGGCATGCGCAGCGTCTTCGTCGGCTTCGAGACCCTCAACCCCGAGAACCTGCGCCGGCACGCCAAGCGCCAGAACCTCGGCGGCGACTACGACGAAGCGATCCGCCGCTGCCACGATCTCGGCGTGATGGTCAACGGCAGCTTCGTCTTCGGTCTCGACGACGACGGACCTGACGTGTTCGAACGGACCGTCGACTGGGGCATCTCGCGCAGCCTCGAGACATCGACCTACCACATCATGACGCCGTACCCGGCACGGCGCTGCACCGTCGCCTCGCCGACGACGGGCGTGTCGTGACCGACGACTGGGATCTCTACGACACGCGCCACGTGGTCTTCGAGCCGAGGCGGATGACGCCGGAGCAGCTCGAAGCCGGCTACTGGCGCGCCTACCGCGACTTCTACACGTGGTCCGCGATCTGGAGAGGCGCCGCGGGACAGGACACGCTCAAGGGGCGGGCGCGCCACCTCGCCTATGCCGGCGGTTGGAAGAAGTTCGAGCCGCTCTGGGATCTCATCATCCGCGCCCGGCGCGTCAACGCGATGCTGCCCGCATTGGAGCGAACCCTCGACGCGTTCGTCGGTGCTCGGAGGCAGGGCGACGAGATCGGGGCAACGGTCCCCTCGGAGGGCCGAGGACAGCTCGACATCCAGGGCCACGAGAGTCCTGACGAGGTCGCTGCGCCCTCGTCAGAGGACGAGGACCTGGCGATCGTCGCGGAATGAACGAGGCCGGATCGTCGTGGTCCCTCGCGGACCGGGAGGCGTTCATGGGCTAGGACGCGGTACCCCCCACACACTCCTAGGCACGCCCCCAGCATGAACATGTGAGCCGCATCACGGCGGATCTACCTCGCGTGCGGTTCGCTCGGTGGATGCCAGCCGGATCCGTCATGCTGCATGTTTCGTCTGACAGAATCATGGTACGGTTGTGACCGAACCCCACATCAGGTGGGCGAGGTCGGCGACCAGGCACCGAGTCAGCCGCGCGCGGAGCCGCTTCGTGATCCAGCACTGTGGCCTCTGGTTCCAGGTACCGGCCTCTGTCCCCGGTCTCGATGAGCGGTTGCTGTTCCTGGGTGATGACGAGTCGGGCGTGGCGCTCGAAGTCGTTGCGGTCGAGCTGAAGACCGACGGGATCCTGGTGATCCACGCGATGGAGCTGCGAGAGAGGTACCGCCCCTACTACGACGAGGCGAGGCCATGGCGAACCTGAAGACGAAGGCCGGGAACGAGCTCACCGAGGGACGGCTGAAGCAGCTCGCCGACGAGGCGCAGCTCGGCTACGACCTCTCGACCGCGAAGCGCGTCCGTGCTCGCCCCGGACGGCCCTCCCTCGCCGAGGGTGAGTCGCCACGGATCAGCTACCGGGTCCCGGCGTCGCTCTTCGACGCTGCAGCTTCGAGGGCCAAGGCGGAGGGCCGCACGTTGAGCGAGCTCGCCCGCGAGGCACTCCGGCGGTATCTGGCGGACTGAGGCTCAGGGCCACCGATCGACGATCAGCGTCGCGGATCGCAGCGACGTTCGATCGGTGTCCACGCTCAGCGCGCCAGCGGCCGCTGGGCGGTGAACAGGGCGGCGGACCCGACCGTCTCCACGTCGACGTCGTGGAAGGACGCCGACAGGATCGATCGAACACCTCGGCGGTGTCGCCGGCGTTGTCGAAGCCCCCCTGCTTGTTCGCGGCGCGGAGGAACGCCCGAGCGGGCTTCGAGTGGCGCTCCTCGAGGCCGAGCACGGTGCCACCGAAGAGGACGCCGTCCGGGGTGAGGACGTCGGCGATGTTCCTGATCGCGATCGCCTTGTTGGCGTCGGGACCGCGGAGGCAGTGCAGGACGAAGCTGAGCGCGGCCGAATCGAACGGACCCGCGACCGGCAGCGGCTTCATGACGTCGGCCTCGACGAGCGCGGGGCTCCACGAGGCGAGCCGCTTCCCCGCCCGGCGGAGCACGTGCGGGTTCGGGTCAAGGAGCGTGATCTCGGTGTCCTGCGGGCGGCGCGGCCTTCTCGATGAAGTACCCGGTGCCGGGGCCGACATCGAGGTGCCGACGCCCGAGGTTCGCGCGGTAGTCCTCGACGAACGCCGGGATGGGGACATGCAGGACGGCCCGCGACATGAAGCCGAGCACCCACGGGTCGTAGATCGCGAGCATGACCGGGTTGTAGCCGGCCTGGCCCTTGTAGGCAGGATCGGATTGCGTTCCATCGCTCGCGTACCCCCTATCGACACCGCCCGGCATCACGCCGCCCGTCACCCGTCGACGCGCAGAGGGTAGCCGATGGGGGTGGGAGGCGGGCGTCTCCGGCGTCCCATGCGTCCCGCACAGGCTCGTGAGACGATCGACCGATGCCTCGCATACTGGTCGCCACCCCGGACGGACTCATGACGATCGCCGACGGGGGCTCCGTCGGACCCGTCCAGCTCTCCGGCCGGTCCGTCGCCGCCGTCGTCCGTGACGGACCCGAGCTCTGGGCGATCGTGGATCGAGCCGAGGTCTGGCACGCGCCGGAGGCCGACTGGCGCCGGGTGGCGACGCTCGAGGGCCACGAGGCCACGTGCATCGCCATGACCGACGCGCTCCACGTGGGCTCGTCCGAGGCGCGGTTGTTCCGGCTCTCCGACGGCACGCTCGAACCCGTGGTCGCGTTCGACGATGCGGAGGGCCGCTCGGACTGGTACACGCCCTGGGGAGGACCTCCCGCCACCCGATCGATCTCCGAGTGGGGCGACGACGTCTACGTGAACGTGCACGTCGGCGGGATCCTCCACACCGGCGACCACGGCCGGACCTGGAACCCGACGATCGACATCGACGCCGACGTCCACCAGGTCGCGACCACGAGGACGCTGGTGCTCGCGGCCTGTGCCGGCGGGCTCGCGACGAGCGTGGACCGCGGCTCGACCTGGACGATGCGGAGCGACGGCCTCGAGTCGACGTACTCGCGGGCCGTGGTCGTCTGCGGCGACACGGTCCTCGTCTCTGCCTCGGACGGTCCGCGCGGGCGGTCGGGCCGCCGTGTACCGGGGCGACCTCGCCGCCGGTCCGTTCGAACGCTGCACGGCCGGGCTCCCCGGATGGTTCGACGGCAACATCGACACCTACGGCCTGGACGCCCTGAACGACGGATCGTTCGCCGCGTTCGCCACCTCCGACGGGCGCCTGTTCGGTTCGGAGGATGCCGGATCGACCTGGCACGAACTCGCGTCCGACCTCGCGGCGGTCCAGCACATCCTCGTGCTGCCCGACTGAGCGGCTCAGAAGACGAAGCCGAACCACGGCGAGGGGTCGCCGTTGAACATCGCGTCGGCCCGCGCGAGCGCGCCGGGCACGAGCTCCCGCGCCTGCTGCGCCCGGGCGAGCTGCCGGAACGAGGAGCCGCCCAGGTAGGTGGCGCCGAGCGCCTCGACGCCGCACGAGATCTCCGGCTCGAGGTCGGTCCGCTCGCATCTCCCCTCGCCGTCACGCACTTCGAGCTCGTAGCGGCCCGACGTCGCGGGCCGGAACGCGTCATGAACCTCGAACACGATGCGGCCGTCGTGCCCGTAGCCGCGGGCCGCGAACGCGGCGGGGAGGTCGATCAGCCGCACCCAGAGCCCGTCGGCCAGCATCGCGCTCAGGCGTCGCGGCTCGGCCGCGATCAGCAGCAGCTCCTCGTCGATCGGCCGGTCCCAGGCCTTCACCGTGGCCACGAGATCCACGTCCAGCAGGTACCGCCAGAGCGTCGCGGTCGCGACGGGGTTCGCGCACAGGAGCTGGCGCACCTCCAGCTCGCTCCGGGGCACGCTGTGGACCCACTCGTGCTTGACCCGGTAGACGGCGTAGCCGTCGATCGTGCCGCCCTCGTCCTCGTGCAGCGCGTAGAACGTCGGCGTCTCGCGATCCTTCTCCCGCTCGGTGAAGAGCCACGTCCACCAGCGATCGTCGATCGCGATCATGCCCGGCCGCGTCGCCGCGACGCGTTCGTGGACGGGCCGCATCGCCGGGAGCGCCTCGTCCCGCGTCAGCAGGCGGATGTGCCCGCCGAGCTCCACCTCGCGGACGAACGCGCCGTGGTCCGTCGGCACCTCGAGCTCGGTGCACATCGACGCCAGGCCGTAGCCGAAGCGAGGGTAGATCGGGGACTCCGACGCCCACAGGTAGGCGAGCGGCTCTCCCCGCTCGGCCGACTGATCCAGCAGCGTGCCCATCAGCGCCGTGTTGATGCCCCGGCGGCGGTGGGAGGGGCGAACGCCCACGGCCGTGATGCCGGCGGCCGGCACGGACCGAGGGCCGGGCACGGTCAGCATCGTCGAGCACGCCGCGGCGGTGCCGACGAACTCGTCGCCGGCGAGCGCGACGAACCACCGGTCGGGCTCGGCGATCAGCCGGTCCCGCTCGACGTCCTCGTCACGCGTGACCTCGTGGAAGGCGAGATCGGTCGCCGCCAGGTACGATGCCAGCTCCTCGGGCGCGATCGATCGGATCGTGACGTCCACCAGATGTGGGCAGCCTACCGAAGGCCGGCCGAGCGCATCGCGTCGGAGGGCGAGCATAGGATGGGTCCATGCGAGGCGATCGCGTCGAGGTGACGATGGACGTCGGCGACGGCGTGCGGACCTACGAGATCGCCGCCACGCGCGCCGGCCGGCGGGTGGAGATCACGACGGGACGGACGATCGTCGAGGTCGTCGAGGTCACGCGGGGCGGCACGCCGGTTCGGACCGCCCGGTTCATGGCCAGCCGGCTGGTGGCGCTCGTCGAGCACCCCGCCGAACGAGGCAGCCCAGCTGGGCTCACTCGACCACCCGGTTGACGACGAGCGCGTCGCTCGAGGGCAACCACGAGACGTCGTCGATCGCGGTGGCGACCTCGACGCCGAGATCGATCCGCTCGCCCGTCTCGAGGTCGATGACCACGACCGACAGGATCGGCAGGTCCCGCACCTTCAGCTTCGGGTCCCAGACGTCCACGACGGCCTCGCGATGCCCTTCGTAGACGAGGAACGCGATCTTCGTGCCGTCGGGCGACCACGCCGGTGCCCAGCCATCCACCCCTCCCGGCAGCGGCCCCGCCTCGCCGGACCGAGGGTCGAGGGTCCAGAGGTGGACGTCGTGCGAGAAGACGATCCGACCGTCGGGAGCGACCGAGGGGGCCTGATCCGACGCGGTGTTCCGGCTGAGGCGCATCGCCGGCCCGCCGTCGGCGGGCGCGCTCCAGATCTCGCTGGTGGGCGAGAGCAGGTCCGCGTTCACCGGCTCCGGCCCGCTGTTGTCGAACAGGATCCTCGAGCCGTCGGGCGACCAGGTCGGGTTCCCGTCTTCGGTGGTGTTGGACGTGATCCGTTCCGGGCGGGTATCCGGGATCCCGAACTGCGTCGGGTCGGCGACGAAGATCTCGGCCGACCTACCCTGGCCTGAGACGAACGCGACCCGCGAGCCGTCCGGCGACCAGGCCGGCTGGCTCACCGGGGACCCTGAGACGGTCAGGAAGCGCGGGTGCCGACCGTCGAGGTCGACCGCGGCGATGCGCGTGCGCGTCCCGGGGCCGCAGCCACCGCAGAAGCCGACTGACGTATCGGCCGTCACGTACGCGATCGTGCGACCGTCCGGCGAGATCGCCAACCCGTGAGCGTCGTCCGGGAGGTCGAACGGCAGGTCCTCCACCGAACCGTCCAACCCCACGATCGAGGGCTGGAACCGCTTCGGCACGACGGCCACGCCCGAGGGGTGGGGCGACGTTCCGAGCGGCGGGGTCCGATCCGGTGACGGGTCGCCGAGCGAGGCGACGAGGCCGATCACCATGGCCGCCGCGACCGCGACGACACCGAATGTGGCCGCCCTCGAGCGACGGCGACGCCGGTCCTGCAGCCGGTGCTGCCGTTGGAGCCCACCGGGCGGCGGTTCCTTCGGGTCCGTTGCGACGCGGAACAGCTCGTCGAGATCAGGCATCGCTGGCTCCTTCCGCCGCTCGGAGCGCCTGCCGACCCTGCGTCGCGAGGGCGCGCACGGTGGACGGACGAACGCCGAGGATGTGGGCGGCTCGCTCGGACGGGTAGCCCAAGAGATCGACGAGGAGCAACGCTGCGCGCTGGCGAGGCGTCAGGCGCAGCAGCAGCCTGCGGACCTCGACCCGCATGTCCGCGTCGGCGAACGGGTCCCGCTCCTCGATCACGGCGACCGTCCGTCGGGCGGCGATCAGGGCGCGCCGGCGACGCATCCGCGCGCCGTTCAGCGCCGCGCGGAACAGGTAGCCCTCGGGGTCATCCATCACGCTCACCTCGTCCCAGCGCTGCCAGAGCCGCAGGAACGTGTCCTGCGCGAGGTCCTCGGCGGCTCCGGCATCGCCGGTGATGAAGTACAGGGCCTTGAAGAGCCGGCGGTGATGCTCGACGAAGAACGCGTCGAAGCCCGCCTGCGCCCAGCTCTCGGCCCCCTCGAAGACCGTCTCGACGATCCCTTCGTCTGATCGCATGGCCCATGAATGCACGAACGTCGGCGCGCGCTTAGACGCGTCTCCCTGTGGTCTGGCGATCCATGATCCCCTCGGTCACGGCCAGATGGATCCGGCCGCCTCGGAACCCGCAAGCCGGTCGAGTGGCGAAGGGTCATCATGACCCCATGGCGACACAGGCCACCACCCAGACCCGACCGCTGTGGTCCTTCGCGCTGGCGCTGGGTGTCCCGCTGGCCGGGCTGGCGCTGCTGCTGGGGTTCCCGTCCCTCGACGTCCAGTGGGAGCACCACCCGTCGCACTTCTGGCTGGTGATCGGCGTCGCGCTCGTGAACGTCGCGTTCGGCCTGATCGTGAGCGAGGTGTCGCGCCGGAGCGGTGATGAGCGGCTCTTCCTGGTCTCCATGGTGCTCCTGACCAGCGCCGGCTTCCTCGCCCTGCATGCCCTGGCGACGCCCGGGGTCGTGCTGAGCGGGCCGAACGGCGGCTTCGTGCTGGCGACGCCGGTCGGGCTGCTCCTCGCGTCCGGGTTCGCGGCACTCTCGGCGATCGAGATGGACGATCGCACCGAGTCGACGTTGCGCCGGTGGCAGTCCCCGATGCGGATCGGACTCGTGGTGGTCTTGCTCGCGTGGGCGGCCGCCTCGCTCGCGGGCGTTCCACCCCTGGACCGGGTGATCGCATCTGAACGAGCGCCGTGGATGCTGGCGCTGCTGCCGCTCGGCGTCGGGGCCTACGCCTTCGCCGCGTGGCGATACCTGGCGATCTACCGGAAGCGCCGACGTCCGCTGCCGCTCGCGGTGGCGGTCGCGTTCGTGTTCCTGGCCGAGGCGCTGGTCGCGATGGCGTTCGGTCGAGCCTGGCGGGCGTCCTGGTGGGAATGGCACGTGTTGATGGCCATCGCCTTCGCCACGATCGTGGTCGCCGCGAGGCAGGAGTACCGTCGCGCACCATCGCTGTCCGGGACCTTCGGAGGCATCTACCTGCAGCGCACGCTGGAACGCCTCGACGATCGCCAGTCATCCGCGCTCGCCGAGTTGGTGCGTGCCGATGCCGAGGGCACGCTCGACGCGACGGCTGCCGCCTTGCGCGAGCGAGGCTTCACGTCCCACGAGGTCGCGGTCATGACGGACTCGGCGCGTGAGCTGACCCGCATGGACGGCGTCCTGCGCCAATACGTCGGTCCGCAGCTCGCCGATCGTCTCGGCGCCGACCCCGGGCTGGCCCAGCTGGGGGGAACGGAGCTCGAGGTCTCGGTCCTCTTCGCGGATCTCTCGGGATTCACGGCGTTCGCCGAGGGCAGGTCTGCCACGGACGTGATCGACATGCTGAACGCCTACTGGGGTGCGGTGGTTCCGTTCGTGGTCGACCAGGAAGGGGGACTCATCGAACGGTTCGCCGGCGACGCGATCCTGGCGGTGTTCAACGCGCTGGGCGACCAGCCCGACCACGCCTCGAGGGCCGTCCGTGCGGCCGTCGCGGTCCGTGACCGGTCCGCCGACGCACGGAGGTCCGATGACTGGCCGCAGTTCCGCGTCGGGGTGAACACGGGGGTCGCGGCGATCGGCAACGTCGGCGCCGGGGCGCAACGCTCCTTCGCGGTGATCGGCGACACGACGAACGTCGCCGCCCGTCTGCAGGGACTCTCCGCGCCCGGACACATCACGATCGGCGGTCGCACGCTGGACGAGGCGAACGCGGAGCCGGACGTGATCGTCGACGTGCGACCGATGGGGCCCACCGATCTCAAGGGCAAGACCGAGCCCACGGATGCCTTCGAGCTGTTGTCGGTCAGCGCCGCCGACGACGGGTGAACACGCATGGGAGCATAGGGACATGGACAAGCTGCGGAAGCTCATCAAGTGGACGGGGGTCGCCCTCGCGGCCGTGGCGATCGTGGAGCAGCTCCGGCGCCCCGCGGACGAGCGCACGTGGGAGGGGACCGTCGCCGGCTTCGTCCCGTACGACTTCCGTCCGCCGACGATCGAGCGAGCGCGTAGCCGCTGGTGGAACCCCGACGAGCCCCGGCTCTTCGTCCCGCAGGTCTTCGGCGTCGGCTGGACGATCAACGTCGCGCGGTTGGTCGGCCTCGTCCGCGACCGAACCGGCGCCGGCGCCGACGCCGAGGCCGACGCGGCGTAGGGCGGTTCTCGGCGACTCGGCCTCCTCGGCGCTTCCCGCTCGGTCAGAGGTCGATCTCGGGCGCGACCTCCTGCAGACCCGCGATCGAGACCGCGAGGAACTCGTCCAGGGGCAGCCCGAGGCTCGCCTCCACGTCGTTGACCTCGTCGCGGTTCACGCCCGGCGCGAACGAACGCTCCTTCAACTTCTTCTTCACGCTCGAGACCTTCATCCCGACCGACCGCTCGGGGCGCACGAGCGCCGACGCGACGAGCAGCCCGGCGACGGCGTCGGCGTGGACGACCGCCCGTGACATCAGATCGGTGCGGTACTCCTCGTAGGCGTGCGCGAGGACGCCGTTCACGACGCGCTCGTCGACGCCCGCCTCTCGCAGCCACCCGGCGGCCAGCCGGGCATGCTGCGCACCGTCGTCACCGGTGTGGTCCTGGTCGAGGTCGTGGAACAGGCCGGTGAGACCCCACAGGTCCTGGTCTTCGTCGAACCGCCGGGCGAGCGAGCGCATCACGCCCTCGACCGAGACGAGATGCCGGAAGGTGGTCTCCTTCAGGCACCGTTCGCGTGCGAACGCGTGCGCGGTCTCGCGATCCATGATCCCCTCGGTCACGGCCCGATGATAGAGCCACCCGGCACCCGGGGAACCGCGAGCGACCCGCCCCTCGTTTGACCGAGCCCGACGTCGTGCCCTAGCGTCGGGCCCGTCCCGCACGAACTGGAGGTAGCGCATGCCGTCCCTGCTGAACCCGTACATGAGGTTCGATGGCAACGCCCGCGAGGCGATGGAGTTCTACGAGAGCGTCTTCGGTGGCTCCCTGAACATCATGACCTTCGGCGAGTTCGGCGCCGACGATCCCTCGGTCGCCGACGGTACGATGCACGCGCTCCTGGAGACCGACGGCGGCTTCACGCTGATGGCCTCCGACGGACCACCCGGCACGACGGCGACGGTCGGCGACAACATGTCGATCTCGTTGAGCGGCGAGGACGCCGATGAGCTCCGCGGCTACTGGGACGGGCTGTCCGACGGCGGCACCGTGCTGATGCCCCTCGAGAAGCAGGTGTGGGGCGACCAGTACGGCATGTGCGTCGATCGGTTCGGCGTCAACTGGATGGTCAACATCGGGGCCCCACCGGCCTAGGACGCCCACCCTGGACCGACACGACTAGGTCGGCTCATCCCCGCCGACCGTGCCCAGGTCGGCCTCGCCGATGTCGGCGTCGCGGCAGGTGGCCCGCCACTCATCGGCTGAGAGCTCTCCCGACGCGAGGCGGGGCACGACCGCGAACGGCTCGATGACCGTGCCATCCCGGGTCGCGGTCACGGGGTCGCCCGGCGCGCCGGCGATCGACCAGCCTCGCGAGGCGAGCAGCACCGCCAACGCGGCGCCCACCAGCGCCCCCCACGGCATCCCCTTGGCGCCCGGCGGCGCGGTCCCCGGATGCCAGTCCCGGTCGGGCAGCGACGCCGGCGTCACGCCGGCGAGCGCGTCCCGCACCTCGCGGCACTGCCATGCCCAGTGGGGCAGCCACGCCTTCTCCAGGGCGTCGACCCATCCGATCGGTTCGAGCGCATCGAGCCTCGGCGAGGTCATCCACCGGAGCAGCTCCGCTTCGAGCGTCGGTACGTCACTGATGAGTTCGATCGCGGGAGGATCCGGATGCGGCGCCGGCCGGTGCGGCGCGTCGCGCAACGCGGCGAGTCGCACGCTCAGGCTGGGATGGCTGTCGTAGGGGTCGGATGGCTCGGCCGCAGCCGGAACGCGCGCCGCCTCGTCGATCATCGCCACGGCACCGATCGACTCGAGGAACCTCGAGAACCCCTCGGCGAACGGCGGGTGGTACCCGGCCGAGACGACGACCGCGACCTCGGAGTCCAGGTACGACTCGTAGACGAGCCCCGCCGCATGGGTCGTGACGAGGCCGCTCTCCATCGACGTGCCCCCGGCGACGCGGGCCGCCATCGCGTCCGCATCGAGCTCCTGGCGGCGCGAGAGCGCCTGCGTGAGCCGCAGGTACATCTCCCCGTACCAGATGAACGGGTATCGGATCCCCCGCGACATCCAGTGCACGCTCCGTTCGAGCGTCCCGATCGTGCGGCCGATCCCTTCGCGGGTTCGGTAGATCACGGGCGAGAGCCGCGTCTCTCCGCCCATGTAGTGGCCGAACTCATGGGCGATCACCCCGCGCAGCTCCGAGACCGACAACACCGCGATCAACGGCAGCCCCAGCATCATGATCGGCCGCGATCCGAGGCCCGCCAGGCCTCCCACGTGCGCGACCGCGGCGTTCACGTCGCCGACGATGTAGACCTCGTGCGGCATCGCGCTGCCGGTCGCCTCCGCCACCCCACGGATCTCCTCGAAGAGCCGCGGCTGTCGTTCGGGAGACACCCGGGGTCCCGGCTGGCTGAACTCCCGGTGCTGCGGCACGATCCCGATGACGATCGACACGATGCCGATCACGGCGGCGATCAGGAGGATGCCGGGGATGTGCGCATCGGTCTTCGCTTCGATCACGAGCAGCGAGGCGAGTCCGGCGATCATCGCGAGCGCCAGCACGTAGAAGCCGGCCATCAGGGCGAGCAGGAGCGCGGCTCTCAGGGTCCGCGACGACCTACTCCGCCGTTCGTCGGTCATCGCGGAATCATGGCCGCGTTCCCTCCACGATGGAAGGATGCGAGTTGTGCCGCGGCCCCGATGCGGCGATGCTCTCGCCACGACAGAGGAGGACGGCATGGCTGAGTTCGACATGGGATCGGTGCAACGCGGGGCGAGGAACCGGCGAACCCCGTACTACGAGGCCGAGCAGCGGCATTCGCCGCTCGGCTACACGGTCTACAACCACATGTACTTCCCGATCCGCTTCGACACGTTCGAGGCCGAGTTCGACGCGCTCCTGAACGACGTGACGGTCTGGGACGTCGCGGTCGAGCGGTGCCTCGAGATCGGCGGTCCGGACGGCTTCCGGTTCGCCCAGCTCCTGACGCCGCGCGACCTCTCGCAAGTGCGCGGTCGGCCAGGCCAAGTACGTGCTGATCTGCGACCGCGACGGCGGCATCGTCAACGACCCGGTGCTGACGCGGATGGACGAGCAGACGTTCTGGTTCGCGCTCGCCTCGAGCGACGCGCTGCTGTTCGCGCGGGGCCTGCGGAACGCCTATCCGGACCTGGACGTCACGATCCGCGAGGCCGACGTCGCGCCCATGCAGATCCAGGGGCCGAAGTCGAAGGACCTGATGCAGGCGCTCCTGGGCGACGACGTGCTCGACATCCGCTACTACTTCTGGAAGCGCTTCGATCTGGGCGGCATCCCGATCGTCGTGACCCGGACCGGATGGACCTCGGAGGTCGGCTACGAGATCTACCTCGAGGACACCTCCAAGGGCACGGAGCTGTGGGACAGGGTGATGGAGGCCGGCGCGCCGTTCAACGTGCGCCCGACCGGGCCTTCGGACATCCGCCGGATCGAGGGCGGCATCTTCAACTGGGGCGCCGACATGACCTACGAGAACGACCCGTACGAGATGGGCCTGGGCCGCCTCGTCGACGACGTCGCCGCCGACGCCTGCATCTCGATCGCCGCGCTGAAGGACATCGCTTCGCGAGGCGTGAGCCGTCGGATCAACGGCGTCCAGCTCGACGGCGATCCCTTCCCGGCCCTCAACAACACGAAGTGGGCCGCCTTCGACGGCACCGGGGAGGTCGGGAAGGTCACCTCCGCGATCCACTCCCCACGCCTGGGCATGAACATCGGCTACTGCTGGCTCCCGATCGGCCTCTCGGAGCTCGGGTCCACCGTCCGCGTCGAGACGGAATGGGGATCGAGGACGGCGACCGTCGTCGAGATGCCCTTCGTCGACCCCGACAAGCGGATCCCCGTGGCCTAGCCTCGAGCCCGAGACGTCCACATACCATCGTGCGATGAGCGACCCGAGCCCTCCGCACGACCGTGGGACACGGGTCGCCGGTCGGGACGCCGAGCGCGCCCGGATCGACGCCTTCGCGGCCGAGCTCCAGACGGGTCCGAGCGCGCTCATCGTCAGCGGTGAACCCGGCATCGGGAAGACGACCCTGTGGTGGTACGGCGTCGACAGCTGCCGACGCCAGGGCTACCGGGTGCTCATGACGCGGCCCGCGCACGAGGAGATGACGATCGCCGGCGTGGGACTCACCGACCTCTTCGAGGGCGCCGACGTCGACGCGACGACGATCCTGAAGGAGGACGACCCCTTCGCCCGCGGCCGCTCGGTGCAGGAGGCGCTCCGGCGCGTGCTCGAGGCCGGTCCCGTCCTGATCGCGGTCGACGACGCCCAGTGGCTCGACGCGGCGACCGCACGCGCGCTGCGCTACGTGCTCCGCCGGCTCGAGAGCGAGCCGGTCGGCGTCTTGACCACACAGCGGGCCGATGCGGCGCTGGACGATCAGCTCGAGCTCGCCTCGGCACTCCCGCCGGGCCGGGTGGACGAGCTTCGTGTCGGCCCGCTCGACATCCGGGAGCTGCGGGACATCCTGAGCGGCACCGTCTCGGCGATCTCTCAACCGACCCTGCGACGGATCCAGCGGGCGTCGGGCGGCAATCCCCTCTACGCGATCGAGCTTGCGAGGCTGCTCGCGACGGCGTCCGATCCGACCCGTCCGGACCTGCCCCTCCCCCACTCGTTCAACGACGCGATCGACGGGCGGCTCGACGCGGTCGGGCCCGATCTCACCCCGGTGCTCGAGGTCGTCTCGGCGGTCGGGCGGGTGAGCGTCGACGAGCTCGAGGCGATCCTCGGGAGCCCGGAGCTGGACGGCCTGCTCACCGAGGCGTCGAACAAGGGCCTGCTCGTCACGGAGGCCAACCTGGAGGTGCGGTTCGCCCATCCGCTGATCGCCTCGGCGGTCTACGCGCGCTTGACGCCGTTCGCGCGGCGCGACCTGCACGCGCGTCTCGCCGACCACGCGACCGACCCCGACGTCCGCGTCCGGCACCGAGCCGCGGCAACCGCGGGATCCGATCCGGGGCTCGCCGCGGAGCTCGAGGCGGCCGCCGAACGGGCGCGCGCGCAGAGCGCGCTCGACGCGTCGGTGGAGCTGATCGGGCAGAGCCTGCGGCTCACCTCGGAGGACGATCCGGGGGCCAGGGTGCGTCGCACGATGGCGCTGATCGAGGACCTGGGGAGCGTGGGAGAGGTGAACCGGGCGCTCGAGCTGTCGGACGAGCTGGTCGCATCCCTGTCCTCGGACGCGTCCAGGGCACGGGCGCTGCTCCAGCGGGCCGAGCTCAGCGACGACGACGCCGACACGGGCCTCGGATACCTCGCTCAGGCCCTCGACGACGCGCAGGACGATCCCGGGTTGCGCGCGCAGATCCAGGCCCAGATCGGCGAGTTCCGGCTGTCGATGGGCGGTGAGGTGCGCGAGTCGATCCGGCTGGCGACCGAGGCCCTGCGAGCGGCCGACGAGCTGGGCGATGCGTCGATGCAGCTGAACGTCTCGACGAACCTCGCGTGGTTCCACCGATTGACGGGGAGGCCGGAGCCCGACCTCGAGCAGCGTGCCCTGGCGTTGGAGGAGCAGCTCGGCGCCCTGCCGCTCACCACGGGACCGAGCGCGATGAGCGTGAAGTACCACCTGTGGGACGGTGATCTGCCGGCCGCGCGGGAAGCCCTCGAGCTCAGCTACCGGATGGTGATCGCGAACGGGTTCCACATGAAGCTCCCCCAGCACTACTACGACCGGTCGTTCGTGGAGCTGGCGTCGGGGGACTTCGGGACCGCCGAGGAGGTCATCCGACGCGGGATCGAGGCCACCCTCGATGCGGGCAACACCTGGGCCGAGGCCGCGTTCTTCCATCCGCTGGCCCTGCTCAGGACGTGGCTGGGTCGCGGCGACGAGGCGCTGGCCTCCGCCTCGGAGATGCTGGACCGCGCGCAGCAGCTGCGGCAGCCGATGGTGGAGATGCGCGCCCGGAGCGTGATCGGGCTCGGAGCGCTCTCGGACGGGGCGTTCGAGGACGCGGCGCGGGAGCTCGGGACCGTGGGCCGGTGGCTCCAGGCGCGGGGGATCATGCATCCGGGGCCGGTGCCCGCGGTGCCCGACGCGATCGAGGCGCTCTCGATGGTCGGCGACCTCGAGGCCGCCGACGCGCTGCTCCAGGACCTGGTCGAGGGCGTCGAGCCGATCGAGGGTGGATGGGTGGAGGCGATCGTCGATCGATCCACCGGGATGCTCCTGACCGCCCGTGGCGACGCGGTCTCGGCGATCGAAGCGCTGACTCGGGCGGTCGCGGCCTTCGACCGCCTCGGGTTCGGACCCGACGCAGCGCGCGCCCAACTGGCCCTGGGCCGGGCGCAGATCCGCGCCGGCAAGCGAACGGCGCCCGCCGAGTCATTCTCGGGGGCGAGGGACCGGTTCCTGGCGATGGGGGCGCCGCGGTGGGCGGCCCGCGCCGGAGAAGAGCTCGAGCGAACGTCCCCCGGTCGCTCGACGGGCGTGCTCACCCCGACCGAACGCCGGGTCGCCGAGCTCGTGGCGCAGGGTCAGAAGAACCGGGAGGTCGCCGCGACGATGTACATGAGCGTGGCCACGGTCGAGACCCACTTGACCAGGGTGTATCGCAAGATGGGCGTCCGATCGCGCAGCGAGCTGACGCGGTTGGTCGCCGAAGGGCGCCTGGGGCCGCCTGACGCGGAAGCACCCCCCGATGGCGAACCGGGGGATCCGTAGGCGAAACCCTGATGTCACGGCCCTCGCGTGCTCTTAGCGTTGATCCCATGAGCGCGACCGTCATGAGGGAGCCCGCCGCGAGTTCCATGACCCTCTTCGGAGCGATGGCGGTCCTCGCAGGACTGGACATCCTCGGTGCGTTGTTCGCCAAGGGGTGGGTCGAACACCGCAGCGCCTGGTCCTTCGCCGCCGGCGCACTGACCTTCCTCGTCCTCTTCGTCGTCTACGCGCACAGCCTCGAGCTCGCCGAGCTCTCCACCGTCACGTTCGGTTGGATCGTGTGTCTGCAGGTCGGGCTCGTGGTCGTCGAGCGGATCCGCTACGCGGTCGCGCTGCCGACCGGCAAGATGATCGCGATCGTGGCGATCCTGGCGCTCCAGGCCTACCTCGTCCTCGGTTCCGGCGGCATCGCGTCCGACTGACCGAACGAGATCACGAGTGGCCGCCTCCGACGAGGGGTGAACCACTTCAGGAACCCTCACCCGGCGCCGATATACCTACCTGGAATCAGGCAGGGACGGGTACCCGGACCCAGGGGGGGTCGAGTGGACGTAGACATCACGACCGCGCCGTCGTCGAGCGTGAACGACGCGGAACAGGCGGTCAGGCTCGCCCAGGAGGCGCTCGCGGACGCGCAGCTCGCGACCCGTGCCGCCGAGTCCTCGCTCGTCGCCCGTCGCGCCGACGAGACGGAGGCGCAGCGGACCTACGACCGTGCCCTCGAGCTCGTCCGGGACCTGTACGTCGCGGAACGACACCGCCTGGAAGAGGCGGCCAGAGCCGCCGACGCCGCCCTCAAGGAGCTCGACGACAAACTGCACTCGCTCCGATCCGCCGAGGCCGAACCGACCGCCGCCGACCCGGTCGCGGTCGCTCCGGTCATCACCCAGCCCCATGCCGACGGCGAGGCGCCCGTGGTGGATCCGGAGGCGACCACCGACGGCCCGGCCACCGACGGCCCGACCGACGCCGACGGCGACCACGCCGACGCCGACGCCGAGGACTGGCTCGCCGCGCTGGAGCGGGAGAGCGAGAACGAGCGCCGCGATCCCGACGGCGCGTAACGCGCCGCCCGAGCACGCTCCGGGGTTCGACCGGGTCACCGCCCGGTCTTCCACCCGCGCCGCGATGGGTTCATCCTGAGGGCTTCCAGGGGGATCGAACCCGATCGGGGGGAGTCACATGTCGATCGAAGTCGCATCAGACGCGCGAGCGGCTGAGCGCAACGAACTCGGACCACTACCACGGTTCCTACGGCCGTTCGTCGACTGGGTAGCCGGCATCAAGGCCACCGTCCACACGAAGCTGCTCGCCGGCTTCATGGTGGTCGCGGTACTGCTGCTGTCGATGGGGACGCTCAGCATCGTCGTCCTGGGCCGGCTGAACCGGCAGGTCGAGACGCTGACCGCCCTCAACAAGCAGGCGAGCCAGGCCCGCGACATGATCTACGAGGTCACCTCGCAGAGCCACTACCGCGCGATGGCGCTCCTCAAGTTCAACGACCCGATCTGGACCCCGAAGATCTACGCGGCGAAGGCCGCCTTCGCCGCGAACCTCGCCGACATGCGGACCTACGGTGCGCGGAGCGAGCTCCCCCTCCTCGACGACCTCGAGACGGCGAACAGCCGCTTCGCGGCATCGAGCGAGGTCGTGACCCAGCTGTTCCAGGAGGGGCGGACGGATGAGGCCCTCCAGCTGCACATCACGCAGGAGCACGATATCTCCCACGAGCTCGAGGCGTACCTGAACGAGCTGATCGCCGATTCCCAAGCGCTGGTCGTCGCCGAGACCGACAGCTTCGCGTCGAACCGGCGGTTCCTCACGATCGCCGTGGCGAGCTTCTCAGGGGTCAGCCTGCTGATCGCGCTGACGCTCGGAGCGATCCTGTCGTGGTCGCTGATCCGCCCGGTGCGCAAGGTCGACGCGGCGCTCGGGCTGATCGCGGAGGGGCACTTCGACGAACACGTCGAGGTGCCGAACCGCGACGAGTTCGGGAGCCTCACGAGCAACCTGAACCGCACGACCGAGCAGCTGTCCACCCTGTACTCGGACCTCCACACGCTGAACGATCACCTGCAGGAGACGGTCGACGCGAAGGTCGCCGAGCTCGAGCGAGCGTCGCGGCTCAAGCGCTACCTGTCGCCGGGCCTCGCCGACTCGATCCTGTCCGGGTCGCAGGACGTGACCCTGGGGTCGAGCCGCAAGTTCCTCACGACGTTCTTCTCCGACATCCGCGGCTTCACGTCGGCGACCGAGCGGATGGAGCCCGAGGAGCTCGTGACCGAGCTGAACGACTACTTCACGGCGATGACCGACATCGTGTTCAAGCACGGCGGCACGCTCGATAAGTACGTCGGCGACGCGGTGATGGTCTTCTTCGGCGACCCGATCCCGCAGGAGGACCACGCCGAGCGCGCGGTGAGGATGGGGTTCGAGATGCTCGAGCAGATCCGCGCCCTCGAGGACCACTGGTTCCGCCGCTTCGACGTGGAGTTCAGGATCGGGATCGGCATCGCGACCGGGTGGGTGACGGTGGGCGACATCGGCTCACCGGCACGGAGCGACTACACCGTGCTCGGCAACCAGGTGAACCTCGCCTCGCGGCTCGCCGACAAGGCCGACCCGGGACAGATCCTCGTGACCGAGCGGACGATGCAGGCCGTGGACGACCTCGTCGACGGGCGCGAGATCGACCAGGTGAGCCTGAAGGGCATCAGCCGCCCGATCAAGATCTACGAGGTCACCCCGCGCGTGGGCGCCTGAGACGTCGGTTCGGACGAGCACGGACGGCCCGGCGGATCGGGGGCTGAGGACCCGATCCCGAGCGTGGGCCGGGTGGGACCGTTGTCGTAGGAGGCGATCCCCATGCCCGTCTGCGCATCCCCCCGAACCACCCTCCGTCGGCTCCTCGGCCTCGCGACCGGCGCGGCGATGCTCGCGTCGTTCGCCACTCCGGCCGTGGCGACCCACACGGCCCGGGCGCCGGGCGACGAGGCCTGGGTCTCGATCTGGCACGGCACCCAGCGGAACTCGACCGAGGAAGCCCTCGCCGTCACGACGAACCCGGACGGCACGCGCGTCTTCGCGGCCGGCTACAGCGCGAGCTCCCGCGGCGAGTTCGCGGTGCTGGCCTACCGCGCGAGGACCGGTGAGCGCGTCTGGCATGCCTCGTACCCGTTCCCGCACGGCTGGGCGATCTCCTACGTCGAGGACATCGCCGTGTCGCCTGACGGAGCGCGGGTCGTGGTCTCGGTCGAGCTGCTCGGCTGGGACCAGCGCATGACCGCCGTCGCGTTCGACGCTCGCACCGGCGCGCCCCGGTGGTTCTGGGCGTACCCGGACACGAGCTCGGCGACCGGTCTCGCGGTGGGCGGCGGGAAGGTCGTGCTCGTCGGGGCCGCCGAGCCCAAGGCGGCCCACGGCCGCGATCACGTGCGCGTCCTGGCCGCGCTCCGCCTGATGACCGGCGAGCCGGCGTGGGTCCGCGTCCTGCGCCCGTCCCAGGGCGGGAAGGCGTTCGGGAGCGCCGCGGCGATCGCGGGCGGGCGGGTCTTCACGTCGACGTCGGTACAGGCGCCGGGCGGCGACTACCTGCGCACCTCGGCGAACGCGCTCGGTGACGGCACGCCGGTATGGTCCGACACCGTGAACGGTCTGTCGTACGGCGACGTGGCCGGCGTCTCGGCCGACGGCGCGACGCTCGTTGTGGGCGGCACGCGCTGGGGCACGACCTCGATCGACCGCTGGCGGGCGGTGACGTACGACACGACGACCGGCGAGCGCACTTCCCTGGCGACCGTCGATCCTGCCTGGGAGGGCGACGTGTGGACCATGACGACCGATCCCGGCGCGACCGCCCTCGTTCTGGGGGGCGACCGCTACACGTCGGAGGAGGACGCCGGGGTCGCGGCGATCGACCTCGCGACCGGTGTCGTCTCGTGGTCGGCGTTCTCCGACGGCGGGGGATCCGACGGGGTGATCGATCTCGTGGCCTCCCCCACCCGGCCGATCGTCTACGCGGCGGCCTACGAGGAGGTCGACGCGCGCTTCGCATGGCACACGTGGGCGCTCGACCTGGCGACCGGCGCCGAGGCGTGGAGCGCCGAGTACGGAGTGACACCGGCGGCCCGGTCGGGCTTCCCGCGCGCGATCGCGATCGGGCCTTCGGGCACGCGCCTCTACGTCGCGGGCTACACGGACCTGTGGCGCGCGAACGACTTCGTGACGGTGGCCTACGAGGCCTGAGGCTCGAGGGTCACGGGGCCAGCGAGAACGGCGGGTAGACGTCGGTGTACAGCACGGCCGCGTACGCCGTGACGCGAACGGTCCAGCGGAGCACGCCCTCGACGAACTCGAACATCCCGCGCGGGTAACGGCCCGTGAACAGGATCGCGAACCACGCGATGACCACCACGAAGAAGACCGCGATCCACAGGAAGCCCAGCACGATGAAGTGCGGGATCGCGAGGATCCACTTCACGAGTGGCATCCATCGGTTCAGGTCGCGCGGCACGTCCGGGTACTCGGCGTCCAGGTGCACGGCCTGCGTCTCGTCGGTCGACGGGTAGTGGTCGTCCATCAGCGCGAGGTAGGCCGTCACGCGGTTGCTGAACCGCATCAGCTCCAGGTTCCAGTCGAACCACCAGCGCGGGTACTTCCGGCGGAACAGGATCATCAGCAGCGGCGCCATGAACAGCAGGCCGCCGGCCGCCACGACGACGGTGACGGTGACGGTGGTGGAGTCCGTCGAAGTGGTCGTCGACTGCCAGGTCCCGCCCGAGACCATGCCGAGCACGATCAGGATCGGGATCGCCCAGATCAGCCGGAAGAAGGTGGACAGCCGGTCGAGGTCGCGGTCCGGGTAGTCAACCGAGAAGCGCACGGGATACGCGCTCGTCGGCGGCTGGGACGGCGGCGGGGGTGGCGGCGGAGGCGGTTGCATGTCGGACTCCCCTTCTGTCGGATGGGTCGTTCTTGCTCTCCCCCCATCCGATCATCCCTGCTCGCGGATGTCACCCGCGCTCCGCCGCGTGGAGTAGGTTCGCCCGATGACCGACAGGCGAGGTGGCGACCTGCCTGCATCGCGACGCGCGACATGTCGCTGGTGGATCGTGGCTGACCGCGAGGTGAAGGAGATGCAGCGGCGGGTCGGGCGGCTCGTCACGATCGTCTGCTGCGCGGTCCTCGTGGCGGCCTGCACCACCTCCGCCCCCGACCGGGCACCGACCCCTTCGGCGTCCAGGACGTCCCCGGCGACCATGACCGCCCGGGAGCGGCAGCGGGTCATCGTGGCCGACCACCCGGACCCCACCCGCGGGTTCAGCGAGGAGCGCGAGTTCCTCACGATGCGCGACGGGGTGCGCCTCGCGGTGTCCTACTTCATGCCGGACCCGATCGCGCCGGGCGAGCGTCTGCCCGTCGTCCTGTCCGCGACGCCGTACCGCAAGGACGACCAGATGCTCACCACCTACTACGACCTCTACCCGTACTTCGCGAAGCGCGGGATCGTCGTCGCCCACGTGGACATCCGCGGCAGCGGGGCTTCGGATGGGCGCATGATCGACCGGGAGTACGCCGACGCCGAGCTCGACGACCTCGAGCAGGTGATCGCGCAACTGGCGGCGAAGCCCTGGTCGAACGGCAACGTCGGCATGATGGGCAAGTCGTGGGCGGGGTTCAACGCGATCATGACGGCGATGCGCCGTCCGCCGGCGCTCAAGGCGATCCTCGTGGCCGACGCCTCGCAGGACCTGTACCGCAACGACATCCACTACATCGACGGCATCCTCCACTACGACATCTGGGCCCTCGAGATGGAGGCCGACGCGATCGCCCCCCGCTACCCGGAGTACGAGCTCGATGCCGCGTACTTCAGGGACCGCTTCGACCGTCCCCCCTGGACGATCACCTACCTGCGGCACCAACGCGACGGCGACTGGTGGCAGCGGGGGCGCTCCCTGCAGAGCGACTGGGGTGCGCTCGACGTGCCCGTGTACGCGATCGGCGGCCTACAGGACGGCTACCGCGACTACGTGATCGATCTCCTCGACCACGCCGAGGTTCCCATCTGGGCCGAGGTCGGACCCTGGGCTCACTACTGGCCGCACGACGGCTGGCCGTCCCCGCAGTACGAATGGCGCCAGACCGCGGTGCGGTGGTGGCAGCGGTGGCTCACCGACGACACGACCTGGCCCTTCGAGGGGAAGACCCTCACGGTGTACCGGCGCCGGGCCCAGGACCCCTCCGAGGTGTGGTGGCGAGCCCATGGGCGGTTCGAGGTCTACGACTGGCCGGTCACCGACATGACCGACCTGCGCCTGGTGCCGCAGGCGGACCATTCCCTGGCGGACACGAGCGCCACGCAGGGGAGGTCCACGCACCGGCTGCGCTACCGGCCGGGCAGCGGGATCGAGGCCGGCGGATGGTGGGGCGACGTCCGGGGCGACATCGCGCCGGCAGACGAGAACGCCCTCGTCTACGACACGCCCGAGCTGACCGAGCCGATCCGGCTGTTCGGCACCCCCGAGGTCCAGCTGGCCGTCTCGGCCGACGCGGCCATGGCCGACTGGATCGTCCGCCTCGAGGACGTCTGGCCTGACGGGGAGGTGCACCTGGTCACGGGCGCCGCGATCAACGGCGCTCAGCGTGACTCGACGACCTCACCGGCACCGCTCGTCCCCGGCCAGGAGACGACGCTACGCTTTCCGCTCCACTTCATGACCTACACGTTCCCGCCCGGCCATCGGGTGCGCCTGGTCGTGACGAACGCCCAGTTCCCGATGCTCTGGCCCACGCCGCACGCCATGACGACGACCCTGCGCGTCGGGGGCGACGCGACGTTCGTCGACCTCCCGACCGCTCCGCCCGGCGAGACCGTGACGATGCCCAACCCCGTCGAGCCGTCACCGCCGACCCCCGGCGTGTCGTGGCCCGCGTGGAACGCCGTCGGCCCCTACGTGATCACCGCCGACGACCCGAACGGGATCACGAGGGTGGCCGAGCGCGAGGGAGGCCGGCTCCGGATCCACGGGGACGTGATCGATTACCTCTCGGAGAACACGCGGTGGGTGGACAACACCGACCCCGCGCGCGCGGGTCTCGTGGGCCACGCGCGGGAGATCTACGAGCTCCCCGACCGGACGGTCACCGTGCGGGCCAAGGTCGAGATCGTGTCGGACGCCCGGTACTTCCACGTGACGATCACCCGCCGGGCGCTCGTGGACGGCCACGTGATCCGACGCCGCGTCTGGTCCCGGCGGATCCCCCGCGACTTCCAGTGAGGGGTCGCCTCGGCGTTACGCCGGGCGGTCGGGCATCACGTCGGGCAGCACGACCGTGCGGTCGGTCCGCTCGTCCGGCGTCGGGAGTGAGGCTACCTCGCTCCCCTTCGAGCCTTCCTTCGACCCGTCCTTCCCGCCGTCGATCGAGGCCGCGAGCTTCCCGATGGCGTCGAGCAGACCGCCGAAGGTGCTCCGCAGCTCTCCGAGCATCTCGTCGCGCCGCGACGTCAGCTCGGCGACGGACCGCTCGGCCTCCTTGCGGGCCTGCTTCGCCTCGTGGGCGGCCGCGTTGCGCGACTCCTCCGCCTCGAGTCGCATGCGATGGGCCTCGCTCCGAGCGTCGGTCACGATCTGCGCTGCCTCGACCTCGGCCTCCGCATGGATCCGGGCGACCTCTCGATCCAGGGTCACGAGGAGCTCGGTCACGCGGTCGGACACCTGCGCGTAGGTCATCTCGTCGGTGGAGGCCCGCTCCTGCAGCGCCTCGTCCCGCTGCTGCATGGCCTCGTCGCGCTGCCGCACGATCGCGTCGCGCTGCTGCAGGGCCTGGTCGGCCTCGGACCGCAGGCGTCGCTGCAGATCCTCGACGGTCTGCAGGCGCGCGGTCAGGTGGCCGATGTACTCGAGCACCTGCGCCTGGTCGAACCCATGCCGGGACGTCTTGAACCCCGGCGGGGGAACGGCGCTCGGCGCGGCAGGTCGCATCACGGCATCAGATCCAGATGTGTCCATCGATGTGACTCCTTGGGAACAGGGAAGCGTCGGACCTCGTCTCGTGAACCGTAGTACCGGAGGCCTCACCCGCGCTAGTGGTCGAAAGGCGGTAAGCCGAGCGAGGTACCTCCGTCGCCCCCACCGCCGCCGTCAGGTGGCGAGGGCGCGGAAGACGTCGTAGACCATGAAGGCCGGCCAGAAGATGCCCTGGAAGAACGCGCCCACGTACTCCCAGAACGAACCCGCCTGCTGCCAGAACCAGACCCACGCGCCGAAGATGCCCAGGCAGTAGATCGCGCCGGCACCCGCGGCCGAGCCCGCGTTGTTGCTGCTCACCGCCGATCCCCCTTCACGTCGAAATGGATAGCGCTCGCTCTCATAGGGATGGTGGCATGCGTGGCGCCGTCCGCGCTCACCGGTCGGCCCTCCGCGCGAGGGTCGCTCGCCCCGAAGCGATCTCACGCCGCGGACGGACGATGGGATCGGATCCCATCGTCGATCGGCGGGCGGCGCCCGCCGGAGGAGGCGAGCCCCCATGCGGACCCGCAAGATCGTCACCCTGGCCGTCGCGACCGCACTCGCGGTCGTCTCGGCGGCGACCGCCCTCCACGCGAACATCAACCAGTACCGGTCGAGACCGCTCGACCGGCAGAACATCGCCCATATCGACGGCCACTGGCAGACCATCGCCACCGGGTGGGCGCAGATCGGCGGGTGGAGCTTCAGCGACGGCATGTGGTTCGAGGCGCGCTCCGGCATCAGTGCGACGCTGAGCGTGACCGTCTCGGGTGCCCCGGCCGAGTTCCGGATCGTGATGGAGGTGCCCGAGAAGGACTGGGCCCAGCGGGTGATGAAGCCCGGCTCGGTGCACTTCGATCCACAGGGCGGCACGGGGTCGTTCTCGTACACGTTCGTCGCGGGCGTCGGGCCCGGTAAGTACACGATCAACCTGCTGTGGCGCTCCCCCACCGGGATCCAGACGAACCTGGACGACGGGTCGCTCGTCGTGCAGTACGCCGCGCGGTAGGCACCGGACCCGTTCGGCCGACTACGCTGGCGCGATGGCGACGCGCATGACGGCCGGGGGAGGCGAACGGCTCGTCGCGGGCGTCGACCTGGGCGGCACGAAGATCCAGACGATCGTGGTCGACGGCGACGAGATCATGGGTGAGGCCCGCCTGCCGACACCGAGCGACGGCGCCGAGTCGATCACCGCGGCGATCATCGAGACCCTCCATGTCGCGCTCGACGCGGCGGGCGCCGACGAAGGCTCCCTGCGATCGGTCGGGATCGGCGCTCCCGGTCGTGCCCAGGACGGGATCGTCTCGAACAGCCCGAACGTCGTCGGCATGAAGAAACCCTTCGCCCTGGGGCCCCGTGTCTCCCTCGAGCTCGGGGGCGTGCCCGTCCACGTGGACAACGACGTCACGGTCGCGACGATGGGCGAACTCGAGCGAGGGGCCGGTCGACCCTTCGACAGCATGCTCGGCGTCTTCGTGGGCACGGGCGTGGGCGGCGGGCTGGTCTTCGAGCGCCGCGTGTGGCACGGGCGCGGCGCCGCGGCCGAGATCGGGCACGTGACCGTGAAACCCGACGGACGACGGTGCGGATGCGGCGGACACGGGCACCTCGAGTCGTACGCGGGACGGGCGAGCATGCAGGCCAAGGCCGAGCGGCTCGTGGCACAGGGCGAGCACACCGCCCTGTTCGACCTGATGGCCAAGCACGGTCGCGACCGAATGACCTCGGGCGTCATCGAGCGGGCCCTCAAACACGGCGATGCCATGACGGAGCGCCTGATGGACCAGGCGGTGTGGGCGCTGGGACTGGCTCTCTCGTCGGCCCAGAACCTGCTCGACGTCGACGCGATCATCGTGGGCGGCGGCCTCGCCGAGCGGTTCGGGCGATCGTTCGTCGACCGGATCGCGGATCAGATGCAGCCCCGGCTCTTCTCGCGTGACCGGCCGCCCGCGGTGCTTCCGGCCGAGCTCGGTGACCTCTCCGGGGCGATGGGCGCGATCGTGCTCGCTGGAGGCTGATCAGCCGTCCCGGACGGCGTCGACCATCGCGAGGATGTTCTCGGCCGGCACGTCGTTCATCACCGAGTGGACCGAGCTGACCATGTAGCCGCCACCCCGCCCGAGGATCTCGATCACGCGCCGGACCTCGGCCCGGACCTCGTCGGGGGTCCCGTGCGGGAGGATCCGCTGGGTGTCGATCGCCCCGCAGAACGTCAGCCGGTCGCCCCAGCGGGATTTCAGCTCCTCGAGGTTCGACATCGTGCCCGCCGAGGTCTGGATCGGGTTCAAGATGTCGACCCCCATCTCGACGAAGTCCTCGATCAAGGGGAACACGTCGCCGTCGGTATGGAAGAAGACCTTGGCCGACGTCCGCTCCTTGATGAACCGGATGTAGTCGGCGTGCACGGGCTTCAGGACCCGCCGGTACATGTCCGGCGACATCATGAGGCTGTCCTGCGTGCCGAGGTCGTCGCCGATCTTGATGATGTCGACGTCGTCGCCGAGCGCCCCCAGGAAGTGGCCCATCAGCACCTTGCACCGCTCCTCGATCTTCCACAGGAGCGCCTCGGCGAACTCCGGGTAGAAGATCAGGTTCGCCAGGAAGACATCCATGCCCTGCATCGCGAAGGCGCGCTCGAGGGGGAACAGGAGCCAGGGCGTCGCCATGATCGCGTACCGACCCTCGGCGGCGAGGCGCGTCGCCTCGGCCGCCACGTGCGCGACCCGGGTCGGGTCGTCCATGTCCGGCCAGGGGTAGTCCTCGATCTCGGCGATCGTGGTGGCCTCCGCCATCGGGCACACGGTCGGGAACCACTCGTCCGGGCCGATCTGGCTCGCGCCTGACCCCCACGAGTTGCGGTAATCCGAACCCGGCGGGCGGACCGCGTTCCGTTCGAGCACCGACGCCGGTTCGACGTCGAGCACCCCGCGGACGTCGGTGCCGAGCCGGACGAGGGTCTCCTCGTCGATCAGGGCGGTACCCAACTCGGGCCAGCGGTAGAGGTAGTCGTCGGGCGCCTCGATCCCGAGGAGCTGCTTCAGCTCGCGATACGGGCCCATCTTGATGCCTGTGGCGTTGCTCGGACCGAGCACGATCGGCACGCGATCGGTCTCCTCGTGCCGCAGCGTGGCCAGCACCCGTTCGCGCGGCGTCATCGTCATGGCCGTCCTTCCTCCGACACCCGAGCCTAGGCCCGATCGGCGAGCCGTGACGGCGGCGGCGTAGGCTCCGGGCCATGCACGTCGCGCAGGTCAACGTGGCACGGGCGGTGGCGCCGCTCGAGGGTCCGGAGATGGAAGGGTTCATGGAGCGCCTCGACGACGTCAACGCGCTCGCCGACACCGCGCCGGGGTTCGTGTGGCGGCTGCAGACGGCCGAGGGCAACGCCACCGAGATCCGCGCCTACGACGACGACCGCATCATCTTCAACCTCTCGGTGTGGCGGACCGTCGACGAGCTGAAGGCGTTCGTTTACCGAACGGCCCACAACGACGTGATGCGGCGGCGCGCCGAATGGTTCTCGCGCGCCACCGACCCGTACTACGCGCTCTGGTGGGTGGACGAGGGGACGATCCCCAGCGTCGACGAGGCGAAGGACCGCCTCGATCGGCTCCGGCGCGAGGGCCCGGGTACGGACGCCTTCACGTTCCGCCGGATCTACGAGCCGGCGTAGCCGAACCGGCTCAGGGCGTCGCGGGGAGCGTGGCCACCAGAGGGTTGTCCATGCTGCCGTCGAAGCTGACGCCCACCGTCCACACGTTGGTGGCCGAGCTGGCGGCGACCGACGCGAGCCAGTCCGACGCGCCGAGGCTCGGGCTCGGACGTACCTTCCACGCGGTGCCGTTCCAGTGCAGCACCAGCGTTCGTCCGGTCATGCCGTCGTCGCTCATCCCGACCGCCCAGGCATCGTTCGCGTCGATCCCGGTCACGCCGTACAGGTAGGAGCCGCCCGCGCCGGGGTGGGGGCTGGCGCGACGTGTCCATCGTCTCCCGTTCCAGTGCAGAACGAGCGTGTGCTGCACCGAAGCGTCCTCTTCGTAGCCGACCGCCCACACGTCGTCGGCGGAGGCGGCGGACACCCCAGCGAGGATGTTCGAGAAGGCGCCCGGACTCGGCGACGCCACCTTCGTCCAGGCGTGCCCGTCCCAGTGCAAGGTGAGGCTCTTGAAGGTGGAGCCGGCGGCGTACTCACCCACGGCCCACGCGTCCTTCGGCGACGTGGCGACGACATCGTTGAGCCAGGTGTTCTGGCCGGGATTCGGGCTGGCGACCTGCTTCCACGCGGTGCCGTTCCACCGCAGGATCAGGCCCTCGAGCGAGCCGCCGACCGAAGACAAGCCGACCGCCCACGCGCGCTTCCCCGACAGTGCCGCCACGTCGTTCAGGCTGCTCGAGTCGCCGGCGGCCGGGGAGGACTGACGTTTCCAGGCCGTGCCGTTCCACCGCAGGATCAGGCTGGTGCCGCCCGTCATCTCCTGCAGGCTGCCCACCGCCCACGCCCGCGTCGCGGACACCGCCGAAATCCCCTCGAGGGTCGACGCATCCGCGAACGCCGGGACGAGCGGCTTCGTCCAGCGCGAGCCGTTCCAACGGCGGATCACTCCGACGTTCATCCCGTCGTAGGCGGTGCCGACCACCCAGGTGTGGCACGGGTCGAGGGTGGCCACGTCCGCCAGGTCGACCTCGACGCCGAACATCGGCTGGGTCCCGGGGAACGTACAGGGGGCCGTGGCGCCGGACGGCGCCCCGGCGGTGACCAGGCCGACCAACACGAGCACGATCGTGACACCCCGCGCGACCATCTTCTGCACGGTTCCCCTCCATCGATCCAGCGGGCGGAACGACTCTCCCCCGCCCGGGAGGTCGAGGTCAAACCCGTGGCGTCCCGTTGTTGCCATAACGCGAGGCCTGCGGCACCATGGCGAGCACGAGAGGAAGGAGGTGGTCCAGCTTGCATAGACAGCACGAGACCCTCGAGGTGACTGGCTGCTGAGCCATCACTCGCGGGCCGAGGCTCACCACCTCGCTCGCTCGCCGGGATGACCGGCAGAATCCACACCAGTTCACCGACCTGCGGGTTCCGGCTGGTCCACCGGACGTCCTCCTCGGAGGTCGAAGTGCCCGTGAGGCGAACGGGCAACAGCGACGGGCCGGGTCCACACGGACCCGGCCCGTTCGCGTGTCGGTCTCCGGGTTCCGCGCGAGCGCGGCGTGCGCGGCGGTGTGAGCCCGCGGCGCCCTACCGCGTGATCGGCGTCGACGGGCGTGCCGATCCCGTCCGCATCGCCGGCCGATCGAGCGCGAACAGCTCCAGCTCGTCGCGGGCGACGCCGTCCGCCACGTCGGCCACGAGCGTGCCGAGCGCCGGGCCGAACTTGAAGGCGTGGCCGGAGCACCCCGCCGCCACGACCAGCGGCCCGCGGCGGTCGATCGCGAAGTCGCCGTCGGGCGTCATCGTCCATGGATGCCGCTGCGTGAGCGCCACGCGCGGCTCGACGTCCGGCATGCGCCCGGCGAGCCATGCGAGCAGCCGCGTCTCCTCGGCGGCGTCGGGTTCCCACGCCTCGACGTCGGGGAGCCAGGGGTCCGTCGAGCCCGCGTCGAAGGCGACCTTGTAACCGACGCCCGGCACCGGGTGGCCGTACACGCCGACCCCGTCGTCCCACAGCCAGTCGACGACCCCGGGCCGGTCGACGAGTCCAGGAGCCTCGAGGAAGGTCACCTGCGCCACCGCCGGCGCGAGCGGGATCTCGATGCCGGCGCCCCGCAGGAGCTCACCCGACCACGGTCCCGCCGCTATCACGACCCGATCCGCCCCGAGCGTCCGGCGGTCGGTGGTCACCGTCGCGCCGTCGGCCGCGCGTTCGATCGCCAGGCATCGTTCGGGCATCGCGAGCTCGGCGCCTGCTCGCACGGCGTCGGCCGCCAGCGCCCGCAGGGCGGCCTCGGCGAGCACCGTGCCGCCCTCCGCATGGAACAGCGCCCGCACGTCATCGCGGATCGCGATCTCGGGGAAGCGAAGACGAACCCCGGCCGCGTCGAGTTCCTCGAACGGCACGTCGCCCGCACGCATCGCGAGGGAGAGCGCGTCGAGCTTCGAGGCGGGACCCATGTCGACCTGCCCGCTCTCGACGAGCAGGGCGACGTCCTGCTCGGACGCGAGGCGGCGCCAGCCCTCGAACGCCTCGCGCGCGAGGCGCACGTACCGGACGTCGTCGTAGGCGACCCGGATCGACCGGGACGCGCCGGTCGACGACGTCACCGGGTGGCCGCTCCCCCAGCGGTCGATGCCGACGACGGCGTTCCCCCGATGCGCGAGCGCGGCGGCCGTCGCGAGCCCGGTGACCCCGAGCCCGACCACGACCACGTCGGTGCGCTCGCTCGTCATCGGGACCGTCCTCCCGCCTGCGCCGATCGCAGGCTCGCGGAGCCTACCGCGGAGCATCCGCCGGGACCGCGCCGGGATCCGGCCCGCGCCCGAGGAGTCCGACCATCCATCCATCCATCCATCCGCCCGCACTAGGGCTCAAGGTCCCGCGCGCCGGTGTCGACCGCAAGGGGGAACGATGGGCATGAGCGGGGGGACGAACGAGGAGCCGCCATGAAGATCGACCTGCATCGTGAACTCTGGTCACGCAACGAGCGCTCGGAGGATGAGTTGCTCGGTGACCCGATCCGACTGTTGATCGCCGACGACGACGACCGCACCACGATGGTGCTGCGCGACAGCCTCCCGGCGTTCGGCTTCGAGGTCGTCGGGAACGCGCGGAACGGGCTGGAGGCCGGCGAGAAGGTAGCCGGACTGCATCCCGAGGTCGTCCTGATGGATCTGCGGATGCCCGAGGTCGACGGCATCGAGGCGACCGTCATGATCAAGGCCCAGGACCCGCGCACCCAGGTCGTGATCCTCACCGCGTTCTCCGAACGGGACTCGAAGTGGGCCGCCGAGTTCATGGGTGCCGCCGACCTGGTCGAGAAGGACGCCCCGCTCGAGGAGATCGTCGACACGCTCCGTCAGGCGGCACGCGCGTACCGAACCTCATCCTCGGTCTGAGCGGCGACCCGGGTCAGCCTCGCCCGAGGAGTCCCGCGACCACATTGATCGTGACCGCGATCACCGCGATCCCGAACACGTACGAGATCAGCGCGTGGCGGAGCGCCGTCGACCGGATCCGTCTCGACGTGAGGTTCGTGTCCGAGACCTGGTAGGTCATGCCGAGCGTGAAGGCGACGTACGCGAAGTCCCGGTAGTGCGGGGACTCCTCGTTGTGGAAGTCGATCCCGCCGCCATCGAGATAGAACAGGTGCGCGTACCGCAGGACGAACACCGTCTGGACCGCGAGCCAGGACACCACGACCGTGGCCACCGCGAGGCCCACGGTCAGCGCCCGCGTGAAGCCCGACTCGTCCGACGCCAGCAGCAGCGCGAAGCCCACGCCCAGGAGGCTCGCCGCGCTGGCCGCGACCAACGTCAGGTCCGCCGCCGTGCGCGAATCGTCCTCGCGCGTTGCGTGCTGCTCGGTCGTGCCGGCGTCCGCCCGCCGCGTCACGGCCCACACCCACCCGCAGAACACGGCCGCGGCCGCGTCCCATCCGAGCAGGCCCGACACCTGCCAGGGGCTCACCGTCGCCGCGACGGCACCGACCGCGAGCCCGACGGCGCCGCATACGGCCACCCGGGTCAACGCCCTCACGTGAGGGATCGGGGCCGTTTCGGATCGCACGCGACTACCCTAGAACCTCGCCGTCCGCGCGAGAGGAGATGGCGTGACCGATACCGACGCCGGGATCGATCGAGCGCGTGCTGCACTGGCACGGGGAGCGTGGGCCGATGCCTACGACGCCTACAACGCCGTCGACCGGGCCGTCCTGAGCGGGCGCGACCTCGAGGGGCTGGCCGATGCCGCCTGGTGGACCTCGCATCTCGACGAGTCGCTCGACGCCCGTCACCAGGCATGTGCGGCCTACGAACAGGAGGGCGACGAGCTCGGCGCGGGTGGGACCGCCGCGCGGCTCGCGATCGAGCACTTCGTGCGGGAGCAGCCGTCCGTGGGTGCCGGATATCTGATGCGCGCCCGGCGCCACGCCGAGCACGTCCCGCCAGGGTCCGAGCAGGGATTCATCGCGATGGTGGAGTCGAACGTCGCCCGGTTCTCAGGTGACCCCGACGGCGCGATCGCGAAGGCGCGTGAGGCCGTCGAGATCGGCCGTCGGTTCGGCGACCGCGACCTGATCGCGATGGCGATCCACACCGAGGGGCTCGCGCGGATCGACGCGGGTCACGCGGGAGACGGACTGGCCCTCCTCGACGAGGCGATGACCTCCGTGCTCGCCGGCGACCTGGACCCGTACTTCACGGGGATCATCTACTGCAACCTGATCCAGGCCTGCCTGGAGCTGAACGACATCCGGCGCGCCGGGGAGTGGAGCGACGCGGCACGCGTCTGGTGTGACGCCCTCCCGCCCGACGCGCCCTTCCCGGGGATGTGCCGCATCAACCGTGCGGAGGTAGCCCGTCTGCGCGGCGCCTGGCCCGAGGCCGAGGCCGAGGCGGTCCGCGCGTCCGAGGAGCTCGCCGCCGTCGAACCCTCCCTCGTCGCAGCCGCTCTGGCCCAGGTCGGCGAGATCCGACGGCGGACCGGCGACCTCGACGGGGCGGAGGCCGCCTTCGCCCGCGCACGTGAGCTCGGTGGCGAGCCGCAGCCCTGGCTCGCGTACCTCCGCCTCTCCCAAGGGAAGGTCGACGCCGGGCGCACGGGACTCCGGCTCGCACTCACCGGCGAGCACCAGCCGGCACGTCGCGCGCGGCTCCTCGCGGCCCAGGTCGAGGCCGCCGTCGCCGCGGGCGACCTCGACGAGGCACGCGCGGCGCTCGAGCGAGCTCTCCGTCGCTGACGGCGGACGCCGGCGTCCCCGGCTTCGCCGCCGAGGTCGCGACCGCTGACGGGCAGCGTCGCCCTCGCCGACGGGCGGCGTCCCGGACGCGCTCGAGCGGCTCCGTCACGCGACCGCGGCCTGGCAGGCGCTGCGGCTGCCGTACGAGGCCGCCCGCGCCCAGGTGCTCTGCGCCGAGGCGATCCTCGCGGACCGGCGACGAGGAGGGGCGCCCGGCTGGAGCTCTCCGCGGCCCTCGCGGCGTTCGAACGGCTGGGCGCCGCACCCGACGTCGCCGCGGTCACGCGCAAGCTCGACGGACCCGACGCCCTCCCCGCCGGGCTCACCGCCCGTGAGGCAGAGGTGCTCCGCCTGGTCGCGGCCGGCAAGACGAACCGGGACATCGCCGTCGAACTCGTGATCAGCGAGCACACCGTCGCCCGCCACCTACAGAACATGTTCGCCAAGCTCGGCGTGTCGTCACGCTCGGCCGCGACCGCGTTCGCGTTCGAGCACGGCCTCGCCTGACCGTGGTTCGTTCTCACCACGTCGCGCCGGCGGCAGGTTGGTGCGTTCCGGCGATGAGGCGCCCTGGCCCGCCGACGTAGCGTCGTCCCATGCCGAACAAGGAGGTACGGGACATGGACGTGGAGCGGTTCGACACGGTCGTGATCGGCGCAGGTCAGGCGGGACTCTCGGCCGGCGCGCACCTGCGGAAGACCTCACGGTCCTTCGTGATCCTCGACGCGAACGACCGGGTCGGCGACACCTGGCGTCAGCGCTATGACTCGCTGCGGCTATTCACGCCTGCCCGCTACGTCGGGCTCCCCGGCTGGCCGTTCCCCGCGAAGGGCTCGGTCAAGCCGACGAAGGACGAGATGGCCGACTACCTCGAGTCGTACGCCGAGCGGTTCGCGCTCCCCGCGCGGACCGGGATCCGCGTGGACGGCGTTCGGCGCGAGGGCGACCGCTACATCGTCACGGCCGGCGACCACCGGTTCGAGGCCGATGACGTGATCGTCGCCTCGGGCGCGCACCGGGAGCCGCGCGTCCCCGCGATCGCGCGCGACCTCGATCCCGCGATCGTGCAGCTGCACTCGACCGAGTACCGCAACCCGTCGCAGCTCCGTGAGGGCGGCGTGCTCGTCGTGGGTGCCGGCAACTCGGGCGGCGACATCTCGCTCGAGCTCGTGGGCTCGCACCCGACCTGGCTCTCGGGCCCGGACCGCGGCCACGTCCCCGTGGACATCGACGGCAGGTTCGCCGGTCTCGTCGC
Organism: uncultured Actinomycetes bacterium; assembly: GCA_963816275.1. Lineage (GTDB taxonomy): Bacteria > Actinomycetota > UBA4738 > UBA4738 > HRBIN12 > JAOUEA01. The sequence continues at coordinate 37,427 of CAWFJU010000005.1, forward strand.
GGTTCGCCTGGTCGTGTTCGCCGCACGCCACGTGCTCACGCTCCGCACGCCGATCGGCCGGAAGGCCCGCGACAAGAACGCCGACCCAGGGCGATCCGCTGGTCCGCGTGAAGCCGAAGCAGCTCGTTGCCGCCGGCGTGCGGCGCGTGGGCAAGACCGTCGGGGTGACGGACGGCGCTCCGGTCCTCGAGGACGGCCAGGTGCTCGACGTGACGAACGTGATCTGGTGCACCGGGTTCCGGCACGATCTGTCGTGGATCGACCTGCCGATCTTCGGCGAGGACGGCGCCCTGATCCATCAGCGCGGCGTCGTCACCTCAGAGCCAGGGCTGTACTTCGTGGGACTGCCGTTCCAGTACTCGGCCGCCTCCGATGTCCTGCCGGGCGTCGGCCGGGACGCGGCCCACGTCGTGAAGCGGCTGCAGGAGCGATCCGCTCACCGGAACCTCCCCGTTGCGTTGACGGGCGTGGCAGCCTGATCGGCGAACCGCCTTCCGGGCGCACGTCCCTCGCCTAGGCTGGGCGGATGGCGCCCTTGCCGGTCTTCGTCGTCGCCGGCGCGCTGATCGGCCTCCTGACGGGCCTGTTCGGGGTCGGAGGATCGTCGGTCGCCACGCCGCTGCTCTCCCTGCTCGGTGTGCCGCCGCTCCTGGCCGTGGCCTCGCCGCTGCCGGCGACGATCCCCTCGGCCGTCGTGGGCGTGATCCCCTACGTCCTGGCGGGTGAGGCGCGACCGAGGGCGGCGGGATGGACGCTCGCGGGGGCGATCCCCGCCGCGATCCTCGGCGCGCTGGCATCCCAGCGCATCGGAGGCCCAGCGCTGCTGGTGATCTCGGGCGTCGTGCTGATCGTCGTCGGCCAGCGGGTGCTGCGCCCGATCGACCCGTCGATGCGTCGCCGCGGGACCGAGCGGCGGAAGAACCGGCCGGTCTTGATCGCGGCGTCCGCCGGCCTGGGCCTGTTCACCGGGCTCCTCGCGAACGGGGGCGGGTTCCTCCTGGTCCCGATGTACCTCCTCCTCTTCGGCCTCACGATGCGAGAGTCCGCGGGCACGAGCCTCCTCGTGATCGCGGTGCTGGCGATCCCGACCCTGGCCGCGCACTGGTCGTTGGGTCACATCGACTGGCCCGTCGCCGGAGCGTTCGCCCTGGGGGCCGTGCCCACGAGCGCGCTGAGCAGCCGGTACGCGCACGTCGTGGCGGGCCCTCGGGTCCGGCACGCCTTCGGATGGTTCTTGATCGGCTCGGGTGCCGCGTTCGTCGCGTTCCGGCTCGTCGCCGGATGACGGCGGCGACTCGGTCGCACGGATGGGTGCGCGTACGCGCACCCTGAGGCATGCTGCGTCCATGGCGATCGACCCGGCTCGGGATGCCGGAGACGGGCCTTCGAACGGAGAGCTCGGAGCGAGGGAGCTGAACGGGCGATGACGCGACGGGTGGAGATCAGCCGGCCCGATAAGCCACTGTGGCCCGAGCTCGGCGTCACGAAACAGGTCTACGCCGACTACCTCGCGTCGGTGGGCAAGCACATGCTTCCCTGGCTCCGGCGACGTCCTCTCACCCTCGTCCGAGCGCCCGACGGGATCGAAGGGCAGCGGTACTTCCAGAAGGACACACCGAGCTACGCGCCGGGTTGGATCCGGACGGTCAGCATCCCCGCGCCGAGCGCGAAGCGCGACGTCCGCTACACGGTCTGCGACGACGCGGCGACGCTCCGCTGGCTGGGGAACCAGGCGGCCCTGGAGTTCCATCCGGCGCCCGTCCGCGTCGACCGGCTCGACCGGCCGGATCAGCTCGTCGTCGACATCGACCCGCCGGAGGGCGCGTTCGACGCTGCGGTCGAGGTGGCCGGGCTCGTGCTGGAGGTGCTCGACGACGCCGGGCTCGACGCACTCGTCAAGACCACCGGGGGCAAGGGCCTCCACGTGGTCGTCCCGATCGAACGGCGGACTCGCCAGGAGGGGCTCCGGAGGGCGGCCGCCGCGATCACGGCGACCGTCGTCGCACGCCGACCCGAGTTGGTCACCGACGAGTTCCGCAAGGCCAAGCGTGGCGACCGGGTGATGCTCGACCCATCCCGGAACGGGGTGGGCGCCACCGTCGCGGCGCCGTACTCGCCTCGCGTCACGGCCGGAGGGAACGGTGTCCTTCCCGGTCGCGTGCCGCCGACCTGTCGTCGATCGTCCCGGGTGACTTCACGCTCCGGACGGTTCCCTCGCTGCTCGGCACCCCAGGGCCTCGAGCCTGGGCCGAGGCCGCGCGGGGCCGACCCCAGCGGCTCCCCTCACGGCTCGTGGATGAGCGGTGATAGCGTCCCGCGCCATGGACGCAGACGTCGTGGTGATCGGAGCGGGCTTCGCCGGGATCGCGGCGGCAAGGGACCTGCACGAGGCGGGTCGCCGGGTGATGGTGCTCGAGGCGCGCGACCGGATCGGCGGGCGAACGTGGTACCGGGAGATCCCCGGGACCGGCGTGTGGGCCGAGTACGGCGGGATGTTCTTCTCGCGCGCGACCCAGCCGCACCTCGCGCGTGAGATCGAGCGGTACGGGATCGGCGTGTTGCCCGCCGGAGACCCGGATCGCGTGTCGTGGATCGACGGCGATCTGCGCCGCGAGGGCGATCGCCGCGATCGAGCGCATGCAGGCGACCCTCGACTCCTCGGGGCTGCGCGACGCGCTCGCGGCGACGAAGCGCGCGTTCGAGAGCGGTGGACGCACCGCGCTCCGCGCCTTCGACGTCCCCGTCGCCCGGTCGTCGACGGGCTCGGGGCCGAGCCGGAGGCGGCCGACTACCTCCGCTCGTTCATGGTGTCGATGGGCGGCGGGTCGATCGATCGATGCTCGGCCCTGCCGCTCCTGTGGGACATGGTCGAGCTCGACTACAGCCCCGCCGACGTGTTCGTCGACGTCGGCGAGCTGTTCGCCGACGGCTCGAAGAGCCTGATCGATGCGATGGCCGCCGGGATCGACGTGCGGTTCGACGCGATCGTGACGACGGTGATCCAGGACGACGAGCGGGTGACGGGTCGAGCTCGCCGACGGCGCGGACGCTCACGGCGCCGGACGCCGTGGTCGCGCTCCCGTTGAACCTGTGGGCCGACGTCGCGTTCGACCCGCCGCTGGCCGAGCCGAAGCGGCGCGCCGCCGCGACCGGTCACGCCGGCGAGGTCTCGAAGGTGATCGCGGTCATCGAGGGCGCGCCCGAGCTCCTATCTCGGGGCGGCATGGGGCACGCCGATCCAGGCGGGGTTCGTGACCAGGGCCGCGGGCGAGGGTCGACGGCTGTTCATGGGGTTCTCGGTGCAGGACCGTGTGGACCTCGCCGACGGCGCGGCCGTCGCCGCGGCCGTGAACGCGCACCTCCCCGAGGCCGAGATCGTCGCCACCGGCGGGACACGACTGGGTGACCGACCCGTTCGCGAAGGGCACCTGGCTCGCGGACGCCCCCGACCTGGTTCAGCGACGGCACCTTCGAGGCGCTCTGCGAGCACGAGGGGCGGCTGGCCTTCGCCGGTTCGGACATCGCGGCCGAGGGCGCCGGCTGGATCGAGGGCGCGATCGGGAGCGGCGTGAGCGCGGCCGCGTACGTCCAGGAGCGGCTCACCGGCCGCTGACCGGGCCACTGGCGCGCCGGAGCCGGTCGGAGCCGCAGGTCAAGCCCACCCCGATCCCGTTCGATACCCCATGGGTTATGCGTCGCCTCGCCGCTCGACTGGGATTCGTCGGCACGTTCGCGCTCCTCAGCGCGGCGGCCCTCGCCGTGATGGGCGTCGCCCTCGCGCGGGTCGAATCCGCCCACGACCGCGCCACCGCGATCGACAACGCGGCGGCATCCGCCCAGCTGCTCGTGCAGGTGGCGCTCCAGCCGAACATCACCCCCGAGGACATGGCGACCGGGCTGGCTCCGACCACGGTCGCGGCACTCGATGAGATCTTCCAGGCCGGGCTCGAGGACGGTCAGATCGTGCGGATCAAGCTCTGGTCCCCGGAGGGAGCGGTGTACTACTCCGACGAGCACGAGCTGATCGGGCGCACCTTCCCGATCGGCGACGACCTCCGCGAGGGTCTCGACGGCGAGCTCACCGCCGAGGTGAGCGACCTGTCCGCCGCCGAGAACATCAGGGAGCGCCAGTTCGGACGCCTGCTGGAGGTCTACGTGCCGGTGCGCTTCGGCAACGAGCACGTCGGCGCGTTCGAGCTGTACGTGCCGTACGCGCCGATCGCCGCCGACATCGCGGGCAACGGCCGCCGCCTCTACCTGATCCTCTCGGCTGGGCTGCTGCTCCTGTGGGCGGTGCTGTTCCGGATCGTGTCGGGGGCCTCGCGCCGCATCCGGCGCGACCGTCAGGAGCTCGAGCGCCGAGCCGAGGAGAATCGGCATCTCGCGATGTACGACCAGCTGACCGGCCTGCCGAACCGGCTCCTGTTCAACGACCGGATCGACGCAGGCGATCGCGACGGCCGGGCGCGACGGGACCGGGCTGGGCGTCATGATCCTCGACCTCGACCGCTTCAAGGAAGTGAACGACACGCTCGGGCCACGACCGCGGCGACGAGCTCCTCCGGCAGGTCGGCCCCCGGCTGCAGGGCGTCCTGCGCGCCACCGACACCGTGGCCCGGCTCGGCGGCGACGAGTTCGGGATCCTGCTCGCCGGCGTGCACGGCTCCGTCGACGCCGACGACGTCGCGCGCAAGCTCATCGACGCGCTCGACGAGCCCTTCGTGCTCGAGCGGGATCGAGATCGCGCTCGGCGGCGAGCATCGGGATCGCGCGCTTCCCCGACCACGGGGACGACGCCCGACGACCTGATGCGCCGCGCCGAGGTGGCGATGTACGTCGCGAAGTGCCGGCCGGGCACCGTTCGAGGTCTACACGGAGGAGCAGGACACGTACTCCACGGACCGGCTCGCGCTGCTCGCGGAGCTGCGGCGAGCGATCGACGACGGCGAGCTCGCCCTCCACTATCCAGCCGAAGGTCGACCTCGGTCGTTCGGCGATCGTGGGCGTCGAGGCGCTCGTGCGCTGGCGGCACCCCGAGCGCGGGCCCGATCCCGCCCGACGAGTTCATCCCGCTCGCCGAGCACAGCGGGCTCGATCCGGCGGCTCACCTCCTACGTCCTCGAGGCGGCGCGCCGCGCAGGTCGCCGCCTGGCGCGACGAGGGCATCGACCTGCCGGTGGCGGTGAACCTCTCGGTCCGCGACCTGCTCGACCCGGGCCTCGCCGCCGAGATCGCGCGAGCTCCTGGCCCGGCGCGAGCTTCCCGCCGACCGCCTCCTGCTCGAGATCACCGAGAGCTCGGTCATGGACCAGCCCGAGCGCGCGCTCGCGACCCTGCGACCAGCTCGCCGAGATGGGCGTGAGCCTGTCGATCGACGACTTCGGGACGGGCTATTCCTCGCTCGCCTACCTGCAGCGGCTGCCGGTGGGCGAGCTCAAGATCGACCGCTCGTTCGTGATGCGACTGGCCACCAGCGAGTCCGACGCGGAGATCGTCCGCTCCACGGTCGAACTCGGTCACAACCTGGGGCTCTCGATCGTGGCCGAGGGCGTCGAGGACGAGGCGTCGCTGACCTTCCTCGTGAACGCCGGGTGCGACGTGGCGCAGGGCTTCTACATCGCCCGACCGATGCCGGCGGGCAACATCCCCGCGTGGGTACGCGGCTCCGCGTGGCCGATCCCCGTCGAGGTCTGATCACCCTCAGGCGATCTGGACGACGGGACGCACCTCCCCGTGCCGCAGGTACCGGTCGATCGCCTCGCTCGTCCCGGCGGCCCAGACGCACCAGAGCGAGGAGCGCGCCGCACGCCGCGATCACGTAGAGCATCCCGGCGATGTCTCCTCCGGTGACCGAGCCCGTCGGATCGCGTCGATGCCGACGGCGGTCTCCACGACGCCGGCGACCATGTCGACCTCGGGAGCGAAGCACATCTGCGCGCCACCCCGTTCGGCGCGAGGGCCGGGCGTCTACCCTTGCGGACATGACTACTTCGGTGCTCGTCCTCGGCGCCGGCTTCGGGGGCCTCGAGCTCTCCAGCCGCCTCTCACACGTGCTCGGCGACCAGGTCGACGTGACCCTGATCGACCGCGCCGCCGCCTTCGTGTTCGGTTTCTCGAAGCTCGATGTGCTGTTCGGCAAGCGCACGCTCGAGGCCGTCCGCCATCGATACGAGGACCTGGCGACGCCGCACGTGCGGTTCCGGCAGGAGACGATCGCCTCGATCGATCCCGTCGCTCGGCGCGTCGAGACCGATCTCGATTCGTACGGGGCCGACGTGCTGGTGGTGGCCCTGGGCGCCGACTACGACATCGCGGCGACGCCGGGCCTGGCGGAGGCGGGGAACGAGTTCTACTCGGTCGCCGGCGCCGAGGCGGCGCGCGACGTCCTCCCGGACCTCACGTCGGGGACGGCGATCGTCGGGGTGTGCGGCGCGCCGTTCAAATGTCCGCCGGCCCCGAGCGAGGCCGCGATCCTGCTCGACGAGTACCTCCGAGGGCGCGGCATCCGAGACGCCGTCCAGATCCAGCTGGTGATCCCGTTCGGCGCCCCCGTCCCTCCGTCGCCCGACACATCGGCGGCGCTCCTCGAGGTGTTCGCCGAGCGAGACATCGAGTTCCTGGCCGGGCGGCGGGTCGCCTCGCTGGATCCCGGCGCGCGCGAGGCCGTCCTCGACGACGGCACCCGGCTGCCGTACGACCTGTTCCTCGGCATCCCGGTGCACCGCGCGCCAACGGTGGTCGTCGACGCGGGCATGACCGAGGACGGCTGGATCCCCGTCGAGCCGCACACGCTGGCCACGCGCTTCCCGGGCGTGTTCGCCGTGGGTGACGTCACGAGCGTCGGTACGCCGAAGGCGGGGGTGTTCGCCGAGGGCGCGGCTCGCGTCGTAGCCGACCAGCTGATCGCTCGGGCGCGCGGGGAGACCGAACCCCCCGGGTACGACGGCACCGGCTCGTGCTACATCGAGTTCGGCGACGATCGGGTCGGGCGGGTCGACGTGGACTTCTTCTCCACCCCGGGGCATCCGACCGGCACGTTCGCGGCGCCGTCCTCGGAACTCGCCGCCGACAAGGTCACGTTCGGCTCGAGCCGGCGCGCGCGCTGGTTCGGCCCGTGATCCAGCCCTAGCCCTCGGCGAGCGCCGCCTCGAGACGATCCAGGAACGCCGCCTGCGCGTCCTTGATCTTGACGCGCGCCTTCTTGAGCCGGAACCACTCGACGCGATCGATCTCGGGGAAGGTCTGGATCGTGCCGGACCGCGGTGGCCATTCCATCTCGAAGGTGTTGCTCACCGCCTCCGCCGGATCGAGCATGCCCTCGGCCGCCCACGCGTAGACGACCTTCCCGGACTTCTGACGGATCTCGCCGAGCTCGATCAAGGTGGCGTCGTCGGGGAGCGGATGTCCCGTCTCCTCGGCGAACTCACGGCGGGCGACGGCCTGGAGCTCCTCGCCGAGTTCCACCTCACCCTTGAGCACCGTCCAGTCGCCCTCGTCCTTATGCGCCCAGTACGGGCTCCCGGGGTGGCCGAGCAGCACCTCGACTCGGCCGCCGCGGCGTCGCCATAGCACGATCCCCGCGCTGATCAGACCCGCCTTGTTCACCTTGGGCTTACGAGGGGGCGCCATCCGACGATGATGCCACGCGGTGCCGGGTGGTTCGCGCGCATCGAGGCCCGGCGTGCGTGGGATCCTCAGTCGCGCATGCGCCCGGCGAACCATCCCGCGACGAAGGCGAGCGCCGCGAACGCGGCCAACAGCAGCCAGAGCGGCCACGTCACGTCGAAGAACAGGATGTGCAGCTTCGTGTCGGCGGTGTTCTGGACGATCACGATCAGCAGCAGGACCACCAACACGCCGATCACGATCGACTTGACCGACCTGCGGCCTTTCTTACTCCCGTTGCCCATGCGGGCCTCCCTTCTCGATCCTGGAAGCATGGCGTATCCCGGCCCAACCGTTCCGTAGCCGGTGCGGATCGGCCGAGCGCTCCCGTTATCCTTCGGCCGTGCGCATCGGGATCCACCTTCGGCACTGGGAGGGCACCCCTCACGACCTCGTGCCCCTCGCGCTCGAGGCCGAACGACTGGGGCTCGACTCGGTCTGGATGTCGGAGACCTGGGGATCCGACGCGATGGTGCTGGCCACATGGGTGGCCGCTCACACCGAGCGGATCGACGTCGGCCTGGGCGTCGCGCAGATGCCCGCCCGCACCCCCGCGAACGCCGGGATGGGCGCGATCACGATCGATCACCTCAGCGGAGGGCGGTTCCGGCTCGGCCTCGGGACCTCGGGCCCGCAGGTCGCCGAGGGCTGGCACGGCGCGGTGTTCGACCATCCGCTCGAACGGACCCGTGAGTACGTCGACGTCGTGCGGGCGGTCGTCGCCCGCGAGGCGCCCGTCGCCTATGAGGGCCGCTTCTACCGGCTGCCCGCGGCGGGCGGGACCGGGCTCGGCAAACCGTTGAAGACGAACGTGCGGCCGCTCCGTCCGGCGATCCCGGTCTACCTCGCAGCGATGGGGCCGCGGAACGTGGCGCTCACGGCCGAGATCGCCGACGGGTGGATGCCGCTCCTCTACTCGCCCGAACACGCCGACGTGTTCGCGGAACCGCTCCGCGAGGGAGCCACGTCACGCGACCCGGGACTCGGCCCGCTCGACGTGGCTCCGATGGCGTGGGTCGCGATCGGCGAGGACCTCGGTGCCGGCCGCGACGCGATCCGCTCGCTGATGGCGATGTACGTCGGCGCCTTCGGGTCGAAGGAGGCGAACTTCTACCACGCGCTCGTCGCGCGCTGCGGCTTCGAAGCCGAGGCCGCCCGGATCCAGGAACTCGCCCTGGCCGGGAAGCGGGCGGAGGCCGCGGCCGCCGTCTCGGATCGCCTCGTGGACGAGTTCGCGCTGATCGGCCCGGTGGGACGGATCGCCGAGCGGATGCGGGCCTATCGCGAGGCCGGGGTCACGACCCTGCTGGTTCAGACCACCGACCTCGAGACGATCCGCGCGGTCGCTGAGGCCGCCGAACGAGGAGGCGTGATGTGAAGGTCCCGCCGACCGACCCCGAGGTCGAACGCGAACTCGTCGCCCTCGCGCATTCGTTCGCCGAACGCGAGATCCGACCGGTCGCCGCGGCACTCGACGAAGCCGAAGCCTTCCCCTGGGCGGTCTTCCACGCCGCCTGCGCGGTGGGCCTGGCGAGCGTCGACATCCCGGCCGCGTACGGCGGCATGGGCGTCGACAGCCTCCTCACCGCCTGTCGGATCACCGAGGAGCTCACCTGGGGCGACAGCGGCGTCACCGCCGTGATCAGCGGGAACGGGTTCTTCGCCGGCCCGATCCTCGCACTCGGTACCGAGGAACAGAAGCGGCGATGGGTGGTCCCGCTCACCACGGCCGACGCCCCCGCGGCCGGGCTCGCGCTGACCGAGCCCGGTGCAGGATCCGACGCAGCGGCGATCGTGACGCACGCCCGGCGGGTCGACGGCGGCTACCTCCTGACCGGGTCGAAGACCTGGATCTCGAACGCCCCCGACGCCGACCGCTACCTGGTCTACGCGACGGTGGAGCCCGGGTCGCGATCCCGCGGGATCACGACCTTCGTGGTGGCGACGGGCGACCAGGGGTTCGCGCTCGGGAAGAAGATCCCGAAGCTCGGCACGCGGTGTTGTCCGAGTGGGGAGCTCTTCTTCGATGACTGCTTCGTGGCCGAGGATCGCCGCATCGGCGACGAGGGCGAGGGGTTCCACGGCGTCCTGGAGTGGTTCGACCGGTCGCGCGTGCTGCTGGCCGCCGGCTCCTGCGGCATCGGGCGCGCCGCGCTCGAGCACGCGGTGGCGTACGCGAGGGAGCGCGAGGCCTTCGGCAAGAGGATCCACGAGTTCCAGGCGGTCTCGTTCCGGCTGGTCGACGCGAAGCTCAAGCTCGACCAGGCACGGCTCCTCACCCACCACGCCGCGCGGCTCGCGGACGCCGGCCAGCCCTACACCACGGAGTCAGCGATGGCGAAGGTGGCCGCGAGCGAGGCCGCCTTCTTCGCCGCGTGGGCCGCGATGCAGACCCTGGGCGGGAACGGCTACTCGCGCGAGTACCCGGTGGAGAAGCTGCTGCGCGACGCGAAGCTGGACGAGATCTGGGAAGGGACCAGCGACATCCAGCGCCTGATCGTGGCACGCTCGATGTTCCGCGACGAGTGAAGGACCTGCGGCCGGCACGAGCGGCGTCGCGAACGTCAGCGACGCCGGCCCCGCGACGGCGCGGCCTTCAGTCCCAGGCGGCGACGAGCGAGCTCGCGAGCATCGTCCCCCACGCGGTCGCGCGCTCGAGCTCGCCGTCGACGAGCGTGTTCTGCTTGGTCACGAGGAAGCTTTCGCGGTCGGCAACCACGCGGAATCCCTGCCCCGTCAGGTGCTTCGCGATCCCCTTCGAGGCCGCGCCGGTGAACGCGACCGGGCCGTCGATCCGCGTGTCGAACGCCGCCGCGGGATGCCCGTCGCCGTGGAGGTGATCGAGCCACTCGCGGAGCCCGGGGCCCATCGTCGGCTCCTGGTAGGTCCGCTTCGTGTCCTCGATCGCGGTCTTCCGCGTCGTGGTCCGGGACATCCCGTGAGCGTGCGTCGGCCCGCCCACCAGCAGCAGGTCACCCGCCACCGCGTCTCCGGGCGAGACCTCGTTCACGCCGGCGATCGAGACCTCGGCGCCGCCGGTTCGGGCCCCTTCGGCGATCGCGCGGGCGATCGCGGCCGTGTTCCCGTACATCGACTCGTACACGATGCGCACGTGCATGGCGAACCCCCAGACGTCTGTCTGAGGTCACGCTAGGCCCAGGTACCGGCCCCCGGCCCGGCCACCCGTCCCTGTTCGGGAGGGGCGGACGGGCAGGTATGGCCGACGTCTCCTTCCCCGCAAGGACCGCGAGACTTACGTCTTCGACATGATCCCCCGGACCTCGTCGCCGTTGAAGGCGCGCATCGTCTGCGTGCGCACGTTCCCCAGGGACGAGAGCTTCGCGAGGAAGGCCACCGCGGTCTCATCGTCGGCGAACTCGGATACCGCCACCATGTCGTACTGGCCCATCGTCCAGTAGACCTGGAGCGATCCGCCCATGTCCGCGACGACCTTCTGCGCGGCTTCCGCGCGGTCCACGGTGCCCGAGGCGGACTTCGCCCCCTCGTCCGTCCAGTTGATCAAGCTGATGTAGATAGCCATGGCCGCTCCTTCCGATCCGGGCAGGACTCGATCCTAGGACGATCGACGTGCGCGCGCTGACGGGTCGCATGGACCGGACGGGTCGGGACCGCTAGCCTCGCTCCGCGATGAAAGATCCCGCATGCACCTGAGCCCGACCGAGCTGGCGCGACTCCAGATCTTCCAGGCGGCGGAGCTCGCACGGAGGAACCGAGACCGTGGGCTCGCGCTGAACGCCCCGGAGACGATCGCGATCGCCTGCGACGAGATGCATCTCGCGGCGCGGGGAGGCGCATCGATCGAGGAGGTGCTCGCGGCCGGCGCGGCGTCGGTGCACCCGGACGACCTGATCGACGGGGTGGCCAGCCTGGTGGCCGAGATCCGGCTCGAGGTCGTGCTGGACGAAGGCACACGGCTCGTCGTGCTGCGTGGGCTCGGAGCCCGTGACGACGACGAGCACCCGGGCGAGGTCGTGACCGCGGACGGCGAGGTCACGATCAACGAGGGCTTGGACTCGTTCGAGCTCGAGGTGACGAACAGCTCTGAGCATCCCGTGCGCGTCTCGTCGCATTTCCCGTTCGACCGCAGCAACCCGCGACTCACGTTCGACCGGGCGGTTGCGCGCGGCACCCGGCTGGACGTCGCGGCGGGTGACACCGTGCGGTGGGGGCCGGGCGAGACGCGCACGGTCCGCCTCGTACGGATCACCGGGGACGGCGCCTGATGCCGTTCGGGATGACCCGCGAGGAGTACGCGCGCCGCTACGGTCCGACGACCGGCGACCTCGTCAGGCTGGGGGACACCGACCTGTGGGTCGCGGTCGAGGCCGACCACGTCGGCTTCGGCGATGAGCCGCTGTGGGGCTACGGGAAGAACATCCGTTCCCGCATGACGCAGTCCGATCGCGTCCCGGCCGAGAGCGAGCTCGACGTGCTGGTGGCCGGCGTCCTGGTGCTCGACCCGTACCTGGGCGCCGTGAAGGCGAACATCGGGATCAAGGACGGCCGCGTCGTGGGGATCGGGCGCGCGGGCAACCCCGACATCACGGCCGGGATCGACATGACGATCGGACCGAACACGCTGCCGATCATGGGGTACGGACTGATCGCCACGGCGGGTGCCGTCGACAGTCACGTCCACCTGATCACGCCGAACCTCGTGCCCGTGGCGCTCTCGGCCGGCGTCACGACCCTGATCACCGCGGGCTTCGAGGAGCCACCGATGGCGATGGGTATCACGATGCGCGCCTTCGAGGGGCTGCCCGTGAACCTGGGTCTGCAGGCGAGCGCCCGCACCGACGTGCCGGCGGCGGTCGAGCGCGTGATCGAGGCGGGCTCGATCGGCCTCAAGATCCACGAGGACTGGGGCGCCTACCCCGAGGTGATCGACGCGACCCTGCGGCTCGCCGACGCGTACGACGTCGCCGTCTGCCTGCACACCGACTCCCTGAACGAATCGGCCGAACTCACCGACACCGTGGCCGCGATCGCCGGACGGGCGGTGCACGCGTACCACGTCGAGGGCACCGGCGGCGGCCACGTCCCGGACCAGCTGGGCCTGGTGCGCGAGCCCAACATCGTGTGCTCCTCGACCACGCCGACCGTCCCGTTCGGCACGGGGACCGCGCGTGAGCACGTCGACATGATCTTGATGGTCCACGGGGGGAACCCGGAGGTTCCCGGCGACGTCGAGGCGGCGACCGAACGGGTGCGGCCGGTCACGATGGCCGCGGAGGGGCCGCTCCACGACCTGGGCGCGATCTCGATCATCAACAGCGACTCGCAGGGGATGGGGAGGATCGGCGAGACGGTGCGGCGGACGTGGCAGCTCGCGCATGCGATGAAGGCGTGGCGGGCATCCGCGCTCGGCGAAGGATGGCCCGACGTGCCGGCGCTCTCCCGCCCCGCGGGGACCACGCCCGGCGGCGCCGACAACGAGCGCGTGCTCCGATACCTCGCGAAGCACACGGCGGAGCCCGCGATCGTGCACGGCGTGGAGGGCGAGGTCGGGTCGCTGCGGCCCGGGCGCCTCGCCGACATCGTGCTGTGGGAACCCTCGCGATTCGGCGTGCAGCCGGCGCTCGTCCTGAAGGCAGGGCATTTCGCGTGGGGACCGCTCGGGGAGGGCAACGCCTCGGTCGAGGGGGCCGAGCCGGTCGCCTACGCGCCGCACTGGGCGGCGACCGGTGCGCGCGCCGGCCTCGGTCGCGACGACCTTCGTCTCGCAGGCGTCGCTGAACGGCGGGATCCGCCAGCGCCTGGAGAGCCGGCGCCGGTTCGTCGCGGTGCGCGACACGCGCGGGGTCCGCCGGGCGTCGCTCGTCGCGAACCGTGAGGTGCCGCCGGTCGAGGTGGACCCGGGCGACGGCGCGGTGGGGCTCGATGGGCGGGAGCTCCGCTGCGAGCCGGTGTCCGAGGTCCCGCTGAACCGGCGCTACCTGCTGGGTTGACCCGAACCACCCGGAGCCGGCGTCTACCGGAAGAGCCGCTCCACCGCGAAGCGGGAGACCGAGCCCGACAGCAGGCTGCCCACCACCACGACCCGGGCGCCGTCGAACGCCGCGGCCGTCGCGGTGCTGGCTCCCGTGGGCCAGGGGGTCGCCTGGACGCCGAGGTTCCCGAAGCTCGTGTCGCGCGCCCCCAGCGGCTCGTACCGGGCGACGAACATGTCGGGGTTGCGGAACCCCACCACGATCAATCGGCCGTCCCGTTGCCGGATGAGCCCGCCCGCCTGATCGGCGCTCCCGACGTCGTCGATCACGAGCCCGTCGCCGCCGCCGAACGCCGGATCGGCCATCCCGAACGGATCGAGCCTGAGGAGCGCGATGTCGGGCGGGTCGACGCCGTTCGAGACCGTTCCCGCGATGACGACCCCACCGTCGGGCAGGGCCACGACGCCGGTCGCGCGGTTGCTGGTCGACTGCGGCGTGAACGTCGCCAGTCCGTCGCCGTCGAACGAGGGATCCAGCATGCCGTCCTTGCGGTACCGCGCCGCAGCGAACGCGTACGTGGACCCGTTCCAGGCGGTTCCGACGGCCACGACCTTGGCGCCGACGTGCGTGACGGACGCACAGATCGTCTCCGTCTGCCCCGGGAACGTCGTGACGACCTGACCGGCGAACCCGAACGAGCCGTCGAGTCGTCCGTTCGGACGGTACCGGGCCAGCGCGAACCCCGCCGGGGATCCCGCGTAGTACCCGCACACCACGAACCGTCCGTCGGGCAGGAGCGTCATGGCATGACCGAAGGCGCCATCGGGCTGGAACCTCGTGACGACGATCCCGTCCCCACCACCGAACGAATGGTCGAGACGACCATCGGGCGTCAGCCGGAGCACCACGAACCGTCCGGTGGACGAGACGGGTTCGTGGCCTTGGCCGGCCACGAGGATCGAGCCCCCCGGGAGCACGGCCACGGCGTTGGCGATGTCCGCACCACCGAACAGGTCGCGGATGAAGCGCCCGTCCCCACCCCCGAAGCTCCGGTCCAGCGTCCCATCGGCGTGCAGACGTGCCACGACCAGGTCTTCGTCATCCTCGAACCCCACCCCGCCGGCGATGAGGACCTCGTGACGCTGGATCGCGACGGCGCGGGCATCGGCCTCGTTCCCGCCGAAGGCCACCTGGGCACGCCCGCCGTTGCCGAACGAGTGGTCGAGCCTCCCGGGGAGCCCGGCGTAGGCCGCGCCCGGTGTGCCCAGCACGAACGCCGCCGCTGAGACGACGGCGACCAGCCCGCGGATCCTCGTTCGATGCGAACCCATCCGCGCCCTCCCCATGACGGCCTGGCTCCGAGGAGAACCTAGGCGCGGTCACGCCCTTCGGTCAATCCCGCGTACAGGCACCGGCAAGGAGGCGCAACCCCGGCCGTACGGATGCGGATAGCCTGCCGGTGATGGATGCGCACGCGCTCGACTTCTGGCTCGGCGAGTGGGACTGCATGTGGGACGGGGGCTCCGGCACGAACGTCATCACCCGCGACCTGGGTGGTGCGGTCATCGTCGAGCGGTTCGAGGCGATCGAGCCCGACCGGTGGTCGGGGATGAGCGTCTCGGTCTTCGATCCGTCGAGTGGCTGGCGCCAGACCTGGGTCGACTCGAACGGCAGCTATTGGCACTTCCTCGGGACCCTCGTCGACGGCGACCTCGCGTTCGCGACGCCCGGGCCCGTGGACGCCGACTCGACCTTCAAGCGGATGGTCTTCTCCTCGATGACGCCGGAGGGATTCGGATGGCGCTGGGAGCGGTCGCCCGACGGCGGATCGTGGGAACCGCGCTGGGCGATCACGTACCGGCGGAAGGGCGTCGCACCCTCGACCACGTAAACGCCGGCCTCTCAGCAGGTCACGTGCAGGATCGCGTTCGTCCCGAGACCGGCCTCGCGCAGCAGCTCGATCGCGTCGACGGTGGGAACGATCACGAGCTCGACACCGCGGCGCGCGGCCTCCTCGGTCACCTCCGGGAGCACCGGGAGGGCGCCCTCCGCCCCGTTGCCGATCACGAGGCGGTCGCACACCCACGGCACGTCCTCGGCGGCCGACAGCGGGGTGTGACCGTACCCGGCTCGCAGCCGCCTTCGATGGCCCCTTCTTCCGCTTGCGGAGACGCCCGTGATCGATCACGACGTCGTGCTCGTACGTCACCCCGTCGATCTCGATCTCACCGAACTCGAACCGACCGAACTCCACACCGCCACCGTACCTCCTCGGGATCGGCGACCGAAGGCCCCGCAGGGGGGACGTGCGCCCTCATCGACGGGCTCGGCGCTCGCACGAGACTCGAGGCTCCTGACGCTCCTTCCACCTCCGTACTCCGGGTTGCCCACCCCAGCCGGTCGCGCGACGATGCCGGATGACCGAACGGCAGGGAGGGGATCCGCATGAGGACGCACCGACGATCCGTATTCACCGTGGCGCTGCTGCTCGCGGCCGCGATCTCGATCGGCTTCGCGGCCGGGGTCGCGTCCGGCTCGGGCGACCCGAACGCGGGGACCCCCAACGGCGAGCGCATCTCGATGCCGGGCTTCGGGCGGGTGGTGTACCTGAGCCACGTGAACAGCCCGTCACGGACCCCCGTGTTCCCCGGGGACCCCGCGTTCACGCTGCGCACCGTGTTCACCGTTCCTCGAGACGGCTTCTACCTGCAGGCGGTGCGCGAGGGTGAACACACGGGGACGCACTACTCGGCCCCCTGCCACTTCCACACCGACGGACGCTGCGCCGACCATCTGGCGGCGGGTGACTTCGTGCTGCCGTCGGTCGTGATCGACGTCCGATCCGAGGTCGCGGCGGACGTCGACTACGAGGTCAGTGTGCAGGACCTCAAGGACTGGGAGACCGCCCACGGCCAGATCCCGGCTGGGGCCGCCGTGCTCCTGTGGACCGGGTGCGACCGGTTCTGGGGCCCGGCGATCGCGCCCGACGAGGCCACGTACTACAACTGCGGCTCCGGCGACGGGAGGTTCCGTCAGCCCGGGTTCTCGAAGTGGGCCGTGAAGTGGCTGATCTCGACCGGCGTGCTCGCGAAGCGCGGCGCGCTCGGCACCGACACGTTCGGACCCGACCCCGGGAACGACCCGATGTTCCTCGAGACCTGGCTGACGCTCCGGCGCCACCGCCTGACGCTCGAGAACCTCACGAACCTCGACGCGATGCCCACGACCGGCGGCTGGATCGTCGTCGGCGGCCCGCGGAACCGGAACGGCAGCGGGGCTCCGAGCACCGATCTTCGGTCTCGTGCCCTGATGGGACGACCTGACAGGGTCATCATCCGGTCGAGATCGAGGGACGGCGTGGGAAGGATCGCGAGCTTCGTCGTCGCGTTCGTCCTGGTGGCCGCCGGGTGCTCGGGCGAAGGCACGTCGTCGTCGAAGACCTCGGCGGCGCCCAGTACGGCTCCTGCTGCGGCCGACTTCGTGGCGGACCTGTGCGCCGCTGTTGTGACGTTCCGCGAGGCCTCGCGGCTTCCCGAAGGTTCGCTCGACGGGCTCACCTGGAAGGAGCGCTTCCTGCGGTCGACGCAGAACGTCCGAGACGCGTACGCCGGCTTCGCTACGGATCTTCGGGCCACCGATCCCGCCGGGGTCGACGACGCGGCGGACCTCACCGCGCGATGGATCGAGATGAGCGAGGACGCGGTCGCCGAGATCGACGCGGTGCTCAGCTCGCCATCGACCCTCCCCCGATCGCGCGACGCGCTGTTCGGCCTCGCGCTGTCCCTCGGTCGCCCGGCGATCGCCGTGCCGACCGCCCTCGGTCTGATCCTGGACGGCACGCCGCCCGGCCTGTTGATCTCGTTGACCGACACGGTCGATCCTGCGGACGTGGATGCGCTCATCGCGCGGCTACTCGAGGCTGACGGCGTGCGCGCGGTCACCCACCTGAGTGCCGAGGAGAGCTGCCTCGAGCTGCGGCGGTCGAACGTCCTTCCGAGCGCGATCGGCGAGGGGATCGACTGCACCCAGATCGCGATCCCCGCCGTGGTCCGTGTCGAGCTCACGGCCGACGCCGACGACGGCGCGGTCGCGTCGGTGGTCACGGGCATGCTGGGGGTGAGGGACATCGTCGTGCAATCCACCGTCGAAGCCCCCGCCGTCGAGGGAGCCACGCTCTCGGAACGCCAGCGAGAAGCGCTCGAGGCGACGGCCGCGACGCTCCAGGAGGGGCGCGTGTGCCGGGATCGCGGTGACCTAGACTCGCGGCGATGAGGCCGTGCCCGTCCTGTCACGCGACGAACGACGACGACGCTCGATTCTGCGCGTCGTGCGGCGCGTCACTGGCGGCGGCCTGCGAGGCGTGCGGGGCGGGACTCCCCGACGACGCCCTGTTCTGCCCCGCGTGCGGCACGCCGGTTGCGGCGCCCGAGCAGGAGCCGCGCGGCCAGGAGCGCCGCGTCGTCACGCTGCTGTTCGCCGACCTGAGCGGCTCGACGGCACTCGGTGAGCGGCTGGATCCCGAGCGGCTCCACCAGGTGCTCGACCGCTACTTCGCGGCGATGCGGATCGAGATCGAGGCCGAGGGCGGCACCGTCGAGAAGTTCATCGGCGACGCGGTCGTGGCCGGTTTCGGCACGCCGATCGCCCACGAGGACGACGCCGCCCGCGCCCTCCGCGCCGCGCTGCGGATGCAGGCGCGCCTCCCGTCGCTGAACGAGGACCTCGAGGCGGCGTTCGGCGTCATGCTCGAGGTCCGGATCGGCGTGAACACGGGTGAGGTACTCGCCACGGTCGACCCGAACCCCGGGGAGCCGATGTTCACCGGTGACGCCGTGAACACCGCGGCGCGGTTCGAACAGCACGCTGAGCCGGGGCAGGTGCTGGCCTCGGAGCGCACGATCCGTGCGGCGCGCGGCTTCGTCGTCGATCGACGCGGGCGCGATCGACATGAAGGGGAAGGCGGCGCCCGTCCGAACCTACGTGGTGGTGCGGGAGGATGAGATCGGCGGCCGCGCGAGGCGTGCCGGGCCTCTCGGCGCCGATGGTCGGTCGCGAGGCTGAGCTGGAGCTCCTCCGTTCGACCCTCGGGCGCTCGGAAGCCGAGCGCCGACCGCACCTCGTCACGATCTACGGCGACCCCGGCGTGGGCAAGAGCCGGCTCGTGCAGGAGTTCCTCGCCGCGGCCGCTGACGCGGACGACCGGTGCATCGTGGTGCGCGGACGGTGTCTCCCCTATGGCGACGGGGTGACCTACTGGCCGCTCGCCGAGATCCTGAAGGACGTCGCCGGGGTCAAGGACACCGACCCCACGGAGCGTCGCGCTCGACCGGGTGCGGGCCGCCGGCGCACGGCTCCTCGGCGAGGGCGCCGTGGCCGCGCGCGTGACGGCAGCGCTCGCGTTCACGATGGGCCTCGACGACCCGGAGGCGCGGTTCGACGAGCTCGACCCGAAGCAGGTGCGCGACGAGATCGGCGCCGCATGGCGGGACTTCTTCGCCGCCCTTGCCCGCGACGCGCCCGTGCTCGCCTTGATCGAGGACATCCACTGGGCCGATCCGGCGCTGCTGGACCTGCTGGAGCAGCTCGCCGAATGGATCGACGCGCCCGTCCTGTTCCTGTGCCCGGCACGACCCGAGCTCCTCGGCGGCAGGCCGACATGGGGCGGTGGCAAGCGGAACTACAGCGCGATCGCGCTCGACCCCCTCACGGCGGACGAGTCCGAGGACCTGATCCGCGCGCTGCTCGACATCGACGACCTGCCGTCCGACGTGCACCGGCGGATCCTGGAGCGCGCAGGCGGGAACCCGTTCTTCCTCGAGGAGATCGTCCGCCAGCTCGTCGACGGCGGGCACGTGGTGCTCGACGGCGAGCGATGGCGCGCCACCGGAGACGTCGAGACCGTCGAGATCCCCGACACCGTGCAGGCGGTGTTGGCGGCGCGGATCGACCTCCTGGAGCCGGCCTCTCGCAGCGCGTTGCAGGCGGCCGCGGTCGTGGGACGGACCTTCTGGCCCGGCGCGGTCGCGCGCCTGCTGAACGGCGACGGCCCGGGCTCGAGGCGGCGATCGCGCCACTGCTGGCGCGCGATCTCGTCCGACGTCGGCCCGGCTCCGCCCTCGCCGGCGAGACCGAGTACATCTTCAAGCACGTGCTCACCCGCGACGTCGCCTACGAGACCCTCCCCGCGCCGACCGTGCCGTCGCACATGCCGCCGTCGCGGCCTGGCTCGAGGAGACCGTGGGGGAACGGCGCGGCGAGTTCGTCGAACTGCTGGCCCACCACACCGTTGAGGCCTACCGCGCGGGCCGCGAGACCGCCGTCACGACGTGGATCTCGCCCTCGCTCCGCGTGCAGGGCGTTCGACCTGAGCCTGCAGGCCGCGCGCGCCGCGCGCGCCCGGAACGCTCTGCACCGGGTCGAGCGGTTCGCCCACCAGGCGCTCGATCTCGCCGACGACCCCGCCGAGCGATCCCTGGCGGCCGAGTCGCTCGCGCTCGGCTACTTCGACGCGTACCGAGGGTCCGACGCGTGGGCCGCGTACCTCGTGGCGATCGACGAGGCGCTGGCCGCGCCGGAGCCCGACGGTCGGCGGATCGCGGATCTCTGCGGGAGGGCGGCGGCGGTTGCCACGCGGTGGCAGGGCTCGATGCGGGAGGGCGCCACCGACGCCGAGGTCACACGCATCGTCGGCATCGGGATGGCACACCTCCCCGACGGCGACTCGCGCGAGCGCGTCGAACTCCTCGCGATCCGCTCCTCGTGGCCGTTCGCCTTCCCCTCGATGGAGATGGACGACGACCGGGTGCTGGCCTTCGAGTCGGACGGGCTCGAGGCGGCAGAGACGGCGCTTCGCCTCGGGCTGCCCGATCTCGCCTCCGCGGCGCTCGATGCGGCCTCAGGAACGGCGATGGCGCTCGGCGCGTACGCGCGCACGCTCGATATCGAGTCGCGCCGCGTCGAGCTGTTGGACCGGCTCCGTGATCCGCTCGAGATCGGCGACACGTTCGCCATGATGTCCTGGGTCCTCGTGTCGCTCGGGCGCTACGAGGAGGCCGAGGGATTCGCGGACCGCGGCTTGGCCCTGGACCGATCGCCGAACACGGCCGTCCACCTGTTCTCCTGGCTCGTCGACACGCGGTTCCGGCTCGGCGCCTGGGATGCGGCCCTCTCCGCCTTCGACGCGTTCATGGAGCTGCTCGACGACCAGCGGGACGATCCGCCGAACTTCGTGGTGCACGCGTACGTCGCGATCGCGACGATCCAGCAGCTCCGAGGCGCGCGGGCGGAGGCCGATCGTCTCGCCGCGATCGTCTCGCGGCTCGGCGGCCTCCGCGTGTTCGGCGGCGGCAACGCGCTCAGGTCGTGGACCAGCGAGATGGCGATGTTGGCGGCGAGGGGGGACCTCGACGAGGTGCGAGCCCGCCTCGACGAACGGGTGCCGGGGTGGATGGTGCACGCGGTCGCCTTCTTCGAGGGCGCCGCGGCGTGGGCCGCGGAGGCCCGGGCGTGGGATCGCGTCGCCGACCTCGTGGCGGAGATGCGATCGTTCGCTACCCGCACCGGATGCCGCCCCATCGCCTGGGAGGCGGATCTGCTCGAGGGTCGGTGGCGGGCAGCGACCGGCGAGAACGAGGCGGCGGTGGCCGCCTTCGCCCGGGCGCGCGCCGGGTAC
The DNA here is from genome assembly GCA_963816275.1 of uncultured Actinomycetes bacterium. Classification (GTDB taxonomy): domain Bacteria; phylum Actinomycetota; class UBA4738; order UBA4738; family HRBIN12; genus JAOUEA01. The sequence continues at coordinate 58,715 of CAWFJU010000005.1, forward strand.
GAGGAGGGCAGGGCGATGCGGATGGTGGCCGTCTGCGACCTGGAGGCGGCGACGGCCCACGGTGTCGACCGGCTCGATCCGGAGGAGCGCCGGCGCTTCGACACGGCGGTCGCGACGTTCGAGCGGCTCCGATCCGTCGCCGACCTCGATCGCGTCCGAGCGCTCACGAGCTGAGACTCGGTGCTACCCCGCCCTCACCCTCCGGCGACGTCCTGTCGTCCTCCTCGCGGCCACGCGCCCGAGCACCACAACGCCCACACGATCAGGATCGGTTGGACCACGAGCCGACCCCATCGCTCGGCCGGCGTGTCCAGGCCGAAGGCGTCCGTGCCGGCGATCGCCTGATAGAGGTTCCCCGGGAACACGAGCGCGAGGAAGAACGCGAGCGCCCACCCGGTCCGGCGCCGCCACTCGGCGCGGGTGAGCGCGAGCGCGACCCCCAGCACGACCTCCACGACGCCGCTCACCCAGATGATCGGCGTTCGGAGGGGCAGCCAGGTCGGCACCTGCCCCAGGAACGCGTCGGCCGACGCCAGGTGGCTGACTCCGGCGAACACCATGAAGCCGGCGAGCACCCAGCGGAGGGCGCTACGCACGGAGCCGTCGCCGGAGAACGACTACTTCCCGCCGACGCTGAAGTTCGAGCCGGAGGAGCCCGAGTTCCCCTTCGCCTTCTTGGCGGCGCGCTTCTCCTTCAGGCTCTTGCTGGCTGCGGTCTTGGAGGCCTTGCCGCCACCCTTGTCCTTGCTTGCCATGGCTGCTCCTTCCGTGGACCGGATGCCCCTCACCATGTCACACCCGACGTCGTCGGGGGTGACGGTAGGCTACTCGGCGGCCAGGCTCATCCGATAGAGCTCGTCGCCGGAGTCGAGATCGCGCAGGGCGACATGCGTCGTGCCGTCCGCCGAGAGCGACGCCCATGCGGTGCCGAACCACGCCTCCGCGTCCGCCTGCGTCGCGAACGACTCGGAGGTTCCACCCTCGACGCCCTCCGCATCGATGAACACCCACTCGACCATGGTCGCGAGCCTACAGCGGCAGGTGCGAGGAGTAGAGGGCGATCCCTTGCTGGTCGACCCCGCCGACCCTCGTGAAGTGCCCGACGAACGCGACCGTGCCCGGACCCTTCTGGATCGCCCACACGCCGTTGCTCGAGTTGGCGCTCGGCTTCCAGGGGAGGAGGTCGCCCGTGGTCGCGTCGACGGCCGCCACGTGGTGGCGCACGGTCGCGTTGTCCGCGGTGCACTTCTGCGTGTTGACCCCCGGCGGCGGGTTGGGCGAGCAGGCGGCGCCGACGTAGTTGAAGTGACCGCCCAGGTAGAGCACGCCTCCGCGGAGCTCACAGCCGGTCGTGTCGCCGTCGTCGGCCGCCGCGAACACGGGGTTGGGCTGGCCCGTCGTGAGGTTCGTGACGAGCACGTTGAAGGCCCGCTTCTGTTCATGCCACACCTTCCAGAAGCCGCCGCACATGTACGCCTTCGTCTCGGTGATGATCACGCGGTAGACGCGATGGGTCTCGTTCGGGATGCACGTCGGACAGTTCGTCGGCGCATAGATGTCGGGGTTCCACGGCCGCAACGTCTTCCCGGTGGTCGCATCGACGGCGGCGGCCTCGTTCCGACTCGTCCCGTTCACCGTCCCGAAGTGTCCGCCGAAGTAGACCGTCGCCCCGTCGGTCGACAGATCGATCGAGAAGACCACCGGCGCGCAGCGGGGCGGGCAGGTCGTGCCGCCGACCTGCCCCACGGTGGGCGCCCACGGCAAGAGCCCACCCTTGCGGTCGAGCTTGGCCAGCCGCTGTCGCGTCGCGCCGTTCACCTTGCTGAACGAGCCGCCCAGGAAGATCTGCCCGGACGCGTCCAGCCGGAAGGTCCGCACCACCCCGTCCGTCCGCGGCGACCACTTCAGGACCTTGCCCGTCGTGGCATCCACGGCGGCGAGGTTCGACCGAGGCTTTCCGCCGACGGAGCTGAAGTCCCCGCCCAGGTACACGCGGGACTTCCAGACCGCGATCGCCCAGACCGTGCCGTCGACCTTCGGGTTCCACTTCAGGAGGTCGCCCGTCGCGCGGTCGAGCGCGGCGGCGTGCTGGCGGACCACGTCCCCGACACCCGGCGCCGCGCCTGGCGGGCGCACGTGGGTGAAGGTGCCGCCCAGGTAGACCGCGCCGTGGCCGAACGCCACGGCTCGGACGATGTCGTCGGTCTGCCACGACGGGTCGGGTGGCGTGGCCGACACCGCGTGAGCCGTCTGGATCGCGAACGTGGACCAGGTGAGCGAGAGCAGCGCGAGGACGCTGATGGTTCTCCGCATAACGGTCGGGCCTCCTGAGCGACGCGTGCGCGGGGGTTTCGCCCGCGCGTCTGGATGGGGGGTGATACCCGGTATGCGTCCACGCTATACCGGGTGGCCTCGAAGGGACAATCCCGCGCCCGGCGAGGCTAGAGCTCTCGGACCCAGGTCCGGCCTCCCCCTCGAAGGATCAGTGGTCCGAAGGCGGAACGGCCGACCGCCCACACCGCTCGGCGGCCCACGCCGTCGATCGCGGTGAGCGCGCTCCGATGCTCGGTCACGCCGCTCGGGAGGCCAGGCGTCCACCAGCCGTCCCCGGTCCGGATGAGCACGAGTGCGCGGGTCCGACCGAAGTCGCGGACCGACCGGTAGCCCGCGACCCAAACCGCGCCCTGCGTCGAGGATACGTCCACCGCCTCCTCGAACGGCCCACGGATCCGCCGGGTCGGCACGAGGCGCCAGCGATCACCGTCGAAGCGCTCGATCACGAGCTCGAGGCGGTTGTCGAGGAAGTCGCCGCCGTAGTCGGTCTGCAGCAGCTGTGACCCCACCGCCCACACGTTGTCCATCCGCTGCACCTCCACGCCGAACAGATGCGCGTCCATCGTCACCCACGGCGCGTAGTCCGGCAGCGGCGGCATCGACGGCATCGTCCAGCGGCCGGCGGCGAACCGGTAGGCCTGGGGCGCCGAGTACCACCTTCTCCCACCCGTCACCCACATCGTGCCGCCGGAGACATCCGCGGCCTCGAACTGGTCCCTCCCAGTCAAGGGGAACGGTTGCCGCGTCCAGGTCGAACCGTCCCACCCGAGCACCAGCGGGTCACCGCGGATCCGTCCCACCGCGAACGCATGCGTGGCATCGATCGCCATGACGTCCGTGAGCTTGACGTAGTCGTGCAGTCCTGGGGCCGGCACGCGGGACCACGTTGAGCCGTCGAAGTGCAGGGTCAGTGGATGCCACCATCCCCGATTCCGATAGTTCCCGACCGCCCAGACGTCGTCCGACGCGGACGCGTCCACCGCGACGAGCCACGCGTTCACGTCCCAGCCGTCCCGCGCGAATGGGACCTCCGACCACCCGGCGGCGTCCCGGTGGAGGATCAGCGGCCATCTGGCCCCGGTCCCGTCGCGCTGCTGACCCACGACCCACACGTCGTCGGGCGCGACGACGGTTACGTCGTTGAGACGAGCCTTGTCCCACCCGTCGACGACGGCACCTTCGGTCGCGGCGACCGGCCACCGCGGCACGACCGACAACATCGCGACGATCATCGAGGATGCCATCAGCCCGGCCGTCGACTGCCGCAATGCCACGGGCCTACTGGTCCACATGTCGCCACCATCCCTTCCGCCCGAGCCACCTCACGCTCACAGATAGATCAGGGGATACGCCCTCACCCACGCACCGCCTTCCCGGTAGAACACGAGCGCGTGGCTACCACCGGCGAGGTTGGTCCAGCGACCGACCACCCACACCCCGAGTCGCCCCGCGACGTCCACCGAGGTGAGGGCCGCCGACCGGCCGATCGACGGGACGGAGATCGACCGCCACGTACCGTCCCGATCGCGGCGCAGCACGAGCGCCGAGGTTCGGTTGGAGTAGCATCCGACGTCACCTCCAGCGCAGCCCACAGCCCACGCCCGGTCCCGTGACACCACCTCGACGTCGTCAAGCTCACCCGTGGGCCCCAGGCGATCCACCGCCCACCGGTTCCCGATCCACCGCGTCCCGAGGACCCGCGTGGCCGGACCGCCTTCGGGGAAGTACCCCGTGTCGCCGGCGCCCAGCAGGCGCCCGCCCGCGTCGATCGAGCGCACGGCCGCAACCTGACGAGGGAGGTGGGGCAGCGGCGCTCTCCGCCAGCTCCCGTCCGACCGCACGAAGGCCTGTTCGTAGCCATCCACGACCCACACGCGGCCGTCGCGCGTGAGCGCGATGCCCGTCAACCCGCCGTAGCCCATCGGCAGCGGCACCCGCTGGAACGCCGATCCGGCCCAGCGGACGACGAGCCGTGTTGCGTTCGGCCCCTCACCGACCGCCCAGACCTCACCACCGCGGACGTCAACGTCCAGGAGTTCGGCGTAGTCCCTGTTCCATGGCGCCCTGATCTGCGTCCAGGCCGTTCCGTCCCACCGAGCGATCAATGGAACGAGCTGCCCGAGTCGGAACGAGTAGCGCTCGCCCACCGCCCACGCCTCGTCCGGTCCCGACGCTGCGATCGCCGCGATCGAGCCGTGACCCGGACCGAGCCAATCGACCGTCCACGCCGCACCGTTCCAACGCTGGATCACCGGATGGTGACATCCGCTGCCACCGATCCACACGAGGTCCGGCGCGACGGCCGCCACCGCGTCCAGCCAGAGGGGACACGCGACGCGCGCCGACGCGCGCGCGGGCACGAGGAGCGGCACGATCACCGCGAACGCCAGGATCATCCGCGTCCGCGATCTCGAGGCCGACCCTGGGCCGACCTGATGCGGCCCTGGCCACACCATCCGGTGCGCCCACATCGCGTCCTACCCCCTCACCTCAAGGGTGCGACCGGATCGACGTAGCAGCATCCGTCAAGTGGCCCGTACGACGCGGGCCCCGGTCGACGTGGCCAGGCTCGCAGGGGAGAACGACCTCTCAGTCGTCGTCGGGACGGCGCATCCGCTTGATCTCGGCTCGTCGGTGCTTCGCCGCGAGGCGACGCTCGTCCGCGCCTCGGCTCACCCGGGTCGGCCTCCGCTCCTTCGGTGGGGGCGCGATCGCCTCCGCAAGGGTCTCCGCCATCCGCCCCATCGCCGCCTCTCGGTTCTGGAGCTGCGATCGTTGTTCGGACGCGGTCACGGTGAGCACCCCTTCGACCAGCTTGCCATCGAGGCGTTCGAGTGCCCGAGCGCGGAGCAGCGGCCCGAGCGCCGTCGTGGTCGTGAGATCGAGGCTCAGCTCCACCCGCGAATCGGCCGTATTGACGGACTGCCCGCCGGGCCCCGACGAGCGGCTGAACCGCCACCGCAACTCCTTCTCGGGCACGACCACCGAACGCGAGACGCGGAGCGGCTCCATACCTCCAGTATGAACATCCACGGATGGCCAGCGGGTGTGAGCGCCTCCTGGGCGCGGGACTTGCTAGCGTGCGCCCGTGGGAGACATCAGGTGGGGGATCTTGGGCACCGCGTGGATCGCCGAGGATGCGTTCCTTCCTGCGTTGCGCGAGGCCGGCGGCGGGATCGCGGTCTCGGTCGGCAGCCGCGATGCCGACCGTGCGGCGTCGTGGGCGGCCGCCAACGGGGTCCGGCAGGGCCTCGAGGGCTACGCACGCGTGATCGAGGATCCGGAGATCGACGCCGTCTACATCCCGCTGCCGAACGGTCTCCACGCCGAGTGGACGATCGCCGCGCTCGAGGCCGGCAAGGCCGTCTTCTGCGAGAAGCCCTTGTGCGCCACCCCCCAGGAGACGGAGCGGGTGCTCACGGTCGCACGGACGGCGGCGCGTCCCCTCTGGGAGGCGTTCGTCTTCCCCTTCCACGAGCAGATGGATCGCGTGAGGGCGGCGATCGCCCAGGGCGAGATCGGCGACGTTCGAGAGATCTGGTCGCGGTTCCATTTCGTGCTCGACGACCCACGCGACATCCGGCTGTTCGCCGAGCTGGCCGGCGGGTCGGTCCAGGATGTGGGCTGCTACCCGATCCGGCTCGCGCGGCTGCTCTTGGACGCCGAGCCGCAACGATCCCGCACGATCGCCGACGCGGTGTGGACCGACGACGGCGTAGACACCGAGATCTGGGGGGCGTTCGACCTTCCCCGGGGATCGCCGGCTGGTGCTGTCGTCCGGCTTCCGGACACCGCACGACACGTTCACGCGTGTGCTGGGAACCGAGGGCGAGCTGCGGATCACGAACCCGTTCCATCCCGGGGCCGACGACACCTGGTCGCGGATGCGCGCGGGGGACCTCGAGACGACGACGGCGGTATCGAGCGGCGAGCGCTCGTTCACGCCCGCGATCCGGCACATCCACCGCGCCCTCCAAGGGCTCGAGCCTCCGCGGCACCTCGCGGTCGACGAGGCCCAGGGGAACGCCGACGCGATCGCATCGTTGATCGCGGCGGCAGACCGGGCGGGCGGCTAGCCCCGGATCACGACCGGGGTCCCCATCGACAGATCGGTGAGCCTCGCCATGTCCGGGTTGTAGACGCGGACGCAGCCGTGGCTCACGAACTGGCCCCGGTCGCCCGGGTCGGCGGTCCCGTGGATCGCGATCCGCCCGTTGCTCCCCTCCCACTCGGTGTAGGTGTCGGAGAACCCCGAGAGACCGAGCGCGAAGATCCCGTACGAGCCGTACGGTGACGACTGCGGCACCCGGGCCCAGATGAAGAACGTGCCGGTGGTCGTCGGGGACGCGGACGTACCCACGCCGACGGAGAACCGGTCAACGAGCTCACCCGCATGGAAGCGTTGCAGCGTCCTGTCCGAGAGGTCGATCACGACGCGGTCCTGGACGCGGCGGACCCGGAGCTCGTCGCCCTGCATCCACCCCGTCGTGCCGTTCGGACGGATCGGGAGCGAGACCTCGTACCAGGGGTCACCCCCGGCGTCGCGCCGTGCCGCCACCACCAGCATCGAGGTGCGCTGCCCGAACGGGTTCCTCGTGTCGAGCACGAAGTCGGCGGTCGCCGGATCCGGCTCGCGGAACACGATGATCTTCCGCGCGACCGTGGAGGCGACGTGCGTCCCCCTCCCGAGGAGCGGAGGCAGCGCGGCAACGCTGGAGGGCGTCGGCGCCTGCGACGCCGCCGCTTCCGGCATCGGGACCGCGTCGCCCGCGGGGGAACAGGCCGCCGACAACAGCGCGATGACGAGCGCGACGGTGGGAACCGGGATCCGCACGAGACCCCGAGTATCCCGCGAAGTCCCACACCCGCGCCCGCCGCGGGCGCAAGATGGTGACCTTCCTCCTGCCGGAAGGGTGGCAGCCATGACCATGATCACCCATCTCCTGCACCGGGCGCGAACTCACCCGATCGGTTCGATCATGGGCGGCGCCGTCGGCGCTCTCGTCCACCAGTGGCTCGCGGCCGGTTCGAACTGCGCCACCACCTTCCTCCAGGAATGCACCCCACGGCCGTCGGGCGCCGCGCCCGCGTTGGTCGCCTTCGTACTCGTCGGCATGGTTCTGGGCGTGATCGTCGCGGGCACCCTGCGCGACCGACCCGGCAGCTGAATCGACCGTCGTCGGGTCCGGCGGGCCACTTCCCGCCCAGGAAGGCGTACGGTGGTCGCATGATCCGAGATCCGCGACAGGTCAACGAGGGGATGCGGGAAGCGCAGCGTCTGCAGCGCGAGGATCAGGTCCGGCAGGGCGAGGCCGCTCGGAAGGCCAAGCACGTCAAGCGGCGCTCGCGGTTCGCGCGATGGCTCGACGCCCGGGCGATCCGCAAGGCGGCCAGGTAGCTCCCTGGATCAGTAGGCCGACATGGCCGCCACGACCGTGTCCGCGGCCGAGGGGTCCGACGACGCATAGAGCTTGATCGGGCACGTGTAGCTCGCGCCGACCGAGTTGTCGGAGCTCACGAAGTTGACGGTCAAGTTGACCGTCTTGCCCTCGCCCCACGGTGGGAAGGCGAACTCGGCGGCGCCGGCCTTGAACTCCTTCGTGATCTTCTTGGCCCGCCAGTCGGGTCGCTTGTAGAGGCCGACGAGCACCGCGTTCACTTGGAACTTCGGGGTCCCGGGGCAGCCTTTCACGACGAAGGTGTCCCCTTGCGTGCCGTCGTTCTGCAGGGTGATCCAGAACCGAACGCCCTCGCCGTTGTCCAACCGGACCGTGACCTTCTGGTGGGCGCCCGTCCCGTTGTAGACGTTCTTGCCTCGCCAGGGGTGTGGGAGCGGATCGATCGTGCACCCGGTGCTGAGACCGCAGAGCTTGATCCACGCGTCGGGTCGGTACGCGGGCCGCGAGCGTCCGGCCGCCTGGTGCCGCGGTTCGGAACCCGCGAGCGCCGAGCCGGCACCGCGGCCGTCGAGGCGAACAGGGCCAGCAGCATGAGAGGAAGCAGTCGTCGCGTCATGGCTCCCAGTATCGACCATCGACCGCGCGAGACTGAACCGCCGCTCCGGAAACGCTGCAGCGGAGCGCCGGACGAGCACTCACGGATCAGATGCGAGGGAGCGTCACGATCCCGGACACCGCGACGATCAACACCGCCACCGCGATCCCGCCGCCGTGAACCGGACCGCCCGGTAGGTGAAGCGCTGCGCCATCGCCACCAGGAACAGCACGGTCGCGAGCAGCACCGTCTGACGGACGTATCGGTCGGCGGTCTCTCGAGCCTCGGTGCCCTCGTCGAACATCGCCGAGGCCTCGGCGTTCAGCTCCGTTCCCTTCACGGTGTCGGGGTTCACGTACTCGGGCATGAAGCTCGGCCCGGGGGGCGCGTCGGGGTTGTGCCGGGGTCGGTCGCCACCCACGCGTCGAAGGCGACCTTGAACTCGGGGCTGAATCGCCGCACGTACAGGGCGGCGAGCTCCTCGTCACCCTGGCGATCCGCTCGATCCACGTGTTGAAGGTCGTGACGTCCAGGAGCTTCTGCTGACCGCCCAGGGTGAGCGCCGCGTCGGCCTCGATCCGCAGGCGCGAAGCCGTCCCGTAGAGGAAGGCCTGCCGGCCGTCCCACCTCGCGGCCTGGTAGCCGCTCCACGCGGTCGCGATCGCGACCAGCGCGAGGACGATCACCTCCAGGATCTCGGCGAACTCGACCCAGTGCCGTCGCTCCGACGACTCGTCGCCCGGGACCCTCGGAGAGCTTGTGGGCCACCTCGACGTTCATCCCTTCGGGCACGGCTCGCGTCCTCCCGGTCGCTCGGCGCTGCTCCGAGAGCCTACCGTCCCGATCCGCCGCGGATGAGCGGACCGCGGACTGCTACCGTGCTCCCCATCGTCGCCGCGGGTCGGTGGCCGCCGGAAGGACCCTGGATGCAGATCGATTGGGCGATCGTGCTCGCTTCGGTGATCGTGGGCTTCACCGTCGGGCTGACCGGCATGGGTGGCGGCGCCCTCATGACCCCGATCCTGCTGATCTTCTTCGGCATCACCCCGACCGCGGCCGTCTCGTCCGATCTGGTGGCCGCGATGGTGATGAAGCCGATCGGCGGCGGGGTCCACATCCGTCGCAGGACCGTGCGCTGGGAACTGGTGCGGTGGCTCTGCGTCGGCTCGATCCCGATGGCGTTCGCCGGCGTGTTCCTCCTGAATGCCACGGGCGATAGCGAGCAGATCCAGGCACGACGCAGCGGCTGCTCGGCGATCACCCTGCTGCTGGCCGCGTTCGCGATGGTCTTCAAGGCATGGCTCCAGGGGAAGCGGAGCAAGGCGGCCCGCCTCGAGGGTCGCGCGACCCACATGGTCGGGCGCGCCGATCCACGTGAAGGTCGTCCCGACGATCCTGGTCGGCGCCGCCGGCGGGCCTGCTGGTGGGGCTGACGTCCGTCGGCTCGGGCTCGCTCATCATCATCTGCCTGATGCTGCTCTACCCGGATCTGCGGGGCGCGGAGCTGGTCGGGACCGACCTCGTACAGGCCGTCCCGCTCGTGACGTCGGCGGCGATCGCCCACATCATCGTGGGGGACTTCGTGCTCGGGCTGACGGCCTCGATCCTGATCGGCGCGATCCCGGCGGTCTACGTGGGCGCGCGGGTGTCCTCGAAGGCCCCCGACGGAGTGATCCGCCCGCTGCTCGTGCTGGTGCTCATGGCCTCCGCGCTGAAGCTTCTCGAGGTGCCGACCGGCACGTCGGTCTGGATCCTGCTGGCGGTCATCGTCGTGGGCTTCCCGCTCTGGGGTGCCGTCGATGCGGCCGGTTACCCTGCGGGCCGTGTGGGAGTCGCTCGGACTGGATCGGCGACGCAGCATCCGGCGGCAGGCATGGGGGGCGCCTGTGCTCGTCGGGTTCCCGTTCGCGGTGCCAGTACTTCGCCACACGCGGCCCCAGCTGGTGGCCGTGCCGGCGATGCCAGGGGCGGCGCGCGTCCGCGACCCGCCGACGACTGCGAGAGGAGGGCTGACGATGTTCGAACGGATCCTGGTGGCGGTCGACGGGTCCCGAGAGGGCGGCAAGACCGTGCCTGTGGCGATCGACCTCGCCACGAAGTACGGACTCCGCCGTCACGGTCGTGCACGTCCGTGAGCACGAGCGATATGAGGGCGCCGACGTCGATCTCGGCCCCGGCGCCCGGCGCGAAACGATCGTGGATGCCGTCAGGGAGGCCTTCGAGACGGCCGGGATCGAGGCGAGGACCGAGATCCGGCGCGTCAGCCCCGGCGACACGCCCGAACAGATCGTCGGCGTCGCGCAGGAGGTCGATGCCGACCTGATCGTGATGGGCACGCGCGGCATGACGGAGTGGAAGAGCCTGCTGCTGGGCGGCGTCGCCAACAAGGTGATCCACCACGCCACGTGTCCCGTGCTGTTGGTGCGGTAGCGCCCCACCGCCGACGGAGTCGCGGCACGAACGTCGCGCCACCTACACCCGCACCTACCCGATCCCCGGCGATCGTTCGAGTTGCTCGTCCTTTCGGAGGCGCCTACGGTGGCCCGACCGAACAGGGGGTATGCCGTGCACAGGGCCTGGATCGCGCTCCTTACCGTCGTCGCCGTCGCCACGCTCTCTCGCGGCGGCGTTCGCGTTCTCGTCCTCCGACGACTCGTCACGCGGTGAGCATCGGGCCGAGCGGGCCGGAGAGGCCGAGAGCGGCGAGTCGGAGGAGTCCGAGGCACTCGAGCGAGCCGGTCACGTCGGGGTGCCGGTCACGCCACGGGATACGAACCGCATCACGCACGCGCGAAGCGCGCGCCCTCGCACCGCTTGCACCAGCGGTCGGCTGGGCCGGAGAGATCAAGGTCGGGACGGAGGACACCTGGGAGCCCACGGTCGCCGCCGACCCCGGAGCGCCCTACGTGTACGTGATGTACAACCGGTTCGGCGGCACGAAAGCGTGCAAGACGTGTCCGACCACCCCGATGCTCCTCCGCGTATCGAGCGACAACGGAGCCACGTGGGGGCCTGAGACGTACCCCTGTCCATGCCCGGGCGTGAAGGGGTTCCAGTACGACCCCGTGCTGAAGGTCAGCCTCGAACGGCGTCGTGTACGCCACCTGGATGAACCGCTACGACATGGTGTTCTCCAAGTCCTCGAACCACGGCGCCTCGTGGACCGCGCCGATCGAGGTCTCCGGCAAACCGTGGGGTGACAAGCCATGGATCGGCGTGAGCCCGAGCGGTCAGGACGTCTACATCGCGTACTCCACGAGTTCGGACGTGTGGATCGCCGCGTCCCACAACGCCGGCGCCTCGTTCGCCCCGGCGGTCAAGCTGAACAACGACACCGGGCGGTACCGGTACCCGAACGGCTTCGAGGTGCTCGCGAACGGCACGGCGGTCCTGTCTGCGTCCGACTATCCCGGGAGCAGCCAGCAGACGACAGGGCCCGTCGATATCGAGACGTGGCGTTCCACGAACGGCGGCACCTCGTGGACCCGCACCGTGATCGACCAGGTGTTCACCGGCGTGAACTTCGAGACGTCATCGACCACCACGATCGGGAGCGACGGCGCCGGCACCCTCGTCGCGCTCTACACGGGCGCGGCCACCCTGGGAGGCACGGGTCACGTCTGGACGCGACGCTCGACCGACGGCGGGGTCACGTGGTCGGCCCGAACCGAGCTCGGGCAGCCGTCCGCGAACGCCAGCTTCCCCGCGATCGCCGGAGGAGCGAGCGGCGTCTTCCGACTGCACTACGCCGACGCCGAACCGGCGCTGGAACACCTGGTACCGGGCGTCGACCGACGGCGGCGTGACGTGGAGCGCCGACGTCGACATCGCCGACGCGGACACGGGCGCGACCTACAAGACCGCGGCCGGGTTCGCCTCCGAGTACGGCGACTACGGCGCGATCGACATCACGAACACCGGGAAGACGGTGGCGGTCTGGGGCGAGGGGGCGAGCTTCTCGAGCGGCCCGGGTGGGATCTGGTTCAACCGGCAGCTCTGAAACGGGCCGCGGGACGTCGTCACGTCGCGTCGGCGAGCGCGCGCTCCACGGCCTCGTCGAACCCCATCGGCTCGATCGAAGGGAAGAGCCGGCCGGCGAGATCGGAGCGCACCACGGTGGAGGTGGCCAGCCCCTCGATCAACGGTTGCGCGAGGGAGGGCGAGACCGACGTCGTGAGTCCCGCCCAGTAGGACGAGAGCTTCGGCGTGAGGACCGGCACCTCGATCAGCAGTGGCGAGCGACCGAGCCGCTTCGCCACGCGCTCGAGCATCGAGCGGTAGGTCATCACCTCGGGCATACCCACCTCGACGATCGTGTGGTGCGGTTCGAGCGCCACGTCGAGCGCCGCCTCGAGATAGGCCAGCACGTCGCCGCCGGCGATCGGCTGGGTCGGTGTCTCGGCCCACTTCGGGAGCACCATCGCCGGCAGCCGGTGGATGAAGTCGGTAAGCATGCGGAACGACGCGCTGTCGGCCGAGATCACCATCGCCGCCCGGAGCTCGATCACCTGCGGGCCCTCCGCCGCGAGGATCCGCCCGACCTCTTGGCGGCTCCACAGGTGCTCGGACAGGGAACCCTGCTCGTCGCCGAGCCCACTGAGATACACGATCCGCTCGACGCCGGCGTCGCGAGCCGCCCGGGCGAGGTTGCGCGCACCCTCTGCGTCACGCATGTGGAACCCGTGCCCGACGCCGGCCTCCATCGAGTGCACGAGGTAGATGACCGCACGCGCCCCATCCACACCGGCGGGGATCGTCTCCGGCCGGAGCACGTCGAGCGCCACGGCGTCCGCCCCGGGCCAGCGTTCGCTGAGGGTCTCGGGGCGCCGCCCCGCCACGCGGAGCTCGCGGCCCACCGCTCGAAGGCGGTCGGTCAGGCGCCCTCCGATCGCGCCGGAGGCGCCGGTGACCAGGATCAGGTCGTCGGTCATACCAGGAGTGTACGGAGGGCGGAGAGCCGAGCGGTCCGGCGTCGCCGATCGCCGGACGGGAGGCGGCCGCGGGGCGACGGCGTCGACTTCGTCTCGACACCGGTCGGATGGCGGCGCCCTGATCTACCTCGCGGGGCTGACGAGCCACCCCACCCGTCCCCAAGACCGCGATCCGCCTGTGTCCTCCTCGTCGCCTCAGTCGATCATGCCGGATGCGGCCACGCCGCGCACCGCACGCACGATCCCGTCGTACCCGGTGCACCGGCAGAGGTTCCCGGAGAGCGCGATCCGGATCTCGTCGTCGGACGGCGACGGGTTCGACCGCAGCAAGGTGGTGGCCGAGATCAGCATGCCCGGCGTGCAGTACCCGCACTGCACGCCCCCTTCCTCGAGGAAGGCCCGCTGGAGCGCGCTGAGACCCTCGGCGTTCGCGAGGCCCTCGACCGTCGTGATCGCGCGGCCGTCGGTCTGTAGCGCCAGGTAGGAGCAGGCGTTCACGGGCTTCCCGTCGAGCAGCATCATGCAGGCGCCGCACTCCGAGTCGTCGCAGCCCTCCTTGGAGCCGGTCAGGCCGATCACGTCCCGCACCGCACGCAGCAGGCTGAGGTGTGGATCGAGCTCCACCGGATAGGCGGTGCCGTTCACGGTGAGCGTCGCGTCGACCTTCATGCGGCTCCTCGCCGGGTCGAGGGCGCCGTGCAGCGCCGGGCTGGCGGGGATCGGCACGTCCTCGCCGCGCGCGCGGTCGAGGGCGCCGCGCGATCGCGCGGCGGGCGATGATCTCGGCCATCGCGAGGCGGTACTCGGCGGAGCCTCGCACGTCGCTGATCGGCGCGGAGGCCTCGGCCGTCGCACGCGCCGCTTCGGCGATCACGTCGGTGCCGCCGTCCGACCCGACCAGCAGCTGCTCGGCGCCCGGCGTCCGGCGGATCGTCGGCGCGAGCGCCGTGATCGCGACCCGGGCATCGGAGACGGCGCCTGCAGCGACCGAGACGACGGCCGTCGCACCCACCACCGCGATCTCCATCTGACGGCGATACTCGAGTCGGACGTAACACGACCCTGTCCCCGCGGGAAGCCCGGGCAGGTCGACCGATACCAAGCAGCTCGTCCGCGTTCGCTGAGGTCGATCCCGGCCCAGTCCACAGGTCCGCGATCGGGATCGAGCGCTCGCCGCTCGCGGACCGCAAGGTGACGGAGCCGTCGAAGCACAGCAGCGGCCCGCCCGCGTCCATCGCGGGCGACGCGTTCATCACGTTGCCGCCGATCGTGCCCTGGGCGCGGGTCGCGTGGGAGCCAACGATCGCCGAGGCGTCGGCCAGCGCCGTGAACCGCTCGCGTATACCCGTGTGCGTCACGATCTCCTCGTGGGTCGCGAGCGCGCCGAACCGCAGCCCGCCGTCGCCCGCGTCAGCGATCCCTCGGAGCTCGTCGATGCGATGGATCGCGAGCAGGTCGTCGGGCAGGGGCGCCTTGCCCTGGCGCGCGCCCACGACGAGGTCCGTCCCGCCCGCCACCGGGCGCGCGCCCGCCGCCATCGCGGCGAGGGCATCATCGAGCATGGTCGGGGCCACGTAGGTGCGCGTCATCGAGCCGACCCTTGGACGGTGCGCCAGACCCGTTCCGGGGTCATCGGCAGCTCGTGGACCGGTGCGCCGATCACGGCGCGTGATCGCGTTCGCGACGGCGCCCGCCGTCGGGACGCACGGCGGCTCGCCGACGCCCTTCGACCCGTTCGGGCCGGCGTTCGGCGTGTCGATCTCGATCCAGTCGATGTCGATCGCCGGGCCGTCGGCGGCCGTCACGAGCTTGTAGTCGAGGAGGTGGGGGTTCCGCTGGCGGCCCTCGTCGTCGAGCTGGGTGCCTTCCGAGAGCGCCAGCCCGATCCCCATCGCGATCCCGCCGTACACCTGCCCGTCGGCGCCGATCCGGTTGAGGATGCGGCCGGAATCGTGGGCCGCCGCCACCTGCAGCACGCGGACCACACCCGTCTCGCGATCGACCTTGACCCGTGCCGCGTGGGTGAAGAGCTGCGGCGCCAGGAAGGACTCGAACCCGAGCCGCCCCACGCACGACGACGCGTCCACCGGTGGCGAGTCCGGCAGCCGCCCGGCGCCCTTGCCGTGGATCGTGGTCGAGGCCGCGATCTCGGCCACCGACACGGCATGATCGGGCGATCCCTTCACACGCACGGTCCCGTCGACGAGCTCGAGGTCATCGCGCGCGGCCTCGAGCTGCTCGGCGGCCGCCTCGAGGAGCTGGTTCCGAACGTCGTCGGCCGCCTCTAGCACGGCGCGGACCGCGTTGAACGTGGTCTGCGAGCCGGCCGAGCCCATGTCCCACGGGGCAGCGTCCGTGTCCTGATAGAGGATCTGGAAGTCGCCCGGCCGCATCCCGAGCACCTCGGCCACGTAGGCCGGCATCGCCATCACGGCGCCGGTGCCGTTCTCCTGCGCCCCGGTGACGATCGTGCCGGAGCCGTCGGGGTTCAGCTGCACGTACGCGCCGGCGTTCGACGAGAAGCTCGGCCACCAGCCGCACGAGAACCCGATCGCCTCGTCGTCCGGCAGCTCTTCGCCGTAGCCGATCAGCTCCGCGGCACGCTCCAGCGTCTCCTTGATCGCGATGTGGTCGAAGACCTGTTTGGTCGGGCCCTCGTCCCCCTCCGCGATCAGCGTCCGCCGTCGGAACTCAAGCGGGTCCAGGTCGATCGCGCGCGCGACCTCGTCGACGTGCTGCTCGAGCGCCCAGCACACCTGCGGGGCAGCGGGCGCACGGACCGAGGCGCTCGGCTGCGTCGTGGAGTAGTTCAGGAAGGACTCTACGAACACATGCTCCATCTTGTAGGGGCCGCAGGCGTGCATCGCCGCCATCTGCGCCAGGAACCCGCCCTCGCCGCAGTACGCACCCTTGTCGAGGACGAGGCGTGCCGTGCGCGCGACGATCGTCCCATCGCGTCGGACGCCCGTCTCGAACTCGAGCACCATCCCCTCGCGCCGGTGATCGATCGCGACGAACTCCTCCCGGCGGGAGAAGACGAGCTTCACGGGGCGGCCCGCGGCGCGCGCGAGCGCCGCCACGTGCGCCTCGAAGTGGAAGTCGCACTTCGCGCCGAACCCGCCGCCCAGGAGCGGCACGATCACGCGGACGTTCGCCTCCGGGATCTCCAGCGTCTGTGCCACGCCGGATCGCGCGATGTACGGGACCTGGGTCGATGACCAGATCGTGACCTTGTCGCCTTGCCACTGCGCCACCACCGCGTGCGGTTCGATCGGCACGCCGTGCGAGGGATCCGAGACGTACCGACCCTTCACGACGACGTCGGCGGTCGCCATGGCGGCGCCGGCGTCGCCCTTCACGATCGTGGAATAGCCGAGCGTGTTCCCGTCCGCGACGAGGTTCTCGTCGCGCTCGTTCGACGCCCAGTCGTCGTGCACGAGCGGCGCGCCTTCGGCCATCGCGGCCTCGAAGTCGGTGATCGCCGGCAGCGGCTCGTACTCAACCTCGATCAGCGCCGCTGCCTGCGCCGCGATCTCCTCGGACGTGGCCGCCACGCCCGCCACGATGTCGGCCTCGAACCGCACGACGTCCTTGGCGAACAGGTAACGGTCCTGCGCCATCTGGCCGTACTTCACGGCCGGCACGTCCTCGTGCGTGAGCACCGCGAGCACGCCCGAGAGGGAGCGCGCCTTCGTGGTGTCGAGCCGGAGGATCCGGGCATGTGGATGATCCGCGTAGCGGAACCTCGCGTAGGCCTGGCCGGTCAGCGTGAGGTCGGCCGTGTACCGCCCCGACCCGGTGACCTTCTCCTTGCCGTCGGGCCGGATGAACACGGACGAGGCTTGGGAGATGTCGGTCGCCACGGGGCTCCTTTCAGGCGCGGGGGCACATCCTACGTCGAGAGCACGGGGCTCGGCTGCCAGCTCTGGATGGGCCGCGGGCCTGGCCAGGACCCACCCGCACGCGGGAGGATGAGGAGAGGACCGAAAGGGGGAACGATGTCGGACAGCATCTACCGGGTCACCGAGGTGATCGGCACCAGCACCGAATCGTGGGAAGAGGCCGCCAAGCACGCGGTCGAGACCGCGGCGCAGTCGCTCCGCGATCTCCGGGTCGGCGAGGTCGTCAAGCTCGATGTCACGATCGAAGACGGCCGAGTGACCCACTACCGGGCGCGGGTGGCCATCTCCTTCAAGTACGAGCTGGACTGAGCCGGGCGCGCCTGGGATCACCCCTCCGAGCATCACGCACCACAGCGGTCGTCGCGGGGTGCGTCGCGTCGAGATCGCCACGGAGGTGGCAAGCTGCGGCCATGCCGACGCGCGACGTGGTGATCGAGACCCCACGGCTCGTCCTCCGCGAGCTCGAGCACAACGACCTGGGCACGCTCGCCGAGCTCTACGCCGACGAGGACGTGATGCGCTACATCGGAACGGGCGGAGCGCGTCCGCGCGAGGCCGCCGCCCGGTACCTCGAGCGTCAGCGCGCCCTCTACCGCGAACGCGGGTTCGGGGAGTGGGCCACCGTCCTGTGGGAGACCGGCGACATGGTCGGCCTGTGCGGCCTGATCGTATGGCCCGACATCGACGGCGCCGAGGAGCTCGAGGTGGCCTACCTCCTCGCGCGGAGCGCCTGGGGTCGCGGGCTCGCGACCGAGGCCGCCGCAGCGATCCGGGACCACGCCGCCGGCGAGCTGAGGCGGGACCGACTCGTGTCGTGCATCTACCCGGCCCACACGGCCTCGATCCATGTGGCCGAGAAGATCGGGATGCGGCACGAGAAGGACATCGACCACGAGGGCCTGCTGATGTCGGTCTACGCCTGGTCGGCCTGACCTCGGCGGGATCCGGCGTGACGCTCCCGGTCGACGCTTCAGGCGTGCGACCTCCCGGCCGATGCCCACTCCGAGTACCCTCGAGGTTCCCCGACGGCCCCCGAACAGCGACCCCATGACCTTCCCTCGACGATCCTTCGCCCGCCTCGCGCTCGTCGCCGCGCTCGCGGTCGGCGCCGCGATCCCCGCGCACGCCGGTGATCCGTTCGCCGCCTCCACCGATCGCGAGGGCTCGATGGGCGCGTCGGGCGAGGCGGCCATGACGCCAGAGGGCGTCGTCGCTCGGCGTTGGTCCGGCCCCACGATCCCGGGCATCGACATCTCGCACTGGCAGGGCACGATCGACTGGGCGAAGGTGGCCGCGACGGGCAAGGAGTTCGCTTTCATGAAGGCGACCGACGACGTCGACTACGTCGACCCCACCTTCGCGTCGAACCGCACGCAGGCTCGAGCGAACGGTCTCCTGGTGGGCGCGTACCATTTCGCGCGGCCCGATCCATCGCC
Source organism: uncultured Actinomycetes bacterium (assembly GCA_963816275.1). Classification (GTDB taxonomy): domain Bacteria; phylum Actinomycetota; class UBA4738; order UBA4738; family HRBIN12; genus JAOUEA01. The sequence continues at coordinate 77,312 of CAWFJU010000005.1, forward strand.
GGGCGACGCGCGGCGGGAGGCTCGCTTCTTCGTGAAGGTTGCCGACCCACGGGCCGGGTCGCTCCTCCCCGTGCTCGACATGGAGACCAGCCGCGGGCTCGATCAACGGGGCGTCACGAGATGGGCGCGAACGTGGGTGGCCGAGGTGCGCGATCTGACCGGGGTCACGCCGCTCGTCTACACGAGCCCGTACGGGTGGATGGCGCGGACCGGCGACACGCGCCTCCTCGCGCGCGACGGCGCGCCGCTCTGGATCGCGCATTGGGGCGTGTCGTCACCGCTGACGCCGGCCGGCGACTGGGACGGGCACGGCTGGGTCGTGTGGCAACACACGAGCGACGGTCACGTTGCGGGGATCGCGGGGCGGGTCGACCTTGACCGGTTGGCGGGAACGACCCTCGGACGGATCACGATCCGCCGACTCTCGATCGCGATCGACGGCGACGCGGGGCGGGTGGCGAGCAAACCCGGTGGATACGGATGCACCACGGCCTGCGCTCGCAACGTCGACCCCAACGCCACGATCACGCTGACGGCGGAGCCTGACGACAAGGCCTACTTCACGGGCTGGAACGGAGCGTGCCACGGCACCTCGCCGACCTGCACGATCCAGATGCGAGGGAACCGCAGCGTGGGGGCGCGGTTCGTGACCGACATCTCGCCACCCGTTCCGTCGTTCGACGCGCCCACCGGGTTCACCGATCCCGCGGTCGTGACCTTCGATGAGAACGTGCGGGGCGTGACCATGGCCAACGTCGCGCTCCGGCGAACCCACGGCGAGCGTGTGCCGACCGGCGGCACCTGTCGCGGCCCGTCCGGCTCACCGGTCCCGTGCGAGGGCACAACGGTGCGATCGGTGCGCCTGACGCCGATCGCCCCGCTGGTCCCCGGCCGCGACTACGTGATCGTGGTCAACCCCGCGGCGGCCGATCCGAAGGTCCGCGACCGCATCGGGAACGTGACGCCGACGACCTCGGTCGCCTTCGAGGCCGACCGCAGGGTCGAGCAGACGAGGGAGCCGGTCGTGAAGCGTCCCGCGAGCGCCTGGTCGCAGGTGCGAACACCCGACGCCTCAGGCGGGAGCTATGCCGTAGCGGGCCGAGGAGGCGCGGCGGTCCGCCTGGCCTTCGACGGCACCGGCATCGACTGGGTCACGGTCACCGGTCCCAATCGCGGCCGAGCGAAGATCTACGTCGACGGCGAGCTCGTCCGAGCCTGGGACCTCTACGCGCCGACACGGACCTTCGGGGTCCATCGAACGATCGACGGACTCGCCCCCGGGCCGCACCTGCTGCGGATCGTGGTGGCGGGACGGCACCGGCCCGGCGCCGTCGGGACGCTCGTCGCGATCGACCGGTTCGACGTCCTGGGCTGACCGAGGAGGCGATCCGCAGACCGCTGCGGACGCCGCTACCAGTAGCGCGCGGTCGCCATCGCCGTGACCGCCAGGAGCAGCAGAACGACGTCCACCTTCGAGTGGCGCTCGAGATCGGCGCCGATCTTCGCCATGCGAGCGCCGTCTTCAGGCGTCGGCGGCTGGCCGCTCGCCGCGATCGAGTCCCCGAGGTCGACGAGCCGCTCGGTCGCGATCACCCAGGCCCCCCTTCCGGCATCGTTGTCCGGCCGACGGCACGATACGACAGCCCCATGTCGGGTTCCAGCCCCGCGTCGTGGGTGACGTTCGCCCCCGAAACGCCGGGTCGCCCGGCCGCGTCGATCGGTCGGCGCCGACGCACACACTGGCCGTGAGCCCGGGAAGGAGCGAACGATGATCCTCATCGCCTACGCGAGCAAGCACGGTTCCACCCAAGGCATCGCCGAACACGTCGCCCGACGATTGACCGAGCGGGGCCTGACCGTCGAGGCCCGGCCGGCCGAGGGCGTGGCCGACATCGGGGTGCCCGACGCCGTTATCCTCGGGAGCGCCGTCTACGCAGGATCGTGGATGGATGAGGCGTCCGAGTTCGCCCGTCGCTTCGCCGACGTGCTGTCGGCGGTGCCGGTCTGGCTCTTCAGCAGCGGACCGCTGGGCGAACAGGTGGACGACGACGAGGAGCAGCCGCACCAGCTGGCCGAACTCCGCGAGTCGGTGCGTCCCCGCGGCCACGAGATGTTCTTCGGAGCGCTCGAGCGTGACCGGCTGAGTTTCGGTGAACGGATGATCGCGAAGGCGGTGAAGGCCCCCGAGGGCGACTTCCGCGACTGGGACGCGATCGCCACGTGGGCCGACGCGATCGCTGGCGAGCTCGCGACGATCGACGCGTAGGAACGCCGAAAGGCGGGCGTCCGAGGGACGCCCGCCTTCTGGCCTTGGTGATGCCGATCACCCGGAGGTGAACGATGGTGCGGGTGGTTCGGGTACGGGGGACCTCCCGACGGTCCACCGAACGGGAGCAGTGTAGGGAGCTCGGGTGGCTCGTTCGCCCACCATCCGGGCCTCGTTCACGGGCCGAACGGCCAGACCCCGAGGACCCGACGACCTAGGTCCGACGTCCGCTACCTCAGGCGGATCTTCTCTGAGGTCTCGATCTGGATCACCTTGCCGTCCTGGAGCACGACGACGACCGTGCCGAACGGGATCGACGACATCAGCTCGTCCATGTGCAGCAGGAGTCGGCGCCGTTCCGGTGCCAGCGCGGAGAAGTGCCGGACCGCGGATGAGGCTTCGAGCTCGTCGTCATCCTCCGGCACCGATCGCAGCGTCCGGGCTGCTTCGCTCACCCGTTCACGGACTCCGGCACGAGGCCGACCGGCTCCCCTTCGGGACGGGCGAACGCCTTGGGGTTCCTGAGGTCGACCCAGACGGTGTCACCCTCATTCACACCCTCGATCTCCTCGTTCGGGACGTGGGCGACGATCGTCTCGTCGTTCGTGAGCCGAAGCGTGAGCTGGGAGAGCCAGCCGAGCGTCGTCCGGCGCTCGATCGTCGCCTTGACCTCGCCGCCGTCGCTGCTGACGGAGACGTGGACGTCGTGCGGGCGCACGTAGGCGGTGGCCGCCTCGCCCTCGGTCAGGTGGCCGGCTCCGTCGATCCGGAGCCCTCCGAGGTGGACCTGGCCCGCCTCGACGTGTCCATGCAGCACGTTCGCGCTCCCGACGAATCCGGCGACGAACGGGGTGGCGGGCTCGTCGTAGATCTCGGTGGGCGCCCCGACCTGCTCGACCCTGCCCTCATGCATCACGACGATCTGGTTCGCCAGCTCCAGGGCCTCTTCCTGGTCGTGCGTGACGAGCAGGCTCGTGACGCCGAGCTCATGGTGCAGCTTGTCGAGCCATCGGCGAAGGTCCTGGCGAACCTTCGCGTCCAGCGCGCCGAACGGCTCGTCGAGCAGGAGCACCTCGGGACGCGGCGCGAGCGCGCGCGCGAGCGCGACGCGCTGGCGCTGTCCGCCCGAGAGCTGGTCCGGATAGCGCTTCGCGAAGTGCGAGAGCTGCACGAGCTCGAGCAGCTCCTCGACCCGTGCGTCGCGCTCGGCCTTGGGTTGCTTGCGCACGGTGAGTCCGAAGCCGACGTTGTCCGCTACGGTCATGTGCCGGAACAGGGCGTAGTGCTGGAAGACGAACCCGACCCGTCGCTCCTGGACGCTCTTGGGCGTGAGCTCGACATCGCCGAGCCAGATGTGACCCTCGTTGGGGGCCTCCAGTCCCGCGATCATGCGCAGGACGGTGCTCTTGCCCGAACCCGACGGCCCCAGCAGCGCGGTGATCGCGCCTCCGGGAGCCGAGAACGACACGTCGCTCACGGCCTCGAACGAGCCGAACCGTTTGGTGAGCTGCTGCACCACGATCGGCGTACTCATGTGCGTTCCTTCCTTCCTTCGATCCTGTGTCGTGCCGTCTCGATCCCGACGAGCAGGACGATCGAGACCGTCGCGAGCGTGAGCGCCACGATGTACGCCTCGGTCGACTGACGTTCCTCGATCGCCGAGAAGATGAACAGGGTCGCGGTCTCCGTCTTGCCCTTGATCAGGCCGCTCACGATGCAGCACAGCTCCGATCTCCCCGATCGAGCGCGCGGTCGTGAGCGCGACCCCGTACAACAGGCCCCACCGGATGTTCGGCAACGTCACCCGGCGCCAGGTCTGCAGGATCGAGGCGCCGAGCGTGTGAGCCGCGTCCTCCTCGTCCTTCCCGATCTCCTCCAGCACCGGCACGACCTCGCGGATCGTGAACGGGATGCAGATGAAGATCGTCACGAGCACCATCGACGGCACCGCGAAGAGGATCTGGATGCCGCGGGTCGAGAAGAACGCTTCGAGCCATCCGCCGAGACCGAACAGGATCACCGCGGCGAGCCCGACCGTGACCGGAGACAGCGCGAACGGCAGGTCGACCAGGGCGTTCAACAGCGACTTCCCGACGAAGTGCTGCCGGACGAGGACCCACGATGTGAGCACGCCGAAGAACGTCGTCACGATCAGCGTGATGACCGTGATCACCCCCGTCAGGAAGAACGCATGCTGCACGTCGGGCAGCTGGAACGTCTCGACGATCGTGGAGGGCCCCGACTCGAACGCGGTCCAGACGATGCCGATCAATGGCAGCAGCAGTAGCACCCCGACGTACAGGATGCACGCGCCGACCACGAGACCACGCACGAGGCGCCGCCGGCCGGTTCCCGGAAGATCCGTCGAGGTCGTCGTCGGCGTCTCCGAGGTCTGGGGGAGGGCGCTCATCAGTCTTCCTCCTTCCGGTGCAGGAGCTTGCCGGTCACCAGCACCAGCACGAACGACAGGGTGAATAGCACGGTCGCCACCGCCGCGGCCTCCACCGGCCGGAACTGGTTGGCGAGCTGGAAGATGAAGACCGGCGCCGTCAGGGTCTCGTTCGGGATGTTCCCGGCGACCAGCACGACGCTGCCGAACTCACCGAGGCATCTGGCGAACGTGAGGAGCGTGCCACCGACGATCGCGGGCCTGATCGCCGGCAGCACGATGCGATAGAAGGTGAACCACGCGGATGCTCCGAGCGTCGCAGCGGCCTCTTCCTCCGCCGGATCGAGTTCTTGGAGCACCGGCTGCACGTTCCGCACGACGAGCGGGAGACTGACGACGAGGAGCGCGAGCATGATCGCGATCGGCGTGAAGATGACCTGGATCCCCAGGTCATCGAGGAATCCTCCGATGAGCGAATTGGGGCCGTACAGCGCGACCAGCATCACGCCGGTGACGAGGGTCGGGATCGCGAGCGGGAGATCGACCATCGCCGAGAGGGCGCGCCTCCCTCGGAACGAGTACCGCACCAGAACGTAGGCGAGCATCGTGCCCATCACGGCGCTGATGAGCGCCGCGAGGGTGGAGGTGATCAGGGTCAGGCGGATCGCCGCCATGCCACCCGGCACGTCGAGCGCGGTGCGGAGGCCCGCGAACCCGTCACCGAAGCCCTTCGTGATGACCGCCGCCACCGGCAGGGCCACCATCGCTCCCAGATAGACGACGGCAGCGCCGCGCAAGGTCATGCGTCGCAGCCGTGCAGCTGACCTCGGAGAGAGCCAGGTCCGACTGCGTGGGGCTGACACCTGCGCGGCGCTGCTCATCGTCGTCTCCTGATCCTTGCGGATCGGACTTAGCCGGCGATCGCCTGGGTGACGATGCCGTTGTCGCTGAACAACTCTTCGTTCAGGGCCGGCCAGCCGCCGATCTCATCGACCGTGAACAGGTCCTGGATCGCCGGGAACTGACCACCGCCCTTCTGGGCCTCGGCCTTGTCCGTCGAGCGCAGGAAGCCCACGTCGGTGTAGACCTCCTTGGCCTCCGGCGAGTGCAGGTACGCGACGAACGCCTCGGCCACGTCGCGCACGCAGTGCTTGTCCACGTTCGCGTCGATGATCGCAACGGGGTTCTCGATCATCACCGTCGACGGCGGGTACACGGCCTCGTCCTCGAGCCCGGCATCCTGCGCCGTGAGCACCTCGTTCTCGTACGTGAGCGCCACGTCGCCGTTGCCGGCCTCGAAGTTCTGGATCGAGTCACGCGCACTCTTGTCGAAGACCGTGACGTTCCCGAGCACGTTCTGCATCAGCGTCGTCGCACCGGCCGTGTCGTCTTTGGCCACGCCCGCGTAGCCACGCAGGGCCGCGCCCCACAGGGACACCAGGTTCCAGCGGGCCCCACCGCTCGAGGCGGGGTCGGGCGTCAGGATCTCGACGCCCGACTGCAGGTCGTTCCAGTCCTGGATACCGAGCGGGTTGCCCGGACGGACGTCGAAGACCACGACCGAGCTCGAGACCATCCCCTTGTCGGGCTGGGCCGTCCAGTCGGACGTGATCAGGCCCGCATCCACGATCTGGTCCACGTCGGGCGCGAGCGAGAGCGCGACGACGTCGGCCTCGTAGCCCGCGATCACGTTCGCGGCCTGCGTGGTGGAGCCGGCGTACGACTCCTGGAAGATCACGTTCTGGTCGTCGTGGTCTTCCTTCCACTGTGACACGAAGGCCGGGATGATCTTGCCGTAGGCCTCGCGGGGGGTGCTGTACGCCGCGAAGTTGATGACCGGCACGTCGGCCGGGGTGCACTCCCCGGCGCTGCCGGAGGCCGACGTGCTCGAGTCCGACGACGAGCAGGCGGCCGCGACGAGCGCGAGCGGGATCGCGAGCGCGACGGAGCGTCGCAACCAGCGGAGAGACATGGATCGCTCCTTTCGATGACCAGGTGGGGCGGCGATGCCGGAGCCACGATGGTGTGTCGGGATCCGGTCTCCGGTGGTCCGGTCAACCGAAAGGTGTGCGGGGCCGCGGCCCCCTCGATGCGGAACCGCAAGGCGACCTCCGGTGTGTCCGGTCGGTCGGCCTCGTGCCTTCCCTACCTCTACCGCCCAGCGGGACCCATCGTCAAGCACCCGAGGGCGAGCGGGAGTCACCCGACACACTTTCGCCACAGCGGGACCGAAGGGTCGACCGCAGATCTCAGCCGAAGGTCGGGTTGAACGCTCCCGTTCGCGCAGGTACCCTTCGAGGTGCAGCAGCTGACCAGACGACTGGAGGCCGCGGCGCGGGGGGTTCGTCCCGGCGTTGCGGCCTTTTCCTTTCCCCTTCGTGGGCGGAGGCGAGATGGGCAAAGGCAAGGCCACCGTGCAGGATCCGGCCGACCTCATCGAGGTCGACGGCGAGTTCTGCGTCCCCTTCGAGGTCGGGCAACGCCGCCACTACATCGAACTTGGCCCGTTCGAGGTCGAACGGAGTCCCTGGTACGTCGTCAAGAAGATCCTCCTGTTCGTCCCGGCGATGTTCCTGTTCATCCTCGCGATCCAGTTGATGAAGTCGGGCGCGACCGCCGTCGGCCCGTCGATCGAGGGCCAGTTCCCCTTCGCGAACGGCTTCTCGACGATGGGAACGGGCTGGCTGGGCGCCTACTTCGTGCTCTCCGGTTCCCCCGTCGCGGCCACGGCGATCAGCCTCTTCGGCGCCGGCACGATCGACAAGCTCCAGGCGTTCACGATGCTCTCCGGCTCGCGACTGGGCGCGTCGTTCATCGTGCTGGTCACCGGGTTCCTGTACGCGATGAAGCACAAGGACCGCCCTCGCGGCGACTCGATCGGCATCGGGATCCAGGCGATGACGATGACCGCGATCACCTACATCCCCGGGATGTTCATCGGGTACTCGATCCTGCGGGCGGGCCTGCTCGACGGATTCGACCTGCACGCCTCGGGCAAGCTCGATGCGATCCTCGGCAAGCTCTGGGGACCCTTCGTCGATCTCGCCGAGACCCACCTGCCGGGGTGGGCGCTCTTCCTCACGGGGATCGGCGTGATCCTTATCTCGTTCAACCTGATCGACCGAGTGCTGCCGCAGGTCAGCAGCGACGCGACCGCCTCGAAGCGCGCCGCGTGGCTCAAGCATCCCTGGACCATGTTCGCGCTGGGGTGCCTGGTGGCCACGCTGACGCTCTCGGTGTCGGTCGCGCTCACCGTGCTCGTGCCCCTCGCGGCCAAGGGCTACGTGAAACGCGACGAGGCGCTCCCCTACATCATGGGGGCCAACATCACGACGCTGGCCGACACCCTCGTCGTGGCGATGCTGCAGAACACGCCGGTCGCCGCGCAGGTCGTGCTCGCGGAGGCGATCGGCGTCACGATCGTTTCGCTCGTGATCCTCGGGTTCTTCTACAAGCCCGTGAAGAACGCGGTGATGGGGCTCGACGACTACCTGGTGGACAGCAACCGTCGGCTCGCGATCTTCGTGGGCGGCTTGTTCCTCGTACCCCTGGCGCTGATCCTGAGCGGCTTGTTCTACACCCCCCTGGGATGACGGCCTGCCAACATCCCCCACCCGTCGGGTGAGGGGCCGTTGGTACTATCGCGAACGACGCTGACCAGACACACTGGAGGCCGCGAACCGGTGCCCGCACCGTGTCGTGGCCATCTCCGTATAGGGGACGATCTGTGGCCGACCGACCAGCACCCACCGGCGAGGACCCGCCCGCGGACGTGGACGCCCGCCTCGCGGCGCTGACCGCTGAGGAACGCGAGGTCCTCGCGAAGGTCGCCGACATCGTGCAGCGGATCCAGTTCGGGACCGTCGTCCTGGTGATCCAGGACGGCAAGGTCGTCCAGATCGAGATGGCGGAGAAGTTCAGGCTGCGATGAGCGGCATGCTGCAGCTCGAGCAGGGTCCCGCGGCCGTCGCGCCGGCGAAGTTCTCGGTGCGCGACCTCGTGAAGACCCGTGTCCGCGGGGCCGGCACGGGCGGCGGCGAGTCGTTCGTGGCGGTCGATCGCGTGAGCTTCGACGTCCAGGCCGGGGAGTTCCTCTGCCTGCTGGGGCCGTCCGGGTGCGGCAAGACGTCGATCCTCAACGTCCTCGCGGGTCTCGACGAGCCCACGAGCGGGCGGGCACTGCTCGACGGCCGGCCGATCACCGGTCCAGGCCCCGATCGCGCCGTGCTCTTCCAGGAGCCCGCACTCTTCCCCTGGTTGAGCGTCGCCGCGAACGTCGAGCTCGCCTTGAAGCTGGTCGGCGTGCCGGAGCGCGACCGACACCATCGCGCGATGCGGTGGCTCGAGAACGTGCACCTGGAGCGGTTCGCCGACGCCCAGCCCCACGAACTCAGCGCGGGGATGCGCCAGCGAGCGGCGCTCGCGAGGGCGCTCGCGGCCGAGCCCGACGTGCTGCTCGGCGACGAGCCATTCGGGTCGCTCGACGCCCAGGCCCGCGAGCTCCTGCAGAACGAGGTACAGCGCGTGTGGGCCGAGCGCGAAGGACACGCGACCTTCGTGTTCGTCACCCACAACGTGCGTGAGGCGGCCCTCCTCGCCGATCGCGTCCTCGTGATGTCGGCCGCCCCCGGCCGGCTCCTCGAGGAGGTGCGGATCAGCTCGCCACGTCCGCGCGCCCTCGACGACGTGCTCGTGGCGCGGGTCGTCTCCGAGATCCACGAGCTGTTGATGCGGGAGGTGGACAAGGGTGTCGCGCGCGAGATGGGTCGCTAAGGAACTCGGTCCGCCACTCGCCGGCATCGCCGGTCTGATCCTCGTGTGGGCGCTCGTGGCCGCCGCGACGTCGTCGTCGGCCATCCCCTCGCCCCTCGATGTATGGGACTCATTCGTCGCGGGGATGAGGGACGGATCGATCCCGGAGGCGGCGCTGAAGACGCTGATCCGCCTCGCGTTCTCGTTCGCGGCCTCGATCGTGATCGGCACCGCGATCGGGATCGGCCTCGCGCTGAACGAGTTCGCCCGACGGTCCATCAGGCCGCTGGTCGTGGCGCTCCAGATCACCCCGTTCATCGCCTGGCTCCCCATCGCGGTGGTCTGGTTCGGCGCGACGGAGCGGGCGGTCGTGTTCGTCACGATCATGGGCGCGTTCCCCTCGATGACGCTCGCCACGATGGCGGCCATGCGACAGGTGCCGCCGCTGTACCGACGGGCGGGTCGGACCCTCGGCGCCGAGGGATGGGCGCTCTACCGGCACGTGATCTTCCCAGCGGCGCTCCCCGGCTACATGATCGGCCTCCAGCAAGCATGGGGGTTCGCGTGGAAGGCCCTGATGGCGGCCGAGCTGATCATCGCGGCGGCCGGCGCCACCGGCCTCGGGCACCTCCTCGCGGCGGCCCAGGACGACGTCGCGACGCTGCTGGCCGCGCTCGCCGTGATCGTGGCGATCGGCGTGGCGGTCGACTACCTCGTGTTCGGTCGGCTCGACCGCCGCATCAAGGGACGTCGGGGTCTGTTGACCGAAAAGTGACCCCGGGCGGCTCGTGGGCGCCGGGCGCCCGCCCGTCGAGCCCTACGACGACTCGATCCGGAACCGGATCCTGACGTGGGTGTGGTACTCCACGATCTCGTTCGCATCGACCTTCGCGCTCGTCTCGAGGATGTCCATCCCCTCGATGCCGCGGATCGTCTTGGCGGCTTCCGCGAGCGCCCGCTGCGCGGCGTCGCGCCACGACGACTCCGAGACACCCACCAGGTCGATCGTCTTGATGACGGCCACGCCTAGCCCCCTTCGTAGACGCCGATGAACCGCAGGAAGTTCTTCGCGATCTGGGCGGTGGCCTCCTCGCGCGGCATCGCACCGTCCACGAAGAACTTCAACGGATCCCACCAGATCGAGCGGCCGATCGCGAAGCCGCGGTAGCCAGGGACGTCGCGAGCCGCGCGCAGCCAGTTGTCGACGGCGGTGTGGTCGGCGCCACGCCCGAGCACGACGCAACCCACGCTGTCACGGCCGGCGATCCGGCATTGCTCCGAGAGCATCGCGCAGTCGGCAGGATCATCGATCCCCTCGATCTTCCAGATGTCGGCCTCCACGCCGCTCTCCTGCAGCTCGGCGATCGCCGAACGCATCAGGCCCGGTCGCACCTCCCGGTCATACCGCCCGACATCGCTGCCGACCATCTCGAGCTGATGGGGTTCGGCCGGGACCAGCAGTTCGAACAGGAACCGCCGGTCGGTGGCGTGCAACCAGTCGGCGAGCTCCTTCAGCTTGGCGGCCTGGCCGGCGTTCACCGCCCCGTCGCCCTGCGGGTTGTACCGCACCAGGACCTTGGCGAAGGTCGGGTTGAACGAGGCGATGTGCGCGGTGAACTCCGCGCCGTACTCGAAGTCGAACTCGTCCTGGCCGGACTTCTCGACCGGCATCGAGAGCAGGATCCCCATCTCGGTCGCCTTCAGCGCCACCTCGGTGCCGAACTGCTCGTCGACGAGGATGCCCACGGCCGAGTGGTCGGCCCCGGCGTCGAGCGCCGCGAGCATCCCTTCGAACACGACCTTCTTCGCATCGATGATCCGAGCCGCCTCGTCGGGACCGGGCATGCCCTCGATCCCGAAGAACTTCTTCTGGAAGGACCCGCGGTGGTCGAACGCGAGGATGTAGAGCTTCCCTTCGTAGCCGAGCGTCATGACGTCTCCTCCATGGGTGTCGGGCAGATGCTACCCCCCTACGCTCGCTCGAAGTCGTCCCGCGGCGTGAGTACCTCCACCTCCACGGGGGCGGAGGCCTCGCGGAACCGGTCGGCGTCCGACGGCGATCCCACGACGAACCCGAAATGCATCGGTACGGCGAGCCGCGGCCCGATCGCCCGGACCAACCCGCCCGCCTCCGTCGCGTTCATCGTGTAGTGCCCACCGATCGGGACGAACGCGACGTCGGTCCGCACATCGTCCAGCTCCGGTGCGTGATCGGTATCTCCCGCGTGGTAGACGGTGGCGTCGCCGAGCTCGATCACGTAGCCGACCCAGCGGTTCGCCTTCGGATGGAACTCGAGCGCCTCGTCGCGCGTGTTGTACGCCGGCACCGTCATGAACGACACACCCGCGAGCTCGTGCGCCTCGCCCGGCGCGACGGGTGTGACGTTGCCACGGATCTCGGCCGCCACGTCGTGCGGCGCCGCGACGAGGGTCTCGGAGGTGCTGAGCCTTCCGATCTCCTCGGGCTGGAAGTGGTCCGCGTGTGCGTGCGTGATCAGGATCAGGTCCGCGGGCCGAGCGTCCTCGGGAGTGCCCCACGGGTCGATGTAGATCGTCCGCTCACCGTCGCTCCACTTGAACGCCGACTGCCGGAACCACGTGAACCGTTCGAGCATGGTAGGCCCCCTTCGACGAGGTCCTCTCGTAGTCTGGCAAACCTCCGTGACCGAGCGCGACGATCAGACCCGAGCCTCACCTCCGACGATCGCCGATGGCAGCGTTCGCGCGAGCGTCTCGTTGCTGCGCCGCAATCGCGACTTCCGGCGCCTGTTCTTCGCGTCGGTGATCTCGCTCGGCGGGGATTGGTTCCTGTTCGTCGCGATCAACGGCCTGATCCTCGACGCCACCGGACGCGCGATCGACGTCGGGCTCGCGATCCTCACCCAGGAGCTCGCCTTCTTCTTCGCCTCGCCCTGGGCGGGGGCCCTCGCCGACCGGATCGATCGCAAGAAGCTCATGATCGCGTGCGATCTTGCCCGCGTGGTCGTCTGCGTGGCGTTCCTGCTCGTGGGCCCCGACACGATCTGGCTCGCGTTCCCGCTGCTCGCGATCCTGTCGATCTTCTCGGCGCCGTTCGATCCGGCGTCGTCGGCGGCGATCCCGAACCTCACGCAGGGCGAGGACCTCACGATCGCGAACGCCCTTGGCGGCTCGCTCTGGGGCACGATGCTCGCGGTCGGGGCGGCGCTCGGCGGCGTGGTCGCGACGGTCTTCGGGAATCAGACGGCGTTCCTGGTCGACGCCGTGTCGTTCCTGGTCTCGGCTTGGTTGCTCTCGGGCATCCGCCACTCCCTGTCGGAGGACCGAGAGGTCGAGGAGCACCCCAGCACGCTCGAGGCGACGATCGAGACCCTCCGGTACGCGAAGGAGGACGACCGCGTGCTCTCCCTGATCGCCGTGAAGGCCGGGTTCGGCCTGGCGGCCGGCGTGCTGGCCCTGATCCCCGTGTTCGCCGTGCAGGTCTTCGACGCGGGCAACATCGGGTTCGGGATCCTGATGGCCGCGCGCGGCCTGGGTGCGCTCGTCGGCCCTTTCTTCGGGCACCGGTTCGCGGGACCCGGCCACCGGCGGATCTTCCCGGCGATCGGCATCGCCTTGGCGGTGTTCGGCGGCAGCTACATGGCGCTCGGGCTGACGTCGACGCTCTGGGCCGCCGCGGTCGTGATCTTCGTGGCTCACCTCGGCGGCGGCTCGCAGTGGGTGCTCTCGAGCTATGGGCTCCAGCGTCTCGTGCCCGACTACATCCGCGGACGTGTGTTCGCGGTGGACTTCGCGATGATCACGCTCTCGCTCGCGCTGTCGAGCCTGGCCGCCGCGACGATCGCCGACTCGGCGGGACCACGCGTGTCGGCGTTCATCCTCGGCGGCGTCGCGGTCGCGTGGGCCGCGGTCTGGTGGGTCCTCACGCGGAAGGTGCGACGGCGCCCGACGTTCGACGACGAGCCGACGGCCGAGACGGGCTCCGCGGGCTGATCGTCACTCGTCCGGTCGGTCGGGCGGGGGCCCCTCCGAGGGCGGCTCGGTCGGCGGCGGATCGGCCGCCGGAGGCACCGACGACTCGGAACCGCGGTCACCCTCGAACGAGATGGCCGGCCCCGGTTCCGTGAAGTTCACCTGCGGAGGGCCTCCCTCGCGGATCGTCTCCTCGACCTCGAAGAACTCCGCTTCCTTGAAGCCGAACATGTTCGCGATCAGGACGGACGGGAACTGCTTCACGCGACGGTTGTAGTCACGGACGTTCGCGTTGTAGAAGCGCCGCGCGGTCTGCAGGCGATCCTCGGTGTTGGAGAGCTCGGCCTGCAGTGCCAGGAAATTCTGGTTGGCCTTCAGGTCGGGGTAGTTCTCCACGACCGCGAACAGCTGGCGGAGGGCGGCGACGAGCGGACCCTCTGCGGCGGCCTGTTCGGCCGGGGAGCCGGTCGCGGCGGTCGCCATCGCCCGGGCCTTGGTGACGTTCTCGAAGACCTCCCGCTCGTGCGTGGCATAGCCGCGCACGGTCTCGACCAGGTTGGGGATCAGGTCGTACCGGCGACGCAGCTCCGTGTCGATGTTCGCCCATGCGTCCTTGACGAGGTTCTTCTGGGAGACGAAGCGGTTGTACGAGACGATGGCGCCGATGGCGGCCAGCACCACCACGCCAAGCACGATCCAGATCCACATGTCGAGGGTTCCCTTCGATCCGAGGAGCGGCTCCCAGCCTACCCCGGCGCCCGTTCGCCGGGCGAACACGTCAGGCGGGCCGCCGCGCCCACTCCCCGGGGTCGTGCGCCCAACCGTCGTCCTCTACGAGGTCGTCGCGATGAATCAGGGTGAACGGGAGGGACGCGCCGTCGTGTTCATCCGTCTCGGCGAACCAGAGCCGGTGCCGCAGGCTCGCCTCGAGCCACGCCAGCGCGCGCTCGCTCGTCACGCGTCGTCGCCGATCGGCTCCGGCGACCAGCGGCCCTGGAGCCAGCGGTCCTCATGCGGCCCCTTCATCGGTCGCGGCGGGTAGAGGCTCGCCACCACCGTCGGGACGCTGCGTCGCACCGCGCGAGCCGCTTCGAGCAGCAGCAGCACCTCGGCGGGCGGGAGGAGCGAGGCGATCAAGAGCATGCGATCCTCGTTCACGAGCACCGAGATGCCCTCGGGCAGCGCCATCAACGCCCGCATCATCCGCTGGTCCAGGAACGCCACGGCGAACCGGCGATCCTCGGCCCGCACATCGTATCGGCGGTTGAACGCCTCGAGCTCGAGCTCGAGATCGTCGCCCTCGATCAGCTCCCGGACGTCGTCGGCGATGCCATGGGGCGCCACGTCGAGCCGGCGGCACGCGAACGGGAGGGCGACCAGGGCGCAGGTGAAGCGGAGCGTCACCGGCACGGAGTCCTCGCTCCGTCGCTCCTCGAACCAGTAGTCGAACGCTCGCGCATCGTCGCCGTCGTCGTCGTTCCACACGACGTTCTCGGTCCCGCGACTGGGGCCACGCCCGAACAGGCGGAACGGCAGCCAGCTCGTGTCGGGGAACGGGTCGAAGGTGGAGAACTCGAGCGATGCCCGCTGACAGAGCAGCATGAGCTGCCGCGCGCGGTCACGGCGTCGCTGGAACCGCCAGGCCACCACGGCCGCCGCCACGAGGGCGATCGCGATCCAGATGAGATCGGCCATACGAGAACGGTCGACCCGAAGCGGCCCCGCCTTGACTCAGCGGTCGGGACGCGGTGGCCCGCCCGAGGGGTAAAGCTCACCCACCACGCGCGGCACCTGAGCCACGAACCCGGTGGCGAGCGCCATGAGCCCGGGTAGTTCCGCCGGTTCGAGCCGTCGGCGGGCGAGGAGGATCTGGTCGCTCACGAGCTCGATCCAGCTGTCCGTTGCGTTCGCGAGGAGCCACGTCATCATGCGTGCATCGATCAGATCGTTCGCGAACTTCTCGTCGGCGCTCTTGACGGTGAACGCGCGGTTGAACGCCTCCGACTCGAACTCGATGTCGTGGAAACTCAGCGCGTCCGCGAGCCGCGTGAGCAGGTTCTCGGGGTCGATCGAGGTGTGAGGGCAGTCGGCCGCCATCGCCAGCCGCACACAGTCGAACCGGTAGTAGGACCGCGAGGTGTGCCCCTGGGCGTCCCTCGACTCCTGGTAGTACCAGTAGTCGAAGGCGCGCAGATCCGTGCCGTGCCATACCCCCCACATCACGTTCTCCACGCCGTTGCCGTCGCCCTTGTCGAAGAGGGCGAACGGCTCCTCCAGCGTCTCGAACGGATCGTCCTCGGCGAACGAGAGCCCCTGCTGACTCGCCACGAGCGCGAAGCCCTCGAGCCGTCGCTTCTGGGCGAGGTAGCTGAACACCCCGATCGCGATCATCGCGATCACGACGAGGACGACGATGACGACGAACCCCGAGCTCATAGGCCCAGTATCGGTCAGCCGACCGCGAACTCCAGACCGTCGGCGTCCGCGTCCACCGTGATCTCGTCGCCGTCTCGGATCTCGCCGGCGAGGAGCTTCATCGCGAGCGGGTCTTGGACTTCCCGCTGGATCAGCCGCTTCAGCGGCCTGGCCCCGAACGCCGGGTCGTAGCCACGCTCGGCGAGGTAGGCCATCGCCGCGTCGCTCAGCGTCAGCGTCAGCTTCCGTTCCCCGAGGCGGCGCGTGAGCCCGCGCAACTGGATCTCGACGATCTGGGCGATCTCGTCTCGCCCGAGCGGCTCGAACACCAAGAGCTCGTCGATCCGGTTCACGAACTCCGGACGGAAGTACGCTCGGACGTCCTCGAGCACGGCCTCCCGCTGCTTGTTCCGGTCGAGGCTCCGGTCGGCGAAGATCGGTGACCCGAGGTTCGAGGTCATGATCACGATCGTGTTCCGGAAGTCGACCGTGCGGCCGTGGCCGTCGGTGAGCCGGCCGTCGTCGAGCAGCTGCAGCAGGATGTTGAACACGTCGCCGTGCGCCTTCTCGATCTCGTCCAGCAGCACGACGCTGTACGGGCGACGTCGCACCGCCTCGGTGAGCTGGCCGCCCTCCTCGTACCCGACGTACCCGGGCGGCGCGCCCACGAGCCGCGAGACCGTGTGGCGCTCCTGATACTCGCTCATGTCGACGCGCACGATCGCCCGCTCGTCGTCGAACAGGTAGTCGGCGAGCGCCCGGGCGAGCTCGGTCTTCCCCACCCCCGTAGGCCCGAGGAACAGGAACGTGCCGATCGGTCGGTTCGGGTCCTGCAGGCCCGCACGCGATCGCCGGATCGCGTTCGCGACCGCCTGGACGGCCTCGGTCTGGTCGACCACGCGCTCGTGCAGTGCCTCCTCGAGGTGGACGAGCTTCTGCATCTCGCCCTCCATCAGGCGCGACACGGGGATGCCCGTCCACTTCGAGACGACGTCGGCCACGTCTTCCTCGGTGACCTCCTCGTTCAGGAACCGCCGATCGCGCTGGACCTCGGCGAGCGCCTCGTTCTCAGCCTCGAGCCGCTTCTCGAGATCGACGAGCGTGCCGTAGCGGAGCTCAGCGGCGCGCTGGAGGGCGCCGTCGCGCTCGGCGCGATCGGCCTCCATCCGGGCCTCCTCGATCTCGGACTTCAGCGATCGGATCGCGTCGATCCGCTCCTTCTCCTGCTGCCAGTGCGCCGTCATCGAGCCGCTCTGCTCCTGCAGGTTGGCGAGGTCTCGCTCCAGGCGGTCGAGGCGGTCGCGCGAGGCCGGGTCCGACTCCTTCTGCAGGGCGGCCTTCTCGATCTCGAGCTGGCGGATCCGTCGCTGGACCTCGTCGATCTCGACGGGCATCGAGTCGATCTCGATGCGCAGGCGGCTCGCGGATTCGTCGACCAGGTCGATCGCCTTGTCGGGCAGGAACCGCGCGGTGACGTACCGATCCGACAACACGGCCGCGGCCACCAGCGCGGGATCTTGGATCCGAACCCCGTGGTGGACCTCGTATCGCTCCTTGAGGCCGCGGAGGATGCCGACCGTGTCCTCCACGCTCGGCTCGTCGACCAGCACCGGCTGGAATCGACGCTCGAGCGCCGGGTCCTTCTCGATGTGCTGGCGGTATTCGTCGAGCGTCGTCGCGCCGATCGCGCGGAGCTCGCCACGAGCGAGCATCGGCTTGAGCATGTTGCCGGCGTCCATCGCGCCCTCGGCGGCGCCCGCACCGACGATCGTGTGCAGCTCGTCGATGAACGTGATGATCTCGCCGCCGCTGTCGGCGATCTCCTTGAGGACCGCCTTCAGCCGCTCCTCGAACTCACCGCGGTACTTGGCGCCCGCCACCATCGCTCCGAAGTCGAGAGCGATCAGCCGCTTGTGCTTGAGCGACTCGGGCACGTCGCCGGCCACGATCCGCTGTGCGAGCCCTTCGACGATCGCGGTCTTGCCCACGCCCGGCTCGCCGATCAGCACCGGGTTGTTCTTCGTGCGGCGCGAGAGCACCTGGATCGTGCGCCGAACCTCCTCGTCGCGGCCGATCACGGGATCGAGCTTGCCCAGCCGCGCCTGCTCGGTGAGGTCGCGCCCGTACTTCTCGAGCGACCGGAAGGTGTCCTCGGGGCTCTGGCTCGTGACGCGCCGACTGCCGCGCACCTCGGCGAGCGCGGCGAGCACCCCGTCGTGCGTGAGTCCGGCGTCCTCGAGCAATCCGGCGGCGGTCGTCCCGGCGGCCTCGAGCAACGCCAGGAGGAGATGCTCGGTCGAGACGTACTCGTCGGTGAGCCGCTCTGCCTCGCGCGCGGCCGTCTCGAGAACCTGTCCGGTGGCGGTCGAGATCCGGACCTCTCCCCCTTGCGTGTAGACCTTGGGCATCCGATCCAAGACGTCACCGACACGATCGCGCAGCTGCGCGGGGTTCGCCCCCGCCGCGTGCAGCAGCGGCAGCACGATGCCATCTGGATCGGAGAGGAGCGCGAGCAGCACGTGCTCGGGCTCGATCGTCTGATGGTGGCGCGCGGCGGCCTGCTGTTGCGCCTCTTCGAGCGCGGTTCGCGATCTGATCGTCAGCTTGTCGATATCCATGCGGGGCTCACATCCTGGAAGTCGGCCTCGGTCATGCCGTACATCGCGTAGTCACGGGGACCCTCGGCGGACGGCATGAACCCGCGGAGGATCCCCTCGAAGCCGAATCCGAGGAGCTCGGCGACCCGGCGCATCGCCGCATTGTCGATATCGGTGGACAGCTGCACCCGGTGCGTCTCGCCGGCCTCGAACAGCCGGGAGGTGAGCGCCGCGACGGCACGTCGGCCGATGCCACGCCCACGGTCCGAGCCCTCATACAGATCGATGCCGAGCTCGACGACGCCCGACGGCAGCATCCACTTCGACCGTCGCGCCTGGATATCGCCGACGAGCACCCCGTCGGATTCGACCGCGAACAGGAGGCCTGCCGCCGTGTCGCTCCAGGTCCCCGAGCTCGCCACGCGTTCGGCGACCTCAACGCGCGACCTCGGACCCCCGAGCGCACCCTCCGAGATCTCTCGCTGACGCCGCGCCCAGAGCGCATCCACCTCGTCGGCGCGGAACGGCCTGAGCACGACCGTCACCGGCTCTCCTCCCACGGGAACCTGCCCGACGTCCGCATCGGCACGATCGCGGCGCTGATCCGTCGCCCGGGCATCGGGATCGCCCGGCGCCGTTCGAGCTGCGCCTGCAGCTCGTCGATCCGGTCCTCGAGCGCGTCGATCTCATGCTGGAGCTCGATGATCCGCTTGACGCCGGCGAGGTTGATACCCTCCTCGGTGAGCGACTGGATCGTCTGCAGCCGTTCGATGTCCGCCTGGGAGTACCGACGCGTGTTGCCCGAGGTGCGCATCGGGCGCACGAGCCCTTTCCGCTCGTAGATGCGCAGCGTCTGGGGGTGCACCCCTGCGAGCTCCGCGGCGACGCTGATGATGTAGACGGCGCGGTCGTGCGCGGCTCGAGCGGCCTCGCGATCGTCCGTCGGGCGCGTCTCGTCAGGCTCTCTCCGTCCGGTCGTCACGTCACGCCACCCCCAGCCGCTCGCGCGGTGACCGCGCCTGCGCGTCCTGCAGCTGTTTCAGCAGCTGCTTCTCTTCCTTCGAGAGCTTCCCCGGCACGTCGACGAGCGCCGTCACGAGCAGGTCGCCGTGTCCCTTGCCCCGCGGCGCGCCCTTGCCCTTCAGGCGGAAGGTCTTCCCGCTCGGTGTCCCGGCCGGAACCTTCAGCGTCACGGGACCGTTCAGCGTCGGCACCTTGACCTGCGCACCGAGCGCGGCCTCCGGATACGTGATCGGGAGCTCGAGCGTCAGGTCGTCTCCCTTGCGCCCGAACACCGCGCCGGGCCGCACGTGCACCCGTACGTAGAGATCGCCTGCCTGGCCCCCCGGCGGACCCGATTCGCCACGGCCCTGCAGCTTGATCCGGGCGCCGTCCTTGGCGCCCGCGTGGATCTTCACCTGCAGCGTCCGGGTCCGTCGCTCGGCCCCGGCGCCCCGGCACGTCGTGCAGGGCTCCTCGATCTTCCGTCCGGTCCCGCGGCACTCGGGACACGCCTGCGCCATCGAGAAGAACCCTTGGTTGACCGCGACGTCGCCGCTGCCACCGCAGCGAGGGCACGCGACCGGCGTGGTGCCCGGCTTCGCACCTGTGCCGTGACACGTCCGGCACGGGGCCGGGCCGGTGATCTTCACGGGAACCGTCACCCCGGACATCGCGTCGTCGAAGGACACGGTGACGTCGGTCTCGAGGTCCGCCCCGCGACGGCCCGGGGAGCGTGCGGCGCCGCGGCCACGGCCGCCCCCACCTCGCCCACCGAACATCCCCATCAGATCCTCGAGGTCGAACGGCACCTCCTCGTAGCGGACGCCACCGCCGGGCCAGGCACCGGCGCCCGAACCGCCCCCCGGCCATCCTCCCGGACCACCGAAACCGCCAGCGCCCATCTCGCGGACCTCGTCGTAGCGCGTTCGCTTCCCCTGGTCGCCCAACACGTCGTAGGCTGCGGAGACCTCCTTGAAGCGCGCCTCCGCGTCGGCGTTCCCCGGGTTCGCGTCAGGATGGAGCTGTTGGGCGAGCTTGCGGTAGGCCTTCTTGATCTCGGCGGCAGAGGCGTTCTTGGCGACGCCGAGCACCTGGTAGTAGTCCTTCTCGAACCACTCCCGACGTACGTCGTCAGCCATCGGATCTCATCGCCTTCCTCCGCTCAGCGCTGCTCCACCCGCACGCCGGCAGGGCGCAGCACCCGGCCTTTCAGCGTGTACCCGGGGCGCAGGACGTCGACCACCACGGGTTCACCCTCGCCGTCGCCCGTCTGCATCAGGGCCTCGTGCTGCTCGGGGTCGAACGGCGCGCCCTCGGCGTGCATCCGCTCGAGTCCCTCGGCCTTCAACGAATCGGCGAGCTTCGCGTACACGAGCTCCACGCCCTTCACGAACTTCTCGAAGTCGTGCGTCTCGTCGGCCGCCATCAACGCGAGCTCGAAGTCGTCGAGCACCTCCAGGAGGCGACGAGCCACGGGCATCGCGCCCATCTCCGCCAGATCAGACTGCTCCTTCAGGACCCGCTTTCGGTAGTTGGCGAACTCGGCCTGGAGTCGCTGGAGGTGATCGAGGTATTGCGATGCCTCGGCACGGGCTGCCTCGAGCTCGTCGGCCATGCCGGCAGCGTCGGGGTCGGCGGTCTCCGGTGGAACGGCGACGGCGTCCGGAGCGGGAGCGACGTGGTCGACGGGGACCGCCCCGGCCTCGGGGGCCGGGGCGGTCGCCACCACGTCGGCGAACCGCCGCTTGTCCGTGATCCGGATCCGTGGCGCCTCGTCGGAACGTTCGCGGTCGTTGCTCACTTGGCCACGACCTCGATCGTCTTGGGCGTCGCCTCGTCGCGCCTGGGCACCTCTACCGAGAGGACGCCCTTGTCGAACGAGGCCTCGATCTTCTCCGCGTCGGCGGTGCGGGGGAGCCGGATCGACCGCGCGAACGAGCCATAGCTTCGCTCGATGCGGTGGTAGTGCTCCTCCTCCACCTCCTTGGTGAACTCCCGCTGTCCGCGGATCGTGAGCAGTCCGTCCTCGAACGTGACCTCCACCTGGTCCGGCTCGAGGCCGGGCAGGTCGATGGTCACCTCGAAGTTCGCCTCGGTCTCCCGCACGTCGAGCGGGGGCACCCAGGCGTTCCGGGCCAGCCGCTGCCCGACCATACGGTCGAGCTCGTCCTCAACGGAACGCAGCTCACGGAACGGGTCCCACTTCGTCAGGATCACGATGCACCTCCTTCCTCGACGATCTCGCCCTCGACCACGTCGTCCTCCGACGTCTCGTCGGCGGTCTCGCCGGCACCCGCGTCGTCGGGCGCGGTGGTCTGGGCGGCCTGCTGGTTCTGCACCATCGCGGTGCCGACCCGCTGGAAGACCTCCATCAGGGCGTCGGCGGCCGCCGTCAACGCGGTGGCGTCCGCGGCCTCATCCTTCAAGATGTCCTTCAGCTCGTCGCTCTTCTTCGAGAGCTCCGTGCGATCGGCCTCCGCGATCTTGTCCCCTTCATCCGTGACGAACTTGTCCACCTGGTAGGCCAGCTGGTCGGCGCGGTTCCGGGCTTCCGCGGTCTCGCGGCGCTCGTGGTCTTCGGCCGCGAACTTCTCCGCGTCCTGCACCATCCGCTCGACCTCGTCCTTGCCCAGGGCCGTGCCGCCGGTGATCGTCATGGCCTGTTCCTTGCCGGTGGCCATGTCCTTCGCGCTGACATTGACGATGCCGTTGGCATCGATGTCGAACGCCACCTCGATCTGCGGCATCCCGCGCGGCGCCGGTGGGATCCCCATCAGGTGGAACCGCCCCAGCGACTTCACGCCGGGTGACATCACGGTCTCGGCCTCACCCTGCAGGACGTGGATCTCCACGGTCGTCTGATTGTCGTCGGCGGTCGTGAACGTCTCGGACTTGCGGGTCGGGATCGTGGTGTTGCGCTCGATCAGCTTCGTGAAGATGCCGCCCTTGGTCTCGACGCCTAGCGAGAGCGGCGTGACGTCGAGGAGGAGGATGTCCTTCACGTCGCCCTTCAGCACGCCCGCCTGGACCCCGGCGCCGACGGCCACGACCTCGTCGGGGTTCACGCCCTTGTGCGGCTCTTTGCCGCCCGTGAGCGTCTTGACGAGCTCCTGGATCATCGGCATGCGGGTCGAGCCACCGACGAGGATCACGTGATCGATCTGCTCGGCGGGCTTGCCCCAGTCGGCGATCGCCTGCTGGAACGGCACCTTGCAGCGTTCGACCAGGTCCTCGGTCATCCGCTCGAACTCCGTGCGCGTGAGCTTCTGCTCCATGTGGAGCGGCCCGTCGGCACCGGCCGAGATGAAGGGCAGGTTGATCGTGGCCTCGCTGACCTGCGAGAGCTCGATCTTCGCCTTCTCAGCGGACTCCTTCAGCCGCTGCATCGCCATGCGGTCCTTCGACAGGTCGATGCCGTGCGCGTTCTTGAACTCCTTCACGAGCCAATCCATGACTCGCTCGTCCCAGTCGTCGCCGCCCAGGTGCGTGTCGCCGTGGGTGGCCTTGACCTCGAAGACGCCCTCGCCGATCTCCATCAGCGAGACGTCGAACGTGCCGCCGCCCAGGTCGAAGACGAGGACGGTGTGCTCGGTGTCCTGCTTGTCGAGCCCGTAGGCGAGCGCCGCGGCCGTCGGCTCGTTGATGATGCGCAGCACCTCGAGGCCCGCGATCTGTCCGGCCTCCTTCGTGGCTTGACGCTGGGCGTCGTCGAAGTACGCCGGCACGGTGATCACGGCTTGGGTGACCGAGTCGCCGAGATAGGCCTCGGCGTCACGCTTGAGCTTGAGGAGGATCTGCGAGGAGACCTCCTGCGCGGTCCAGGCCTTGCCGTCGATCTCGATCTCCCACTTCTCGCCCATGTGCCGCTTGACCGAGCGCACGGTGCGGTCCGGGTTCGTGATCGCCTGGCGCTTGGCCACCTCGCCGACCAAGATCTCGCCGTTCTTCGTGTAGCCGACGACCGAGGGCGTGGTGCGCGTCCCCTCGGCGTTCGGGATGACGGCCGGTTCTCCGGCCTCGAGTACCGCGACCACGGAGTTCGTGGTCCCAAGGTCGATCCCCACCGCTCGTGCCATGTGGCAGCTCCCTTCACGTTCGCAGGAGCCCGGATCCGGTACTCCCTGACAACGATGACAGGATAGAACTTGCATATGGTGTTGGCAACTTTCCTGAGAATGTGCTCTCCGATCGTCGGAGATCCCTCACGAGCGCTGATCGACCGAGGCCCTCGGTGCCTCCGTCTCGTCCGGACGGGTAAAGGCCGGGGCCTTGTGAGCCGAAAAGGGACTAGAACCAACGGCCCCGATCGGAGGGACGAACGGGATGCAGACCAGCCACGCCCATGCGCCAGCGCGCATGACGCCGGCCGTCGAACGGACGGTCGAGTCGCGCATGCTGGAGGAGCGCACGAAGTGGGCGATGCACATCCATGACGCGCTCACCCAATCGGTGACGAGCGCCGTCCTGGAGCTGCAGACCCTTCGCCGACGGTTCGAGACCCAACCTCACGAGGCGCTGGAGGCGCTCAAGGAGGTCGAGGACGCCATCCGGAACGACCTGAAGGAGATCCGTGCGGTGCTCTTCGAACTCGAGCAGGGACAGGTGCGAGAGGAACCGTCGTTCGCGAGGTTCATCTCGGACCTCGTCGAGCGGTGGAAGCTCACCGCCCGGGTCTCGGTCGAGGGCGACTTCGCTGCGGTGCCCGAGCCGATCCTCGAGACCGCCCACGCGATCGTGTCGGAGGCCCTCGCCAACGCCGCCAAGCATTCCGGTGTACCGGACGTGACGGTGAAGGTGATCGCGGACGACGAGTGCCTCCGCATCGAGATCGAGGATCGCGGCCGCGGCATCGTGGCCGTGACCGACGACGATCCGCACTTCGGGCTCCGGCTCCTTCGGGCCCGCACCGAGCAATTGGCAGGTTCTATCCGATTCGAGTCGACGCCCGGGAGCGGCATGCGCGTGGTCGCATCGCTCCCCGTCGGAGGGCGAGGTGAACTGGGATGAAGATCTTGGTGGTGGACGACCACGCCCTGGTGCGGCGTGGCATGACGTACGTCGTGAAGGAGGGCTTCCCCGACGCAACGGTCATGGAGGCCGAGTCGAGTGCCGCCGCACTCGAGATCCTGCACGGTGAGGATGGGTTCGATCTGATGTTGGTCGACGTGCGGATGCCCGACCTGGACGGGCTCGAGCTGCTGCGTGCCGTGAAGGCCGAATGGCCCGACGTGCCCGTGATCATGCTGTCGACCTACGAGAACGCGCCGTACGTCAAGCGCGCCCTCTCCGACGGCGCGGCCGGCTACCTCCTGAAGGATGCCACCCCCGAGGACCTGTCGCAGGCCATCAACGTCGCCATGTCGGGCAGCGGCAACGTGCTCAGCCCTCGGGTGATCCAGAACTTGTTCGACGACCAGATCAACGGTTCCGACGGCGGAACACCGAACGGCCGCCGAGGTGAGTACTCGCTCACCCAGCGCGAGCACGACATCCTGGCGCTGCTCTCCGAGGGCAGGTCGAACCGCGATATCGCACAGCGCCTCTACCTGTCGGAGAAGACCGTGAAGGCTCACCTGGCCGCGATCTTCCGCAAGCTCGGCGTCACGAACCGGACGCAGGCCGCGATGATGGCCGTGCAGTTGGGCCTGGGCGCGATGCCCGGCGCCATGGCGAACGACTTCTAGGGCCCCTGGGTCGTTGCGGTCGGCCGGGGCGCGTCTCCGGCCGTCAGTCGCTCTGGAAATCGCGGAAGAACCGGCTCGCCGTCGGCCCCCGCTGCCCCTGGTACTTGTTCCCCGCGGTGCCGTAGGGTGCCTCGGCAGGGGTCGTCAGCTTGAAGAACGAGATCTGCCCGATCTTCATCCCCGGGTAGAGCGTGATCGGCAGGTTCGCGACGTTGGAGAGCTCGAGCGTCAGGTAGCCGTCCCATCCCGGGTCGACGTAGCCGGCCGTCGAGTGGATCAGCAAGCCCAGCCGGCCCAGCGACGATTTCCCTTCGAGGCGAGCGACGAGATCGTCGGGGAGCGCCACGCGCTCAGCCGTCGACCCCAACACGAACTCGCCCGGGTGCAGGATGAACGGCTCGTCGGGCTTCACCTCGACCAGCTCCGTCAGGTCGGGCATCTCCTGCTTCACGTCGATGTAGGGGTAGCGCGAGTTCGCGAAGACGCGGAACTGCGAGTCGACGTGCAGGTCGATCGACGAGGGCTGGATGCAGTTCGCGTCGAACGGGTCGATCACGATACGGCCGGCGTCGATCTCCTCGCGGATCGTGCGGTCGGAGAGGATCATCGGGCGACGATGGTACACGGCGGGGGTCGGGGGTCGCGCCGGGGGCGGTCGGGGTTCGCCGCGCGCTGCTCGCGGACAAGACTTGGCGGACATCTCTGCGCCTGAACTCGCCGAGTAGCTTCGCTCGTCGACGCGCGCGGCGGACCCCTCCCCTAGGTGCCAGACCCCAGTAACCCGGGTGCCGTCCTCGCCTCTCAGCGGTTGCTGGCTGCGATCCAGGTGTCCAGTTTGGCTTGGGCGGCGCCGGTGTCGATGCTGGCCGCGGCGAGCGCGAGGCCGTCGGCCAGCGTGGGGGCCTGCTCGGCGGCTTCGAGGGTGGCGGCGGCGTTGAGGAGGACGATGTCGCGCTTGGGGCCGGGCTCGCCGGCGAGGATCGAGCGCGCGATCGAGGCCGAGGTGGGGGCGTCGCCGCCCTGGAGGTCGTCGAGGGTGGCGCGGGGGAGGCCGAGGGCGGCGGGGTCGAGGTGGGTCTCGCGGACCTGGTTGTCGCGGACGTCGTAGACGGTCGAGAGCCCGGTGGTGGTCAGCTCGTCGAGGCCGTCCTCCCCGCGGAAGAGCTTGGCGCGCGTGCCGCGGCGGGCGAGGACCTCGGCCATCAACGGAAGCATCCGAGCGTCGCTGCATCCGACGGCCTGGGCGAACGGCCGCGCCGGGTTCGTGAGCGGACCCAGGAAGTTGAAGGCGGTTGGCACGCGGAGCTCACGGCGGACCGGGCCTGCGTGGGCCATCGACGGGTGGAACGCGGGCGCGAAGAGGAACGCGATCCCGGCCTCGGCGAGACAGCGCTCGACGGCGGACGCGTCGAGGTCGATCCGCACGCCGAGCGCCTCGAGGACGTCCGCGGACCCGCAGTGGCTCGAGGCGGCGCGGTTGCCATGCTTCGCGACAGGGACGCCGGCACCCGCCACGACGATCGCCGAGACCGTCGAGATGTTGAAGGTGCCGCTGCGGTCGCCGCCGGTGCCGACGACGTCGGTCACGGGCACCTCCGCGCGCACGGGGGTGGCGAACTCGAGCATCGTGGAGGCGAGTCCCTCGAGCTCGTCGGCGGTCTCGCCCTTCGTGCGGAGCGCCATCAGGAACCCGCCGATCTGTCCCGGCGAGGCCTCCCCCGCCATGATCGCGCGCATCACCGACGCGGTCTCACCGGCCGTGAGGGACTCGTGCGCGGCCAGGCGTGACAGCGTGTGCGGCCACAGATCGGGGTCCGTCTGGCTCATGGCGAGGAACGCTAGCAGGTCGCTACACTGTGAAGCCCGACGGCTCCGGCGGTTGGGATCTGCGGGTGTGGTTCAATGGTAGAACGCAAGCTTCCCAAGCTTGAAACGGGGGTTCGATTCCCCTCACCCGCTCTCCCTCAGGCGTCCGTTCGGGCGCCTGACCTGCGTCCACGGGCCGTTCCGAGGTAGCGCGGGGCCGTCGGGCAGAGGTCCTTCAGCGGGCACTCGCGGCACCGTGGTGTGGGTGCCTTGCAGATCTCGCGGCCCAGCCGGATGAACGCGACGTGGAGCGAGGTCCGCAACCCGTCGGGCACCAGGTCGTGCAGGATCCGGTCGGCGCGCTCGGCGCTCGCCGTCGGCGGGATCAGGCCGAGCCGCTTCGTCGCCCGATGGACGTGCGTGTCGACCGGGATCGCGTCGCGGCCGAGCGCGAAGCTCAGGACGACCGCCGCGGTCTTGGGGCCGATCCCGGGGAGCGAGATCAGGTAGTCGCGCGCCTCGGCATCCGAGAGCTCACGCAACCGCGAGAGATCGAACCCACCCTCGCGATCGCGGACCTCGGCGAGGATGGCCTGGATGCGCGGGGCCTTCGAGTTCGCTAAGCCGCCGCTGCGGATCGCGTCCGCGACCGTGACCGTGGGGGCGTCGACGATGGCCAGCCACCCGCCCGGGAACGTCGCCTGAAGGTCGGCGAAGGCGCGCTCCGCGTTCAGGTCGCTCGTGTGTTGCGAAAGGACCGTGAGGATCAGTTCGTCGAGCGCGTCGACCCTGCGCGGCGGCTCGAGCACGCCGAAGCGCTTCGCGAGGCGGTCGTGGATCGTGCGGAGCCGTCGGCGGGTCGGGGGCGCCCAGGGGGCGGGCGCCGCGGTCACTGCGGACCGGCGTCGCGGGCCGCGTTCCGGAACTGCGTGAGGTCGGGCAGGAACGTCAGCGGGATCGTGTCGGTGGGGCCGTTCCTGTGCTTGGCCACGATCAGGTCGGCGAGGTTCTTCTTCGCCGGGTCGGTGTCGTCGCGGTGGATGAACATCACGACGTCGGCGTCCTGCTCGATCGCGCCCGACTCGCGGAGGTCGGAGAGCTGCGGTCGCTTGTCCTGGCGGCGCTCCGGGTCGCGGTTCAGCTGGCTGATCGCGATCACCGGGATGTCGAGCTCCTTGGCCAGCATCTTCAGCGACCGGCTGATCTCGGCGATCTCCTGCTGGCGCGAATCGGGGCGGCGGCCGCCCATGCTCGGGTGGCTCATCAGCTGCAGGTAGTCGACGATGATCAGCGACAGGCCCTTGCGTCCGGTGCGCATCCGGCGAGCCTTCGCGCGGATGTCGACGATGTTGATGCTGCCCGAGTCGACGATCGACAGGGGCGCGTCGTGGAGCGTCTCGGCCGCCTGAACGACGCGGGTCCAGTCGTCGGGGCCGACCCGCTTGTTGCGGATCCGATCCCAGGGAACGCGCGCCTCGGCACAGAGCAGGCGCATGCCGATCTCCCAGCGCGACATCTCGAGCGAGAAGATCGAGACCGGCTCGCCCGTCACCGCGATGTTGCGCGCCAGGTTCGTGGCGAACGATGACTTGCCCACGCCCGGACGGGCGGCGATCACGATCAGGTTGCCGGGCTGGAGCCCCGAGGTGAGGGTGTCGAGATCCCGGAACCCGGTGGGCAGCCCGGTGAACGCGGAATCGCGGTTCTGGATCGATTCGAGGTCGAACATCGCCTTGTCGACCAGTTCGCGGAGGATCGCCACCTCGTCACGCTCGTCACGCCGTGCGACGTCGTAGATCCGCTGCTCGGCGTCGTCGGCCACGGTCTCGGCGTCGTCGGTCGCCCCGTACGCCATCTCCATGATGTCGGCGGCCGCGCTGATCAGGCGGCGGCGGAGCGCCGACTTCGAGACGATCGAGGCGTAGTGCGCGGCCGAGGCGGGGGTCGGGACCTGGTCGACGAGGTCGCGGAGGTAGATCGGACCGCCGACCTCCTCGAGGATGCCCTCGCCCTTGAGCGCCTCGACGGCGGTGATGATGTCGACGGGCTCGCCGCGTGCGTAGAGCCCGCGCATCGTGGCGTAGATGCGCCCATTGGCCGAGCGGTAGAAGTCGTCGGGCTCGAGGATCTCGACGACGTCGGCGATCGCCTCCGACGAGAGCATCATCGAGCCGAGCACCGATTCCTCGGCGTCGAGGTTCTGAGGGGGAACGCGGGGGTCGCCGCGGGTGGGGCGCCTGACCTCTTCGATCGCGCGCGCCAACCTACCCCCCTCCCCGCTCTCGTCCGAACCCCGACGCGGGCACCCTACGCGCCGCCGTTCCGGGACGGCAGTTGATAACTCCGGTGGATTGCGTCGCCGCAGGTCGCGGCGAGAGATTCCTTGTCACACCGGCCCTGACCAGCGTTTCCACCGTGTGGAGAACCATGTGGACAAGTGTGCACAGCGGTACTGACACGGAAGTTGCACGAGTGTGATTCCCGCGGTGCGGGAACGGTCAGCGTGATGCGGCGTCGAGCACCCGGTCGAGCGCCGGACTCCCGTAGCTGTGGCCCACCGACACGGGGGTGTGCCCGGAGCGATCGGGATGTCGGGGGTCGGCGCCGTAGTGCCGCAGCAGGTCCAGGAGCTCGCACCGCCCGCGGGAGTTGTTGACCGCCAACAGGAGCGCCGAGGCTCCCTGGGTCGTCTCGGCCTCGACGTTCGCGCCGGCTTCGAGCAGGACCTGGGTGGCCTCGAGGTTCCACCCCTGCACGGCGACGTGGAGGGCCGTGTACCCCATCCGGTCGCGCGACTCGAGGTTCACCTCGGGGGTGGCCACGAGCTCCCGCAGCCGAGCGACGTTGTTCGAGGCCGCGGCCCAATGCAGCGGCGTCCTCGCTCCTAGGCCTCCCACCATGGTCATACCTAGGCCATCGGCGCGAAGACACCCGAAACTGTGTACCGCAAACGCGGTAAACCTGCCCCGGATGAATCGGCGGTTGGGACGGGCACAGGGCGGTCCGGGTGTGCCTGCGCGCTGCTCGCGGGCAAGATCGGGGGGACCCATCTGCGCCTGACTTCGCCGATCAGCTTCGCTCGTCGACGCGCGGCAACCCCTCCCTCATCCTATGGACTCGATCTATGGACTCGATCGGCTCAACCGTGGGCGCGTTCATGGGCAACGACCAATGGGGTCCCGCGTGGACGTCAGAAGCGATACTGCCCCTTCACCTCCAAAGAGGGAGGGGTATGTTTTGCCCAAGGAGGATCTCCCGTGAGGAAGCGTGCCGCTCTGATAGCCGCCCTCTTGTCCCTGGCACTGACCGGCATCCTTGTCGTTCGGGTCATCGCCATCGACAAGCCCGCGGTCCTTGTCATTCTCCTCCCCGCCTTCGCCGGGGCCCTGCTCGCCTTGTGGAAGCGTCGACGCGCGGTGTTGATTGCGTCGGCCTCACTCACCGCACTGACGGCTGTGGTGAGCTTGATAGGCGGCGTCGGGCTCCTGTATCTCCCCTCGATAGGGCTGTTCTTATGGGGGGCCTTCTCGTCCGCGCAGAAGGATGGGCGAGCCCAGGTAGCGTGACAAGCTGGGTCGAACGAGATGCATCACCCGCATGGGCGATCGAACCCGTCTCTGAGTACGAGCGATCCGTCACACGCAGGCCCAACGCAGCCCGACGGCGGGTTCCCGGGGCGGCTTGAGGCGGGACGGGAGGGGGTCGGCGCGCGCGTCGACGAGCGAAGCTAACGCAGGAGGTCAGGCGCACGCCCTCGGCCAAGTCTTGTCCGCGAGCAGCGCGCGCCGACCCCCGACCATCACGCGACCACCCCACCCACACAGAAGGCCGGGGACGAACCCCGGCCCACGTGCGTGCGGTAGTGCCGGCCCTAGCCCTCGGCCACGACCTCGACGGTGATCACCGGCTCCACGTCGTGGAACAGGTGGACCCGGACCTCGTGGGTGCCGACCGAGCGGATCGGCTCCTCGAGACGGATGTCCTTCTTGTCGATGGGCACCTCGGCCGAGGCCGCGACCGCCGTGGCGATCTGGTCGGCCGTGACCGAGCCGAAGAGCTTGCCCTCCTCGCCGGCGCGGGCCGCGATCGTGACCGAACCCGACGAGATCAGCTTAGAGGCGATCGCCTCGTACTCGCCCTTCTGCTGGGACAGGCGCGACGTGTGTGCGCGAGACAGCGACTCGGCGTGCTTGACCATCCCCTTCTCGGCCTTGACCGCCAGGCCCCGCGGGACCAGGAAGTTTCGCGCGTAGCCGTCGGCAACCTCGACGATGTCGCCGGGGACACCGAGCTTGTCGACGGGCTTCTGGAGGATGATCTTCATCGCGACGAGTACGGGAGCATCGCCATCTCGCGCGCGTTCTTCACGGCGGTCGCCACGTCCCGTTGGTGCTGGACGCAGTTGCCCGTCACGCGCCGGGCGCGGATCTTCCCGCGCTCCGACGTGAACTTGCGCAGCGTGACCGTGTCCTTGTAGTCGATGTAGACGGTCCGTTCCTTGCAGAAGATGCAGAACTTGCGCTTGCCTTTCTTCTGCCAGGCCTTCTCGTCCTTCTCCTTGCGGGGACGCCGGGCGCTCCCGCTGTTCTTGTTGCCTCTACCCGCCATCCAGTGGTGTCTCCTCGTTCATGGCGCCGCCGATCGGCGCAGCGACCTTCTCTCCCCAGTCGCCCGAGGAACTCGAGCTGCTGGAGGAACGTGAGGTCTTCTGCACGGTGGCGGTCGCCCACTTCAGGCTCGGGCCGACATCGTCGGCCTCGATCTCAACGACGGTCCGCTTCTCGCCCTCCTGGTTCTCCCAGGAACGCTGCTTGAGGCGCCCGGTCACGACGACGCGGGTGCCCCGCGTGAGCGACTCGGCCGCGTTCTCCGCCAGGGCACGCCAGACGTTCACCCGGAAGAACGACGTGTCGCCGTCGGTCCAGTTGCCTGCCGCGTCGCGGATCCGCGTGCTATGGGCGACCGTGAAGTTAGCCACCGCGGCTCCGTTCGCCGTGTAGCGCAGCTCCGGGTCGTCGGTGATGTTGCCCACGATCGTGATCTGGTTGTCGCTCGACATTCCTAGCGTCACCTCTCTCAGGTGCGCACCTCGGTCATCCCGAGGCGGGGGAAGAAGCCATCAGCTTCTGGGGGAGGAGCAGGATCTTGTACCGGATGACCTCGTCGGCCAGGTTCAGCGTCCGCTCCAGCTCGTGCTGGGTCTCGGGCTCGCCCCGTGAACCGCACCACCACGTAGTACCCCTCGTGCTGGTGATCGATCTCGTAGGCGAACCTGCGCCGGCCCCACCGGTCGATGTTCCCGACCTCTCCACCCGTGGATGCCACGGCCTTGGTGATCCGGTCGACCGCGGTGCCGACCGTCGATTCGTCGGCCTCCGCGGACAGGATGAACATGATCTCGTAGTCCCTCAAACGTCACCTCCTCTGGTCTGGACGGCCCCCTCGATGAGAGGGAGCAGAAGGATGAGGGTCGCCCAGGAGTGTACGGGAACGGCACGAACGCTAGCACCGGTCCCTGACACGGCCCGAGGACGTCGAACGATCAGGCCGCGGACATCGCCTCGATCGACTCGCCGGCGTAGCGGTACCGACCGTCGCGAAGGACGTAGCGGACGGTCGGCGTCGGGGTTCGTCCCGGCGGGCCGTCGATCGGCACGTCGAGCACGGCGGGGGTGCCGTCGAACAGCGGGTAGCACCGCCCGTCGAAGGGTCCCCCTTCGAGCTGCCCGAAGCGGGCGTCGCCCAGCGTGATCACGTCGGCCCAGGGAGTGCTGGTCTCGTTCATCTCGTCACCTCGCGCTCGTCGATGGGAGGACCGTACCCAGGAGGTCTGACATGGATCCTCGAACACCTGTTCGATACGACCGGGCCGAAGGTTCGACGGCGGACGGGAACACCTGCGACGCACCGCCGGTTTAGACTCCTACGACGAACCCAGGCCGTGCACTTGTCAGGAGGCGCGAGCGATGACGGTCCGCATCAACGACCTTCGGACGTGGAAGACCGAGGGCAAACGGTGGGTCATGCTCACCGCGTACGACTACCCCACCGCCCAGATCCTCGATCGTGCGGGCGTGCCCGTGCTGCTCGTCGGCGACTCGGTCGCCACGAACGCCCTCGGCTACCCGAACGAGCTCCCAGTGACGATGGACGAGATGCTCCACCACACGCGAGCGGTCGTTCGCGGCGTCGAGCAGGCGATGGTGGTGGGCGACATGCCCTTCCTCTCGTATCAGGTGTCCGCCGAGGAGGGGATACGCAACGCCGGACGCCTCCTGAAAGAGGGCGGCGCCCACGCGGTGAAGCTGGAGGGGCCGCAGGTCGAGCTCACCCATCGGCTCGTCGACCTCGGCATCCCCGTGATGGCGCACGTCGGGCTCACCCCGCAATCGGTCCACGGGCTCGGCGGCTACCGGGTCCAGGGCCGCGGCGAGGAGGCCGCCGGTGCGCTGCTGGAGCAGGCGCATGCGATGGAGAAGGCCGGTGCGTTCTCGATCGTGCTCGAGGCGATGCCGGCCGAGGTCGCCGCGGCGATCAGCGCCGAGCTCCAGATCCCGACGATCGGGATCGGTGCCGGTCCGAGCTGCGACGCGCAGGTGCTCGTGATCAACGACCTGCTCGGGCTCACCGAGCATCCGCCGAAGCTCGCCAAGGCGTACGCCGATCTTCGCGGCACGATCACCGACGCCGTGGAGGCGTTCGTCGCCGACGTCGAGGCAGGAGCCTTCCCCGACGACGACCACACCTACTCGTAGGCGTCGCGGGCGGGCCTAGACTCGCCGCGTGGAAGCCGCGCAGCAGCCCGAACGCCGATCATGGGCGTTCCTCGTCGTGATCGTCGCCACGTTCGCCCTGACCGCGGGGCTCATGTTGACCTGGCCGATCGAGGGGCGCGGACTCTCGTTCGGATTGCAGGCCGGGGTGGCCGCGTACGCGGCGACCGTGGCGTGGATCGCGGCGGCCCGGTACCGCGACACACGCGATCCACACGCACTGTTCCTGGCGGCCGGCCTGACGGTCCTCGCGATCCAGGCCCTCGTCTTCGGCGTGCTGTGGACGCAGGTCGACCCCGTCAGCTTCGGCCAATCGTTCATCGTTGGTGCCGTCGGACTGACGGATCCCGAGGGCGCCGCGATCGCGCCGCTGGCGTGGCAGGGTGGCTGGCTGATCGCGGCCGTGTGCTTCGTGTTGGCGACGCCGCCGTGGGACCGGCGTGGCCGCGCGCCCGCTCACCCCGCCCGCGTGGCCCTCTGGGTGGGGCTGGCCGTCCTCTCCCTCGATGTCGCGCTCGTGATCTGGCAGCCCGTCCTCACCGCGGCCGAGTATCGGGCGTTGCTCGACGAGTCCGTGCCGGCGGCGGGGATGCTCGGCCCGGTCAGCTGGACGTTCGCGCTCGGCGCCTCGGCGCTGCTCTTCGTCGCGGCGGTCCGCGAGCATCGAGCGCGGCGGCCCTGGACCGCGGCGGCGTTCGTGGTGGCGATCGGGCTGCAGGCGCTGGTCCTCGTGCGTCCGACCGAGGGGCTCCCGTTGGTGCAGTGGGGCGACCTGCTCCAGCCGCTCGTGCTCGCGTTGCTCGTCGGTGGGCTGATCGAGGCGCAGCGCACCGAGGCCTCGCGCGCCAGACGCGCGACCGACCGTGCCCAGGAGATCGTCGGGGGCCGGGCGGAGATCGCGAGCATGGTCGCCCACGAGGTGCGCGGGCCGGTCGCGACGATCCGGGGCCTGGCGGGCACGACGCTCGCCCACTACGACCGCCTGAGCGACGACGAGCGCCGCGAGTTCGTGGACCTGATCGAGCAGGAGTCCCGGCGGCTGCTGTCCACGGTCGACCAGACGTCGCTGGCGCTGAAGATCGACGCCGGGACCGTCACCGTCGACCGACAGCCGGCCGACCTCGCCGAGGCGGTGCGCGAGGGCGTGGGGAGGGTCGACCGTCGGCGACCACCCCGTGACGATCGGCGCCGAGCGCGGGCTCGAGCTCCCGATCGATCGCCGGCACGTGGCCGAGATCGCACGCCAGCTCGTGGACAACGCCGCGAAGTTCTCGCCGCCAGACGCCCCGATCGGCGTGATCGTGCGGCCAACCGTGGGCGGCGCCGAGCTCGAGGTGATCGATGCGGGCCCGGGGATCCCGGTCGCGATGCGCGAGCAGGTGTTCCGCAAGTTCCCCGGATGGCGACCCGCGGGCTACGAGGAACAGCCGGGAACCGGGCTCGGCCTCTTCATCTGCAGGGGCCTGGCTGCCGAACACCACGGAGAGATATCCATCGAGGAGGGACCCGAGGGGGGTACGATGCTCCGCGTTCGGCTCCCGAGCGAGGGATGAGGATGTCCGCGAGCCAACGGCCCGTCACGCTGCTGATCTGCGACGACCACAAGATCCTGACCGACGCCCTGGCCACCGTCGTCGGGCTCGACGACGGCCTGCAGATGGTCGCCGCGCCCGTCCACGAGCCGGAGACCGCGATCGAGCTGTGCACCGAGCACCTTCCCGACGTCGTGCTGATGGACATCGTCTTCAAGGGCGGCGGCATGTCCGGGATCGAGGCGACCCGACAGATCAAGGAGGTCTCCCCCTCGACGAAGGTCGTGATCATGACCGCCCACGACGAGGACCGACTGCTCGTAGAGGCCGTCGAGGCCGGCGCCTCCGGGTTCCTGGGCAAGGACGAGGCGGCCGAGGAGCTGCTCTCGGCGGCCAAGGCCGCGGCCGACGGCGAGGTGCTGATCGACCCCGGAACGCTCACGCGGCTGCTCGCGCAGGTCGCCCGTGAACGCGCCGAGCAGCGCGACGCCCAGACCCTGCTGGACGACCTCACCGAGCGCGAGCGAGAGATCCTGCAGCTCCTCGCCGAGGGCATGCGGAACGACGACATCGCCGCCAAGCTCTTCATCAGCCCGCAGACCGTGCAGACGCACGTGCGGAACATCCTCGGCAAGCTCCGCGTGCACTCGAAGCTCGAGGCCGTGGCTTTCGCCGTGAAGCACGGCGCGATCACCGTCTAGCGGGCCACGGTCGGTCCCTCCGTGCGAGTTACCTGAAGCCGGGTATGCAGCCAAGGGCGCCCATGGACGACGTAGTTGGTGAATATCCGGCCCGGCCGCCTCCCCCTCGGCGGCCGAGCCGCATGGCCGAGGGCCCGACTCCACCCCTCCCGGAGTCGGGCCCTTTCCATGTGCCCTACGGAAGCTCGGCCCGCCGGACCTTGCCGCTGGAGGTCCGGGGGAGGTCGGACACGAGCACGAGCTCGCGCGGGGCCTTGTGCCGCGCGATCAGGTCGCCGGCGTGATCTCGGAGCTCGTCGAGGCTGGGCGGATCGTCCGGCGTCACTGGCACCACGAACGCCACCACCTGCTGGCCCCAGCCGGGATGGGGCCGCCCGGCGATCGCGACGTCGGCGACCTTCGGATGCTGCTGGAGCACTCGCTCGACCTCGTCGGGCCAGACGGTCTCGGCCCCGGTGCGGATCGCCTCGTCGAGCCGGCCGCTGACGCGGAGACGGCCCTCGTCGTCGACCGATCCGGCGTCGGCGGTCAGGAACCATCCGTCGGTCGTGAAGGTGGCGCCGGTCGCCGCGGGATCGTGGCGGTAGCCCTCCATGATCGTAGGACCGCGCAGCTCGATCCGCGCGTCGTCACCGATCCTGAGCTCGGTGCCCGCGAACGGGACGCCGTCGTAGACAACCCCGCCGCAACTCTCGGTGAGCCCGTACGTCGAAACGATCCGTGCGCCGCGCGACACAGCGGCGACGCGCAGGTCTTCGGGCACGTCGCCTCCGCCCATGAGGAGGACCCCGAACATCGACAGGTCCGCCTCCGCGTCGACCAGCCGGCGGAGCATCGTCGGGACGAGCGCGACGCTCGCGCCCGGCGGCGCGGCCTCGGTCAGCCCACCGGGATCGAAGCGCTCGAGTACGGTGATCGGCCCGCCGAGGAGCGCCGCCCGCAGGAACACCAGGAGCCCGCCGACGTGCGCCGGCGAGAGGCAGGCCACCCACGGGTCGGCATCGCCCGAGGCGAGGGCCCGCCGGGATCCCTCCACGGCCGCGGCGATCGCGTTCCTCGTGTGCTCCACGAGCTTGGGCGTGCCGCCGGTGCCCGAGGTCGCGACGACGATCCCGATGCCGGGTTCGATCGGCGCCGGCTGTGCGAACACCGTCAACCCGCCGTCGGGCTCGAGGACCGCGGTCGGGCGGGCACGGTCGATCAGCGCCGTTCGCTCGGGTGGCGCGAGCCGGTGGTCGAGGGGCATGAACGGGATCCCGCGTGCCCACAGCTCGCGGACGAGCGGTCCCCATACCGGGCCGGGCTCGAGCGCGACCACGACCAACTCACCCGGGGCGAGCCCGGCGAGCATCCGCTCCGTGCGCGCGTCCATACCCGGAGGCTATCGCCCGAGGGTGGGTTCAGCCCTTGATCACGAAGTCGGCCGAGGCGACCTGCCGGTAGTTGTCAGCGAGCAGGTAGTAGACGGTGTAGCGCCCGGCAGGGAGCGGCCAGCGACGGATCGCCGCGCGACCGATGTGTGCCCGACCCTTCCTCGCTCGCGCCGGTGTAGACGTACCCCGCGTACGACGCGACACCAGGATCGGCATGGCGATCGTACACCCCGATCCAGTCGAAGCGGTTCCCCGGCGCGAGGGTCCACGAGACGCCGATCGGTTCCCCGACGTCGAACGCCCACTTCGTGGTCGAGAGGACGGGAGCGCCGCCCGGCGGGCGGACCCAGAACGGGCCGCGGGACAGCGGCGCGTCGGCCGCATCCACGAGCACGGCCTCGTACGAGCCGGGCACGAGCGAGCCCGTCGGGAACGTCACCGACCCGTCGACCGGGCTCCCCGCCGGGGTCGCCTGGGCGTCGAGCGCGTCGGTCGCCGGATCGCCACCGGACGACACGACCACGAGGCGTTCCCCGGCCGCTCCCGGCGCGTGATAGGTCACGGTGACGTCGGTCCCACGGTCCACGAGCCGCGGCGAGGCCGCGGCGAGCACCGGCGGTGTCCCCGGCGTAACGTCGAACGACGAGCGAACCGCCCGATGGTCCGATCCCCAGGGCTTCACCGAGATCGACACACCGGGACCTCCGCGTTCGCCCACCACGATGCTCTCGACCGGTGTCGCCGTTCCCCCGGTCACCCAGATCTGGTCGATCCGATCCTGCGGCGCGTCCTTACGCGGGTTCCAGCTATCGGGAGACCTCGGGCGTCCCGCCGGCCACGTGAGGCCCTCATCGGTGGTCGGGTCTGGATGCACCGCGTGCCACGAATCCACGAAGCCTCGCCGCTCGAGGAGCCGGGTCACCGGCCACGCCACCGGCCACAGGATCTGCGGGCGCTGGCCGACGGTGGCGGTCGTGTAGTCGACGTGCGACGGTGAGTTCATGTCGCCGATCACGAACGACGGGATCCCGGCGGCCGCCACCGGCTGCAGGGCCTGGAGGAACGGCCGAAGGGCGGGCATGCGCACCTTCCGTTCGGTCCGCAGCACCTTCTTGCGAGACCAGCCGTCAAGGATCCGGCGCGGCCCGTAGTCGGACGACGCGAGGTGGACATTCGCCACGGCGATCACCTGGCCCGGGGAGACCTCGACGAACACGTAGCGGCCGTCAGCGCCGGGCGGATCGATGAAAGGGTAGCGGGACATCAGGTCCAGCCGGTTGTTCCAGTGGTCGTAGCCGGCCTGGCGGGCGATCTTCCTGACGTGCGCGTACCCCTCGTTGATCCCGACGACGTCGGCGTCGGCCTTGACGACGGCCTCGACGATCTTCGAGAAGTCGATCACGGTGCCGCCGTACTCGACGTTGAAGGTCATCAGGCTGACCCGCACGGGGGCAGGTGCCGCCGCGGCGAGCGGGGGTACCGCGAGCGCCGGGACGAGCACCGTGACGGCGAGGAGCGCGGAGATCGTGAGGGAAGCGGTCCGGCGCGCCATCGCGCGACGCTAGCACGGGCCCCGAGCGGCCCGATAGCCTGCAGGTCCACTACGCTGTGCCGAACCGTACGAGTGAACGCTCTAGGAGTCAGAGGTCATATGGTGGACTGGAACCGCTCCGGCGACTACACGGACATCCGCTACGAGACCGACGCGGGCATCGCGAAGATCACGATCGATCGCCCCGAGGTCCGCAACGCCTTCCGGCCACAGACGACGCGCGAGCTGATCCATGCCTTCGACGTGGCGCGCGACGACCCGGACATCGGCGTCGTGATCTTGACCGGGCAGGGGCCCGAGGCCTTCTGCAGCGGCGGCGACCAGAAGATCCGCGGCGACGACGGCTACGTCGACGAGCAGGGGATCGGCCGGCTGAACGTGCTCGATCTCCAGATCGACATCCGCCGGCACCCCAAGCCGGTGGTCGCGATGGTGGCCGGCTACGCGATCGGCGGCGGCCACGTGCTGCACCTGTGCTGCGACCTGACCATCGCCGCCGAGAACGCTCGGTTCGGCCAGACCGGTCCGCGGGTCGGATCGTTCGACGGCGGCTACGGGATCGGGCTGCTCGCCAAACAGATCGGCGAGAAGCGCGCGAAGGAGGTCTGGTTCCTGTGCCGCCAGTACGACGCCGCGACCGCCCTCGACTGGGGCCTCGTGAACGCGGTCGTGCCCCTCGATGAGCTCGAGTCGACCACGGTGGCGTGGTGCCGCGAGATGCTCGCCTACTCCCCGCTGGCGCTCCGGCTGTTGAAGTCGGGCTACAACGCTGGCGTAGAGGGGCTCGCGGGGGTGCAGCAGCTCTCGGGCGACGCGACCCTGCTCTACTACATGTCGGCCGAAGCCCAGGAAGGA
The DNA here is from genome assembly GCA_963816275.1 of uncultured Actinomycetes bacterium. Classification (GTDB taxonomy): domain Bacteria; phylum Actinomycetota; class UBA4738; order UBA4738; family HRBIN12; genus JAOUEA01. Next base: position 116,960 of record CAWFJU010000005.1, read on the forward strand.
CGAGACGCCTTCAAGGAGAAGCGCGAGCCCGACTTCTCCCGGTTCCCGAAGCGGCCGTGACGGGCGCGGCGGTCTGGTGGCGAGGCGCCCGGCCTCGGACGCTCGGCGCCGGGATCGTGCCGGTGTTCGTCGGCGCGGCCGCGGCCGGCGACGTGACCTGGTGGCGGTTCGGCGCGGCGCTGGTCGTTGCGGCCGGTCTCCAGATCGGCGTCAACTACGCCAACGACTATTTCGATGGCGTGCGGGGCGTGGACACGCATGCGCGGCTCGGGCCGCCGCGGCTCACGCAGAGCGGGCAGGCGAGTCCGCGCGCCGTGCTCGGCGCGGCGCTGCTCTCACTGGGAGCGGCGGCCGTCGCCGGGCTGGCCCTCGCCCTCGCCACGCAGCCCCTCCTGATCCTGTTCGTCGGCGCCTTGGCGTTGATCGCGGCGCTCCTGTATTCGGGCGGGCCGCGACCCTACGCGGGGCTCGGCCTGGGCGAGCTGATGGTATTCGTCTTCTTCGGGCTGATGGCGACCTGCGGCACGGCGTTCGTGATGGTTGAGACGGTGCCCGCCGCCGCCTGGTGGGGAGGATCGGCGCTCGGTTTCCTCGCGGTCGCGATCCTCGTCGCGAACAACCTGCGCGACATAACCACGGACGCCGAGAGCGGGAAGCGCACCCTCGCGGTGCGGCTGGGAGACCGACGGACGCGCCGCCTGTACCGGGCGTGCGTCGTGGCGGCCTTCGCCACCGTCGCGATCGGGGTGGTCGCGTTCATCGCGGACGAGTCGATCGGCGCCACCCAGTGGACGTTGATCGCGCTCGCCGCTTGGGTCCCGGCGATCCGCCCGATGGAGGCCGTCGGCACGGCGAACGGCCGCGACCTGATCGCGGTGCTCACGGGAACGGCCACCACGCACGCATCGCTGGGGGTCTTGTACGCCGCAGGACTCGTGCTCGCGCGTACGGTGTGACCGTGGAACAGGCCGATCTCAACCTCGCGTGCGCCTGGGCCTTGGTGGACGAGCTGGTCGCCGGGGGGGTCCAGCACGCCGGTCTGTCGCCGGGTTCACGCTCGACGCCGCTCGCGCTGGCTCTCGCCCGCCACCCGGACGTCACGGTGCACGTGCATCTCGACGAGCGGTCGAGCGCGTTCTTCGCGGTCGGGCTCGCACGGGCCTCGCGACGCCCGGTCGCGATCGCGTGCACGAGCGGCACCGCGGCGGCGGAGTTCCTGCCCGCCGTGGTCGAGGCGTCGCAGTCCCGGGTGCCGATCGCCGTCCTGACCGCCGACCGCCCGCCGCGCCTGCGTGGGACCGGAGCGAACCAGACGATCGAGCAGCCGGGCCTCTACGGCACGTACACGCGGGCGTCGATCGAGATGCCGCTGCCCGAGACGGAGGGTCAGGACGCGTGGTGGCGGCAGGCCGCGCGGGAGGCCCTCGACCCCCTGCTCGGCGACCCGCCGGGTCCGGTGCACATCAACTGCCCCTTCGAAGAGCCGCTGACCCCCTCGGTCGGGTTCTCGTTGCCCGCGCCGACGACCGAACGCCCGGAGCTGCCCCGCCGCCCCGATGCCCAACTCACCGCCGAGGAGGGCGATCGGCTCGCCGCCGAGATCTCGGCCGCGCGGGGCGCGGTCGTCATGGGCGGGTGGCCGGGCGACCTCTCGGGCGACGCCGAGTTCTGGGGCGGCACGCTCGGATGGCCAGTGATCGCGGAGCCCACCTCGACGGGCCGCCGGCCCGGGGACGCTCTCTCCGCCGCGCAGTCGCTGCTTGGGGATCCGGTCTGGGCCGAGGCTCACCGGCCGGAGCTGGTGATCCAGGTCGGCGCCGCGCCGACGATGCGCGCAGTCCAGGCCTTCGTCGCCTCGTCAGAACGGGTGATCGTCGCGGACCGTTGGCACCTCGATCCCGACCCCGAACGGCTCGCGTCGTGGCGCCTCGCCGTCGACGCCGAGGCCCTCAGGGAGGCGCTGCGCACCCGGCCGATCGACCAGGCGGGCGGCGTGGCACTCCTGGGCGAGCACACCGACGTCGCCGCGCGCGAGCTCTGGGAGGGCCGGCTGCACCCGGCGCCGGCCGAGTGGCGCGAAACGTGGCGATCGGCCGACCTTGCGGCTCGCTCGGCGATGGACGCCTTCCTCGACGAGATCGACGAGCCGTTCGAGCCGCGGATCGCGCGCGACGTGGCCGAGTGGATCCCCGACGGCGGCACCCTGGTCGTCGGTAACTCCACCCCGATCCGCGATCTCGACCTCGCGATGGCACCCCGCGGCGGGCTGCGCGTGGTCGGGAACCGTGGCGCGAGCGGGATCGACGGGCTGGTCTCGACCGCGCTCGGGGTCGCGTCGGCGGGGCCGCGGAGCGGCCCGACCGAGTGGCAGCTCCCGCAGGCCACCGTCGCCCTGATCGGCGATCTCTCGTTCCTCTACGACCTGGGCGCCGTGGCGTGGAACGCCTCGCGCGGGATCGACCTGATCGTCGTGGTCGTCGCGAACGGCGGCGGGGAGATCTTCTCGCTGCTCCCCCAGCGCGACCTGGCCGAGCATCGCGAGCTCTTCGTCACCCCGCACGGCGCCGACCTCGGGGCATTGGTCACGGCGACGGGCGCCGGGTACGCGCTGGTCGGTCGGGCGGGTGAGCTCGCACCCGCGCTCGAGCGGGCTCACGGGGCCCGCGGGCTCCAGGTGGTCGAGGTCGCGGTCGACCCCGCTCGCTCGCTCGAGCTCCGCGCGGACCTGCGCGCCGCGGTGTCGGCCGCGCTCCCCGACGCCTGACGCGCACGGCGGCCGGGCACGGGGTCCTACGATGCCCGAACACGACGACCGGATGGGGAGGTACCCGTGTCGCACCGCACGGCGCGCTCGATCGACATCGTCCTGATGCTGTGGCTCCTGCTCTGGTGCATGGCCGGGTACACGCTCGGCCATGCCGTGAACCGGTTGGGCGGGCTCAGTGACGGGGTGATCAACGCCGGCGAGGGCGTCTCGAACGCGGCGGGGGCGCTCGACGGCCTGTCCGACGTGCCGCTCGTCGGCGGCGGGATCCAGGCGATCGCGGACAGGATCGACGGCCTCGGACGGGGAACCGTCCAGAAGGCCGAGGCCAGCAAGGACGCCATCTTCAACGTCGCGCTCGCGATCGGGCTCATCGTCGCGCTCGGGCCCACGCTCCCCCTGATCGTGATCTGGCTCGTGATCCGGGCGCCCCTCGCTCGGGAGCGTCGGCGGATCGGGGCGGCCTTGGTTGCCGACGATCCGGGGATCCTCGGCTACCTCGCCTTGCGGTCGGCGACGCGCTTCTCGTACGCGAAGCTCGCCGCGGCCACGGCCGACCCGTGGGGCGACCTGCATGCGGGCCGGCACGAGCCGTTGGCCGCCCTCGAGATCGGACGGCTCGGCCTCACCCGCCGTGCCGCCCGCGCGAGTCTCCCGAACTAGGCTCGGCGCCGACCGGTTCCTAGCCCCACCGCAGCGAGTCGAGGAACGCGCGGAACTTCCGGTCGGTCTCGGCGGTCTCCGAGGCCGGATCGCTCGCCGCCACGATGCCGGCGCCCGCGAAGAGTGTGGCGCGCTCACCACCGAGCTCCGCGCACCGAAGGGCGATCGCCCACTCGCCGTCGCCGCGCGCATCGATCCACCCCACCGGCCCGGCATAGCGGCCGCGCTCGAACGGCTCGAGCTCGGCGATCACGCGGCGCGCGACGTCGGTGGGGGTTCCGCACACCGCGGGGGTCGGGTGCAACGCGTCCACCAGGTCGAGCACGTTCGCCGACGGCTCACGGACCCGACCGACGAAGCGCGTCGCCAGGTGCCAGACGTTGGCCGTCTCGAGCAGGACCGGCGCCGGATCCCACGAGAGCGGGTCGCAGAGCGGGGCCAGGGCGGCGGCGACCGCGCGCACGACCACCTGATGCTCCTCGCGGTCCTTGGCCGACGCGGCGAGGGCCTCGGCGCTCGCGCGGTCCTCGTCGGGGTCGCCGGCGCGCGACGCGGTGCCGGCGAGCGGCGTCGCTCGCACCTGGCCGCCGTAGAGGGACACGAGCAGCTCGGGGCTCGCGCCGACCAGCGAGGCGGCGGCGCCGGTCGGGGCCGCGAACACGTAGCCGTGAGGTTCCACGGCCCGCAGCCTGTGAAGGAGTCGCTTGGCCTCGAGCGGGCGGCCGGCCTCCACCTCGAGCGTCCGCGCGAGTACGACCTTGTCGAGACCGCCGGCACGGATCCGCGCGACCGCATCGGCCACCCCCCCCTCGTACCGGGCGACGGCCGGGCGTTCGCTGAGCTGCGCCGGGCGGAACGCCTCGTGCGGCAGGTCGCCGACCACGCGTTGCGGTGAGAACGGCCCGTCCTCGGCTCCCCGCTCGATCAGCCAGGTCTCCCCTTCCTCGGTTCGGCGCACCACCCGGGACGGGATCGCCAGGGCGACCTCGCCGGGAGCGAAGGGGAGCGCGCCGAGTGCCACCGGCGCGGGGTCCTCGCCGTTCCACCCACCGCGGAGCTCGGACACGACCGCCGCGGCGAGCTCCGCGATCGACGGCGCTCGAGCCGTCCCGTCCGGCCCGTCGATGGCCGGGGCGTCGGTGGCCACCCCAAGACCGTCCCGCTCGAAGAAGACCCCCCCGTCCTCGTATGCCGCGAGCAGGTCGAAAGCCGGTCCGAGCCGTGTCGCCCGGACGGTGGATCCGTCGGTCACGCCCGGGTCCCCACCAGCAGCTGCGTCAGCCCGCCCGACAGCTGGATCCGGCGGGTGTCGGGGAAACCCGCGTCCGCGAGCATCCGAACCATCTCCTCAGGTTCCGGCAGGTACGCCATCGACCGCGGCAGGTACGAGTAGGCGTCCTTGTCGGAGAGCGCGCCGCCGATCATCGGCACGACGCGGTTGAAGTAGAGCGAGTTCCCGGCGCGCACGACCCGGTTATCGGGCTCGCTCACGTCGAGGAGCGCGATCCGGCCACCTGGCCGCACGACCCGAGCGAGCTCGGTGAAGAGGTCCGGCAGCGACACGACGTTGCGCAGGGCGAACCCGCAGGTGACGCCCTCGGCGCCGCGGTCGGCGACCGGCAGGTGGAGGACGTCGGCCTCGACGAGTGGCGCCTCGGTCTTCGCGTTCACGAGCATCCCGTGCGAGAAGTCGAACCCGACCACGCGGTAGGCCTTCCGCTCGAGCTCGCGGCAGAAGTCGCCCGTGCCGCAGGCGAGATCGAGTACGAGCGAGCGGCCCGGCAGCCGCAACTCGCGCACCGCCCGGCGCCGCCAACCGACGTCCATCCCGAACGTCATCACGCGATTCACGAGGTCGTAGCGGCCGGCGATCGTGTCGAAGAGCCCTCGAACGGCCGTCGCCTTCTCCTGGCCCTCGGGGAGCGGCGCGCCCGTGGTCATCCGGTTGCCTCCTCGATGTGCTCCTCGGCGGTCTCGAGCAGCACCCGGCGGAAGTGATACGAGATGAGCTGCGTGACGGCCGGCAACAGTTGTCCGAACGCCTCGACCATCTGCGAGGCCGCGACCCCGTCATCGCCGGCCGTGTCCCGGATCGGCTTGCGCACGTGCTCGTCGAACAGCTCGACCGCGCGTTCCGCGAGACCGCGCATCGCCGCGTCGGCGTCGCGCGCGAGCCCCAACAGATCCGCTAGCGGCAGCCCGAACTCGAGCAGCCGCAGGGCGGTCCGCACGAGCTCGATGTCGCCCGTCGTGTAGCGGGTCTCGCCGTCGACCGGACGGCCGAGCCGGATCCCCTCCCGCTCCACCGCCTGGATCAAGGAGGAGGGAACGCCGCTCCGCGCGGCGAACGCATCGAGGTCGAGCAGCTCGGTCTCGTCGCCCGACTCCCCGCGCGCCGCGGCCACGGCGGCGGCGAGATCGGCGTCCGCGGGGCCGAGCTCGCCGGTCACGACGCGCCGGATCGCCGCCAGCGTGAGGCCCTTGGCCTGCAGCGTGCGGATCTCGCGGATCCTCGCCTCGTGCTCATGCCCGTACCAGGCGAGCCGCCCCTCGCGCTCGGGCTGCGGGAGCAGGCCGCGCGACTGGTAGTAGCGGACCGTATCGACCGAGACGTCGCAGGCCGCGGCGAGCTGTTCCACGCGGTACCTCATGACCGGATACTCTACGAGTGCGCGCTCACAGGGTCACACCTCGCCGACGCCGGGCCGCCCAGGTCCGTCCCTCAGACCGGATCGCGCCGCATGAACCAGATGTGCGGTCCCCCGTCGGGAGCGTCCTCGTCCGTGACGGTCCGGAACGCGAACCGCTCGTAGTACCGGGCGTTCTCGCTCCTCGAGGTCTCGAGCCAGGTAGGGACGCCGACGCGGTCCGCGACCGCGAGGCCGTCGAGCACGAGCGCGGTCCCGAGTCCTTCGCCTTGCCGCTCCGGCGCGACGCCGACATGACTCAGGTAGAGGAGGGGTTCGTCGGGCTCGTGCTCGCCGACCCACGCCCAGAAGTCGGCGTGGCGCTGGGCATGGTCGCCGAGGATGTCGCGCTCGGCCCCGGCGGGAGCCGGCCCGATCGCCTCGTGCTCGTCGCGAGCCTCGGGCGGGATCCACACGGCGATCCCCGCCCCGTCGGCCGCGAGCCGGATCCACCCGCGCCGCGCGTTCTCGCCGTCGTAGTGAGCGAAATGCCGCCGGATCCGTTCCCGGAACCGATCCTCGCCGAACGACCAGCGGAGCATCGCCTCAGCATCGAGGGACCGAGCGGCCGTGTCGACGATGACGGCGAGGTCGTCGGGTGTAGCGGTCCGCATCTCGACCATCGATCGAGCCTAGTCCAGGAGAGCGAGCCTGGGCGATCGCAACCTCGCCGCCGCCGCGCTCGGAGATACGATGCGCCCCGATGCAGCGCACCGTCCGCCCCGCCGTGAGCCTCGCCCTGGTGCTGACCTGCACGCTCGGCACGATGCTCCTCGGGACCGCGCTGAAGTCGAGGTGCGCGGACGGGGACTGGGGCGATGGCCGCCAGTACGAACAGCTGTGCTACAGCGACATCGTGCCGCTGCTGGGTACCGAGCAACTGGGTCGCGGGCGTCTGCCGTTCCTTCAGCCCTGCGTCGAGGTGCCCGGCCAGAACTGCGACGAGTATCCGGTCCTCACGATGTACTTCATGCGGACCGCCGGGTGGTTCTCGGGCGATTCGTATCCCGGCTTCTACTACGTGAACGCCGCGCTGTTGCTCGCGTGTGCGGTCGTGACGGCGGTCTGCCTGTACGCGATGGTGCGCGGACGTGCGCTGTTCTTCGCCCTTGCCCCGACCCTGTTGATCTACGGCACGATGAACTGGGATCTGTTCGCCGTGGCCCTGGCAACCGCGGCGCTCCTCGCGTTCTTCCGGCGGCGCGACGGCTGGGCCGGCGTGCTCCTGGGTTTCGGCGCGGCGGCCAAGTTCTATCCGGCGATGCTCGTGGTGCCCTTGATCGCGCAACGGCTGAGGGACCGCGAGCCGGACCGCGCGATCACGCTCGGTTGGACGATCGCGGGGACGTGGATCGCGGTGGATCTGCCGTTCGCGATCGCGTCGCCGTCGGGGTGGTTCGAGTTCTTCCGATTCAACTCGGCGCGGCTGGCGGACTTCGACTCCCTCTGGTACATCGCGTGCCGCCGGATGGACGTCTGCTTCGCGGTCGGGACGATCAACGCCGTCTCGGCCTTGCTGTTCCTCGGGGCGTTCGCCGCCGTGTGGGCGATCAAGGCTCGGCGGGATCCGGGCTTCTCGCGATGGACCCTCGGGATGCCGCTCGTGATCCTCTTCCTGCTCTCGAACAAGGTCTACTCACCGCAGTACGGGTTGTGGCTGCTGCCGTGGTTCGCGCTCGCCCTGCCCGACCTGCGCGCGTTCATCGCGTTCTCCGTGGCCGACGTCGCGGTGTTCGTCACCAGGTTCACGTGGTTCGGACAGTTGCAGGGCCTCGGCGGCGCGAGCCAGAACCAGTTCGAACTGGCGATCCTGCTCCGCACCCTCGTGCTGCTGTGGTGCCTCATCGCCTGGATCCGCCGCGACACGGCCCCGATCGCGATCGAGCTCACGGCGCCCGCCGATGCACCCGAGGACGACGAGGGCGTCGAGGCCGTCGCGGAGCCTCCCCCGATGCCCCCGCTCCCCGCATGAGCCGGACGGCCGACGTTCGGTTGCGCGACGGGGTCAGGACCTGCCTGCTGATCTTCGTCGGCGTGCGGGTCGGGCTCTCGGTGCTCTCCCTCGTCGGCGTCCACCTCATCGAGCCGCTCCCGCCCGTGAACGTGCCGGGGTGGCCCACGGTCGAGGCGACCCTCGGATGGCACAACCTGTGGGACGCCACCCTGCGACAGGACTCGCTGTGGTTCCTTCGCATCGCGTCGGGCGGGTACGTTCCGGGCGACGGGAGCGCGGCGTTCTTCCCCCTGTACCCGCTCGCGATCCGGGTCGTGGCGTGGCTCCCGGGAGTGAGCCCGGTGGGCGCCGCCCTCATGATCGCGAACGCCTCGTTCCTCGGCGCGCTGATCGTGCTGCACGCGCTCACCCGCCTCGAGTTCGCCGGCGAGGGGGCCGACGACCTCGCGCGACGCACCGTCCTGTTCCTCGCCATCTTCCCGACCGCGTTCTTCTTCCTCTCGCCGTATACCGAAGCGCCCTTCCTCCTGCTCTCGGTCGCGGCGTTCTGGTGCGCACGTCGCGATCGGTGGGCGTGGGCCGCCCTCCTGGGCGCCGGCGCCGCGCTTACCCGCAGCATCGGCGTGTTCGTGGCGGTGGCCCTGCTGGTCGAGGCGATCAGCCAGTGGCGCGAGGGGAAGCCCCCCGTCCCTCGGCTCCTGGGTGCCGCCGTGGCCGGGCTCGCGCCACTCCTCTACCTCGGGTGGTGGAAGGCCGCCCACCACGACGCGTGGGCGCCCCTCCGCGCACAGGGCACCTGGGGGCGGGAGCTCACGTCGCCGCTCACGTCGCTCGGGCGCGCGATCCGCTACGCGAACGAGTTCGGCAGCTACTGGATGGTTGACCTCCTGGTCGTCGGCGTCGTCCTGATCGCGGTGGTGGCCGGGATCCGCATGCTCCATCTGTCCTACCTGGTGTACGCGGTGGCCAGCTTGCTGCTGCCGCTCGCGAACCCGTTCCCGAGCCGGCCGCTGATGTCGATGCCGCGGTTCGTGATCGTGATCTTCCCGGCGTTCTGGGTCATCGCGCGCGCCGTCGGGCGTCGTCGGATCCCCGAGGCCCTGGTCACGGCGGCCTTCGCGGCGGGGTACGGCGTCCTGGCCCTGCTCTTCATCAACTGGCTCCAGATCTTCTGAACCCGGGGCTGCTGGGTCCGCCCCCCGCTGCCGATATAGGATGTCCCGGACCTGCCGGGCGCTTGGGGGATACGTGACGATCAGGGTTGCCATCGCTGACGACCATTCACTCGTGAGGCAAGGCCTTCGTCGGTACCTAGATATGGCGGATGGCATCGAGGTGGTCGGCGAGGCCTCGAACGGTACCGAGCTCCTGGAACTGATCGAGTCGACGACGCCCGAGATCGCGCTCGTGGACATCCGGATGCCGGAGATGGACGGACTCGAGGCCGCTCGCGAGATCCGAGATCGATTCCCCGACGTCGGCGTGATCATGCTGACCGCCTACGACGACCGCCAGTTCGTGGTCGAGGCGGTGCGGAGCGGCGCCCGGGGGTACGTCCTGAAGGCGCGAGACGCGGAGCACCTGATCCAGACCGTGCGTCTGGTCGCCGGCGGCAACATGGTGATCGACCCGCAGCTCGTGGTGGCCCTCGCCGAGGAGCTCTCCACCGCGAAGGAGCGCGACCGGCGCGCCGAGACCCTCACCGCCCGCGAGATCGAGGTGCTGCAACTCCTCGCGTTCGGCCACACGAACAAGGACATCGCCGAGCGACTCTACATCTCGCCCGACACGGTCAAGACCCACCTCGAGCACATCTTCGAGAAGCTGGGCGCCTCGGACCGCACGGCGGCCGTGGCGGAGGCGCTGCGGCGCCGCCTGATCGAGTAGCGGCGGACCTCGGTTCCGCCTCGGTTCCGCCTCGGTTCCGGGGGTACCGGCCGACGGCCGAGCGTCCGACCCCCGAGCGGACTAGTCCGAAGGGCCATCGGGTTCCCCGGGTTGGGTGATGGAGCCTGCCGGACGCACAGGCCATCATGGACGCCACATGGATGCCCCACCCGCCCCCCGGCCGTCCCGCGCGCTCGGTGGTGCCCTGGTGCTCATCGCACTAGGCGTCACGCTGACGTATCTCCTGCTGCCCTCGGACGGGGTCACCCTGGGGCGCGTGGCACAGGTGCTCGCCGCGTTCACGGCGTTCCTGTCTGCCGTGGTGATCGGGGCGGCGATCCGGCGAGGCGAATCCTGGGCCGGCGGCGGGCCGCTGGTGCTCGCGATGGTTCTGCTCGGCGTGGTCGATCTCGTGTTCCTGGCGATGGACCTCGCCGGCGCGCCCTACGCGCCCCGCGGGGTGGACGCCGTCTTCCTCATCGTGCTCATCCCACTGATCGCGCTCGCCCGGAACGAGTTCCAGGCGCACTTCGAGTCTCCGGATCGCCGGGAGATCGCGGCCGACGTGATGCTCGTCACGGTGGCGGTCGCCTCGATCCTGTACGTGCTGCTGCGGCCGGAGAACGCGACGCCCGTCACGAGCCTATCGGCCGCGGTCTGGGCGCTGCTCGCCGCCACGCAGCTCACGATCTTCTCGTCGCTCTTCCTGTGGGTGCCCACGCGGATCCACGCGCTGCAGTTCCTGCTGTTCGCCGCGCTCGGTGTCGGAACGGCGGTGTTCGGATGGCAGTGGACGCACGGGACCTTCGGTGGCACGTCGCCCTGGGTCGACCTGCCCCTGATGCTCTGCCCGATCGGGTTCGCGATCATGGCGACGCAGCTGCCTGGCTACCAGGCCGGGGAGGTCGTGCGGGTGCAGCCCCGGCGCTGGGCACGGCCCGTCCTCACGAGCACGGCCGTGCTCACCGCGTGCGCGGCCCTCGCCCTCGTGGCGATCCTCGACGACTCCAAGAGTGTCACCGGGCTTCAGTCCACGGCGCTGATCATCCTCCTGGGCGTGGCGATCGCCGCCAGGATCCTCGCGAACCAGATCACGAGCTCCCAGGCCCACACCCAGGCGCAGTCGGCGCTCGCGGACAAGGAGACGGCGCTGCGCGAGACCGACGCGGCGCTCGATCGGGTGCGTGAGGCGAACGACACCCTCACCGCGTCCGAGGAGCACCTGCGGCTCGTCTTCGACGCCGCGGTCGACGGGATCGTGGAGCTCGACGAGCGCGGCACGATCGTGCGCGCCAACGACGCCTTCGCCCAGATGGCCGGCCTCGACCGCGTGCAGATCGAGGGACAGACCTGGACCGTGCTGGCGGCCGCCGTGGCCGGCGCCGACGCCGCGTTCGCCTCGCTGCCATCGGCCGGGCCGGCGCAGATCAAGCGCACCGAGGGACAGCCCCTGTACCTCGAGTCCCGCGTCTCCGCGATCCCGGGCAACCCGCGGCGCACGCTGATGATGATCCGCGACGTCACCGCCGGCCGTGTGGCCGACCAGACGATCCGTTCCCTCTTCCAGTTCCTGCAGGACCGGGACGAGGACCGAACGCGGCTGCTCCGGCGGACGAATGCCGCGATCGAGTCGGAGCGGAACCGCATCGCGCGCGACCTCCACGACGGACCGGTCCAGGGTGTGAGCGCCGCGTCGCTCTCGCTCGAAGCGGCGCTCCTGATGATCAAGGCCGGCGACACCGAACGTGGCCTCGAGGTACTCGGGAGGATCCGCGAGGAACTGGCGCTCGAGGCCGACGCGCTGCGACGCCTCATGTCGGGGCTGCGTCCGCCGGTGCTCGAGGAGCGCGGTCTGATCCCGGCGCTCCGCGAGACCCTGAAGAAGTTCGGCGAGGAGCATCACGTGCACACCGAGTTCAGCGGGTCGGTGCCGTCGGACCTGCCCGACGACCTCGAGACGCTGGCCTACCGGATCGTGCAGGAAGCCCTGTCGAACGCCGGGAAGCACGCCGACGCCGTGAGCGTCCTGGTCTCGGTCGATGCCGACGACACCTCGATGCGGATCGAGGTCCAGGACGACGGGGCGGGCTTCGAGAGCGAGAAGGCGCGCGAGTTCCTGAAGATGGGACGGGTGGGGCTGGCATCGATGCGCGAGCGCATCGAGCTCGCGAGCGGCACGTTCGTGGTGCGGTCCTCGCCCGGACGCGGCACGCACATCATGGCGACGCTGCCGATCGAGACCGTGAACTCGACGCTGGATCTCGTGGTCGTCGACCCCGTCGCCTAGCTCCCCGTTCCTCGTGCCGGTTCGGCCGCCACGCGGCTACCGATGTCGATGCGGGTGCGCCCGTGCCCGCTGCGGCGTGACCGCGGGGGCCGCGGGCGCGTTGATCGGACTCGGCGACCCGCTCGGCGTGGGTGTCGGTGTGGGCGTGTCGCTCGGGCTGGGCGACCCGGTCGGCGTCGGCGTGGGTGTCACGCTCGGGGTGGGCTCCGCGCTCGGGCTGGGTGTCACGCTCGGGGTCGTCGTGGGAGAGGCGACCGCCACCTCGGGTCCCCGCGTATACCCGTCGAACGTCGGGTAGACGAAGTCCTCGACCGGCATCCCCTGCGTCGCCGCGGTCATGTAGTCGTGCCAGATCGCGGCCGGGATCGTTCCGCCGTAGACGGCCGGCACGCCCATCACGTTCAGGAGCGGCTTCGCGCCCTCGGGGTACCCGACCCAGACGCAGGTGGCGATCTGCGGCGTGTAGCCGCAGAACCAGGCGTCAGCGTTGTCCTGCGCGGTACCGGTCTTGCCGGCGACCGGCCGCCCGATCGCCGCGGTGTAGCCGGTGCCGCCGGTGACGACGCCCTCGAGCGCGTACGTCACGAGGTCGGCGTCGTTCTGGTCGATCACCTGCTTGCCCTTTTGGCCGACGTCGTCGATCACGCGGCCGCTCTGGCTCGTGACCTGCACGAGCGGGGTCGCGCGGAACCGCTCGCCGCGGGTCGCGAGCGTCGAGTACGCGTTCGTCATCTCGAGCGGGTTGACAGCGACGCTGCCGAGCGTGATCGAGCAGAGGGCATCGAGCTTCGATCGGATCCCCAGCAGACGCGCCATGTCCACCACATCCTGCGGGCCGCCGTCGAGCGCCGTCACGAGCTGGGCGAACACGGTGTTCACCGAGTGCGCGGTGGCCGCCGCGAGCGTGAAGGTGCCCGCCTCGCCGTCGCCGGCGTTCTCGGGGGTCCACGGGCCGTCGGGGCCGTCGCACGCCGGGTCCGGGATCGTGATCGTCGCCGGTCCCTGCCAATATGCGTTCAGGCTGAAGTCCTCCTGCATCGCCGCCGCGAGCGTGAACGCTTTGAACGCGGACCCCGCCTGGCGACCCGTGCCACCCTTGAACGTCGCGAGGTTCAGCTTGCTCTTGTTGAAGTTTCGGCCGCCAACCATGGCGAGGATCTGCCCCGTGTGCGTGTCGATCGACACGAGCGCGGCGTCGGGGTTGTAGTCGGTGTCGGGCAGGTTCGCGTTCACCGCGTCGAGCGCGGCCGCCTGCTTGTCCATGTCGAGCGAGGTCGTGACGCGCAGGCCGCCGCCGTACACCGTCGCCCCGGTGTACTTGTCCATCAGGTACTGCCGCGTGTAGTCCACGAAGTAGGCGGAGCCGTGCGGCGCCTTGATCTGCGCCTGTCCGTCGGGGATCGTGCCGCAGCAGGACTTCGCCTTCAGACGGTCCGCGTCGGCCTGGGTGATGTAGCCGTACTTCGCCATCTGGTCGAGCGAGTAGTCGCGCCGGAACTTGTTGTCGTACGGACTATCGATCGGGTCGTAGAGCGACGGCGCGTGCAGGACGGCCGAGAGCGTGGCGGCCTGGAGCACGGTTAGCTCAGAGGCGTGCACGCCGAAGTAGGTCATCGCGGCGGCCTCGGCCCCGTACGCTCCGTGGCCGAAGTACACGGTGTTCAGGTACTTGGCGAGGATCTGGTCCTTCGTGTAAGTGTGCTCGAGCTTGACGGCGAGCAGCGCCTCACGGATCTTCGCCTTGATCGTGCGCGGCGGCACGATGTACTCGGTCGTGCCATCGGCCTGTTCGACGTACTGGCCGGCGTAGACGTTCTTCACGAGCTGCTGGGTGATCGTGGAGGCGCCCACCACGGTCTCGTGCTTGACGAGATCGGTCCAGGCCGCCCGGACGATACCTTGCACGTCGATGCCCGGGTGCTCGTAGAAGCCTGCATCCTCGGTGGCGAGCACGGCGTGCTGTAGGTTCGGCGAGATCTGACCGAGCCCGACGATCGTGCGGTCGACGGAGCCGTGCAACGAGGCGATCAGGTCGCCGTCGCGGTCGTACAGGAACGTCGACCGGATCGGAGGCAGCGCCTCGGGTAGCTGGATCCGCTGGTACGCCACGTAGAGGGAGACGAGGGCGCCGACGATCAGGACGAGCGGCACGGTCGGGAAGATCCACCAATAGCGGCGGAACCATCCCTTCCTAGCCTTCGTCGGTTTGGTGCCTTTGCGGGTCGCATGCTTCGGCACATGCTTGTCGCCGCTGGGCTTGGCGGGGGCGTCGGTCGACACCCCACCATCCTACCGAGGGGGTTCCGTTGCGGGGCAGTCAGGAGGCGCCGCCGAGTGTGGCGAACCCGTGAAGGTTGCGGCTCAGACGGCCGCGATGCGGCGGGCCGTGAAGGCCTCGTGCAGGTGGTTCCAGTGGCACTCGGTGCAGACCTCGACGACGTAGCAGGCGGCGCCGGGGTTGGCGGCGGCCATCTTCAGCCCGGTCTCGATCGACCAGACCCGCCCGTTCTGGTCGCGCAGGGTGTCGCCGTAAACGTAGGCGAGGAGCACGAGCTTGACCTTGCCGCAGACGGGGCAGTCCTTCTTGGTGGGCTCTCCGACGTGACGGGCAGCGCGGATCAGCTCGGGGTGCGCGTCGCAGATGTCGGTCATGCCGATCACTCCGACCTGGGCGTCGCGGAGAAGGGCCCGCTTGGCCAGGGTGTAGTCGATCACCCCGAGCTCGGCCCGGCGGTTCTTCCCGAGCGGCGTGCGCCTCGGCTTGTTCGCCATGGTGGAGAAGTGTACCCCTGGCTCACGACGAGGGAACCCACCGAAGGTCGTAGCCTGGGTGACCGAGAACCAGGGACGAGAGGTGGTTGCGGTGGCGAAGATCACGGTCGTGAGCTCGGCAGGGCGCGAGGGGTGGAGCGCCTTGGTGGGCCCTCCGGGCACGATCCCGAGCGGCGGGAGCGAGCGCGAGATCTTCACGAGCGGCGACGAGGCGTTCACGACCGGGTTCTGGGAGCGTGAGCCCGACACGTGGTCGTTCGAGCGGCCCTACGACGAGATCGCGCTGATCCTGGCCGGCGTCGCCGACATCGAGACCGAGGACGGCGAGATGCTCCGGATCGAGGCGGGTGACGTGATGACCACCCCCAAGGGGTCGAAGGGCACCTGGCACATCCGCGAGACGATCGTGAAGTTCTACGCGATCTATCAGTCATGAGGCGATGAGCGGGAACCCCTACGCGTCGTTGGATCCCGACGAGGGCGACCGGCCCGCCGCTCCCGAGCCGCTCTTCCCGAACGTGGGGATGGCCGGCGCGCTGTGGCGGGGCCTGCGGAAGCGGTGTCCTCGGTGCGACGCGACCGGCATCTTCAAGGGTTGGTTCGACCTGAAGGCGACGTGTCCTCGCTGTCATCTCCGGTTCGAGAAGGAGGCCGGAGGGTTCCTCGGAGCGATGGTGATCAACTACGCGGTCGCCTTCGCCGTATGGATCGTGATGCTCACGGTCGTGCTCGTGCTGATGCTGCCGGTGGTGCCGGTGATCCAGCTGGTCGTGGCGAGCATCGGCATCTTCGTCGGAGTTCCGCTCTGGTTCTACCCGCGCTCGACCAGCATCTGGGCCGCGGTCGAGTTCCTCGTGCTGAAGACCGACCCGGACTACCGGGCCCCGGTGCAGCGCGACCCGAGGGCCAACGGCCTGGAGTAGCGCGCGAGCGCGACGGAGGTCCGGCGACGACGCCGAGAGACCCGTGGCGCGGGGGCATCGGTCGTCGGAGACGACTACGCTCGTCGACATGAGCGGATCACCGCTGCCCCCGTCCGCCGGGGATCCCGCCGCCGGCGAGACGAACCCTCGCCGGGAAGAGGTCAGGAACCTGCGATTGCGGGGAGGCCCATGGCCGTACCTCGCGCTCGCCGTCGGATCGGCGTCGTGATCGCAGGCGCACTGTGGTTCGCGGGTCGGAGCACCCCGCCGACGATGCCCGACCTCACGGGCATGACCTAGAAAGGGCGCTCGCCGCGATCTCCGACACGAACGACATCTGCCTCGACACCGTGAGCTCGAGCGATACGGGCGAACTCGGCATCGTGCTCGATCAGCGACCCGTCCCCGGCAGGGATCTCACGACGAGGGGCGCGACCCAGTGGGGCGTGGCACTCACCGTGGGCACGGTGAACCGAACCGACATCAAGGCAGCGGCCAGGGCCGCCGATGTCGGGGGTGATCTGCGACGGCGATCGAGCTGGGCTGTTCGACGCGTCGCCGTGATAGGCCCGTCGCTCGATCACGGCTCACACGCACCGATCGTGGCCCGCGCGACGGCCACCGCCTCGTGCGCGCCAAGTACGAGCAGGAGCGTTCCGACGTCGACGTGGGTTTCGACGACGGCCTCGGACGAGCCGGCGGGGCTCGCGCACCTGGCCAGGGCTATCGTCCAGCCATGATCCGACCACTCGACCCTAGCGACAGCGCCGCCTGTGATGCGATCGTCGCGTCGCTGCCCGACTGGTTCGGGCTAGAAGAGGGTATCCGGGAGTGCGCGGAAGCTGTGCGAACCCAACCGGGGCTCGTCGCGGAGGTCGACGGCGAGGTGAGCGGCTTCTTGACCATCGCTCGCCCATATCCTCAGACCCCGGAGATCTCCTGGCTGGCGGTCCATGCTCGACATCGTCGACGGGGAGGCGGCCGAGCGCTGATCGCGGCGCTGAGCGACCAGCTCCGAACCCACGGCGATCGACTCGTGCTGGTGAAGACCCTCTCTGACCGAACCGACCCGGGGCCGGAATACGCTGAGACGCGCGCCTTCTACCTCGCGATGGGTTTCGTGCCGGTGGCAGAACTGGATCTTGTTCCTCCTGATCCTGAGAACCCGATCCAGCTGTTGGCTCTGCCTCTCTGAGCGTGTCGAGCCACGGCTTGGAGGTTCATGTGTCCTAAGCGCGACCTAGGACGTCTCAGCGCCGGTCGTCGCCCTGGCGACCGCGATCGCCACGCGGTCGCCCGGGATCAGGAGCAGAGCCCCGACGGCGACGCGGGCCTCGACCACGGCCTCTGACGAGTCCGCCTCGCATGCGCACCGCACGAGATCGGCGCCGTTGCGAGCCGCGTACTCGGCGGCCAGCTCGGCCGGGACGCGGCCCGTCGGCATCACGAGTTCCTGCGCAGCCGCGAGCGCGGCGGCGTCGGCCGCGGCCTGCGCCCGTTCCCGGGCGACGAGCGCCTTCCCGACATCGGCCGCGCCCATCGTGAGGACGGCGACGAGCGCCATGACCGCGGCAGCCACGACCGTGACGGAGCCCCGGTCGCGGCGGAACCACGACCAGGGTCTCACCCGAACTCCTGTCGGTCGGTGGCCGTGCTCGTCATGACGACTCCATGGGTGATCAGCCACCCGATGAACGGCACCCGGATCTCCGAGGTGTACCCGATCGTCACGGTTACCGGATCGCCTTGCGTGCCGGCGCGGGCCACGGCGACCGTCAACACACCCGGATCCAGGTCGGGCGCCGATCGGGTCACCGCGTCCGCGATCGCTGCTTCATCGAGCTCGACGGCGGCCGTGCGTGCCCCGGCACGCGCCGCCGCCTCCACGAGCAACCGGTCCCGGACCAGCAGCCCGACCTGGACCAGGGCCAGGGCCACGACGAGCAGCAGCGGCAGGACGAGCGCGAACTCGACCGTCGACGCTCCCGCTCCTCGCATCCCCTACGCCGCACTCGCGTTCCCGATCACGTTGTCGATCACCTGGTCGAAGAAGTCCGGGAGCTTCCCGGAGGAATGCGCCCATGCGATCAAGACGACGGCCACGGCGGCCGCCGCCAAGATCACGAGCGCGTACTCGGCCGTCGTCTGCCCCTCCTCGCGGTGGAGCAGTCCGGCGGCACGCCACCACATCCGTTCCAGCAACAGCATCGATCCACCCCCTTTCAGCTGATGGACTGCACGGTGGTCAGCAGCACAGGGACCACCGTCAGGAGGAGGAAGGCGGGGAGGACGAGGAACACGAGGGGGAAGAGCATCTTCACCGGGGCGGTGCGCGCCCGCTCCGTGATCGCGGCGCGTCGCGACGCGCGAACGGTGCCGGCGAGCTCCACCGTCGTCTCGGCGAGCGACGTCCCGAGGGTCTCCGTGCGGGTGATGGCCGCAACGGCACGACGGAGGTCGGGCAGGTCGAGGCGGTCGGCGAGCGCTCGCAGCTCGTCGCGCCAGTGGCTCCCCAGGTCGACGGCGTCGAGCGTGGCGCCGAGCTCGTCGGCGAGCGGTCCCCGCAGCGCCGCGCGTGCCCGCCGCAGGGCGAGCGGCGCGCTGAGCCCGGCAGAGGAACCGGCCGCGAGCAGGTCGAGCAGCTGCGGGATCTCGGCGTCGACCGCCCGGCGGCGGCGGCGTCGGCGCCGCTCCTCGGCCCAGGTCGGCCACCGCCAGGCGACGACACCCGCGACGGGCACGACCGCCAGCCCCAGGATCGGCGCGATCGCGATCAGCGCGAGTCCGGCGACCACCATCAGGATCCGTCGCCACGAGGCCGGTCGAGGCGGATCGGATCCTCGGTGCTGTCCGCGAGCCCGAGCCGCGCGAGTGCGGTCCTGGTGCGAGCGACCCGGACGCCGCCCGCGACCGCCACCGCCCCGGCGGCCCCGAGCATCACGGCCGCGATCGGCCTCGGTCACCATCGCGACCTCCAGGAGCTTGCGGATCCACAGGAACGCGAGCCCCTCGAGGGTGAGACCGAGCAGCACCGCGCCGAGCCCCGCCGGCGTCGCGAGCGCTCCTTCGATCTCGCTCCTCGACGTCAGCCAGAGGAACCCGAAGAACCCGATCGGCAGCACCCCGAGGATCGCGCCGGACAGCCGCGCTTGGGCGGTGAGAGCACGAACCTCTCGAGCGGCGGCCTGCCGATCGCGGAGCGTCTCGGCGACCTGATCAAGCACCACGGGGAGATCGCCCCCGCTCCTTCGATGCAGGTGCAGGACGCCTGCGACGAGCCGCGCATCGTCGGTGCCGACCGCGTCGGCCCACCGATCGAGCGCCTCGTCGGACGGGACGCCGACGTCGAGAGCGCCGACCGCATCACGGAGCGAACCGTCCAGCGGCGGGAGTGCCTCGCCCGCCGCGTACGCGAGCGACTGCGGCACCGAGAGCCCTGCGCGGAGGGCGGACGCGATCGCCCGCACGGCATCGGCTAGCTGCTCGTCTCGTTCGGCGGCGACGCGGCCGGCTCGCATCCGGACGCGGAGCCGAAGGGCCCCGTACCCGGCGAGAGCGCCGAGACCGGCGAACAGCGCCGACCGACCGACGAGGAGGCCGGCGACCGCACCCAGCGCCGACCACGGCGCCCACCCGGGCAACGGCCGCCGGCGCCTCCGCTCGGCGCGCTCCCCCGGAGACGGTGGGAGCCGTCGCCGCGCCGCGATCGCGTCGGAGCGCGGCCGTGCCGCGCTCCGCGAAGAGCGCGGCCAGGCCCAGCAGACAGCCGACCACCCAGGTCATCGAAGCGTCCTCGCCCTGTTCGAAGAGTGCGTCGGTGACGTCCTCGCCCCGCTCTGCCAGCGTGTCGGCGATGCGGGGCACCGACCCGCTGGCCTCGAACGCGCCCTCGACACCTACGCGCGTCCGGAACCGGAACAGGGTCGCGATCGATCGGCTCGCCGCGGTGGGTGCCTTCGACCGCGGCCACCTCCCAGATCACCCGCCGGCCGTCGCGCAGCCGCGCGAGGTGCACGACGACATCGACCGCCGAGGCCACCTGGTTGCGGATGTGCGCAGCCGGCAGGTCGACGTCGGACATCATGGCCATCGTCTCGAGTCGCCAGAGCAGGTGCCGGCTGGAGTTCGCATGGGCCGTGCTGAGGGAGCCCTCGTGACCGGTGTTCATCGCCTGGAGCATGTCGAGGGCCTCGCCACCGCGGACCTCGCCCACGATGATCCGGTCGGGCCGCATGCGGAGCGCCTGGCGCACCAGGTCGCGAACGGTGACCTCACCCTTGCCCTCGACGTTCGCGGGGCGCGCCTCGAGCGCGATCACGTGGGGCTTCGCGAGACGAAGCTCCGCGGCATCCTCGATCGTGACGAGCCGCTCCTCCTCGGGGATGAATCCGCTGAGCACGCCGAGCAGGGTCGTCTTGCCGCTGCCGGTGCCGCCGGAGACGACGACGTTCGCGCGACCGCGGACGCACCCCGCCAGGAACCGGAGCATGCGCGGCCCAGCGCTGCCGTTCGTCAGGAGATCCTCGGGCCGGATCGGCACCGGCGAGAACTTCCTGATCGTGAGCACAGGACCGCGGAGCGAGAGAGGCGGGATGATCGCATGGACCCGCGAACCGTCGGGCAACCGAGCGTCGGCCCAAGGCGACGACTCGTCCACCCGCAGGCCCAAGGGTCCCACGATGCGGTCGATCAGATGGAGGACGGCCTCCTCCCCCTCGAATAGACCGTCACCTACCCTCTCGATCCGCCCCTCTCGCTCCACGTAAATGTCGTCAGGTCCATTGACCATTACCTCCGTGACATCGGGATCCTTCAGGAGGAACTCGATCGGACCGAACCCGACGACCTCGTCGGAGACCTCGTTGACCATGCGCGTCAACTCGCGCTGTGGAAGGATCGCGCCGCTCGCCCGCAGGAGGGTCAGCGCCTCCTCACGCACGCGCACCCTGCGTTCGGTGCGTGGCGCCGTCGCGAGCCCGCGCGCGTCGACGCGCTGCCGCAGCTGATCCCGCAACTGCCGGCGCACCACGGCCAGGGACTCGGCCCCGGCTCGGGACGGGTGTTCCGTCGGCTCCGCCACCATCCGTCAGCTCCTTCATCGCACGCCGGGGGACGCCACATCTTCGGGGAGCGTGGTCCGGCGATCGACCCGCGAGGAGCCGGCCGCCGTGGGGAGCGCGAACGTTACCGGGGGTCGGAGGCCGGGTGAATCCCCAACCCGGCCGATTCGCGATTCTTGTCGGGGGATGCGTCGCCGCGGTCGCAGGTGAGATCGCTGCCCGAGCGAACGCGTCAGGCCGTGAGGCGACGCTTGATCTGCCGGCCCAAGTCCGTGAGCGTCCCGTTCGGGTTCTCGAGCCCGAACGAGTCGGTGCGGCTGAGGCTCCATCGCGCCCACGAAACGCCGAGGGCGTCGAACGCGCTGAACATCTGCGACTGGTACGTCGTGCCGCTCACGGTGCCTCGCTTGGCGCCCCACTCGCCCACGAACAACGGGATGCCAGCCGCCGCTGCCCGGGCGGCGGGCACGGCGAGCACGGCCTGCTGGGCCGCGAGCGTCCCCGCGTAGGTGGAGATCCAGTGCATGTAGATCGGGGCGCCCGAGGTCGAGATGAGGTTGTCCCCGGCCGCGTCGAAGGTCACCCCCGGTTGACCCGTCACGTAGTCGTGCCAATCAAGCACGGTGTGGCCGACGGCCGTCATCCGTGAGAGATCGGCCGTCCCGACGCCGCCCGCGTCGTCGCGGCACATGAAGACGATCGCCCTGACCGGGTCGATCGCGCGCACCGCCTGCGCCACCGGCACCTGCCAGGCCAGCATCGCGTTCGTCCCTTCGGTCGTCTCACCGAGCGCCCCTTCCGGCGGCTCGTTGAACAACCCGAACCCGATCACGTTCGCGTAGGCCGAGTACCGCTGCACCATCATCTGGACGAACGGCAGGTACGCGGCATGCGATCGGTCCGCCTCGGTCGTCCACCACGCCGCGATCGCGGCTCCGCGCCCCTCGCCCGTGAGCGGGAACCGACCGTCCGCGTAGTACCAGTCGGGGATCCCCGCGTTGCACGTGCCACCGCGGATCGGCGCCCAGTACGACGACCACCCACATTGATGGAGGTCGATCTCCACCGCGACGCCGCGGGCGCGCAGGCCCGCGACCATCCCGTCGAGTTGCGTGAGCTTCGCCGCCGACCACGCGTGCGTGTCTCCCACGGGAGCCGACGGCTCGAGGTCGGACCAGCGGACGAACACGCGGGCCAGGTTCGCCCCGATCGATGCCACCGGACCGACCGCGTGCGTCGGATGGACGTTGACGCCGCGAAGGATCACGGGCCTGCCCGCTGCGTCCACGAAGGCCTGGCCCTTCGTGATGATCCACGGCGCCGGCGTCGCGGCCTCGCTCGCGGTCGGCGCCAGCACGTGGGCGATCAGCACGCCCAGCACGAGGCACCGCACGGCCCGGCGCAGCGGGAACCTCGAGAGCGGTCGCGTCATGCACGTCACGCTAGGCGGGCGCCCACCATCGAGCAAGGACGCCCGATCCTCAGCCCGGGAGGTAGCGCGCCATCGAGAACCCGCCGCACGAGTCGCCGATCGCCAGGATCCGCCGGTCGGGCTGGAGCACGATCGCGGCGATCCGCGAGTCGCAGGTCTTGCTCCCGAACGCCGTCGCCACCTTGCCGTCACCACCGAAGGTTGGGTCCAACCGCCCTCCGGTGGTGTAGCGGAGCACGGCGAAGTTGGTGCGGGCGTTCCCAGGCACGTTCACGCCCTGCCATCCCGCCGCGACGATCCTCCCGTTCGCCTGGATCGCGACGTCGTACGCCTCAGCCGCCCGGTCCCCCACATGGAACACGGTGGTGGCACGGCCGCGACGACCGAACGAGGGATCGAGGCTCCCGTTCACCCGGAACCGGGCGACGACGAAGTACGGCCCCGGGAGCGCACCGACCTGCGGCACGCACCCGACCATCCCCGCCGCGACGATCTTCCCGTCGGGCTGGACCGCAACGGCGTCGGCGATCGGCGAACCGCCGCAGAGCCGGCTGTGGAGATGCCGGACCACCCTCCCGTCGTCACCGAACGTCGGATCGAGGGAGCCGTCGGCCCGATACCGAGCCAGGGCGAACCCCATCTCCGTGGCGTCGGGATCGTCGATGAAGTCGTAGGCGGAGGTGCCGGCCACGACGATCCTGCCGCTCGGGGACAGGGCCACGTCGGTGAGGTTGTCGTACCCCGCGGTGAAGTTCGTCCGGACCTGGCCTCCGTGCCCGAACGTGGGGTCGAGGCTCCCGTCGGTGTCGTACCGGGCCACGGCGTAGCGGTAGTCGAGCAGAGGGCCGCCCGTCCCGCAGCGCGCGACGCCCGCGGCGATGACCTTCCCGTCACCCTGGATCGTGGCGGCTTCCGCGTGCGCGGAACACGTGGCCCGCGGGCCGAAGCTCGTGAGCACCCGGCCGTTGGTCCCGAAGCTCAGGTCGAGGGACCCGTCCGGGTCGTAGCGAGCGAGCGCGAAGAGCGACCGTTCGCAGTACGAGAGGCCAACCGTCACGATCTTCCCGTCGGCCTGCAGCACCACGTCGCTCGCCGCATCCCAGCATCCTGTGGCGGTGCGGAACGGCGTCACGGCGACCCCGTTCGTCCCGAACGAGCGATCGAGGCTCCCATCGGACTCGTACCGCGCGACGGCGCTCCTCGTCGCACCGGCCTCGTCGAGCACGCCGCCCGCCGCCACGATCATCCCGTCGGGCTGGACCGCGACGCCCTCGCCCGAGAACGTGCCGCCATGGGTCACCCTGCCGTCGGCGCCGAACGAGGGGTCGAGATCGCCTCCGGCTGCCAGGGCGGCCGACGCGAACGCGAGGGCGGAGGCCATCACCGCGGAGGTGACGATCGAGGCTCGGCGCGAGCGATGACCTCCCCATGGTCCGTGGTCTCGCATGCTGCTCACCTCCGACGAGCCGAGGGGAACACGGCCGAACGGGCTCGTCAGTCACATGCTCGCGCCGCCCCGCCGCAGGAGGAGGGGTCTCCCGACCTGCGGTCTGAGGGTCCAGACGGCCGACGTCGCGCGGTCCGTCCTCGCCGGTCGATCACCTGCGTCGGCACCCCGCCGCGATCACCGGGCCCCGCTATGCGGGCACCGGTGCGGCCGGGATCGGTTCGCCGGGATCGGTCCCGCGCGACTTCCCGAACCGCAGGTACAGCGACGGGACGACGAACAGGTTGAACAGCGTCGCCGTGATGAGCCCGCCGAGGATGACCACAGGCCATCGGGTACTCGATCTCCTGGCCGGGGATCTCGCCCGCGATGAGCAGGGGCACGAGGGCAAGCCCGGTCGTCAGCGACCGTCATCATGATCGGCGACGACCCGCTCTCGGGCCCCCCGCAGGACCAGCTCGGGACCGAAGGGCACGCCTTCGAACCGCTCGAGATGCTGGAAGTGACTGATCAGCATGATCCCGTTCCGCGCGACGATCCCCAGCACGGTGAAGAACCCGACGAGCGAGCCGAGCGAGATGACGCCGCCGGTGAGGTACGCGGCGAGGACGCCGCCGACCAGTGCGACGGCAGGGTCAGGAACGACGAGCGTGGCCAGCCGCCAGCTGCCGAACGACGCCTGGAGCAGGAGGAAGATCCCGATGGCCGCGGCGATCGCACCGACGTTCAGGCGCCCCGGCGGCCTCCCGCCGTTCCGTGTACTCGCCGAGGAACTCCGCGTGGTACTCGGCCGGCCAATCGTAGGTCTCGAGCTGCGCCTCGACGTCGGCCACGATGGAGCCCAGGTCGCGCGCTGCCGTCGACGTTGGCGCCGACGTCGAGGCTCCTGGCCAGAGCTGTCGTGATAGATGACGTTGGGGACCGGCTCGATCGTCGACCTCGCCACGTCCTTCAGACGGACGTACCCGCCGCTCGGGGTGTCGATCAGCAGGTTCCCGATGTCGCTGTACGTGTCACGAGTCTCGGGCGTGCTCCAGACCTGGACGTCGTACGCCTTGCCGTCCCTGGAAGATGTCGCCGACTTCTTCGCCCGCGATCAGAGCGGGCGGCGGCCCGGCGGACGTCGCCCGGCTTGAGCCCGTAGCGCTGAGCCGCCGGCGAGGTCGACCACGACCTTCACCTGAGGGATGTCCTTCGAGCGACTCGACGTGGTTCTCGATCACCCCGGGGATACCCCCGACGATCTCGTCGATCTCCTCGGCCGTCTCCTGGAGCTGCGCCAGGTCCTGGCCGTAGATGCGGACGTGATGGCCTCGCTCGAGCCCGTCAGGACCTCCCGGATCCGCTCCTTCAGGTAGGTCTGCACGTCGCGGTACAAGCCCGGATAGCCGTCGACCACCTCCTGGATGCTCGCCAGCGGTCTCGTCGTAGTCGACGGACGGATCGACGCTGATCCAGTTCTCACCGAAGTCGATGCCCGACGACCTCGTCCATCAGCAGGGCCTGCCCGATGTGCGACCCGGAGTTCCGGACGCCGGGGATCTGGAGGAGCTCGTGGTTGGCCGCGCGGTGATCCGGAACATCTCCGGCTGCCCGGTGCCGGGCACGGTCACCCAGTGCATCAGGAAGTCGCGCTCCTTGAAGGACGGCAGCAGCGACTGGCCGAGCAGCGGCAGGGCCGCGACGCCCATCACCACGGTGAGCGCCGACCGCCGCGTACGCGCGGCGCGGCCGGTAGACGATCCGCGCCAGGACCGCGCGGTAGGCGCGCTGGAGCGCCGGAACGAGCGGAGACTCGCGGTGCTTGAGGGACGATGGCTTGCGGAAGAAGATCAGGCTCATCGCCGGCGTCACCGTCAGCGCGACGACCATCGACGCCAGCAAGGCCAGCGCGTAGGACGTTGCCAGCGGGCGGAAGAACGAGCCGGACAGCCCTTCGAGCATGAAGATCGGCAGCGACCGCAACGACCTCGATCAGCGTGGCGTAGACGATCGCGCTGCGGACCTCGAGCGAGGCCTCGAGGATGATCCTCGCCGTCGACGTGCTGCTGCCCTCCTGACGGTGCTGCCGCAGCCGCCGGACCACGTTCTCGATGTCGATGATGGCGTCGTCGACGATGTCACCCGAGGGCGATCACCATGCCGGCCAGGATCATCGTATTGATCGTGGCGCCGCGCCAGTGCAGGACGAGGCCGGCCGCCATCAGCGACAGCGGGATCGCCACGACGCTGATCAGGGCAGTGCGCCACTCGTACAGGAACGCGCAGAGCATCAGGATCATCAGGATCGCCCCGAACCAGATCGCCTTGGAGAGGTTGCTGATCGACTCATCGATGAAGGTCGCCGGGCGGAAGATCGTCGGTGTCGATCGCGATGCCGGGCAGACCGGGCTTGAGCTCCTCCAGCGCGGCCTCGACGCCTCGCGTCACATCCAGCGTGTTCGCCCACGGGAGCTTCTCGACGATGAGCATCAGGCCATGGCCGTCGTTGATGACGGCGTCGCCGACCAGCGGCCACGTGCCCCTGCACGAGGTCGGCGACGTCTCCGACGCGGAGCATCTTGCCGTCCCGCGACTCCACGGGAACATCGGCCAGGTCCTCGGCCCTGACGATCGGCAGGACGTGCTGGACCTGATAGCGGCTGGTCGGCCGTGTCGATGAAGCCGCCTCGCCCGATGTAGTTGCCGTCCGAGTACTGGAAGCAGACCCGCGTCCAGCGCATCCGCCGTGGCCGTCGCAGACGTCGTCGAGGGCGACGTTGTGCTCGCCGGAGCCGCTTCGGGTCGATCTGGATCGTGGGCATCTCGATCCGCTCGCCCCAGATGGGGACGTTCGCCACGCCCGGGACCCGCATCAATCGGGTCCTGATCTTCCAGTAGGTCGTCATCGACAGGTCGATCATGTCGAGATCGGGGTCGGTCGAGGTCAGCCCGATCTTCATGACCCGGCTCGTCGCGGAGAGCGGCTGGATCATGAACGGAGGGCTGGCCCAGGTCGGGAGCTGGGGCGAGATCAGGGCGATACGCTCGGCGACGTGCTGCCGCGCCGTAAGCAGATCGGTCCCCGGCTCGAAGATCAGCTCGATCGACGAGAGCGATTCCACCGACTTCGAGCGGATAGCGTCGAGCCCCGGAACCCCGTTGAGGCTCTGCTCCAGCGGGACCGTGACGAGCGCCTCCACCTGGTTCGCGGACAGCCCCAGGGACGGCGTCTGGACCTCGACCTTGGGCGGCGCGAACTCAGGGAAGACGTCGATCGGAGAGTGGCGGAGCTGCTGCACGCCGAAGAACATCAGCGCGGCAGCGAGCGCGACCACGAGGTACCGGAACTTGAGGCTCGAGCCTACGATCCAGCGAAGCATCGTGCGTCCCTTCTTCGGCCCGCTACGTCGCCGAACTCGGTCTCGGATCCGTACAGCTCAGGGACCCCGACGGTCACAACCAGGGTCCCTACGGGCGGCCCGTCCGAGAGGATCGCCTGGCTCGACGTCTCTCGGTCGATCACGATCGGGGCTCGGACGAACGCGAGCGGCTCCGGGTTCGTGTACACCCAGAACTCACCGTGTGCGTCGATGAACACCGCGTCGTACGGCACGACCAGCTTGGAACCGCTCGACTCGACCGGGACCGTCTCGATGCCGAGTCGTTCCGCCGCAGAGTCGGTCAGGAGGACGCGGGCGATGCCGTCATCACCGTCGATCCCCTCGAGCGGTGTAGGGCTCTTCCCGCTCGTACTCATCCGAGACCGCCCCACCGCATGCCGTCAGCAACAACGCGGTGAGGGCAACGACGGCGATCCCGACGGAGACTTCGCTCCTTCATGCGGTCCCCCTACGTTCCGACCGTGTCGACGTCAGGGAGACCGACGAACAGATCCTCGGCCGACGTGTCTGGCTCGGCGACGAACCCGAACCGCAGGTAGAACGCCGGGATCACGACGAGGTTCAGCAACGTCGATGTGACGAGCCCGCCCAAGATCACGATGGCCATCGGCCCGACGATCTCGAACCCCGCTGATCGCCCCGTTCACCGCGAAGGGGATGAAGACCACGGCCGCCCCGAGGCCGCGGTCAGGATCGGAGCGCTCCGATCTCCCGTCCCACGGATCACAGGTCGGCTCCGAAGGCCTCGCCATCGCGCGAGCTAGCCGCTGATAGTGCCTGATCAGGACGATGACCCCCCGCACCGCGAGGCCCAGCACGGCGACGAAGCCCGCCACCGAGCCCAGCGTGATGTCCCCGCCCGCGATGACGGCCGCCAGCAGCGCCGCCGGCGAGGGCCAACGGCAGGGTCGGCGAAGGCGAGCGATCGCCAGACGCCAGCTGCGAACGCGGCCTGAAGGAGCAGGAAGATCACGATCAGCTCCGGCCACGACGACGGCGAGGACGCGTGAACGCGCTTGTGCTTGCTCCGCGAACTCCCCGAGGACCTCGGCGTGGTGCTCGAGCGGGAACTCGACCTGCGCGACCGCGCTGTCGACCTCGTCCGCGACGGCGCCGACGTCTCGCCCGGAGACGTTGGCGGTGACGTCGACGTACGAATCGACCGACTCGTGCCGGATCACGGCGGGGTTCGGCACGACACTCACGTCGGCGACTCGCCCGAGCGGACACGAGACCGCCGTCCGGCGTGTCGAGCAGCAGATCCTCGACGTCCGTCGGGCTCTGGCGGATCTCCGGGGCTCCCCACACCGCAACGTCGAACACCTTCTGCTCCTCGAACAGGTTCCCGACGACGAGGCCCGAGATGAGGGTGGTGGCAGCTCGGCGGACGTCGCCCGGCGCGAGGCCGTACTGTCCGGCGCGGAGGACGTCTGGCCGCACCTCGATGGTCGACTGCTCCGCTGGCAGTTCGACCCGGGGGTCCTCGAGACCGTCGATCCCGGCGATCGCCGCCCGCACCTCCTCGGCCTTGGTTGCGAGGATCTGCTGATCCGCACCGTAGACCCGCACGACGATCTCGTCGTCTCCCCTCCCCAGGAGGTCGGTCACCCGTTGCTCGGAGTAGGTGAGCACGTCGTTCGAGACATCGGGAAGGCCGCCAGCCACTGACTCGATCGCGACGATCGTGTCGGCGTAGTCCGCCGAGCCGTCGACGCTGACCCAAACCTCGGCGGAGTTGACGTTGACGATCTGGTCGGACTGCACGGCTCGACCGACGTGAGCCCCCACGTCGTCGACCCCGGGCAGACCCCGCAACTCCTCGACCGCCTGCGCCGTGATCTCGTCCATGCGCTGCAGCGACGTCCCCGGCGGGGCATCCAGCCGGACCACCACGTCCCGCTCCTTCAAGACCGGGCGCATCGCCTGGTCGAGGAACGGCAGCGCGACGAGCCCGGCCACGGCGAACACGCCGAAGACGGCGACCGCCGGACCGAGCTTGGGCACGATCCGCGAGGCCACCCGGTCGTACCCCCCACGGACCCCGCGCGCCACCGGGGACTCGCGACGCTCTCGAGCCGCGTTGCCCAGGAGCATCATGCCGAGTGCGGGTGTGACGGTCAGCGCGACCACGAAGGACGCCACGATCGCAAGGAGGTACGCGGAGGCGATCGGTGGCAGGAACGCACCTGCCTCCCCTTGCATGAAGTACGCCGGCAGGAGGACCGCTCCGACGATCAACGTCGCGAACAGGATCGCGCTGCGCATCTCGAGCGTCGCATCGATGACGACGTGCCATGCCGGCGTCCCGTCACCCTGCGATCGGTGCAGCCGAAGGCGTTGAGCCACGTTGTCGATGTCGATGACCGCGTCATCGATGAGCGTCACGAGCGCCATGACCAGGCCCGCCAGGATCATCGTGTTCACGGTGGTGTCCGTGAGATACAGGACCAGCCAGGCGGCGGCGAGCGCCATCGCGATCGTGACGGTGCTGACCAGTGCGCTCCGCCACTCGAAGTAGAACGCTCCCAGCACGAGGATGAGGAGGATCACGCCGATCAGCGCTGCACGTCCGAGGTTGTCGAAGGACGTATCGATGAACTCAGCGGGGCGGTAGATCGAGGTATCGACCTGCAGCCCGGGAAGACCCGGAGCCAGCGCATCGAGGGCCGCGTCCACCCCCTCGGCCACCTGAGGCGTGTTGGCGTCGGGGAACTTCTCGATCACGAGCAGGAGACAATCCCCGCCGGTGCAGAGCGCGTCTCCGATCAGCGGTTGGTGATCCTCGACGACGTCGGTCACGTCGCCCAACGTCAACGCCGAACCATCGGATGGCGACGAACTGCCCTCCGGATCCTCGATCGGCACCTGCGCCAGCTCCGCAGGCGTTGAGATCGCCTGCTCATGGAAGACGTGGAGCCGCTGGTTCAAGGTGTCGATGAAGCCCCCTGTGCCGGGCGAGGACGCCGGGAGGAAGCTCAGCGGGGACACCTCGAGGGCGTTCCCCGTCGTACTGATGACCTGGTTGAGCGTGACGCCGGCTTCGTTGAGCCGCTCCGGATCGACCAGTACCTGCAGCTGGCGATCTCGGAACCCCCAGATCGAGACGTTGGCCACACCCTCGACTCCCTGCAGGCGAGGGGCGATCACCCAGCGCGAGAGGATCGACATCTCGATCGGTGACAGCTCCTCCGACGACAGTTTCACCATCGCGACACGACTCGTCGAGGACAGAGGCTGGATCATCTGCGGCGGCTTCGCGACCTGCGGCAGCCCTGCGGCGGCGACCGCCTGGGTCAGGCGCTCGGCGACGACCTGACGTGCATCGAGCAGCTCTGTCCCCGGCTCGAAGGTCATGACCACCGACGAGAGCCCGGGCAGCGAGACCGACTCGATCTCGTCGAGGAACGCGATCCCCACCAGCAGGTCCTGCTCGAGCGGCACCGTGATCAGCTGCTCGACCTCCTCGGCGGACAGGCCGAGGGCCTCGGTCTGGACCTCGACGGTCGGCCGCTGGAATTCCGGCAGGATGTCTGTGCGGGCGTTGTCGAGCTGCAGGACGCCGAAGACCAGCAAGCCCAGGGCGACGGCGATCACCAGGCGACGGAACTTGATGCTCGAACCGACGATCCAGCGCATCATGGCTGTGCGACCTCCACGCGTCGGGCCGGGCGGGCCTGCGAGGAACCGAGAGATGGGTTCGGAGCTCCTGTCACGACATCCCTCCCTGGACGACTCGCACGTCTGGGCATCTCGGACGTGCGCGGAATCGGGGCACCAAGGTAGGAACGGCGAACGGCGGCGTCGTCAGCCGCGACGATGAACCTCGGGGTCGTCGTCGCCGACGATGCCGGCTCGTCGCGAGATCTAGCGGGGCGTGGGCTCCACGAGGCCGGTGTCGTACGCGAACACGACGGCCTGGACACGGTCACGCAAGGCGAGCTTCTCCATGATGTGCCGCAGGTGCGTCCGAACGGTGGTGTCGGCGACGGATAGCCGCTCGGCGATCTCCTGGTTCGACAGGCCCCCGCCGAGGAGCGTCAGCACCTTGACCTCCGTCTCGGTCAGCGACGCGAGCCGTCGCGCTGGCTCGGGCTGGGGCGGTGTGGCGTCCGCGAAGGCGTCGAGCAGGCGTCGGGTCACCGCGGGCGCGAGGAGGGTGTCGCCGTCAGCGATCACCCTGATCGCTCGGACGAGGTCCTCCGGCCGGACGTCCTTGAGGAGGAAGCCGCTCGCGCCGGCGCGCAGCGCCTCGAGGGCGTACTCGTCGACGTCGAACGTCGTGAGGACCAAGATCTTGATGTCCTCGTCCTCCGCCGTCAGGATCCTCGTTGCCTCGACACCGTCGAGCTCGGGCATCCTGATGTCCATCAGGACGACGTCGGGGCGCAGCGCGGCGAGCCTGCTCGATCGCCTCGCGTCCATTGGTCGCTTCGCCGACGAACTCGAGGTCGTCCTCCGCCCGCAGGGTCCACTCGAAGGCGACCCGCATGAGCGGCTGGTCGTCGGCAACCAGGACACGGATCGTCACGCCGGGTCCGACTCCAGCGGCAGCGAGGCGACGACCTCGTACCCGCCGCCTCGCCTCGGCCCGACCCGGAGATGGCCGTCGAAGAATCCGACCCGCTCGCGCATGCCGAGGTGGCCGTACCTCGTCCGCACCGGGTCGGCGCCACCCGCGACGGGCCGCCGGCCGTCATCGGCGATCGTCACGTCCAGGGCCGATGCTCCGAACCCGATCGTCACCGTCGCGCGGGCGGGGCCTGCGTGCTCCATCACGTTCGTGAGCGCCTCCTGGACGATACGGAACGCCGAGAGCTCGAGGCCCGGAGGCAGCGGCCGAGGCTCGCCCTCCACGACGAGCTCGACCGGCAGCCCGGCCGAGCGCACCTCCGCCACGAGCGACTCGATGTCGTGCAACCCCTGTCGAGGGTGGCCTTCGCCGGGCCGATCGTCGTCCGTGCGAGCGAGCCCGAGGAGCCGGCGCATCTCGGCGAGCGCGTCGCGCCCCGATCCCTCGATCGAGCTCAACGCCGTACGCCCCTCCTCGGGATCGGCATCGAACACGCGCTGCGCGGCGGCCGATTGCGCCACCATCACGCTCACGTTGTTGGCCACCACGTCGTGGAGCTCGCGGGCGATCACGCGTCGCTCCTGGGCGGCCGCCCTCAGCGCCGCCGCCTCGCGGTCTCGCTCGAGCCGCGTCGCGCGATCCTCGAGGCTGCGCACCTGACCGCGTTTGACCCGCAGCCCGTCACCGATGAACCACACGGCTCCGACCACGACGAAGTCCGCGAAGATCCGGTCGAGTTCCACGGGGAGCCTGGACATGGAGAGGATCGCGAGCACGACGCCGCCGCTCGCGAGCGCCGCCGGGATCGAGATCCGACGCTCGCGATGCGCCGCCACGGTGTACAGGGCCAGCAGGAACCCGAACGTGGCGAACGAGGGGAGATAGCCCAGGGCCACGTACACGAACATCGCGGAGGCGCTCACCGTGAGGACCGCGACGGGCGCCACGCGCCGCCAGGCGAGCGGCACCGTCTGCATGAGCGCGAGCGAGAAGCCGAGCGTATCCAGGGTCCGGTGTCTCGCGTCCGTTCCGCCTTCGGGGAGGTCGAACTGGAGGTTCTCGAGGAGGCCCACGATCGAGGCGACCGTCAGGAGCGAGGCGATGATCGTGTCCTGGATGAACGGGTCGGAGAGCCTCCGCGGGCCGGCCACGGCGACCTCGGAGAGCGGGGTCCCCGATGCTTCGAGGCTCCGGCGCTCGCGGAGACCTGCCCTCGGGGGCTCGCGTTCCGCACGATTCATGTGATCCACCGGTCCTCGCCGCGGCGGTTCCCTCCTCGGGTAGCCGACGCCGTGTCGTGATCGTCGGAAACGTAAACCGTCGGTGCGGTCGGACTCAAGGGGTGCGGGGGTCGTGACCTGCGCGAACGGCCCGTCGGAGGACGGCTCGCACCCGCTGAGATCGGCTCCTCGCGCACCGTCTCCGTGTACCTACGGCCGCTCGATCGGCTCCGTCGTACCGTAGACGTCGGGGCTGAGCCGGTACCCCCGCGCCTCCTGCGCCAACACCGTTCGGCGAAGCTCGTCCATCTGTTCGGGCGTGAGGTGTTCGATGGTGACGAGCTCGAGCACCTCACGCTCGACCTCTTTGTCCCCGCGCCACCCGACCCGGATCCCACCGACGCCCCGGGCGTAGAACTTGAGCTGGTGCTTGTCGGACTCGCCCGGGTTGAACTCGTCGATCACCAGGACGTCGGCGTAGCAGTCGAGCGGGACGCAGGTCTCCTGCCCGACCTGGTCGACCTTCCCCTGGTCGTTCCAGTCGACGTCGGTCCCACCCCATCCCTCCTCGTAGCTCGGGGTGCCGAGCCGCGGGGCCGCGGGCATGTGTGATCCCTGCACGTGCACCGTGCACGCCCGCGATCCACGTCGGGGCCTTCACGACCGTGCCGCCGTCGAGCTCCTCGGGGTACTCGCCCAGGTACCAGACGTTCCCGTCGTCGTCCTGGGCGAAGAACGACAGCTCGACCTCTTCGAGCTCGCCGCTCGTGAAGTCGTTGTCGTACGTGACGACCGTGCGAACCCCGTTCACCACCTTCGTGACGTCGGTTACGGTGAACACCACCTTGCGCGTCACGCGCTCGTCATCATCGTTCGCATGACCTTCCCATGTGAACCGTGTGCCCGGCACGAGCGGGAACCAGGGGTTCGTCACCTGGGTCGGATGGGTGAAGTTCGCCGGATCGAAGTCGGCGGCGCTCGCCACGGGGGGGAGGCTCTCGGTCGCCGAGGGGTCCCCGGGCGTCGAACGGTCCCGGTGCGCGCACGCCGCGGTCGCCCCGAGCGCCGAGACCGTCGCGAGGACCGCGATCATCCGGACGAAGCGCATGGACCCCCTCCTTCAGAGCCTACGCCGGCACCGGTGCGGGCGGGACCGGCTCGCCGGGCTCGTACCCGCGCGCCTTCCCGAACCGCAGGTAGAGCGACGGCAGGACGAACAGGTTCAGCAGCGTCGTCGTGATCAGTCCGCCGAGGATCACGATGCTCATCGGGTATTCGATCTCTTGGCCCGGCAGGTTGCCCGACAGGACGAGTGGGACGAGCGCCAGCCCCGTCGTGAGCGCCGTCATCAGGATCGGGGCGAGCCGTTCCCGGGAGCCACGGGCGACGAGCTCGGAGCCGAAGGTCATGCCCTCATGCTCCTCGAGATGCTCGTAGTGGCTCACCATCATGATCCCGTTCCGCGCCACGATCCCCAGCACCGTGAAGAACCCGACCAGCGAACCGATCGAGATGATCCCGCCGCCGATGTAGTACGCGGCGAGGACCCCGCCGACCAGGGCCATCGGCAGGGTCACGAAGGCGAGCGTCGCCAGGCGCACGCTGCCGAACGACGCGAGCAGGATCAGGAAGATCCCGATCACGGCGACGGCCGCGAACAGGAAGAGGCGGGACTGGGCCGCCTGTCGCTCCGCGTACTCACCGAGGACCTCGGCGTGGACCCCGAGCGGGAACTCGACGGAGTTCAGCTCCCCCTGGAGTTCCCGGACCGCCGAGCCGAGATCGCGGCCCTCCACGTTGGCCCCGACGGTGATCGTGCGCGAGAAGGCCTCGCGCGAGATGGCGTTCGGTGTCGGGACCAGACGCACATCGGCCACGTCCTGGAGCTGGATGTACCCCCCGTCGGGGGTGTCGAGCTGCATCTCGGCGACGTCGTTCAGGCTGTTGCGCGACCCCGGCGTGCTGAACACGTGCACGTCGTACGCCTTGCCATCCCGGAAGATGTCCCCGACCTCTTCGCTCGCCAGCATCGTCGCCGCCGCCCGGCGCACGTCGCCGGGCTTCAGTCCGTAGCGCTCCGCCTTGACGAGGTCGACGTCGATCCGGATCTGGGGGATGTCGGCCTGGAGCTCGACGTGCTGTTCGACGACGCCGTCGATGTTCTTGAGGATCTCGGCCACCTCGTCCGCCTTGGCGCGCAGTGTCCCCAGATCGTCCCCGAAGATCCGCACGACGATGGCATCGCTGGAACCGGCGAGCACCTCGTCGATCCGCTCGTTCAGGTAGGTCTCGCGGTTGCGGAAGAGGCCCGGGAAGCCCGCGATGACCTCGTCGACGGCGGCGACGGTCTCGTCGAACGGCGCGTTCGGGTCGATGCTGATCCAGTTCTCCCCGAAGTTCACGCCGTTGATCTCCTCCGAGAGGAAGGCCTGCCCGATGTGTGAGCCGAAGCTCCGAACGCCGGGGATCGCCGTGAGCTCGCGACTTGCCGCGGTCACGATCCGCCGCTCCTCGGCGACGGACGTCCCGGGCGCGGAGATCCAGTGCATCAGGAAGTCGCGCTCCTGGAACGTCGGGAGGAGAGCCTGTCCGAGAAGAGGCAACGTGATCGCGCCCGCCGCCATCAGCGCGCCCACGGTCGCGTACGCCGGACGAGGGCTGCGGATGATCGGGGCCAGCATCCGGTCGTAACCCCGCTGCAACCACCCGACGAGCGGCGACTCTCGGCGCTCGAGCGGCGCCTTGCGCAGCAGGATCATCGCCATCGCCGGGGTCGAGATCAGCGCGACCAGCGTGGACACGGCCACCGCCAGGGCGTAGCCCGCGGCGAGCGGACGGAAGAAGGAGCCCGTCAGGCCCTGCAGGAAGAAGATCGGCAGCAGGGCCAACGCCTCGATCATCGACGCGTACACGACCGCGCCGCGCACCTCGAGCGAGGCGTCGAAGATGATCTTCGCCGTCGTCGCCACGGACCGGTCGTCGCTCACCTTGCGATGGATGCGCAGGCGCCGAACGATGTTCTCGCAGTCGACGATCGCATCGTCGACGACCGCCCCCAGGGCGATCACGAACCCGGCCAGGATCATCGTGTTGATCGTGACGCCGCGCAGGTGGAGCACGAGCCCCGCCGCGGTCAGCGAGAGCGGGATCGTCACGGCGCTGATCAACGCGCTGCGCCAGTCGTACAGGAACACGATCAGCACCAGCATCATGAGCAGCACGCCGACGAGGAGCGAGTGGGAGAGGTTCTGGATCGCGTCGTCGACGAAGTTGCCCGCCCGGAAGACCTGCGTGTCGAACTCGATCCCGGGGAGGCCGGGTCGCATCTCGTCGAGCGCGGCTTCCACGCCTCGCGTGACCTCGAGCGTGTTGCCCCACGGGAACTTCTCGACGACGAGCAGGAGGCCAGGACCGTTGTTGATCACGGCGTCGCCGCCGAGCGGCTGATGATCGATCAGCAGCTTGGCCACATCGCCGAGCACGATCACGTGGTCCCCGCGCTGCTTGACGACCACCTTGGAGAGGTCGTCGGGAGAGACGATCGGCAGGATGTGACGGATGTAGAGCTCCTGGTTCGGAGTCTCCATCGCTCCCCCGGTCCCGATGACCGCCCCGTCGGAGTACCTGAGGAGTCCCGCATCGAGGGAGTCCGCCGTGGCCGTCATGACCTCCTCGAGCGAGACGTGGTACCGACGGAGTTTCTTCGGGATCACCTGAACGTGCTGCTGCTGCAGCTGCTCGCCCCAGATCGCCACGTTGGCGACGCCGGGAACCCGCAGCAGGCGCGCCCGGATCTTCCAGTAGGCCGTGGTGGACATGTCGATCAGCGAGACCGAATCGGACGTCATCCCGATGTGCATCACCCGTCGGGTAGCCGAGACCGGCGGCATCATCACGG
This sequence comes from uncultured Actinomycetes bacterium, assembly GCA_963816275.1. Classification (GTDB taxonomy): domain Bacteria; phylum Actinomycetota; class UBA4738; order UBA4738; family HRBIN12; genus JAOUEA01. Next base: position 153,907 of record CAWFJU010000005.1, read on the forward strand.
GAGGGGCCGCCCACGTCGGGAGGGTCGGCGTCACGATCCGCACCCGCTCGGACACCAGTTGACGGGCCTCGAGGAGGTCGGTCCCAGGCTTGAAGAGCAGCTGGATCGACGACAGGTCCGCCACCGACCTCGAGCGGATCGTCTCGAGACCGGGCACCCCGTTCAGCGCTTCTTCGAGCGGCACAGTGACGAGGGATTCGACGTCGGTCGACGAGAGTCCCAGGCTGATGGTCTGGATCTCGACCTGTGGCGGCGCGAACTCCGGGAACACGTCCAGCGGCGTGTTCCGCAGCTGGGTGAACCCGTAGAGCATCATGCCGGCCGCCATCGCGACGACGATGAACCGGAGCTTGATGCTCGAGGCGACGATCCAGCGCATCATCGGCGATGCGATCCTTCCGTGGTCACTCTTCCACGTCGGTTTCTGTGCCGTAGAGCTCCGATGCGCCCTGGGTCACGACGTCCATGCCCGACGGCGGACCGTCCGATAGGAACGCACGATCCCCGCTGATGCGGTCCACGACGATCGGCACGCGCACGTACGTGAGCGGCTCGGGATTCGTGTACGCCCAGGTCTCGCCGGTCGCCGTGTAGAACACGGCGCCGTACGGGATGACCGTGCCGGACCCGGCATCCACGACGGGGCTGACCTGCACGTCCACGCGCTCGACCGCGCGCTCGGTCAGGGTGATGCGCGATACGTCCGAACCCTCGATCGCCACGAGCGTGGCCGGCTCGTTGATCGCCTCCTCCTCCTCGGGGAGGTGAGCGCACGCCGACAGGATCAGGCCGCAGAGGATCAGGTTCCCTGCCAACCATCGACGACCGTGCTGCATCTCGATCTCCTCCTATGAACTCGTGAGCTCGGTCGATCCGACGTCCGTGAGATCGATCGTCGGCTCGGCGAACACCATCGAGAGGTCGGGTTCCGAGCTAGCCCCGAACCGCTGGTACAGGGCCGGGACGACGAACAGCGTGAGCAGCGTGGTCGAGACCAATCCTCCGAGGATCACCAGGGCCATCGGCTGCACGATCTCGAGACCGGCGATCCGGCCCGCGACCGCCAGCGGCGCGAACAGGAGCGCCGTCGTGAGGACCGAGGTCAGCACCGGCGCGAATCGCTCTCCGGCGCCCCGCAGGACGAGCTCCTCGCCGAAGGCCATGCCCTCGCGACGCTCGAGGTGTTGCGCGTGCCGGATCTGCATCACGGCCTGGCGCGCCGCGAGCCCGAAGATCGCGAGGAATCCGGCGACGGAGCCGACCGAAACGGTCCGGCCGTCGATCAGCGCGGCCACCGCGCCACCGGAGAGGCTCAAGGGCAGCATCAGGAAGATGAGCGCCGCCAGGCGCCAGTTGCCGATCGCCGCCTGCACGAGCAGCAGTACGGCGAGCGCCGCGGCGATCGCGAAGCCCAACGCCTGCCGATCGGCGGCCCGGCCGGCCGCGTAGTCCCCGACGAGGGCCGCGTGATACTCCATCGGGAACTCGACCCGGCCCAGCCCGGCCTTGACGTCGTCGGTGATGGCACCCAGGTCACGACCGGACGTCGATGCCGTGACGTCGATGCTCCGGGAGACGTCCACGTGCCGGATGATCGTGGGGGTCGATCCGATCCGGACGTCGGCGACATCTCCGAGTTTGACCTGCTCGCCCGACGGGGTCTCGATCTTCATGTCCTCGACGCTCGACACGTCGTGTCGCACGGCGGGCGTTCCCCACACGACCACGTCGAACACCTTCTGGTCGTCGAAGAGGCTCCCGACCTGGATGCCCGACAGCAGGGCGGCGGCCTGGCGCCGCACGTCTCCCGGCACGAGCTCGTACTGCTCGGCGGCGTCGAGGTCGACCTCGATCTCGAGCGTCGGCTCCTCGGACTGCGGGGCGATCGTTGGCGCCTCGATCCCGTCGATCCCCGAGAGGACCTGTTGCACCTCTTCGGCCTTGGCGCGGAGGATCCCCAGATCCTGCCCGAAGATCCGCACCGTGATGGGGTCGTTCGCTCCACCGAGGACCTGGTCCATCCGAGCCGAGGGGTAGGTCACGAGGTCACGGGTGAGCCCGGGGTATCCCTGGACGACCTCGTCGATGGAGGCCCGGGTCGCGTCGTAATCCGCCTCGGGATCGAGCGTGACCCACAGCTCGCTGCCCTCGGTGCCGACGACCTGATCCGACAGGAGTGCGCGGCCCGCGTGCCCGCCCACGGTGAGAACGCCGGGGACGGCCTGGATCTCATCGCCCATGAGCGCCGTGATCCGATCCATCTCGGTGAGCGAGGTTCCCGGGGGCCCGCTGAGTCGGATCAGCAGGTCCGTGTCCTTGAACGCAGGCGTGAAGGACCGGCCCAGGAACGGCACCGCCAGGAGACCGACCAGGAGGATCGCGCCGGCGAGGATGAGCACCCGACGCGCAGACCCGGCCACGCGCGAGACGCCCCGCTCGTACCGGACCCGCAGCCAGCGAACGAGGGGTGACTCCCGAGCCTCGGTCGGCGCCTTCGCGAGCAGCGTCAGGCCGAGCGCCGGCGTCACGAGGAGCGCGACCACCATCGACGCCACCACGGCCACGGCGTAGGCGACCGCGATCGACGGGAAGAACGCGCCGAACGCGCCCCGCGTGAAGAAGACCGGCACGAGCACGACGAGGGAGATCAGGAGGGCGTACAGACCGGCGCTGCGCATCTCGAGGAACGCGTCGCGGACGATCAACGCGCGAACGCCAGGGCCGCCGTTGCCGTCGGTGCGGCCGGCACGCATCCGTCGCGCGACGTTCTCCGCGTCACCCACCGCATCGTCGATCACGACGACGAGCGCAAGGATCAGCCCGGCCACGATCATCGAGTTGAACGTCGTATGGGTCCACGCGAGCACGAGCACCGCTGTCAGCATCGAGGTCGCCATCGCGACGATGGCGATCAGCGCCGTCCTCCACGAGAAGAGGAGGGCGCCGAGGGCCAGCAAGAGGAGCACCCCGCCCACGATCAGCGCGGTCGTGAGGTTGTCGCTCGACGACTCGATGTAGGTGCCGGGTCGGAAGAGCGACGTGTCGATGTCGATCCCCGAGAGCCCGGGCCGGAGGTCGTCCAGGGCCGCCTCGACGTCGCGGGTCACGTCCAGAGGGTTCGCGCCGGGGAGCTTCTCGATGACCAGCAGCAGTCCGGGGCCGCTCGAGAACACCGCGTCGCCGATGAGCGGCTGATGGTCCACGACGATGTCGGACACGTCCCCGAGGCGCAGCGGCGCGCCGCCCGTGTCTTCGATGATGACCTTCGCGAGGTCGGCGGGCGTGGCGAACGGCACGCCGTGCTGGATCCCGAACCGCTGGTTCGGGGTCTCGATGATCCCGCCCGTGCCCGGGGTGGACGCTTCGACGAAGGTCAGGTTCGAGACGAACTGCGCGTTGGCCGTCGTCTCGATGATCTGCTGCAGAGAGACACCGTGTTCGCGGAGCCGAACGGGGTCGACGAGCACCTGCAGCTGTCGGTCCTGCTGGCCCCAGACCGAGACGTTGGCCACCCCCGGAACCCCCATCAACCGGGGACGGATGTTCCAGCGGGCGAGCAGCGACATGTCGATGAGCGAGAGCTCGTCCGACGTGAGCCCGACCATCATCACGCGGCTCGTTGACGAGACCGGTTGCAGCATCTGCGGCGGCTTCGAGACCTGCGGCAACGCATGCGCCTGCGTGAGTCGCTCCTCCACCACCTGGCGGGCGTCGAGGATGTCGGTGCCGGGCTCGAACACCATCTCGATCGACGAGAGCCCGGGGAGCGACGAGGACTTGATCGTGTGCAGGAACGCGACGCCGTTCAAGAGGTCCTGCTCGAGGGGCACGGTGATGAGCTCTTCGACCTCGTTCGCCGAGAGGCCGAGCGCCTCCGTCTGGACCTCCACCGTGGGCGGGGTGAACTCCGGCAGGACGTCCTTCGGGACGCTGCGGAGCTGCACGACACCCACGACGATCATCAGGGCGGCGGCGAACAGCATGAAACCGCGCGCCTTCAGGCTCGATCCGATGATCCACCGCATCATGACGAGGAACCCCTCTCCAGTCGTCCGTTCCGGACACTAGGAACGCGATGGGGAGACGGGCATCGTCGCGGGGGACGAACCGTCCTCGTCCTGCGGGACGAGATGGTCTGTGGACGCTACCGGGATGTGGGCCGGACGAGTCCGGTGCTGTACGCCAGCACGACCGCCTGAACGCGGTCGCGGAGACCGAGCTTCTCGAAGATATGCCGCACGTGCGTCCGCACGGTCGTGTCGGCGACGAACAGCTCTGCCGCGATCTCGCCGTTGGATCGTCCGAGCCCGATCAGGGTGAGCACCGTCCGCTCGGTCGGTGTCAACGCCTGGAGCTCCAGTGCCTGCTCCGGGCTCGGGCCGGCGTCCCCGAGGTGGGTCTCGAGCAGGCGGCGGGTGACCGAGGGGGCCAGCAAGGTGTCGCCGTCGGCCACGACCCGGATCGCGTGCGCGAGCTCATCCCCTCGAACGTCCTTGAGGAGGAAGCCGCTCGCCCCGGCCCGCAGGGCTTCGAGCACGTACTCGTCGATGTCGAACGTCGTGAGGATCAAGATCTTGATGGCGTCGTTCTCGGAGGTGAGGATCCTCGTGGCCTCCACGCCGTCGAGCTCGGGCATCCTGATGTCCATGAGGACGACGTCGGGGTTGAGCGCCCTCGCCTGTTCGATCGCCGCTCGCCCGTCGGCCGCCTCGCCGACGAACTCGATGTCGTCCTCCGCGCGCAGCGTCATCTCGAACGCGGCACGCATCAAGGGCTGGTCGTCGGCGACGAGGACGCGGATCGTCATGAAGGATCTGGATCGAGGGGCAGGAAGGCGACCACCTCGTAGCCACCGCCGAACCGCGGCCCCACTCGGAGCTGGCCGCGGAAGAGCCCGACCCGCTCACGCATGCCGAGATGCCCATACCTCGCCCGAGGCGGACCGGCATCCGTCGAGTCGTATCCGCGCCCGTCGTCAACGATCGTGAGCTCGAGACCGGACGGGCCATACCGGATCGTGACCGTCGCGCGCGTCGCCCCGGCGTGCTTCATCACGTTCGTGAGGCCCTCCTGGACGATGCGGAACGCCGAGAGATCGAGGCCGGGAGGCAGGGGCTCGAGGCTCCCCCTCCACCATGAGCACGACGGGCAGCCCCGCCTCGCGCACCTGCGCGAGGAGCGACTCGATGTCGCTGAGCCCCTGCTGAGGATCGCGGTCGTCCGGCCGATCGTCGTCGGTTCGGAGGAGACCCAGGAGGCGGCGCATCTCGACGAGCGCCTCTCGGCCCGAGTCCTCGATCGACCCGAGCACCGCGCGGCTCTCCTCGGGCTCCGCGTCGAAGACGCGTTGGGCGGCCACGGACTGCGCCACGATCACGCTGACCTTGTGCGCCACCATGTCGTGGAGCTCGCGGGCGATGACCCGGCGCTCCTCGGCCACCGCCCTCCGCGCGGCCTCTTCCCGTTCCCGTTCGAACCGCGTCGCGCGGTCTTCGAGGCTGACCACCTGGCTGCGTTTCACCCGCAGCCCGTCCCCGATGAACCACACGGCGCCGACCACGAGCCCCTCGGCGAAGATCGTGTCGAGCTCGATCGGCTCCCTCGAGACGTAGAGGATCAAGAGCACGACCCCGGCGCTCGCCAGCGCCGCCGGGATCGAGATCCGACGATCGCGATGGGCCGCGACCGTGTAGAGGGCCAGCAAGAACCCGAAGGAGGCGAACGACGGGAAGTACCCCAGGGTGAAGAAGAGGAACATCGCCGAGGTGATCACGGCCAGCACGGCGATCGGGGCCACGCGCCGCCACACGAGGGGGACGGTCTGGAGCAACGCGAGGGCCAGGCCCAGGCCGTCGAGGGCCGGGTTGCCCGAATCCGTTCCGCCCTCGGGGATGTCGACGTGGGTCCGCGTCAGGAGACCCACCAGGGAGAGGGCCGTGAGGAGCGATGCGATGATCGCGTCCTGCACGAGGGGATCCGAGAGTGCCCATCGGCGCGAGCGATCCCCGCCCCCCGGACCCGTGGGCCCGGCCACCGGTCCCCCGGGGCCCGATCCATCGCTCGGCGGCCGCCGATCGATGTCGGGTACCTTCAGGAGCTCACGTTCCGCACTCTTCATCGGGTCCACCGGCCCTCGTAGGCGACCTCGTCGCGGCCCTCCGTGCAGGGGATGTCGGAAACGTAAACCTTCCGGGCCTAAGAACTCAAGAGGCGCAAGGGCCGTGGCGCGCAGGGGATGACGGCTCGATTTCCGACCGTTCGCGGCCGCGACGCCGGGGGGGTCAGACCTTGCGGACCTTCCAGATGTCATCCCCGGGGAAGTCGCGCGCCCAATCCAGGGTCGTGTAGGTGGTGTAGGTCGTCGAGGCGTCAGGCGATGGTCGGAGCTCGATCAGGTCCTCGACCACCAGGCCCGCATCACGGAAGACCCGGATCCAGTCTCCGTAGCCGAGGTACCACTCGACGCTCGTCCCGCTCTCGTCCGGAACTTCGGAGCGACCGAGCTCGAAGTACGGCCGATGCAGCGTTCGGTCGGGCGGGTCCTCGTCGTTGGGCCAGCAGACCGCGACCCAGGGCGTCGCGATGTTGAACACCAGGTGCCCGCCAGGCCGGAGCACGCGAGCGCACTCGGGGATCGTCACGCGCGGGTCGGTGAACGACGTCGCCCCGTGATCGCACACCACCAGGTCGAAGCTCCCGTCGACGAACGGCAGTTCCTCGGCGCTCGCGCGAACGAGCGGGAAGCGTTCGCCGGTCTCGGCGACGTTCGCGCGGGCCGCGGTCAGCTGGTTCGCCGAGAAGTCGAGCCCGATCACGTTGGCCCCGAGCCTCGCCAGGTTGATGCCGAACTGGCCGGCTCCGCACCCCAGTTCAAGGGTCCGGAGACCCGCCACGTTCCCGAGCGCCCGGGCCTCACCCTCGGGGATCGCCCAGGTTCCCCAGATGAGGCCGTCCCAACGGTTCAGCTGCCCGGCGTTCCGCGCCTGATAGTCGGCGCTGTCGGCCTCCCAGCTCTCGAGGTTCGTTCGTACGTCGTCCCGGCTCATGCGCATGAGCCTACGGGAGTTGCATCAGGTGCGAGACGCGTAGTCCACCCTCGTGAACGGCCAGTCGGTCTCGAGCCAATCCGAGACCCCCCGCCACAGCGGGAGGTCGAGCTCCGCGCGCGAGGCCCGCACCCAGGACTCCGCGCGCGCGTCGTGCTCGTCGTCCTTGGCCGGGTAGATGTAGACGCATCCGACCACGTCCTCACCGTCAGGATCGAGCACCGTGTACGTGAAGCCACGGCGCGCCACGAGATCGGCCGCATGGCCCTCGAGGTCACCGAGGTTCTCCTCCAGCGTCATCGGCCGAGGCCAGGAGCCGCCGCCGGCGTCGGTGTCCTCGTCGCGGAACCCCGGGGTCGCGTGGATGTGCTCCATGCTCGAGCTCCATGCGGTGTGATCGCGCTCGTTGTGCTGGGGGCCGAGCGGCTCCAACCGCATCCCGGGCAGCTCGAGCCCCGCCGGCGGATCGAAATCGTCGGGCACGAAGGGTTGAGCCACGTTCAGGAGTCTCGCACAGGCGTGGGACTACCAGTCGAGCCCGTCGGCGTGGTGCAACACCAGATGGCGGTGGGAGCCGTCGGCCCGCATGATCCACAGCGATGTGTGCCAGTGGCGGTTCGTGAGGAACGCCACGCGGGCGCCGGCGGGATCGAAGCGCGGGTCGTAGAGCCCGAACGCCTCGCCGCGCGGCAACGCGATCACATGCCGGTGACGCCCGTCCGCCGCGCTCCTCCAGATCTCCCCGCACGCGTGGCAGGTCCGCACCCATCCTCGGTACACGAGGTGCGTGCCGGCCTCCGAGAGGTCCAAGGCGCTCGCGGTGACGTCCGCGATCACGGTCAGCCCCGTCCCATCCGACCCGAACCTGAGGATGCCCGTCCGGGCTGCCGGACCGCACACGCGGATCCCGTTCACCCACTCGGCGCTCGCGAGCAGCCAGGTCCCGTCGGGCCCCCAGGCGAGTCCGGTGACCATGGCCTGCGCGCCGAGGAGCTTCGTGGGCGGAGCACGCCCGAACGCCGGCGCCGTCCAGACCTGCCCGCAGAGCCGGTGCGCGCCGGTCAGGGTCGTGGTCGAGAACGCGACCCGGCCGCCGTCGGGTGACCACGAGACCGCGTCGATCCCCTCGAAGCGCCGCGGCACGTGCGCGACCCGATGCCGGATCCCCGTGACCGTGTCGAGCCAGATCAGGGTCCGGTCGCCGCCCACGAACGCGATCCTTCGGTGGTCGGGCGCCAAGGCCGGCGTTCGTTCTCGGCGGACCGACGACGTGAGCCGGGTGAGCCCGCCACGGGGCGAGTAGGTGAAGAGGTCGCCGCCGCGCTCCACCGCGATGGGCGCCCCCGCGTGCGCGGCCGGCGCGACGGCGCCCACGAGGGCAAGGACCAAGGACATCACGAGCACAGATCTCGATGCGAACATCCGGGGCTCCCACCGCCATGATGCGCCGTCGACCGGGTTCCGCCTAGACCCGCGGAGGAGACTCGGACTCCCGCCTCCCGTGGGGGCATCATCGGGCGCGTGTCCGGGCGAGTATCGGCGGCGCGCGTGCCATGATGCGCCGCGTGGATCCGCCCCGCGCCGAGTACGCGTTCAACGGAGACGTCGCGATCGCCTACGGCGTGGTCGGCGACGGTCCCGTCGACCTCGTCTACATCCAGGGATTCGTCTCCGACGTCGAGCTGATGTGGGACTGCCCGCAGGCCGTGGCGTTCTTCGAGCGGATCGCGAGCTGGGCGCGTCTGATCACGATCGACCGACGGGGCACCGGGATGTCGGATCGGTTCTCGGCACGCGACCTGCCGCCGCTCGAGGATGCGGCCGCCGACGTGCTGGCGGTGTTGGACGCCGTCGGTTCGTCCCGCGCCTCGATCCTCGGCCACCACGAGGGCGGCCAGCTCGGGGCGATGGTGGCCGCCGCGCATCCCGAACGCGTTCGGACGTTGAGCCTGTTCTCGACCGCCGCCTCGTGGGAGCGGACCGCGCGAGAGGATCTGGTCGAGCCCGTGACCGGGAACCTCGACGATTGGATCGAGAGCTGGCGATGGGACTTCGGGACCCGAACCAACGAACGAGAGCTGTTCGAGCTCGCCGCCCCCTCGCGCACGGGCGATGGCGAGCTCTACCGGTTCATCTCCCGGCTGATGCGGCATGCGGCCAGCCCGAACTCAGCCGTCGGCTTCCTCCGGTTGCTCCTCGACACCGACATCTCCGGGATCCTCGGCGCGATCGAGGTGCCGACGCAGGTGCTCCATCGGGTCGGTGACCGGACGCTCCCGATCACCTGGGGACGGCAACTCGCTGAGGCGATCCCCGGTGCGGGCTTCGTGGAGCTGTCCGGAGACGACTGGTGGCCGTTCCTCGGGGACACGGACGAGCTGCTCGGCGCCGTCGAGTCGTTCGTGCTGGGAGCCGACGGCGCCTCGCGGCCCAGCGCGGGCCCGAGCACCGCGGGGTGGCGTGGGCTCGCGACCGTGCTGTTCACGGACATCGTGGGCTCGACCGCCCGGAGCGCCGAGCTCGGCGATCGCGCCTGGGCGCAGGTCCGCGAGCGGCACGACGCGATCGTCCGAACGGCCCTCGCGGATGCCGGCGGCCGAGAAGTGAAGACGATGGGCGACGGATTCCTCGCCACGTTCGACGGTCCCGCTCGTGGCGTGGAGTGCGCGGCGACGATCGTGGAGGCGGTGCGAGCGCTCGGGATCGAGATCCGGGCGGGCGTGCACACCGGCGAGGTGGTGTTCGAGGGCGACGATCTCTCGGGCATCGCGGTCGCGATCGGTGCCCGGATCTCCGCCCTGGCCGGGCCGAGCGAGGTGCTCGTCTCCCGCACGGTGAAGGACCTCACCGCGGGGTCGGGCCTCGGCTTCGAGGACGCCGGGGAGCACGAGCTGAAGGGCGTCCCCGACCGGTGGCGACTGTACCGGGTCGCGGAATGATCCCGGCGCTCACTCGGCCACAGGCCCGAAGCGAACCATCGTGGCGACCGCGAGGAACATCGAGGACACCCGGCCGTCCGCCCGACGGCGGAACGTCACGCGCTCGCCCGATTCCCGTACGCCGGGCGCGACCACGAAGACGCCCGGGTCCTCGGTCGGCACGAGGGTCGGGCGCCACGAGGCCTCGTCTGGATCGACGATCGTGAGCGCCCCGTCGCGCCACTCCACGCGCGCGATCATCGCCTGCTCCTCGTCCACGTAGAGGCCGAGCAGGTCACGGTAGGCGGGCGGCATCGACGCCGGCGGCTCGATCGCGGGCGGCGCCTCCCGCACGGCGTCGCGGGCGATCGTGGCGAGATCCATCGCGAGCTCGTCCGCGTCCCCGATCCCGTTAAGGAGCGCGATCGCGCCAACCTTCTCCTTCGGGTCGAAGCAGATGGTCGTGATGAAGCCGTTGAGGCCGCCGGCGTGCTGGACCCAGATCACCTCGCCCTTGCGGGCCGCGTACCATGAGATGCCGAAGGCCTCGGTCCACGCGTCGTCGCCCAGATAGCGGGCCTTGTGCATCTCCTTCAGCGTGTCCCCCGCCAGGATCTGCGTGCCCTCCCGCGCTCCGCCGTCCTCCCGGAACTGGAACGACAGCCACCGGGCGAGGTCGTCGACGCTCGACCACAGACCCCCTTCCGCCCACACCGTGGGGGGGATCGAGGCCGGCGCCAGCTCGTCGGACAGGAATCGGGCGGCGTAGCCGGTCGCGCGTCGTTCGAGCAGCGCCTCCGGCAGCGGCTCGAACGCCGAGCCGTCCATCCCGAGCGGCTCGAGGATCCGCGTCCGCACGTACTCCGGGTACGGCACACCGCTGCGGCGGGCCACGATCTCACCGAGCAGCTGGTAGGCCAGGTTCGAGTACTTCTGCTGGGTGTTGGGCGGGATCGTCGTGGCGACCGCTCCCGCGCGCGCGAGGTTCCGCTCCGCGGACCCTTCGTAGTCGGGGACCCACCAGTCGGTGCCGGGCGGGTCGCCCTGCAGACCGCTCTCGTGCGAGAGCATCCGGCGGACGGTGACGGTCTCGATCGCCCCGAACGGGCTCGCCACCCCGGCCAGTTCGGGAAGGTGGACGACGGCTGGGTCGTCGAGATGGAGCAGACCCTCGTCGCGCAGCTGCAGGATCGCGGTGCCGGTGAACGTCTTCGTGATCGACGCGATCCGATAGAGGGTGGAGGTGTCCGGGGCGCGACGCGACGCGATGTCGGCGCACCCCACCCCGCCGGACCAGACGAGCCCGTCCCCGTGGACGATTCCCACGGCGGCACCCGGCAGCCGATGCTCCTTCACGAACGAGGCGGTCTTCGCCTCGAGCTTCGGTGCCACGGCTCCGATCGGCTCCATCTCGATCTCCCCTCTGGCCCACCGGCCGCGACCTTACTCTCTGGGCGCCACGCTGCTCGACCGCCCGGCCATGCGGTGCGCCACGGCGGCAGCGCCGTCGACGAGCACGCGCGCCAACCGCGACACATCGCGCGCCGGGATCCGGAACGACGGCCCCGACAGGCTGACCGCCGCCACGGCTCGTCCGTCGACGAGCACCGGTGCCGCCATCGTCACGAGCCCGTCCTCCAGCTCGCCGGTGCTCACCGCGTAGCCCCGTCGGCGGACCTCGTCGAGGAGCGAACGGAGCATCGCCGGGTCGGTGACGGTCTTCGGGGTGATCGCCTCGAGCCGGCCGCGCAGGACCTTCTCCCGCACGCGCGGGTCGCCGAACGCGAGCATCGCCTTGCCGCTGGAACTCGCGTGCGCCGGGCTCCGGCGGCCCACCCAGCTCGCCATCACGACGGTCTGGGCGGGCGTGACCTGGTCGACGTACACCACGTGCGTGCCGTCGAGGATCGACAGGTTCGCGGTCTCCGACGAGGTCGCCGAGAGCTGCTCGAGCTCCGGACGTGCCTGGCTCACTACCGGGAGCCGCGCCACCGCGCTCGCCGCGAGTCCCACGATCCGCGCACCCAGCCGATACCGGGAGTGAACGCTCGTCCCGCTCGACGATCCGGGACGCGGAGAGCGTCGCGAGGAGGCGCGAGGCCGTCGACCGGTGCACGCCCAGCTCGCGTGCGACGTCGGAGACGCCGAGGCCCTCCGGCGCGGCGCCCAGCAGGTCGAGCACCAGCACCACCCGTTCGGCCGAGTCCGTCGCGCGCATCGCGCGAGCCTAGCCTGCTGTTGCCGTGAGGGCACGCCGGTCCTTGCACGCGCGACACGGCCCCTCGGTAGCGTCCGCCGCGGACGGCCACCGGACGGCGGCCCGTGGGGGAGGCATCGCGCATGACGGACGGGTTCCCGTTCGACGTCGACGGGGTCTGGCTGAAGGCCGCCCTGCACACCCATACCCGCCGGTCGGACGGCGAACTCGAGCCCGACGCCCACGTTCGGCATCACGAGTGGATGGGCTTCGACGTCTGCGCGATCACCGACCACTGGACCCTCACCCACGTTCCCTCGACCGACATCCTGGTGATCACCGGCGCTGAGCTCGCCGCCGATCCAGGCGTGGGCATGGACAACGACGTCGAGATCCTCGCGATCGGGATCTCCGATATCCCCGAGGATCCGGGCGGCGACCGCACCCACTGGGGGCCCGTCGAGGCCTACCACTACAAGACCTTCCCGGACCTCTCGGCCGCCGCCGCGAACATCGCGGCCCAGGGCGGGGTGCCGTTCATCGCGCACCCCTACTGGAGCGGCATGCCGCACGAGGTGATCCTCCAGACCGAGGGCGCCGTGGGGCTCGAGGTGTGGAACGCGAGCTCCGAGCGCGAGAACGGCCGCGGCGACTCGAGCTACGTCTGGGACCTCGCGCTCGAGCGCGGCAAACAGCTCTGGGGGTTCGGCACCGACGACTGCCACTACCCCGGGTTCGACATCGGCGACGGCTGGACGATGGTGCGCGCCGCGGACCGGTCGGAGGCCGCGGTGCTCGAGGCGCTCCGGCGCGGGCACACGTACGCCTCGAACGGGCCGCAGGTCCTGGGGGTCGAACGCGACGGGGAGGCGCTCGAGGTCAGCTGCTCGCCGGCTCGCATGATCAACCTGATGTCGCACCGGGAGCACGGCTGGTCCGTGCGTGCGGACCACCGCGGGATGCAGTTCGAGTCGCGGATCCTGGAGCGGAACGACCGTGGCTTGATCACGCGGGCGCGGTTCATGCCGCCGGCCGACCTCCGGTACCGGCGGCTCGTGGTCGAGGACGAGACGGGACGCAAGGCGTGGTCGAACGCGATCTGACCGCCGACCTGGCGTTCGCGCATGCGCTCGCCGACGCGGCGGCCGCCGTGACGGTGCCGTGGTTCGGCCACCGGTTGCCCGTCGAGCTGAAGGAGGACGCCACGCCGGTGACCGAGGTCGACCGGGCCGCCGAGCATGCGATCCGCGAGCTCGTCGCCGCGCGGTTCCCCGACGACGGCGTGCTCGGCGAAGAGGAGGGCCTCGACGCCGGCGCGAATGGTCGCTGTTGGGTCGTCGATCCCGTCGACGGGACGAAGCTCTACGCGGAGGGCATCCCGCTGTGGACCACGTTGATCGGGCTCACGATCGACGGTGAAGCCGAGCTCGGCGTGGCCGACGCGCCGGCGCTCGGTGACCGGTACCACGCGGCCCGCGGCGGCGGCGCGTGGCGTGGTGACCGCCGGCTTCGGGTCTCCGAGGTGGCGACCCTCGGCGACGCGTTCGTGGCGCACTCCGGGGTCGAGGAATGGATCGGGGGCGGCCGGAACGACGCGCTGCTGCGCGTGGCCGCGCGCGCACGAGGCACCCGGGGCCTGAGCGACGCGTGGGCGCACCTGCTGATCGCCCAGGGCTCGGTCGACGCGCTCCTCGAACACGAAGCTTGCTACGCGTGGGACTGGACTGCCACCGGCGTGATCGTCGAGGAGGCCGGTGGACGGCTCACGACGCTCGCCGGTAACCCGCCCGCGCCGGGAGAGGACCTGCTCGTGACGAACGGGGTCCTGCATGACGAGGTCCTCGGCGTCCTCGGCGAGGCGCCGGTCAGCTGGGAGACCGCGAGGTGAACGCTCGACCCGTCGCCGGTGTCGCGGCACCCGGCGGCTCGCCGCGCCATGACCCAAGGCCCGTTCCCTGCCCCGTCGCGTACTGGGTCGTAGACGGGCGACGAACGAACCGTCGACGGGGCGGGAGGACGGCATGAGGGCGGGTGAACGTCGACACCATAGGGGGCGGGCGGTGGCCGTGGCCGCGTCGGCGGCGGTGGTCCTGCTCGCCGCGGCCGGCCCCCTGGCCCGGGCCCAGGACGCGGGCGATGCGTCCGCCACCGACGCGCCCATCGTCCTGACCGTCGGGACCACCGTGGATCTCATCACCGACAACCCCTGGGCGGTGAGCGCCGGGAGCGACTGGTCGGTGGTGACGGCGCAGTACGACATGCTGCTGAAGTTCGACAGCGACTCCCTCTCGCCGGCCCCGAGCCTGGCGACGGGCTGCGAGCCGAACCGTGACTCGACCGTCTGGACGTGCACGCTGCGCGACGGGCTGAAGTGGAGCGACGGCTCCCCGCTCACCTCGCGGGACGTGGCGTTCAGCTACCGCTTCGTGATCGACAACAAGATCCCGCAGTACCGGAGCTACTTCAAGTTCAACCCGACCTTCGAGACCCCCGACGACCACACGTTGATCTGGAGGAGCGAGCAACCGACCCTCGCGCCCGAGATGCCGCCCTGGGCGTACGTCGTGCCGGAGAAGGTCTGGGAGGGCGTCGACGGCAAGGGTCTCCAGGAGATCAAGGCGCAGCCGAACACACCGTCGATCGCGAGCGGCCCCTTCGTGCTCACCGAGTGGAACCAGGGTCAAGGCTGGACGATGGAGAAGAACCCGTACTTCTGGGGCGAGGAGCCGACGGTCGACCGGATCGACTTCCGCGTGTACTCGAACCAAGAGGCGATGACCCAGGCGCTCCGCAACGGGGAGATCGACATCGCCGATGGGATCCGGCCTTCGCTCGTGAACTCCGTCGAGGGGATCGACGGCGTGACGGTGCAGGAGGTGGTCTCGGACTGGTGGCTGAACCTGGCGTTCAACTTCGGGGGGCAGGGCCCCGACGCCGACCCGCTGCCCGCGCTGCACAACCTGACGGTCCGCACGGCGATCGCGATGGCGATCGACAAGCAGGCGATCGCGGACAAGGTCTATCAGGGAACCGCGACGCCGGGCGACACGATCATCCGGCCCGCGTCGGCGTTCTGGCATCTCGACATCCCCCCCGACGAGGAGTTCCCGTTCGATCCGCAGGCCGCCGCCGACATGCTCGAGCAGGCGGGGTACGTCGACGGCGACGGCGACGGGGTCCGGGAGGACCCGACCACCGGCGAGCCGCTCAGTCTGACCGTGCCCGCGTCCCAAGACACGACCGGGGCGGTCGAGGCCGGACAGCTGATCGTCGGGTACCTGAAGGCGATCGGGATCGAGGTCGACCTCAAGCCGGTCACCGACGCGAAGATGAACGACTACTGGGGCGCCGGGAACTTCGATGCCTACATCTGGTACTGGAGCGGCGACCCCGATCCGAACTACCAGTTGTTCGTGTTCACCTCGGACCAGTGCGGTGCGTGGAGCGACGGCTGCTGGAAGGACCCGACCTTCGACGCGTTGTACGAGGAGCAGGGCCAGGAGTTCGATCGGGACGCGCGACAACACGTCGTCTTCGAGGCACAGCGTCGTGCGTACGAGCAGGTGCCGAGCGTCGTGCTCGCGTACCCCGGATGGGTCCAGGCCTACCGGAGCGATCGCTTCGAGGGATGGGTGCCGGCGCCCGGCGAGCACGGCTACCTGCTGCCGGGATACAACTACGATTCGCTGATCGCGGTGCACCCGGTCGCGACGTCCTCGGGCACGGCTCCCGGTTCGTCGGGTCCGCCGGGCTGGCTATGGCTCGTGGTGGTCGGGAGCATCGCGGCGATCTCGGTCTGGTTCCTTCGGCGCGGGCGCCGTCGCGAGCTCGACGAGGCCTGAGCGAGAGAGGCTGAGGGGACCGACGGGTGGGTGCGCGCCGCTACTTGCTGAGCAAGTTCTTGCAGGCTCTCGCGACGCTCCTGTTCGTGCTGACGTTCAACTTCTTCTTGTTCCGCGTGCTGCCCGGTGACCCGATCGGACTGCTCGCCCGGAGCCAGCGGCTGACCGAGGCCGACATCGCCGAGCAGCGAGCCACCCTCGGGCTGGATCAGCCGCTCCCGGAGCAGTACGTTACGTACGTCCGCCAGACCATGAGCGGGAACCTCGGCGTCTCGCTGCGCACCGCTCGCCCGGTTTGGGACATCATCGGTTCGCGACTCCACCCCACGCTCCTGCTGGTCGGACTCGGGACGCTGTTCGCGAGCGTCCTCGGCATCCTGATCGGGATCAAGGGAGGCTGGGAACGAGGCAGCCGATTCGACACCTCCACCCTGTACGGCTCGCTCGTCCTGTACTCGGTGCCCGAGGGCTGGCTCGGCATGCTCCTGCTGATCACGTTCTCCGGCATCCTCGGGTGGTTCCCCGCGGGCGGGTTCGGATCGGGCGACACCACGGGGATCACGCGCGTCGTCGACATCGCGAACCACCTGTTCCTGCCGGTGCTGACGCTCACGCTCGGCTACATCGGGGAGTACGCGATCATCATGCGCTCGTCGATGGTCGACACGGTCAACGAGGACTTCGTCACGATCGCCCGCGCCAAGGGCGTCCCCGACCCGATGATCCGCAAGAACCACGTCGTGCCGAACGCCTTCCTGCCGACCTTCACGCTGATCTTCCTGAGCCTGGGGTTCGTGCTCGGTGGTGCCGTGGTGGTCGAGACGGTGTTCTCGTGGCCGGGGATCGGGCTCCTCACGTACAACGCGATCCAGACGCTCGACTACCCGGTGATCCAGGGTGTCTTCCTGCTGTCGAGCGCCGCGGTGATCATCTGCAACCTGGTGGCAGACGTCATGTACGGCTACATGGACCCGCGCGTGCGGGAGGCCTGAGATGGCGTCGGCCGAGCCCACCGTTGAACACCGGTCCGCGCGATCCCTGATCTGGGGGCGCCGCCGCGCCGCGATGCGCGAGCACTGGCGGACGTTCATGCGGAACCGCCAGGGCCGGATCGGACTCTACGTGCTCGGGTTCTTCATCCTGGTCGCGATCGTCGGGCCGTTCCTGGTGCCGGCATCCTCGATCGACCCCGCCACGGCGCCCGGGGTGCCGCTCCAGCCGCCCTCGCTCGCCTACCCGCTGGGGACCGACAACTTCGGACGATCCGTGCTCTCGCTCATGATCGTCGGCACGCGGATCTCGCTCGTCGTGGGATTCACGGCCGCCTTCGGCGCGATCTTGATCGGCGCGTCCGTGGGCGTGACGGCGGGCTACTTCGGGGGCACGAAGATCGACACCGCGCTGAACGCCTTCACGAACTGGTTCCTGGTGATCCCCTGGATCGCCCTCGCGATCGCCCTCGCCTCGATCCTCGGCCCGACCTTGTTCAACGTGATCCTCGTGATCGCGGTCACGTCGTGGGCGAGCACGGCCCGGCTCGTTCGATCGCAGGCACTCAGCATCAAGGAACGTCCCTTCATCGAACGATCGCGCGCGCTGGGCGGCGGACACTGGCATCTGATCACGCGCCATCTGCTGCCGAACGTGTTCCCGGTGCTGTTCGCGAACGCGGTGCTCATGGTGGCCCTCGCGATCCTGTCGGAGACGACGCTCGCGATCCTCGGGCTCGGCGATCCGAACGCGATGTCGTGGGGCCGGATCATCGAGGAGGCGTTCACGGCGGGCGCGCTCTCGGCCGGCTGGTGGTGGTGGCTGATCCCACCCGGGCTCGCGATCGTGGCGGTCACGCTGTCGTTCACGATGGTCGGCTACGCGCTCGACGAGGTGCTGAGCCCGCGCCTGCGCGAGCGTTGACGCGGTTGCGCCCGCCGCCCATCGACCGGGCTCGAGCCCGGTGCTACGGTCGTTCCGCGCGCTGCCCGAGGGAAGGAGCCGAACCCCGATGACCGAAGGCGTGTTCACCGTCTCGATCGCCGCCCCGCCGGAGAAGGTGTGGCCGTGGATCTCCGACCTCTCGACACACCACCAGTGGTCGCCGAAGCCCTACCGGGTCGAGTGGACCTCCGGCGAACCCAACCAGGTAGGGAGCCGCTACCGCTCCGTGGGCGCGATCCCGATGGACAAGGACCACCAGAACGAGGGCGAGATCACCGAGCGGGTCGAGGAGAAGCGGTTCGCGCTGGAGGCCCACGACAAGGAAACCGACTGCCGCAACGTGTTCGAGCTGACCGCAGGGCCCGACGGCACGACCACCGTCACGCACACGCTCACGTTCTTGAAGGTGCGGGGGGTGGCGGCGGTCATGGTGCCGATCATCTTCCCGCTCGTCGGGAAGGCCGACGTCCGCAAGCGCATGCAGCTCCTGAAGGAGCAGGTGGAGGGGTCGTAGGGCGATCAGACGCGGTGGACGATCTCGCCGTCCACCACCGTGGCGTCCACGTGGACGTCGAGGATCCGGCGGGGATCAGCGCCGAGCGCGAACAGGTCCTCGGAGAGCAGCACCAGGTCGGCCTGCTTGCCGACCGCGATCGACCCGCGGCGGTCCTCGGCGAAGCACGCGTACGCCCCGCCCATCGTGTACGCCTCGACGGCGGTCGCCAGGTCGACGGTCTGCTCGGGGACCCACGGCTCGGACCCGTCGAGGTTCGCGCGCGTGAGCGCGCTGTAGATCCCGACCATCGGGTCCATCTCGGCGACGTTCCAGTCGCTCGAGAAGGTGAGGCGCGCGCCGGTTTCCCGGAGCGAGCGGAACGCCCACGCGTGGCGCCATCGCTCGGGACCGACGTTCACACGCCAGTCGGCCACGATCTCGGGCGCACAGTGGCGCGGCTGCATGCACGGCATCACGCCGAGCTGCCCGAACCGCGGCACGTCCTCGGGCGACAGGCACTCGGTGTGCACCATCAGGTGACGCCGGTCGCCCGGGCCGTTCGCTTCGCGGGCGGCCTCGATCGCGTCGAGCGCGGTGCGCAGGCCGCGATCGCCCGTCCCGTGGATGTGGCACTGGAACCCGCGCCGTTCGAGCTCGATCAACAGCTCGGCGAACTCCTCGGGCTGCCAGAACAGCTCGCCGCGCTCCCCCGGCAGGTTCGCGTACGGCTCGAGCATCGCGGCCGTCCACGGCTCGATCACGTCGTCGATGTACAGCTTGATCGGCGCCACGCGGAACCGGTCGTCGTCGAACCTGGCTCGCACCGCCACGAACTCGTCACGCTCGGCCTCGGTCGTCCCCACCGGATGGAACATCGCGGCCACGAGCCGGGACCGGAGCCGGCCCTCGGCCCGAGCCCGCTCGAAGATCCAGAGGTCGTCGGGTGAGTTCTGCGGTTCGACCACCGTCGTGATCCCGAGCTCGGTCGCCATGTCGAGGCTCTCCAGCGTCCGCTCGTACTGGAGGGACCGCTCGTAGCCCGGCACCACGCCCTCGAGCGCCGCCTGCCCCCGCCGCGAGATGCCCATCACCGCGAAGTCGCCCACGATGCCGGTCGGTTCACCGCTCCTCGGGTCCTTGCGCACGTGGCCCCAGGCGAGCGCATCGCTCTCCCGCGTGATCCCGAAGACGTCGAGCGCCTCGCGGTTGAGCCAGACGTTGTGCGCGTCATAGGTGTAGATGAAGGCCGGCCGGCCCCCCGTGAGTCCCTCGAGGTCGTACTGCGTCGGCATCCGCCCGTCGGGCATCGCCGAGTAGTTGAACCCCACGCCCTCGATCCACGCGTGTTCGGGATGGGCGGTCGAGTGCGCACGGATCCGCGCCTTCACCTCGTCGAGCGTGCCGGCGCCCGCGAGGTCGACCTCCAGCGGGTTCGAACCGAGCCGCACGTGGTTGTGCGTGTCGATGAATCCGGGGAGCACGGTGTGACCGCCGGCGTCGATCACCTCGGTATCGGGCCCGGCAAGGCCGCGCCCCGTCTCGTCGTCGCCCACCCACGAGATCCGCCCGTCGGTGACGGCCACGGCCTCGGCCGAGGGCATCGCGTCGTCCACCGTGTGGACCCGGGCGTTCACGAACAGGAGGTCGGGCGCCGTCATGGCGCCGAAGCCTACCCGGGCTCGAGCACGCGCGTGGCCAGCCGGTCGAAGGCCCGCGCCATCCGTCCGCGCGCCGGCAGGAGCTTCCCGTGGTCCTGCGCTCGTGGAACCGCTCGATCCAGCGGGAGCACGCCGAGCGGCTCCACCCCGAAGACCCTCGTCACGTCGGCCGCCGTGATCTCGGCGCGCGCGGCTCGGTTCACGACCACGCCGATCGACCCGGGTGCCACGCCCGCCCTCGTCAGCGCGTCGATCGCGCGCTGTGCCGCGCGGAACGACAGTACGTCGAGCGAGATCACCTCCAGCACGCGATCGGCGACCGGGGCGACCGCGGGCACGGTGGACTCGAGCCCCCGGGGCAGGTGGACCACGACGGTATCGGCGACCGCCGCAACGGCGTCGACGAGCCGGGCCAGCGCGGCGGCCTCGACGGTCCCGGCCGCTTCGGCGGGCGGCGCGAGGAGCGCCCGGAACCCCGACGGGTGCTCCCAGAGCGCCTCGCCGATCCGATCCGCATCCAGCTCGTCCAGGAGCGGCACCAGGTCCGCCGCGGTGTGGACGTCGGCCGCCGGCGCGCCGATCGCGGGCGTGACGTCGCCGTACGCGGGATCGGCGTCGACCAGCACGCAGTCGCCCCGGCGGGCGAACGCCGCCGCCAGGTGGGTCGCCACGAACGTGCATCCGGCACCGCCTCGGGGCGCGTGCACGGCCACCACGGTCGCCCGCCGCACCAGCTGATCGCCCCGCGCCACCGTCGATGCCGCCGCGTCGGCGAGCGCCGCCCGTTCCCCCGGCCACACGTAGAAGCCTCGCGCCCCGGCGCGGATCGCCGCCCGGAGCGAGGCCACCGATTCCCGGGTGTCGACGGCGAGGATCGCGCGCGCTTTGACCGCGCCGTTCGTGACGAGCGCCGGCTGGGCCACGACCGCGTCGGGCTCCAGCTGGCGCACCGCCTCGAGCAGCTGCCGGTCGTCGGCCGCGGTCGCCACGACCCTCGCCACCCCGCTCCGGTCGAGGAAGTGCATGACCTCCTCGGCCACGTCGTGCTCCTCGAGCGCGAGCACCACCCTGGCCACGTTGTCCACGGACGCCTCCTGCATCGGGAGGGGGAGGAGATCGGCCGACCCTAGCCGCGACCACCGACATCCGGCCGTCGCGCACCCGGCGTCCCTCGGCGCAACTGGTCCGTCATCGAGCCGGGGGCGTACCCTCCCCGCATGCCGAACCCCGAGCGCGCCCACGCGCGCCGGACCTTCCCCGCGGTCGTGCTGGCCTTGGTGGCCGGGCTCGTGGCGCTCGTGCTCCTGTGGCCGGACGCGCAGTCCGATACGGTGCTCCGAGCCGCTGGAGCCGGGTCGGCGGACGGCGCGGGAACGACCCGGGCCACGGCTCAGCCCACCCCCGACTCGCCGCCGACGTATCTGGCGTGGACCCCGGGCGGGTTCACCCCGGGGCTCCGCGACCACGTCCGGACCGTCGACCGGCTCGCCGCGACCGTGGTCGTGGCCGGCGACACCCGATGGCTCACGGCCTCGCACGATGCGTCGGGCGCGGCCGTCGACCACCCGATACCGCCGGCGGCGATCCCGATCGATGCCTTCGCGGTGAACCCCGTCGAGTACGCGCCGTTCCTGCCGGCCGAGCTCCGTGACGAGATCACGGGGACCCTGACCGACGGCGAGGGCGTGCTCGGCGCCCGTTCGGCGAAGCTCCGGGGGCTCGGCGTGGGCGGCACCCTCACCTTCGGCCGACGGCAGGTCCGCGTCGGCGCCGTCGTCCCCGACGAGACGATCGGGTGGAGCGAGCTCCTCGTCTCCCGGCAGGTGGGCGAGCGGCTCGGCATCGTCGACGACCGCTACCTGCTCGCGCAGACCGCCGACACGATGACGGAGGGCGGGTGGGCCCGAGTGGTCGCGGGACTCCTGCCCAAGGGCACACCGATCCGGACCGTCGCCCCCGGCGGATCCCGTACATGCGCGTCGCGAGCGGGGTGAACCCGCCGATCGTCATGAAGCAACGCTTCGGAGAATTCGCCGCCCGCGTGAACCCCCAGGACCCGGCCTACCTCACGATCGATCCACGCTGGGTGAGCGCACCTGGCCACCCGGTCGGTGCCGCTGATCGGGCGCGTGACGTGCAACGTGGCGTTCTTCTCTCCGCTGGTGCGCGCCCTCCGCCAGGTCGTGCGCGAGGGCCTCGGGAGCCTGATCCACTCCACCGCAGGGTGCTTCAACGCCCGGACGGTGGCCCGCGACCCGACGGCGCCCCCCTCGAACCATGCGTACGGCGCCGCGATCGACCTCAACGCACCGGAGAACGCGTACGGGGCCACGCCCACGATGGACGAGCGCATCATCGCGATCTTCGAGCGATGGGGGTTCCGGTGGGGCGGGGACTTCCTGATCCCCGACGGGATGCACTTCGAGTACGGCACGCCGCCGTCGGGCTGAGGCCCACCGGGCCGACCGGCCCCCCCGCGGCCCGGTCGTCCCGGGACCCCCGACCCGAGCACGTGGGGTGCCCCGGGCGCACGCTACCGGTGAGCACGAAGGAGGTGCGCCATGGTCGGTACCGCGATGAAGGTCGACCTGAAGCGACAGTTGGGCGACCTGTATCGCGCGCACGCCGAACCCGCCCTGGTGGAGGTTCCGCCGATGCGATTCCTCATGATCGACGGACACGGTGACCCGAACGGATCGGCCACGTTCCAGGAAGCGGTGCAGGCCCTGTACGCGGTGTCCTACGGCCTGAAGTTCCGGGTCCGTGGGATGGAGCACGGCATCGAGTACGCCGTGATGCCGCTCGAGGGCCTCTGGTGGATCCCGAACGCGCGCGTGTGGGACTTCGACGACAAGTCCGACTGGGACTGGACCCTGATGATCATGCAGCCGGAGGTCATCACCGACGAGCTCGTCCGCGAGATCCTCGACCAGACCGCGGCGAAGAAGGAGCTCGCGGCCCTCGACCGGCTGCGATCCGAGACGTTCGCCGAGGGCACGGCGGCCCAGGCGCTGCACACCGGCCCGTGGGAGGCCGAGCGCGCCACCCTCGAACGCCTGTACGCGTTCGTGAGGACCGCCGGCTACCTGCCCACCGGCAAGCACCACGAGATCTACCTGAGCGACCCCGCGCGCACCGCGCCCGAGCGCATGCGCACGATCGTCCGCCACCCGGTCTATCGCCGCGAGTCCTGACCTCGATAGGCTCACTGCGTGTCCGGTGACGACGCGCCGCGCCTGTACGGGGACCTCGCGGGATGGTTCCACCTCCTCACGGCGCCCGCCGACTACGCGGCGGGCGCTGCGCATGCGATCGGCGTCTTCACCGAGGCGCTGGGCGGACCGCCGGCCACGATCCTCGAGCTCGGATCCGGAGGCGGCAACCACGCCTCGCACATGAAGGCGCACGCGGCCCTCACGCTGACCGACCTATCCCCGGCGATGCTGGAGGTCAGCCGCACGATCAACCCCGAGTGCGAGCACCTCGAGGGCGACATGCTGACGCTCCGACTCGGGCGCACGTTCGACGCCGTGTTCGTCCACGACGCGATCTCGTACCTGACGACCGAGGACGACCTGTGTGCGGCGCTCGAGACCGCGTGGGTCCACCTGCGGCCCGGCGGCGCCGCGATCTTCGAGCCCGACCACGTGCGCGAGACGTACGCCGACGCGACCGAGCACGGCGGCCACGACGGCGGGCCGGGCGACGGTCGGTCACTCCGCTATCTGCAGTGGCGCTGGGATCCGGATCCGCGCGACGATCGGTATCTCGACGACTTCGCGTATCTGCTCCGCGAGGCGGACGGCACGATCCGCGTCGTGCAGGACCGCCACCGGCTCGGGATGTTCCCGCGCGCCACTTGGTTCAGGCTGTTCGAGGAGGTCGGTTTCGCCGAGGCGAGGACCTGCGGCACCGGCTATGAGCACGACGACGTGGGCGCCGAAGGGCTCCTGGCCGTGAAGGGCAACATCCCGTAGAGCGGCTGTCGGCGGGCCGGGGTAGGCTCGCCCGATGGCGGTCGTCACGCTTCGCGCACCGCTGCGGGACCGTGCCGGCGGCGAGGCCCATCATGAGCTCCCCGGCGCGACCGTGGGCGAGGTGCTTCGCGAGCTGGAGCGACGCTGCCCGAAGGTGACCGGCTGGATCCTCGACGAGCAGGGGCGGGTCCGGCCGCACGTGAACGTGTTCGTGAACGGGGAACGCACGAGGGAGGACGCGGCCGTCGCACCCGACGACGTGCTGCAGGTCCTCCCGTCCATCTCAGGGGGGTACGCATGACCGAGCTGTTGGTCGGAACGAAGAAGGGCCTGTTCGTCCTGGAGGGCGACCCGTCGACGGGCGAGCCGTTCGCGATCGCGACGCGCGCGTTCGCGGGCGATGTCGTGGAATACGCGATCCGCGATCGCCGCACCGGCCGGTACTTCGCCGGTGTCACGAGCGGGTTCTACGGCCCGCGAGTGATGTTCACCGACGACCCCGCCGGCGAGTGGCAGCAGGGGGAAGGACCGGCGTTCCCCGAGGGCTCCGACACGTCGCTGGAGCGCGTGTGGCGGATCGAGCCGGGTGTGGCCGACGGTGTCCTCTACGCGGGAGTCGCCCCGGCCGCGCTCTTCACCAGCACGGACAACGGCGAACACTGGGCGTTGAACGAGCCCCTGTGGAAGGAACGGCTCGCGGGCGAGTGGAACCCCGGCGCCGGCGGGCTCGCCCTCCATTCGATCTGCACCTGGCCGGGCAAGCCGGACACGCTCGCCGTTGGGGTGAGCGCCGCCGGCGTCTGGATCACCGAGGACGGCGGCGAGTCCTGGCGCACCGGGTACACGGGCCTGGTGCCCGAGTACGTGCCCGAGGAGCATCGCGACGGCACGAACGCGCTGTGCGTGCACAACATGCATCGAGCGCCGCTCCGCCCCGAGCGGCTGTTCATGCAGTTCCACGGCAACGTCTACCGCAGCGACGACGAGGGGGGCTCCTGGACGTCGATCCGCGAGGGGCTGCCGAGCGGCTTCGGGTTCCCGCTGGTGATCGATCCCGCCGACCCCGACTGCGCGTACGTGGTGCCGCTCGTGGCCGACGTCGACCGCGTGACCCCGAGGGGAAGCTCCGGGTCCACCGCACGCGCGACGCCGGCACGACCTGGATCCCGCTGGGCGAGGGCCTTCCGTCGAACGAGGCCTACCTGACGGTGCTCCGCCAGGCGTTCGGCGCGACCGGCGAGGGCGCGAGCCAGGAGCTCTACGTCGGCGCGACGAGCGGCGACGTCTGGGGCTCGGGCGACGCCGGCGGGCACTGGTTCGCCGCGCACGAGCGCCTGGCGCCGGTCACGAGCGTTCGGGTCGCGTGACGGCGCGGGACCGCGCTGCCCCGACGTAGGCGCAACGACCCACACGGGAACGGCCCTCGTGTCAGACCCGCCTGTCATCGTGGCGGCATGGCACAGGTGATCTCGCTCGACGACTATCGCGCCCGCCGGCACCCCCTCGCGACCTCGATCGCGCGCCTGGACCACGCGGTGGCGCGGCTCGATCCGCTCGTGCGCGATCGCACGGGTCGCCTGTCGCCGTCGGTGGAGCGCGAGCTCGCCCACATCGCGCGGTCGGTCTCGGCGGGCCTGCCCCGAGAGGCCGCGGAGCGCGCCGAACGCCTCGCCGATCTGCTCGAACACCCGGCGGCGCTGTACGCCCGCGCCTGGGACCCGGGCATAGTGCGAGGGAAGCAGGTATCAAGCGTCTCGTCTGCACGTGCTCGGGAGCCGGGGAACCAACCGCCCCCAGGTCCTGAGCATGCCTCCCGCGGCATGACTCGCGCGTGGGTTCTGCTTCCCTCGCGGGTACCTCTCGGCACCCGACTCGAACCTACACCCGCTCCGCGAAGGGCTGCAAACCCCGGGGTCAGGCGTCGTCGTGGCGACCGACCCGCGACCTCGCGATGACCCACACGAGCACGGCGGCGACGGCAACGGCGCCGACCGCGGCCGCGATCGAGGGCCGCGGCGGCGGCACGGCCTGGCGGATCCGGGTGCGCAGACGGACCGGCCGGCGGAAGTCGCGGATCTGCCACCCACGCTCCTCCGCCTCGCGGCGGAGCTCCTTGTCGGCGTTGACCGCCACGGGGTTGCCGACCGCGTCGAGCATCGGCAGGTCGGTGATCGAGTCGCTGTAGGCGTAGGAGCCCTCGAGGTCGATCCCGGCGCGCTCGGCGAGCCCGCGGATCGCCTCGGCCTTCTGCTCGCCGTAGGCGTAGAACTCGAGCTCGCCCGTGTAGAGGCCCTGGTCGTCGACCCCGGGGCGCGTCGCGATCACGCCGTTCACGCCGAAGTGCCGGGCGAGCGGGCGCACGACCTCCTCGGGCGAGGACGACACGATGTAGATCCGGCGGCCCTCGCTCCGATGCAGAGCCATCAGGTCGAGCGCCTCCTGATACACGTACGGGTCGATCACCTCGAAGATGACCTCTTCGACGATCCGCTCGATCTGCCCCCGGTCCCACCCCCGCGTGAGGCTGAGCATGCCCTCCTTCAGCTGCTCCATCTTGTTCTCGTCCGCCCCGACGAGCAGGTAGACGAGCTGCGCGTAGGCGCCACGGAGGAGCTGGGTGCGGGTCACCATCCCGGCTCGGAACAGCGGCCGCGAGAGGGCGAGCGAGGACGACCGCGAGATGATCGTCTTGTCCAGATCGAAGAAGGCCGCTTGCATCGTCCCCATCCTACGGTCGGCTCCCGACGCGTTCGACGAGCGCCCTCCGCGTTATCGGCGGATCCTCCTCGACGATGAACGGAACCGTGCGCACCAGGCCAGTTCGGCCTCGGCCAGCGCGCGCTGACGATCGAGCATCGCGTCACTGAGCGGCCGTCCCGGCCCACCCTGGCCGACGGTCCGCTCGCGCTCGGCGGCCAGGGCGTCGAGCAGGTCCCCCAGGGCGAGCTCGCGGGCGGCGATCGCGTCCTTCGACGTCCGCCGGGCTCAGCCGGTCGGCGAACCCCAGCGCGAGCCCTGCGTCGGTCTCGTACGGAGCGAGCACCCCGAAGCGTTCGGCGAGCCCTTCGCTCAGCCGCGCCCGTCCCGTCCGCGTGATCCGGAAGACGCGCCGGTCCGGACCCTCACTCCCCTCTTGCGACCGCCCGACGATCAGGCCGCGCGCCTCGAGCCGATGCAGGGTCTGGTAGACGGAGGCCTTCCCGACCTCCACCCAGAACCCCATGCTGCGAGTCGCGGAACCGTTCGAGGAGGTCGTACCCGTGCATCGGTTCCTCGGCCAGCAGCCCCAGCACCACGACCTCGACCTTGGGCACCATCGCATGTCCCTCCCCACTAGTCTGCTTTGGACTAGAGCAGGGTAGCGCAGCCGCGCCTCGGGTGTTCGTGTGGCTCAGGCGGGCTCGGGCTCGCGTTCCGAGGTCGACGCGCCGGGCTCGTCGGCCGTGCGCTCCTCGCGCCGACGGACCCGCCACGCCAGCACGATCCCCGCCGCGATCATGCCGAGGCTGATGAACTGGGCGCCGGTGAGACCGGCCACCCGCTCGTCGTACGCCCGCAGGAAGTCGGTCAGGAACCGCTGGATCCCGTACCACAGCAGGAACGTCGCGGTCATCGCGCCGGCCGGGGCGTTCCGTCGGGCCATCCAGAACAGGAACGCCGCGAGCGGCGCGAGCAGGATGAACTCGTACAGGGCCGTGTTATGGATCACGGTGCCCACCGCGATCGGACCCTCCCGGGTCTCGCCCCCGAGGTACTTCACGCCCAGGAAGAACGTCGTCTCGTTCCCGAAGTGCTCGCCGACGGCGTAGCAACCGATCCGCCCGATCATCAGGCCGGGGACGAGGCCGAGCACGATGCCGTCGGTGAGCGAGAGGGTGTTGACCTCGCGGTGGGAACGTTGCCACCAGACGATCACGATGATCGCGATCAGGAACGCGCCCGAGAACTGGAGCCCCCCCTCCCAGAGGGCGAACGCCGAGAGGGGTCGGTCGGTGAAGTCCGAGAGATGCGTCAGCACGAACAGGAGCCGGGAGCCGATGATCCCCAGCAGGATCACGCGCCACGCGAGCGAGGTGAGCGCCTCGGGATCCATCCCGCGCTGACGCGCGAACCGCAGGAACACCCACGAGCCCACGAGGATCCCGATCGCCACGAAGACGCCGAACACGCGGATCGGGATCGGTCCGAGGTGCAGGACCGGGAACGTGCGGTACGGGATCGAGGCGAGCACGGCCACAATCCTACGCGCGGCTATGCTCAGCGACGGAGGCGTCAGGGTTCCTGGTGGGCCCCTCGGTCTTCAACACCGATGTGGGGGCGCGAGCTCCCAGGCGGGTTCGATTCCCGTCCGCCTCCGCGATGACGGGCCGGGCGGCCCACGCCGCTGCGCGCACGACCACTACGATGGCCTCCGTGACCGCGTATCCGGCCCACCTCGAGACCGACGTCGTCCTGCGTGACGGCAGCACCGTTCGCATCCGCCCGGCCCGTCCCGAGGACGCCGAGCCGGTCGAGGACTACCTCCTCGGCCTGTCGGAGGAATCGCGACGGCTCCGGTTCTGGGGACCGTCGGTCGACATCCGCGGTGTGGCGTCCAAGGCGGTGGATGTCGACTACGTCGATCACCTGACGCTCCTCGCCTTCTCGGACCGGCGCGTCGTGGCCGGCGCCCAGTACATCCGGGTGGGTGGCTACCGCGCCGAGGTCAGCGTGAGCGTCGCCGACGAGTTGCAGGGCAAGGGTCTCGGATCGCTGCTGATCGCGCACCTCGCGCAGGCGGCCGACGAGGCCGGGATCCGCTTCTTCTTCGCCGAGGTGCTCCCGGAGAACCACCGGATGATCGACGTCTTCCGCCGGACCGGGTTCGACGTCGCGATCCACGCCAAACCTGGCGAGGTCGAGGTGGAGTTCCCCACGACGATCACCGAGGAGGCCGTCGAGACCTACGAGGAGCGGGAACGGATCGCCGCGGCGAACGCGGTGAGGGCGCTCCTCGAACCGACGTCCGTCGCGGTGATCGGCGCCTCGCGCGATCCGTCCTCGATCGGCGGGCGCCTGTTCCACAACCTGCTCTCGCGCCCCTTCACCGGCGTGGTGTACCCGGTGAACCCGTCCGCGGAGGCCGTGCAGGGCGTCCCCGCCTACGCCTCGATCGCGGAGGTCCCCGGGCCCGTCGACGTCGCGTTCATCGCCGTGCCGGCCGCCGTCGTCGTCGACATCGCCACGGCATGCGGCGAGAAGGGCGTGCACGGGCTCGTCGTGATCTCGGCGGGGTTCGGAGAGAGCGGCGCCGAGGGTCGCGAGCGCCAGTCCGAGCTGCTGGAGGTGTGCCGCGCGGCCGGGATGCGCCTGGTCGGACCCAACTGCATGGGCGTCGTGAACACGGCACCCGAGATCGCGATGAACGGAACGTTCGCCGCCGCCTGGCCGCCCGAGGGCAACGTCGGGTTCCTGTCGCAGAGCGGCGCCCTGGGCATCGCGGTGATGAGCCAGGCCGCGCAGCTGGGCCTGGGGCTCTCCACCTTCGCCTCGGTCGGGAACAAGGCCGACGTCTCGGGCAACGACCTGCTCTGCTACTGGGACGAGGACCCCCGCACCGACGTGATCATGCTGTACCTCGAGTCCTTCGGGAACCCGAAGCGGTTCGGGCGCCTCGC
This sequence comes from uncultured Actinomycetes bacterium, assembly GCA_963816275.1. Taxonomy (GTDB): domain Bacteria; phylum Actinomycetota; class UBA4738; order UBA4738; family HRBIN12; genus JAOUEA01. Next base: position 183,633 of record CAWFJU010000005.1, read on the forward strand.
CCGCCGGATCGGCCGCACGAAGCCGATCGTAGCGGTCAAGAGCGGTCGGTCGGTCGCCGGAGCCAGGGCCGCGTCGTCCCACACTGGATCGCTCCTGGCCTCATCGGACTCGACCGTGGACGCGATGTTCCGTCAGCACGGCGTGATCCGCACCGACACCCTCGAGGAGATGTTCGACGTCGGCACGCTGCTCGCGAACCAGCCCGTCCCCGTCGGCAACCGCGTCGCGATCGTGACGAACGCCGGCGGGCTCGGGATCCTCTGCGCCGACACGTGCGAGGCGCGAGGCCTCGTCGTCCCCGAGCTCGGCGAGGCGACGGTGACCGAGCTCACGTCCTTCCTGCCCGAGCAGGCCTCGGCCGACAACCCGGTCGACATGATCGCCTCGGCGAGCGGCGAGGACTACGGTCGCACGATCCGGACCGTGGCGGCCGATGCGGGCATCGACTCGCTGATCGTGCTCTACATCCCGCCGCTCGAGGACGCCGCGCCAGACGTCGCGCAACACATGGTCGAGGCGATCGGGTCGATCGAGCGCCGGATCCCGGTGCTCACGTGCTTCATGTCGGCACGGGGACTCCCCGAGCCGCTGCGTGCGCCCGGCGTCAAGATCCCCTCGTTCGCCTATCCGGAGCAGGCCGCGATCGCCCTCGCGCACGCGGTCGAGCTGGGCGCCTGGCGCGCGAAGCCGCACGGCGAGATCGCCGAGCTGGACGGGGTGCGCGAGGACGAGGCCGCGGCCGTGCTCGCCGCCGCACTCGCGCGCGACGAGGAGTGGCTGACCCCCGACGAGGTGCGACAGCTCTTCGACTGCTACGGCCTTCCGACCGTGCCGGAGGAGCGCGCCACGACGGCGGAGGAGGCCGCCGAGACCTCGCTCGCGTTCCACGGCCGCGTCGCGCTGAAGGCGATCGGGCCTGTGCACAAGACGGACGTAGGCGCGGTGGCCCTCGACCTGATGCCGGGCCCCGACGTGGCGGAGGCCGCGGCGGGGATGGCCGAGCGCCTGGCAGCCGCGGGAGAGCCGCTCGAGGGCTTCGTGGTGCAGGAGATGGTCGGCGACGGCGTGGAGATGCTCGTCGGGGCCGCCGCCGATCCGATGTTCGGGCCGATGATCGCGGTTGGGGCGGGCGGCGTGACGGTCGAGCTCACGCGCGACGTGGCGGTCCGGGTGGCCCCGCTCACCGACGTCGACGCCGACGAGATGATCCAGGGTCTCGCGACGTTCCCGCTGCTCGACGGGTTCCGTGGCGCGCCGAAGGCCGACGTCCCCGCCCTCCACGACGTGGTGCTGCGCGTGAGCGCCCTCTGCGCCGACCATCCGGAGGTGGCCGAGATGGACTGCAACCCCGTCGTGGTGCGGACGCACGGCGCCGTGATCGTCGACGCGCGGGTCCGCGTGCGCGTCCCCGAGCCCCGGCGCCGGTTCGCATCGCGCAGCGGCGGATAGGCTGAACGCATGCCCCGTCGCCGCACCGACCCCACACGCCCGCGGCTCGAGTTGTCGCGGATCCACGAGCTCGCCGAGCGGGCCGAGATCACGATCGACGAGCTGGCCGAGTTCCTCGATTCGCCCACCGGGCAACGGCTCCGCCGGATGCTCGCCACGGGCCTGATCGTGTCGGTCCCGCTCGTGATGCGGATCCCCGGGCTCCGCCGTTCACCGATCGGCCGGCTGATCGAGGTCACGGGCGGCGCCGCGATCGTTATGGCGATCGCCGACGCGATCCGGGATTGGGAACGGAGCGAGGACGCCCGGCGCCGGCACGCATCGCGCGTGATCGACGTCCCACCGGTTCAGCCCTAGTCCCCGGGGATCTCGGGGATCTCGACCTCGTCCATCTCCTCCGCATCGTCCAGCGAGAGATCCTCGTCGATCTCGTCGGGCGCCAGCGTGCCCACCGAGCCGCGCCGGATCGCACGTGCGTAGAGCGCGAGCGTCGGCAAGCGGAGGAGCCCCGACACGACCAGGGCCACCGGCACCGAGATCGCGCTCGCGATGATGCCCAATGGCGGACCACCGACGGTCTGCCCGATCGCGTCGGACTGCGTGCCCATCGAGTTCACGGTCGCGCGCGTCGCGGGATCGAGCCCCTGGTTCACCCACGCCGTGAAGACGGGGTCGCGCACGCTCCGGAGCGCCCCCACGATCCAGAACGCCACCACCGCCGCCCAGAACGCGCCGACGAGTCCGAACGCGACCACGCCGACGACCAGCAGGACGTCGATCACGACGAGGATCCGCGCGACGGCCGCGTGACCCCGCAGGTGCGACCGCCGCTTCACGATCGACAGCGCGCCCAGCCCGAGCAGCATCCCGACGCCGTCAAGGATCCCGAACCACACCACGCGGTTCAGCCCGCCGATCGCCGGGAGCCCGATGTCCTTGAGCAGGTGGAAGTCCGACAGCCGGTCGAACCCCTCGGTGGACGCGCCGTGGATCGCGGCCGTGACGAGGATCAGCCAGAGGACCGGATGGCCGCGTACCTCGCGAACCCCGTCCTTCAGCGTGCCGACCAAGGTGCGGTGGATCCGCTCCCCGGCGGGACGCGCTCGACGCGTGAACCCTTCCTCGCGCATCGCGATCGCCAGGAAGACCCCGAGCCCCAGGAACCCGACGCCCGACAGGATCACGGGGAGCCGCAGGTCGATCGAGGCGAGCGCCACGCTGGCCGCGATCGCGACGAGCGCCCCCACGTGATACCACTGCTCGGCGCGCAGGTAGAGCGGGCGGGCCGCCTCCTCGCCGATCTCGTCGGTGAGCCACGCCACGTCGGCGCCGCTCGTGAACGTCGCGAAGATCCCGAACATCACCTGCGAGACGACGGCCATCTGGTACGTCTCGGCGAGACCGAGCACCACGAACGCCGCCCCGGTGCCCAGGACGCCGATCACCACCGAGACGCGGCGGCCCATCGTGTCGGCGACCACGCCGGTCGGCAACTCGAAGAGGAGGTACGTCCCCTCGAGGACCGTACCCAGCAGCAACAGTTGGAACGGCGTCGGGTCGAGGCGAACCACGATGAACACCGTGTAGACGGTGGCCATCAGGCGGAACATGAAGCCACCGGTGGTCTCGTAGATCAGATAGACGGTGGCTGGGCGCAATCGTCGCACGACACATCTTCCTCACGGGTCGGGGCGTGCGGCGGAGGTGCCGGGCCGAGGCACGCCGGAACGGGGCGACGGCGCGCCCCTTCTGATCGGGTGATGTCGGCTAGGCGGTTGGCACTGCGCGGGCAGGATGACTCACGGTCGGCGGAGTGTCAACGACGCCGCCTCGTTCCGCTCCCGTTCACCGAACGGCCCGTCCTGGGTCGTCTCCGTATGCGAGCATCACGGGGTGAACGCCGTCCCCCGCCCAGCGCCCGACGACCGGCCGTTCGCCGTGGTCGACATCGGCTCGAACTCGGGGAGGATGATCGTCTTCCGGCTCCGCGAGGGTGAGCACCTCGACGTGCTCGAGGACGCCCGAGCCCCGCTGCGGCTGGCGCGCGCCCTCCGCGGTTCGAACGAGCTCGGACCCGACGCGATCGAGCGAACGGTCGAGGCGCTCCGCGACTTCGTGGCGGTGGCCAACGGGGCCGGCGCCGAGCGGATCATCGCGGTGGCGACCTCGGCCGTCCGCGACGCCACCGACGGCGAGGAGCTCGTGACGCGCGCGAACCGACTGGGCGTTCCGTTGCAGACGATCGACGGCGACCATGAGGCGCGGCTCGGCTTCCTGGGAGCGGTGCACGACCTGCCGGTGCGCAGCGGCTTCACGATGGACATCGGGGGCGGCAGCGTCGAGCTCTCGAGGTTCCGCGAGCGGCACCTGATGCGTTCATGGTCGCTCCCGCTCGGATCGCTCCGCGTGAGCGACCGGTTCCTGGAGTCCGACCCGCCGTCGGACAAGGAGATCCGGGCGCTCCGGAAGGCGGTCGACGAAGCCCTGGACACCGCCGGGATCACCGAGCTCACGCGCGATGAGGAGCTGGTCGGGATCGGCGGCACCGTCCGGAACCTCGCCAAGGTGGACCTGAAGCGCACCGAGTATCCGATGCCGCTCCTCCACGGCTACCGGCTCCCCTCCGAGCGTCTCGGCGCATTGATCGACGATCTCGCTGGTCGCTCGATGAAGCGACGGGCACAGGCGCCCGGGCTGAACCCGGATCGCGCCGACACGATCGTGGGAGGCGCGCTGGTGGCGCACGGGATCGCGCACCGCGTGGGCGCCGAGGACATCGTCGTGTCCAGCCGCGGTCTTCGCGAGGGCCTGGCGTTGACCACCGCCGCCGGTGGGGGGGTCCCGCCCGCGGACTGGGTCCGGACCATCTCGGTGGCCACGCTCGCCGCTCGGTTCGCGACCTGGGAATCCCCGGTGGCCGAACGGCGCGCCGGACTCGCGCTCCACCTGCACGGCGCCCTCGACCCTTCGGCGCCCGCGTCCGTGCGCGAGATGCTGGAGCACGCGGCGACGATCCTCGACGTGGGGCGCGCGATCGACTACTACGACCGATTCGAGCACGCCGCGATGATCGTGATGGCGGCCGACCTGGCCGGGTTCTCGCACGCCGATCTCGGGGCGCTCACGGCGATCCTGCGGCAGGCCGACGACGACACACGGCTCGGGCCGTACGGCCGACTCGTCCTGGAGGAGGACCGCAAGGCCGTGCTCCGCGCCGCATCGACCCTCGCGCTCGCCGACGAGCTCAACCGCCGGATCCCCCCGGCCACCGCCGCGCCGCTCAGCTGCAACTGGATGCGGGGCGGCTTCGAGGTCGTCGCGCCCGTTCCCTCGGGTTGGAAGCCCCGCGGGGTCGCCGACCGCTTCAAGCGGGTGTTCGGCAAGCCTCTCCTCGTCGTCGCGAACGACAGCATCGCGGCGCTCGCCCCGGCGTCCGACGGCGACTAGCATCCCCGCGGGAGGAGGTCGGATGACGCTCAACGTCTTCATCTCGGTCGACATGGAGGGCATCGCGGGGATCACGACCCTGCGCCAGACGTTCCGCGGCACCGACGACTACGTGTGGGGTCGCCGACTCATGACCGAGGAGACGAACGCCGCGATCGCCGGCGCCTTCGACGCCGGAGCCGACACGGTCGTGGTCACCGACTCCCACGGCGACATGGGGAACCTCCTGCCGCACGACCTCGACCCACGCGCCGAGCTCGTGCAGGGCACCCCGAAGGTGCCGTTCAGCATGATGACCGGCATCGACGAGGGGTTCTCGATCGCCGCGTTCATCGGCTACCACGCGGGCGCCGGCACGCCCGACGCGATCCTCGATCACACCTACACAGGCTTCATCACGGACGTGCGGGTGAACGGCGACACCTGGAACGAGACGCACCTGAACGCGGCCCTCGCCGGGACCTTCGGCGTGCCGGTCGGATTCGTGGCCGGCGACCGCGCCTGTTGCGAACAGGCCGTGGAGAAGCTCCCCTGGGTCGCGACCGTCGCCGTGAAGGACGGGTTCGGCAACCGCGTCGGGCGCTCTCGATCGCCCGAGACGGCGCGGGCGGAGATCCGCAGGGTGCTCGGCGAGGCCGTGCGGCACCCCGAGCGGCTCGAGCTGTTCGTGCCATCGGGACCGTTCGCGCTCGAGGTCGACGTGATCAACACCGCGGCCGCCGACATGTGCGCGCTCGCGCCCGGGACCGAACGTCGTGCGCCGCGTGGCGTTCGGTTCGAGACGCCCGATATCCGCGAGCTCTACCGATGCCTGCTGACCTGGATGAACCTCGGGCAGCGCGTGGCGCCGAGCTACACGATCGAGTAGCGAGCTAGGGATCGCGCGGATCGGCTTCGGCCGTGCGTCGGTAGGCCTCTTCGACCACCCGCATGACGACGCGGCCGTCCTCGCCGCTCGGACGCGGCTGCCGGCCCTCCGCGATCGCGTCCAGGAACGCCCGCACCTGCGCCGAGTACATCGGCTGCGTGCAGTGCTCGTAGTCCTCCGACGGTTCCTCGGGCGGCCAGATCCGCGCGTAGCCCTCGGTCCCGTACACCTCGGTGTCGGCTTCGAGCCCGCCGAGATGCGGCTGCCACCATCCGGACTCCACGACGCTGTTCGTGCCGTTGGCCCAGCGGATCAGCAGGATCCCGTCGTCGTCGACCGTGTAGCGCCCATCGGCGTATCGCGTGCCGATCGCCGCGCACACCGATCCCGGGTCCGGGTCGCCCAGGAGGAACCGCGCCGTGTCGATCGCGTGCACGCCCATGTCCAGGAGCGCGCCCCCGCCGGCCAGCGCGGGATCGGTGAACCACCCGCTCGGGCCCCATCCCGCGTGCACCCCGTAGCCGCGCGTCTTGACGATCGCACCGAGCTCGCCCGCCGCGATCCGATCGCGGAGCGCGATCACCTCGTCCCGGAACCGCCAGCAGTGCGCGACCATCAACGAGGCCCCGGAGGCCGCGGACGCCTCGATCATCGCGTCGCACTCGGCCACGCTCGTGGCCATCGGCTTCTCCACGAGCACGTGCGTGCCCGCACGTAGCAGCGCGATCGTCTGCGGGGCGTGCAACGCGTTGGGCGTGGCCACGATCGCCGCGTCCAGCGAGGGATCGGCAGCGAGGGACGCCCAGTCGGTCGTGACGTGCCCGATCGCGTATCGTTCGGCGAAGGCGCGCGCCGTCTCCTCGCGGTGGTTGGCGACCGCGACGAGCTCGTCGCCGTGCGCCAGCACCCCGCGGGCGTGGAAGTCCTGGATCCACCCGCAGCCGAACAGCGCGACGCGCACGGCTATCCCTTGACGCCGGTCAGCGTCACGCCCTCGACGAAGACGCGCTGGGCGAGGAAGAACAGCACGATGATCGGCAGCATCATCAGTGCGGACGCCGCCATCGTGAGGTTCCACTGTGCGAGGTAGCGGGTCTTGAACTCCGCCAGGCCGATCGCGAGCGTGTAGAGCTTCGGGTTGTTCCCGACGAACAGGAGCGGCGCGAAGAAGTCGTTCCACGCGTACAGGAAGTTGAAGAGCGCCACGGCGGCGATCGCGGGCTTGGCCAGCGGCACGATGACTTTGGTCATGATCTGCCATTCGCTGGCGCCGTCGACCCGGGCGGCGTCCGAGAGCTCATCCGGGATCGACATGAAGAACTGTCGGAGCAGGAAGATCGAGAACGCGTCGCCGAAGAAGCTCGGCAGGATCAGCGGCGTGAGGTGCCCGATCCACCCGAGCCGGACGAACACGATGTACAGCGGCACGATCGTGACCTGGAACGGGAGCATCAGGGTGGCGAGCACGACGACGAAGGCCGCCTGACGACCCCGCCACTGCATCCGCGCCAGCGCGTACGCCACCGGCACACACGACACCACGGTACCGACCGTGGAGAGCACGGCCACCTGGGTGGTGTTCCACGTGTACCGGAGCAGCGGGATCTCCGAGAACACGTCCAGGTAGTTCTGCGGGTGGAAGGGGCTGGGCCACAGCGACGACGTGAGCGCCTGCTTCGGCGTCATCAGCGACGTCACGATGATGAAGAAGATGGGAACCATGAACATCGCCGCGACGACGATCAGGACCGTGTGGTCGATGAAGGCGCGAAGGACCCTGTGCCGACGCGTCGCCTGCGGCACCGGGCGCACGACGATCTCGTCGGCGCTCGTGTACGTCGCCGTTCCCGCGCGGACGCTCACTTGAACATGCCGCCCTGGTAGTGGACCCAGCGCTTGGAGGTCCTGAGCAGCGCGATCGTGCACGCCATCGTGATCACGAACAGCACCCATGCCAGGGCCGACGCGTAGCCCATCCGGAAGTAGTTGAAGCCCTGCTGGTAAAGATAGATCGCGTAGAACAACAGGGAGTTCTGTGGCGCCCCGAGCGCCGAGCGTTGCCCGCCGAGCGTGGTGCTCGCCACGTACGCCTGCGTGAAGTACTGGAACGCCTGGATCACGCCGATCACGAGCGTGAAGAAGATGACCGGCGTGATCATCGGGAGGGTCACGCGCCGGAACTTCTGCCATGCACTCGCGCCCTCGATGTCGGCGGCCTCGTACAGCTGCTGCGGCACGTCGAGGAGACCGGCGAGGAAGATGATCATCGCCTCCCCCACCCCCCACAGCGCCAGGATCACGAGCGCCCATTTCGACGAGGTCGGGGAGTAGAACCACGTCGGCGGGTGCGACATGCCCAGCGCCGAGAGGAAGCGGTTCACGGCGCCGTACGACGGATTGAACAGGAACAGGAACGCGAGTGCCGCGGCCACGACCGGAGCGATCGCCGGGAGGAAGAACAGGGTGCGATAGACCTTGACGCCCCTGCGCGGTCTCGTCAGAAGCGTGGCGGTGAAGATCGCGAAGACGATCTGCAGCGGGACCGCGACCACGATGAACCACACGGTGTTCCTGATCGCCTGCCAGAACAGCGTGTCCTCGGTGAACATGTACTTGTAGTTGTCGAGCCCGATCCAGATCGGCGACCCGATCAGGTCGTAGTGCGTGAAGGAGAAGTAGAGGCTCGAAACCATCGGATACAGGATGAACACGGTGAACCCGATGATCCACGGCGACATGAACAGGAGCACCGTCGGCCAGTGCGTGCGACGCCGCCGCGAGCGCGGGCGTCGAGCCCGGATGCTCGCGGCGGCGTCGGCGGTGTTCGAGGCGACGATGATCGGGCTCCCTACGGCGCCTGCGCCTGGGCCAGCTGATCGTTGATCTGCTTGGCCACGTCATCGAGTCCGGCCTGCAGGTCGTCCACCTTCCCTGCCTGCCACTTCTCGATGAACGCCGCCATCAGGTCCTGGTCGGCCTGCCCGATCGCCGAGGTCTCCTTGTAGTGGCTGTTCGGGTTGGCGAAGATATCCAGGAACGTCTGGAACTGCGGCGTCACGTCGAGATCCGGCGAGGTCAGAGCCTCGAGCGTCGTCGGCACGTTGCGCACCGTGTTCGCCATGTAGACGAGGGTGGGCGTGTCCGTCGCCATCCACGACACCAGGAGCCAGGCCTCCTGCGGGTGCGGAGCCCCCTTCGGGATCCCGATGATCGTCCCGCCGACCTGGCCCATGCCATACATGTCGATGTTGGCGTCGGGCACCGGGAACGGAGCCGTCATGAAGTTCACCGCCGGGGGGTCACCCATGAAGTTCTCGGAGGTCCGCCACTCGCCGTCGATCGTCATCGCGACGCGGCCGGTCTGGAAGTCCTGCTCCGAGCCCCACTCATCACCCTGGCCGGCCACGAACCGCTGCAGGTTGTCGTAGCCGTAGAAGTCGACGAGCTCCTTCTGCCAGTTCGCCATGTCCTGCCATGCCGGGTCGGTGTTGACGGCCGACTGGGAGCCGTCCTCGCTGTACCACTTGGCGTTGAACATCGAGGAGATCGTCACGACGTTGGTCTCGTAGTACGCCATGTAGGGCACGAACCCGGCGACCTTGATCGAACCGTCTGGGTTGAAGACGGTGAGCTTCTTGGCCACGTCCACCAGCTCGGACATCGTCTTCGGCGGCTCCGTGATGCCCGCCTTATCGAACATGTCCTGGTTGTAGTAGAGGCCGTACGCGTCGGTCAGGAAGGGCAGTGCGCACCGGCTGCCGCCGAAGCTCGTGTACTCCTCGACGACCGGCGGGAACTGGGTCGTGTCGAAGTTGCTCTGCTCGATGAACGGCGTCAGATCCTGCCACGCGCCGCTCTGACAGAACTTGCCGATGTTGTCCAGGCTGAACGAGAGAGCCGCGTCCGGAGGCGTGCCGCTGTTGATCGCGGCGATCATCTTCGTGTCATCGACGTTGCCGATGCTCTTCACCGTGATCCAGGGATAGGCATCCTCGAACCCCGCGAAGATCTTGTCGAAGTCCTCGAGCTCCGCCTTGGACGTCCAGGCGCTCCACATCTCGATCGTGACCGGCTCGTGCGACGCGCTCGCGCCCGTGTCGACCGGCGACGCAGTCTCGTCGCCACCGGCCGTGCACGCCGCCGACACGAGCGCCATGGCGGCGATCGCGACCAACCAGCGCTTCATCGTGCCCTCCCTCCCCGAGCATCGCTCGGATGCCTATGAACCCATCTCATCCACGGTGTACTTACGTTCCCGTCGTCGTTCGGGGGTTTCATGCGGACACCTTCCCTCGCTCGAACAGGCGATCGTGCGCCGCCTGCAGCGCCATCCACACCGCGCCGTGGAGGGTCGCTTCCTCTCCCAGGGTCGAGACCTCGATCCGTGGCCGGAACGGCGAGATCTCACGAAGCTCGCGTTCCACCGGCTCCAAGAGCAGATCGGCGTTGCCACCGATCCCGCCGCCCAGGATCACGAGCTCGGGGTCGACGACCGCCGCGGCGGCGGCGGCGGCGAGCGCGATCCGTTCGGCCTCCGTGGCGACCGCACGCAGTGCCTTTCGATCGCCGACGCGGGCCGCCTCGAACACGCCCTTCGCTGTGAGCGGCGGCTTCATCCCGAGGGACCGGGCCGCGGCCACGACGCCGGCCGCGCTGGCGGCGGCATCGAGCGCGCCGCGGCGGCGGCTCTCGGCGCTCCGGACGTCGGTCCCGGCCAGCGGCAGGTACCCGACCTCGCCGGCGGCACCTGAGCTTCCCCGGTACAGGCGGCCGTCGAGGATCAGACCCATGCCCACGCCGGTCCCGAGGTGCAGGTAGACGAAGTTCGCGACCCCCCGGCCGCATCCGTGCCATTGCTCACCGAGCGCCGCGAGCTTCACGTCGTTCTCGAACGCGGTCTTCGTGCCGAGCTCAGCCTGGACCGCCTCGACGATGCCCTCCCGTCCCCATCCGGGCAGGCTGTAGGCGAGGGCCACCTGGCCGCGCTGTGGATCGAACACCCCCGGGCTCCCGACCGTCGCGAGCGTCACCTGCCGCCATTTGATGCCGGCATCGGCGGCGAGACCGTGCGCGATCGCCCCGATCTGCTGGATCAGCGACCTCGCGCTCTTCACCTTGGCCCGCTCGTCACGTCGTGCCACGAACGAGCCGGTCACGTCGGCGATCGCCGCCCTAACCCAGTCCCGGCCCACGTCGATGCCGACCACCCAGCCGGCGCGGGGGTTCAGTTCGTAGAGCACCGCGGTCGGACCCTTGGATCCTTGGGACCGCCCCGCTTCGCGGACGAGCCTCGAGGTTTCGAGACCGGCGAGCGCCTGGGACACCGTGGGCTTCGAGAGTGCGGTCTCCCGCGCGATCTGCGCCCGCGAGATCGGTCCGGCCCGGCGCACGCACTCGAGGACCGTCCGCTCATTGATGGCCCGGAGGAGACTCGGCGTCCCGGCGGGCGACCGTACCTGGCTCGTGGCGCCCCCCTCCTGCTCAAAGGAAACTTTCCTAACTATTCGGGCAGATGCTACGCTCCGGCTCGGACCCGAGTCAAGACAGCCGCCGGTGTGCGGCCCTCGGTCCGCGGGAGGCACGATGACGATCCTCGACCTGGGACGAGTGGTGGGTATCGTGCGCTATCGGACGGTCGGTGATCTGGACGCCGTCCTTGCGGTCCTCGTCGAGTCCGGGATCGCGGTCGTCGAGATCACGTTGGACACGCCGGAGGCGCTCGCCGCGATCTCGCGAGCGGCCGACGCCGGGATGATGGTCGGAGCCGGGACGGTCCGGTCGATGGACGACGTGCGCGCGTCCGCGGAAGCGGGAGCCCGATTCGTGGTCTCCCCCAGCCTGATCGACGACGTGGTCGAGGGCGCGCTGCGGCTGGGGATGGAGCCGATCCCCGGGGTCCTCTCTCCGACGGAACTGGATCGAGCGGCAGCGCTGGGCGCCGAGTCCGTCAAGGTCTTCCCGGCGGGTCCCGTGGGAGGGCCGGCGTTCATCTCGGCCCTCCGGGGCCCGTACCCGGAGTTCGGGCTCCTGCCCACGGGCGGCGTGGAGATCGACGAGATCCCTGCCTACCTCGACGCTGGAGCGACCGCCGTCGGGGTCGGTGGATCCCTCGCCGGACGACGGCCGCCGGCCAACGACGACGAGTTCGAGGCGCTCCGCGCCCGGGCGGTCGCGACCGCGCAGGCGGCGGGGCGGTGACCGGGTTCGACCTGATCGCGCTCGGAGAGACGATGGTGTCGCTGATCGCCACCGACGGCGACCTGATGACGGCGAGCACGTTCACGGCCACCCACGGCGGCGCCGAGAGCAACACGTGCGTCGCGATGGCGAGACGCGGGCTCCGCGTCGCGTGGGTGAGCCGGCTCGGCGACGACCCGGCCGGTCGCCGGATACGCGCCGACCTGGACCGCGAGGGTGTCGACCTCGGGTGGGTCCGCATCGATCCGGCGCATCCGACGGGGCTGATGCTCCGGGATACCGTCGGGGGGGTCCGCTACTGGCGGTCGGGCTCGGCGGCGAGCGCGTTGTCCCCCGCCGACCTCGACGGGATCCCGCTGGAGGACGCCAGGGCGCTCCTCGTGACGGGGATCACCGCGATGCTGGGGCCGGAACCGCGCGCCGCGGCGGCCAGGTTCCTGGAGCGTGGGACCGGGATCCGCGCCGTCGATCCCAACCTACGCCCCGGTCTTCCCGGTTCCTCCGACCCGGGAGCGGCGGTCGGGCCGCTGATCGAGCGGTGTGGGGTCGTGCTGGGCGGTGAGGCGGAACTGCAGGCCGTGATCGGCAGCCGGGAGCGGGGTGAGGCGCTCGCCCGTGCGGTCGCGCGGCTCGGCCCGGAGGAGGTCGTGATCAAGCGGGGGGACGCGGGGGCCGCCGTGCTGGACGCCGCGGGCGATTGGCACGAGCATCGTCCACGGCCCCACGCCGAGATCGACCCGGTCGGCGCCGGCGACGCCTTCAACGCCGGCTACCTCGCGGCGCGGCTGCGCGGGGACGCGCCGTCCGACGCCCTCGCGACCGGTGCGACCGACGGCGGGCTCGCAGCCGGTACGTTGGGAGACGTCGGCATCTCCAGGGAGGGGATGCGTGCCTGAATCGTTCGACGACGACGGCCCCGTGGCCGCCGCAGCCCGAGAGGAGCAGACGATGCCTGAGCTCGCGATCAACGGTGGGACGCCCGTGCGCGCCACGTCGTACCCGGCATGGCCGGCCCCCGACGAGGAGTACGTCGAGGCGGTCGTCGAGGTGGTACGCAGCGGTGAGTGGGGCGGGTTCCCCGAGCCCGGACTGAACGCCGGCACCTTCGAGGAAGCGTTCGCCGCGTACCAGGGCGCGCGGCACGGGGTTCTGATGATGAACGGCACGGTCACGATGGAGGTCGCCTGCAAGGCGCTCGATATCGGTTGGGGCGACGAGGTCATCGTGCCGGCCCTCACGTTCGCCGCCACCGCCTACGCGCCGATGGCCGCCGGCGCACTGCCGGTGATCGTCGACGTCCTACCCGAGACGTGGTGCATCGACCCCGACGCCGTCGAGGCCGCGATCACGCCGCGCACGAAGGCCATCATCCCGGTGCACCTCGGTCACCAGATGGCTGACATGGATCGGATCATGTCGATCGCGGCGGCGCACGGCCTGGCCGTGATCGAGGACTGCGCCCACGCCCATGGACAGCAGTGGCGCGGGCAGGGCGCAGGCTGCATCGGGGACTTCGGGTCGTTCAGCCACCAGTCCTCGAAGATCCTGACGTCGGGCGAGGGCGGCACGCTGCTCACGAACGACGACGCCCTCGCTCGACGGGCGCACTCGATCATCGACTGCGGCCGCGCCAAGGATCCCGAGGAGAAGGAGTTCACGTTCGGGGCGAACTACCGACTCAGCGAGCTGAACGCCGCCCTCCTCGTCGTCGCGATGCGACGGTTCCCCGCGCAGCAGGAGGCTCGCGCCCTCGCGGGCAGGACGTTCGAGGCGATGGCGGCCGAGATCCCCGGCGTCCGCGTGATGCCGCACGACGACCGCATCACGCGGTGGAGCTTCTACAACTACGTGATCGCGATCGACCCGGAGGTATTCGACGGCGCGACGAACGGGACCGTGGCCGCCGCGATGGAGGCCGAGGGGATCCCGGCCGAGGTGCAGTACCCCTCGATGAACCGGTACGAGCTGTTCCAGCCGGCGCTCTCGAGGTTGCCCGTCGCGGTCGAGCACGCCGATCGCCTGGATCCCCAGCGCATGTCGTTCCCGGTGGCCGAGGCGGCGGGGCAACGGGAGTCGATCTACTTCATGGAGAACGTCTTCCGCGACGGCGAGCGAGGCATCCACGACGCCGCGGACGCGCTCGCCAAGATCCAGCGGCACGCGGCGGAACTGCCGCACGCCTGACGACGACGTCAGCGGACCGGGATCTCGATCTCGGTGACGAAGTCGGCCGGGTCCGGCGTGACCTGGGGATCGGTCAGGTACACCTCGCGTGGGGGTCCGTCGACCACGAGACGCTGCGCGTCGATCCAATCGGTCAACGCCTCGTAGGCGGAGCCGACGTCCTCGAACGACCCTCGGTGGATGGTCGCGGCCATCGCCGCGCCAGGCATCTCGGTCACCACGATCTCGTCGTCGCCCGGGAACGAGTACCCCACCGGCACGCACACCTCGAACTCAGCGTGCTCGTCGGGCTCGCCGACGTGGTCGTACACGATGAACGGGGGACCCACGGTCTCGGCGTCCACGGCGTGCAGCCTCGCGTTGATCGTCACGAACGCCTCGCGGATCGCCGGCCCGATCTCGGCCATCATCGTGTGCCGGCGCAGGCGAGCGACGTGTCGCGGCGGCACCCGCTTGATCGTCATCTCGTACTTCATGAGGGCCTCCTCAGTCCGCTCACCGCCAGCGTGGCCGCCCTGGCCGGCGACGGGTGGGGTCGGAGGACCTCAGGAGACCGGGTAGAACCGCGGGAGGAGGTCCCGATTCGCCTCGAGGAGCTCCGCCAGGAGCGGCACGGCGACGTCGTACTGGCCGACGAGGGGGTTCGTCATGAGCGCGCGCAGCGCCACGGCTCGGTCGCCCGACATCGCGGCTTCGATCGTGAGCCGCTCGTACCCCTTCGCATGCTCGACCAGCGCCAGCATGTCGGGCGCGAGGGGCGCGACCGGCAGGGGGTGCGCCCCGTCGCGGTCGATCGTCGCCGCGATCTCGACCACGTCGTCGGCCGGCAGGTTCGGGATCGCGCCCTCGTTCCGCAGGTTCACCACCTGCACGTCGCCCGTCCCGGCGTGGAGGGAGGCCACCAGGGCCGCCGCTGCGTCCGAGTAGAACGCCCCGCCCCGCTCCTCGAGGAGCTTCGGCTTCGTGTCGAGCGCCGGGTCCCGGTAGAGCTCGAGCAGGCCCTCCTCGATCTCCATGACCTCCTCCGCGCGGGTGCGGGCGGTCCGCTGCTGCTCGATCACCCGATCCGCGAGGTAGTAGTAGTGCAGGTAGTAGCTGGGGATCGCGCCGATCGACCGGATCAGCTCGGCCGGCATGTCGGTTTCGTCGGCCACCAGGTCGATCGCCTGGTCGAAGATCTCCGGGAGGCGATCGACCCCGTCGACGAGCACCTTGCGCTCCCACGTGAGGTGGTTCAGCCCAACGTGCTCGAGCTGAACGCGATCGGGCTCGACCCCGAAGTACGACGCGAACCGACGCTGGAAACCGATCGCGACGTTGCACAGCCCGATCGCGCGGTGTCCCGCGTCCAGCAGGGCCTGCGTCACCAGCCCGGTCGGGTTCGTGAAGTCCACGAACCAGGCGCCCGGGGCGCCCCGCTCGGCGGTGAGGTCGGCGAGCTCGAGGACCACCGGCACGGTGCGGAGCGCCTTCGCGAACCCGCCCGGCCCCGTGGTCTCTTGGCCGATGCAGCCGTGCCGCGGAGGGATCGTCTCGTCCCGGTAGCGCGCCGCCTGCTGTCCGACGCGGAGCTGCACGATCACGAAGTCCGCGCCCTCGATCGCCTCGACCCGGTCCTCCGTGAGCCTCAGACGTCCGCCCCAGCCCGCCCGACGCATCATCCGCTCGGCGAGCGCGCCGACGATCCCGAGGCGTTCTGGGTCGACGTCAAGGAGCACCAGCTCGTCGACGGGGAGCCGCTCTCCTCGCGTGACGAAGCCCTCAACCAGCTCCGGCGTGTACGTACTTCCGCCGCCGACGACCGCGACCTTCACACCCATGCCACCCACCTTCACAGCCGGTCCATCCGCATCGTACACTCGCGATGATGAAATCGTTAGGAAAGTTTCCTGACCCATTCATCGCCGAGATCTCGGGCCAGCCCGACGCGCTGCGGCGCGCCGCGGCGGGGCTCCTCGCCGACCTCGAGACCCTCCGCTCGATCGCCCGCGCCGCCGACGGACGGAGCATCGTCTTCACGGGGATGGGGTCGTCGTACGACGCCTGCTACCCGGCCGTGACCGAGCTCGCCCAGGCCGGGATCGCCGCCACGATGCTGGATGCGGCGGAGCTGCTGCACTTCCGCATGGCGATCCTCGAGCACGACGCCCTGCTCGTCGCGGTCAGTCAATCAGGTGAAAGCGCCGAGGTGGTGCGGGTCGTCGAGGGCGTGCGGACCGACGCTCGGTCGCCGGTCGTGGTCGTCGTCACGAACGGGACCGAGAACTCGCTCGCGCACGCCGCCGACCACGTGCTCGACACGTGTGCCGGCCCCGAGACCGGCCCGTCGACGATGACCTTCGCCTCCTCGCTCGTGACGGTCGCCGCGCTCGGTCGAGTGCTGGCTCGCGAGGATCCGGCGATCGTCCGCGACCGGCTCGACCGCGAGGCGGGTCTCGCCGCGCGCGCGATCGAGCGACTCCTGACCGA
Organism: uncultured Actinomycetes bacterium; assembly: GCA_963816275.1. GTDB lineage: Bacteria > Actinomycetota > UBA4738 > UBA4738 > HRBIN12 > JAOUEA01. The sequence continues at coordinate 200,249 of CAWFJU010000005.1, forward strand.
ACCGGGGCTCGCCGACGAGCTCGCCGACTGGTTCGGGGAGCCCGACACCGCCGTGATCCTCGGCCGTGGGCCTGCGCGGGCGGCCGCGGAGATGGGCGCGCTCACCGTCAAGGAGGCCGTCGGGATCCCGATCGAGTCGCTCCAGACCGCGCAGTTCCGGCACGGGCCGCTGGAGCTCGTCGGCCCCGGGTTGGCCGCGATCGTGATCGCCACCGAGCCGGAGACCCTCGAGATCGACCTGGCGCTGACCGAGGAGCTCGCTCGAGCGGGATCCCGGGTCCTCCTGGTCACCGCCGAAGAGCGTTCCGTCCCCGGCGCGCGCTCGATCGCGACCGCCCGACTGGACCGCGCGGTGTGCCCGGCCGTCTCGATCGTGCCGATCCAGCTCTTGGCGTGGCGACTGGCGGCGCGTCACGGACGCGAGCCGGGCGCGTACTACCGTGCCACCAAGGTGACCACGCATGAGTAGCCCGCTCCGGGTGGCGCTGACCTTCGACGCCGAACACCCTGACCGGCCGTGGTGCCCGCCGGGCAACGCCGAACGGATCCTCGACACGCTCAAGGATCACGGGGTCAGGGCGACGTTCTTCGTCCAGGGGCGGTGGGCGCAGTCACAGCCCGCGGCCGCCCGCCGGATCGCCGAGGAAGGTCACCTGGTCGGGCACCATTCCCACTATCACGCGCGGATGCCGCTCCTGTCCGACGACGGGCTCGACGAGGACCTCGCCGACGGACAGGCGGCGATCGTGCGCGCGACCGGATCCGACCCGCGGCCGTGGTTCCGGTGTCCGTTCGGGGCCGGCCACGACGACACCCGGGTGCTCGGGAGGATCGAGGCCGCCGGGTACCGCGACGTCCACTGGGATGTCGAGCTCGATGACTGGGAGGCGCATCGGACCGGCGAGGCGATCGCGACCGACTGTCTCGAGGGCGTGCGGACCCACGGCGACGGCGCGGTCGTGCTGCTCCACACCTGGCCGGGAGGCACGGGCGAGGCGGTCGGGCCGATCGTCACGGGTCTGCTCGGACTCGGCGCCCGCTTCGTGGGGATCGACGAACTGGAGCGACTCCCGTGAGCCGGCGTCCGGCGATCCTGGCCGTCGACGGGGGCGGCTCGAAGATGGATGCGGTCCTCGTGCGACGAGACGGGACGGTGCTCGGCGCCGCGAGGATCCCGGCCGGTGACTTCGGGCTGAGCGGCGGCGAGGCGCACATGAGCCAGGTGATCGACGCCGTCGTCGCTGCGTGTGCCGACGCCGGGGTGAGCCTCGAACGCTTCCCGGTCGCCGACCTCGGCGTCTACTGCCTCGCCGGGGCTGACCTCCCGGTCGACGACCGGCGGATCGCCCGGTGGCTCCGCGCCCGACGGGTGACGGGCGACGACATCATCCGCAACGACACCTTCGCGGTACTGCGGGCCGGCACCGACCGCACCTGGGGCGTCGGCGTCGTCTGCGGTTTCGGCACGAATTGCTCCGGGGTGTCGTCCGACGGCCGGATCACGCGGTTCCCGTCGGTCGGACCGATCTCGGGCGACTGGGGAGGCGGGTCAGACATCGGCGGGGCGGGCCTGTGGTACGCGATCCGCGCCGAGGACGGCCGCGGCGAGAAGACGACGCTGACCCGGCTCGTCCCCGAACACTTCGGCCTCCGCCGGCCCAAGCAGGTGCTCGAAGCCCTCTACCTCGACCGGATCGACGAGACGCGGGTCGCCGAACTCGCCCCCGTGGTGTTCCGCGCCGCGACGGACGGCGACCCGATCGCCCGGAGCATCGTCGACCGCCAGGCCGACGAGATCGTGGCGCTGGCCGGCACGGCGATCAAGCGACTCCGGATGGCCACGCTCGACGTGCACGTCGTGCTCGGGGGCGGGATCTTCCGGAACGACGACGACGCGTTCTTCGCACGGATCGACGAGGGGCTCCGAGCCGTCGCCCCCGCCGCGCATACACACGTCCTGAGCGCCCCGCCGGTCCTCGGCGCGGCCCTGATGGGACTCGACCACCTCGGGGCGGGCGCCGCCGCCCAGCGCCGGCTCCGCCGCACCTTGACCCATGACCGGCTCACCGCCCACACTCACCCGCGACCATAAGGAGCTCCGATGGCCAAGATCGTGCTGGACGGCGTCTCGAAGGTCTTCGGCCACGACGTGATCGCCGTGAACGACGTATCGCTGGAGATCGGCGACGGTGAGTTCATGGTGCTCGTCGGGCCTTCCGGCTGCGGCAAGTCGACGATCCTGCGGATCCTCGCCGGCCTCGAGGAAGTGACCGCTGGCACGGTCACGATCGGGGACCGGGACGTGACCGACCTGCCACCGAAGGACCGCGACATCGCGATGGTCTTCCAGAACTACGCGCTGTATCCGCACATGACCGTGGAGCAGAACCTCGGTTTCGGACTGAAGCTCCGGAAGACCCCAAAGGACGAGCAACGGCGCCGGGTCGACGACGTCGCGCGGATCCTGGGGCTCGACCCCTTGATGCACCGCAAGCCCGCCGAGCTCTCAGGCGGGCAGCGGCAACGCGTGGCGATGGGCCGGGCGATGGTGCGGGAGCCTCTCGCTTTCCTGATGGACGAACCGCTCTCGAACCTCGACGCGAAGCTCCGTGTGCAGATGCGTGCCCAACTCTCGCGGCTCCACGAGCGCCTCGGCACGACGACGGTGTACGTGACGCACGACCAGGTCGAGGCCATGACGCTCGGTCAACGGGTGGCGGTCCTGAAGGACGGCGTCCTCCAGCAGTGCGACAAACCGCAGAACCTCTACAACCACCCCGCGAACCTGTTCGTGGCGGCGTTCATCGGATCGCCGCCCATGAACCTGGTCGAGGCGACCGTGGACACCGACACCCTCTCCTTCGGCTCGACCACCCTCCCGATCACGGAGGCGGACCTGTCGGCCTATCGCGGGCGCTCCGTGATCCTCGGCATCCGGCCATCTGACCTCGAGGATTTCGAGGTCTGGCACACCGACACGCTCCCGACGATCGAGGTCGTCGCCGAGGTCACGGAGGAGCTCGGCTCGGAGGTCAACGTCATCTTCCCGATCGACGCCCCGCCCGTGCTGACCGAGGACACGATCGCGGCGGCGAGTGACGAGGGAGACAGCGATCGGATCCCGTTGATCGCGGACGCCCAGGAGCAGGCCCGCTTCTGTGCCCGCGTCGATGCCCGCACGAACTGCCATCCCGGCGATCGCGTTCGGCTGTCGGTCGACCCCGCCCGGTTCCACTTCTTCGATCCCGAGAGCGGCCAGGCGATCGACCCGATGCTCGCCCACCTGGGGAGCTAGGCCTCAGGCGCTACGGCCGGGGCGGATCTCCTCGCCGTCGGCGGGCAGCCAGCACTCGACGAGCGTCCCGTCCCCGGGCGCGCTCGTGATACGGCACCAGCCCCCCACGAGCTCGGCCCGTTCGATCATCGTCGAGAGGCCGATGTGCCCGGGCAATGGCTCGTCGACGCTCGAGGGGTCGAACCCCGTTCCATCGTCCCGCACGCGGAGATCGACGCCGTCGCCGACGGTCGCGACCTGCACTGTCACACGGCCGGCCCGTGCATGCTTGCGGGCATTCGTCACCGCCTCCTGCGCCATTCGGTAGAGGGCGGCGCGGAGATCGGGGGCGGGCTCCCCGGTCAGCTCGTCGACGACCTCGACCTCCCATCCCGTCTCGCGGGCCGTGTGATCGAGGTATTGACGGAGGGCCACCACCAGACCCTCGCGGTCCAGCGCACCGGGACGCAGCTCGAACAGCAGCGAGCGCAGGCGATCGATCGATCGTCCCACGGTCTCGTGGAGCTCCGTCAGCTCGCGCGCCCCCATCGCCTCGCCCGAGGCGGCGAGCGTCTGGAGGCGGAGGTCGATCGCGCTCATCACCTGGATCGGATCGTCGTGGATGTCGGCCGCGATCCGTCGACGCTCCTCCTCCTGGGCATGCTCGAGCCGCTGCGCGAGCTCTCGTCGCTGCTGGATCGTCCGCCGGAGTACGTCGAGGCTCCATCGGAGCTTGTCTTCGGCCTCCTTCTGGGCGCTGATGTCGACCATGACGCCCTGCCAGTACGCCGGTCTGCCGGCGTCGTCGAGGACGGGCGCGGCCTCGTCGCGGATCCACACGACGTGTCCGTCCCTGGCGAACATCCGGTACTCGGCGAAGAACCGATCCCCCGCCTCGTTCGACCGCCGGTTCTCGGCGAGCACGGCGGCGACGTCATCGGGATGGATCTTCTCGACCCAGAAGTCCGTGCTCGCGCCCCACTCCTCCGCCGCGTACCCGAGGAGCGCCTCGGCCTGCGGGCTCATGTAGAAGTTCGTGGAGTACTCGTCGGGGCGATCGAGATACACGATCGCCGGGATGCCCTCGACCATCGCACGGTAGACCTCGAAGCCCTCCGGACCACCCGGCGTCGACGAGGCGGCGCTCACAGGCGCGCGATGATCCCCGCGAGCAACGCCACCCGAGGCGCGACGCTGCGGAGGTCGATCCACTCCGCCGGCGCGTGATCGTCACCGCCGATCGGTCCCAGACCGTCGATCGTGGGCGTGCCCGCCGCCGACGTCGTGTTCGCGTCGGAGGCGCCGCCGGTCGCGGCGTCCCGGAGGTCGAACCCGAGCTCAGCCGCGACCTCGATCGCGAGCGCCGCGAGCCGAGCGCCGCCCTCCCTCTTCTCCATGGGTCGGTGCCATCCGTTCCCTCGCACGTCGGTGACGACGTCGGGCACGACGTGGTCGGCCATGATCCGCTCGATCTCCGCTTCGGCCGCCTCGAGGGTCTCGAGCTCAGGGGAACGGAGGTCCACCTGGAGTTCACATCGCTCGGGCACCACGTTGCTTCGGGTACCCCCGCGCGCCACGCCCACGTTCACGGTAACGCCGGGCCACCGGCCGTTCAGCGCCTGGAGCTCGATGACCTTGTGCGCTGCCTCCAGGAGCGCGTTGCGCCCCTTCTCCGGCTCGACGCCGGCATGGGCCGCTCGCCCGGTGATCGAGATCTCGTAGTCGGTGATCCCCTTGCGCGCGCTGACGATGTCGCCGTTGGCCCGCGCGCCCTCGAGCACGAACGCCGCGTCGTGCTGCGGCGCCAGTTCCCGGATCACCCGTCCGCTGAACGGGGAACCGATCTCCTCGTCGGGATTGCAGACGTAGGTGATCCTGCCGAACCCGTCGACACCTGCCTCCTGGAGCACCTCGACGGCGAACATCCCCGTCAGGAGCCCGGCCTTCATGTCCGAGACGCCCGGGCCGCGGGCCAGGTGCCCCTCGATCGCGAACGGACGCTCGGCGACGGTGCCGTCGTCGAAGACGGTGTCCATGTGACCGACGAGGAGGACCGCCGGCCCGCCGCGGCCATCCAACGTCCCGATCACGAGGTCGCCCAGCCGGTCCTCACCAGGCCCGGGGGCGTGCGGCGTCCGTTGGACCGACCACCCCGCGGCCTCGAACCGGGCCTGGCATCCATCCGCGATCTCGTTCACTCCCGAGGGCGAGTAGGAGCCGCAGTCGACGTTGACCATCCGCTCCAGGTCCGTCACGAACTCGTCGTAGCGCCGTTCGGCGATCGAGAGGAAGGCGTGCGCGTCCACGGCCCGACGCTAGCATGGCCACCTCGACCGAGCAGGAGGGCGGATGGCACGCGAAGGGTCCGGCGCTGTGGTCGACCGAGCCGGCGGGACGATCTCGATGGAACCGATACAGATCGACGATCCCGGCCCGGGCGAGGTCCTCGTTCGGATCGCTGCGAGCGGCGTGTGCCACAGCGACGTGTGGGCGATCGAGCACGGGAACTGGGGGGCTCCGTGGCCGATGCTGCTCGGGCATGAGGGCGCCGGAGTCGTGGACGCCGCGGGTGAAGGGGTCACGAACGTCGCGCCGGGCGATCGCGTCGTGATCGTGTGGGCGGCGCCGTGCGGGCGCTGTCGCCAGTGCCGCCGTGGGGTGCCCCGCCGGTGCAGTCACGAGCTCGTCCAACCGCCGCGTGTGCGGCGACGCAGAGACGGAACGGTCCTCACGGGCGTGCTCAGCTGCGGCACGCTGGCGACGCACACCGTCGTCACCGCCGCCCAGGTGGTACCGATGCCCGACGGGATCCCGCTCTCGCGTGCCTGCCTGCTCGGCTGCGGCGTCACGACCGGGGTCGGCGCCGCGATCCAGACCGCCAAGGTCTGGGCCGGCGCGACGGTCGCGGTGATCGGGCTCGGAGGGATCGGTCTCGCCGCCCTCCAAGGGGCAAGGATCGCGGGCGCCGAACGGCTGATCGCGATCGACGTCGTCCCCGCGAAGCTGGCGTGGGCGGCTCGGTTCGGCGCCACCGACGTCGTGGACGCGACCGCCGAGGATCCGGTCGACGCGGTGCTCGCGCTCACGGACGGGGACGGCGTGGACGTCGCGTTCGAGGCCGTGGGGAACCCCGCCTGCGTTCGGCAGGCCGTGGAGATGCTGGCGTTCGCGGGCACCGCCGTGGCGATCGGCGTGCCGCCGGTGCCGAGCGACGTCACGCTCCCCTGGGCCGGATCGGATCGCGCCGCCTATCCGAACAAAGCCGGCCTATTGATCACCGACGGCGGCGATCCGATCCCCGAGCGGGACCTCCCCGAGATGGCCGGTTGGTACGTCGACGGATCCCTCGACCTCGACGGCATGGTGACGCGCGAGGCGGGCCTCACCGAGGGCGACCTGGTCGAAGCCATCCGGGCGATGCTCGCCGGCGAGGTGATCCGGACCGTCGTGGTCTTGGACGGTGACGCCGCGGGGTAGCATCCCGGCGCGATGCACGAGCCGACGGGCGGCGAGCGCCGCGAGATGAACTGGGTCTGGCTGATCGGCGCGCCGCTGGTACGCGCGCTGATCGGGCTGTTCTTCCGCCTGCGGATCGAAGGGGTGGAGCACGTGCCACGGAGCGGCCCGACGATCGTCGCCCCGAACCACATCAGCGTGCTCGATGGGCCGGCGGTGCTCGCGGTCGTGGGCACGCATCGGTGGCGAGCCACGAGGAGCTTGATCGCCTCGGAGATCTTCACCGGCGTGACCGGCTGGATCCTGCGGCAGGCGCGGCAGATCCCGATCCGACGAGGCAGGGGCGACACCGGGGCGCTCGATGAGGCCGTGAACGCGGTCCTCGACGGAGCCTGTGTGGGTGTCTTCCCCGAGGGCCGGGTGAGCGACGACGCGAGCGCGGGGCTCCAGCGGATCCGGTCCGGACTCACACGCATCGCGATCCCGACCGGAGCACCGGTGATCCCCGTGGGCATCTGGGGGACCCACGAGGCGTGGCCGAAGCTCGGCCTCGACCGCGCGGCGCTGCAACGGCGCCCGCGCCTCGCGATCGTGTTCGGACCCCCCCTGATGCCCGCCGGTAGCACGCCCACCGAGTTCCGTGAGCGCTACCGGCTCGCCCTCGAGGCGCAGCTGGCGCGGGCGCAGGAACTGGCCGGGGAGGCCGTATGACCGACGAGACGCGCGACCCGTGGGTGCGGCGGTCGCGGGTCACCGCGTACGAGAACCCGTGGATCGAGGTCTGGCACGACGAGGTCGTACGGCCCGACGGGACCGACGGCATCTACGGGGTCGTGCACTTCCGGACCCGGGCCGTCGGAGCGATCGTGCTCGACGACGCCGACCGCGTGTTGCTGGTCGGCCAATACCGCTACACGCTCGGACGCTTCTCGTGGGAGATCCCGGAGGGCGGGAGCCCGCTGGAGGAGGATCCTCTGGAGGGGATCGCACGCGAGCTCGCGGAGGAGACCGGCTACGCGGCGGCGGAGTGGCGCGAGCTGGTCCGTTTCAGCGTGTCGAACTCGGTCACGGATCAGGAGGCGGTGATGTTCGTCGCGACCGAACTCGAGGTGGGCACGGCCTCGCCCGAACCCACGGAGGAGCTCGCGACCCGATGGGTGCCGTTCACCGAGGCCCTCGCGATGGTCGATCGCGGCGAGATCCACGACGTGATCACGCAGGCGGCCCTTTCGGCCCTGGCCAGGGAGCGCGTGGGCGGCGCCTAGGCGCCGACCTCCTCCGGGAGCCAGAACCATCGGAGGTGTTCGAAGTCCTCGCTCACGACGAGCGAGGTGCCTTCGAACGGCGGCGGCGCCTCCGCTAGGATCGCGCGCCCTTCGTCGAGGTACCGAGACAGCGCGGTCTCGGGCGCGCGGTGCCGATGCCCCTCGAAGACCATTTGGCCGTCTGCGTACCGGACGTCCCTGAGCGACATCGGCGGCTCAGGCTGGCCGTCAGCGTGCCGCCACAAGCCCGACGGCGGGTCGAAGCGGTACCTCGGGAGGAGCCGCCACCCCTTGGTCGCGACCAGGTCGACCGCATCCAGGACGTAGTCGAACACGTCCTCGGTGAGGAAGTAGTTGAAGTTCACCCGTACCCAACCGGGCTTGATCCCCTCGCACCCCTTGGCGATCTCGCGCTCGAAGGCGTGCGACCGGTCGAGGTCGATGCCGAGCAGCCGGTGCCCGTACGGACCGGCGCACGAGCATCCGCCGCGCGCCTGGATCCCGAAGAGATCGTTCAGGAGCGCCACAAGGAAGTTGTGGTGCAGGTAGCGCCCATCGTGACGCACGACGAACGACACGATCGAGAGCCTTGGGAGATCGTGGCTCCCGAGGATCTCGATATCGGGGTTCTCCTCCCACCGGTGCATCGCGCGGTGGGTGAACGACTCCTCGCGCGCGCGGATCGCCTCGGTGCCGACGGCCTCCTTCAGCTGGAACACGAGGCCCGCCCGGATCGACTCCACGATCGCGGGCGTGCCGCCTTCCTCGCGATGCTCGATGTCATCGAGGTATCGGTGCTCCGTCGGATTCACGTACGCGACCGTGCCGCCGCCGGGGACGCTCGGCACGCGGTTGTGGAAGAGCTCCCGGCGGGCGACCAGCACGCCCGGCGTGCCCGGCCCGCCCACGAACTTGTGCGGCGAGATGAAGACCGCGTCCTTGTGGTCGAGTTCGGCGTCGACCGGCGCGCGGCGCGGCGACATCTCGATGTCCACGTACGGCGCGGCTGCCGCGAAGTCCCAGCACGAGAGGGCCCCGTATCGATGCAGCAGTACCGAGATCGCGCCGACGTCGCTCAGGATCCCCGTGACGTTGGAGGCGGCCGAGAAGCTCCCGATCTTCACGGGCCGGTCGGCGGTTGCGATCAGCTCCCGTTCGAGCGCCTCCAGGTCGATCCGCCCGTCGTGATCCTCGGGGACCGTCACGAGATCGGCGATCGACTCACGCCACGGCAGTTCGTTCGAGTGATGCTCGTACGGCCCGATGAACACGACCGGCCGCTCGTCGGCCGGGATGCGTTCCACGAACCCGTAGCGGTCGTCGAGTCCCGCGGGGATCCGCAGCTCGAGACAGTCGATCAGCGTGTGGATCGCGCCGGTCGACCCGGACCCGCAGAAGAGCACGACGTGCTCCTGGGCGCTCGCGCCCACCGCCTCGCGGATGATCGCCCGGGCGTCCTCTCGGAACCTCGTGGTCTGGAGCCCGGTGCCGCTCGACTCCGTGTGGGTGTTCGCGTACAGGGGCAGCACCGCGTCGCGGATCAGGTCCTCGATGAACGTGACCGAACGGCCCGACGCCGTGTAGTCCGCGTAGGTGACGCGCCGCAGCCCGAAGGGCGTCGCGATCGCTTCATCCTCGCCGATCACCGCCGCCCGCACGGTGTCGATCAGTCGCTCGTCCGGCACGCGCGCATGGTACTCCCGGGACGACGAAGGCCGGCCCGGGGGCCGGCCTTCGTGTGACGCGATGTCCGTGACGCTTATCCCAGCGCCACCGCGTTGATCAGGTTGGAATCGCGGAGCTTCCGAAGCGCCTCGCGCTCGATCAGGCGCACCCGCTCCCCGGAGAGACCCAGCACCTTGCCGGTCTCCCGCAGCGACAGCGGCTGCCCGTTCTCGAGCCCGTAGCGCAGGGCCACCACGTGGCGCTCGCGCTCGTCGAGCACGCGGTCGACGGCGTCGCCGATCTCCTCGCGGAGCAGGGCGTCCTCGACCTCGTTGAACGCGGCGTCGGAGTCGACCTCCTCGATCAGATCGCCGAGCTCCGTGTCTTCGCCGACGGGCGACTGCAGGGACAGCGGCTCACGGCGTCCCATCTCCGTCAGGTCGTCGATCTCTTCGACCGTGGTGTCGAGGGCCTTGGCCAGCTCCTCGCGGCTGGGCTCGCGGCCCATGCTCTGCGCGAACTGGAACCGCGTGCGGTTCAGCTTGCGCAGCCGGTCGTGGATGTGGACGGGAAGACGGATCGAGCGGGAACGGTCCGCGATCGCGCGCGTGATGCCCTGGCGGATCCACCACGTCGCGTACGTCGAGAACTTGAACCCACGGCGCCAGTCGAAGAGCTCGACGGCACGCATCAGGCCGATGTTGCCTTCCTGGATCAGGTCGAGCAGCGGCAGGCCCTGGCCCTGGTACTTGCGGGCCACGGACACCACGAGGCGAAGGTTGGCCATGATGAACCGCTGCCGCGCGGCCTCGGCCTTCTTCACATCCTGACGGGCCTTGGCGATGCTCTTCTCGGACCGGAGACGCCCGGCACGGAGGCGTTCCTCCCCCTCCTTGCCGCGCTCGATGGTCATGGCGAGTTCGACCTCCTCCTCCTTCGTCAGCAGCGGCTCGCGGGCCGCCGCCTCCAGGTAGAGGCGAAGATCATCAGCGTCGTCGGTCCCTAGGGGACGCGCCGGCTCTGGCACTAGATATCACTCTCCTCCTCGAGGCCTGTGGGCGCCGCGGGACGCGACGCAACTGGGGTCCTCGGGAACTCGGGTTCCTCGGTCAGCGGCGTAGGGAGGCCGGGCGCAGCGAGAGAACGCCTTGGCAGCCGCTGTTTCGCATGGTAAGGGGTGCTTCGCGAGTTTGTAAAGCTCAGGGCAGGTAAAGGTCTTGTGAAGACACCGGCCGACGGGACGAGCACGCGTGTGACGTTCACCCCGGCGAGCACCACCTTTCGGACGGTTCCTCCTGTACAACCGCGTGGGGGCGCGCGATGTTCCCTCGGCGCGCGCCCTCACCAGGACGTTCGCCGCCGTCCGATCCGCGGTTCCCCGGCGGCCCCCGGGTCACCCCGAGGAGGCTCCAGCGTCGCTCCCCGTCGCGATACCGTGACGGGGTGAGCCTCGAACTCCCGCCCCTCCGCACGATCGACCTCGACGGCCCGGTGACGTACCGCGCGTGGGACGGGCCGAGCGATGCGACGTTCCTCCTCGTGCACGGGCTCGGCGGCTCGCACGTGAATTGGGTGCGTGTCGCGCCGGGCCTGGCCGGACTGGGCCGTGTGCTCGCGCTTGACCTCCCCGGGTTCGGGCGCACGCCGCGGGCCGGCCGTGGCTCCGGGATGATGGATCTGCGTCGCACGCTGTCGCGCTTCATGGGCGAACTCGGCACCGGCGACGTGATCTTGTCGGGGAACTCGATGGGCGGGGTCGTCTCGATGATCCAGGCGGCGGTCGAGCCCGACTCGGTGCATGCCCTGGTCCTGACGGGCGCGGGCTTCCCACGGGCGGGCCACGCCCGCCCGCATCCGCTCGTGTGGACGACCTTCCACATCTACGAGACGCCGCAGGTCGGCGACCTGCTGGCGCAGATCCGCACGCGCGACATCGACGCCGAACGGGTCGTGCGGTTAGGCCTTCGCTTCATCGTGTCCGATCCTTCGAGGATCCCCGACGACGTGATCCAGCTGCACGTGGATTCGGTGCGCGCGCGTGCGGACGACCCCGACGCCGGGCCGGCGTTCGCCGACGCCGCACGGTCGCTGCTGCGACTGGGGCGGCGGCCCGACGCGGGCTCGCGCGTCATGGGCAACGTGAGCGCGCCGGTGCTGGTGCTGCACGGTCGGCGCGACGCCCTGGTCCCCGCCGCGTGGGCGGAGGCCGCCCTGCGCGACCACCCGGCGTGGCGCGGACGGATCTTCCCCGATCTCGGGCACGTCCCGATGCTCGAGGCCCCCGGGCGCTGGCTCGCCGAGGTCGCCGACTGGCTGAACGAGGTGCGCTGAGCTAGCGAAGACGATGCCCGCTGCCGGGTGCCGCCCGCCTCAGCGGGGCCTGGCTCGCGGCGAGGAGGCCGCCTCGGCGAGTTCGTCGATCGAGGTCGTGATCCCCTCGGAGAGGACGTCGAGGTCGCGAACGGCGTCCCAGTCGGCCGTGAGCCCGAAGGCCATCGTCCCGGCGAGACTCGTGCAGGCGACCGAGAGCCCACAGTTCTCAGCGAGCGGCATCGCGGGGAAGCTCGCGAGCAGCCGGGCGCCGGCCAGATAGAGCGGTACCTGTGGCGCCGGCACGTTGGAGACCACCAGGTTGAACCAGCGTCCCCGCGAGATCAGGCGGGCGGCCATCGCATGCAGGGCCGGCGGCGCGTACGCCCCGAGCCCGATGATCGAGTCGGCACTCACGGCCATGCCGGACGCCTTCAGCTGCTCGGTGGCCGCCCGCACGCGTCGCAGCCGCGTCGACGGCCTCATCGGCCCGACCGGGATGTCGACGAAGGCCGGCGCGACGCGATTCCCCACGTCGCCCTGCTCGGCGCGTGAGCGGACCGAGACCGGCACCATCACCCGGAGCGTGCGGCCCTTCGAGGGCTCGCCGCGCTGCGTGAGCAATCGATGGAGCCCGCCCGCCACGGACGCGAGCACGACGTCGTTGATCGTGCCTCCGAGCGTCGCGCGGATCCCGTGCACGCGCTCGAACGGAGCCTCGGCCGTCGCGAACCGCCGGGCGGGGCCGATCGTGGCGTCGAAGGGGCCGGGCGGACGTCCGCCCATCCCGAAGATCTGCGCAGCGCCCGCGACCGTCTCCGTGACGTACTCCCAGGCGTTACCCGGCGCGCGGGCCGCACGCGTGAGCGCCTGCAAGGGGTGGAGCACGAGGTCCTCCACCGCGTCGCGGACGAGGTCACCTGATGACGGAGGCGCCTCCGCTTCCCACGGACGCTTCGGGCCCGGACCGAGTGGGGCGTCGGGCTCCAGGTCGAACAGGGCTGAGGCGATCAACATGCCGCTGATGCCGTCGGCGAGCGCGTGATGCAACTTCAGCAGCACGGCCGTGCGGCCATGCTCCATTCCCTCGAACACGTAGAGCTCCCACAACGGCTTCGAGATGTCGAGCGGACGCGAGAGGACCCGGCCCACCGCCCGCTCGAGCTGGAAGCGTCCGCCCGGCGACGGAATCGCCGAGCGCCGGAGGTGGAAGTCGAGATCGAAGTGGTCGTCGTCGACCCAGAGCGGACGCCCGAGCTCGACCGGCACGCGGAGCACCCGCTGCCGCAGACGCGGCGCGAGATGGAGGCGCGCCTCGACCACCCGCTGCACGTCGACGTACGTGAGCGGGCCGTCGGCGCGCGGTTCCAGGACCGAGACACCGGCGACATGCATGTGCATCGCCGGACGCTCGAGGTAGAGGAAGCTCGCGTCGAGGCTGGAGAGACGTTCCGGGGCCATCGCCCTCACCCTACCGTCCGACACCCGGCCCGTAACCGCCGGTGCTAGGGTGCGGCGCGATGAGGGTGGGTCGGGTCGTGCGAGTGGTCGCGGCGAGCGCCCTGTTCGCCCTCGGGAACGGCGCCGAGACGGCGCGCGCCGCCGAGTACGGGGCATCGGTGAGCGCGATCGACAACGTGTTCGCCCCCGAGGTCGTCCGGATCCAGCCCGGCGAGGACGTCGAGTGGACGATGGACGGCCGCAGCCCGCACACGGTCGAGGCCGACGATGGATCGTGGGGCTCCGGGGACCTCGCGCCGGGCGACGAGTTCACCCGGAGGTTCGATCAGCCTGGCGTCTACACCTACTTCTGCAGGTACCACGGCTCGCCGGGCGTGGGGATGACGGGCACCGTGCTCGTGGGCGATGTGCCGCTCCCCGGCCCAGCCGGCGACGTGGGGCCGGGTCGCGAGCCGGTGCCGCGAGGGTTCGCCGACACCGTGCGGGTCCCCGCGGACGCCCCGACGATCCAGGAAGCCGTCGACCGCGCGGAGCCTGGCGGCATGGTGCTGATCTCCCCCGGCGTCTACGACGAGGACGTCACCGTCACGACGCCCTACCTCACGATCCGCGGGACGGACCGGAACGGGGTCGTGATCGACGGCAGGTTCGAACGCGCGATCGGGATCCACGTGATCGAAGCCGACGCCGTGTCGATCGAGAACCTCACGGTGCGCAACCACCTGCTGAACGGCGTGCAATGGAGTGGCGTCCACGGGTACTGGGCCTCGTACGTCACCGCCTACAACAACGGCGACTACGGGATCTACGCGTACGACTCGGACTGGGGGCAGATCGACCACTCGTACGCGAGCGGCTCGCCCGATAGCGGCTTCTACATCGGGCAGTGCTACCCGTGCCACGCGGTCATCACCGACATCCTCGCCGAGCACAACGCGATGGGGTACAGCGGGACGAACGCCGGCGGCGACCTCTCGATCGTGAACAGCGAATGGCGGCAGAACATGAGCGGGATCGTCCCCAACACGCTCGACTCCGAGCTGCTGCCGCCGCAGCGCGACGCGTACATCGCCGGCAACTACGTGCACGACAACAACTCGACCACCGTCGACACGAAGGATCTCGAGTATCCGACCTTCGGGTCGGGCATCATCCTCGCCGGCGGCCGCGACAACCTGGTCGAGGGCAACCTGGTGGAGGACCAGGCCAGCTATGGCATCGCCGTGATGCCGAACCTCGACGCGAACCTGTGGCCGACCGCCGGGAACGAGGTCCGCGGCAACGTCGTTCGCGCCTCCGGCCGCGCCGACCTGGCGCTCGGAGCTCCGTCCGCGGGCGGCGATTGCTTCGCCGGGAACGACTACGCGACGAGCGCTCCGCCCGCGATCGAGCTGCTCAAGGGATGCGGCTCGCCGCTCGCCTCGATCGGCGGCGGAGATCTCGCCCCCACCGTGAGCCTGGGCACCCGGTTCCTGGACGCGCTCGACGGCGCGTTCCCTCACGGCGACTGGCGGTCGCAACCGGTTCCCCCGGATCAGCCATCGATGCCCAACGCGACCGAGGCGCCGCCGCACCCAGCGATCCCCGAGGAGGTCGTGCCGCAGCCGGTCCGCGTGCGCCAGGTCGCCGACATCCGGTCCACCTCGTCACTCACCGTCGGGAAGGAGCTCACTGTGTTCGGAGTCCCGCTCGCCACCTCGTGGTGGAGCCTGCTGATCGGCCTCTACGGCTATGTGCTACCCGGGTTCCTGTACGCCGCGTGGGTCACGATCGCCCTGTGGGACCTGATACGGCAGGAGTCGGTCCCGATCCCGTTCCGCGCCCGGTGGATGGCGGTGGTGATCCTGGTGCCGCTCCTCGGGCCGTTGCTCTACTTCGGGTTCGGGAAGTCACCGATCCCGGCCCAGCTGCGGTTGATGCTCACGGCTGGCGGGGCGCTCGCGTGCCTGCTGATCTCGGGACTGGCAGCGGTGTTCGGCGGCTAAGGCTCACCGCGACGTCGAGCTCGATCCGCATCCGCTTGTTGGCCTTGCCCTTGGACTCGGTCTTCACGACGCGGACGCGACCGACCTCCGAGGTCGAACGAACATGGGTGCCCCCGTCGGCCTGCTTGTCGATGCCCTCGATGTCGATCACGCGGATCGGGTCGACGTGCTCGGGGATCAGCGACACCTTCGTGCGGATCAGGTCGGGATCGGCGAACGCCTCCGCGCGCGGGAGGAAGCTCACGTGCACCGGGACGTCCTCCGCGAGCCGGCCGTTCAGGCGCTCCTCGACCTCGCGGCCGAACTCCTGGCTGATGCCGTCCAGCTCGAAGTCCATGCGGGCCGTGCCGTCCGAGTCCATGTTGCCGCCCGTGACCTTCGCCCCCCAGCCGGTGAAGACGACCCCCGAGAGGGCGTGGAGCGCCGTGTGCGTTCGCATGTGGAGGTACCGGCGGTCCCAGTCGACCTCGGCGGTGACCGCAGTGCCGGCCGGCGGGGACGTCGGACCCGGTGTCGGGGACGTGCAGGGTCTCGCCGTCGTCGCGTGCCTTCAGGGTGTCGACGATCGCGCAGGATCCGCCGTCCCATCGGAGCGCGCCGACGTCGCCGGGCTGGCCGCCGCCGCGCGCGTAGAAGACCGTTCGGTCGAGCACGATGCCGTCCTCGCGGACCTCGGTGACGGTCGCGTCGCAGCTGGTCAGGTACGCGTCGTGGGCACAGAGATCATCGCTCATGGGGGGACGCTATCGCACGGCCACGGAGGCGTGTGGGCTACGGGCAGCCTGCGTAGCCCGAGCCGCTCGTCTGATCCCACGTGTCGCCGATCAACGTGAAGACCGATCGCCCGCCGCCGTTGCAGCCGAACGGTGCCGGATCACGCCACGTGTAGCGGAACCGCGCGATGTCGCCGCGCCAGGCGAACGGCGCCAGCACCCAGTAGACGCCTCCGCTGGGCCAGGCTGCGGTGCACCCACGTGATCGGAGCGGCGACGGCGTCCTCGACGGCGGAACGGAGCCTGCGCGGGATCCGAACGCAGCCGGTCTCCTCCCGGACCCTCGCGCAACGACGCGACAGGACCTGGATCGGATCGCTCCCCTCGCCGATCACGGTCGCGATCATGCCGGCCTGCGCGACGGGACCACGGACCCACGCGCGCGCGCTCGCCGGGGCGGCCGGCGCCAGGCCCAGGATCGCGGCGGCCATGAGGATCGTGAGGCGTCGTCGCATCCGGGCCATCCTCGCACGGGCTCGCGCGGAACGCGACCCGTGCTTCACACGTTGGGCTCCGCGATCCTCGTGTCGGATCAGCGACGCGATCACCGCGCCGCCGAGGATCAGCGCCCGCCGATGGCCACCGCCGCGGTGATGGGTTCGTCCAGGAGGAAGTACGCGAGCACCGCCACCGTGAGCGGCTCCATCACGCCGATGATCGCGTTGCGGACGGCGCCCACCCGCTGCAGCCCGCCGAGCATGGCGGCGAACGCGCCGGCCGAGAAGACCATCATCGCGATGATCCGCCAGGCGGAGCCGGCGGCCGGGAAGCTCCAGCGCGCCGAACGCCGCCCCGTACACGACGTTCGCGGTGGCCGCGCCGACGCCGAGCCACGCGGCCGCCGTGAGCGGGTCCGTTCGCTTCACGTGGCGGTCGGTGCCGACAGGTACGCCGTGTACGCGAACGACGTGCACGAGCGCGAGCACGATGCCCAGCGGTCGTGATGTCGGCGCTGCCGCCGCCCAGGACCACGATGGCGCTTCCCGCGAGCGCGAGGCCCAGGGCCGCGAACAGCCAGCCCGGCGGCGCCTTGCGGTCGAGGCCGATGGTCGCGAGCATCACCCACACCGGGTACGTGTAGAACAGGAGCGTGACGGCCGCGGCGCTGCCGTGGTTCAACGCGGAGAAGTAGAAGGCGGACTCGGAGCCGTAGCCGATCGTGCCGGCGATGGCGAGGGCGAGCCGTTCACCCTGGCGCGGGCAGGAGCGGGCGGCCGCGTCAGCACCAGCAGCCCGAGCAGCAGGACGGACTGGCCGGCGAAGCGAAGTGCGAGCATCACGAAGGGCAGCTCGCCGGCCTGCACCTGCTTGCCGAGGATCACCACGACGGCGAACAGCACGGCCATGAGCGCGACAGGCCGGAGCCGGTCAGCTCGCCCCGCCGGTCGGTGGCCCGCCGCGAGGGCTCGGTCACGAGCCGGACCGAGGGCTACTCGGCGGGACGGCGGGGGCGCCGTCGACCTCGACGTGCGGCGTGGCGTGATCGGTCGTCAGTTCGGGCACCCCGGGCTCCCTCGCGGCGTTCCACGAGAGCGTACGATGCCCGGCGAGATGGCCGACCCGCCGAGCATCGAGGTCCAGCGGACCGACGTCGAGCAGTTCCTCTCCCGGTTCACCGTGAACGTGAGCGATGGCCACGGCACGTCGACCCACGCGGTCACGCTCTCGGGTGCCGATTGGGAACGGCTGGGCGCCCGGTTCCGCTCCCCGACGACCTCGTGCGTGCGTCGTTCACCTACCTGCTGGCGCGCGAGCCCAAGGAGCAGATCCTGTCCTCGTTCGACCTCAGCCAGATCTCGACGTACTTCCCCGACTGGGAGCGCGAGATCGAGCCGCGGCCGTAGCTACTCGGGGATCGGACATGTCGTCCTGCGGCGCGAACTGCTCGCGGATCCGAGCGCGCCCACGCGGCGACGAGCGCCGTGAGCCCCAGGAACACGACGCCCGAGACCATCAGGATCGCGCGCGTCCGCGTGGGGTCGTTCTCGATCCAGACCACCGACAGGATCATCGCCGGGATGATGAAGCCCAGGTTGTACGCGACGTCGAACAGGGCGAAGGCGCGGCCCCGGAAGTCGTCGGGCATCGCCTGCTGCATGATCGTGTCGGCCGAGATCTTGCCCATGAAGAACGAGAAGAACCCGACGAAGAGCATCGCGGCGAAGCCGGCCATCGAGACGAGGCCGCCGAAGACCAGGGTGCCCGCGCCGAGCAGCACCATCGACGCGAGCAGCAGGCGGATCGGCGGGATCCGGTCCTTCCACTTCTGCGCGAGGATGAGGCCGAGCGCGCCGCCGACGCAGCCCGCCGCCGCCCGAGAGCGCCAGCGCCACGTTGCTGGCGTCGCCGCCGCCCTGCACGAGGTTCTTCGCGTAGAGCGCGAACGTGAAGAGGCCGAAGCCCCAGAACTGGTAGCGCAGCATCTGGAAGGACGACAGGCCGAGCGCCGCCGGCGGCCGCGGCGGCGACCTCCTTGAGGCCGGCGACCATGTTGCGCACCACCTGGCGACGCCTCGCGGCCGAACGTGGACTCGTGCGGAGCCGCCTCCACGTGGTGCATCTGCGTCGCGACGACGACCGCCGCGACCAGCAGCACGCCGGCCCCCGCCACCACGACCACCCATGCGGGCAGGGCGGCGCCGGCGCCGAGCGCGAACGCGATGCCGAACGATCTGGAACAGCGCGCCGCCGGCCTGCGAGAGCGCGTTGCCCTGCAGCAGGTCCTTGCCCGAGAGCACGTCGGGGATCGCGGCCGACTTCACGGCGAGCACCACCCGGACGGCCGCCTGGGCGGCCAGCAGCGCCACGATCAGCGCGACGTCGTGCCGGGACGTTGCCCTCGGAGGTGGCCTTGCCGAGCGGGAGGATGAACGCGGCCGCGACGACCGCGACGATCGCCGCGCGACCCACGTTGGTCCAACGCACCACCTTGCGGCGCTGGAACCGGTCGATGAACACGCCGATGAACGGCGAGATCAGCGTGTAGGGCACGTAGAGCGCCAGCACCACCTTCAGCAGGTAGTCCGCGGAGGGCACGGTGGAGACGTCGAAGCCCTTCTCGCCGCCGAACGCGATCGACTTGCCGATCGCGCCCTGGACCACGCCCTGCCCCGCCTGCGCCAGGAACTGCACGCCCATCAGCATGGCGAAGTCCGCGTTCGAGAAGACCCCGAAGAGCTTGTTGAAGAACCCGCCGAACGCTCTCGAGCACGCCGAGAGCCTGGCGCGCGAACCGGAGCACCGCGGCGACGCCGACCGTGGCGCGCCACCACCAGCCCACCCCTTGGTGGACGTGAGCGGTCCGCGCCACACGGCCAGCACCGCGATGCCCGTGAGCAGGCTGAGCACGATCGACATGCCCGGGATCAGCGCGATCCGGCTCGGCGTGTCGTCGCAGCTCGAACATCGGTGCGCGCGAGCCAGCCCGGGCACGACACAGGAGGAACACACCGAAGAGCACGCGGAGCAGGTGCTGGGGGTCGCTCGAGGGACCGGGTGGATCGACGAACGCGGCCTGCTGCGCGGCCCCGGCGGCCGCCGCCTGCGCCTTCCGACGACCTCGGCCGGCGGGCTCCACAGCCCGGCCCGTCGAGCACGTAGGTATCCGGCCCGATCTCGATGCTCGTGGTCGCCGCGTCGAACCTGCTGCTGACGGTGGCGTCGCACGCATCGATGGCGTTGCACAGCCCCCAGTAGTACTGGCCGACCACGAACACCACCGGGTCCTCGGGACGTGAGCCGGGTGGAACGCCGGCTTCTTGCCGTCGGGTCGCAACTGCAGTTCGTCGAAGTAGTTCTGCGACCACTGCGGGTCGAGGTGTCGTCGTACCCTCGCTGCCCTTGGTCGAGGTCGTGGGCCGGCCCGCCAGGAAGTTCTCGACCGTTCCGAGGTACGTGGCCGACAGCTCGCTCCTTGTCGCCCGGGATGCCGGTGCGGAAGACGTTCGTGTAGGTCTTGGCCCAGCCGTAGGCCGTGTTGGACTCGGTGACGTCGATCGCGTCCGTGTAGTTCACGACGAGCACGATGGGCCGATCGCCGGCGGCCGGCACGACCTCGCTCACGGCCGCGAGCGAGGTGCGCACGCTCTCGTTCGCCCACTGGTTCGCCTCGCTGGTCCAGCGATGCTGCAAGCCGTCGGCAGGAGCCAGCCGAGCGACGCCACCACCAGGAACGCCGCGATGGCGCCGGCGATCAGCGCCGGCCCCTTGAACCGCAGGAAGTAGCGGACGGCCACGAACGCGCCCAGGCCGACCAGCGCGATCGGCGCCGCCGAGGCGTTCATGAAGCGGTAGTACGGGCAGGGTGCTGGTGAGGATGGTGAGCGCGCCGACGAACGGGAACATCCACCAGATCGAGACCGACCGTACTGGTCGGCGCGGCTCGCGCGGCGGTCGCGACAGCAGGATCGTCGACACGACGGCGACGACGATGCAGCGGCACGATGATCGTCGGGTGCAGCGATCCGATCCATCGTTCAGCCGGTCGGTGAAGAAGGCCTTCGTGTACGGCGGGGGCAGCGGCGGCGTCGGAGAGCTTCGCCTTCCCCCAGATCCCGATCACCCACATGGCGAGGCCGGCGATCATGCCGAACCCCGATCGACATCAGCAGCGGCCCGTCGCGCTTGAGCGCCGCGCCGAGCGAGAACCGGCTGGTGAGGAAGTGGAACCCGAACACGGCCATCAGGGTCAGGCCGAAGAGCACGCCCGTCGTGGGGTGCGTGAACGCGGCCGCCATGGCGATCAGGAACACGGCCGTCCGCGCCCCCCACGAGGTCTGCGCCGCGCCGGCGAACGCCACGATCAGCGAGAGCAGGAACAGCACCGTGATGTTGTCGAGGTACCCGACGTAGGGAGTCGTGAGGAAGATCGCGGCCGACGCGAGCATCGTGGTGAGGACGATCAGCGGGTCGCGCCGGCTGCGGAAGAGCGCGGCGCCGAACGCCAGGCCCGTGAGGATCGGCATGGCGACCATGAGGAACGCGCTGAAGCTGTAGGCGCTCGATCCCGGCGACCCGCTGCAGCAGCGCGCCCGCCAGCGGCACCGTGACGCGGTAGCCGCCGCCGAAGACGCCCTTGGGTCCCCACTCCCGGCCACGCGCCGGGGTTGGCGTGCAGGATCACGTGCGCGCGCCACGTGTACCAGGCGGGGTCGCGCGTGGGCGCGGTGCGCGACGGGTTGGCGAGGAGCTTCCAGCCCAGCACCAGCAGGAGGATCAGCGCGACGCCGACGATCATCCACCACGCGCCGAGCCACGGGCTCCGGGCGTCATCGGCGCGGGACGTGCCCGTTCGCGGTGCGGTCAGGGCCATTCGCTCGTTCCTCGTGTCGTGGTCGGCGAGCCGGATCCGGGAGGTCCGAGACCCGCAGGATGGTCCGAGCCGGCCTACTCAGGACCGCGCCTCGGGGAGGCAGGGCAGATCCTGCATCAGGTCCGAGGGGAACACGGCCTGGCATACACGGTCTGTTCTCCTGGCCCGGGAGCGGCACCACGCCGCCGTCCGCCGTCTGGGCCTGCGTGAGGGTCATCACGTACCGCGCGACGTCGGCCACCGTGAACCCGTTCGGCTGAGCTCATCGGCGTTCAGGAACACCTGGCTGGGCTGCACGAGGTCGACGATCGGCATGTCGTCGCCGTCGGTGTCGAACGTTCTCGTTGATCACCGTCTGGATCGGCGCCGTGGAGATCTGGAAGCCGCCGGAGACCGCCGGGTCGGGCATCGGCGCCGTGGTCGGCGGTGAGCACCATGCGCCCACTTGCCCTTGCCGACCTGCCGTTCAGGAAGGCCACGAAGCGCTTCAGCGCCAGGTCCTGCGCCACGACCGCGTCGTTCATCTCCGGGCGAGTTCATCGACCAGACGTGGCTGACGTAGTCGATCTCCTTGAAGTTCAGGTACAGGAGGTCGGGTACGTCGTCCTTGCCGAACGCTTCCTTCTTGATCACCGTCTCCACCACGCGCTCCTGGTAGGGCGTCCGCGCCGGCGTGTCGAAGCCCTGCAGGAGCTGCTCGATGTCGTTGTCGCGCCACTTGCCGTCGAGCTTGCCGTCCGGCCGGTCGAGCTTCGCGACGTCCTGGGCGAACCCGGGGACGTCGTTCGCGTAGTCGGCGAGCTCGTAGTAGGGCCGCATCGCGCGCGGGAGGTTCCACTCGAAGCCCTCGTCCGCAGGGTGTCGCCGCCGGTGACCGACCGCGTGAGCGCGATGTCCGGTCCCCGCCGCCGAAGAACGACCCGTGGCCAAGCATCCCGAAGTGGATGTCGACCGTGCCCACGATGCCCACGACCGGCTCGTTCCCCATCGCGCGGTCGTACAGGTCGGCGAACGTCGGCAGGATGAAGAACGACGGGCCGTTGTTCCACGGCGACGTCATCTTGCCGCCGACTCGAAGTGGTGCCCCACGAGACCGTGGTGGTTCGGGAACGCGCCGGTCCCGATCGTGGCGTGGTCCTGCGCCGTGGACGTCGGCGACGACCCCACCGTGGCGTCGGTGAAGAACGTGCCCTTCGGGATCAGCGACTTCAGGTAGGGCCACGCCGTCGGATGCGGCTCGAGCGTGTTGATCCCGCCCGCGTCCCACACCATCGTGACCACGAGCTTCGGCGGGGCTGCGTCGGGACGCGTCGGCGACGATCGCCTCGGTACATCGGCTGACCGTCGATCGAGCTTGAACGGGTGAAGTCGAAGATGTCGGCCCTGCGTCGGCGCGATGCCGGCGAGCGTGACCGGGCGGTCGACCTCGCCCTGCGCCTGGATGAAGCCGGGGCCGTACCAGAGCATCGGCACGTCCTGGACGTAGTCCCACGGCCCGACGTGCGGGAGGCCGGAGCCGACGAAGTTCGGCTCCTTCGGGATGAAGCTCAGCTCGGCGCCGCGGTCTGGGCGCCAGCCGCGCCAGGTCCGCAGGAGGCACTCGTGCGGCAGCGAGCACGCGAGCTGCACCAGATCCTGGTCGGACGATGCCGCGCGGGCGGGCGCCGAGGGTCGGTTCAAGAAGGCGGTGGCCGAGCAGCAGGAGGGCGAGCGTGGGCGCGATGAACCGACGGCGGGAGATCATGGTCGCCATAGGGAACACGACAATCGGGCGCATCGACAACCCAGGCGGTAGCGTGGACGGGTGTCTACCGGCCGTCGCCTGGCCGTCCTCCTGTTGGTCCTCGCGGCTGGTCGGCGCGCCCGCCCTGGCGCTCCGCGCCTTCTGCGTCGGCAGAGCTGCGTGCAGGCGCGGCGGCCGACGGCGACGGTGCCGTTCTGCCCGCTCCCCGACTGGCTCCGAGCCGAGATCGCCGCCGGGTTCCGGGCCGGCCGTTCGCCCGACGTCCTGGCGGCGAGCGGCGCCACGACACCGTGATGGGCGCCTCCGGGACGGCCTGGCCGTGGACCGCGGACGTCCGGCGGGCGACGGTGCCGCTCCTGTTCCTGGGACCAGGCGTTCGCGCGGGCGAGCTCCCGTCACGGCTCGGGCTCGACCGGATCGCGCCCACGCTCGCCGCTGCTCGGCTTCGGCGCGCCCACCCCGAGGTGCGGACCGGGGTCGCGATCCCCGGCGTCGTGCGGGAGGGCGCCCGCCGCCCTTGGTCGTCGACGATCGTGTGGAAGTCCGTCGGCATGCCGGAGCTGACGGCTCGCCCGGACGCGTGGCCCTGGCTCGCCGCACGGTTCGGGGGCAGCCAACCACAGGAGCCGCCGGGTGGCGGCGCCGGGCTCGTTGCCGCTCGACCCCGCCGCTGTCCTGACGACGATCGGCACGGGCGGACTCCCGGCGCAACACGGGATCACCGGCACGCTGCTGCGCGGCCACGTTCGCGTGGCCCGGGCGTGGACCACGGACGCGCCGCCCTCCGTGATCACGACCCTCGCCGACGATCTCGACCAGGCGAACGGCCAGGCCTCCCGCATCGGCCTCGTCGCGCCCGATATCGTTGATCGCGGCCTGGTCGGCGACGGCTGGTACGTCGGCTCTGACGACGACGATGTGAGGATCGTGCACGGCGATCCGCGTCCCCGCCCTCGACCGGATGCTCGCCGACGGCTTCGGGGCGGACGGCGTTCCCGACATGCTGGGCGTCGTGCTGCGCGGCCCGCTCGACGATGATGGACCCCCGTACGGAGGCGATCGTCGACGCGGTCACGTCGATCGTCCCAGACGCCATCGTGGTCGTGACGGCCACCGGCAGCGAGCGAGCGGCCACCGCACGCACTTCCAGGGGCCTCGATCGCCCGTCGACGTCGATGCCGCCGTGGGTGCGCCGGTGGTCTCGGCGACGGGGAGCGACGGCGTGTTCCTCGATCCCGCGGTGGTCACCGCGCGAAGCGATCAGCTCCGACCAGGTCGCGACCGCCCTCCGAGGGCTGCTCGGCACCGACGAGCAGCCACTCGTGCTCGACGCCTATCCAGCGTTCTCGGTCGCGTTCGCGAGGTACTGCTGATGGCCGTCGAGGCGGATCGCCGCACCTCCGCCCCGGGCCCCCGCGGCTCGTCGCTCGCATGCCCCCGCTTACGTGATCGGGGCGCTCGTGGTCGCCGCGCTCCTCGCGCGATTCGCGGACCCGATCCGGATCGGGTGGCTCCGCAACCTGCTCGTCGTGTTCGGTTCGCTGCTCGTCGAGGCGATGCCGTTCATCATGCTCGGCGCCACGGTCTCGGCCGCGATCGAGGTCCTCGTCCCCACCTCGGCCTTCGCGAGGCTCGGCCGGCTCCCGCGCACGCTGCAGCTGCCGGCGGCCGCGGCGGCCGGTATCGCGTTCCCCGTCTGTGAATGCGGCTCGGTGCCCGTCGCGCGGCGGCTCGCCGCGAAGGGCCTCGCCCCGTCGGCGGCCATCACGTTCATGCTCGCGGCGCCGATCGTGAACCCGGTGGTGATCGCGTCGACCTTCGTGGCCTACCGCGGTCGGAGCGACCTCTGGGTCATGGTGATCGGCCGGTTCATCCTCGGGTTCATCGTGGCGATGACCGTCGGCTGGGTGGTCGGACGCGTCCGAGCGGGCGACCTGCTCCGTACGCGTGACGCCCGCACGGAGGCGCACGCCGTGCACGAGGACGAGGCGCGGTGGGCGCGGTTCTTCGGGCACCTCGCCGGGGACGTGATCTTCATGGCGCGGTTCCTGATCGTGCGGCGCGGCGATCGCGGCAGCCGTCCAGACGTTCGTGCCGAACTCCGTCGTCGACCGCGTCGCGGGCCTGCCGGTGATCAGCCTGTCGCGATGATGGTCCTGGCGTTCCTGATGTCGCTCTGCAGCGAGTCCGACGCGTTCGTGGCGGCGTCGTTCGTCTCGTTCGGCCCCGCCGCGCAGCTCGCGTTCCTCGTATCGGGCCCGATGATCGACATGAAGCTCAGCGCGCTCTACGTGGGCACCTACCAGCGAGGGTTCCTGCGGGTCGTGATCATCGCGGTCGCGGCGACGACCCTCGTCGCGACGATGTGGGTGCAGGTGGTGTTCGGATGAAGCGCTGGAGCCATGCGCGGGTGGCAACCGGCCTGGCGATCGGGGCCTGGGCGGCGCTGTTCTGGTTCCTGCTCGCGACGGACCGCACGATGCTCTACCTCTCCACCCGCACGGCCTGGCTCGTGCCGATGGGCGCGATCATCGCCACCGTCGCGGCGGTCGGCCGGCTCGCGTCGGCGCGCGTGACGGAACCGGAGCCGCTCGGCGACCGCGAGACCTGGACGCTCGGGGATCGTCGTCCTCCCCGTCGTGATCCTGCTGGCGCTGCCACCGGTGACGCTCGGCGCCTACGCGGCCGGGAAGCGATCGAGCTTCTCCGGCTCGGCGCTCGGCGCGAGCGCTCGGATCGTCTCGGGTCCGATCGACTTCGTCGACATCGCCGCCTCGCAGACGACGAAGGAGGGCCAGGCAGCGCTCCGGGCGCGCGCCGGAGAGGTCGTCTCGCTCGAGGGCTTCGTGACGATCGAGGCCGGCGACGGCCCCGACGAGTTCCGGCTGACGCGCTTCATCATCACGTGCTGCGTGGCCGACGCGACGATCGCACAGGTCCGCGTGGTCGGCGCGCCGCCCGGATCCGTCTCCGGCGACGAGTGGGTCAGCGTGACCGGGCGGATGTACCCGCTGGGCAACGACGTGCTGATCGCAGCGAACGGAGCCCCGCAGCAGATCCCGGTCCCCGACAACCCCTACCTGACGCCGTAACGACTACCGGACGGCCCCGGTCCCGCCGCTACGCGCAGTCCCGGCAGGTCCCGATCAGGTCGAGCCGGTGGCTGACGTGCGCGAACCCGGTCCGTCGCGCGAGCCGGTCGAGCGTTCGGTCCATCGAGGACTCGAGACTGCCCGGGATGGTGAGGTCCTCGACGCGGCCGCACGACGAGCACACGAGGTGATGGTGATGCTCGGTGAGATCCTCCGTCAGCTCGTATCGGGCGAAGCCCTCGTCGGTGATCACGCGGCGCACGACCCCCGCCTGCTCCAGCGCCGCGAGGTTGCGGTAGCCGGAGCTCTGCGGGACACCCGGGCACGCCGCCAGCACGTCGGCGATCGTCAGCGGCTTCCCCGCCCCGGCGAGCGCGTCGACGAGCGCTGCCCGTGCGCTCGTGTACCGCTGTCCCGCGGCTAGGACCCGTCCGGCCACCGTCGCGTGGAGGTCGTCCTCGCGCGTCATCATGCCTCCTGCTCCACGGGCTCCTCGATGGGCAGCGGCAGCCTCGGGGCGACGCCCCGCTTCACGACCGCCACCAACGCGAACACCCCGGCGGTGATCAGCACGATCGTCCCACCTGGCGCGAGGCCCCAGATCCGCGAGACCGCCAGCCCGGCGACCACCGAGGCCACACTGATCGCGACCGCCCAGCGCATCGTGCCGCCGAACGATCGCGCGATCAGCTGCCCGCTCGCGACCGGCAGCACCATCATCGCGGCGATCAACAGGATCCCGACGACCTGCATCGCGGCGACGACGGCGCAGGCGGTGACCACCGCGAGCATCGTGTTCGCGAGCCCGACCGGCAGTCCCGCGACGCGCGACCACTCCTCGTCGGTCACGACGGAGAACAGCAGCCGGCGGAACGCGAGCATCACGGCGATGATCCCCACACCCAGGCCCACGATCGCGATGAGATCGTTGCGACTCACGAGGAGTGGTTGCCCGAAGAGATAGGTGAGCACGCTCGCGTTGAGCCCTCCGCCGGCGCTCACGAGCACCACGCCCGCGGCGATCCCCGAGTAGAAGAACAACGCGAGCGCGAGGTCGCCCGAGGCCTTCCGCTTCGCACGGAGCCACTCGATGCCGAGGGCGCCGCCCACCGCGAAGACCAGCGCGGTCCACACCGGCGACACCCCCGCGAGGAGTCCGGCCCCGGCGCCTGCCTGCGCGCCGACGAACCCCGCGCCCACCCCCGCGAACGCGATGTGGCCGATCCCGTCCCCCATCAGCGACATCCGCTTCTGCACGAGGAAGGTCCCGATCATCGGGGCGAACACCCCCACGGCGACGCTCGCGATCAGGGCGCGCTGCATGAACAGGAAGTCGAACGGATACGGGAGCGTGACGGCCGTCATCGGAGTCCCTCCAGCCACAGCGGCAGGTCGTCCCGGTGCACCCCGAGGCTCACGCCTTCTTCGGTCAAGCGCGCCGGCGGTCCATCGAACAGCACACGGCGCTTCAGCACCACCACCCGGTCGAGGTCGGGCGCGACCGCAGAGAGTTCGTGCGAGACGAGGAGCACCGCCGCGCCGTGTTCCTCCATGAGGTGCACGAGCGCGTCGCGGAACCGCCGCTGGGACTCGGCGTCGACGCCGGCGATCGGCTCGTCGAGCACGAGCAGGTCGGGGTCGCTCGCGAAGGCACGCGCGATGAAGGCGCGCTGCTGCTGCCCGCCCGAGAGCTGGTTGATCGGACGATCGGCCATCCCGTCGAGGCCGACGGAACTCAGCGCGTGCGCGACGGCGTCCCGATCGGGCGGGGCGAGCGGCCGCCACCAGCCCCGGCGCGCGATCCGCCCCGTCGCCACGATCTCGCCCGCGGTGGCCGGAACCTCGGAAGCCAGCACCGGACGCTGCGGCACGTAGCCGAGGCGCCAGCGATCACGGACGTGATCCGGCGGCTCGCCGAAGAGCCGTACCCGGCCGGCGGCGGCCGGCAGCGAGCCCAGCAGGACCCGAAGCAGCGTGGACTTCCCCGAGCCGTTCGGACCGACGAGGGCCACGAACTCTCCGGCGCGGATCGACAGATCGACGCCCTCGAGCACCGGCGTCCGCCCGTAGGCGAACGTCACACCCTCGGCCTCCAGGAGCGGGGCGTCGGCGGGGGCACCGGATACGCGTGCCGGCTCAGCCACAGTCGAGCGCCTCCTCGAGCGTGGTCAGGTTCTCGCGCATCATCGAGCGGTAGTTCGCGCCCGCGGCGAGTTGGTCGTCCGTCAGCCCCTCCAGCGTGTGCAGCGTCGCGACCTTCACGCCGGCCTCCGAGGCGAGCGTTTCGGCCACCTCGGGGGCCACGAGATCTTCGGTGAAGATCGTGGTCACGCCCTCGCGCGCCACGAGATCTCGGAGCTCCGCGAGGCGGAGCGCGCTCGGCTCGGACTCGGGGAGGAGTCCGGCGATCGCCTCCTGCGTGAGCCCGTACGCGTCGGCGAGGTAGCCGAACGCCGCGTGGCTCGTCACGATCGTCGTTCGCTCGCAGTTCGCGAGACCCTCGGAGAACGCCCGATCGAGCCCCTCGAGCTGGCGGGCGTACGAATCGGCGTTGGCGTCGGCGTGGCAGCTCGCGGGCAGCGTCGCGGCGAACTCGTGGCCGATCATGCGCACCACGTCCGCCCATCGCCCGGGGTCGAGCCAGAGATGCGGATCCTGGCCGGGGCCGTCGGTGGACGCGGACGGCGGCGCCCCCAGGGTCTCGTCCACGACCGCGAGCACGTCGATCACCGTGCCGTCGGACATGTCCGCGCCTTCCTCGACGGCCGGCTGGAATCCACCCCCCATCAGGAGGACCGCGTCGGCGCTCGCGAGCGCCTCCACGTCGTCGGGCGAGAGCTCCAGATCATGCGGCTCGACGCCGGGCGGGGTCAGGTTCGTGACGGAGACGCAGTCGCCCCCGATCCGCTGGGCCGCCTCGGCGAGCGGATAGAAGCTCGCCACGACGGACGCCCTGGCGTTCCCCGCGCCCGTACGAGGCTCATCGCATGCCGTCAGGAGCGTGACGAACACGGCGATCGCAGGTATGAGAGTGAGAATCGGTCTCATTCTCGCTCCACGGTACGGCGGAGCCGCGGGCTCGTCAACCCCGGTGGCGCTAGCCCTCGGGGAACCTGACGCGCCCGTGCGGCCGGCCTGCGAGCGCGGCCGCACTGGCCTCGACCACTCCGTCGCGATGCAGACCGACGACGGCGTCGGCCACGCGGGCGACCGGTCGCTCGAACGACGCGGCGATCGAGCCCAGCGTGGACGGACCTCGTTCCCGCAGGGCGGCGACCACCTCGCCACGCACCTGGCGCACCGACCCGTCGAACGCCGGCTGTCGCTTGACGGACGGTCGCCCCTCGCGGCCCGACGAGCGGAACCGGCAGGGGGCCGCCAACGGGCACAGATCGCACCGTGGCCGCGTCCGGCACACCTCACGCCCGAGGTTCATCACGGCCTGGTTCCACTCCCCCGGTCGAGTCCGATCGAGCCACGCGGTTGCCGCCTGATCCGCCTGGCCGGTCGTGATCTCATCGCGCTCGGCGCCGAAGGCGAGGCGCGCGATCACCTTGCGGACGTTGGTGTCGACGGTCGCCACCGGTACGCCGAACGCGATCGATGCGACGGCGGCGGCCGTGTACGGACCGACGCCGGGGAGGGCGCGCAGCGCAGCTGGGTCGCCCGGCACCACGCCGCCGTGGTCCCGCACGACCTCGCGCGCGGCCTCGTGCAACGCCACGGCGCGCCGGTGATACCCGAGGCCCGCCCAGGCCGTGAGCACGTCGGCGCGCCGCGCGGCGGCGAGCGCCTCGACCGTGGGGAACCGCTCGAGGAACGCCTCGAAGATGGGCCCGATCCGCGACGCCTGCGTCTGTTGCAGCATGACCTCCGACACGAGCGTGGCGTACGGATCGGCCTCGGTGCGGCGCCACGGGTAGTCGACCCGATGGACGCGGTCCCATGCGAGCAGGGCTTCCCGCGCGTCCTGCGTGGGGCTAGGGTCGGGGCGAGGAGGGACCATGAGCGTGTCGATCCGCGACGTCATGAGCACCGATCTGATCACGGTCGGGCCGTCCACCACGATCGCGGAGGCCGCGACCGTGATGAGCACGCGGGGCGTCGGCTCGGCGCTCGTGATGGAGGGCGACCGACTCGTGGGCATCTTCACCGAGCGCGACACGTTGCGGGCGGTCGCCGGGGAGTTCGACGGCGAGCAGCATCAGGTGCGCGAGTTCATGACGGCCGACCCCACCACGATCGGCGTCGACGCGCCCGCGAACGAGGCCCTCGAGTCGATGTTCGCGTTCGGCTTTCGGCATCTGCCGGTGATCGAGGCGGGCCAGGTCGTCGGCATCGTCTCGATGCGCGACGTCATGCGCCGCGTCTAGAACCCGGCCTTCGAGGACTGGCTCGGCATCTCGTCGGCCGCCTGCTTGAGCGCCGCGTAGGCCGCGCGGAACACGTCGCCGACGAACGCCGCCTCCTGACCCTCGAGACCGCTCATCGTCCCGCGCACGGCGGATGCCGTGATCTCGCAGGCCTTCTCGAACACGTGCCAGTCGCTCTCGCGGGTCACCTGAACCTCCGATGTGGGTGCGTTGGGGTCGATGGACAGAGGCTACCTGAGGCCGGCAGAGGGGTCCCCGGATCCTCGGCACCCCTTCCTGTGCTCGACGCCGACTTCGGGCAGGATGTCGAAAGGGCGAGGGCGCCGTTCGTCGTATCGATGGAGGGCCGCGGATGCGCCGAGGCGAGGAGGGAACGGATGCGATACCTGATCTTGATCCACTCTGACGAGGCCGCGTGGGAAACCGCCTCCCAGGAGGGGCGGGAGGCGATGTACGCCGAGTACGGGAAGCTCTCCACCGAGATGGAGGAGCGAGGACACCTGCGCGCCGGCGATGAGCTCACCGGATCGGCGACCGCCAAGATCGTCCGCATCTCCGATGGCGAGGTCAGCGTCACCGACGGGCCGTACGCCGAGACCCGCGAGCAGCTCGGCGGCTACTTCCTGGTCGAGTGCGACCTGGAGACGGCGCTCGGCTACGCGGCCAGGATCCCCAGCATCGCGCACGGCTCGATCGAGGTGCGCGCGATCGCCGAGGGTCCCTGAGGGGGCGGCCATGCTGTACGCGATCCTGATCTACGGTGACGAGGCCTCCCTCGACACGACGCCCGACGGCATGAAGGCGATGTTCGATCTGTATCAGGACTACGAGCGATGGCTCGCCGATCGCGGGATCAAGCGTGGGGCCGAAGCCCTCTACCCGACCGACCAGGCCACGACGCTCCGGGTGCGCGACGGCGAGGTCATGACGATCGACGGCCCGTTCGCCGAGACCAAGGAGCAGCTGGGCGGCTTCTACCTGGTGGAGTGCGAGCACCTCGACGAGGCGCTGGAGGCAGCGCGTGCATGCCCGGGCAGCCGCCACGGCTCGATCGAGGTTCGGCCCGTGGTCGACCTCGGCGCCTTCGAGGGGGGGCCGTAGGCACGCCGACCACCGCCGAGGTCGTCGACCGCGTCTTCCGGCGGGAGTCGGGGCGCGCGATCGCGGCCCTGATACGCGCGGTGGGCGACTTCGACCTCGCTGAGGAGGCCGTGCAGGAGGCCTTCACCGTGGCGATCGAACGCTGGCCCCGGGACGGCGTCCCCGACAACCCCGGGGCGTGGATCACGACCACGGCGCGCAACCGGGCGATCGACCGGCTGCGCCGCGAGCGGGTCGGCGCCACGAAGGCGGACGACGCCGCCCGACTGCAGGAGCTCGGAGCGATGGTCAACGACGAGATGCACGAGATCCCCGACGAACGGCTCCGCCTGATCTTCACGTGCTGCCATCCGGCGCTCGCCGCCGACGCGCGTGTGGCGCTCACCCTGCGCACGGTGGGCGGCCTCTCCACGCGGGAGATCGCCCGGGCGTTCCTCACCCCCGAGCCCACGATCGCCCAGCGGCTCGTGCGGGCCAAGCGCAAGATCAAGCGGGCCGGCATCCCGTATCGCGTCCCTCCCAGGGAGCTCCTCGAGGAACGGCTGACCGGCGTGCTGGCCGTCCTCTACCTGATCTTCAACGAGGGCTACAGCGCCACAAGCGGCGAGTTGATCCGTGCCGACCTCTGCGAGGAGGCGATCTGGCTGACCCGCGTGGTCGACCGGCTGCTCCCGGGCCAGCCCGAGGTGCTCGGTCTGCTCAGCCTGATGCTCCTGCAGCACTCTCGCCGAGCGGCGCGGGTCGATCCGGCCGGTGACCTGGTGCTCATGGACGATCAGGACCGCTCCCGGTGGGACCACGACATGATCGACGACGGCCTCGAGGTGCTCGATCGAGCCGTGGAGCTGCGGTCGGCGGGGGCGTATCAGCTCCAGGCCGCGATCGCGGCGATCCACGCCCGGGCGCCACGCCCCGACGACACCGACTGGCCCGAGATCGCCAGCCTCTACACGGCGCTCGCAGCGCGGAACCCGTCGCCGGTCGTGGCGCTGAACCGGGCCGTCGCGATCGCGATGGCCGACGGCCCGAGGGCGGCCCTCCCGCTGGTCGACGAGCTGGCCGGCGAGCTCGACGGCTACCACCTGTTCCACGCGACGCGTGCCGACCTCCTGCGACGGCTCGGACGGGACGAGGACGCCGACGTCGCCTACCGCCGCGCGCTCGAGCTCGCCACGAACCCAGCCGAGCGGCGCTTCCTGGAGGGGCGGCTCCAGGGTCGCTGACCCCGGGAGGGCGGTGTCCGAGGGGTTGCCTTAGAGTTACGCGGCGATGCTCTTCCCCACCGTCGATTTCGCGATCTTCTTCTGCCTGGTCTTCCTGGGCCACTGGCTCCTGAACCCCCGGCCCGTGCCGTGGAAGCTCTTCATGATCGCTGCGAGCTACGTCTTCTATGCCTGGTGGGACGTCCACTTCGTGTGGCTCCTCGCGGGGGTCTCCGCGATCGCGCAGGTCGCCGCGATCGTCGTGGCGCGCCAGCAGGTCGAACGCAGGCGCCGATGGGCCATGGGGATGGGGGTGGCCGCCACGCTCGCGCCGCTCGCCTATTTCAAGTACTACGGCTTCTTCTCGCTGAACCTCACGCGCGCGATCGAGTCGGCGGGGATCCACGCCGGCCTGCCCCTCGTGAACCTGATCCTGCCCGTCGGACTCTCGTTCTTCTCGTTCATGGCCGTGAGCTACGTCGTCGACATCTACCGTCGCCAGTTCGAGGTGGCGAGCTGGATCGACACGTTCCTGTACCTCTCGTTCTTCCCGCACCTGGTCGCGGGCCCGATCGTGCGGCCCGACGAACTGATCCCCCAGCTCGACGTCCGGCGTGATCCGCGGCACATCGACGTGGCGGGCGCCGGGTACCTGATCTTCGGTGGCCTCTTCAAGAAGGTGGTCGTGTCGAGCTTCCTCGCGACCACGATCGTCGACCCCGTCTTCGCCGACCCGTCGAGGGTGAGCGCGATCGAGGCGATCGTCGGGGTCTGGGCCTACGCGATCGTGATCTACAGCGACTTCAGCGGGTACACCGACATCGCGATCGGCGTCGCGAAGCTCCTCGGGTTCCAGTTCCCCGTGAACTTCGACCGCCCGTACAGCGCCCGGTCGTTGCAGGACTTCTGGCGACGCTGGCACATCACCCTGTCCCGGTGGCTCCGCGACTACCTCTACATCCCGCTCGGCGGATCGAAGAAGGGCGAGGTCCGCACCTACGTGAACATCATGATCACGATGGTGCTCGGCGGGCTGTGGCACGGCGCCGCCTGGCCGATGATCATCTGGGGCACGTACCACGGGATCGGGCAATGCCTCGGCGCCTGGCGGCGGGGCCGGGCGAACGCCGCAGGGACCAAGAGGGTCGAGACGCCCGCCCGGATCTGGCTCCAGCGGGTGATCACCTTCAACCTCGTGTGCATCGGCTGGGTGTTCTTCCGCGCGGACACGGTCTCGACCGCGCTGGCCCTGCTCAAGCAGATGATCACCGGATGGGGCACCGCCGGCACCGGGCTCGTGAGCCCGATGGTGCTCGCCGTGATCGCGTCGATGCTGGCGCTGCAGTTCGCGCCGCACCGATCGGCCGAGCTCCTGCAGGACCGGCTCTCGGCCCTCCGTCCCTGGGTCATGGGGGTGGGGTTCGCGACGGCCCTGTTCGTGATCGCCACGCTCGGGCCCCAGGGCGTGGCGCCGTTCATCTACTTCCAGTTCTGATGGCGTGCGAGGCCCCCCGATGATGCCCGAGATGCCCCACGACGGACGACGAGGACCTCGGCGGCACACGCTGCCCGCCGGTCGGGTCCTCGTCGTGATGCTCGTGTGCCTCCTGACCTGGACCGTGCTCTACGCGCCGGCGCTGGAGCGTGCCTCCGAGGCCCAGCCGCTCGGCACCCGGCGCACGGTCTCGCTCTGGGTGCTGCGACCCCTCGCGAGCATCAGCGACGCGCTGCAGCTGACGAAGATCACGGACGCGGCGGCGCGCGCGCTCGGGCGCGACCCGGAGGCGGCTCCGGGAGGCGAGGGTCCCGACGACCTGCCCACGCTCGGCCCCGACGTCTCGGTCTCGCCCGCCCCCGAAGGCCCCGTGACCAGAACGTCGAAGATGCGCCGGCCCACCCCCGACAACGAGCTGCGGGTCGTGGTGGTGGGCGACTCGCTGGCCGCGGGGCTGGGCGTCTATCTCGAGCGGGAGTTCCGCCCGTCCCTCAGCCGCGTGTCGAAGCAGGGACGTATCTCGACGGGACTGGCTCGGCTGGACTACTTCGACTGGCTCTCGACGATGGAGCTGATCGAGCACGACTTCCGGCCCGACCTCGTGGTCGTGATGATCGGCGACAACGACAACCAGGGGCTCATGACGCCGAGCGGGCGGCTCGAGACCCCAATCGGGACCTACGAGTGGCCACAGGGCTACGGAGACCGGGTCGACCGGCTCACCCGGATCGCGGTCGACGGAGGGTCGCACGTGGTCTGGGTCGGCCTGCCCATCGTCGACACGAAGGACCGCTGGCCGGTGATGCGCCGCCAGAACGAGATCTTCGAGCAGGTGATCGGCAGGACGCCCAACGCGGTGTACGTGGACACGTGGGACCGCTTCGCGACCGCCGATGGCGCGTACACGCCGTTCTACTGGCACGACGGTCAGCCCGAGCTGATCCGCGCGGCCGACGGCCTGCACTTCAACCCGCGCGGCTACGAGCTGATCGCCCAGGCCGTGGCACAGGCCGCCGTGGGCGAGTTCCACCTCACGCCGCGCGCGCTCAACGGCTGACGAGGCCGCCGAGCGCGGGTCCCGTGGCGGTCAGATCTGGATCGACACCTCGGGGAGCTTCGCGAGCGCGGCATCCTCGTCGGCCGGGTCGAACTCGAAGTCGGGCAGGCGTCCGTGGTTGAAATCGTCGTACGCCTGCATGTCGAAGTGCCCGTGGCCGCAGAGGTTGAACAGGATCACCCGCTCCTCGCCGGCCTCGCGCGCCGCGACCGCCTCGTCGATCGCTCCCTTGATCGCGTGGCTCGGCTCGGGCGCGGGCAGGATCCCCTGAGTCGTCGCGAAGAGCTTCGCCGCCTCGAAGATCTGGTTCTGCGTGTACGCCCTCGCCTCCATGTGTCCCTCGCGCACGAGCATCGAGAGCGACGGCGCGTCGCCGTGGTACCGCAGACCCCCCGCGTGCACGGGTGCCGGTACGAAGTCGTGCCCCAGTGTGTACATCGGAACGATCGGCGCGATCTGGGCCGTGTCGCCGTAGTCGTAGGCGAACCGTCCCTTCGTGAGCGTCGGGCAGGCCGCCGGCTCGGTGGCGAGGAACCGTGCCGTGGACGTCCCACGCAGCTTCTCCGCCATGAAGGGGTACGCGATGCCCGCGAAGTTCGAACCGCCGCCCACGCAGCCCACGATCACGTCAGGCTCCTCGCCCGCGAGCGCCATCTGCTTCTGAGCCTCGAGCCCGATGATCGACTGATGCAGCAGCACGTGGCCGAGCACGCTGCCGAGCGCGTAGTTCGTGTCCTCGTGGGTCGCGGCGTCCTCGACCGCCTCGCTGATCGCGATCCCGAGCGAGCCGGTGGAGTCCGGGTGCTCGGCGAGGATCGAGCGTCCGCTGTTCGTCTTGTCGCTCGGTGAGGCCACGACGCTCGCCCCGAAGGTCTCCATGAAGATCCGCCGATAGGGCTTCTGGTCGAACGACGCCCGCACCATGTAGACGTCGCACTCGAGCCCGAATACGTTGCAGGCCATCGCCATCGCGGAGCCCCACTGTCCGGCGCCGGTCTCGGTCGCGATCCGTCGGATCCCGGCTTCCTTGTTGAAGTAGGCCTGCGGCACCGCGGTGTTCGGCTTGTGCGAGCCCGCCGGCGACACCCCTTCGTACTTGAAGTAGATCCGCGCGGGCGTCTGGAGCGCGCGTTCGAGCCGCGTCGCGCGGTACAGCGGCGAGGGACGCCACAGCCGGTACACGTCGAGCACCGGTCCGGGGATGTCGATCCACGGCTCCGTCGAGACCTCTTGCATGATCAGCGCTTCCGGGAACAGCGGCGCGAGGTCCGCCGGTCCGATCGGCTCCTTGGTCTGTGGGCTGAGCGGGGGAAGGGGCGCCATGCCCGCCTGAACCATGTCCGGGATCAGGTTGAACCAGGCCGTGGGCATCTCGTCGGGCTGCAGGTCGAAACGGGTTCGGGCGTCGGTCATCGGCCACAACCTCCTGGAGACGGCGAAGGGCGCGAGCCTACCGCCGAGGCTTCCGTGTGGCTAGGCGCCGAGGCGATTCACGCGTCCGTCGGGCGCTCGCCCCACGACGGCGTCCGGTCGGCGCCGTCATCGTTCGTGACCTGCTCGACCTCGCCGTCCTCGACGCCGACGACGTAGATGTCGAAGTCGCCGTCGCGATCGCTCGCGAAGGCGACGCGCGCGCCGTCCAGCGACCACGTGGGGTCGACGTCGTCCCCGGTGCCGGTCGTGATCTGGCGGGCTCCGGACCCGTCGGCCTTCACGATCCAGAGGTGGAAGGAGCAATCCTCGTCC
This sequence comes from uncultured Actinomycetes bacterium, assembly GCA_963816275.1. Lineage (GTDB taxonomy): Bacteria > Actinomycetota > UBA4738 > UBA4738 > HRBIN12 > JAOUEA01. The sequence goes on from CAWFJU010000005.1 coordinate 237,559, forward strand.
GCGATCTCGCATCCGTCCTTCGAGGCGCTCGAGAACGCGATCCAGCGGCCATCGGGCGACCACACCGGATCGACGTCGGCGAACGGACCCGCGTACAGGACCTGCCCGTGGGTGCCGTCGGCGTCCATCACGTAGAGGTCGCTGTTGCCGCCGCGGTCGGAGGCGAACACGACGCGGCGCCCATCGGGTGACCAGGACGGGTGCGCGTCGATCGCCGCGTCGTCGGTCAGCCGGTGCGCGGCGCTCCCATCGTCCCGCGACACCCAGATGTCCTGCTGGCCCTTATGGATCCCCTCGAAGGCGATCATCCGGCCATCGGGCGACCACGTGGGCGCGCACCCGTCGACGTCCTTGGGGATCGCGCGGTCGACCCGCCTCCGACCGTACGGATCGACGACGTAGACCGCGGCTCGGCTCGAGCCGCACCCGATGTCGAACGCCATGATCTTGCCTCCGGGGGCCCAGGCCGGACTCCCCTGGGCCCGGCCGGGCGCGAAGAGCGGGGTCCCCCCCGAGGCGTCGCGGTTCAAGAGGTAGACGCGCGGGCCTCCACCGAAATCGCGCGCGAACGCGACGGCGCCCTCACGGATCGCGGTGATCCTGACCGGGAGCGGCGACGCGGCCGTGCCGCCCACCTGACCTCCACCACCGCAGCTGGACATCGCGATCGCGCCCACGGCGACCGCCGCGAGCGAGCGTCTGACCGGAGAAGCGATGCGCGCGCCCATGCCCTCAGGGCATCGGCACGTCGGTGGGGTCCCTGGAGGGTTACTCGGTGCCGGGCTCGTCGGCGACCTCGACCCAGCCCTCGATCTCGCGCGTGCGGAAGACGGGTACGGGGTCCTCGGCCGGACCTTCAACGGGTTCGCCCGTCTCCACGTCGAAGACGCTCCCGTGGCACGCGCATTCGACCGTCACCGCCCGATCGTCGAACGTGCCGGTCTCGGACAGGGAGCACCCCATGTGGGTGCACTCGTCGCCGAACGCGTAGAGCCGCTGTTCGACGTGCGCGACGGCCACCCGGCCCGCCGTCGTGTCGAACGCCCGCATCTCGCCCTCGGGGATCTCCGCCGTCGCACCGACCCGCGTGTACTCCATACCGCCCACTCCTTCCCGTGATCCGACGGGGAGCCTAACCGTCCTCACGCCCGCGTGAGCGCGGCGAAGCTCCGTTGGAGCACCGTGACGCCGCCGAGCACCGCCAACGCCACGAGCACGATCGGCATCATGCCCGGGATCAGCAGGCCGACCATCAACGCGAGGAACCGCTCGAGCCGCTGGAAGAAGCCCTCCGTGAGCTGCAGGCCCACGGCCTCGGCCTCCGCGCGGATGTGGCTCACCGAGAGGCTGAGCACGAGCCCGACCAGGGCGAGCACGGCCTGGAGCGTCTCGCCGCGCGCGGCCAGCACCCAGAACAGGGACGAGAACAGGATCATGTCCGATACCCGGTCGAGCACGGAATCGAGGAACGCCCCCGAGCGTCCGGCGATCCCGCGGTGACGGGCCACGGAGCCGTCGAAGACGTCGGCGAGACCGGCCCCCAGCAGCAGGAAGCCGGCTACGAGCCAGTTCCCCTCGATGATCTGCCAGCCGCACAGCACGTTCAGGACGAGCGAGAGAAGCGTGAGCTGCCACGGCCAGACGCCCGTCCAGATCAGGAACGCGAGGATCGCCCGGTACGGCCACGCGAAGATCCGTTGCATCGCTCCGCCGGCGGCGCTCTCGTTCTTGCGTGGCGCCGGCAGGTCCCGCACGCGCGGAGCCTCGCGATCGGCGTGACCGGAAGAGCCCGTCACGGGTGCATCACGGTCCTATCCGGTGTGCGGCTCGAACGAGACCACCTCGTACCGGAAGCTCCCGCCGGGAGCCTCGTAGACCACCTCGTGCCCCACGGCCGCGCCGAGCAGCGCCGTCCCGAGCGGCGAGGTCGTCGTCACCGTGCGGGCGCCGGGCGCCTTCTCCTCGGCGTGTTCGGCCAGCAGGTAGGTCTCGTCCTCGGGGTCGTTCTCGTCGAGGGGCCGGATCGTGACGAGCATCCCGGGTCCGACCTCGTCGGCATGGGCGGGCGCCTCGACGATCTCGGGATCGCGGAGCATCTGCTGGAGCTTGCGGATCTTGGACTCCATCAGCCCCTGCTCGTCCTTCGCGGCATGGTACTCGGCGTTCTCCTTGAGGTCGCCGTGCTCGCGCGCGATCTTGATCTTCTCGGTGATCTGCTCACGCCCGGTGGTCGTGAGCTCCTCGAGCTCGGCCTTGATGCGGCGGTAGGCATCGAGCGTGAGCGTCGCGGTGGGCTCCTGTCCGGGCTTGCGCTGGGGTCGGTTCTGGAGCTCTTCGGGGAGGTCAGCCATGGGTCGCAGTGTACCGAGGGGGTGCCCGTCTACCCGAGGGCCGCCTTCAGGAACGTCGCAGCTCGCAGGGTCACCCACTTGCTCGGCCCTCCTCGGGGATCGACGTCGACCCAGGTCTTGCCGTGGTACGCGTACTCGTTCCGCCAGGCTCCACCGGGGAGCTGCTTGCCCAGCAGCAGGTCGACGAGACCCTCGAGACGCGGGTCCGTCGCGAGGCCGAGCTCCGCGAGCGTCTCGCCGATCTGCAGCACGTCGGCGACGTATCCGGATGGGAACCCGAGCCTGAACCACGACGAGCTGATCCTCGTGTCGGTCGGGTACGCAGCCGTCGACGGATCGACGCTCAGCAGGAAGTCGGTGCCCTGCTGGATCGCGGCACGAACCGACCAGGTCCTGCGGCGAGGAGGGATCGACGAGAGGGCGCGCATCGCCTTGACGCCGCCCCATCCGCACGGCAGTCCGCCGTTCACGCCGCAGGCGAACCCGGGACCGCTCGTGGCCGACGCGTAGAAGCGGTCGTGCCCGTCGCCCGTGATCGCGCTCGCCTCCCAGGCGACGGCACTCCGCACGCGCGCGTCATCGAGCCAGCCGAAGGAGATCAGCGACCGCAGGAGGTTCCCGTTCAGGCAGTGGAGGACGGCCGATGGCGGGGGGCGTTCCGACAGTGCGCCCGAGGCGCCGAACCCACCCGACGAGGCCTGCGTGTGGTCGAGCACGTACCGGCACGCGGCCCGGATCCGATGGTCCGTGCCGTCCGCGCCGAACTGCTCAAGGAAGATCAGCGACCACACCGTGCCCGTGTACTTCCGACCGTACCCGGCGCCCGGCTTGTCCCAGAACCCTCGGGGTCCTGCGCGGCGAGGGTGCCGGCGATCGGGTCGGCGCGCATCGCCGCCCGCCGCGCGCGACGCACCTCGCCCGCGTCCTTCGGCTCGTCGCAGAGCCGGACGAGCGCGAGATGACGGACCGCCGGATCCTCGCGCTCGAGCAACCACGGGAGTGGATCGGCCTTCAGCGCGGCCCGCCAGGCCTCCAAGGCGTCACTCCTCGCTGAGGTAGATGTTCTTCACTTCCGTGTAGAGCGCCGCGGCGTGCATCCCCATCTCGCGGCCCATGCCGCTCTGCTTGTACCCGCCGAACGGCGCCTCGGTGAACACGCTCGAGGACGAGTTCACGCTGATCACCCCGGTGCGGATCCCCTTGGCCACGCGGATCCCTCGCCCAAGGTCACGCGTCCAGACCGAGCCGGAGAGTCCGTAGGGCGAGTCGTTCGCCATCCGGATCGCCTCGTCTTCGGTGTCGAAGGGGATCACGCATGCGACGGGGCCGAAGATCTCCTCCTGGGCGACCCGCATGTCGTTCGCGACGTCGGCGAGCACCGCGGGACGCATGAAGAAGCCGGGGCCGTCGGGGACCGCTCCGCCGGCCACCCGTCGCGCGCCGGCGTCCTCGCCGAGCACCAGGTACTCGAGGCTGGTCGCGCGCTGGCCCTCGCTGATCAGCGGTCCCATCTCGGTGGCCTCATCCAACGGTTCGCCGACGGCGATCGCCTCGGTCGCGGCCGCGAAGCGTTCGACGAACTCGTCGTAGACGGGCCGCTGCACGAACGCGCGAGACCGTGCGCAGCAGTCCTGGCCCGCGTTGTCGAACACGGACCAGATCGACTTCGGCACGCACACGTCGAGGTCGGCGTCGGCGAACACGACGTTGGCCGACTTGCCACCGAGCTCAAGGGAGACGCGCGCGATGTTCTTCGCCGCCTCCTGCATCACGGCCGTGCCGACCTCGGTCGATCCGGTGAAGGAGATCTTCGCGACCCGGGGATCCGCGATCAGGGCGCCCGCGGTCGTCGAGCCCGGGCCCGGCAGCACGCTGAGCGTCCCCTCGGGCAGCCCGACCTCGTACAGGATGTCTGCGATCGCGAGCGCGGTGAGCGGGGTCTGCGTCGCCGGCTTGACCACCGCGGTGTTCCCGCAGGCGAGGGCTGGAGCGATCTTCCATGACGCGATCACGGCGGGGAAGTTCCAGGGGGTGATCAGGGCGCAGACGCCCACCGGCTCGCGGATCGTGACGTCGATCCCTGGCGGCACGATCGGGATCGACTCCCCGAGGATCTTGTTGGCCGCACCGCCCCAGTACTCGAAGACGTTCGCGACGATGTCGATCTCTGCGCGGGCCGACGAGATCGGCTTGCCGCCGTTGCGCGCCTCGATGCGCGCGAGCTCCTCCTGGCGGTCGCGGATCAGGAACGACGCCTTGGTCAGCAGCCGTCCGCGCTCACGCGCACTGGTGCGACGCCAGGCCCCGTCCTCGAACGCGCGCTCGGCCGTCTCGACCGCGCGGCGGGCGTCCTCGGGGCTCCCCTTCGCGACCTCGGCCATCGGCGCCCCGGTCGACGGGCTCGATCACCTCGAAGGTGGCACCGTCGGCAGCGGCCACTCGCTCGCCGCCCAGGTTCATCAGCTCGGTCATGGCTCCTCCGATCAGCCCTCCGGCAGGTCGGCGTCCACGAAGATCTTGCCGTCCCAGAACGCCTCCACGTGGGTCTTCGGGAAACGCTTCATCACGAGATGCAGTTCCTTCGGCAGAGCGAAACTTCCCCGGATCGAAGAGCACATCGAACCCGTCGGCCTCGAAGATCTTGAACCGGTGCGGTCGCCGGGCGCTCCGCATCCGCCTCGTGGCCTTGGTCGTCCCCGGTCGTTCGGTCGCCGCATCGAGATAGATCAGCGCTGGTCCCCCGAGCCCACCGTGCGGATCGAGCCACACCCATAGCGAACCGCCCGCCGAGCCGACGAACCCGGCAACGTCTCCCTGGGTCACGATCTTCACGGCCCACACGCTAGCGCGGTCAGCGTAGGCTTGCCCGCGATCCACGACGAGGAGAAGACGATGCGGCTGGACGGCAAGGTAGCGCTGATCACGGGCGGCGGAAGCGGGATGGGGATGGTCGCCTCGAAGCTGTTCGCGTCGGAGGGCGCGAAGGTCGTCATCACCGACGTGAACGACGAGGCGGCGGAAGCCGTCGCCACGGCCATCGCGGAGAGCGAAGGCGAGGCGATCCACGTGCACGCCGACGTCTCCAATGAGGACGACGCGAGGTCCATGGTCGGCGCGGCGGTCGACCGGTTCGGGCGCCTCGACGTCCTGTACAACAACGCCGGCGTGATGCTCCCCGACGACGGGTCGGTGGATACCACCGAGGAGTCGATCTGGGACCTGACCCTCGCGGTCAACGTGAAGGGTGTCGCCTTCGGCTGCAAGTACGGGATCCCTGCGATGCTGGCGAATGGTGGCGGCTCGATCGTGAACGTCGCGTCGTTCGTGGCCTGGCTCGGTGCGGCCACCTCGCAGACGGCCTACACGGCCTCCAAGGGCGCCGTGCTCGCGATGACGCGCGAGATCGCGGTCGAGTATGCGCGCAAAGGGATCCGCTGCAACGCCCTCTGCCCGGGACCGATCGAGACACCTCTCCTCATGCAGCTGCTCTCTGACGAGCAGAAGAAGCAGCGCCGCTTCGTGCACATCCCGATGGGCCGGCTCGGCCAGGCTGAGGAGCTCGCACGTGCCGCACTCTTCCTCGCGTCCGACGACTCGAGCTACATGACGGGCGCGTCCCTGATCGTGGACGGGGGCATCACGGCCGCCTACGTCACGCCCGAGGACTGACCGCGAACGCCGCATTGCTCGGAGACGGACTTGACGGGTTCCCTCCCAGGGTCTCTGATACGCGGAGCGTTTCGGTCTCACCACCTAAGAGGGAGGGGGTAGAGGATGGGCGATGCCGCAAGCGGCATGAACGCGTCCACGGATGCCGCTCGCAAGGGCGACACCGAACGGCTCCACGAACTCGGCTACGCGCAGGAGCTCAAGCGCGGGATGTCGGGGTTCTCGAACTTCGCGGTCAGTTTCACGATCATCTCGATCCTGTCGGGGTGCCTGACCCTGTTCGGGTTCGGCATGTTCGTCGGCGGCCCGGCCAGCTCGGCGTACGGATGGCCGCTCGTGGGCATCATGGTCACGTTCGTCGGCCTCGCGATGGCCGAGGTCTGCTCCAGCTATCCCACGGCGGGCGGCCTCTACTACTGGTCGGCCAAGCTCGCGAAGAAGAACGGTCCGATGTGGGCATGGTTCACGGGATGGTTCAACCTGCTCGGCCAGGTCGCGATCACGGCCGGCATCGACTTCGGTCTGTCGGCGTTCGTCTGCGCGTTCATGGGCATCGCGTTCGACATCGAGGTCACCAAGCTGATCCTGATCGCCACCTACACGGTGGTGCTCGCGATCCACGGCCTGCTGAACACCTTCGGCGTGCGCCTCGTCGCGATCTTCAACAACGTCAGCGTGTGGTGGCATGTTGCCGGGGTGCTGATCATCCTCCTGATGTGCATCGTGCTTCCGGACAGTCACACGTCGCTCGGCACGATCTTCAGCTTCAGCCAGACACCGTCCGGGCCCGACCAGGTCGCCGGGTTCATCAATGCGACGGGCTTCACGACGAGCCCGGTGCCGTTCCTCGGGATCACCGCGTACGTGTTCCTGATCGGCATGCTGCTCGCGCAGTACACCCTCACCGGATACGACGCGTCTGCGCACATGACCGAGGAGACCCACGAGGCTGATGTCGCAGGGCCGAACGGGATCTGGAAGTCCATCGTGATCTCCGTGTTCTTCGGCTACATCCTGCTGCTGGCGGTCTGGTACGCGATGCAAGGGCAGGCCGGCTACGACCTCGCTGCGGCGTTCCAGTACCCGGCGACCGGGAACATCGCGGCACCGGCGGCGATCTTCCTGGACTCGTTCGGCAAGGGCATGGCGATCTTCGCGCTGATCATCGTGATGGGCGCCCAGTTCTTCTGCGGGATGGCGTCGGTGACGACGAACTCGCGGATGATCTACGCCTTCTCGCGTGACGGTGCGGTGCCTGGGCACCGTTGGTGGCACGCTATCAACAAGCGGACCCGCACCCCCACCAACGCGATCTGGCTGGCCGCCGTGCTCGCGTGGTTGCTCGTGGCACCCGCCTACTGGATGGGATCGATCGTCGCGTACTTCGCCGTGACGGCCGTGGGCGTGATCGGGCTCTACATCGCCTACATCATCCCGATCTTCCTGCGTCGCCGGGCGGGTAGCGACTTCCAGGAAGGACCATGGCAGCTCGGCAAGTGGAGCGCGTTCGTGGGCTGGGTGGCCGTGATCTGGGTCGCTCTGATCGTCGTCATCCTGATGCTGCCGCAGTTCAACTGGGGCGACGGCATCAAGTTCATCGACGTGTTCAACTTCACGCCGGTGATCGTGGGCGGCGTGTTCATCCTCACGGGCCTGTGGTGGGTCGTCTCTGCCCACAAGTGGTTCACGGGACCGAAGGTGATGGGCACGCCCGAGGAACTGGCCGCGATCGAGGCCGACCTCGAGCTGAAGCACAGCTAGGCATCCGCTCGGACGAGGCGCGGCGGGCCACCACGGCCGCCGCGCCTCGTTCGTCTTCAGGGGAGGCAGGCATGGAACGCCAGGGCATGTTGACCGCCACGCAGCTCGAGGAGCTCGCAAGCGCGGGCGAGATCGACACCGTGCTGTGCATGTTCACCGACCTCCAGGGACGGTTCATGGGCAAGCGCGTGCTCCCGGACTTCTTCCTCGAGGAGATCCTCGGCGAGGAAGGGCTCCATGCCTGTCTCTACCTCCTCGCGATCGACATGGAGATGGAACCGCTCCCGGGCTACAAGTACGCGAGCTGGGACACGGGTTACGGGGACTTCCGGATGGTCCCCGACATGGCCACGATGCGGGTGTGCCCGTGGCTCGAGAAGACGGCCATGGTGCTCTGCGACATCTATGAAGAGGACTCAGACGATGCCGTGTCCGTGGCGCCTCGGCAGATCCTGAAGGACCAGCTCGCGAAGGCCGCAGAGATGGGATTCACCGTGAAGACCGGGTCGGAGCTGGAGTTCTACCTGTTCAAGGACGGTTTCGACGAACTGGCCGCCCGCGGGTACCGCGACGCGAATCCGTCCTCGACCTACATCATGGACTACCACATGCTCCAGACGACCAAAGACGAGTGGATCATCAGGCAGATCCGCAACCACATGCGCGGGGCAGGTATCCCGATCGAGTTCTCGAAGGGCGAGTTCGGCAAGGGCCAGCACGAGATCAACATCACGTACTCCGACGCCCTGTCGAACGCCGACCACCACGCGATCTACAAGCACGGCGTCAAGGAGATCGCGGCCCTGAGCGGCGTGGCAGCGACGTTCATGGCCAAGTGGTCGATGGAGGAGGCCGGGTCCTCGTGCCACCTCCACTCCTCGATCTGGAACGCGAAGGGCACGAAGAGCCTCACGTGGAAGGAGGACGGCGTCGGGCACATGACCGACGAGTTCCGCTGGTACCTGGGTGGGCTCATGGCCACGGCGCGCGAGATGTCGTGGATGTACGCCCCCTTCGTGAACTCGTACAAGCGGTATCAGCACGGCTCCTGGGCTCCGACCGCGATCGTCTGGAGCCGGGACAACCGCACGTGCGGCTACCGCACGGTCGGCGAGCACTCAGCCTTCCGCGTGGAGTCCCGGATCCCGGGCGCCGACGCGAACCCCTATCTCGCCTTCGCCGCTACCGTGGCCGCCGGGATGTGGGGCATCAGGAACAAGGTCGAACCACCGCCGATGTTCGAAGGGAACGCCTACGAGGCGAAGCGGGTGCCCCGCGTGCCCTCGAACCTGCACGAGGCGATCGAGACGTTCCGCAAGAGCAAGGTCGCGCGCGAGATGTTCGGCGACTTCGTCTTCGAGCACCTGCTGAACACCGCCGTGCAGGAGCAGCTGATCTTCGACAACCTCTGCGTGACGGACTGGGAGCTCGCCCGGTACTTCGAACGAGGCTAGCCATCACGACGATGACGCCCGATCCCGAGCTCGACGCGATCCTCCGGTCGGTGCCCGGCTGGGCCGACGCCGAGCTCGAGGTCGAGCCGCTCGACGGAGGCATCACCAATCGCAACTACGTCGTGCGGACCGACGGGCAGGCGTACGTGTTGCGCGTCCCGGGACGCGACACGGAACTCCTCGGGATCGATCGGGCGAACGAACTGCGAGCCGCCCGCGTCGCCGCCGATGCCGGGGTCGGTCCCGAGGTCGTGGCGTTCCTCCCCGAGCTCGGGAGCTTCGTCTCGCGGTTCGTCCCGGGTGCCCACGTCCCGATGGAGGATCTGCGCGACCCCGAGGTCCTCGGGTCGGTCGTCGCCTCGCTCCGCCGGCTGCATGCCTGCCCTCCGATCCCGTCGTCGTTCAATGCGTTCCGCATCGTCGAGACCTACTTCGCGACCGCCTCGACGCGAGGCGTCACCGTGCCCGCGGCTTACGACGACGCTCACGCCGTGGCCGACCGGATCGAGACCGCGCTCGAGGTGTCGCCCTCGCCGCTCACGACCTGTCACAACGATCTGTTGAACGCGAACTTCCTCCGCGACGGGGAGCACGTCTGGATCGTCGACTACGAGTACGCGGGGATGGGCGACGTCTTCTTCGACCTCGGGAACCTGAGCGTGAACAACGGCCTGGACGACGTCGCCCGCGACGTGCTGCTCGACGCGTACTTCCTGGGCGACGTTCGCGACCGGCACCGCGCACGGCTCGCGTTGATGTGCCTGATGTCGGACTTCCGCGAGGCGATGTGGGGCGTGGTCCAGCAGGCGATCTCTACCCTCGACGTCGACTTCGTGGAGTACGCCGACCGCCACTTCTCGAGGCTCCTCGGGAACGCGGCCGCGATGCCGATGGACGACCTCCTCAGGACGGCCTCCGAGCCGATCTGAACCGGCGGGTCAGTCGAACGCGCGCAGCCCGGTCAGCGCGTGGCCGATCACGAGCGTGTGGATCTCCTCGGTGCCCTCGTACGTCAGCACCGACTCGAGGTTCGTCATATGCCGCATGATCGGATACTCGAGCGTCACGCCGTTCGCGCCCAGGATCGACCGTGAGAGGCGGGCGATCGCCAGCGCCTCCCGGGTGTTGTTCAGCTTCCCGACGCTCACGTGCTCGGGACGGAGACGCCCCTCGTCCTTCATCCGGCCGAGGTGGAGCGCCAGGAGCGTTCCCTTGTTCAGCTCCAGCGCCATGTCAGCGAGCTTCTTCTGGGTGAGCTGGAACGAGCCGATCGGCTTGCCGAACTGCTCGCGGGTCCTCGCGTACTCGAGCGCCGCGGAGAAGCACGCGCGCGCCGCGCCCATCACGCCCCAGACGATCCCGTAGCGCGCCTCGTTGAGGCACGACAGCGGGCCCTTCAGCCCGCTCACGCCGGGCAACATCGCGTCAGCGGGCAGGCGCACCTCGTCCAGCACCAGTTCGGACGTGACGGATGCCCGGAGCGACAGCTTGCGGTGGATGTCGTTAGCCGTGTACCCCGGCGTCCCCGCCGGGACGAGGAACCCGCGTACGCCGTCGTCCGTGTGCGCCCAGACCACGGAGACGTCGGCGACCGTTCCGTTCGTGATCCACATCTTCGTGCCCGAGACGATCCAGTCATCGCCGTCACGGCGCGCTCGCGTGCGCATCGCGCCGGGGTCGCTGCCTGCGTCGGGCTCTGTGAGGCCGAAGCAGCCGATCGCCTCGCCGGCCGCCATCGGGGGCAGCCACTCCTGTCGCTGCTCCTCGGAGCCGAACGCGTGGATCGCGTACATCGCCAGCGAGCCCTGCACCGAGACGAAGCTCCGGAGCCCGCTATCGCCGGCCTCGAGCTCCAGGCACGCGAGCCCGTACATCGTGGCGCTGGCGCCCGCACAGCCGTATCCGTCGAGATGCATCCCGAGGAAGCCGAGCGCGCCGAGCTCCTTCGCGAGCTCGCGCCCGGGGAACACGGCCCGCTCGTACCAGTCGTCGACCTCGGGGAGGATCCGGTCGGCCACCCACTCCCTGGCCGCGTCGCGGATCGCGCGTTCCTCGTTCGAGAGGAGGGCGTCGATGCCGATCAGATCGAGCGGCTCGGGCGGCGGGATCTTCGCGCTGCTGACCACGACGACGCACGCTACCACCCGGCGGAAGCGGCGGTCCGGACTCGCCCGAGCGCCGGGGTCACCGTAGACTCGAACGCCATGAGGCCGCTCCTCCTGATCCAGAACGACCCGGTGGAGACCTTCGGCGTGGCGGTGCGCGCGCTCGAGGCCGTGGGGGCCGACGTGATCACGCTCGACGCCACCGACCCGAGCGCGCCCCGGCTCGCACTCGACGATCTCTCGGGCGTCGTCATGTTCGGCGGCACGATGAACGTGGACGAGGTCGACGAGCACCCGTTCCTGAAGGAGAACCGTGACCTCACGCGCGAGGCGATCGACCGTGGCGTCCCCTACCTCGGGATCTGCTTGGGCGCACAGATGCTCGCCCGGGCCCTCGACGCACCCGTTCGCCGTGCCGGAGTGAAGGAGGTCGGCTTCGAGCCGGTGCGGCCGCTCCCCGCCGCGGCCGGGGACCCGCTCCTCTCGGTCTGGTCGGACGGTGACATGGTGTTCCAGTGGCACCAGGACACGATGGCGCTCCCACCGGATGCCGAACAGCTCGCCACGGGAGATCGGATCGCCGTGCAGGCGTACCGCGTTGGCGAGCACGCCTGGGCCACCCAGTTCCACTTCGAGCTCGACGCGGCCGAGCTCGAGCTCTGGCTCGACGAGGCGTCGCAGTTCATGGACCTGAGCGAGGTCTGGGGCAAATCCCCGGCCCAGATCCGAGGCGAGGCCGCCCGGTACATGGCGGAGCACGAGGTGAAGGGCTCGGCGATGTTCGCGCGGTTCGCCGAGGTCGCGGCCTCGACGAGCTCGTGAACGGCGAGGGGTGCCCGCCGTGACCGACCCGCGTCGGCCGTACCGGGCGCTGGTCGCCGTGGTCGCGTATCACCTCGACGGGAGCCGCGTCGCGCGCTGGCCCGACGGAGGCTACGGGGTCCCGGCGCCCTACCTCGACGCCTTGAGACGGGCGGGCGCTCGCACCGCGATCGTCTCGCCCGGCGAGGACGGCGTCCCCGAGGAGCTGCTCGAACCGTTCGACGGGCTGCTGCTCGTCGGCGGCGGCGACGTCGACCCCACCCGGTACGGCGCCGAGCCGGACACCGAGCACAACTACGGCGTGGAGCAGGACCGCGACGCGTTCGAGGTCGGGTTGCTCCGTGCTGCGGACCGGATGCACCTGCCCACGCTCTGCATCTGCCGCGGGATGCAGCTCATGAACGTCGCGTTCGGCGGAACCCTCCATCAGCACCTGCCGGGGATGCCGGGACTCCTCCAGCACGGCGTTCCGATGGAGGGCACCGACACGCTGCACCTCGTGGCCCCGGAACCGGGCACCCTGCTCTCGGCCACCACGAAGACCGAGGCGCTCACCTGCTCCTCGCACCACCATCAAGGGGTCGATCGCGTCGGGGCAGGCTTGCTCGTGACCGGGCGGAGTCCCGACGGCCTCGTCGAGGCGATCGAGCTCGCGGGGGCCGACGGCAACGATCCGGAGCACACGACCTGGATGCTCGGCGTGCAGTGGCACCCGGAGGAGACCGCGGCGAGCGACCCTGATCAGCAGGTGCTGTTCGATGCCTTCGTGAACCTGGCCCGCTGGCGGGGCCAGCTCGCCCGTCCCGGCGACCCGCTGGGCCGGGGCCGCGACTACGGTCTGGAGGAACCCGATCCATCGTGGCCCACCCGATACGAGGCGGAGGCGAGCCGGATCCAGGCGGCGTTGCCGCCTGAGCTCGTGACCAGGATCGACCACATCGGATCCACGTCGGTTCCCGGCCTGCCGGCCAAGCCGTACATCGACATCCAGGTCTCGGTGTCCTCGATGGTTCCCCGCGATGCCTACGTCGAGCCGCTCGTCGCGATCGGCTATCGATGGCGGCCGGACGGCTACGACGACACGCACGAGTTCCTCTCGATCGACGACGGCGACGAACGCGCCGTGAACCTCCACGTGACGCAGGCCGGCAGCGACTGGGAACAGCGGCATCTCGCCTTCCGCGATGCCCTGCGGAGGGACCCGGGCACGGCCGCAGAGTACGCGGCCCTCAAGCGGCGTCTCGCGGCGGACCATCCGCGAGACATCGTCCGATACGTGCAGGGCAAGAGCGCGTTCATCCGTGCCGTCGAGGAACGCGCGACCGCGGACACGGACCAGGCCGGGAACCGGCGGCAAGGATGAGCTAGCGCTCCCGGGCGCTTCCCTGGATAATCCGCGGCATCGCGAGGGCAGGCGCCGCACGGATCGCGGCGACCGGGGGGAGTGAGGGAGCATCCGCACGGGTCTCGGCATGTCATGCCGAACGTTCGCTACCGCCGTGAACGCGGCGGCATCCCAGCTCGCCGCACGGGTGAAGCGTAGGCTTGCGCCAGGCCAACCCGCAGAAGGGCTCGCATGACGGAGATCCGCGTGGTGCGCGCCACCGGCGACGGCTTCGACCGGGGCGTGCAGATCGGCAAGGAGCTCGCCGATCTGATCCAGCGTTCGATCGACTTCTACCACCGGTACCTCGAACGTCGCGGCGTCTCGTCCGAGCGGCTCCAGGATCTGCTGACCCCGTACCTCGTCGCCTCGGAGACCGCCTATCCCGAGGCGATGGCCGTCCTCAAGGGCATGTCGGTCGGCGCCTTCGTCCCGATCCTCGAGCTCTTCGCGGTCAACGCCTTCGAGGAGCTCGAACCGCTCCTCGAGCAGCCCGAGGGCGAGCTCCTGTTCCTCCAGAAGAAGGAGGGCTACGTTCGGCCTCCCGGGGCGCCAGATCGCTGTTCGAGCCTTTCCGTGAGCCTGCCCGGAACCACACTGCTCGCCCACAACGAGCACTGGCTGGCCGGTGACGTCGGGAACGTCGCGGTCGTCGTGGACGTACCCGAGAACGGCCGCGTCCCGGTCGCCTCTCCCACGGTCGTCTGTTGCCTGCCGGCGGTCGGCATGAACGCGCACGGGGCGGCGCAGGGCATCGGCTCGCTCACCGCATCCGACGACGGGGTCGGCGTGCCGCGCGTGCTGGTCTCGCGCAGTTCGCTCGAGGCGCGCGATCGGGCGGACGCGCTGGCCCGCGCCTCGATGCTGGGACGCGCCGGTGGCTACGGGCACGTCTACGCGTTCCCCGGTGGTGAGGCGTTCACGATCGAGACGACCGGCACTCGACGCGCGTTGCTCGACCGTCCCGGACCGCACACGAACCACTACCAGGACCCTGAGCTCGGCGCGATGGCGCCGCCCGCGTCCGAGGGGAGCACCGCCCGACTCGCCCGGCTCCGAACGCTACTCGCCGAACGCGACCCGCGCACGCCCGACCAACTGATGGACATGATGCGCGATCACGACTCCGCCCCGCAGGCGATCTGCCTCCACCCGGACCCGGACGAGGGTGAAGAGGCGAGCGCCTGCTTGTTCTCGATGGTGGCCGACGTCGAGGCGCGCCGCATGTGGGTCGCCGAGGGCAATCCCTGCGAGCACGACTACCTCGAGATCGACCTCACGGATCTCACGATCTGATGGAGCCGGCCCGATGACGGACGTCGCCGCCACCCGCTTCGGTCCGCCGCTCCCCGACGGCGGGACGATCGGCGTCTGCTCGCCGAGCGGCCCGTACTTCAACCGGAGCGACATCCTCCGGCCGGTGGAATGGTGGGAGGCCAAGGGCTACCGCGTGAAGCTCGCGGACGGCGCCTGGGCCAAGGACGACTACGTGGCCGGCTCGCCCGAGCAGCGGGCCGCCGACCTGAACGCGTTGTTCGCCGACCCCGAGGTCGACGTGATCCAGGTGTTGTGGGGGGGAACGGGGGCGATCGACGTGCTCCCGCATCTCGACTACGACCTGATCGCCGCGAACCCCAAGGCCCTGATGGGGTATTCCGACATCACGAACCTGCACATCGCGATCCGGCAGCGGACCGGGCTCGCCACGTTCCACGGTCCCGGGCTCGGGTCGATGGGGATCCCCGAGCGAACGGACTTCACGTGGAACTCGGCGCTCGAGGCGTTCAAGACGGGCGCCGCGGGGCCGGTGCCCCGCGATCCCGACGACCCCTACGTGCGCGCGATCGCCGGCGGTACGGTGACGGCGCCGATCGTCGGCGGCAACCTATTCACGTTCGTCCATCTGATCGGCACGCCGTTCGAGCCGGTGTTCGACGGAGGCATCCTGCTGTTCGAGGAGGTGCACGAGCCGCCGTACGTGATCGACGTCCACCTGAGCCAACTGACGATGGCCGGCAAGCTCGAGACCGTCGCCGGCGTCGTCGTCGGCGAGCTGAAGGATTGTGACTGGAGCGAGGAGCGTCCCGATGCGCCCCGCACCCGCTCGATCGAGGATGTGCTCGAACGCCATCTAGCTCCATTGGGTGTCCCAGTGCTATACAAGCTGCCTCTCGGCCACGGGAAACATCTCGCGAGCATCCCGCTGGGCGTCATCGCGACCCTGGACGCGGACGGCAAGGAGCTGACGATCGACCAACCTGGCGTCGCGTCGGCGTCGTAAGACGGGTAAGACCTGATCGGAGGGATCGTCATGGAAGGAGGCACGGCATGAGGAGGGCGCGACGCTACGTCGCCGCAACGGCCGTGCTCGGGATGCTCGTGGGGATCTCCCTGTCGAGCTCCGCGCTGGCGCAAGATGCCAGCTCGAGCGCGTCTGCGGAACCCCTGACGTTCATCATCGGGCTGACGAACAACGTGGTCACGTTCAACCCGCTCACGGCGATCGAGGCACCCGAGTACGAGGTGAACGGGATGCAGTACAACCTGCTGTTCGGGTTCGCGCAGGACGACATGTCCGCGACGCCCGAGATCGCGGCGGAGATCCCCACCCAGGAGAACGGCGGGCTCTCCGCGGACGGCTTGACCTGGACGATCAAGATCAAGCCCGGCTTGAAGTGGAGCGACGGAGAGCCGCTGACGGCCAACGACGTCGCCTACACCTACAACCTGATCCTCGACGACAACTTCTCGGCGTTCACGAACTACCTGCCGTTCACGGACTCGATCACGGCCCAGGACGACACGACGCTGATCTGGAAGACCACGAAGCCCAGTATCGCGCCGCTGATCCCGCCGTGGATCTACATCCTGCCCGAGCACACCTGGTCCAAATTCAAGGACAAGGACGCGATCAAGGCGTACAGCGGGTTCCCCGACCAGGTGACGTCGGGACCGTTCCAGGTCACCCAGTGGAACAAGGACGAGGACTGGACCCTCACGAAGAACCCGAACTGGTGGGGTACCGAGCCCACGATCGACCGGGTGATCTTCAAGAAGTACTCGAACGAGGAGACGATGGTGCAGGACCTCGAGGCCGGCGCGATCGACTTCGCCGAGAGCATCCCCGTCGACCTGTTCCAATCGCTGCAGGGCAAGGAAGACCAGGGGATCACGACGAACGTCGGCGGATCGTTCTCGTTCTCACAGATGAGCTTCAACCAGTGTTACGTGCAGAAGGCCTGCGCCGAAAGCACGGGACACCCGGCGCTCGAGGACGTCAACGTCCGGACGGCCGTGGCGATGGCGATCAACAAGGAGCAGCTCGTCGACCGGATCCTGGGCGGCTACGGCACACCCGGGTCGACGATCGTCGTCCCGACCACGCCGTTCTGGCACTGGGATCCGGCTGATCAGACGATCCCGTGGGACATCGATGGGGCGAACAAGCTCCTCGACGACAACGGCTACGTCGACTCGAACGGCGACGGGATCCGGAACATGCCGGGCGGCGGCGAGGAGCTGGACTTCCGGTTCATCGTGCGCTCCGAGTCACCGGACCAGATCAAGGCCGGCAAACTCATCTCGGGCTGGCTGAAGCAGATCGGCGTCGGCACGCAGACGACCGCCGTGACCGACGCGAAGCTGATCGACGCCTGGCTCGCGAGCGACTTCGACCTGTACATCTGGGGCTGGGGTCCCGACCCCGACCCGGACTTCATCCTTTCGTCGTTCACGACCGATCAATGCGGCGTGTGGAGCGACACCTGCATCTCGAACGCGGAGTTCGACCAGCTCTACGACGAGCAGCGGGCCGCGACGAGTCCCGACGACCGGGCCGTGATCGTCAAGCAGATGCAGGAGATCCTCTACACGCAGGTCCCCGAGGTCGTCCTCTGGTACGACAACGACCTGCAGGCCTGGAACAGCAACAAGTGGACCGGTTTCCAGCTGCAGCCGACCCCGAACGCCGACGGTGACGGCGGCTACGCCCTGTTCCAGTACGGGACGTACTCGTACGAGAACATCCAGCCGGTCTCGGGCAGCGGAGCGGGATCGGTCACCAACTCCGGTATCTCGGCCGGGATCTGGATCGCGATCTTGGCCGGCATCCTCGTGGTGGTGGGCGCGGTGGTGCTCGTGCGCCGCGGTGGATCCGACGAGGACAGGGCCTGACCGGCTCGCTAGGCTGACGGCCTCGGGAAGGAAGGAGCGGAGCGCAGGGTGGGGACGCGTGGATACATCCTGAGGAAGGTGTTCCAGGCGTTCCTCACCCTGCTCGCCGTGATCGTCTTCAACTTCTTCCTGTTCCGGATCCTGCCCGCCGACCCCGTGGACATCCTGACCCGAGGGGCGGGCGCGAAGCTGAACGAGGCGGAGAAGGCCGAGCTCCGCGCGAGCTACGGCCTGGACAAGCCGGTCTTCCCCGGGCAGTTCCTCGACTACATGGGCGACACGCTGCGAGGCGATCTCGGGCAGTCGATCATCCAGCGCCCGGGCGAGGACGTCACGGCGGTGTTCGGCGAGTACATGTGGCCCACGCTGCTGCTGGTGGGGGTCTCGACGGTCGTGTCGACGGTGCTCGGCATCTTCATGGGCATCTATGCGGGATGGAAACGCAACGGCAAGTTCGACCTGTTCTCGATGGGCTTCTCCCTCGTCCTGTACTCGATGCCCGAGTTCTGGCTGGGCATGCTGTTGATCCTGTTGTTCTCCACCACCCTCGGCTGGTTCCCGAGCTCGGGGCGGGCGACCGTCGGCGACGTCTACACGGGCACGGCTGCGGTCGCCGACATCCTCAACCACCTCTTCCTGCCCGCGCTCACCCTGACGCTCGCCTACCTCGGCGAGTACTACCTGATCATGCGGTCGTCGCTGCTGGACGTGCTCGGCGAGGACTACATCACGACCGCGCGTGCCAAGGGCGTGCGCGAGAAGTGGGTGCTGCGGCGCCACGCGGTTCGCAACGCCCTCCTGCCCACGATCACGCTGATCGCTCTCTCGTTCGGGTTCGTCCTGGGTGGCGCGATCACGGTCGAGGTGGTGTTCGGCTACAAGGGGCTCGGCGGCCTGACGTACGACGCCTTGCAGAACCGCGACTTCCCGCTGCTCCAAGGGATGTTCTTGATCTCGAGCGCCACCGTGATCGGCATGAACCTCGTGGCCGACCTGATCTACGGCTACTTCGATCCACGGGTGAGGGAGGCCTGATGCAGCGCCGCCCATCTCGCCCGGGGGTGACCCGAACGTCGCCGGCGATCGCGTCCCCGAGTCGCTCGCCGAGGTGCGCAGCCCGCGCCAGATCCGCCGAGCGCGGCACCGTCGTGGCCGCGCCGCCTTCTGGAAGCAGTACCGCAAGAGCAAGATGGGGATGGCCGGGCTCCTGATCCTCGCGTTCTTCGTCGCGATGGCGATCTACGCGGTCTTCGCGAGCAAGAACGGCCTGGACCCGACCCTGGTGAACGGGCCGCGGCTGGCCCCCCCGTCCCTCGAGTACCCGCTCGGGACCGACGACTTCGGGGTCTCGGTGCTGACCCAGGTGGTCCAGGGCTCGAAGATCTCGCTCCTGGTCGGGCTCGCGGCGACGGTGATGTCGATCGCGATCGGCGCGCTTGGTCGGGATCGTGGCCGGCTACCGCGGCGGCGCCTACGAGACCCTGCTGATGCGCCTCACCGACTTCGGCTCGTGGTCCCCTGGCTCGCCCTCGCGATCGTCCTGGCGTCGATCATCGGGCCCTCGTTGGTCATGATCATCCTCGTGATCGGGCTCACGTCGTGGCCGGGCACCGCCCGGCTCGTCCGGGCGCAGGTGCTGTCGATCCGCGAACGCCCGTACGTCGAGCGAGCCCGCGCGCTCGGAGGCGGGCACTGGCACATGATCGGCCGCCACGTCCTGCCGAACGTGATGCCGGTGATCCTCGCGAACACGGTCCTCACGGTCGCGATCGCGATCCTGTCCGAGTCCGCGCTGTCGTTCCTCGGCCTCGGCGACCCGTTCAGCATCTCGTGGGGCGCGATCATCGAGTAGGCGTTCAACGGCGGGCGCCACGACCCTCGGCGCCTGGTGGTGGCTCTGCCGCCCGGCGTGTGCATCGTGCTGGTCGTGCTGGCGTTCACGATGTGCGGCTTCGCCCTCGACGAGATCATCAACCCGAAGCTGCGGGAGCGCTGAAATGAGCGTCCTGAGCCTCAACGACCTCCGCATCACGTACCACACAGCCTCCGGCGGCGTGCCGGCCGTCCGCGGGGTGAACTTCGAGATCGACAAGGGCGAGGTGCTCGGCCTCGCCGGCGAGTCCGGGTGCGGGAAGTCGACGATCGCCGCGGCGATCCTGCGGCTCCTGCCCGGCACGACGAAGGTCGAGGGATCGATCACGCTCGACGGCGAGGACGTCCTGGCGATGAAGCCCGGGCGGCTCCGCGCCGTCCGCTGGACCGGGGCGTCGATCGTCTTCCAGGGCGCGATGCACGCGCTCAACCCCGTCAAGCGGGTCGGCGATCAGATCGCCGAGGCGATCACCGTGCACGACCAGGCCGGCGAGACGGGAGGCGCACGTGCGCGCGGGCGCGCTGCTCGAGCAGGTGGGCCTGCCGCCGCGCCGTGCGATCGACTTCCCGCACGAGCTCTCGGGCGGGCAGAAGCAGCGCGTGATGATCGCGATGGCGCTGGCGTGCAACCCGTCGCTCGTGATCGCCGACGAGCCGACGACCGCGCTCGACGTGATGGTGCAGGCGCAGGTCCTGCAGCTGCTGAAGGAGCTGCAGCGCGACCTCGGCCTGGCGATGCTCTTCATCACGCACGACCTGTCGGTGCTCGTCGAGGTCTCCGACCGGCTCGCGATCATGTACGCGGGCAAGATCGTCGAGGAGGGGCCGGCCGAGACGTCTTCCACGACCCGAAGCACCCCTACACGGAGGCGCTCGCGGCCGCGTTCCCCGAGATCGGCGACCGACGGTTCCGCGGGAACCCGACCGGGCCTGGGCGGCGACCCGCCCGACCCGCAGCAGATCCCCGCGGGGTGCCCGTTCCACCCGCGATGCCCGGTGGCGTTCGACGACTGCGAGCACGATCGACCCCGAGCTGTACCCGGCGGGCGAGGGCCGTCGGGCCGCGTGCCTGCTCGTCGAGGGCGCCGGCCGGCGCCGCGGAGGTGACGAATGAGCGCGATCCGAGACCACCACCGGCCGTCGGCCTGCCGACGGGCGCGCCGGTCCTCGAGGTCGAGGACCTCCACGTGAACTTCGCCGGCCGCGTGGGCCTCATCGCGGGGCTCCGCGGCAAGAAGGCGACCGACGCCCGAGCCGTCGACGGCGTCGACCTCGAGGTCCGCAAGGGCGAGGTCCTCGCGCTCGCCGGCGAGTCGGGGTGCGGCAAGACCACGACCGCGCGCGCGATCATGGGGCTGCAGGCGCCCGACGGCGGCGAGATCGGTTCGAGGGCAAGCCGCTCCCACGGCAACCTGAAGCCGTACCGGCGCAAGGTGCAGATGGTCTTCCAGGACCCGACGGCCACGCTGAACCCCCGCCAGACGATCTACGAGATCGTCGCCGAGGGCCTGCGCATCCACGGCATCACCGAGGCCCGAACGGCGAGACCGAGGAGCAGCTGGTGGCGCGGGCGCTCTCGCGCGCCGGGCTGCGGCCGCCCGAGCGCTTCTTCCTGCTCTACCCGCACGAGCTCTCCGGCGGCCAGCGGCAGCGCGTCGTGATCGCGGGCGCGCTCGTCCTCGACCCGAGGTCATCGTCGCCGACGAGCCGGTCTCGAACCTCGACGCCTCGGTCCGCGGCGAGATCCTCCAGCTGCTGATGAAGCTGCGCGACGAGCTCGACATCACGATCATCATCGTCACCCACGACCTCGGCCTGGCCTGGACGGTGGCCGACCGCGTCGCGGTGATGTACCTCGGGCGCATCGTCGAGATCGGCCCCGCCGAGGAGGTGCTCCTGCGCCCGCTGCACCCCTACACGAAGGCGCTCCTCGACGTCGTGCCCGAGGCGGGCGGCATCGACCGGCCGATCCTCACGGGCGAGCCGCCGGACCCGACGCGGATCCCGAGGGGTGCCGGTTCCACCCGCGGTGCCCGGTCGTGGCGTCGGGCAAGGCGGCCGAGCTCGGGCATCGAGCCGCGTGCCGGGCGAGGACCTGGCGCTCGAGGAGATCGGCCCGGAGCACTTCGCCGCGTGCCACGCTCTCGGCAGCTGGGCGCTGAGGCGCACGCGACGATCGCGGCCGTCGACGCGGCGGTAGCTCCCGAGCCGATCGCCGGCGTGACGGGCATCGGCGATGGCCGACGACGCGGACGTCGTGCCCGAGCCTGACCGTCCCGGTCTAGGACCGTCGCCCTCGGCTCCTCGGCGCCCTTGAGCACGCCGAGGATCGCCTCCATCTCGGTGTCCGCGACCTCGCGTCGCTCGGCACGTCCTTCGCCCGCGCGGCGGCCAGCAGCGTCCGCAGGTTCGATTCGGCCATCTCGGCGCGGCCCTCGAGCTCCTGCATGCGCTCGGCGAGGGCGCGCGCGCGCTGCTCGGCCTCGTCGCGGGCCTGTCGGGCGTCGCGCGACTCCTCGCGGGCTGGCGCGCAGGCCCGGAGCGTGGCGACCTCCCGGCCGAGCTCGAGGAGCCGGTCGACCACCGCCCGGCCGAAATCGGAGTAGGCGGGCGACCCCGGGTCGCCGACGGCCGCGCCCGACGCGGCGGCCGTGGCCCGCGGCTCTCCGGGGCGCGCGCCCCACGGCCTCCCTCTCGCCCGGATCCACCGGGCGGTCGTCGAGCAGCCGGTAGGAGCCCATCGCCGGCTCGAGCCGCTTGCGGGCGATCAGCGCCCGAACGGCCCGCGCGGTCGACAGCGCATCGGGGAACCCGAGCTCGCGGCCGATCTCGGCCGGCGTCACGTCCAGCACCTCGCCGACCGCCACGCGACGCGACCGGCCGCGAGGAACGCGTTCACGCGCTCGAGGCTCTCGTCGTTCATCCGTGGATCATGCCCGATTGCCGGACCGATAAGCCAAGGTGCGCTCCGGCGCATCCTCTCGCGGAACGGTAGGCTCAGCCCATGACCGAGGAGCAGGGACCGGCGCCGCTCGCGGGCGTCCGCGTGCTGGACCTGTCGCGGGTCCTGGCCGGCCCGCTCGCGACGATGACGCTCGGGGACCTCGGGGCCGACGTCGTCAAGGTCGAGCGTCCCGTGGAAGGGCGACGACACGCGACACTGGGGTCCGCCGTTCGCCGGCGACGACGCCGCCTACTTCCTGTCGCTCAACCGGAACAAGCGGTCGGTCGCGCTCGACCTCAAGACCCCGGAGGGCGTCGAGGCGGTCCGGCGGCTCGCGGCTGGCTCCGACGTGCTGATCGAGAACTTCCGTCCCGGGCTGATGGCAGGACCTGGGCCTTTCGCTCGAGGACCTCGCGCGCGGCGAACCCACGGCTCGTCACCTGTTCGCTCACCGCCTTCGGCGAGGACGCGCCGGAGGCGGCGAGCCGCCCGGGCTACGACATCATCGTGCAGGCGCTCTCAGCGGGCTGATGAGCATCACGGGCGAGCGGGACGGCGAGCCGACGAAGGCCGGCGTCGCGCTGCTCGACGTCGTCACCGGCCTCTACGCCACGATCGGGATCCTCGCGGCGCTGCATGAACGGCGAACGATCGGGCGCGGCCGCCACGTGAGCGTGTCGCTCTTCGACGCGGGCGTCGCCGCGATGGTGAATCAGGCCGCCAACTACCTGATCGGGGGCGTCGTGCCGGTCGCGATGGGCAGCCAGCACCCCAACATCGTGCCCTACCAGGTGTTCCACGGATCGGACCGGCCGTTCATCCTGGCCGCGCGGGAACGACCGGATCTTCCGGCGGACGTGCGAGGTCGTGGGCCATCCCGAGTGGGCCGACGACGAGCGATTCGCATCGAACCAGGCCCGGGTGGTGCATCGGGACGCGCTGGTCGGCCTGCTCGGCGCCGCGTTCGCCGAGCGCACGGCCGACGCATGGCTCGCGTCGCTCGAGGCGGCCTCGGTCCCGTGCTCGCCGATCCGCATGATGGACGAGGTGTTCGCCGCGCCGGAGGGCGCCGCGCTGATCCAGACGGTCGAGGACGCCCGCCGAGGGATGGCGCTCCGGCTCGTCGCCGACCCGATCCGGTTCGACGGGGAGCGCCTGCCGGTTCGGCTCCCGCCGCCCACGCTCGGCGCGGACGACGACGAGGTGCTCGGCCGATGACCGCGCTCCAGGATTGGAGCACCGCGCTTCGCGCGTGGACGATCCCCCAGGCGATCCTCGAAGTCGCCACCGAGTCGCCCTACGGGTTCCCCGCCGAACTGTTCGCACGACGAGCGGTCACGGCCGCCGCCCGGGCGGAGGTCACGCCGACCACCAGGGTCGCCCTCGAGGCGCTCCCCGACGACGGGAGCGTCCTCGACGTCGGCGTCGGCGGCGGCGCGACCTCGATCCCGCTCGCCGGGCGGGCAGGGCTGATCGTGGGGGTCGATGGCTCGGCCGAGCTCCTGACGTCGTTCCGGAGCGCGGCCGCGGAGGCCGGGGTCCGCGGCGAGACCGTGCTCGGCACCTGGCCCGAGGTCGCCGGCGACGTCGGGACCGTCGACGTCGCGGTATGCGGCCACGTGCTC
This sequence comes from uncultured Actinomycetes bacterium, assembly GCA_963816275.1. Classification (GTDB taxonomy): domain Bacteria; phylum Actinomycetota; class UBA4738; order UBA4738; family HRBIN12; genus JAOUEA01. The sequence goes on from CAWFJU010000005.1 coordinate 261,719, forward strand.
TACAACGTGTGGGCGCTCGCGCCGTTCGTCGAGGCGCTGGACGGGCACGCCAGGGCGCGGGTCGTGCTCGAGCTGACGGACCGGCATCCGCTGGCCTGGATGCACGACCTCTGGGAGACGTTCCACGGGCTCACGCGGCCAGAGGGTCCCACCGCAGACGACTGCGTGGCGGCGCTCGGCGAGCTGAGCATCGCGCCCTCGCGCGCCGAGCGCGCGCAGGATGGTGTCGGATGGTTCGAACGACGTGAGGACGCGATCGCGCTGGTCCGGCGTCGCCTGTGCCTGACCCCCGATCGCGATCCCGAGGTGGCCGACGCCCTGGGCGACCGACTGGTGGACCACGATGGGCGCTGGTCCGCCGGTCCGCCGAGCGGCCTCGTCGTCACCCTGTGGTGGGACCGGACAACGTCAGGCGGTTGACCGAACCGTACTCGCCTCGGCCGGCGTCGGCGGGCCGCGTGAAGCTCACCGTGACGGTCGCACCGTCCTCGGCCGGCACCCGGAACCGCAGGAAGTTCAGGGTGTTGGTGAGCCCGCCGTAGTCCTTCGAACCGGGCGGCGTCCGCCCCGCCTCGCGGATCGTGAACACGAACGCCTGGCCGCGGAGCCGACCGGTCCCGGTGATCGCGAGCTCCTCCGACTGGAGCTGCGCCGTCGGGAAGTCGCACCGGAGCTCACCGCTCAGCCTCGCGGTCCCCTCGACGGTGACCGGGAGGAAGACAACGTCCTCGTCGGAGATCGCGACGTCGTCGGGCATGTGGACCACCAGGTTCAGCTCCGTCCTCCACGAGGTCGCGCACCGGCCACCCACCGGGAGGTCGTGCCACGTCCGGCTCGCCATCAGGGCTGGCCAGGTCTCGGTCGAGGGTCCATCAGGCCCTGGGGTCGCCGTCGAGCGGATCCCGGGGTCGTCGACCCCCGGCGGGAACGGATCGGTGTGCGCGGCGATCACGGCTCCCACGGCGGCGCACGCCAGGAACACCGCGGCCCACGCCGCGACCTTCAGCGGGCGTCGTGACACCTAGCGGCTCCGACGGGCAACGAAATCACGCATGACGAAGGCACCGAGGCGCTCATCATCCATCAGGAACACACGGCCGGCGGTCAGCTCCGCGAGGCGTTCCATGAACCGGGCGAGACCCTCGGACTCCTCGACCATGAAGATGTTCAGCCCGACGCCGGACCTCGAGAGCCGGACGGCCTCGGCGAGCGTGAGCTCGGACGGTCTCCGCCTCAGGCGGCCAGGCGAAGTAGGCCTCCCCGTCCTCAAGGTGGGCCGTGGGCTCCCCGTCCGTGACCATGATCACCTGTCTCGTGGCCCGCGGATGCTGCGCGAGCAGCCGGCCGGCCAGCATGAAGGCGTGCTGCATGTTGGTGCCGTACGTGCGCTCGAATCCGGGCGCCGCCAGGTCCTCGGGTGACAGGCGCCGGGCGTAGTCGCTGAACCCGACCAGGTAGAGCGTGTCGTGCGGGTACCGGCTCTCGATCAGCGAATGCAGCGCGAGCGCGAGCTTCTTGGCGTGCACGAGAGTGCCCGCGCAGCGGCATCGAGAACGAGAGATCGAGCAGCAGCGCGGTCGCAACCTCCGTGCGCTGCTCGGCCTCCACGAGCTCGAAGTCGTCGGGATGGAGCCGGACCGGGTCCCCCGGCGCGGTGCGCGTGACGGCGTTCAGGACGGTCCGCTGGACGGCGATCTGCCCGTGGTCGCCGAACGTCCACGGCCGCGTCGCGCCCGTGGGCTCGGACGAGCCGCCCGGGTCCCGCGCCTCGTGCGCGCCCTCGCGGTCGCGCGTGAGCTCCTCGAAGATCCGCGTCAGGGCGCGCTCGCCCAGCTTGCGCGCGCCGCGGGGCGTGAGCTCGAGCCTGCCTCGGTTCCGCCGCACGAGACCCGCCTGCTCGAGCGTCCGTTCGATCTGCTTGAGCCGGCGAAGGTCATGCACCGCGGGGTCGCCCAGCGTACGGCGGAGCGCCTCCTCGTCGACGTCGTCGATCGTGGCCCCCGGGTAGGCGCCCTCGAACGCCTCGTCGAGTTCCTCGTAGTCGTGGAGGCGTTCGAGCGCATCGACGGTCCCCGACATCGACGCCGGTTCTTCTCCCTCGCCCCACGCCGGCTCACCCCACGGCAGCTGTCGGGAACGCGCCCGCGAGGTTGGCCCCGAGACGGTCCATCTCGAACGCCAGATCCATGTCCTGCATCACCTGGTCGCTCAGCGCCTGGAGCTCCGCGCGCTGCTCCGGACTGAGGGACGCCATCAGCCGGCTGAGCGCGGCCATGCGCCGCGCCATCTGCTCCAACAGCTCATCGAGCGTGTTCGGGTCGCCGGGCAACAGGTCGGCGTACCGGGCCTTGAAGTCCTCGAATGCCGGCTGGGTGTCCTCGCCCCGGGCCCGGGCCTCGATCAGGCCGTTCAGCTCGGCCACCATGTCGCGGATCCGCGCGAGTTGCTCCGGGGTCGCGTTCTTGAGGCCATCCACCATCGAGCGCATGTGGGCGCCCATCACCTGCTCCCGGATGTCTTCGAGCAGCCGGTCGAACGCCTCTTGCGCGCCCGGATCGACGAACCGGTACTCCTTCAGCTCGGCGATCCGGCCGGCCGTGTCACGGGGCAGCGCGTCGAGCTGCGACTCGCGGAACCGCGCGTCGTCGTCGTCGCGGAACGACAGTTCGGTCCGTTCGCGCTCGAGGATCTCGTCGAGCCGCTCCCGGATCTCCTCGAGTGGCCCCGCGAGGGTCAGCCGTGCCTCTTCCTCCTCCCGACGCTGCTGGAGCCGTTGACGCAGGGCGTCGAGTCCCGAGAAGCGGCCGCGCATCCCGCGGCGGAGGAGCCGCCGCAGCGCCGCATCAGCCTCGCCGCCCATGAGCACCTCGTCGGAGAGCTCCTCGAGGAGATCGGCCGCGGCGATGTCGGTCCCGAAGGGGTCCTGTGAGCCGTCCCACGCCGAGTATCGGTACCGCATCCGACCAGCCTACGCGCGTCGCGATGGAACCCCGCGACGGAACCGCGAGCCGGGGCGCCCCTCGGCGAGGCGTCGCACCGCTCGCGGGTTCAGCCGACGCCGAGCCCGGTCATCAGCCCGCGCAGCGTCAGCCCGAAACAGATGAACGCCGCCCAGGCGAACGGGACCCAGGGCTTCATCGGCTCGACGCCGGGCTTCACGTTCTGGCCCTCGCGAGCCACCACGTGGGCGATCGCGAGCACCAGGAGCGGCCCGAATCCGTACACGAGATGGAGCCACGTGGTGGGTCGCCGGCCCATGAGCAACAGCACGATCCCCAGCAGCGCCTGCAGCCCGGCCACGACCTGCGCGACGGTGAGCCACCACCAGTACGCGTCGCCGGGCCCTCGCTTGGCGATCCAGGCGCCCAGCCCCCAGATCCAGCCGATCGTGAAGATCCCGACCACGACGAAGCCGACGAAGGCGTGGATGTCCGACATGCGGGGAGATCCTACGATCCGGCGGGGGCCGTGTACCGCGCCTCCCCGTCGCCGCCCGCCTTGTTCAGCCGACGCGACAGATGGAGCCCTTCCAGGGCGAACTCCAGCGCGCTCGCCGCCACGCCCGGGCTCTCCTCCTCGACCCCGAGCCGGGCCAGCATCTTCGCCAGGCCGGGCAGATCGCCGAAGGCTCCGAGTAGCTCGCTCGCGGGCGTCAGGTCCGACGTCTCGAGGACGAATCCTTCGTCGAACCGACCCAGGAGGAACGAGAGGTCGGCGCCGGAGAGACGCCGGCGGAACACCTCGAGCTCCGCGGTCCGCAGGGCTCGCCCCAAGATCTCGGGTTCACGGCCTTCCTCGATCGTGTCGAACTCGATCCGGCCCTCGGATGACAGGAGCACCGCGTACAGGTCGCAGACGCGAGGCACGGCCTCCGGCTCCCCCGCGTGCGCGGCCCGGCGGATCGCGGACGCCTGGAGGGTCTCGAGGTTGCCGATCGAGTAGCGCACACTCACCCCGCTGCGGTGGTTCACGTGCGGCGATCGCCGGAGCTCCTGCGTGAGGGCGGCCACGATCTCGGTCATGAAGACGGGCACGCGCACGGGGATCCCGGCGTCGGGGACCGCGGCCTCGTTCCCCATGATGCGGATCTCCTGGGCGACGTTCTCGGGGTAGTGCGTGCGCACCTGGGTCCCGAAGCGATCCTTCAGCGGGGCGACGATCCGGCCTCGGTGCGTGTAGTCGTCGGGGTTCGCGGTCGCGACGAGGAGCAGGTCGAGCGGGAGGCGGATCCGGTAGCCGCGGATCTGGACGTCGCGCTCTTCGAGGATGTTGAACAGGGAGACCTGGATCCGCTCCGGCAGATCGGGGAGCTCGTTGATCGCCACGATGCCGCGATGGGTCCGCGGGATCATCCCGTAGTGGATCGTCAGCTCGTCGCCGAGCGAGCGGCCCTCCGCCACCTTGATCGGGTCGACGTCGCCGATCAGGTCGCCCACGCTCGTATCGGGCGTGGCGAGCTTCTCCGCGTAGCGGTCATCGCGCGACAGCCAGCGGACCTCGACGCCGTCGGGATCGGCCGCGACGAGCTCACGGCATCGAGCGCAGATCGGATGGTACGGGTGGTCGTTGATCTCGCAGCCCGCGATCACCGGCACGGCATCGTCGAGCAGCTGCACGATCGCGCGGACGAGCCGCGTCTTGGCCTGCCCGCGCTCGCCCAGCAGGATCAGGTCGTGGCCGGCGAGGATCCCCCGTTCGATCGCGGGGATCACCGAGTCGTCGAACCCGACCAGCCCCGGGAAGAGATCCTCGCCGTCGCGGAGCTTGGCGAGCAGGTTCTGGCGGAGCTCCTCCTTGATCGTGCGGTCGGCGTAGCCGGCGGCGCGCAGCTCGCCGATCGTCGTGGCTCGGTCCATGCCGACCAGGGTAGTCGGGTTCCCCGATAGGGTCGGATCAGACCGAGTCGAGGTCCTCGTCGAGGTGCTCGCGATCCTCGGGATCGGCCACGGCCTCGGCCGCCACCCGGGCTTGCGCGAGCCGACGATCGCGCTCGGACTCGTCGCCTGCCACGGCGGCGGCCCGAGCGAGCGCCTCGTACGCGTACGCGAGATCGAAGTCGGCGATCCCGTGCTCCCGGCAGATCTCGAGACAGCGCTCCCCGTGGAACCGCGCGGGCTCGGCCCGGCCGAGGATCGCGTAGACGCGGCTGACCTGCCACTCCCCTCGCGCGAGGTTGACCGGTTCGCCGACCTGGGCCCAGTGATGTCGCGATGCATGCGCCATGTGGAGCATGCTGAGGTCCTGGTCGGGGGATCGTTCGGCGGTGTCGATCAGCTCCCAGGTCGTGTTGAAGAGGTCGACCGCGAGCTGTCGTTCGAGCGCGGGATCGAGCGGTGCCACGGCCGTAACGCTAGCGGTTCGTCCGGGCCGATGCTGTCGGGCGCCGCTGATAGGGTCGCCGAGTGACGACCCCCGCCGCGATCCTCGAGGGACTGAACGACGCCCAACGCCAGGCCGCGATGGCCGTGCGAGGACCGGTCGCGATCCTCGCGGGGGCCGGGACCGGCAAGACGACCACGATCACCCGGCGCATCGCGTACCAGGTGGCGACCGGGACGTTCCCCGCCGAGCGGCTCCTCGCGGTGACCTTCACCGAGAAGGCCGCCCGGGAGTTGAAGGAACGGCTCGGCGCTCTCGGCGTCAGCGGCGTCGAGGCCCGCACGTTCCACGCGGCGGCGCTCTCCCAACTCGGCCGGCTCTGGGAACGCCACACGGGGGAGCCGCTTCCCGATGTGCTGCCCTCGAAGGCGCCGCTGATCGCCTCGCTCGCGAACTCGCTCCCGCCGCCGCACAGGTTCATGCCGCGGAGCGAGCTCGCCGGCGAGATCGAGTGGGCGAAGAACCGCATGATCCCATGGCGGCGATACCTCGCCGAGGTCGACCGGCTCGGCCACACCCCTCCGATCCCGGCCGAGCTCATGGCGGGGGTGTTCGAGGGCTACGAACGCCGCAAGGAGCGTGCCCGCAAGATCGACTTCGAGGACATGCTCGGGATGTCGGTGCTCCTCTACCAGGAGTACCCGGAGGCGGCCGCACAGGTACGTGCGGCCTATCAGGCGTTCACGGTGGACGAGTATCAGGACGTGAACCCGGTGCAGCAGGCACTGCTCGAGGCGTGGCTCGGTCACCGGAGCGAACTCTGCGTGGTCGGCGATGACTACCAGACGATCTATTCGTTCACGGGCGCCTCACCCGACTACCTCCTCGGGTTCCCGCAACGCTTCCCGGGGTCGACGATCGTGCGGCTCGAGGAGAACTATCGGTCGACGCCGCAGATCCTCACCGTGGCCAACGGGCTCTCGCCGCAGCTCGGCGGCTTCGAGAAGCACCTGCGCCCGACGAAGCCCGATGGACCCAACCCGACCGGCCGGGCGCTCCCCGACCCCGACGCCGAGGTCGCGTTCGTGGTGGCCGAGGTGCGGCGCCTGCACGACGACGGCACGCCGTGGGAGGAGATCGCGATCCTCTATCGGATCAACGCACGCTCCGAGGCGTACGAGGAGGCCTTCGCCGACGAAGGGGTCCCGTACCAGGTGCGCGACGGCGCCTTCCTCCGGCGGCCCGGGCCTCGGTCGGTCCTCGCCGCGCTCAGACGGCCGGAGAGCGTCGACGCGCAGGTGGCGGTCGAATCGGCCACGAACGCCGTCGGCTTCGACCCGAACGCCGATCCCGACGACGCCGAGGAGGTCACGCGGCAGGCCGACCTCGGGCGCCTCCGTGTGCTCGCCGCCGAGTACGTGGTCGCACACCCCGACGGCGACGTGGCCGGGTTCGTCGCCGAGCTGTCCGCGCGGTTCAGCACCGAGCAGAGCGGCCGGGGCGTGAACCTACTGACGTACCATCGCGCCAAGGGTCTCGAGTTCGACGCGGTCTTCCTGCCGCGGCTGCTGGATCGAGAGCTGCCGTTCCGCTCACAGAAGTCGACCGCCGATCCCGAGGAGGAGCGCCGGCTCTTCTACGTGGGGATCACGCGCGCGCGAATGCACCTCTACCTCTCGTGGCCGCGCGAGGCGCGGTCCGAGCCCAGCCCGTTCCTCCGCGAACTGGGGATCGTCGCAGCGCCGGCGCCGGCCGCGACCGGGGGACGCGCCGAGCTGCCGGCCCGTCGGTCGGCGCGATCGGGGGCGGGCCCCTCTTCGATCGGCTCAGGGAGTGGCGACGTCGTCGAGCCTCCGCCGACGGGGTACCGGCCTACGTGATCTTCCACGACAAGACCCTGGCCGAGATCGCCGAGCGCAAGCCGGGCGACTGGGCCGACCTCGCCGCGGTCCCCGGGGTGGGGCCTGCCAAGCTCGAACGCTACGCCGACGAGATCCTCGGGATCGTGGTCAGCGGCGAGTAGCGCCCGGAGATGCCCGCTCGCGGACTCAGGTCAGCTTCGCGACGATCATCGCGGCGGCGAGGAGCGGCACCGAGAACGACAGCAGTCGGAGCGCGGCCTCGGGCGCACGTCCGAGCGTCCCGGCGTCGATCGGCTCGCTCGTCCCGTCCTCCAGCACGATCGATCCCGTGACGCCCGTGACCTTGCGTCGGAGCCGGCGCACCGGCGTGGAGAGCGCGCGCTGGGCGGCACTGAGCGCGACGCATCCCGCCGCCGCCAGCACCGCCTCGACGCGCAGGGTGCCGGTCTGCGCGACGTAGGCGACCACCACCGGGAACCCGCCCCACGCGAGGGCGAACCACAGATCGGAGTGGAACCACCCATTGGCCAGCTCCAGGTTGTAGGCCACCACCAGGAACACGCCGACGGGCATCAACGCCCAGATCCACGGCGTGGCGGCCATCGCCCCGTGCACCCCGATCGCGAGGGCGCCCACCAGGCCGATGACGGCGAGCCCGATCAACACGCCCCGCGGGATCCGCGTTCGGAGCGGCCGTCCGTTGAGCTCGTCGAGGGCGTGGGCGGCGACGCCCATCGCCAGGAAGAACGCGGCCGTCGTCTCGAGCCACCACCCGACCCGAAGCTCGGGGGCGAGGGCCGCGCCGATCGCGACGTAGGACAGGTGCCACAGGGTGTAGGGCGGGTGGAGCAGCGTCCAGTAGTCGCGCCACCCTCCCGGGGACAGCGCGTAGAAGGCCGGCCTGGGCGTCGACGGGTCGCCGGGCGCCATCTCGCGATCCGACGTCGTCCCGCGATCAGGATGGGCCTGGCCCTGCGCGCCGGTCACGCCTTCACCCCCGACACGACGACGCCGGCGCCGAGCGACATCACCCGGCTTCGGATGTGGCGCAGGCCGGCTTCCTGCCACCACCTGACCTGTTCGGGCAGGGGCGCTCGTTCGACGAACCGTTCGATGCTCGGCCCGAGGAACGCGCCGGTCTCGCGCCACGCCGGCGATACGGCCGCGCCGATCGCCGGCAGCGCGTAGCGCGTGTACCACCGCCACCCGAGCCTGAGCACGGGATCGTCGGGAACGTGGAACTCGAGCGACGCCAGCGTGCCGCCCGGACGGAGGACTCGCGCCAGCTCGCGAACGGCCTCGGGCGGGTCGTCGACGTACCGGAGGAGGTACGTGAACGTCACGGCGTCGAAGGTGGCGTCGCGGAACGGCAACGCCTCCGCTCGACCGAGCACCGGGGCGATGCGGGTGTCGAGCCCTGCGGCGCCGTTCTCGGTCACGCCCGTGGACAGCATCGTCTCGCTGGGGTCGAGCGCGGTGATGCGCGCGTCGGGGCGGTACCGGGCGAGGGCGCGCGACACCAGTCCCGTGCCGGCGGCAACGTCCAGGATCCGGGGACCGGATGCGTCACCGATGCGCGACACCATCTCCCGACGCCAGCGTCCATCCTGCCCGAGCGACATCACGGCGCCGACCCACGAGTACTGCGGCGCGATCCCGAGGAAGATCGCCGGCGCCTCGGTCCTGTCCGACATCAGCCGCGGAGCAGCGCCGGGAGATCGGCGAGCGAGTCGATCACGTGGTCCGGCTCGCCCGCGCTCCAGATCGGACGGCGCGAACTTGCCGGTGCGGACCAGCACGCCGGTGAGGCCGAGCGCCTGCGCACCGAGGACGTCGTTCACGATGTCGTCGCCGACCATCGCGGCGCGGTCGGGGGGAAGGTCGAGCTCGGCCAGCACGGCCTCGAAGTAGGCGGGGGCGGGCTTCCCGCAGGTCGCGGCGGTGGTTCCGGTCGCCGTCTCCAGGCCGGCCAGGAACGCGCCGCCGTCCAGCTGCAACCCTTGAGCGGTACGCCAGTAGAGGTTCCGATGCATCCCGACCAGGGCGGCCCCGTCCATCACCTGCTGGAACACACGGTTGATCGCCGCGTACGAGAAGGCGTCGCAGGCGCCGCCGAGCACCACGACCTCGGCATGATCGTCGGGCCCGACGACCTCGACGCCCTCGAGGTCCTCGTGGCCATCGCCGTCGGTCAGGAGCTGGACCTTGGCGCCAGGATGGCGATCGCGCAGGTAGGCAGCCGTCGCGACGACCGCCGTCACGATCTCGTCGGGTTCCACCTCGAATCCGGCGTCCCTCAGCGTGGCCGCGAGGTCGCGCCGCGCGTGCGTCGTCGTATTCGTGATCAATCGGAACGGGATGCCCGCCCGCCGGAGCCACGCCATCGCGTCGATCGAGCCGGGGATCGGGTCCCACGAGATCGAGAGCACGCCGTCGATGTCCAGCAGCACGCCGTCGATGTGATCGAGCGCCATGCCCGGCAGTCTCGCACGGCCGGGCGTTGCGGATGCCTCGGCCGGCCCGAACGTCAGAACCGGATGCCCACCCGCCGGCGCGCCTCGTCCACGTCGCGCGGCTCGATCCCCCGCTCCCGGAGCCGGTGGTCCTGATACGGGGCGATGTACCGGAGCTTGGGTGGCAGGAGCGGCCGGACCGCGCGGATCAACGGGAAGGTCGCCGCCATCTCCGCCTGCTTCACGGGCCCGAACGGCAGGCCGTACATGTCGCGGATCCGCGGTGGAAGGGTGCCGTAGGCAAGTCGCGACACCCCGCGAAGGATCGCGCGCCACTCGGCGTCCTCGGGCGGATCGAGGAAGAGGTCGAGGACCCGCCGAGCGCCGTCGGTGACCTGCAACGCTCCGCGGTCCTCGATGTCGGCGAGCCAGGCGCGGAGCGCCGGTACGGTCGGCGGGATCATCGCGCGCGGCACGAGGCACAGTTCGGCCGCGAGCATCTGCTCCTCGTGGAACCGTTGGCGTCCGGCATCGTCGAGCCTGCCGACGGTGAGCCGCTCGAAGACCAGGGCGGAGTCGACGAGACAGGCGTGCACGTACAGCAGCAGCTCGGGGTCGAGCGCGTCGTACCGCTCGCCCGTGACACGGATCGATGCCGTTGATCCGTGTGTGCACCACGTTGATCTTCTCCGCGGCGGTATCGGCTTCGGCGCGCGTCCCGAAGGTCATCGTGTAGGTCAAGATCAGCGTCCGCTGGAGCCGTTTCCACGGATCCCGTTCGTACATGCCGGTCTGATTCGCGCCGGCGACGACGAGCGGGTGCGCGGCCTGCATCAGCAGTGCGCGGGCGCCGCCGAACAGCACGGTGACCTCCTTGTGGACCTGCCAGCTCACGCTGTCGGGGCCGAAGTAGCCGGTGTCGCGGCCGAGGCTCATCCCCCGAGGCTACGCATCCAGGACGCGAACGCTCGCCGGGAACCTCTGCGTCGGCGGCGCCTCATCTCGTGGCGCGATGCCTGATCGACGCGCGTTTGCGGATCACGCGGGCCGCCTCACGCTCGGCCACGACGATCAACTGGTGCTGTGCGCGGGTGCCGCCGACCCGCAGGTAGGGCGCGATCTCATCGATCTCGCGCGCCTCGATCTCGGCCAGGATCACGACCGGACGCTCCAGCCCCTTGAACGAATGCACGCGTCGACCACAGGATCGAACCGTCCTCGGGCCGGTCCGAGAGACGGTTGCGCCCGAGGTCGCGGCGCGCCCACAGCCGGCTCTTCGAGGCCCCACCCGGCGTGAGCACCACGAGGTCGTCCGGCGCGAGCTGCTCCTCCTCCAGGAGGTTCGTGATCACGACGTCGACGAGCCGCACGAGCTCGTCCTCGTCGTCGTAGTCGAGGACCTCGACCGGCAGCCCGCGCGGCCCCTTCGCCGTGCCCGCGCCGGGTCCGTCGGCGTCGAAGAACACCGAGACGAACGCATGGATCGAGCTCGTGTTCCGAAGGTTGTTCGGGAGCGGAGGGAGGACGTCGTCCTCACCGACGGGAAGATCCCCGCCGCCGTACAGGTTCTGGCTGTCGTCGCCGAACAGGTAGAGCGTTCCCGCGTCGGGATCCTTGTGGGTGGCGAGGAGCGCGGGCCACCACCACGCCCGGAAGTCCTGCGACTCGTCGACCACGATCGCGTCGTACCGAGGACCCAGTCGTCGAGCGGCCTCCTCGAGCAGGCCCGGGAGCGTCTCTTCGAACCACGCTCGATCGTCGTTCCCACCCGGCTGCGGTGACCTCGAGACCCGCCTCCCGCGCGAACTCCATGGCGAGCCCGTGGAAGTGCGCGACGTGGAGGTTCGCCTGGCCCTCGGTCGAGGCGACGAGGTGCTCGGCGAGGCGCTTGTTGAAGCAGGTGAGGAGCGTGCGCTTCCCGGACTCCGCGATGTGGCGCGCCACCCCGATCGCGAGGACGGTCTTGCCGCAACCCGGTGGGCCGGTGACGGCTGCGCGCCGGCGATGCAGGACGTACGACCTGATGAAGGCCTGCTCGTCCGTGAGCTCCACGATCTTCTTGTCCTCTTCGTGGAAGAGGAGGCGGAGCGGCGTGCGGATCTCGACGCGATACCCCAACGCGTCGGACAGCGCGTGCATCCCGGACGTCCCGAACGTGCGGCCCGGGCGCTTCCAGGCGCGCATGATCTCGCGGACCCGCGATCGCCAGACCGCCCATGTCGTCGCGGTCGATCGCGTAGGCGGCAGGAGCCCCCGGGTGGGCATCACGGTCGTAGACGCCGTCGGGGAAGGCGACCCCGTAGCCGTATGAGGGGCGCCAGCGCGACCACCCGGGCCGCGACTCGAGGATCGTGACGAGCGAATGCATCTCGTCGCGGGCTTGATGGAACGGGTCCTCCTTGAGGCGATGACGGCCATCTCGGCCCCCTTGGGTCCACGTCCGGCTGGCTGGGTCGTACGTCAGTCCGCCGCCCTTGGCCTCGAGCACGAGCACGCCGTCGTCCGGGTGGGCGATCACGAAGTCCGCCTCGCCCTGCACCGGGGTTGGATCGCCACCGAGTACCCAGTCCACCGAGTGGTAGACGACATACTCGTCGTCGAGCTGCTCCATGAATCCTTCGTAGAGACGGCGCTCGGCGGTGCTCGTGGTGGGCAGCATCGGGAACGGGACCATCCGAGCCATGGCGGGAGCCTAGTGCCTCGCTGGACTTGGGCGGACGCGCGTCGGAGAATCCAGGCCCGGCGGCTCGACCGCCGCTTCCCTGATGCTGATCGTGATCTTGATCCTCGTGGCCGTGGCGGCCGGGTTCGTGGCCGGCGGAAGCTTGCGCGGCTTCGAGCGGGTGCAGATCCACTGGTGGGGTGCGGCGGCCGCGGGCCTGGCCGTGCAGGTGATCCCGTCGTTCTCGGTCGGCGGACGATCCTTGGGCCCGGCGATGCTGGCGCTGTCGTACGCGCTGCTGGTGGCCTTCCTCTGGGTGAACCGGCGACTCCCCGCAGCTCCGATCATGCTGATCGGGCTGGTGCTCAACCTGCTGGTCGTCGTCCCCAACGGGGGGATGCCGGTGAGCGCGTCCGCGGTGGAGACCTCCGGCGGGTCGAACGCGCTCCTCGCACCGATCGACGATGGCAAGCACCACCGGATGACCGAGGATGACGTCCTGACGCCCTTGGCCGACGTGATCGCGCTTCCGGCCCCCGTGGGCGCGGTGCTGTCGATCGGGGACCTGTTCCTCTACGTCGGGATGATGGCGTTCGTCGTGCTCATCATGCTCGGACGGTCTGGCGAGAATCCTCGTCCGCCGGCTCGGTGGTTCCAGGGCTACCGGGGGAAGCACCTGCCGCCGGAGCGGCGCCTGCCCCGCCGGTCACAGGCCCGCCCTCCCCAGCCGGTTGGAGCAACGCGACCGGGAAGCGGACCGTGATCGTCGTGCCCTGCCCGGGCTGACTCTCGACGTCGCACGAGCCCCCACCGACCTGGGCCCGCTCGCGGATCATCGCCATGCCGAAGTGCCCCTCGGGCCCCGGCGCCGTGGTGTCGAATCCGACCCCGTTGTCGGCGAGCTCGAGCTCGATCTGGTCCTCGACCTCGCGGACGGAGATCCAGACGTCCGTGGCCTTCGCGTGCTTGAGCGCGTTCATGACACCTTCGCGGGCGATGTGGAAGACCAGGAGGGCGATCGGCGCCGGCAGGTCGATGTCCTGCACGTCGCGGTGGAAGGCGATCCCCGAGTCGCGCCCGACCTCGTCGGTGAAGGACTCGAGCGATTCGGCGAGACCCCGAGCGCCGAGCGGTGACCGGTGCAGATCGCGGATCAGGGCGCGGATGCGATCGGAGGTCTCCTGCTTGGATTCGCGGATCTTCTCGAGCTGCGTGCCGACCTCGGGGATGTCGCCCTTCTCCAAGAGCTTGCGGGCGACGTCGACCTGGATCGAGAGGCGGAACAGGACCTGAGCGAGGTCGTCATGCAGGTAGCCCGCGATCTGGAGCCGCTCGTCGGCGCGCTCCTCGGCCATCGTGTTCGAGAGGGCACGCAGCACCTGCTCGCGTTCCTGCAGCTCCTTGTGAGCCTCCTCGAGCGCCTGCGACCTGAAGAACATCTGGCGAGCGAACAGCAAGGGGGCCAGAACCACAATGACGGACCAAAGTCCAATCTCGGGCGTCGTGTAGAGCTTAGCCAGCACTGTGCCGACCAGTCCCAATCCCATGTAGCTAACGATGAACTCCTGGCCCCTAGAAAGCTGTCTCACAACCACCCGAGGGCGACAGCCGGTAGATGAGCCCAACAGCCACCGCCACAAGGCCGATGTTGATGGCGTAGTCCACGACTGTCGCTACGAGCGCCGGCGGAATCATCCAGAAGAGCGGATCTTCGTAGCTCCCGAGTGCGTGGAATGTCGCGCTCGCGGCAAGGACAGCGATCGCCACCTGGCTGCGGTTGAACAGCGTCCGAAGTGGATTCGATCTCGGCGCTTGAACTCGCGCGGATCAGAGGAACCGAGGAATGCGACAAGAGCCGCAGCTCCCGGTGCGTAAATGATGGCGACCGCAGTGAGCAGCGGGAAGCCGAGACTCGCCTGCACGCCCCCCCAGGCCGGCGCGGGAAGAAGCTCCACGAGCGCGACGATTGCGAGCCACGCGGCCAAGCTGCTGAAGGGGAAGAGTCTCCCACGTCCGAAAGGTGTTCAGCGTCAACCCGACGATGGTGGGCACGACGACTGCCAAGCGCGAACCAGGCCGCAAGTGATCCGCTGCGGACGGTGACGGCGCGAGGGGCTCGTTCGGCTGAGGAAGCAGAGGACATCAAGGGACATCATCCCTCGATGCATGGCCTCGGGAAAGCAGCCAGCCACCCGATTCGGAGGAGTGCCACTGCCCTACGCCGAACTGCGTAGCACGATGAGCGGGATTGTCCCCCTAGTGGGTGACCCCCGATAGTGGTCGCGGGTCCCCCGAGTGGGGATGTGTCCACGAACCTTCGTGGATCCAGAAGAAGATGAAGAACAGGGAGGACGCTCATGAAGGTCGCGAAGCGCATCGCCATCGCTCTTGGCTCCCTGCTCGCGGTCATGCTCGCGGGCGGCGCTCACTTCAAGATTTGAGCCCCAGCAGAGATTCAGACGAAGGCTCGGGCGGTTGCCCGGGCCTTTTGTCGTACTTGCAGGGACTAGATCTCACAGTGGGATCACGGCAACAACTCGAGTGCCCAGCCCCACTTCGCTGTCGACCGCAGCCTCCCCCCGCATGCTTCGACTCGCTCCAAGAGCATCTGGAGACCGTAGTGCAATCCTTGATCAACGCTCCGAGGATTGAACCCAACGCCGTCATCCTCAACCATCAGCCGAATCAGATCACCGTCTGAGCTCAGGCGAACCCGCGCTCTAGAGGCACGCGCATGCTTGAATACGTTATTGAGCGCCTCTCTTGCGACCTGGTAGCAGAGCAACTGGGCGACCACGCTCGCCGAAGACGACTCGAGGTCGAGGTCAAGCTCGATCGGCGGCGCCCCGGCCGACTCCAGCTGGTCTGGCGTACATCGAGAGAGTAGGTAGAAGGCCGCCGGGTCCAAGAGGCGAACGCCTTGCGTCACCCAGGATGCTCCGAGTCGCCGCCGCTGCCACCTCAGTGGCCTCTAACAGCTGAGGCAGGTCTTCATCCAGGGCAAGGAGCTGTCCCGAATTCAGATCGTGCCTGAGCACTTGCCCCATGAGATGAACCTTGAAGAGGGGCGGCAGGACTTCGTCATGGAGTTCACCAGCGATCAGCATGCGCTCGTCTCGGCGCTCCTCGCCATTTGCCGAGAGGCGAGTCTGAGTGCCTCCTCCCCATGCTGGATCTCAAGATCCGCCCGCTCCAATAGGTTTCTGTGCAGGAAGGCTTGGCGAGCGAGGGCCACCGGGGCTACGCACGCAAGTACTCCGACGAGCCCCAAGCGAGGTATGCCTCTCCGACGAACACGCTCAGAAAGCCGAAACACACGTAGGTCGAAAGAAACGACTCAATCGGGCCAAAGCGCATTCGGCGAAGGACAGCTCGGAGCGATTGGCTGTCCTTGATCGCCCAATAGGACCCGACTAGCAAATAGTTGACGAGCGAATCTACGAACAGCGCTACAAGTCCAGCCACGGCCGCCCATGGCCAGGTGCCCAACTGTCCACCAAGGAGGAGGAAGACCGAAGCACCCGCCATGGCACTAAGGGAGACCTGGGCACGATTGAACAACGCGCGCGTCAGGGTGACCTCGTGCCGCAACTCGCGAACGTCCAGGACCCCCACGAACGCGACGATGCCAGCGGCCAGGGGGCCGAAGGCCAATCCAGCTCCCAGCACGAGGGGCAGGTCCAATCCGAGGGTGACTCCACGCTGGGTCGGAACGGGCACGAGGCCAGCAGCCGCCACCATGAGTGTCCAGGCCGCCAAGGCATACAAGACGGCGATATCTGGCATTTCCGTCGCTCGCACGCCCACCCCGATCACGACGAGATCGGCGGCGATGACAAGCGCCTCTAAGGCCTTGAGGCCAGCAGGATCCTGCGGGCGCACTCGAGACGTGTGGCGATGAGCGTGCGTGCGTGCGGTTGCCGACATGAGAGCCCTCCGACTCGTGCCGTCGTGACCGGGGAGGCGTGTCCGGTGCGGCTGTGGAAAACGTGAAGGCTGGTTTCTAACGAACTGGTGAGGCCGAGGTCAAGAATGACAATCTCGGGTCGGGCGCAGAGGCCGCCGACTACCATCGGGGCATGAAGCCACGTGTGCTCCTCGTCGAGGACGAGGCCGCCATCTCAGAGCCGCTCGTCGATCACCTCGCCCGCGAAGGGTTCGATACCGACCTCGCCGGGACCATCGCCGCCGCCGAGGACGCCTTCGACCGGCAGCAACCCGACCTCGTGCTCCTCGACGTCATGCTGCCCGACGGCGACGGGCGTGACCTCTGTCGCGACCTCCGTCGGCGCTCCGACGTGCCGATCATCATGCTCACGGCGCGCGGCGAAGAGATCGATCGCATCGTTGGGCTCGAGCTCGGCGCCGACGACTACGTCGTCAAGCCGTTCTCCGCGGGCGAGCTCGTCGCGCGGATGCGCGCGATCATGCGTCGCGGTCGCTCGACCGCCACCCGCAAAGAACCGATCACCCTCGGGTCCATCACGCTCGACCCGGCCGCGCGGATCGTCACGAAGGGCGACGACGAGGTAGAGCTCGCCGCCAAGGAATTCGACCTCCTCCACCTGCTGATGGCGCACGCGGGCGAGGTGGTCAAGCGGGAGGACATCATGGACGAGGTCTGGGACCCGCACTGGTTCGGTCCGACGAAGACCCTCGACGTCCACATCTCGTGGCTCCGCAAGAAGATCGAGGACGACCCGGCCAACCCGCGGTTCATCACCACGATCCGCGGCGTCGGCTTCCGGTTCGCGACCGACGACGACCTCGCCTGAGGTCCCCGACCAGGAAGGAGGGCGCCACGAAGGTCCGCGGCCGGCTCGTCGTGGCGTTCGCCTACATCCTGCTGACGGTGATCGTGGCGCTCACGGTGCCCCTCGCTCTGAACCTGGCGAAGCGCACCAGGGCCGAGATCGAGTCGAACACCAAGATCGACGCCCTCACGATCGCCGCGCAGATCGGCAGCGAGGGGCTGGGCAAGAGCAAGATGCTGGACCGCGCGGTGAACGACTACGCGCTCCAGGTCGACGGACGAGTCGTCGTGATGAACGCGAACAGCCGCGTGATCGCCGACTCGGACGGTTCGGCGATCGGACAGTTCTTCAACAACGGGCGCCGCCCGGAGGTAAGCGCGGCGCTCGACCCCCGGAATCCGACGCCGTACGCGACGACCCGATACTCGGAGACCGCGCAAGCCGACCTGCTGGTTGCGGCGGCGCCGATCCTCGACGAAGGCCTTGCGGGCGCCGTCAGGATCACGCGGAACGTCCAGGACGTGAGCAACGCGATCCGCGACGCGACCTTGGGCCTGATCATCGTCGGTGCCGCGGGCCTCTTGGCCGGCCTGCTCATCGCGTACGGGCTCGCCGCATCCTTCGCCCGTCCGCTGTCGCGGCTCGCCGACACGGCCGAGCAGCTCGGCGAGGGCGACCTGTCGGCCCGCGCCGGCGACGTCGGTGGCGCCGAGGAGATCGAGGAGCTTGCCCGTTCGTTCGATGAGATGGCGGATCGTATGCAGCGCACCGTCCAGGCGCAGCGCGAGTTCGTGGCGAACGCGTCGCATCAGCTCCGCACGCCGCTCACGGGGATGAAGCTTCGACTCGAAGGCGTGAAGGATCGCACCGACGATCAGGAGCTCCAGAACCAGCTCGAGGCGGCGGACCTGGAGGTGGATCGACTCTCCGAGACCGTCGACCGGATGCTCGTGATGTCGAAGCGGATCGAGCACGGCGATCCGACGCACGTCGACCTTGCCGATGCGGCCACGCGCGCCGCCGCTCGTTGGGGCGAGCGAGCGACGGCCAAGGGGGTTGAGCTCTACGTGACCGGGGACCCCGCCGTCGGACAAGGCAATCCGGCCGATCTCGACCAGGCGATCGACAACCTGATCGACAACGCCCTGGACTACGCCGCCGGCCCGATCGAGGTGGAGACCGGCGCCGTCGGAGGCCAAGTCATGCTGGCCGTCCGCGATCACGGCCCGGGCATCCCCAAAGGGGAACAAGACAAGGTGACCGAACGCTTCTACCGCGGGAAGACCGCCACGTCGGGCGGCTCGGGGCTCGGGCTCGCGATCGCACGAGATCTGACCGAACGCTGGGGCGGTGCGCTGCTCGTCCGTGATGCGGTCGGCGGCGGCGCCCGGATCGAGATCCGCCTCCGCGCCGCTGATAGCGGCGCCTGACGAACCGAGGAGATGTCCGTGCCCGATCTCGCACCGACGCCGGTGGTCGCCTGGGTGGATCCCTCGTGCCCGTGGGCTTGGCAGACCTCGCGGTGGCTTCGAGACCTCCGCGACCAGGGGGTCGTCGAGCTCCGATGGCGCCTGTACAGCCTCGAGCTGAACGCCACGTATCGAGATGGTCTGTCGTTCCACGATGCCGCCGCGACGTACGGCCACGCGCTGACGACGCTCGCGCTCGCCCGCCGGGAGGGTGGCGCGCCGGCGTTCGAGCGACTGTACGTCGCGATCGGCGAGCGTCTGCACGACGCGAAAGAATCGATGTCGCCCGAGCTCCTCCTTGCGGCCGCGGACGAGGTCGTGCTGACCGATCTGCCGGCACGCGCTGCAGCGATGCCCGATCTGGCGCACGAGGTGACGGCGGAGTTCGGGGCCGGCCGGGACGCGAGCGTGTTCGGCGTGCCGACCCTCGAGGTGGCCGGCGCACCGCCGATCTATGGTCCGATCCTCCCGACGGCGGCGCGGGACGACGAGGCGCTCGAATGGTGGACACACGTCCGCTGGCTGGCGCAACGGGCGGATTTCTTCGAGCTGAAGCGTTGGCCGCGAACGTCGCGACCCGGCCAACCTTAGCTCCGCCTTTACCCGATCGGGGATAGGCTGATGATCCTTCCCTCATGAAACGCTCTCTCGTCGTTCTCGGCTACGGACTCGGCGGCATCTTGGTCGCCCTGGCTCTCTCATGGGGTGCGTTCGCGCTCGCCGGCCGGCAGATCGGTGAGCCGGCGACGCCCGTGCAGCCCGCATTCAGCCTCAGCGATTCGCTGACCCCGTCGGAGGAGCCTTCGGCCGAGCCGACCGAGTCTCACTCGCACGAGCCGAGCAACGGGCCGACCTCGTCACCCTCGCAGGACGGCTCCGGCTCCGGCAGCGGTTCGGGCGACGACCATCCCAGCGGGGGTCATCCCGGTGGGGAGGATGACTGACCCAGGCTTCGTCTCGTTCCACGCGATGCCCGGTATCATCATCTGGACCACCGAAGGGGAGTATCCCCTCATCCGTCGTCGTCATGACGGTCGCTCGCGACCCGGCGCCGGAGCCGCCACCACGGGGCGGGAGAGACCTTCGGCCGGACCAGGCGGCACGTCCGCCCCGACCGAAGGAGTCGCTCGTTGCACGTCGAACCGTGGATCTGGATCGCGTTCCTGTCGTTCATCGTGGGGATGCTCGCGATCGACCTGTTGGTGTTCCAGCGTGAGGCGCACGCCGTCTCGATGCGCGAGGCCGCGATCTGGAGCGCCGTCTGGGTCGCGCTGGGCCTCACGTTCGGTGCGATCGTCTGGCTGTGGCAAGGGCCGCAGGCAGGCGGCGAGTACCTCGCGGGCTACCTGATCGAGAAGAGCCTCTCGGTCGACAACATCTTCGTCTTCGCCCTGATCTTCGGGTACTTCGCGGTGCCCGCCGCCTACCAGCACCGGGTCCTGTTCTGGGGCGTGTTCGGCGCGCTCGTGTTCCGCGCGATCTTCATCGCGGCCGGCGCCACCCTGCTCGATCAGTTCCACTGGATGATCTACGTCTTCGGGGCGTTCCTGGTGTTCACCGGGATCCGGATGGCGCGCTCGAACGACGAGCACGTCGACCCGGGGAAGAATCCCGTCCTCCGCGCGTTCCGCCGGTTCGTGCCGCTCACGGACGGACTCCGTGACGAGCGATTCTTCGTCAAGGAGGCAGGACGGCGCCTCGCCACCCCGCTCCTCGCGGTGCTCGTGGTCATGGAGACGACCGACATCATCTTCGCGATCGACTCGATCCCGGCGATCTTCGCCGTGACGACGGACACGTTCCTCGTCTTCACCTCGAACGCCTTCGCGATCCTGGGACTCCGGGCCCTCTACTTCCTGCTCGCCGGGATGATCGGTCGCTTCGCCTATCTCAAGGTCGGCCTCGCGTTCGTCCTGGCCTTCGTCGGCGCGAAGATGCTGGTCAGCGACCTGTACCACGTCCCGATCTGGCTCTCGCTGGTGGTGATCGCGACGGCGATCGCGGTGTCGGTGGTCGTGTCGCTCCGCCGGGCTCCCACGGAGGCCGCCCCGTCGCGCGAGGCGCAGGCGCATGACAAGATGGGAGCCCGATGAGCGAGCACCATCACCTGCCCCACCACGACCGCGAGATCTGGGGCGACGACCCCGAGGAGCGTGACGCCGACGCGGTGGTCGCCGAGATCGAGTTCGCCGACCCGATCACCGAGCGTCGCTGGCACGAGCACCCCGCGTTCATCCCCTTCAAGGCGATCGGCCGGTTCATCCGGCGCAGTGGCAAGCGGATCGCGATCACGATCGCCGGGGTCGTCGTCGTGCTGGTGGGCGTCGCGCTCCTCGTGCTCCCCGGCCCGGGATGGGTGCTGATCTTCGCCGGGCTCGCGATCTTGTCGACGGAGTACGTCTGGGCGCGGCGCCTGCTCGAGAAGGCGAAAGAGAAGGCCGGACAGGCCAAGGACGCGGTCTTCCGCAAGAAGAACGGCGGCGGCGACGCCTCGGACGCCTGATCCCCCGGAGCGGGTTCGCATCCGCTGTCACGCCGTATGAAGGACTCCCATGACGCGATCGGCGTCCTCGTTCACGAGATCGGCATTCATCGCGATGGCTGCGGTCGACCCTGCGCCCAGCGGCGGTGATGACCTGGGCACGGCACGAGGGTTATGAATGGTTCTACGTGCTCTCAGGCAAGCTGCGTCTGATCCTCGCCAACCACGACTTCATCATGGGTCCCGGTGAGGTGGCGGAGTTCGAAACCCGATTCCCGCATCGGTTCGGGCCGGCCGATGATCAGCCCGTCGAGATCCTCAGCCTGCTTGGCCAGCATGGTGAACGCATCCATTGGTGATGCCCACCCCCGAGGTCACGCGGCGCACGAGGCGGAACAGAAGGGAGGTGGTTGAAGGGCCGAGTCATCACCGTTTCGCGCAGGTGTGCAGCCCTGCGCAGTAGGTAAGAAGGCATCTCAGCTGGAAGGGAGTCCGGGTGAACTCAGAAAGAAGGACGGCATCGCTCTTCGGTTGGCTCTTCATCGCCACCTTCGTATTGTCGATCCCTGCTTACTTCATCTTCTACGCACCGATCCGTGACGAGCCCACCTACATCACCGGCGCCGGCGCGGACCAGTCGTTCCTCGTCGGCCTGGGAGCGGTTTCCGAGGTCCTACTCATCGTCGCGAACGTCGGCACCGCCACGGTGCTCTACCGGATCATCAGGCGCCAGAGCGAAGCGGGTGCGATCAGCTACGTCTCGGCTCGCATCGTGGAAGCCATCTTCATCGGGATCGGCGTGATCAGCATCCTGACGTTCCTGTTCCTGCGCGACGACAGCCCCAGGATCGGGGACGCGGCGATCGGGCAGTTGCTCCTCGCCGTCTACGACCGGGCGTTCCTGATCGGGCCGGGGTTCTTCGCCGGGCTCGCGAACGGGGTGATCCTGGGCTACCTGATGTACAGGTCCGGGCTCGTGCCACGGGGTATGACCTACCTCGGCCTCATCGGAGGTCCCCTGATCATGCTCTCGGGGATCGCCATCATGCTCGGACTCTCCGAGCGCGGCGACGCACTCCAGGGCATCGCGACGATCCCGGAGTTCTTCTGGGAGCTGTCGCTCGGCATCTACTGCGTCGTCAAGGGGTTCAGGCCGTCTCCGATCCTGGCTGATCCAGAGCCGTCCCGGGCGGCAACATAGGAGGACGCAGCAACCGCAACGGAACCCTCGGCCTTGGCCGAGGGTTCCCGCGCATCCGCAGCTGATCCGCCAGGATCGGCCACGCGGCGGGTCGCGCTTGCCCGTGCCGGTGATCCCGTGTTCCGGGGAGATCGGGCCGACCTCCAGCCTTCGACGCCACGAACGCGTTGCTCCGTTCGAGCTGTCGGGCGTTCGAGTATCGTCCTGAGAGGGACGCTCGCGTGTCGATCGTCCACCGTCGCCATGACTCCATCTTCCCGTGCCCGTACGCCGAGCCGCATCCTGATCGGGACGTCGATATGTGCGTCGGTTACCCCACGATGCCTATCGTTCGAGGCGGAACATGGGAGCGCCTCACCAGGCCGGAATCGCTAAGGTGGATCGCAGCACAACCCAGTTCCCCACGTGGTCCGAGCGCGACGACCACCCGACGACAAAGAGGGACCGACCATGAAGCTGACGACCACCACGCAGGTCTCCGCTGACGGAGTGATGCAGGGGCCCGGCGGGCCGGAGGAAGACGAGCGCGGCGCATTCGAGCGCGGTGGATGGGCCCACTTCGATCACGAAGCCGGGACGGCCATGGACGAGATCTATCAGCGCGCCGACGCATTCTTGTTCGGCCGCAAAACCTACGAGGTCTTCGCTGCCTCCTGGGGAACGTGGGACGATCCGGGTGACAGTCCGATCTGGACGGCATTGAACACGAAGCCGAAGTACGTGGCATCTTCGACGCTCACCGACCCAGGGTGGGCCAACACGACCGTGCTCTCGGGTGATGTCACGGCCGCAGTCGGCGAGCTGCGAGCCAAGCCTGGCAACGAGCTGCAGGTGCATGGCTGCGGCGCCCTGTTCCGGTGGCTGTTTGAACAGGACCTTGTCGACGAGATGAACTTGTTCACCTTCCCCGTGGTCGTAGGCCAGGGCACCCGTCTCTTCCCTGACAGCGGCCGGGACGCTGCGCTCGAACTGTCCGGATCCCGAACTACCCCCAGTGGCATCACGATCGGGGTCTACCGGCCCACGGGGCGCCCGAAGTACGCAGCGGTCACGCTCGACGTGAACACGTGAGCATCCTGATCGGCACCTCCTCGTGGACCGATCCGACGTTGATCAAGGAGTCCGACTTCTATCCCCCCGGTGCGAGTACCCCCGAGAAGCGGCTGCGGTTCTACGCGACGAGGTTCAAGCTCGTCGAGGTCGACTCGAGCTACTACTACCCGCCGAGCGAGGCGAACTCCGTGCGCTGGGTCGAGCGGACGCCCGACGACTTCACCTTCAACATCAAGGCGTACTCGCTGCTGACGAACCACCCGACCCGGCCCGATTCGTTGTTCGCGGACATCCGGGAGTCGATGCCATCGATCCGCAAGCGGTTCGTCTATCGGGAGCAGCTCCCGCAGGAGGCCGTGGACGAGGTCTGGCAGCGCTTCCACGACGCGATCTGGCCGCTGCACGATGCCGGGAAGCTCGGCGCCGTCCTCTTCCAGTTCCCGCAGTGGTTCATGCGGAACCGCGAGTCGCGCGGCTACATCCAGGAGTGCAAGGCTCGGCTCGCCGATTATCGCGTCGCGGTGGAGTTCCGGCACCGCTCGTGGATGTCCCCGGAGCATGCCGAGGACACGCTCGGGTTCCTCGAGGAACTCGACCTCCCGTACGTCTGCGTCGACATGCCGCAGGGGTTCGAGTCGAGCGTCCCCCCCGTCGCGGCCGCGACGACGTCGGACCTGGCGCTCGTGCGGTTCCACGGCCGCAACGTCGAGGCGTGGGAGGTCCCGAGCGAGACCGCCTCGAACCGATTCCGCTACGACTACGGGACCGACGAGCTGAAGGAGTGGGCGCCGAGGATCGAGGGGCTGGCCGAACAAGCGCGCGAGACGCATGTCCTGATGAACAACTGCTACCGCGACTTCGCGGTGCGCAACGCCCGGGAGCTCGGCGGGCTCCTCGACGTCGACCTCGGGGACGAGGCGTAGGCGTCTCCCCCCGCCGATAGCGTGGAACGACTGACGGCGGCGCTCACCGACCTGCAGGCGGAGTTGCGGGCCGCGGACCCCGACTCCGGCTTCGTGCTGGACGCCCGGACGATCGCCGCCGGGGATCACTTCATGTTCGTCACGAGCGCCGGCGACCTGGACATCCTCGGTACGCCGGCCGGCACGGACGGCTTCACCGATCTCGACGCGAACGCGATCGACGTGGATCTCGACGGGCTCGTCGTGCGGACCGCGTCGCTCGAGGATCTGATCCGGATGAAGCGCGCCGCAGGTCGGCCGAAGGACCGGGTCGAGCTCGAGATCCTGGGCGCCCTCCGCGACGAGATCCGCGGGACCTGATCCGTTCGGACGACGACTCGGGCGTCGCGGGCACGCGCCCGAGCCGTCGTCAGACCGGATCGAGCTGCGTGGGACGATCGTCGTGAGCAGGGACACGCCCGGCCGGTACGCTCCGAACGTTCGGCGCCGGCACCTCGAGGACGGGAAGCGGGTAGTCCGTCTCGCGCAACACTGCGGGATCGCGCCACGGCGCGAACAGCAGCGGGGTCGGCACGTCGGCGAGCTCGCGCACGTACCGGCGGATGTAGGCGCCCTCAGGGTCGAACCGCTCCGCCTGCCGCACTGGGCTGAAGCTGCGCGACCGGCGAGGGTCGGTGCCGGTGCCGGCCACCCACTGCCAGCCACCGCTGTTGTTCGCGGGATCGCCGTCCACGAGCCACCTCGCGAAGTGCGCGGCGCCCTCCTGCCACGGCACGCCCAGCCGACGTGTGAGGAACGAGGCGGTCACCATGCGAGCGCGGTTGTGCATCCATCCCTCTCGCTGGAGCTGACGCATCCCGGCGTCGACGAGTGGGATCCCGGTGCGACCGAGCGTCCAGCGCTCGAACGTGTACGCCGCGGACTCCGGTGCCTCGGGCACGTCGGGCGGCGGCTCCCGGTGGTCGCGCCAGGCGATCGACGGATCGTGTGCGAGGAGCGCGCCGTAGAAGTCCCGCCAGGCGAGCTGACGGACGAACGGGTCTCCGCCCGTGCGCGAGGACGCGAGCGAGGCGAGCTCGTTCGCGCTGACGCAGCCGAACCGGAGGTAGGGCGAGAGCCGTGAGGTCGCGTCGGCGGCCAGGTCGTCACGGACGTCCGGGTACGGCTCGAGGCCGCCGTCCAGGTAGGCCGCCATCGCGCGGCGGCCCGCGGTCTCGCCACCTGGCGGCAGATCGATCGAGTCGGGCGCGCCGGGATCGGGGCGAGCGCCCGGATCGACGACGCTGGCCGGCGTGATCTGCCGCGGGGCGTCGAGCACCGATCGCCGTGGCGCCTGAAGCCATGCCCGATGGAACGGCGTGAAGACCGAGTAGACGGGCTTCCCGTCGGGGGCGACCTCCCCGGGCTCGACCACCGCGTTACCCGGATGAACGCGCAGGGCGATCCCCGCTCGACCCAGAGCCTCGCGGAGTGTCCGTTCCCGTCGGGCCGCGTAGCCGGAGCCGTCACCCGTGACGTGCACCGACTCGGCGCCGGTCTCGGCCGCGACCGTCACGGTCTCCGCCACCGGGTCGCCCCGCCGGATCACGAGCCGCGCGCCACGCTTGGCGAAGCGAGCGATCCAGATCGTGCAGGGATTCCATGAGGAACCGGTCGCGGTTCGGCGACCGGCCGAGGAGTTGGGGATCGAGCACGAAGAGCGGGAGGACCGCATCGTCGGCTACCGCGGCGCTGAGCGCCGGATGGTCGTGGACCCGCAGGTCACGCGTGAAGAGGATGACCGCGGTCATGGACCCACGGTAGGTCCCGCCCGGCGGCCCAGGGGCACCCGAACCGATGCATCACGGCCAGTACGACTGCGGGAGTTGGTCCATCGAACCGTCGACGTAGATCAGGAGGCTTCCGTCCCAGGCCGTGATGACGGGATGGGCCTCGAGCGGCGTCTGGAACTTCGGGGCGTTGTTCGGGTCGGGGTCGGCCGAAGCGGTCGTAGCGCACGTCCCCGGTGCCCAGTGTAGTCGGGGCACTGGATCCAGATCTGGAGCGCCGCCGGATCCCAGGTCTGGTTCTGACCCTCGCCGCACGTGTCGGGGATCAGGTCGAGGGCGTAGGTACCCTCGGGGCCGCGCATCACGTAGACGACGCCGAGGCGGCCACCGACCCAGGCGGCAGTACCCTTGCCCCGTGCGGGTAGAACGTCGGCCGACCGAGCGAGGCCCAGCCGTTCGAGCCTGCTCGCCGCTGGCGAGCGCCGGGAACCGGATCGAGGCGACGAGCGCCTCAGCGGCCGCGAGTCCTCCGAACGACGCATCGGGGCCGCGCCGGACCTCGATCGAGTAGTCGAGTCCGTTCCCGCGGACGAGAGCTCCGCAAAGGAGTCGGTTGCCCAGCGAACAACCCAGCCCTTCGAGCGTGCACGGGGAAATGCGTGTCGTCGCTGAGGAGGTCGGGGAAAGGCCCGCCCTCGCGGTGGGCGATAACGACCTCGACGGCGTCGGACGGCATCCGATCGGGGTCGAGCCCGACGGGGCTCGGGGTCGCGGCGTTCGGCGAGGCCACGCCCGAGCTCACGTTCGAGAACGCGGCGCCGGTCATGGTGACGCGATCCTGTGTGGCGATCGGCGTGACGGTCCAGCCCGCGGGGTAGTCGACGCGCCAGCCGAGCGGATCGACATAGGTTTGGAGGCCCTCGGTGGGTGCGTTCTCAGGGATCGCTAGGATGATCGGCACCGCCACCACGGCAACGTATTCAGTGGAATCGCCGACGAGCGGATCGGCGCCGGCACGCATACGCCACGTCGCCGATGCAACCCAGACATACGCTGGAGCACTCTCGCCACAATCGGTGCCGAAGTCCCGGTCTGATCCGATCGCTACGCGGATCCGGGCATCCGGTGACGTGAGGCGAGCCGTTCCTGACGCACCCGCACAGTTCCCGGATGCGTTCCAGTCGCCGATCACGCTGCCGACGACGACCGGCAGCTCATCGGGAACCTGGGCGCTCACGTCGACCGAGCCGCCGTTCGTGACGACTTGCCCGGGCAGGACGCCGAGAGCCATCGAGGGCGATGTCACCGACACCACGGCCCAGATCCCACCGTCTCCCTGGGAGACGGGCTGGGCCAACAGGATCTCTTCGTCTCCCGCATAGCAGGCGGCCGCGTCGGCGTCGCGGATCGCTGGCGGGATGGGCGGGCAGGACTCAGGCGCCCTGGTGACGTGAGCAACGACCTGGCCGTCATCGCGATGGTCGAGAGCGACCTCGTACCGCATCGCCCCCCACCCCAGCACTCGACCGACGAAGGCGTCGGCCACGTCCGAGGGATCCAGGAGCCATCTCGTGCCGCCTCTGTCCGCGTCGGCGTCGGCCTGCAACTCGACGAGCGCGTCGGTGGTTCGCGCGGGCCACAGGATGGAGCCTTCCTCTCCGAGCGACACGACGTCGGGCGTCTGGATCGGCGGTCCTTCCTGGATGGCCTCCGGCCGGAACGCCTGCCAGGCGAAGAACGCGGCCACCGCGAAGACCGCGAACGCGGTCACGCCGGCGACGATCCGCGTCGAGCGGTTCGGCGCCGGGGGGAGGTCGGGGCGCGTCGGGCCTTCCTTCGCCCGGCGGTAGACCGACTCGTCGGGGCCGACGTCGTCGAGGTCTCGGAGGGCGTCCTTCCAGCGGTCGGTCATGCCTCGATCTCCTCGTGGTCGGCGAGGAGCTCCGCCAGCCGGCGGCGGCCGCGCATCAGGTGGACCTTCACCGCGGCGCTCGACGAGCCCATGATCGCGGCAACCTCGCGCACGGGCAGGTCGGCCCGGTAGTGCAGGTAGATCGCGGCGCGTTGGGCGGGCGTGAGCCGGCGGAGCGCAGACATCAGATCGGCGGCAGGCTCGGGATCGGTGACCGCGCGATCGGTCGAGCTCGCCGAGCCGCTTCGCCTGCTGGAGGTCGGCCGACGCGATCCGGAACGCCACCCGGTAGAGGTAGCCGACCGGCTCGCGCACGGTCTCGCGGTGGGCGATCGCGCGGGCGAACGCCTCGGCGACGGCGTCGTCGGCGACGTCGCGCCGTCCACCGGCGTACGCGTACACGGCGCGCCAGATCATCGGGCCCGAGTCCCGCCAGATCGCATCGAAGTCATGGCCGCTCACTCACGTCTCCCTCACCCTGACAGAGCGTTCAGGGCGCCGGAAGGTGAACCGCGATCAGGGCCAGTAGCCGCAGATCGAGGGCGGTGTTCTTCGTCCTGACCAGGAGGTGGCCGTCCCATCCGACGGCGACGGGGTAGGTGTCGAGAGGATCGGCCGCGGTCGGGTCCAGCGGCACGCCGTCCCAGGACCACCGATGTCGCCGTACGTCACCTCGCGTGCGGCGGCGTCCCACTCCCAGACGAGAGACGTCGGGGAACGACGCCACGTCGAGCGCCAGCGCATACAGGCCGCCCGCGGCGTGCACGACGAGAAACACCCGGTTGTCGAGAGGCTGCTGGATGACCGCCTTGCCACGCAGGGGCGTGGCGAACGACAGCACCAAGAGGTGGTCGTCGCCCGTGCGCTCGCCCGGCACGAGAGGCGGGAATCGCAGGGTGCCGAGCACCCGGTCGAGCATCCGCATCGTCGAGGGATCCATGCTGCTCCCGAACGTGATCCCCGAGCCGAACGTGAAGCCGCTCCAGCCCGGAACACGCTCGTCCCGTCGGCAGGCGAGCGCGGTCCCTTCGGCGTTGGCATGGAGCACGAAGCCAATCGCAGCGAGAGCGGGGAGCTCGCTGTCGTCACTCGGGAGCCTCTCAGGCGTGTGGATGCGAGCATGGGTGATCGGCAGCACGCAGCACGTCGTGCTGAGGGACTCCGTTCGGGTCGGACGATCGCGTCAGGATCGTTCGTGATCAGGACGCCGTCGCGCTCCTGCGTCCGGATCGGCTCGTATCCCCAGCCGGGCGGGAAGGCGATCGACCATCCGAGCGGATCCTCGTACGGGGTCCATGGAACCGGCGGGAGCTTCGGTGCCACGGGCTCGACCTGCTCCGCGAGGCCGCTGGGCATGGGCGCCTCTCCGGCGACCCGCACGCGGATCGGGACGATCGTGAGGTCGGTGAGGGGGGCGCTCTCGAGCAGGGGGTCGCCCGACCGGCTGCTGCAGTCGCTCGACGGCGTAGGCGTAGGCGTAGCCGGCCGCGACCGAGCCGCACCCGGATGACGCGGTCGCTGCCGGATCCGGCAGGGTGATCTCGAAGCGGCTCGGTCGCCGAACCTCGTCGACGATGTCGTGGCCTGCGTCGCAGCCGTCGTACCACTGCGCGCCGGCCAGCGTGTGCAGCCCGGTTCGCCTTCCCGGCGGAGCCGCGGATCGTGCCTGATCTCGGTGGGTCGCCGGCGGCGGCGCCGGATGCCGAAGATCTGCGCTCCGCACGGTCGCAACGGACCAGATGCCACCCTCACCGCGACGGGCGGGCTGGACGACCTCGATGTCGAGCGTCGGCACGACTCCGAACACCTCGCAGGGCGCAGAACAAGGAAGGTCGCGCACCCTGTACCACCGCCGTGAGCGTATCGAGCCCCGGATACTGCGGTCGGACATCCGGGTCCGACCATCCCAGGACGGAGGCCACGAACGCGTGCACGACCTTCGCCGGAGACCGGCGCCAGAGACCTCCGGGTCCTGGTTGTCGGCCCGGTATTGCACGACCGCGCCGTCTCCTGGCCCTCGAGCCCGGACTCTGGCCAGACCGTCGGCACTCGCGGCGGCATGTACGCCGTGACCGGCGGAGCCGCGCCGTCGCCGTGGAGCGCCACCCACACCGCGGCGCTCCCGCCCAGCGCCAGCACGGCGACCAGCACGCCGGCCACGAGCCGACGGCGAACGCGCGTCCGGTCCTCCCATCGCATCCATGAACGCCGCGAGCATGCTCATCGTTCAGACCGGAAGGCAACCGGTGGGTGCGGGGTAGGCTCGTCGCATGGGCATCGGCCGGCGCTGGAAGATCGCGACGATCCGTGGCGTCCCGCTCTACATCGGGATGTCGTGGATCTGGGTGGCGATCCTCTACGTCTGGCTCCAGTACGCGCGCCTCACCGAGAACTGGTACGCGGCGCCGTCGACGGCCGCCTGGCTCGCCGTCTTCGCGGCCGGCGTGTTCTTCGGTAGCGTCCTCCTCCACGAAGGCGCCCACGCCGTGATGGCCCGCTCGCTCGGCCTTCCCGTGCTGGGCGTCACCCTCGTCTTCTGGGGCGGCGCCACCGAGACGAAGGCGCACCTGAAGGGAGCTCGCGGCGAGTTCCTGGTGGCGGTCGTCGGCCCACTCACGACGCTCGCCGTCGCGGGCCTCCTGTTCGTGGCGGCCGGTGCGACCTCGGGACTCGTGTCCGACATCCTTCGCGACCTCGCCGCGTTGAACCTCCTCTTCGCCGGGCTGAACGCCCTGCCGGGGTTCCCGCTCGACGGGGGGCGCGTGCTGATGGCCGGTGTCTGGGGCGCGACGAAGGACCGGCGGACGGGCATGCGCGCGGCCGGATACGCGAG
This sequence comes from uncultured Actinomycetes bacterium, assembly GCA_963816275.1. GTDB lineage: Bacteria > Actinomycetota > UBA4738 > UBA4738 > HRBIN12 > JAOUEA01. The sequence goes on from CAWFJU010000005.1 coordinate 292,411, forward strand.
CATCGTGGTCGGCGGCGCGATGCTCGCCTACGCCGTCTACGACTTCAGCCAGCGCGGGGGCTACTGGCTGTTCCTCGGCTACATCGGGTTCATCCTGTTCACGACCGGGCGAGCGATGGACCAGCGGATCGCGCTCCGGGACCAGCTCGCGACGGGGACGGTCGCCCAGGCGATGCGGCCGCCGCCGACCTCGGTGCCGGCGTCGATGGCGCTGAGCGAGGCGCTCGATCATGCGCTCCGTGGGGCCACCGGCTCCTTCCCGGTGGTCGACGACGACGGGCGGGTGGTTGGCACGATCTCGCTCGCGGGCGCACGCCGCGTGGGCACACGCGATCCGCTCCGGCCGGTACGGGAGGCCATGGTGCCGCTCGATCAGTCACCGACGGTCGGCCCCGACGATCCGCTCGACGATGCGCTGGAGTGGCTCGGCGGGCGCGAGGGACTCGTGCTTCGCGAGGGGAACCTCGTCGGCGAGATCGGTCCGGGCGACGTCGAGCGCTGGTATCGCCGGGTGATCGAAGGACGAGTGGATGCTGGGCCGGGTGGACCGGCTGGTGGCGTGACGATGGGCCACGCCCCTCCCCGTCCGGACGTCTAGCCCGGGGGTGTCGCCGGCGGCGAGTAGCATCGCAGCGTGAGTTCCCCCGGCGTCGCCCTCCTTCCCGATCCGCAGCAGGAGGCTGTGCTCGCGCACACCCAGGGGCCGCTGCTGGTCACCGGAGGGCCGGGCACGGGCAAGACGGAGATCCTCCGCGAGCGCTTCGCGCGGCTGATCGCCGAGGGAGCCGACCCTGAACGCGTCGTGCTCGTCACGGGCTCAAGCTGGGCGAAGGACGCGAGCCGAGCGGCCCTGCTCCGGCGGCTGCCCTCGTCGCTCCCCGGGCTCCAGGTCGTCACCGTGCACGGGCTCGCCCACCGGATCCTCAAGGAGCGGTTCGAGGCGCTCGGCTACTCGGAGCCGCCGCAGGTGCTCTCGGCGGCCGAGCAGTTCGCCAAGGTGCAGGAGCTGCTCGCCGATCAGGACGCCGCCGACTGGCCCGCGTACGGGACGCTGCTGGGCCTGCGCGGGTTCGCCGACGACGTGCGGCAGTTCCTGCTGCGGGCACAGGAGGCGATGCGCTCCCCCGAGGCGATCGCCGAGGCCGCCGACCGGCGCGGGCTCACGGGCTGGCACGAGCTCGCGCGGTTCCTGGGCGAGTACCAGGCTGTCCTCGACGAGCTGAACGTCGTGGACTTCGCGGCGCTCCTGCAACGTGCCGGCACGGTGGCCGGCGACGGCGAGCCGCTCTTCGATCACGTGCTCGTCGACGACTTCCAGGACACGAGCCTCGCGGCCGAGGCGATCCTGCGCGGGATCGGCGCGCCTGATCTGGTGGTGGCCGCCGACCCAGACGCGCACGTCTTCTCCTTCCAGGGGATGAGCCGCGAGCCGCTCGATCGGTTCATGGAGACGTTCCCGGGCGCGGTCCTCGTCGCGCTCGAGACGCCGCACCGCGCGGCCGAGCCCCCGGCGATCAGCGCCTGGGTCGCGCCGCACACCGCCGAGGAACACGCCTCGATCGCCCGCGAACTCCGACGGCGCCACGTCGAGGACGGCGTGGACTGGGCCGACCTCGCCGTGGTGGTTCGCCGCCAGGGCGCGCACCTCGGCGGGCTCCTCCGTGCGCTGGACGACGCGCGGATCCCCCGGGCGGTCCCCGAGCGCGGACTGTCGCTCACCGCGGAGCCGGCCACCCGACCCTACGTCCTCGCGCTGCGCTGGCTCGTGGCCGACGAGCTCCACCGCGAGGAGCTCGCCGAACAACTGCTCACGTCCGACGTGGTCGGCCTGTCTCCGGCCGCCACGCGCGGGCTGCTCCGCACCGCGGTGGCCCGGCTGGGATCGTCCGCCCATGCCCTCGACGTCACCGAGGGGCTCGATGAGACCGAGACCGCCCGGGTCGAGGCGGCCCGGGAGGCGATCGCGAAGGCCTCGCTCTTCGCCGGGATGTCGGTGCAGGATGCGTTCCGCACGCTATGGGAGGAGCTCCCGTGCTCGCGCCGGCTCGTCGACGCGGCCACCGTCGACGCCGAGGCGCGTCGCGAACTCGACACCGTCGTCACGTTCGCGAACGCGGTCGCCGACACGGGCGAGGGCGGCGACGCCAGCGTGGCCGCCTTCCTCGAGGGGCTCGACGCGGGCGAGCACGGGCCGGGCTACTCGGCCTGGGAGCGGACCCGCGCCGACGCCGTCCAGGTCCTGACCGCCCACGGCGCCGCCGGTCTCGAGTTCGACACGATCCTGGTGGCGGGCGCGGTGGAGGGGAACTTCCCGAGCCTGACCCGGCCCGAGCCCATGTTCGACCTCGCGGTGCTCGACCACTCGATCACGAACGCCGAACGCACGCGCGCCCGGATCGAGGACGAGCGGCGCTTGTTCGACATGGTGCTGGGGCGGGCTCGGTCGCGCGTCGTGCTCGCGTGCGCCGACACGCATCCCGATGCCGACGAGCTCTCGTCGCGGTCGCGGTTCGTCGACGAGCGTGCGGTGCCGTGGGCCCACGTGCCGACGGGACCGTTCGACGAGCCGGTCAGCGTCCGCGAGGCGAACGCGGCCTGGCGCCGGACACTCGCCGACCTCTCGGTCCCGGCCTGGCAACGCCTCGCCGCGGTCGAGGGTCTGATCGCGCTCGGCGCCGACCCGGCGGACTGGTGGTTCCAGAACGACTGGACCGACACGGGACGACCGCTCCACGAGTCGATGCGGGTGTCGTACTCGCGCCTGTCGAACCTCGCGAACTGCGAGCTGCAGCACGTGCTGGGCGACGACCTCGGGCTCGGTCGCGACGCCGGCTACCAGGCGTGGGTCGGCAAGGTCGTGCACGGCCTGATCGAGGACTGCGAGAACGGCGAGGTGTCCAAGACGAAGGAGGCGATCCTCGCGGCGGTCGACGCACGCTGGGACGAGCGCGTGTTCCCGTCGAAGGCCGTGAGCGTCGCGTACCGGCGGTTGGTCGAGGACCGCATGTTCCCGAACTGGTGGTTCGCGTACGGCACGTCGCAGTCGCTCGCCGTCGAGAAGTACTTCGAGTTCGAGTACGACGGCGTCACGGTCAACGGCGTGATCGACCGGATCGGCGAGATCCTGTCGGGCGGCACACGCATCACCGACTTCAAGACGGGCAATCCAGACAATGCGCCGAAGGCCGAGGAGAGCCTGCAGCTCGGCATCTACTACCTGGCCGTGCAGCGGAGCGACGACCTCGCCGAGTTCCGGCCGGTACGCGCGGTGGAGCTCGCGTTCGTGAAAGGCCATTGGCGGACCGGCGAGATCGTCACGAAGGCCTGGCAGGTATCGCAGCGCTCCCAGGAGGAGTATCAGACGCGGGTCGAGACCCTGCTCTCCGAGCTGCTCGCCGAGAAGCGGCGCCTCAACGAGCAGGAGGTCTATCGACCGAACCCGGCCGCCAACTGCTTCTGGTGCGAGTTCAAGTCGCTGTGCCCGTTGTACGTGGAGGGGCGGCCGATCTTCCCGGTCGACGAGGTGCGCGCATGAGCGGGCTGCCGGCGGTCCCGCCCGAGATCGAGGCGGCGATGGGCGCGCCGCCCACCGACGAGCAGTGGCGAGCGATCTCGATGCCGCTCGAGCCGTACGTCCTGATCGCCGGCGCCGGCTCGGGGAAGACCTCGGTGATGGCCGCGCGCGTCGTCTACCTGGCGCTCGCGGCGACCGGCCGCGTCGAGGCCGACCACGACGGTGCGATGCCCGGCAACGTCCTCTGCCTCACCTTCACGAACAAGGCCACCGACAACCTGCGGGTCCGCGTGCGCCGGGCGCTCGCCGGCCTCGAACTCGGCGAGGGTGAGGAGCCCGAGATCGCGAACTACCACGGGTTCGCCGCGGGTCTGCTCGAGCGGTACGGCATGCTCGCCGGCTACGAGCCGGCCACGCGCGTCCTCTCCGCCGCGCAGCGCACCTCGCTCTGCGCGCGCGTGCTCGACGACGTCACCTTCGAGCACGCCTCGGCGACCTACCAACCCTCGCTCGTCGCGAAGATCCTTGAGCTCGACGACCAGATGCAGAACCACCTGGTCGAGCCGGCCGAGGCCGCCACCTGGCTCGAGGGCCGCCTCGACACACTGAAGGCCGCCCGGTCCGAGCGCGTGTTCAAGGCGGCGCAGGAGCGGCTCGAGTTGACCCGCGCGGCCGGACGCTACCGCGAGCTGAAGCGCGAGCTCGGCGTGATCGACTTCGGGGACCAGATCCAGCGGGCGATCGACGTGATGGAGCGCCACCCCGAGGTCGTCGCCGACCACCGGGCCCGGTTCCAGGCGGTGCTCCTCGACGAGTATCAGGACACGAACGTCGCCCAGGCCAAGCTGATGCGGCTCGTGTTCGGCGACGGGCACCCGGTCACCGCGGTGGGCGACCCCGACCAGAACATCTACGCCTGGCGCGGCGCGTCCCTGTACAACCTGCTCGAGTTCCCGACGCAGTTCCCCCGCGCCGACGGCTCGCCCTCCGAACGACTCCCGCTCTACACCAACTTCCGGTCGGGGGCGCGGATCCTCGCTGCGGCCGACGCGATCATCGAGCCCGTGCCGGCGCGGCTTCGGCCCGACGCCGAGAAGCAGCTCGTCCCCCACCCGCCGAACGGCGAGGGCGAGGTCACGCTCACGCGGTGCACCGACGAGTGGACCGAGGCGAGCGGGATCGCCGGAGCGCGTGGTCGCGTTGCACGACGCCGGCGCGGCCTGGTCCGACGTCGCGGTCCTCTGCCGCACGAGCCGGCTGTTCGGGCTGCTGCAGCAGGCCTTCGGCGAGCGCGGCGTGCCGGTGGAGGTGCTCGGGCTCGCCGGGCTGCTCAGCCAGCCCGAGGTCGTGGAGGTGCTCGCGTACGCCCGCGCCGTCCAGGATCCAACGGCGTCGGTCGCGCTCGCCCGGATCCTCATGGGCCCGCGTTACCGCGTCGGGTTCAAGGACGTCGCGGTCCTCGCGCGCGCCGCCAGCGTCCACACGCGGGAGCTGCGGGAGTCGCTGGGCCTCGACGAGGACGACCGCTTCCTGGTCTCGGAGGTGCTCGAGCACCTCGACGAGGTCGAGGGTCTCTCGGACGAGGGCCGCGCCCGGGTCACGTCGTTCCGCGACGAGCTGCGGGTGCTCCGGGTCGAGGCCCGCCGGCCCGTCGGCGAGTTCCTGGGCGAGGTGATCCGGCGCACCGGGATCCTCGCCGAGCTCGACGCCGACGTCGACCGGGCGCGCGCCGTCTCGGCCCGCCGGAACCTCGCCGCGTTCCTCGACGAGGTGCACGCGTTCGAGCCGCTGGAGGGCGAGCTCACGCTTCGCGCCTTCCTCGACCACGTCGATGCCGTCGAGGCGCTCGACAAGCAGGAGTGGGCGCCGGTGCAGCCCTCCGACGAGGACTCGGTGAAGGTCATGACGATCCACGTCGCGAAGGGCCTGGAGTTCGACCACGTGTTCGTGCCGGGGATGGCCCACGACATCCTCCCGAACCCCACGATCCCGCAGAACCCGGCGGAGCGAGGCAAGTCGCTCGACTTCGAGCTGCGAGGCGACCACGAGATCCTGCCGGTCTTCGAGGGGAACCTGTCGGCCTTCCGCGAGGCCCTGAAGGTGCAGGAGATCGTCGAGGAGCGCCGGACCGCCTACGTCGCCCTCACCCGCGCGCGGCGGTCGCTCCACGTCTCGGGCTCGTACTGGTACGGCGACAACTCGCGCCCGAAGAAGGCGAGCGAGTTCCTGGACGAGCTCTTCGCGTGGGGCGAGCGCACCGGCGAGGCCGAGGTCGTACGCGGTCCCGACGAGGCCGGTGACGAGAACCCGATGCTGGGGTTCCGCGCACGGTTCGTGCGCGACTGGCCGGGACCTGCGCGTCCCGACGAGACCGACGAGACGTTCGCCGACGGCTGGCGTCGCGCCGCGCTGGAGGCGTCCGTGGCCGGAGGGATCCAGCCGTCGCTGATCGAGACGCTCGCCGACGACGATCGTGCGGCGTTCGAGCGACTCGCGGCCGAGCGCCGACAGGTCGCCACCCACCTCCGGGAGCGCGAGACCGCCGAGGGCGGCCCGCCTGCCGAAGGTGTCCCACTCTCGGTCTCGGTCGGCGGCGTCACGACGTACGCGCAATGCCCGAAGCGCTTCTACTGGACGAGCGTGCGGCCGCTCCCACGGTTCAGCGGTCCCGCCGCTCGGATCGGCACCGACGTGCACAAGTGGATCGAGCGCCGGGCCCGCGGGCAGGGCCAGCTCCTCGAGGTGAGCGACGCGCCCGACCTGACCGACGAGGAGCTGGCGGGCGACCCCGGTCGCATCGAGCGTCTGCGCCAGGCCTTCATCGAGAGCCGGTTCAACGACGTGACACCGCTCTTCGCCGAGCGGGCGTTCCTGCTGCGGCTCGGCGCGATGAGCGTGGCGGGTCGGATCGACGCCGATCTATGGCGAGCCCGACGGCCCGTGGGAAGTCGTCGACTGGAAGACCGGGAAGCGCCCGCCCGCCGACGACCCCTCGCTCGGTCTGCAGCTCGACCTCTACGGCCTGGCCTGCATCGAGATCTGGGGGAAGTCGGCCGAGGAGGTCACGCTCACCTACTTCTACCTGGCGAGCGGTGAGGAGGTCGTCCGCCCGATGGACGACCCCGATGTGGTCAGGAAGCGCGTGGCGGATTCGCTCGGCGCGATCGAGGGCGGCGCGTTCGAGCCGACGCCCGGCCAGTGGTGCCGCCACTGCGACTTCCGCGCGTTCTGCGATGCCGGGAAGCACTGGCTCGCCGGAGCCGACTAGCGTGAGCGGAGGAGGCGCGGCCATCTGGCATTGGACGCAGAGTGCACACCCATGGACGTCGAACTCGGCACGCTTGCGGGCGGACTGATCGTCGCGGCGTTCGGACGCTATCTCTACCGACGGGACAACCGTTCCACGGCATCTCCGAACGAGCGATAGCTCGCGGCCGGATCGAACCCGCCCTCGGTGATGCCGGGCACGACGCGGACGGACAATCCCGCCTCGACGCTCGCACGAACCTGGGCCGCCGCACGGAACCATTCGAGCGAGCCGGGCTGGATCTGCACCTCCCCGCTCGTTCCCTGGCGGCGGTAGGCCGCGTCGTCGGTCACGATCGGGGTCCGGCGGAAGGACTTCGCGAGGGTGGCGCCCATCGCCTCGTCCTCGCACTCGACCGCCACGTCGCGGCCGTCCCAGGCGACGGTGGCGACGACGTCGTCGGGCGCGTCCTCGCGGTAGAACTCGACCTTCATCTCGGGAAGGCTACCGGCCGAGCGACCGGTCGACGCGGCGGAGCATGCGCGCGAGGCTCTCCATCAGGGCGATCGCCATCGCGGGATCGCGCTCGAGGGTCTTCAGGAAGTCGTCCCGGGAGATCATCAGCATCGTCATCGGCGTCTCGGTGGTGACCGTGGCGGTACGCTCGCCGCCGTCGAGCAGCGAGATCTCGCCGAAGTGGTCACCCGGCAGCACCCGGTGGACGGTCCGCCCCTTCACCTGCACCTTGGCCTGTCCGGCGAGCGCCACGAAGAACGAGTCTCCGATGTCGCCCTCGCGCACGACGGAGTGACCCTCCATGTAGTTCACGACCTCGGCCAGGCCCGCGATCTGCTTCAGCTGCTTCTTCGTGAGCCCCTCGAACAGGGGCACGGCCGCCAACACCGGCTCGAGCTTCGGCTTCGCCACGGATATGCCTCCTCATCGCTTCCGTCGGGGATCTCGCTCGCGTCAGCCTATCCGGTCGCGGCGAACGCCGGGACGGGCCGAGCGGCGGAGCGGCGAACGCCGTGTCGGTGCCCCTCGGTATCGTTCGCGACCCGGGCTCCCCCGGAAGGAGTGGCACGATGGCCGAGCGGCTGCCCCGCTCGCACGAACCGCTCCCCCTCGTACCCCTGCGGACGGGTCAGACGGTGGTCCGCCAAGGCGAACGGTGCCCGGCGCTGTGGCGCGTGGGATCCGGCGTGCTCACGCGCCGCGGCCGTCGGCCACGACGGCCGAGAGCTGACGCTCGACGTGCTGGGGCCGGGCGATCCCGTGGGCGAACCGGCCGGCGAGGTATCCACGCTCACGGTCCGCGCGATGCGGCCCTCGCGTCTCGTGGCGGTCGCCGGACGCGACGTCGAGGCGCTGCTCGCCGGACGGGCGCGCCGCCGCGAGACGCTCGCGTGCGACCTCGCCTGGCTCGACGTCGCCGACCGCGTGGCCCGCCGGCTCGACGACCTCGCGGCGCGGTTCGGCCGCCCGGTGCCCGGCGGCACGCTGATCCCGTTCACGATCACCCAGGAATCGTCGGCCTCGCTGGCGGGGACGTCGCGGGAGTCGGCGAACCGCGCGATCCGTCGGCTGGTCGCAGTGGGCACGATCGCGATGGCCGGGCGGGGGCGGTACGTCGTCCGCCATCACCTGCGCGCGGTGCGGCCGTGAGCCGGGCCTCAGCCCTCGGGGGCGGGCTCCGGCTCCGGTTCGGAGGCGACGGCCGCCGGGGCGCCGCCTGCCTCGGCCTCTGCGCCTTCCTGCAGGATCACGAGGCTGCAGGTCGAGCAGTAGCGCGCGCGGCCCTTCACCGGGCGGCCGCATCGAGCGCACTCGCGGGGGACCACGGTCCCCCAGGTGGCGTCCGCGCCCCTGCCCGTGCTCGCGACCCGCCCTTCCGCCTGGAGCTTCAGCAGGTGCGCGAGCACCGAGCGGGCCGCCAGCGGGCGCACCTCGGGGGGGTAGTCGACGTAGATCCTCTCGACGATCGCGGCGATCGTGCTCGGCCCCTCGGTGAGCACCGCGAGCACTTGCCGCTCGCGTTCGGCCCGGTGGTCCAGGTACTCCCGCAGCTTCGCGCCGGCCCGCACAACCACGGGGCCGTGCCCCGGATAGAGCGTCGTCGGGTTCGAGCTCCTGCATGCGCTGGAGCGATCGCAGGTACTTCGTCAGGTCGCCCTCGGGCGGGTCGATGAAGCTCGTCCCCCGTCCGAGCACGGCGTCGCCCGTGAACAGCGCCCCCTCGGTCGCCAGGTGGAACACGACGTGGTCGGCCGAGTGACCGGGCGTGTGGATCGCCGTGAGCTCGAGCCCGCCGGCTCGCACGACCTGGCCGTCTCGAAGGTGCTCGGCGCCCGGAAGGCGGAACGCGAACAGCGGTGCCTTCGCGCGATCCGGCGAACGCCGCCGCGCCCGGCGCGTGGTCAGGATGGTCGTGCGTCACGAGCACCGCTCCCACGCGGCCGGCGACGCGCGCGACCTCGTCGAGGTGGGCGGGGATGTCGGGACCCGGGTCGATCACCACCGACGGGGACCTCGCCGACGACCCACGTGTTCGTCCCCTCGAGGGTGTACACGTCGGGGTTGGGCGCCAGCACGCGCAGGATCCGCAGCACGTCACTCCTCCCAGAACACCGAGGACGGGAGCGTTTCGACCTCGGCCTCGTCGGGCTCGCGGGTCTCGAACCGCAGGGCGATGACGTCGTCGACCGTCTCGCACTCCGCGAGGTGCAGCATCGTGACGTAGGTCGGCCAGTAGAGCTTCCGGTCGCCCTCCGCCCAGCCGGCGAGGAGGGAGCGCGGACCTTCCCACCACGCGTGCTCGGCCTCGGCGCCGTCGGGCGCGGGCTCGAGCCCCTCCGGCGCCGCCACCGCGAAGTACCGAGCGTCGAACCGCACCGGCACGTCGACGGGAGCGATCCAGTGGGCGACCTCGGGCAGCTGAGCCACGATGCGGGGGCGTCGCGTGCGGTCGGATCCAGGGAGTCTGGCGTGCCGGCGTCGACCAGACCCGCCGCCGGTGAGGGCCAGGCCGGCCTCCTCGACGAGCTCGCGCACGCCGGCGGCGCGGGCGGCTTCCGCGCGATCGCCGAACCACCGATCCGCGAGCGCCGCATCGTCGGCATCGACCGCGCCGCCCGGGAACACCACGTAGCCCGGCAGGAACCGGCTCGAGGCGCTCCGCTGCAGCACGAGCACCTCGGGACCGTCGCCGCCCGGGCGGGCGGCGATCACCGAGGCGGCATGGCGGATCGGTCGTCCATCGCTCACGCGGGTCATCCTCCCAGGTGCCGCCCGGGCCCGCGCACGGCGATACTCGCTGCATGCCGGCGCCCGTCCGCACCGCGATCATCGAGGCGATCCACGACCACGGACCGATCTCGTTCGCCGAGTACATGGAGCTCGCCCTCTACGGGCCGGGCGGCTTCTACGAGGTCCCGCCGGTCGGCACCGAGGGCGACTTCGTCACCAGCCCGCACGTCCACCCGGTGTTCGGGCAGCTCCTTGCGCGCGCGATCGCGGAGCTCCGGTCGGCGCTCGGCGCTCCCGTGCCGTACCGGATCGTCGAGGTGGGCGCCGGCGACGGGACTCTGGCTCGGCAACTGCTCGAGGCCATCGGGCCGGACGACGTCGACTACGCGACGGTCGAGCGGAGCCCTGGCGCCAGGGAGGCGCTCGCGGCCCTCCCCGGGGTGTCGGTGCGCGAGCGACTCGCGGACGACCGAGCCATCGACCCGCACCTGGTGCTCGCGCACGAACTGCTCGACAACCTCCCGTTCCGCCGGGTGCGCGGAACGCCGGACGGCCCCCGCGAGGTCCGTGTCGGGCACGATCGGCGGACCGCCTGGTCGAGATCCTCGTCGACCCAGGGTCCGACGACGTGGTCAATCGAGCCGCCGTGGGTCTCGACCCCGGCCAGGAGATCGTCGTGCCCGACGGCGCGTTCGCCTTCATCGACGAGGTGGCCGCGGCGGTCACGAGCGGCTACGCACTGTTGATCGACTACGGCGACCTGGGCTCGGGCGGAGGCGACACCCATGGCTATCGCGGCCACCGCGTGGTCGACGACCCGCTGGACATGCCGGGCGAGGCCGACATCACCGCCGGGGTGGACGTCGCGGCGGTCGCCGCCCGAGCCGAGGCTGCAGGTCTCGTCGCGTTCCCGGTCGTCTCGCAGCACCGCGCCCTGATGGCCCTCGGCTTCGAGGATTGGGTCCGCGGCGAGCTCGCCCGGCAGGTGGCGCTGCTCGACGAGCGCGACGGGCTCGGCGCCGTGCGAGCATGGACCGGACGGAGCCGCGCGACCCTCCTCGCCGATCCCGCCTCGCTCGGGCGGTTCAGGTGGCTGCTGCTCGCGACCCCGGGGCTGCCGGCCCCGGCGTGGCTCGAGGCTGCCGCCTCCGAGGACACGTCCGCTAGCTCAGCTAGCCGAGGAGCCGGCCGCGGCGCAGCCCGTCGAACACCCGGTACTGCAGGTAGACCATCGAGGCCGTCAGCACGAACATCACGCGTCGTGGCGGCCGAGGCGTATCCGTACCGCAGGTACTCGAACGCATTGCGGTAGACGAACAAGGGGAGGTAGGTCGTCTGGTACGGCGGCGGACCGCCGTCCGTGACCACGAGCGCCGGCACGAAGGTGGACTGGAAGCTCATCACGGTGTCGCGCGCGACGAGCAGGAGCAGCGCCGGCGCCATCAACGGGAGCGTGATCCGCACGAGCCGGCCGACGGGCCCCGCGCCCTGCTCGGCGGCCAGGTCGTACAGCTCGTCGGGGATCTCGCGGCGGGCCGCGACCGCGATCAGGAACCCCTCCCCGATCAGGAACAGGCCCATCAGGATCACGCCCCATCGCGCGTCCGTGCCCACCGTGAGCCAGGACGGCGTCGGGCAGTCCGAGCGCGCCGAGCGCCAGGTTCAGCGGCCCGTACAGCGGGTTCAGGATCCAGATCCAGAGGAGCGCGTACGCGACGTCGGGGATCACGGCCGGCGAGAAGATCGCCGCCCGCATCGGCCCGGCGCCGCGGGCGCGTCCCGCCAGGAGCAGCCCGAGCGACACCGCCAGCACCAGCCGCAGCGGCACCGCGAACAGCACGTACTGCAGTGAGTTCCGCAGCGAGAGCCGGAACACGTCGTCGCGAAGCAGCTCCCTGAAGTTGTCGAGCCAGACGAACCGAGGCGGCTGCACGAGATCCCACTCGAAGGTCGACATCACCAGGGTGAGACCGGCCGGGAGGACGACCAGCACGGCCACCCCGACGAGGAAGGGCGCGGCCATCAACCACAGGCCGCGCCGCTCCGTCTCGAGCATGTCCGTCTACCCCTCGGTCGCCCGGTCGAAGAGCGGCTGGGTCGCCTTGATGATCTCGGTCGCCACCTCTGCCGCCTCGGCGCCCGTGTAGTAGCCCTCCTCGAAGAGGCCGTTCGCCGTGTCCTCGATCTCGGGCCACGTCGAGATGTGCGGCACCGACTGCAGCACGGGGATGTTGTCCAGGAACACCTGCGAGTTCGCCGGCGCCGCCGACGGATCGAGGAACGCCTCGGAGTTCGCGATCTCGATCATCGAGGGCACCGTGCGGCCGGTCTTCGCCGCGATCGTCTGCCCGTCCTCGCCGAGCGCGTACTCGAGGAAGTCCCAGGCCGCGTCCTTGTGCTCGGAGGCGGCGGTCATGCAGTAGGCGTCGGAGTGCAGGATCGAGGCCGGCTCCACCCACTGCGGCAGCGGCGCGACGTCCCAGCCGAAGTCGGAGATCGTTCGGAACGCCGGCACGACCTTCCGCGACTCCATCAGCATCCCCAGCGTCCCGTTCAAGAACCGTGTCTCGAAGTCCTCGGCCTCGGCCTCCTCGTCGGTCGGCGTGACGCTCGTGCTTCGTGCGCAGGTCGAAGAACGCCTGCATCGCCTGCAGGTCCTTCAGGTAGTCCGAGCGTGAACCGGCGTCGGCGGCGTCGTCGGTGAGCGCGCCCAGGTTCGACCAGATGAACGGCGCCAGCCGGATGATCTCGGGATCGACGCCGAGCCCGTACTGGTCCGGCGCGCCGTCGCCGTCGGTGTCCTTCGTGAGCGCGAGCGGCGGTCGCGACCATCTGCGCCCAGGTCCAGCTCCGCCTTCGGCGGCTTCACGCCCGCCTCGGCGAACAGGTCCTCGTTGTAGTAGACGACCAGGCTCGAGACGTTCATGCGGCATGCAGGTCTGCTGCCCATCGTCCTGGAACGCCTCCATCGCCTCGGGGTAGAAGCGATCCGGCTCGAGCCCGCCCTCGGCGTCGAGGTAGGGCGTCATCGACTCGAGCGCGCCCTTGGCCTGGAACTGCCCGTAGTAGCGGTAGTTCAGCAGGAACAGGTCGGGCGGGTTGCCGCCCGCGATCGAGGTCGACGAGACGCGCGATCAGCTCGTCGCGCTCGGCCAGCTCGATCAGGTTGACCGTCACCGTGTCCTGCGCTGCCTCGTAGCCCGTCGACCACCTGGCGGTACGCCTCGAGCTCCTCCGGGTCGCCCGAGACCAGGACGTCGATCTCCTGCGCTGCGAGCGACCCGGCGGTCGAGGACGCCTCCGGGTCGTCACTCCCGGTGCACGCGGCCACCGCCATCGCCACCGTCGTGACGACCGCGAACCACCGCTCCGAGTACGCATCTCCATCAGTTCCGTGCCCCTTCCATCGTCGGCCGGTCCGAGAGGAACCGGCGTTGGACCAACGCGAACACCACCACCACGGGCGCCACGGCGATCGCCGCGCCCGCGAGCATCAGCGGCTGGTCGGTCGCCGGCAGCGTCGCCAGCGACCGGATCCCGATCGGCAGCGTGAACCACCGCTCGTCGTACACGTAGATCAGCGGATCGAGGAAGTTGCCCCACGACACGAGGAACGCGAGCGCCGCCACCGTGCCGGCGGTGCCCGCGCGTGAGCGGCACGCCCACGCGCCACCACTGCGCGAGCGGGCCGCAGCCGGCCTCGCGCGCGAGGTCGAACAGGGCTCGGGCAGCCGCCGGAACGACCACGCGAAGAAGACGACGAACAGCGGCGACATCCCGAGCAGCGCCGGGGCCATCAGCGGGATCAGCGTGTCGGTGAGCCCGAGCCACCGGAAGACCGTGACCCGCCCCACGAACAGCGCCGTCGCGGGGATCATCAGCACCACCACGCAGAGGGCCACGAGGAACGCCCCGGCCGACCGCGGCAGCCGGGCGATCGCGAACCCCGCCCACGACGCCACGACCACGCTCAAGGGCACCGCCACGGCCGCCACGAGCAGCGAGTTCCTCAGGTAGCGCGCCATCGGCACCGTGTGGAACACCTCGCGCGTAGTTCCCGAACGCCCACGACGGCGGGATGAGCTCGACGCTCCTCGGCGGCGGGAGCCCGACCGGGCGCAGCGACCCGAGCACGAGCACCGCGAAGAGCGAGACGAACGACGCCGCGAACGGGAGCGCGACGAGCGTTCGCGCCCGACGTGGCGCGGCGCTCGTACGCCGGCGGGCGGCGGGGACGACCGAGCGGGGTCGGGACGGCGGGCTCCACGGTCCGGCGAGCTTAGCGGGGGCGCCCCGGCGCCGCGAGCCGGGCCGATCGCTCCGACGATGGCGCCAGGCTAGGCTCCGTCCGAGGATGGACGCGGATGACGCTCGACGGCCCCGAGAGCATGATGCCAGCGGTCCTGCGTGGTCGTCGCCGTGGTCGCCGCCGCCGTGGTCGTCGCCGCCACGACCCTGGCGACCTGGCGGCCACGCCGGAGGCACGCGCGGGCTCGGCGAGCCGGGCGAGCTCGAGCGAGCGCACGAGACCGGGACCTCGAGCGGCTCGCAGGCGCTCGCCGATGCGCGCGACGCCGGGCACGCTCGGGAAGATCGGTCCCGTGCGCCGGGCTCCCGCGCCCGGGTTGGACGGGCGCGGCCTCGATGAACCCGTCCACCGACGACTGGGAGCCGGCGATCGCCACCGACCCGATCGGCTCCCTACGTGTACGCGGCCTTCACGCGGTACGGCGAACCGAAGCCCTGCGCAGGGAAGTGCCCCTCCCCGCTGATCATGCTCGAGCATCTCCGACGACGGCGGCGCGACCTGGGGCACGGAGCGTCCGCTCTGCGTGTGCCGCGGCGCCGGCTCCCAGGCCGACCCCGAGATCGAGGTCGTGCCGAGACACCGGCGACGTCTACGCGGCCTGGCTGAACGACGGCTTCAACACCGTGTTCGCGAGCTCGACCGACCACGGGAAGACGTGGAGCGACCCCGTGAAGACCTTCGGGAAGGTCTCCTGGACCGACAAGCCGTTCCTGGCCACCGAGCGACGACGGGCAGGCACGTGTACATCTCGTGGAACGGCCCGACCGGCGGCGATGCTCTACGTGGCGCAGTCGCACGACTTCGGCGCAACCTGGCCCGACGAAGCTCGCCGACACGAAGCGCTACTACTTCGCGTTCGGCGGCGTGGTCGCGCCCGACGGGAACGATCGACGTTCTCGCAGAGCGAGCCTCGACCTACACCGGGCCCGGCGCGGGCGCCCGAGGGCTCGGTGCAGATCCACGCGATCACGTCGACGGACGCGGGGCGACACTGGACGAACATCGTCGTGGACACGGTCCCCGTCGGCGAGGCCTGCGACCCGGCCGGCGGCATGCAGCTCCGACTACTACCTCGGGCACGCGGCGATCGCGGCCGACGCGCGACGGGAACCTCGCGATCGTGTACGACGGCGCGACGCACGGATCTGGGCGCGACAGCGGATCTGGGCGACGGCGCTCGACCGACGGCGGCACGACGTGGACGACGCCCGTCGCGCGTGTCGACTCTCTCGACGAGCAGGCGCGGCGTTCACCGCCGTGGCCGCGACCGGCCGCGGCGACGTGCGCGCGTGGTACATGCAGCAGGACGGCGGCCCCGACGCCTGGAACGTGTGGTACCGGCGCGTCGACCGACGGCGGGGCTCACGTGGTCGTCGCCCGTGAAGCTGTCCGACGTGACGGCGGGCACCGGCGTACATGTCCGCCGCGCGGGTTCCTGGAGCCGTACGGCGACTACGGCGAGATCGGGATCACGAACACGGGGAAGACGATCGCGATCTGGGGCGAGGGGATGAGCTGGATCTGGGACCCGGCGGGGTCTGGTTCAACCGGGAGCGCTGATCAGGCGCTCGACGAGCCGCTCGCCCCGCCTGACCGCCCACAGCAGCCGGTTCAGCTCGTCGATCGGCGACCGATCGGCGTGCTCGTAGGCGCCCATCTCCTCGGCGTCGAAGGTCCCCGGCGCCTTGACGCGGAGATCGTGCTCGCCCACGAGCACGCAGTGGGTCTCGTGCGCGCCCGGCTCGCTCACGAACCCGATCACCTCGTCCCACGGCACCCGGGTCGTCGTGAGCACGTCGACCACCTCGACGCCCCGCTCGGTGATCCGGAACCCCATCTTCGTCAGGCGCCGGCACACCCACGCGCACCCGAGCAGCAGGCACGCGCCCAGCACGCCGGACCGGGACCGCCACGGGCGAGACCAGGAACGCCGCGGCCATCGCGATCGGCACGAGGGGGAGCACGCGCAGCTCGAGCCGCCAGCCCCTTCGCCCACACCTCGAGCGCGCCGTCCTTGTCGTCGCGCACGCGGAATCCGCCCACCAGTTCCTGCTGCATGCTCGGAACCCCCTCGGGAGGGGTATCGGCCCGGGAGGGGCGAGGCTGAAGCCCTCAGGCCCGGATCGTGCGCGCGAGGGTCGCCGCGCGCAGGTCTCCGGTCTGCGCCTGGATCAGGTAGAAGGTCGCCTCGCGGGAGAGCCGCTGCGCCGGGTGATCGAGCGACATCGCGCCGCCGCCGCTCGCGGCGACCAGGGCGTCGGTCGCCCGCCGCGCCAGATCCAGCCCGCGGTCACGTTCGGCGCTCCCCTCGGCGATCGCGCGCTCGAGGGCTGCGGCGGCGTCGTCGGCGTACGAGCGAGCGCCGCGGCCACGGCCGTGCGACGTTCGTCGGCCGCCGACGCGGCGGATCTCGAGCTGGGCTCGCAGCGTCGCGGCCGGATCGGGCGCGCGCTCCTCGAGGAGCCGGATCGCCCGGTCGGCGATCCCGAGCGGCGCCGCCGACGGCATCGCGGATCCGGCCAGGTCCCGCCGGCGCCAGCGCCTCGGCGGTCTGCACACTCACGACGTCCTGCGGAGTCGCGCGCAGCCCGTGGAGCGGCGAGCGCCACCGTGCCGGTCGCGCCCATCGCGGCGAGACGCTGCGGCTCGCCCGCCGCGAGGTCGTCCCGCTCGTACGGGTCGGTCGACCGCGACCGTCACCACGCGGCCGTCGTCGGCGCGCGCCATCAGGACGAACACCTCCGCGAGTCCCCACCCGGTGATCCAGGGCGCCTCGCCGTCGAGGCGCCAGCCGTCGCCGTCGGGCGTCGCGCGCACCGCGGGCGGGCCGGGACGGCGCAGGTAGGCGAAGCCGATACCGGCGAGCGTCGAGCCGTCGCAGAGCCGTGGGAGCCAGGCCGTCGCGGGCCGGTCCGTCGCCCGGCCGCCACCCGCCGGACCGCCCCGTGGTGCTGCGCGTAGACGAACGCGGTCGCGCCGCATCCGCCGGTGATCGGCCTCCAGCACCGGACGCGCGGCGACGTGGTCGGCGCCGAGCCCGCCCGGGACGTCGGCCGGACCCTGCAGGCCGTGCAGCCCGGCATCGCGGAGCGCCTCGAGGTTCGAGCGCGGGACCAGCGGTGCGACGTCGGTGGCCTGCGCCGCGGGGAACAGGACCTCGTCGGCGACGCGACGAGCGCGTTCGAGGGCCGAGCGAGAGGATCGGTCACGCTCGTCAGCCTACGGGGCGACCGCGGCGGATCAGCGGTCGACGTCGCCGACGACGAAGAAGACGGACCCGAGGATCGAGATCAGGTCGGGCAGGAGCGTGCCCGGCAGCATCGCGGGGATCACGCTCACGTTCGAGAACGACGCGGTGCGCATCTTCAGGCGGTAGGGCTGCTTCTTGCCGTCGCCGACCACGTAGTAGCCCATCAGGCCGAGCGGGTTCTCGGTGCGCACGTAGACCTCACCGTCGAGCTTCAGCGTCTTCGGCAGCTTCGCCGCCCGGAACGCGCCGGGAGGGAGCTTGTCCATGCACTGCTCGATGATGTTGCAGCGACTGCTTCATGCGCTCGACGAGGATCCACAGGCGGTCGTACGAGTCGCCGGTCTGCCCGACCGGGACCTCGAACTCGACCTCGGCGTACTTCTCGTAGGGCTCGTCCTTGCGCGGGTCCATCGCGACGCCGGACGCCTGCAGCACCGGACCCGATGTCCCGTACTGCACCGCCATCTCGGTCGGGATGATCCCGACGTTGCGGCACCGCTTGAAGATGATCTCGTTGCCCATGATCAGGGTCTCGAAGTCGCTGGATCGACTTCCGCACCGCGGCGAGCACCACCGCGCTCTGCTTCAGGAAGCCGCGCGGCAGGTCGTCCTTCAGGCCGCCGACCCGGCAGTACGAGTGGTGCATCCGGGCGCCGGTGGCGGACTCCATCAGGTCCTGGATCATCTCGCGCTCGCGGAACGCGTAGAAGAGCGGCGTCATCGCGCCGAGCTCCAGCGGGTACGAACCGCTGAACATCAGGTGGTTCAGGATCCGGTTCCACTCGGCGAACATCGTCCGGATCCACTGGGCGCGGTCGGGGACCTCGATGTCGGCGAGCCGCTCGACCGCGATCACGAAGCCGAGCTCGTTGTTGAACGCGCTGATCCAGTCGTGACGGTTCATCAGCACGAGCGTCTGCCGGGTGTCGCGGAACTCCGCGAGCTTCTCGGCGGCGCGGTGCATGTACCCGATCACCGGCTCGGCGCGCGTGATGACCTCACCGTCGAGTTCGAGCACCACGCGGAGCACGCCGTGCGTCGACGGGTGCTGCGGCCCGATGTTGAGGATCATCTCCTCGGTGGTCAGGTCGCCGGCGGGCACGACCTCGACGTCGAGCCCGCCGCCCCGGACCATCGAAGTGACCTGGTTCTGGAACGCGGGACGCTGGTCGATGTCCGCCATGGCGCATCATCCTACCGAACGGTGGTCGGCCGGTGTCTCGGAGACCCCCGGGCAGTAGGCTCCCCAGCATGGCCGACGCACGCCGTTCCCTGCCTTCGGTGGACGCGCTCCTCAGGAGCGAACCGGGCAGGCGCGCGGCGGCATCGCTCGGCCGGCCCCTCTTGAAGCGCTGCCTGGCTGTCACGCTCGGCGAGGCGCGCGCGGCCGCTGCCGCGGCGGCCGGCACCGAACCGCCCTCCGCCGACGACATCCTCGCCCGCGCCTGTCAGCGGGCCTCCCGCATCGCCTCCGGCCTCACCCCCGTGATCAACGCGACCGGGGTGATCCTGCATACGAACCTCGGGCGCGCGCCGTTGCCCGCGGACGCGGCGCGCGCCGCAGCCCGGTCCGCCGCCTCCTACGCCGACCTCGAGGTCGAGCGCGAGACCGGCAAGCGCGGCCGGCGAGGGTCTCGCGCCGAGGAACTGCTCGATCGCCCTCACCGGCGCCGAGGACGCGCTTATCGTGAACAACTGCGCGGCGGCCCTCATGCTGACACTCGCGGCCCTCGCCAAGCGCAAGGAGGTCTTGGTCTCGCGCGGGGAGCTGATCGAGATCGGGGGCGAGTTCCGGATCCCCGACATCATGGGCGCCTCGGGCGCCAAGCTCGTCGAGGTGGGAACCACGAACCGCACGCGGATCGGCGACTACCGGACGGCCGCCTCCGAGCGGACCGGCGCGATCCTGAAGGTGCACCCCTCGAACTACCGCGTGGTCGGGTTCACGGCCGAGGCGAGCGCCAAAGACCTGGCCACGCTCGCCGACAAGCGCGGGGTGCCGTTCCTCTACGACGTCGGATCTGGCTTGCTCGCGCACGGCCACGGGATGCCGCCCGACGAGCCGAGCGTGGCCGACGCGCTCGCCGATGGCGCCGGCCTCGTGCTCTGCTCGGGCGACAAGCTGCTCGGCGGCCCGCAGGCTGGGGTCGTCGTGGGCCGGGCCGAGCTCATCCAGAAGCTCCGCCGGCATCCGGTCGCGCGCGCGGTGCGCATCGACGCGATGCAGGTCGCCGCCCTCGAGACGGTCCTCTCGATGTACGCGACCGGCCGCGACGACGACATCCCCGTCCACCGGATGCTCCGCGAGTCCGCCGACGTCGGTGCATCACCGGGCGCAGGCGCTGTGCGAGGCGATCGGCGGCGACCTCGAGCACGCGCACGTCCACCGATGCCAGTCGGTGGTGGGCGGCGGATCGACGCCGGGCGCGAGCCTCGCCTCCTTCGGGGTCCGCGTGGCCGTTGCCCGACCCGGCCGGCTTCGCCGCACGGCTCCGCGTCGGCACGCCGTCGGTCTTCTGCCGCGTGGAGGACGGCGCCGTGCTGCTGGACCTGCGCACGGTCGCGCCCGCCGAGGAACCCCACCTGGCCCGCGCGCTCCTGTACGCGCTCGAGGGCGACGACCTCGACGAGGACTGAGCGGTGGCCGAGCTCCGTGTCGTCGCCACCGCCGGGCACGTCGACCACGGCAAGTCGGCGCTGATCGCCCGCCTCACCGGCATGGACCCCGACCGGTGGGAGGAGGAGAAGCGGCGCGGTCTCACGATCGATCTGGGCTACGCCTGGGCGACGCTCCCGGGCGGCCGAGAGATCGGGTTCGTCGACGTCCCCGGCCACGAGCGCTTCATCGGGAACATGCTCGCGGGCGTCGGCCCGGTGCGACTCGTCCTGTTCGTCGTGGCGGCCGACGAGGGCTGGAAGCCGCAGTCCGAGGAGCACCTCGAGATCCTGGACGTGCTGGGTGTCTCGGGAGGCGTGGTCGCCCTCACGAAGCGGGACCTCGTGGACGACGAGACCCTCGCGCTCGCCGAGGCCGACGTGCGCGAGCGGCTCGCGGGCACCGCGCTCGCGTCGGCGCCGATCGTGCCGGTCTCGGCCAGGACCGGCGAGGGGATCGACCGACTGGTCGCGGCGCTCGAGACGATGCTCGCCGGGGCCGGCGACCCCGAGCCCGGTCGAACCCGGCTCTTCGTCGACCGCGTGTTCACGATCAAGGGCGCGGGCACCGTCGTCACGGGAACGCTGGCGGGCGACTGCCTGTCGGTCGGCGACGAGGTCGAGCTGCTCCCCTCCGGCATCCGGGCGAGGATCCGGGCGCTGCAGACCCACAAGCAGGCCGAGGACCGCGCCTGTCCGGTGAGCCGGGTCGCGGTGAACCTCGCCGGGGTCGAGCGTCAGGACCTCGCACGCGGCGAGGTCCTCGGCCACGTCGGCACCCGCCGAGCGACCGCGACCTTCGACGCCGTGATCCACCCGGTCCGAGGGATCACGCACACGGTGACGACCAAAGGGGCGTTCGCGGTGCACGTCGGGGACGGCCGAGGCCGGAGCCACGATCCGGTTCCTCGGCTCCGCCCGAGCTCGATCCCGGCGGTGAGGCCTTCGTGCGGGTGCACCTCTCGCATCCCGTGGTGCTGGAACCCTTCGATCGCTTCGTGCTGCGGGATGCCGGGCGGCAGGAGACCGTGGGCGGAGGGACGGTGCTCGACCCGTTCCCTCCGCTGCGCCCGGGCACCGACGCGCACATTCGGCTCTCGGCGCGCGCTTCCGCGGCGCCTCGACGATCTGCCCCGCCTCCTCACCACCGAACGCGGGGCGGTGCGAGCCACCGAGGCGCTACGGCTCACGGGCTCGGCGGCTCCCGCCCCGGTCCGGATCGGCGGGTGGTTCGTCCGCGACGACCTGGGCGGTGCGGTCGAACGCTCGCTCGCCGGGCAGCTCGAGGCGTTCCACGCGGCGCACCCGTTGGAGGTAGGGCTGCCGATCGCCGGGGCTCGCGACGCGGTGGCCGACGCGCTCAAGGTGGCCGGCGCTCCCGCGGATCCCGGCCTGATCGACACGCTCCTGGACGACCTCGCGGCGCGCGGGGACATCGCGCGCAGTGCCGCGACGGTGCGACTCCCGGGCACCGGGCCGCGCTCGACGAACGGAGCGAGGACGTCGACCGTCTGCTCGCCGCCGTGAGCGGCGACCGCGAGTCGACGCCCCCCACGGTGAAAGAGCTCCAGGCCGACGGGCTCGGCCGTGACGTGATCGAGGCGGCGGCGCGCGCGGGCGTGGTCGTACGGATCTCACCCGAGCTCGTCTTCACCCCGGGTTTCGTCGCCAAGGCGGAGACGATCGTGCGAGAAGCCGGATCGGCCGGGATCACGGTGAGCGCGTTCCGCGAGGCGCTCGGGACGAGCCGGAAGTTCGCCCTCCCTCTGCTGGAGTGGTTCGACCACCGCGGGATCACCCGGCGCGAGGGCGACCTGCGATTCCCCCGCGATGCGGGCGCCTAGCCGGTCAGCTCGGCCGTGACCTGCACCTCGACGCAGGAGCCCAGCGGCAGCGACGCCATCCCGATCGCCGCGCGGGCGTGCTTCCCGGGCTCGCCCAGCACCTCGACGAGCACCTCGCTCGCGCCGTTCGCGACCGTCGGATGGTCGACGAAGTCCGCCGAGGAGGCGATGTAGACCGTGACCTGCGCGATGCCCGCGAGCCGGTCGAACCCGCCGAGGGCATCACGGAGCGCCGAGAGCGCTTGCAGCGCCGCCTGACGCGCGGCCGATCGGCCGTCTTCGAGGGGCACGTTCGCACCCACGTGCCCTGGGTGCATCAGGCGGCCGTCCCGCATCGGCACCTGCCCGGCCACGAACGCCATGGATCCCGACGATCTTGACCGGGACGTAGGCGGCGACGGCCTGCGGCGGCGGGGGCAGCTCGATCCCGAGCTCGGACAGGCGGGCGGTGATGTCGGCGTCGTTCATGGGCGGCATCCTCCCACGGGCCTGGTCGGCCCGCATCGCCGCCCTCGATCAGCCGGCCTGGCGGGCGCGGTCGCGGAGGACCGCCCTGCGCTCCATCTCGTTGAGACCGCCCCAGATCCCGTGCGTCTCACGGACCTCCAGCGCGTACTCGAGGCAGACCTCCCGCACCGGGCACCGAACGCAGAGGGCCTTCGCGACCGCCTCTCGGGCGTTCTTCTCCGCGCGCTTCTCGAAGTAGTTGGGGGCGAAGAAGTACGCCGAATCCTCGCCGCGGCAGGCGGCGAGGTGCTGCCACTGCGTGGTGCGGTCGTCGAGCATCTCACTTGGTAGTTCGGAAACGGCGGCCGTCGGGATTCCGAGAGCCGCCAGATGCATGGGACTCGCCACGCAACCGCAACCTCGGGGCGACCGAGATGCGCCCGCTACTCGGCGGGTGCCGGCTCCGGATCGCGCAGGGTCGGGCGTGGCGCCCGGGTCCGGCTCGACGCGCAGGACGAGACCGTCGACCCCGCGCACCCTCACCGGGCGTGCCCGGGGCGATCGAGCCGGCGGTGCTCCGCCCGCGCCACATCGCGCCCTTCACGTAGACCGGACCCTCGGGAGCGAGCTTGCCGCGCGCCTCGCCGACCAGCCCGATCAGGCCGCGCTGCGTGTTCACGATGCGGTCGCGCGACTGCATCGCCACGGTGAGCCCGAACCCGTAGTACAGGAGGCTCGCGATCGCGGCCCCAGCCGATCAGCCAGGGGGAGATCGCGATCGCATCGGCCACGCCGTGCCACGCGAGCACGGAACCGGCGGCGAACGCGACGAGCCCGAACGCCGTCAGCAGCCCTAGGTTCCGGATCCGGACGTCGAGCATCATCAGCCCCACCCCGCCGACGCAGCAGCAGCATCCCCGGCCAGAACGGCGGCACGACCCAGATCCCGTACGCCGCGAGCGCGACCATCCCGACCCCGGCGAACCCCGCGAACCCGAACCCGGGCTGCGTCATCTCGAAGGCCAGGCAGGCGAGCCCGATCACGAGCAGGAAGTAGATCATCGACGGCGAGGCCACCCCGTGTGCGATCCGCATCACCGGGCCCATGTTGTCGAAGCGGATCGCCACGGTTCGCTCGTTCGCCTGCTGCTCGTCGGTCGCGATGCGCGTCCGCAGCTCGACCGGGCCGGCCGCCGTCTCGACGGTCGTGCCGTCGAGGGTGTTCAGCAGCTCGGGGACCGAGGTGGCCGCGACGCTCGCGATGCCCGAGTCGATCGCCTCCTGTGCGGGCATCGGGTGCTCGTCGTCACCCGTCGGGATCGGCTTGTCCTTGTCGCCCGCAGCCACCCGGCGATCGTCTCGTCGAGACCCGGGTATCCCTGGTCCGGGTGCGCGAGGTCGATCGGCTGCAGCGGCCCGGTCTGCGACCCGGGCGAGACCGCCGCCAGGAGCTGGCGTACATCAGCAGGAGCCCGGCGCCGGCGGCCTTCGCCGGGAGCGGGGCCGACCCACGCGATCGTCGGCACGTCGAGGTCGGCCACCAGCTGGCCGAGCGCCACCCCGTCCTGGTCGATCGTGCCCGAGGTGTCGATCTGCAGCACGACCACGGCGCCCTCGGCTTCGGCACCGGCGAGCCGGTCGTGCAGGTAGGACAGGAGCGGCCGGTCGATCGCGCCCTCGACCCGGAGCGACGACGACCGGGGTGCTCGCCGCCTCGGCGCCGGCTGAGCCCGGCCACAACACGAGCAGCGCGAGGGCGCACAGGAACAGGGCCAGGCGTCGCATCCGCCCATCGTACCCGCAGGCAGGCCAGGGGTATCCTGGGCGCGACCCCTATGGCCGGAGCCTCCCACACGCCTCGGACCGACCTGCGTCCGCTCACCGACCGACCCGCGTTCAAACCGTTCGCGGTCCTGTTGATCGTGCCCATCGTGCTGCTCGCGTCGGGGCTGATGGCGATCATCCTGGCCCCGCCGTTCGCGGGGATCGCGTTCGGCGCGCATCGCGTTCAGGCCAAGCTCGACCGGCTCGGCGCCGACTTCACGCGGATCCCCAGGTTCCCGGAGCGCTCGACGATCTACGCGTCGGACGGCACGACCGTCCTGGCCACCGTCTACCTGGACAACCGCGAGATCGTCCGCCTGAAGAAGATCGCCCCGATCGCGCGAGAAGGCGGTGCTCGCGATCGAGGACTCCGGCTTCTACGAGCACGGCGCGCTGAACTGGAGCTCGCTGGTGCGGGCCCTCGTCGAGAACTGCCAGGCGGGCGAGGTCGTGCAGGGCGGGTCGACGATCACGCAGCAGCTCGTGAAGAACACGATCGGCGGCAGCGACGCGCAGACCTTCGAGCGCAAGTTCCAGGAGCTCGCGCTCGCGCTCCGCGTCGAGGAGAAGTACTCGAAGGACGAGATCTTCGAGATGTACCTGAACGAGATCTACATGGGGAACGGGATCTACGGGATCGGGACGGCGGCGGAGTTCTACTTCGGCAAGCCCGCCTCCGAGCTCACCCTCGCCGAGGGCGCGCTGCTCGCCGGCATGGTCCGCGCGCCCGAGTACTACGACCCGCTCGACCGCCCCCGGAAGGCGCGGCTGCGGCGCAACGACGTGCTGAACCGGATGGCGGCCGACGGCATCATCAAGCAGACGAGAGCCGACAAGGTGAAGGCGAAGGACGTCGTGCTCGCGCGACGACGTCGGCAAGCTGAAGCTGAAGCGCCCGCCGTTCTTCGTGACGTACCTCACCGAGCAGATGATCCAGAACCCGGACGGGCAGTTCGACGTGCTCGGCAAGAGCGAGAAGGCGCGGCGGCGTTCCCTGTACGAGGGCGGCCTGGACATCTATTCGACGCTCGACCCGAAATGGCAGGCGTACGCACAGTCCGCGGCGAACCAGCCTTACTACGTCACCCCGTACACGCCGCCCGGCAAGCTGAAGCCCGACACCGCGATCGTCTCGCTCGACGTGAGCAGCGGGGCGATCCGGACGATGCTCTCCGGCCGGAACTACCGCGAGGACCAGCTGCGGCTGGCCACGACCGCACACCAGCCGGGCTCGTCGTACAAGCCCTACGTCCTGGCCGCGGCGTTCGAGCAGGGGATCCCGCCCACGCAGGTCTACGACAGCACCTCGCCGTACTTCCCGCCGGGAGGCTGGCCGGGGAGCGACTGCAACTGCGTGATGAACGCCGAGGGGCCCGGGAGTCGCGGATTCATCAACCTGTATCAGGCCACCACCGACTCGGTGAACGTGGTGTTCGCACAGCTGATCCAGGACGTGGGCGCATCGAACGTCGTCACGATGTCGCACAAGATGGGGATCACGACCGACATCCCGGCGGTGGATGCCCTCGCGACCGGATCGGTCGATGTGACGCCCCTGGAGATGGCGTCGGGCTACCAGACGCTCGCGAACGGCGGGGTTCACTGCCCGCCGTACAGCGTGGAATCGATCGTGGGCGACAAGGGCGAGCTGTACGTGCACGGCGACGACTGCGCGCCCGCGATCAAGCCGGAGATCGCGCACCAGATCTCGTCGATGCTCCAAAGCGTGGTGCAGTCGGGAACCGGCACCGCCGCGAACCTCGGGACGTGGCCGGTCGCGGGCAAGACCGGCACCGCGAACGGCAACACGAACGTGTGGTTCATGGGCTACACGCGGCAGGTCGTCACGGCGGTCTGGGTCGGGTCGCCGGGCGAGCCGTACTCGATGGGCGACGTCTTCGGCGGCACGCTCGCGGCGCCCATCTGGCACAACTACATGGCGCGCGTGATGCAGGGCATGCCGCCGGAGAGCTTCCCGACGCCGCCGGCGCCGCCGACCGGCCCCGTCCCTGACGTGGTCGGCATGAACAAGCCGGGCGCGGTGCAGAAGCTCGCCGCGGCCGGGTTCCAGCGCGAGGATCAAGGTCGTCGACTCCGCGGAGCCGAAGGGACTCGTCGTGGCGCAGATGCCCGCCGGCGGCACCGTCACCGCGCTCGGGAGCCTCATCACGCTCGAGGTAAGCAACGGCGTGCCGGCCGTGGTCGAGGTGCCGAAGGTCGTGGGCATGACGTCCGCCGACGCGGAGGCCGCCCTCGCCAAGGTCGGGCTCCTCGTGAAGATCGTCGAGAAGGAGGTCACCGACCCGGCGCGATACGGCATCGTGCTGGCGCAGGCACCCGAGGGCGGCACGAAGGCCGACCAGGGCACCACCGTCACGATCACCGTGGGCAAGAAGGTGGGCGGCAACGCGCCCACTCCCCGAGCCGCGCCGACCGCGCAGCGGCCTTAGCCGGTCGCGCACGGCCGGAGGCGGTCAGCCCTCGAGCCGCGCCTTGACCTTCTGCTGGACCGCGCCACCGTCGACCTGCCCCTTGGCCCTGCCCATGATGAAGCCCATGACCTTGCCCATCTCCTGGGGGGTCGAGGCGCCCGTGGCCGCGAAGGCCTCCTCGATCAGGGCATCGGTGGCCTCCTCGCTCAGCTGGGACGGAGCGAACGCCTCGAGCACGGCGCGCTCCTCGCGCTCCTTGTCGGCGAGCTCGGTACGCCCTGCGCCGTCGAAGGCCTCGATCGACTCCGTGCGCTTCTTCACCTCTTTGCCGGCAACCTCCCGGACCTCGTCGTCGCTGAGGTCATGCATGACCTCCTTCTCGCGATTCGTGATGGCGGCCGAGAGCATGCGGAGGGCGCCCAGCCGGACCTTGTCGCCCGCCTTCAGCGCCTCGGTCATCTGCGTCTGGACCTGCGTCTTGAGCGTGTCGTCGCCCACGTAGACTCCTCCCGTGCTGCCCCTGATCCTGCTCGCGATCGTGGTGATCGGCGTCCTCTGCGTGCTCTACGGCACGCTGATCGAGCATTCCTGGTACCGGGTGCGCCGGTACCGCCTCGACATCCTACCGGCGGGGGGTCCGGGGCCCGATTCCCTCACGGTGCTCCACCTGTCCGACCTGCACTTCGTGGCCCACGACGCCAAGAAGACGCGGTTCCTCGCGAGCCTCCCGCCGGCCGACGTGACGGTCGTGACCGGCGACTTCCTCGCCGAGCCGGATGCGGTCGAGACCGTGGTCGCGGCCGTGGAGCCGGTCCGGGGGCGGCTGGCCTCGTGGTTCGTGCTCGGCTCGAACGACTACTTCGTCCCGGGGCCGCTCAACTACCTCGCGTACTTCCGGCGACACCGCAAGCCCCGGAAGGCGCCCCGCGGCCGGGCGCAGGACCTGGTGGCACAGCTGACCGGCGACGGATGGGCCGACCTCACTAACCTCCGGCGCGACGTCGACCTGGGCGGCCTCCCGGTCGAGCTGCTCGGCCTCGACGACGCGCACATCCGGTGGCACGATAGCCGCGTCACCTTGCGGAGCGCGCCCGATCGGTTCGGCATCGCGGTCATGCACTCGCCCGACTCGGCGCCCGAGACCGCGGTGCTCGGCTATCCGCTCATGGTGGCCGGGCACACCCACGGCGGTCAGGTGCGGCTGCCGCTGGTCGGCGCGCTCGTGACGAACTGCTCGATGCCGCGCCGGCTCGTGAGCGGCCTGATCGGTATGGGCGGGTCGATCCTGCACACCTCACCCGGCCTCGGGACCAGCAAGTTCGCGCCGTTCCGGTTCTGCTGCCGGCCCGAGGCCACGTTCCTCGAGCTCGGCCGCGCGCCGGGCTGAGCCGGCCACCTTGGCTCGGCCCGGGTCTGGTGACGGGCCGCGTCCGCTCGCTACACTGGCAGGCCCTCGGGACGTGGCGCAGCTTGGTAGCGCGCAGCGTTCGGGACGCTGAGGTCGCGGGTTCAAATCCCGCCGTCCCGACTCGAGGAGCGCCGGAGGGCGGGCCGCGAGGCCCGCCCTCCCCGTCGTCCGAGCCCGCCCGCGGTTGTGCCGGGACGTTTGACGCCGAACGACCGGCCCGATAGCCTCGAAGGGGTCAGGTCCCGGAAACGGGGCCTTTGCCTTATCCACCGAACCTCGGGAGATCATGACCAGGGCGCGATCACGGATCACACGGCTCGTCGTAGCCGTGGTCTTCGCCCTCCCCGTCGTCCTCGGTTCCTTCACCCTCAGCTCGTCCGCCGCGCCGTCCAAGGCCGAGGTCGAGGCCGCCCAGGCCAAGGCGCAGCAGCTGGGACACGATCTCGAGCTCGTGATCGAGCAGTACAACGAGGCCAAGTACCAGATGGAGCTCGTCCAGAAGAAGCTCGCGCAGTCGCTGAAGGCCAAGCAGCAGGCCGAGGCGATCGCCGCGGCCGCGACGAAACGGCTCGAGGAGCGGGCGGTCGAGGCGTACACGGGCATGGGCTCGCAGGTCGACGTCCTGCTCGAGGCCCAGGATCTCTCCGAGTTCTCGGATCGGCTCGAGTTCATGGGCTCGATCGCCCAGGGCGACGCCGACCTCGCCACGCAGGCCGACACCGCCCGGCAGCAGGCCGAGTGGGCGACGCAGCAATACAACACCCAGCTGAAGGCCCGGCAGGCCAGGCTCGACGAGATGGCCGCCAAGCGCGGCGACATCGAGCAGATGCTGCAGGAGCAGCAGCAGCTCTACGAGACCCTGAACAAGGACTATCAGGACTACCTGGCCGCGCAGGAGGCCGCCGCCTCGGCGGCCGCTGCGGCAGAGGACTCCGCCGCGAGCGGTGGCGGAGGTGGAGGCGGCTACGGCGGAGGCGGCGGGTTCGTGCCGCCGCCGAACGCCTCGGCCGCCCAGATCGCGATGTCGGCGGCAGCGTCGGTCCTCGGAGCCCCGTACGTGTGGGGCTCGGCCGACCCGAGCGTCGGGTTCGACTGCTCGGGGCTCACGATGTGGGCGTGGGCGCAGGCGGGCGTGTACCTGCCTCACTCGTCGGCCTCGCAGTACTCGAGCCTCCCCCACGTGCCCGTGAGCGACATGCAGCCGGGCGACCTGTTGTTCTTCTACAACCCGATCAGCCACGTGGCGCTCTACGTCGGGAACGGCATGATGATCCACGCCCGGCACCCGGGACCCGGCGGGCAGGTGCAGTACACGCCCGTCGCGGGCTACGGCACACCGGTCGTCGGCGTCGCCCGCCCGGGCTAGGTCCCGCCCCTCTCCACACTCGTGCCGTAGGCTCCGCGTCGTGGATTCCCCCTACGCGGCTGACCTCGCGCTCGTCGAACGGCTCCGCGCCGGAGACGAGGACGCGTTCATGGCCCTCGTCGAGAAGCTGCAGCCCTCGATGCTCCGCGTGGCCAGGATGTTCGTTTCCACGCAGGCGGTCGCCGAGGAGTGCGTGCAGGAATGCTGGCTCGGCGTCCTGCAGGGCCTCGACCGGTTCGAGGGCCGCTCATCGCTGCGCACCTGGATCTTCCGGATCCTCACGAACATCTCGAAGACGCGCGGGCAGCGCGAGGGACGGAGCGTCCCGTTCGCCTCGCTCGCGGGCGACGACCTCGACGCGCCGTCGTTCGACCCGGCGATGTTCCTGGGCGAGGGCGAGACCTGGTCCGGCCACTGGTCGAGCCTGCCGAGGGACTGGCGGGGCGTCCCCGAAGACCGGCTCCTCTCGGCCGAGACGCGCGCGGTCGTGGCCCGCGTGCTCGACGAGCTCCCGCCGATGCAGGCCGAGGTGCTCAGGCTCCGCGACGTCGCGGGCTGGACCTCCGAGGAGGTCCGTAACGCGCTGGACCTCACCGAGACCAATCAGCGGGTACTCCTGCACCGGGCGCGGGCCAAGGTCCGTCGCGCCCTCGACGAGTACCTGGGAGACGGGGGATGACCACGGAGGGCGACGTGACCTGCCGCGAGGTGGTGGAGCTGCTCAGCGACTACCTCGACGACGCGATCCCCGCGCTCGACCGGGCACGGCTGGAGGCACACCTCGCGGCGTGCGACGGGTGCACGGCCGCCCTCGAACAGCTGCGCGAGACGATCCGCGTCACGGGCACGCTCACGGAGGAGCAGGCCGCGCAGGAGCGGCTGGAACCCGTCCGGAGCGCCTTCCGCGCGTGGCGGAGCGGGGCCGGCGCCTAGGCGGACTCAGATCGCCGGATCGCCGCCGGTCAGCAGCGTCTCGAGGTCCGCGAGGCGCACCTTCGCCTGCTGGACCAGCCCGTCGTTACCGATCGCCTCGGCCTCACGCATCGCCTCGGCGAGCAGGTCGGCGGCCTGCTGCGCGCGCGCGTCGCCCTTCCCGGCGGTCGCGTACTTCAGCTTCTCGTCGGCCTTGATGATCAGCTGGAAGATCTCGTCCGGCGTCGCCATCTAGACCGCCTCCTCCTGGTCGATGCGGTCGAGGTATCCGCGGATCTGGATCGCCACCGCCGCGCCCTCGCCCACCGCCGACGCCAGCTGCTTCGTGGAGCCCTGCCGCACGTCCCCGGCGGCGAACACGCCGGGGAGGTCGGTCATGAACGTCCCGTCGGTCGTCACGAACTTCCGCTCATCAAGGCCGAGCTGACCTTCGAGGAACCCGGTGTTCGGATCGAGGCCGACGAACACGAACACGCCGGCGGGATGCCGCTCGACGAGCTCGCCCGTGACGCGATCCTGGATCGTGACCGTGCCGAGCTTGCCGCTGCCGTCGTCCTTCGCGGCGAAGGATCGCACGTCGTGCTTGAGCAGGATCTCCATCTTCAGGATGGTTCATCACCTTGTCCTGCAGGATCTTCGAGCCGCGCAACTGGTCGCCGTGCTCGACGACGGTGACGAGGTCGCAGAACTGCGTCAGGAAGAGACCTTCCTCGAGACCGCTGTTCCCACCGCCGATCACGAGCAGCTCCTCGGCGCCCTGGTAGAAGGGCCCGTCGCACGTGGCGCAGAAATGGATGCCCGCGCCGATCAGGTCGTCCTCGCCCTCGGCGTCGGTGCGCCGGTACGACGACCCGGTCGCGATCAACACGGCGCGCGCGTGGTAGTGGTCGCCCGTGGCCGTCTCGATGTCGAGCGAGCGGTGCCCTTCGTCGGTGACGTTCGTGACGCTCACGGCTTGGAGCATCTCGACGCCGTATCGCTCCGCCTGCTTCACGAAGCGGTCCGCCAGCTCGGCGCCCGCGATCCCCTCGGGGAAGCCGGGGTAGTTGTCGAGCCGCTCGGTCACGCCCGCCTGCCCGCCCAGCCCCTTCGAATCGATCACGAGCGTGTCGAGGTTCTCGCGGGCCGCGTAGATCGCGGTGGTGAGCCCGGTCGGCCCGCCGCCGACGATCACGAGGTCGTAGACGTGCATGTCGGCGACCCGCGCGATGCCGAGTTTGTCGGCAAGCTCTTCGTTCGAGGGCTCGGCCAGATGCGAACCGTCGGGGAAGACGACCGTGGGGATCGTCCGTTTGCCGTCGTTCTTCGCCTCGACGACCCCCACGAGTTCCGGGCGCTGCTCGATGTCGTGCCAGACGTACGGGACACGCTGGTCGGCCAGGAACTTCTTCGCGCGACGGCAGTCGGGACACCAGCTGGCGCCGTACAGCTCGATCTCGGTCATCGCTCGCTCTCCACTTCGGTCCTCGGGTGCTGCGGGCACGGTCTCCGCCGACCGGGCCGACGTTACAGCCGTCACGCGTCCCGTGTACGGGGGCATGAACCCCCGTGGAACACCCAGGGAACCCTCCGCGATACCCCTGTCGTTCCCCAGGATCGGGCCCCGAGACTGTCGCGAGCCGGAACGACGACGACCCACGGAGGTGTGGGAGATGACGACCGATCTGCAGCTCAACCCGGGGGAGGCGCGACGGCTCGTCCTCGGCATGGTCTTCCGACAGCCCGAGGACCAGTGGAGCCCGCACCGGCTCGCCAGCACGCTGGGGCTGCCCACGTCGGCCGTGAGCCGCGCGCTCGACGAGCTCGCGCAGGCCGGCCTCGTCACCAAGGTCGACGACGAGTACCTGCCGGGGATCTCGCTCGACTGAGACCCGGAGCTCCGTCAGGGGAGTCCCCTCGAGCCGATCAGCGACGCCAGCGCCCCGGCCTCGGCCTCGATCGCCTCGCGCTCGGCCAGGGTCGCCAGCCAATCCACCGGGAGCCCGCTCCGACCGAAGCGAGCGCCCAGGAGCGCGCCGGCAACCGCGGCGTTCGTGTCGGTGTCGCCGCCGTAAGCGACCACCTCCCGGAACCCGGCCTCGGCGCTCGGAGCCTCCCCGGCCACGCGGAGCGCCACCCCCGCCGTGAAGAGCGTGAACCCCATGTCGGGGCCGTCGATCGGGCGGGCACGACCCGCTTCGGCGGCGAGGTACTCGAGCTCCTCGCCGCCCTCGCGATCGGACACCGCGGCGACCGCGGCGAGGATCGCGCGACCGGCGGCCTCCCCACGCACGAGCCCGGCCACCGCGAGGGTCACGGCGAGGCACGCCGTGCGGCAGCGTTCGTCCCAGTGGGTGAGGGCGCTCAGGGCCGGCGCCTCGTCGACCAGCCGAGCCGGATCCGCGCCCGCGCGACGCCGAGGGGCGCGCAGTACATCACCGACCCGTTGCCGGCGCTCACCTCGGGGCCGCGCTGCTCGACGTACGCACGCGCCGGATCCGGCGCGCCGTCGCGCCACCCGGTGAGCACCTTCCGCGTGAGGTTCCCGACGTCGGGGGGACCGGTCGCGAGCCACATGAGGTGCCGCGAGAGCACGTCCCCGAGATCCAGGGCGCCCTCGCGGTCGATCAGCGACAACCACAGGTTCCGCGCCATCGCGGTGTCGTCGGTCCAGGCCCCGGGCGGCAGGCCCATCCACGGCAGCTCGAACGCCGGCAGCGGCGAGGAGATCGCGTCGCGTCGACGGAACTCGAACGGTGCTCCCAGCGCATCGCCGAGCGCGAGGCCGAGGACGCTCCCCACCGCGCGATCGCCCATCCCGTCCACGTGCGTAGCCTAGCGGGGCCACCTCTCGGCCCGGCTGGTATCTTCGATGGGCACCGAGGGCACGAGTTTCCGCAGGTCACCTGCCCTTTCAGGTGAACATTCCACGGTCCGGGGTCGATGGCCCGACGCCCTGACCAGCGGGAACACCCTGCAGTCGAGGGCCAAACAGGGACACGAGCACATGGACAAGATCGGACCGAAGCACCGCACCTGTCGACGGGTCGGCGCCGCGCTCTGCGGCCGCCCGAACTGCCCGTCGAACAAGCGCCCCTACCCGCCCGGGCAGCACGGGCGAGGTCGCAAGCGCATCTCGGAGTACCAGACGCGACTGGTCGAGAAACAGAAGCTCCGCACGATCTACGGCGTGAGCGAGAGCCAGATGCGCGCGTACTACGAGCGTGCGGCCGCCTCGATGGGCGTCACGGGCGAGGAGCTGATCCGTCAGCTCGAGACCCGGCTCGACACCGTGGTGCTCCGGCTCGGTTTCGCCCTCACGACCCGCCAGGCTCGCCAGCTCGTGTCCCACGGCCACGTCACCGTCGACGGGAAGCGACTGAACGTCCCGAGCGCGCGTGTGAAGCCTGGCCAGACCGTCGAGATCACGCCGAAGGCGAAGAACTTCGTCGCCGTCCGCGAGGCCGTACAGATCACGGCCGACCCCCCCACCTACCTGTACCGGAACAAGGACGAGCTCTCCGGCACGCTCAGCCGTCTGCCCGAGCGGGACGAGGTTCCGCTCCCGGTCGACGTCGAAGAGCGCCTTATCGTTGAGTTCTACTCCTGATCGACGGGTCGAACGTCCCGATCTAGGTGGGCCGGAACGGTCGACAGCTATCGTTCGCTTGGGGTACAACACATGCATCAGAACCCGAAGGAGTCATGGATGAAGCACCGCAGTCGTTCTCTGGTTTCCCTCATGCTCGCGGTCGGCCTGCTCGCCGCGATGGCGCCGTCGGCGTCCGCCAAGATGTACGTCGGAGATGCCTTCAACGGCACCTCGCTCCGGCCGGCATGGAAGCAGGTGGACGCGACCTGGCGGGCGGCTGGCGGCGCTGCGCGCGTGAACCCGATGTCCGTCGATGACTTCGCCAACATCGGCTACGCCGTGATCAACATGAAGGGCACGCACAAGGCGGGCCTGCGGATCTCGAGCCAGGTCCGGCTGAGCCCCGGCAAGTCCAACGTCGGGATCGTGGGTCCCTACAAGAACGTCGAGAACCACATGATGTGCCGCGTCGAGGTCACGCCGGCGCACCCCCTCGGCATGGTGGCCCTCGGACGCCGGGTCAACGGCAACGAGCCGTTCATGATGAAGGAGAAGGTCGGCCTGAACCTGAAGTCCGGTGCCGTCTACAAGCTGGTCACCGAGCGCCACAACAAGATCGTCACGTGCGCGCTCTGGGACAAGGGCCTGAACGTCACCACCCTCCGCTACAAGCTGAAGCCCAAGGACCTGCACTCCTACGGCCTCGGGAAGAAGGCCGGGCTGCGGATCCGGCTCGTCGCCCGCGGCAACCGCCGCGACGAGGACGACGGCCGCTCCAGGTTCCTGGACTTCCACGTCTCGTCGATCTGACCCGCAGGGATCCGCTCGGTTCCCCGGCCCCGCTCGAGGGGAGTACCCTCGAGCCCATGCGTGGGCCGGGAACCGTTCGATCCCTGGTCGTGGGGTCGCTGACCGCCCTCATCCTGGTCGGCAGCGCCTCGATGGCCTCGGCCGCCGTGCTCGTGCGCGACGGGTTCGGCGGAACCTCGCTCCGGGCGTTCTGGCGAGAGGTCGACGCGCGCTGGAGGGTCGGGGCCGGCGCCCTCCACGTGCAGAAACGCAGCGTCGACCACATCACGCACATCGGCTACGCCGTCGCGAACCTCGGCGGTGCCCATCCGTCCGGTGTGCGGGTGTCCACCCGCATCCGACTCAGTCCCGGCCAATCGAACGTCGGGCTGGCCGCGCCCTTCCGTGACGCCGGGAACAACCTCTTCTGCAAGGTGGAGGTCACGCCGGGTCACCCCAAAGGGGAGGCGGCGATCGGACGCCGCCGCAACGCCGGCACCCCCTCGATCCTCGTGCGACGCGGCGGATTGGGCCTCGCTCAGGGTGCCGTGTACCGCCTCACCGTCGAGCGACGCGGGCGGGCCGTCACGTGTTCCGTCCAGCGGAACGGAGCCGTGGTCACCGCCTTCCGCTATCGCATGACCCGCACGGACCTCCACGACTTCGGGCGAGGA
Source organism: uncultured Actinomycetes bacterium (assembly GCA_963816275.1). Classification (GTDB taxonomy): domain Bacteria; phylum Actinomycetota; class UBA4738; order UBA4738; family HRBIN12; genus JAOUEA01. Next base: position 327,920 of record CAWFJU010000005.1, read on the forward strand.
ACCAAAGCGGGGGTGCGCATCAAGGTGGTCGATGGCGGCGGGGGCAAGGACGAGGACGACGGCCGCTCGCGCTTCCTCGACTTCCGGGCGACGACGATCTAGTCCTCCCGCTCCGGAGGCTGCAGCGCGGCCCGCACGAACGCGACCACCTCGCGCTCGCGGCGGCGCAGCGACTGGCGGCTCTTGTCGGGACCGACCACCGCGTTGAGGACACTGGCCTCCGTGAGCGACCCGACCACCGCCGTGTAGAGGGTGAACAACAACAGGGCGGGGTCCTGCTTGCGGATCTCGCCCTGATCCATGCCTGCCTGGAGGAAGTCGATCGCCCGGCGACGGAGGGGATCGAGTCCGCCTGCGAACCGGTCGAAGGCATCGGGGCCGAGCCGACCGGCCTCCCGCACGAACATCGGGAACTCGGGCCATTCCGCCGCGAGCGTGAACACCGCGTGGATCACGGCCTCGGCCCGGTCCCAGTAAGTCTCCTTGCCCTCGAGAGCAGCGGCGATCTCGAGCATCAGTCGCTTCCCCGCGGCCGAGAGACAGGCCTCGAGCAGCGCGTCCTTGTTCGGGAAGTAGTACAGGACGGTCTGTTTGCGCACGCCGACCGCGTTCGCGATGTGGTCCAGGCTCGCACCGCGATACCCGTCGCGACCGAACTGGCGGATCGCCTCCTCGACGATCGTGCCGCGCCGCGCCTGGCCGTCACCGCGGGGCACGGCTAGTCCCAGGTCGAGGAGGATCGCCGCGTCGGCACCGGGCGTGAGCCCTCCCAGCGGCGGAGCCAGTCGGGGCCGGTCGGACCGTGGAGCGACGGGGTCTCGCCCTGTTCCGCTCGGTGCAGCGCCTCCCACCACGTCGAACGATCCTCGTCGTGGAGCTCGGCGACGGCCTGGGTCATCCGCAACGAGAACGACTGATGCGTCTCGCCTTCCTCGGGATAGATCGGGGCGCCGAACCGCACGTTCACCGGTGGTCGGCCGGCCTTCGGCCAGTTCGAGCCTTTGGGCCACGCCTGATAGGCGCCCCGGATCGCGATCGGCGCCGCGCCTACGTCTGCCTCGATGCAGAGCCTCGCGGTGCCGTGGCGGAACCGCTGCACGTGTCCGTCGGGCGAGCGCGCCCCCTCGGGGAAGACCACGAGCGACCATCCCTCGTCGAGCAGCTCGCGCGCCTTCGTGACGGCACCCCGGCCGCCCTTGGCTCGGTCGATCGGGAACCCGCCGTACACGAGTGCCGTGAATGCCTGCCGCCACCAGACGTCGAAGAAGTAGTCGCGGGCCGCGCCCACGGCCGTCTTTGACTGCCAGCGGTCGGGGAGCGACGTCATGATGATCGTCGCGTCGAGATGGCTCGTGTGGTTCGAGTAGAAGATCAGCGGCGCCTTGACGCCCTCCAGCACGTCGCGGCCGTAGACCTTGAGGGCCACCTCGTTGCGGAGCATCGGCAGGATCATCGACTTCAGGATGACCTGACGTGCCGCGGTGCCCGCCTCGGTGCGTGCCCAGTCCGTCGGGAACGTCCGATCCTCGCGCTCGAGCGCGTACGGCTCGGCGGAGCGGGGCACCATCGGCCGGCGGCCCCAGCGGAACCCCTCGGCCATCCCCTTCAACTCGTCGCGCAGCCCGGCCATCAGAGGCTCCTCACCGGACGTCCGCGATCATGATCGGCGGAGCGTGGAAGTAGGTCATCGTCGGGCTCGAGCCCACCGTGTCCTTCGCCATCTCGATCGCGTCGCGCAGGCTGTCGGCGCGCCGGTACCCGAGACGAGCGACCGACTTCGACTCGCCGCCCACGAAGATCACGTCGCCCGCATGGTCACGACCGTGCGCCCCCCAGTACCACATGTAGAACGGGTGCACGCCGTGGTACGCGTTCGAGGTCCGGTACAGGTGGATGTACCAGGGGTCGGTCGCGTACTTCTCCTCGAACTTCTTCTCCATCTCGGCCGGGTCGGTCGTGTCGGCCAGGACCTCCTCGAAGAAGTCGATGTAGCTCGGGTGGTGGATCTGGTGGAACTCCCACGGCACGGGGTGGTGCAAGATCACGACGCCACCCTCGCGGACGAGCGGCTTGTTCCGGTACATGTTGAACAGGTAGCCCAAGCCCAGGCAGTGCACGAGGATCGGGTTCAGGATCGAGTTGACGTTGTAGGGACCGAGGTAGGGCAACCCCATGATCAGCACGTCGGATTGGCCGTCAACCTCGACCAGCTGCTGGCGGTGCAGGTTCGTGAGCGTGCGCTCGTGCACGGCCTCGACCTCGCCGGCGTTGATGCCGGTGAGCTTGTACGGGGCCTCGATCCGCCGGTAGAACTCGCGGCGCATGCGGGGCGGCGCCAGGTCGTTCCCCTTCCTGGCGGCCATCATCAGGCCCTGGTCGTAGGCGCTCCACTCCCACTCGCGCTTGTTCAGGAAGCCGAGGTTGGACGGGAAGGTCTCGCTGTTCAGCGTGGTCTCGATCTGGAAGATCTTCACCCCGCTCGCCGCGAGCACCCTGCCCATCCGAACGACGGAGTCGTTGATCGCGCTGCGGCCCTCGCGCGGATCCATGTACGACGTCGAGTGGAGCATCGTCTTCACGTTGTGGTGGTGCTTCAACGAGCGGTACCCGGCCAGACCGACCGCCACCGACTTGTGCCCGCCGTCCATCGCGACCAGGTTGATGTTCACGTAGACGATCAGGTCGGACTCGGCCGCGCGCTTCGAGATCTCGACGTCCTCGTCCTGGTCGGTCATCCCGATGTGGAGCAGCGCGCCTGGGTCCTCGGCGTCGAAGTTGTAGAGCTGGTTCGGCCAGAACGAGCGGTAGACGCGCTCGCCGACGGCGCGGCGGATCTCGGCGCCGGTCATGCGGCGATGCAGCGCCGTCGCGACGATGATCTCGAGGTCCTCGACGCCCGACCGCGCCGCCAGCTCGATCACGTGCTCGAGCACGCGCTGGCGGATGTCGGGCGTGACCATCGGCGGCAGCGGGAGCGAGATGTCGTCGATCGCGATCGTGAGCTTCATCCCCGCGAAGAGGAGCTCGGGGAGCGGCTTCGAGTCGCCGACCGGGTGGAGCAGGGCGTGGCGGATCGCGGCGTTCACGTCGGGCACGCCGGGGAGGGCGTCGGGTGGATAGACGACGCGGGTCCCCAACGGGAACTTCTGCATCCGGAAGCGCTCGCCCTCGTGCACGAGGAGCGGCGGCGTCCGCTCGTCCACCTCCAACACGAATCCTGGTCTGGGCATCGTCGGTCTCCTAGGTCTGGGGCGCGAAGGCCACCTTGAACGTGCCGAGCCGTCCGGCGGACATCGCGTGATCGATCGCATCGCGCCAGCGGTCGAGCGGGTAGGTCGCCCCGACCAGCTGGTCGAGCATGGGCAGGTTGCTGGCGAGCTCCAGGGCGAGGGCGAACGAATGGCGCCGCCCGCCGTCCACGTCTTCCATCGCGCTCGTGTAGGCCCCCACGAGCTCAAGCTCGCGGAACCAGAGAGGGGTGAGATCGGCGCCCGGCGCCGGGATGCCGCTCACGACGACACGTCCGCCCGCCTTCGTGGTACGCAGCGCCATGTCGAGGGCGCTCTTCGAGCCGGTGCACTCCAGGACCACGTCGACGCCGCCCAGCAGGAAGTCCTGCCCGCGTTCGGGCGTGAGCTTCACCGCCTGCGAGGACCGGCGCACGGCCTTGAGCGCGTGCTCGGGGCGGACGATCTCGTCGGCGCCGGCCATCTTCGCGGCGGCGCGCTGGCGCGGATGCTTGGCCGCGACGATCACGCGGCCCGGGTTCGCGAAGCGGCGAAGCGCGATCTGGGTCAACAGCCCGACGGTCCCCGCCCCGATCACGAGCACGGACCCGCCCTCGGGCACCTGGGCGCGGAGCGCCGAGTGGATCGCGCACGCGAGCGGCTCGATCAGCACCGCGGTCTCGTCGCTCATCTCGCTCGGGACGGCCCACAGCTGGGACCGGTGCGCGAGCATCAGACGGCTCCAGCCCCCGCCGGTGTCACGGCAGTACCCGGTCTGCAGCCCGGGGTCGAGATCGCCCACCGTCACGCGGTCGCAGCGGCCGTACTCGCCGGCCGCACAGTTCGGGCAGAGCTCGGGGAGCCCGCGCGCCGCGCAGCCGAGCACGGACGACAGGACGACGCGACTGCCGGCGGCCTGGTCGCCGCAGTCGTCCAGCGAGCTCGCCCACGATCTCGTGGCCCGGCACGAACGGCAGCGTGACGAGGGGCGAGAAGTAGAAGGAGGACCGGCCCGCCAACGTCGAGAGGTCGCTCCCGCAGATCCCGGACAGCAGCGGCTTCACGCGGGCCCACCCATCTCGCGAAGGCACCGGGTCGGGCTGGCTCACGAGCCGGAGCGGCGCGAGCGGGCCCGCGACCAGGCCGGGAGCCTTGCCGCCGACCGTGCGAGCGGTCAGGTAGCGCGGGACGCTCCGGAAGAGCTCGAGGGCCTGGGCCATCAGTCGCGCCCCTTCATCGGACCGCGGGCCTCGGGAACCGCACGCGCGGCATCCCCTTCGTCATGGCCCATTCCTCGATCGGCCAGCGGCGACGGCGCGCATGGCGGTACAGGGCGGAATCAGGCGATACGGCCACGGGGGTCCCGACCGCGCGCAGCAGCGGCAGGTCCGAGTACGAGTCGGCGTAGGCGTACGAATGCTTCAGGTTCACGCCCTCGAGGAGCGCGTAGCGCTTCAGCCAGGCGGCGCGCGCCTCGCCGACGAGCGGCGGCGCCGACATGAAGCCGGTGTAGCGGCCGTCGCGCTGTTCCAGGTCGGCGCCGATCACGACGTCGAACAGCGGAGAGAGAGGCCGCACGAACGGCTCGGCCGCGGCGGTGATCAAGATCGTGCGGTGCCCGGCCGCGCGGTGCGCGCGCACGCGGCGGATCGACGCGGCACTCGCCTTCTGCAGCATGAACTCGCCCACATGGTTGGCGACGAGCCGGTCGATGCCCTCGACGCTCGCTCCCTCGTACCGCCGGAAGAACGTCCGCAGGAAGTCGCCGCGATCGCGCCGGTCGATCTGGAGGTAGCCCGGGATCTTCCCGAAGACGCTCGCGAGCTCGCGCGGCCAGTCGTCGGGCTCCAGGTCGGCCATGCGCGTCCAGACGTAGGACTCCACCACGTTCGACGTGATGATCGTGCCCTCCATGTCGAACACGGCAACGACCGGTTCGTCCCGCGGAGCGATCGTCACGGTGGGCTTCTCGCGGTCGCGCTTCGAGAGCTCGCGGAGCGACTGCGTGACGGCCGGCGAGTGGACGTCCTTCAGGTAGTACTTCCAGTCGACCATCGCGGCGTCGAACGGGAAGTAGGCCTTGTCCTGCTCGTTCAGGCTGTTGAACAGGGCGAACGTGCGGTCGTCGGTGTAGACGACCTCGGTCTCGGTGTACATCCCGTAGAGCTCGCTGTAGCGCTTCACGAAGTCGACGCGCGCCTTGTCGCGGTCCACACGCCGGACCGCGCTCCGCATGCCCTTCGACTTCGGCAGGTGCGTGACGACCTGCTCGGCGACGTCGGTGAACCGCTCGGCCCGCCGGAGCATCCGGTCCACGGAGAGGTTCCCGGGGAACTTCCACTCGGGGACCTTGTGCTCGCCGCGGCCACGCTCGGGGAGCGGGTGCTCCTCGAAGTACCCGCGCACCCACTCGTACAGCTCGAAGAACCGAACCGGGTTCCGCGAGCCCGAGCTGACGTTGTAGTGGAGCGCTTCGCCGGGCTCGGGCGGGTTCGCGGCGACGGCCAGGATCGCGTTCACGACGAAGTCCACCGGGATCAGGTCGATGATGCCTTCGGGGATCCCCGGGAACTCAGGGATCTGGCCCAGGCCGTAGGCGCGGATGATCGGGTCGGCCATCTTGAAGCCGTCGATCCACCCCGGGAACGGGTGGAGCAGCGCGGACTCGATGATCGAAGGACGCACGATCGACAGCGGCAGGTTCGCCTCGGCGGCCAGCTCCTCGACCGCGCGCTCGCCCATCGCCTTCGTGAAGGTGTAGACGTCGGGCCAGCCGAGGGAGCGGGCCCGCATGCGCCCGTACTCGATGAGGCGCTTCGTGACCCACTTCTGGCGGCGCTCCTCGGCGTCCTCGGCGACCGTCGTGGGGCCGGCGCGGGAGTGCTCCTTGCGGGCCTTCTCGAGGAACGACTCGAGCTGCTCGGGGCGGCGGGACGAGACCTCGACGTCGTGCCGGGCCTCGAGCGCGAGCTCGAGCTCGAGGCGGTAGTCGACCTTGTGCTCGAGGGGACCCTCCGGGATCACGCCCTTCTGCACGCCGGCCACGTAGGCGGTCGAGACGTGTACGAGGGACGGGGTCGAGCCGCCGTCCAGGACGCCCGTGTAGAGGTTGATCGCCCCCTGGAGGTTCGTCATGAACCCCTCGTCGATCGGCGGGTCGAATGCGACGGTTGCCGCCGAGTGGCACGCGATGTCGATCCCGCCCGGGATCGCGGGCACGCCCCGGCCGAAGTCGCCGTCGATCACCTCGACCCGCTCGTCCAAGAGCTGGAGCAGGTCATCGTCGCCGATCCGGTCGCGGAGCGTGTCGAAGGCCGGCTTGCGGAGCATGTACTCGACGCGCTCGCGACTGGTGGCGCCGGTCTGGGAGCGGACCAACAGCACGACGCGCGTGTCGGGGAAGTCGGCGAGCAGGCGCTCGAAGACGACCTGCGCGAGGAAGCCCGTGACCCCGGTCAGCAGGATCCGCTTGCCCGAGAGCTTCTCGACGATGGAGGGGGCAAGGCCCCCCGTGCCTGCCATGGGGGGAGTATGCCTTCTCTACCGGTTGGTAGACAAGTCCGGGTTCGGGCGGGTCGCCGGGCGGCGCGGTGACGCCCGCTCGCCTCTTAGACTGCCCTCCATGGACCTCGCCGACCTGCAGGCCACGATGCGGGACACCTATCTCTCGCGCGATGCCGAGCGCGGCCGGGACGCGACCTTCCGATGGATGACCGAGGAGGTGGGCGAGCTCGCGAAGGCGCTCAGGACCGGCGACCGGGAGAACCTCGAGCACGAGTTCGGCGACGTCTTCGCGTGGCTCATCTCCCTCGCGAACATCGAAGGGGTCGAGCTCGAGGTCGCGATCGCTCGCTTCGCCGATGGTTGTCCGCGGTGCGGCTCGACGCCTTGCGGGTGCGCGTTCCCATGACGATCGTCACGCCCGGCGAGGAGCACCTCCTCGGGATCGCCGAGACGACGTCCACCGCCCTGAATTTCTCGCGGGAACGAGCGATCGCGCGGTCGCCCTTCTGGCCGCTCGAGGACATGCGGGTCGCGATCGAGGACGGAAAGGTCGTGGCGTCGGCCGGTGACTTCCACTTCGATCAATGGTTCGGCGGGCGTCCGATCGGCTGCTCGGGGATCTGGGGCGTCGCGACGCTCCCCGAACATCGCTCGGGCGGTCTGGCGACCGCGTGCATCCGCGCCCTGCTGGATCGCGCCCGTGAGCGCGGCCTGCCGCTGACCGCGCTCTTCCCCGCGGTGCTGACCCCATACCGGCGGATGGGCTACGAGGTCGCCGGTGTCTTCATCCGTCACCGCGTGCCCCTCGAAGCGCTGCCGCCAGGCGAGGACGGACTCCCCGCCGTCGAGCTCGCCGACCCGGACCGTGACGTGCCCGGCATGCATGCGGTGTACCGAGAGTGGGTCTCGACCTCGAACGGGCCGGTCGAACCCGTGACCGACGACCTGTGGGGCTCCCGGCTGCTGCCGGCCTCCGACGATGACACGGGACGCACGGTCGTGGTCCGTGAGGGCGGCCGCATCACCGGTGTCGCGGCGTTCACGCGCACGACCGAACCCGGACTCCTCGACATCGCGTTCGGGATCGACTGCCGGGTACTGGTGGCGGTCACACCGTCGGCCCAGCGCGCGCTCTGGGCGTACTTCCGGGGCTACCGGGGGCTCGGCACCTGGCTGCAGTGGGTCGGACCGCCGAACGACCCGATCGCGCTCGGTTCGCTCGACGCCTTCGTGGAGCGGCCGTACCGGTACGACTGGATGCTCCGCCTGCTCGACGTGCCCGCGGCGCTCGCGGCGCGCGGGTATCCGGCGATCGACGCCGAGGCCACGTTCGCCGTCGACGACCCGATGTACCCAGACAACGCCGGCGGGTGGCGCCTCACGGTCTCCGGCGGCGCCGCCTCCGTCGAGCGGGTCGACGACCACGACCGACGGCCGTTGCCGATCGGGGTCGTGTCCTCGATGTTCAGCGGGTACCTCCGAGCGCACGACGCGGCCCGGCTCGGCCACCTCGACGCCGACGACCCGGCGGTCGACGCGCTGGCCGCGGCCTTCGACGGTCCCGACCCCTGGACGCCGTTCTTCTTCTGATGAGCGCCGAGGCGGTCGCCGTCCGGTTCGCCCGGCCCGAGGACTGGCCCGCGGTCGCGGCGCTGCTGGTGGAGCTCGGGCGCGGGGTCGCGGAGGGGACGGCCGACGACCCGACCCACCGCCAGGCGTTCGCCGGACACCTCCGGCGGATCGGGAACGTGACGCTCGTCGCGGAGTCCGGCGATGAGGTCGTCGGCGTCGTGGACATGGAGTACCACCAGCGCCTCGGCGACCACCGCCCGCAGGCCCGCGTGAACGACGTGGTCGTCACCGAACGAGCCCGAGGGCTCGGCGTCGGCACGTCGCTGCTCAGGGCCGCCGAGGACCTCGCGAACAAGCGAGGGTGCTTCCGCATGGCGCTCGTGACGGCCGCCTGGCGGGAGGCGACGCTGGGGTTCTACACGAAGGAAGGGTGGAGCGAGTACGGCACCTGGTTCGTGAAGCCCCTCACGCCCGCGGTCTCGCCCGGCGGCCAGCCGGTGGACGACAACTAGCGATCGAGCCGGGCGATCAGTGGCCGGAGAGCCGGCGCGCCACGACCGGGAGCATCTTCACCGCGATCGTCGGTTGAGCGTCGAGCAGCAGATCGAACACGTGGCGCTCGATCGCGAGGCATCGGACGTCGGTCCGGGCGCGCACGCGGGCGTTACGGGGCGACTCGGTGAGGAGGGCGACCTCGCCGAAGAAGTCCCCCGGGCCGAGCTCGATCGCAGTGCCGTCGGGGAGGTCGACCTCGACCGTCCCGTCCTCGATCACGAACAGGCCCGTCCCCGGCTGCCCGACCTCGGCGAGCACCCGGCCCGCCGGCGCTGTGAAGTCCGTCGCGAGCCGTGCGATCACGTCGAGCCCGTCGTCGTCGATCTCGCCGAAGATCGGGATCTGCCTGAGCATCTGGATGTCCACGTCAGGCCTCGGCTTCCTTCTCGGCCTTGTGCCACGGCGCCACGCCGTCGACCTCGATGTCGATCGCGAAGCTCAGCAGGACCCGGACGAGCACGATCACGCCGAGCGTGGCGGCACTCTCGAGGGTCGGCTCCACGACGATCGTTCGCACGATGTCGGCGACCACGAGGACCTCGAGGCCCAGCAGGATCGACCGGCCGAGGGAGTCGCGGAGATCCTTGAACGCGACGAGCCTGGCCGTGCCGCGGAGGAACTCACGTCCGTAGCCCACGAACGCGACCGTGCTCCCCACGATCAGGATCGCGACGCCGGCGAGCTCGAAGACCCTGACGACGTCGGACATGAAGTCCTTGAACGAGATGTCCATGCCGGAACACTACCGCCGGTGGGGCCGCCGGTTCAGGCGAAGAGGAACTCCGCGATCTGGACCGCGTTCAGCGCGGCGCCCTGGCGGAGGTTGTCGGCACAGCTGAACAGGGCGAGCGCGTCGTCGCGTCCGGGCACCTGCCGGATCCGCCCGACGAGCGCAACGTCGCCGCCGGCCGCATCGAGCGGGCTCGGGTAGACGCCGTGCTCAGGGTCGTCCCGGAGCTCGACGCCGGGCGCGGCCGCGATCGCCTCCCGAGCATCGGCCACTGAGATCGGGCGGTCGAACTCGCAGAGCAGCGACACGCCGTGGCCGGCGATCACCGGAACCCGCACGCTCGTCGCGACGACCGGCAGGTCTGGCAGACCGAGGATCTTCCGCGGCTCGGCCATCATCTTCGACTCCTCGCCCGTGAAGCCATCCGCCTCGAACTCCCCGACCTTCGCGACCACGTTGTAGGCGATCGTCTTGCCGAAGGTGGGCCCTGTCGGAAGAGCTTCGTGGACCGGGTGCGCGAGCGACTCCTCGTCGCCGCGGAGCTTCTCGACCTGCTCCAGCAGCTCACTCACACCCGTGTGCCCGGCACCGCTCACCGACTGATACGAGGAGAGGACGAGGGAGCGGAGGCCGGCGGCGCGGTGGAGCGGGGCGACGGCGAGCATCGCCGTGATCGTCGTGCAGTTGGGGACCGCGACGATGCGGGGCGAACCCTCGAGCGCCTCCGGGTTCACCTCGGGGATCGAGAGCGGCACGCCGGGGTCCATCCGGAACGCCGAAGAGTTGTCGATGCAGACCGTTCCCCCCTCGGCCGCGCCCGGGATGAACGCCCGCGAGACGGTGGCGCCGGCGCTGACGAGGGCGACGTCGACCCCTTGCAGGAGGTCCAGCGAGAGTTCACGTACCGTCCAGTCACGGTCGCGGAACCGGACCGTGCGGCCCGCGCTCCGCGCCGACGACAGCAGGACGAGCTCGTCGACGGGGAACGACCGCTCCTCGAGGGTGCGGGTCATCTCCCGGCCGACCGCTCCGGTGGCTCCGATCACGGCGACGCGCATGGTCGTTCCAGGGTAGCAGTGGGGTTCCGCGCGACCGGGAACCGCGTTGCGCACCGTTCGGACGGGGTGCCATGCTCCGCCGATGAGCCCTTCCCATGACGGGCAACGGCGCGATCACGACGACGCCATCGATCGTTTCGTCGAGGTGTGCGCGGCCGACGAACGGATCGTGGCGTCGTTCCTCGGCGGCTCGCGGGCTCGCGGGGAGGCCGACGAGCACTCGGACATCGACCTCTGCATCATCGTGGCTGACGACGCCTACGACGACGTCGTTGCCGGCCGCGAGACGTTCGTCCGCAGGCTCGGCGAGCCGCTGCTCCTCGAGGACTTCGGCGATGACCACATGGCGTTCGCGATCCTGGCCGACGGAACGGAGCTGGAACTGCACTTCTTCAGCCAGGGCGACATGCACTCGATCCGGTCGGGACCGCGCACCGTGCTGTTCGACCCCGACGGGATCCTCGCCGGCCTCGAGTTCCCACCGCCCGAGATCGACCCGGCGGCCCAGGTCGAGCAGCTCAGGGAGATCCTGCATTGGTTCTGGCACGACGTAGCGCACTTCACCGCGGCGATCGGGCGGGGTCAGCTCTGGTGGGCGGCCGGTCAGCTGGAACAACTCCGCGGCTGCTGCGTGAACCTGATCCGGATCGAGCAGGGCGGGGCGACGGAGGACGAGCCGTACTGGAAGCTCGACGAGGAGATCTCGACCGACGCGCTCGCTCCCCTGCATCGGACGTTCGTCGAGCTGGACCGGGAAGCGTTGCTCGACGCGGGGCGAGAGACCGTGGCCTTCTTCCGCGACCGAGCGCCGGGGGTGGCGCGTTCGCGCGACCTCACCTACCCCGAGGAGCTCGCCAGGTTGGTCGGCGGGCACCTCGAGGAACTCGGGGACCGGTAGCCGAGCGGATCAGCCGTCGATACGGTCGAGGTCCAGCTCGAAGCGGTCGTGGACGAGGCCGAGGGCACGTTCGCCGTCCGCGCGGCGCACGACGCACGAGATCCGGATCGGAGAGGTGGAGATCATCTCGATGTTGATCCCTTCCTCGGCCAGCGCGTCGAACATGTCGGCCGCGACGCCGGGATGGGTCTTCATCCCCGCCCCCACGAGGGAGACCTTCGCGATGTCGTCGTCGACCGTGAAGCCCTCGGCGCCGATCTCGCCCACCACGCGTTCCATGACGGTGCGGACGCGCGGCACGTCGACACGGGGCGCCGTGAACGAGAGGTCGGTGGCGCCGGCGTGCGAGACGTTCTGCACGATCATGTCGATGCTGATGCCGTCGTCGGCGATCGCCCGGAACACGGTCGCGGCCACGCCGGGACGGTCGGGCACACCCCCCAGCGTGACCTTCGCCTCGTCTGCGTCGAGCGCGACCCCCGAGATCAGGACCCCTTCCATGTCGTCAACCTCCTGTACCCACGTCCCGGGTGCATCGTCGAACGAGGACCGCACGTGCAGCCTGACGCCGTATCGCCGGGCGTACTCAACCGAGCGCGACTGCAGCACCTTCGCCCCCGCGGCCGCCAGCTCGAGCATCTCGTCGTATGAGATCAGATCGACCTTCCTCGCTTTCGGCTCGGCCCGGGGATCGGCCGTGAAGACCCCGGCCACGTCCGTGTAGATCTCACACACGTCGGCGCCGATCGCGCCGGCCATCGCGACCGCCGTGAGATCCGAGCCCCCCCGGCCGAGCGTGGTGATCTCATACTGGGTCATCGAGAGCCCCTGGAACCCGGCGAGCACCACGACGACGCCCGACTCGAGCGCCTCGATGATCCGCTTCGGGCGGATCTCGACGATCTTCGCCGACCCGTGCTGCGTGTCGGTCATGATCCCGGCCTGCGAACCCGTGTAGCTCGCGGCCTTGCAGCCCCGCGCGTTGATCGCGATCCCGAGGAGCGACATCGCGATGCGCTCCCCCGCGGTGAGCAGCATGTCGAGCTCGCGCGGGTCGGGCATGGGCGCGATCAGGTGCGCCATCTGCATCAGGTCGTCGGTCGTGTCACCCATGGCCGAGACCACGACCACGACGTCGTTGCCGGCCTCGCGGGCCGCCACGACTCGGTCCGCCACCGCCTGGATCCGATCCACGGACCCGACGGAGGTACCGCCGTACTTCTGGACGATGATGGGCACGCCGCGCTCCTGCTTCGGTGCTCGGGAACGCGTCCGAGTCTAGCGCCGGGACCCGGCGCGGCTCGGACGTAGGATCCCGTACCGGAGGGCGTGGGAGTTCGAGCCTCCTCTCGCACCCCTTCTGATAACGCTCGACGATCATTCGATGAGCGGCGGAGGGGAGTTGGGTGCGCGATCCTCTCGATGGCCGCTGCGTTCCGCGCCCACACCGGCCACCACGACCAGAGCGATCCCGATCACCTGAACGACGCCGGGCACCTGCGAGAGCAAGGCGAAGCCCAAGATCAGCCCGATCGCCGGTTCGAGGGCCATCAGGGTCCCGAAAGCTCCAGTGGTCAGGCGCCGCAGCGCGAGGAGCTCGAGGGACATGGGCAGCACCGGCATGAGGATCGCGAGGCCGGCCGCCGCCGCGAGGACCTCCCAGCCAAGGTGCCCCGCCGCTTGAGGGACCCCAGCGATCGCGGCCGTCATGGCCGCGATCGGGATGGTGAGGGAGAGTCCCCGCAGCCCGGCGAGACGATCACCGACCCGCTGGGTCAGCACGATGTAGGTCGCCCAGCCGCAACCTGCGGACGCAGCGAGGATCACACCGAGGGGATCGACCGCGCCGAGCCACGGCTCCGTGAGAAGGATCACACCGGCGAGCGCCATGATCGGCCAGATGAGATGCCGGTGGTTCTGACGGTGGAACGCCGCCACACAGAGAGGCCCGAGGAACTCGATCGCTACGGCCGTTCCCAAGGGGATGCGCTCGATCGCAGACAGGAAGGCGACGGTGACCAGGCCCGTCGCGATCCCGAGCGCGAGCACGGCGCCGACGTCGGAACGAGTCAGTCCGTGCACGCGAGGCCGGCTGATCGCCAGGAAGATGACCGCCCCCGCCGTGAGCCGGAGCCACGCGGTGCCGGCCGCTCCTACCGTCGCGAACAGGTGTGTCGAGAGCGCGGACCCGACCTGCACCGAGAGCATCGCGACCACTGCGAGCGTCCAAGCTGGGACACGATCGGACTGCCCGTGGGGCACCGAGGCCGACTCAGCGACCACGCCACTCGCCACGCAGTGCCAGCCGGCGGCGCTGCTGCGTGGCTGCCCCCGCGTCGAGCACACCACCGCGGTCATCGAGCGCTGTGGACACGCGAACCCGATGATCGACCGGGTTGTGGTCGTCGTACTTGAACTTGGCGAGGACCTCGATGATGTGGAGCCGGAGGCCCCTGATGCCCGGGAGCATGCGCCCGTAGGGTGGCTCGTCGGTCGCGACCGGGGCGTGACCGCCCTCGGGCTGGATGTGAGTGAACTGGACGCCGAGCAATGCCGCCTTGTCCTCGGGATCGTCGAGGATCACCGGACGGCAGACGAACTGAACCGACGCGTAGTAACTGGTCGGGACCCCGTCCTCGTCGGGGCCCCCCGCTTTCGCCCGCCAGGTGCTCGGGATGTAGGCGTAGTCGCCGATCACGGAGTAGCGGACCTCCTCTGCTTCCTCCAGGTGAGACCACACCGGGTTCGGGCGAGCAAGGTGGATCAGCAGCTCCTCTCCGTCGAGGACCGCATGGGTGGGGATCGCGAGCGGCGCATGCGCGGGGTCCGCGTTGTTCACGACGAGCTGACCGAAGGGCGCTGCCGTTCCCAGCCACTCGCGCCATTCGTCGTCGCTGACCGAGGCGTCCCACGGGTGAACGAGCATCAGTTCGTCTCCTTCGTGTGTGGATCGGGCGGGTGGTCCGGGCGGAGGCCGAACACCTCGTCGTCGACAGTGGCGTCACTGAAGCCGGCTGGAAGCGACCCGAGCATCATCGCCGTGTCTCCGAACCCACTCCCGGCTGGAAGACGGTGAGGGCGAACCGTGCGCGTTGGCGACCGCTCCGGTTGACGTATGCGTGCGGTCGGTCCGACGGGAAGTCGGCGGAATCGCCGACGCGAAGGATCTCGTCGTGGTCGCCAGCCTGCAGGTGGACCGCCCCTTCGAGGACCAAGAGCAGTTCACGCGTGCCGGAGGAATGCGGCTCGCTCTCGTAAGCATCTCCGGGACCGAGGATCCAGTCCCACAGCTCCACGACGTCGGGAGGCTCGGTGCCCGCAACCATGACGGCCGAACCACCGTTGGCGCTCCCCCATACCGGGGACGCGTCACCCGACCGATGCACGCGGACCGGGCCGACACCGCCCACGTCGATGAGCGTCGGCAGACCCAGCCCGAGCGCATCGCTCAGGCGAAGCAGCGTCGCGATGCTGGGGTTGGTGGCGCCCTGCTCGACGTTGATCAGCATCCGGCGGCTGATCCCGGAGCGCGCGGCAAGTTCGTTCAGCGTCCATCCGCGGGAGGCACGCTCCGATCGCACCCGCTCACCGATGAGCGACGTAACGGTGGCGATGCCGGTCTCCGGGTCCTCTGACATGGAGTGCAGTATACTGCACTCCATGGTCGTCCTGCTGCACCCGGTGGAACCACTCCCTCCGCGGCACCCCTCGCCGACTACGCCGGCGAGGACGGTTGCGCGGGCTCCGCGACGGACGCCTGGGCGAGATTCGTGAGCGCGCCGACGAGCGTCAGGATCCCGACGGCGACGAACGCGATGATGAGCCCTCCGAAGTCACGCACGGCGTCACCCAGCCACAGCAAGGGGGAGAGGACGACGATAGCCCCCGGTGCCAGCATCCAGAAGGTCCATCCCGGGTGGGAGCGGCGCACCAGGAGGGCCACGATGGGCAACACCACGAACACCAGGCCGGCCAACGCAACGCCTCCGGCGATGTCGAGCGGCGAGGGATCCCAGCCCTTGTCGATGCGCGCCGCATGGGACATCAGGCCGACGGCGATGCCGCATCCGATCATCAGGATCGGGCCTGGGATCCACCAGTTCCGCTTCACCACGTCGGACATCGGTACCTCCTTCTCGACGGCTCGACGTTGGCCGAGAACCACCTGAACCCGCCACGACAGATCGGCCCCGATCCCGAGGAGGCACCGGGCGAGCATCTGCCCAGCGACTGCTCGGGATCCGACGCCTTCCTCCGCGCCGGCTTTCGCGTGCTCCCAGAGGTCGGACGCGATCTCATCCCTGCGCGCCTCGCGGATCGGGGCGGCCGCTCCGACCGTGTAGACGCGGGTCCATGCGTTGACGGTGGCGGCTGCCAGGGCGTCGGCGGATCTCATGCCAACCCCCGCTCGATGGATCCGGCCAAACCGGCCTCGCGCGCATCCTGGTGCGCACGCTCCCCCTGGCCCGTGACCCGATAGAGACGGCGACGAGGACGCCCTGCCGCCGCCGCGATATCGGGCGCTTCCCACCGGCTCTCCAGCAGTCCCATCCGTTCCATGCGATCGAGCGCCTTGTAGAGGGTCCCGTGGGCCGTCAGCCCGCGCCCGTGGTCACCGTCTCGGATCGCCTTCGCGAGCGAGAACCCGTGGAACTCCGGCTGACCCTCGCGCCGAAGGTCGAGGCCGGCGGCCAGGATCGCCGCCTCGAGCGGCACGAGGGCACCTGCTCGTCTCCTCATGCCGAGAAGAATAGGAAGATATCTGCCCATATGTCAAGACTATGGGTCGGGAGTGGGCCCCGCCGCGCCGAGGCAGGGATGGATCCCTCCATCGAACGATGGATCCCCTCGGTTCGTTGCTGCGCCCTTCGTTCGGAGCGTGGAGGATGTGCCGATGGCCGATCGGGTTCGCATCTTCGCCAACGGAACGGTGTTCACCGCGCGACGAGACGACCCCTGGGCCGAGGCGATCGGGGTGCGTGGATCGGCGATCGTCGGGGTCGGCACGCTCGGCGACCTCGCGGACGAGTGGCCGGGTTCGGACACGATCGATCTGGGCGGCGGCACCGTTCTGCCCGGGCTGATCGACGCGCACAACCATTTCCTCTCGACAGGAGAGTCGCTCGCGTCGCTCGATGTTCGGTTCCCGGCCGTGGATTCGCCTGAGGCGTTGCTGGACGTGGTGCGCGCGGCCGCGCAGTCGACCCCAGCCGGCGCCGCGATCAGCGGCTTCGGCGTCGACAACGGCAAGTACGGGTTCCCGAGCCGGCGCGACCTGGACGACGCCGCCGGCGACCACCCCCTCTTCCTCCTCCACACGTCGGGGCATCACGTGCTGGTGAACTCGTCGGTCCTGACGGCGGCCGGCGTCGGCGACGACGTCGCCGACCCTCCCGGCGGCCGATTCGAGCGCGATGGGAACGGCCGGCTGACCGGCTTCTGTCTCGACGCTGCGTGCGGGGCGGTGGTGCCGACCGACGTCGACATCGGCTCACACGGCCCGAACTTCCACGTCCGGGCGTCGATCGACGAGCTGGTGGCCTCCGTCGCGCGCGCGAGCGCCGCGTTCCTCGAGGCCGGCTTGACGTGCGTCTGCGACGCGCAGGTCACGGCCCGCGAGCTCGCCGCGTACCGCGAGGCCCGAGCCCGCGGTGAGCTCCCGATCCGGACCGTGTGTATGCCGCTCTCGCATCAGCTGGGGTCGTTCGAGGAGCTCGGGCTCACGGGACCGTTCGGTGACGACCGACTCTCGATCGGACATCTGAAGGTCTACGCCGACGGCACGCTGACCGGCGGCACGGCCGCGTTCGGCGACGGCCCGAGCATGCCCACGCAGCGAGGGTCGTTCTTCCACGAGCCCGACGATCTGGTTGGCGCTGATCGAGCGGGCGTGGACCGACGGGTGGCGGGTCGGCGTGCACGCCCAGGGCGACCGCGCCGATCTCGCTGGTGCTCGACGGGTTCGAACGAGGGCGTCGCGTCGCCCCACGCGTCGATGCCCGGCCCCGGATCGAGCACGCCGGCTATCCGACCCTCGCGGGGGTCGAGCGGATGCGCGCCCTGGACGTGATCGCCGTGCAGCAGCCGTCCTATCTGTACGACTACGGCGACGAGTACCACGGGCTGCTCGGGGACCTGGCGCACGACCTCCAGCCGTACCGGGACGAGCTGGACGCGGGCGTGCGGGTCGTGCTCAGCAGCGACTCCGACGTGTCGACCTATCGCCCGCTCACGACGATCGCGAACGCGATGCGGCGGACGACCCGATCGGGTCTCGTGCTCGGTCCGCGGCACCGACTGACGCTGGAGGAGGCGTTGTTCGCCCACACGATCGACGCCGCCTTCGCCGTCGGCCTCGAGGCACGTATCGGCTCGCTCGAGCCCGGGAAGGAGGCCGACCTCACGGTGCTCGCCGACGACATCCGCGGGGCCGGGCCGGACGAGGTCGAGGGCGCCACGGTCACGGCGACGGTCGTCGGCGGCGAGACGCGGTTCGAACGCTCCCTACCCTAGGTATCCAAGCGCTGGTTGAGCAGCTTCGAGATCGGCCAGGCTCCTTCGGACGTGTTCGAGATCACCGTGTACGTCACTCCGCGGGAGTCTCGTTCGACAGCCAGCACGATCCATCGTCCATCTCGGGGACCCGGTCGCTCGGCACGATCCGACCGTCGAAGACGTGCTCCAGAACGCGCTGAGGTCCGCCGCGGTCGAGTAGATCCCGCCATCCCCGCTGCCGCGCACCGGCAGGTGGAGGACGTTCGTCCTGGGGCCGTCGGTCGTGAGGTAGCCGAGCGCCGCATCGCCGGGGAGCTCGTCGGAGCGGAAGAAGTCGGTGTGGACCATCCCCGCCGGCTCGCATACGCGTGCGCATACCAATCATGGACGGCACGCCGCTCGTCCGCTCGGCGATCAGCGCGAGCACCACGTAGCCGCCGTTGCAATAGGCGGACCGCTCACCCGGCGGGAAGGCGGTGGGATGACCGTCGAGCACCGCGAGGTAATGCTCGGTGGTCGCGAGCTCGTGAACGGGGACCGGCATCACATGGTCCGTGATCTCGTGACCGGCATCCTCATCGAGGTAGTCGCCGATCCCCGACCGGTGCGCGAGCAGGTGCTCGACCGTCACGCCGTCGTCGATCAGCGGGAGGTCGTCACCGAGCACCGAGCGGGCGGCCGTTCCGAGGCCCAGCGCGCCGTCCTCGATCAGGCTCATGACGGCAGCGCCGTCAGGCCCTTCGCGCCGCTCGCGATCGCGAACCGCGTGTCGACGGTGTTCGCGATCGCGTGGGCCGCGATCGGCGAGCCCGATAGGCCTTCGCGAACTCGACGCGGCCGGCGCGTTCGACCGCACGACCCCGGAGAAGCCCGATGCCTTCGGCCGCCGTGTCGATCGATGCCGCGAGCGACTCCATCGGGCGACCTTATCGTCGTAGACATCACCCCTCCCCACATCCCCCGTCGAAGGGGTCTCGCCGAGGGGGTCCCGCGTCTTAGGGGCCCGGGGACCCCCGTGACGGTCGCTCCAGGCGCAACCTCGGCTTGAGGGCTGAGCGCCCGGCCGCCGTATGGCCGACGGAGGGGAGGGAGGCTCCAGGGAGGGGCGCGCGACCTCAGAACCCGGGCGGATCGACCCATCTCGGGGCGGCTCGCTCCGTCGGAAGGGGTTCGTCATGAAGAAAGTCATCACGGCAGTCATCGCATTCGGACTGCTGGTCGCGGTCGCGGCATCCGCCCCGGCCGACACCCACAGCCACGCCAGGCTGAGCCTCGTGGCCACGGGCAAGGCGGAGATCGGCTGGGTGAAGGGCCCCGACTCTCCGAAGGACCCGGACCGCTGGGCGCTGAACATGGCGCTGAACGGCCCCACCTTCTCGGGCTACACGAACGCCTACAACAACGGGTGGCTCACGAAGGATGACGCCGGCGCGACCTATATCCCGATCGCCAAGATCCGGAACCTGTCGTTCGACTTCATGAACGCATCGGGAGGCGCGTACGTGGGGGCGGGGCGCCGCGCGTGAGCATCGTGTTCACGAATGGCACGGTCGCGTACTTGTCCGCGTACTACTGCGACACAGTGATCGCGGGTGGCGACGGGACGTGGAGCCGGGCCGACTTCACCGGTCAGACCGCGGTCGGCTGCAAGTTCTACGACTCGATCGGCGGTGTCTGGGAGTCCGACGGCACGCACACGGCGTGGGAGAACTTCGTCGCCGCGTACCCGACCCTCAAGGTCGACTACGGCGTGGTCGTGCAGGACGAGAGCGACACCGGCCCGATGCGGGCACGGATCGACCGGATCGCCATGCAGAACCACATGCAGACGAGCCTGTACACCGTCCGCTACTGCCCCACCGAGGCGAGCTGCTGACCCACGCCGCTCGCGCGAAAGACGGCCCGGCCCGGGCCGTCTCTTCGTATCCGGTCTGCGGTGCACGACGGATGCCGTAGCCCGATTTGCCCTCCCCGTGAGACCGGCGCATCATCGCCGGAACCTTGAGAGGGGGGCTTCAATGGGGCGCTTCAAAGGACGGCTCGTCGCCGTGCTTGCCACGATGGCGCTGGCGGTGCCGGTGTGGACCACGACCACCGCTGCCGACGCACACGGGACGCGGACCCGTCCGACGCGCGTGCTGATCGTGCTGTTCGATCAGATGCTGCCGCAGTACGCGGACCAGTTCAACATGCCGAACTTCCGCCGGCTGCGGGACGCGGGCACGAACTTCAAGAACGCCTACCTGGGGTACATGGCGTCGGAAACGGTGATCGCCCACAACGTCATCACGTCGGGCCAGCTCCCGAAGCACATGGGATGGGTCGACGAGGCGTATCGCGACGCCGACAACCTGCTCGGCAAGGGCGCCGGGAGCGATGCACATCACCGGCGACCTGAGCCTCGCCGACTTCGGCACGCTGATCGAACCAACGCGGGGCTACCCGAAGCTCGCCGACTACCTGCACACGGCGTATCCCGGCACGAAGTTCATCACGGTCGGGCCAGAAGTCCTACGCGGTCGAGTCGGCGACGCGCCGCCGACCGGCGACATCGGCGGTGCGGCTGTCGAGCCGCTCGTCGAGCTCGTCTGTTCGACGACGTGCCGGACCACGCTCGGCGGGCGCTACCGGTTCCCGGCCGGCAAGAACGTGCCCGACCTACCTGACCGCCGTACTGCGGCCGCTTCTACATCAACTCGGACGGCAGCAACAACTACGGCACCACGACGGCGTTCCCGTCGTGGATGTACCCGGAGGACGGCAACCGCTTCTTCCCGGGGACCGACGCTCCGGCCCAGGCGGGCACCTCGGCGGCGACACCTGGGTCGCCGATGCGGCGATCGAGATGATGGACAAGGAGGACTGGTCCGGCATGTTCGTCACGATGGGCGCGATCGACAAGGCCGGGCACATGTGGGGCGCGCAGGACGAGCGGCGAACTTCACGGGCGTCGTGCACACGGCGCGACCGGCGGCCGACGGGCCGCGCAGACCCACGTCCGGTGCGCCGCCGAGAACGCCGACGTCCAGCTCGGCAAGCTGCTCGACGCGGTGAAGGCGCATCGACGCGAGCGACGGCGGCGAGACCCTGGTCGTGCTGACCGCCGACCACGGCGCCACCTACGGCGAGAACTTCCACGGCAAGACGACGCGGGCGCCGGCGACAGCAACTGGTACTACGCGCCGACCGGCGTCTGGGACGCGGCGCGTTCGTGCCGACCCGACCGAACACCGACTCTACAACCAGCCGTCGCCGGCGCTGCAGCCGCTGATCGCCACGGGGAACATCCAGTTCTCGTACCAGTCGACGGCGATCGAGGCCTGGCTGATCGACCATTCGGTCACCAAGATGAAGGAGGGCGCCGCGGCGATGCTGAAGACGCCCGGCGTGACGGCCGCGCTACTGGCACGACGGTGATCGCTTCCGGCTCTACGGCACGAACGCGATGACCTGGTCGGAGCAGGCCTGGTGGTGGCAGCACGGCCAGGAGATCGTCGAACACGATGGCCGCCTCCAACGGGCCCGGACGTCGTCGGGCTGCTGCACGACAAGACGAGCTACGGCGTCTACGGCGACCACGGCGGCGCGCAGGAGTCGGTGCAGCGGGTGCCGATGGTGTTCTGGTCGCCGAGCCTGGCGTTCACGAACACCGACGGGGAGCCGGTTCACGACGCCCGACGTCATGCCGACGGTGCTCAAGCTGATGGGCATCCCGGTGGTCGGGCCGATCGACGGACGGGCGCGGCGCCTCTGGTAGCCGACCCGATCGCAACGGATGATGAGAGGGCCCGGGAGCCTCGCGCTCCCGGGCCTTTCATCTGCTCGAGCCGGGCTACGCGGGGTGCACGTCGATGCCGAGCGAACGCTGCAGGAACTCGACCTCGATCTTCAGCATGTTCTCGGCAGCGCGTTCGTCGACCGGGCGGTGCGTGATACCGCTCAGCGGGATCATCGAGTGGCGGCGGCCGGCCTCCATCAGCGCCTTCGACATCTGGAGCGAATGCGTCACGTACACGTTGTCGTCGGCGAGCCCGTGGATGATCAACAGCTCGCCCCGCAGGTCGGCGGCGTCCTTCATCAGGTCGCGCGCTCGTAGGCCTCGGGGATCGCCCTGCGGGGTGCCGAGGTACCGCTCCGTGTAGTGCGTGTCGTAGAAGCGCAGGTCGCGTGACCGGTGCGCCCGAGATCCCCGCGTGGAAGACGTCGGGGCGGCGGAGCAGCGCCGCGAGCGTCAGGTACCCGCCGTAGGACCATCCGCGGATCGCCACTCGGTCAAGGTCCAGGAAGGGATAGCGCTCGGCCGCGGCGTGCAGCGCCTCCACCTGGTCCTCGAGCGCCAGCATCGATGTAGTCGCCGGTGGACCGACTGATCCCACGCCACGCCGCGGTACGGCGTGCCCCGACCGTCGATCGACGAGCACCACGAAACCCTGGTCGGCGAACCACTGCGATTCCAGGTGCATGCGTTGCGCGTGCGCACAACGCGACCGAAGTGCGGGCCGCCGTACGGGTCGAGCAGGACCGGGAAGCGTGCGCCGTCGGCTCTTCGCCGTCCGGGGTGAGCAGCGCGGTGCGCAGCTCCTTCGGTCCGAGCGAGACGAACGTCGGCGCGCCCGGAGCACCGGCGTCTCGGCGAACCGTTCGAACGTGTGGACGGGCTCGCCGCCTCGCATGCAGCGTCGCCGGTCGGGCAGCGGCGTCGCGTCGTCTCGCTCGACCAGGACCGTGAGGTCGCCGCTCCGCGACGGCGCCGTGCACGCCGACGGCGGTCGCTGAGCGCTCGAGCGACCCTCCGCCGCCAGCCGCCACACGTGCATCTCGGTCGGTTCCTCGGTCGCGCGGAACACGACGTCGCTCGCCCGCGTCGAGCACCGAGTCGACCTGGAGGCCGGCGGGCGTCACGGGCTCGCCGTCGATCAGGAGCGTCCGCGTGTCGTCGCGATGCCCCGCCGTGAGCAGCCGGCCGCCGGGGAGCCACGCGGGCACGCCGGGCGTGAGGTGCGTCCAGATCGTCGTCGTGGTCCTGCCCAGCACGACCTCGGTCGCG
Organism: uncultured Actinomycetes bacterium; assembly: GCA_963816275.1. Taxonomy (GTDB): domain Bacteria; phylum Actinomycetota; class UBA4738; order UBA4738; family HRBIN12; genus JAOUEA01. The sequence continues at coordinate 351,006 of CAWFJU010000005.1, forward strand.
CCCGGTGTCGGGGTCGATCGCCAGCACCTGCATGTCGCGCTGGTCGCGCGACTGCACCAGCGCGAGCGGCGGACCCTCCTGCGGTCCAGGAGACCGCCGCGACGTACTCGAACGCCTCGCGATCCCACGTCGACGTCGACCCGCGACCCGTCGAGCCCCAGCACGTGCAGCGTCACGATCGCGTTCGCGGTGCCGGCCTGCGGATAGCGCATGGCGCGCGGCGGCGGCCGGGGATCGATCGGCGAGCGCGATATGCCAGGTCGGGAGCGGCCGGTCGTCGACGCGGCAGGCGAGCAGCCGGTCGCCGTCGGGCGCCCACCAGTACCCGCGGCGGCGCTCCATCTCCTCGGCCGCGACGAACTCGGCGAGCCCCCAGTGGACGTCGGGGTCGTCGTCGTGCGGCGAGCGCCGGTCGGTCCCGGCCTCCGAGATCGATCGCGTGCAGCGCACCGTCGGTGACGTAGGCGACGTGCCGACCCGTGGGGTCGGGTCGCGGATCGAACGCCGGACCCGGCGGCGCGAGCTCGCGGGCACCGCCCTCGATCAGATCGGCCACGAGCAGCTGGTCCCCGACCACGAACGAGGCGATCGTGCAGGGCCGGATCGGCCGCGTAGGTCACGACGCCCGTCTGGCGCTCGCGCAGTCCGCTCGCGCCGATCGCGCTCCGCGTCGCTGACGTGCTCCTCGGGGTCGGGCCCGTGGACCAAGACGCTCGCGGTCGTCGGCGACGTCGAGCACCCACAGCGAGGCCAGCGGATCGTCACCCGGGCCGTGCGAAGGAACGCGACCCGCGAACCGTCGGAGGCGATCGAGAACGACCGGGGAGGCCGAGGTTGAAGCCGCGCGTGCGCGCGTACTGGCGAGGGAACGGATCGGTCATGCCGGCACGCTAGCATCGGGCGTCCCGACATGGAGGTCCGCCGATCCGAGCCTGGCTGCTGCACGAGGTCACCGGTCCCGAGGCCTACGCGCTCGGCGATGTCCCGACGCCCGAACCCGGGCCGCACGACGTGCGCGTCGCGCTGCGGGCGTCGGCGCTGAACCACCTCGATCTGTGGGTCGCGCGCGGCATTGCCGCGCCGCCGTCGCTCCCCCACGTGGGCGGCGCCGACGGCGCCGGGCGTCGATCGACGCGGTGGGCGCGGAGGTGGATCGGCGTCGCGCTCGGCGACGAGGTGGTGATCGACCCGTCGACCTCGTGCGGCGCCTGCGCGGCGTGCGTGCGAGGCGACGTCCCGTTCTGCGCCGGTTCGCGATCGTGGGCGAGCACCGCTGGGGTACCCACGCCGAGGCGGTCGTGGTGCCCGCGGTGAACGTCGTGCCCAAACCGGAGCGGCTGGGCTGGGTCGAGGCCGCGGCGTTCGGGCTCGTGACGTCCTCGGCGCTCCGGATGCTCCGGCGAGCACGGCTGCGCACGGGCGACCGCGTGCTCGTGATCGGGGTCGGGGGGGGCACCTCGACCGCGACGTTCCAGCTGGCGCGCGCACTCGGCGCCGAGGTCTTCGTCACGTCGACCAAGCACGACAAGCTCGCGTGGGCGCTCGAGCACGGCGCCGCGGGAGGGTTCGACTCGTCCGGCGACTTCGACCGGGCGGTGCGCGAGGCGACCGACGGTCGCGGGGTCGACATCGTCGTCGACAACGTCGGGCCCGGCGACGTTCGAGCGGTCCGTGCGGTCCCTGGCGCGCGGCGGCCGGCTCGTCACGAACGGCTCGACCAGCGGGCGCACCGCCGAGCTCCACCTGCCCACGCTCTTCTGGCGTCAGCTCGAGGTGATCGGCGCCACGATGAACGACCACCGGGAGTTCGCCGACGCCGTCGGCATGGTCGACCGGGGCGAGGTCGAGCCCGTCCCGGTGGACTCGTCGTTCGCGTTCGACGACTTCCGGTGGCGCTCGCACGTCTCGACGCCGGCGATCAGCTCGGCAAGATCGTCCTCGAGCGCTGACGCGCGATCCGCCGCATACGGTGGAGCTCACGCATCGGGATAGAGCGAACGGAGCGCCGCGGGGACCTGCGAGAGGAATCCCGAGGCCGTCGCGAGCACGGACTCCAGCCGCCACGGCTCCACGCGGTCGGCGAAGACGAGGAGCCGCCCGTCCGCGACCTGGAATCCGACCCCCGCGGCGACCTCCATGAGCCAGACCATCATCCGTTGCGAGAGCAACGCCGAGGCGAAGCGTCCGTCCTCGCAGAGGACCCGGTAGTCGCGGTTGAACCGCTCGAGCTCGAGATCGACCTCCGGGGCGCCGACCGCCTCGGTGAACGCCGTGATCGCGCGCTGTGGCTCGATCACGACGTCCGGCCAGGACGCCGGGACCGGCGTCAGGACGCAGGTGAACCGCTCGTAATCGTTGCGGGATGGATCGCTCCCGACCGCGTACCAGTACTCAACGCCTCGACGCTCGAGTCCGTTCCACTTGCCCCAGGTGACGTGCTCGAGCCCACGGACGTGGACCACGCGATGCAGGAGCGGATGACGGAGCGAGAGGAGGTCGTCGGGATCCTCGAACGAGTACCGGAGCCCAGCCGCCGCGCCTCGGCCGCGTACGCGTCGGCACGAGGCCGATCGAGCAGCCACCTGCGGCCAACGAGGAAGCCGGCGACCGTCCCTCCGATGAGCCCGACGGCGAGCGCCTGCCGCGGCTCACCGACGACGAGCAGGAGCACGGCCGTGCCCGCGAGGAGCCATACCAAGAGCTTCCGCGCCGTCGAGGCCCGCACCTCGTGAGCCTAGTCCCACTCGGGTCGGGAACCCGTCAGGCCGCCGGTGCGTCCAACGCCTGTCACAACGGACCCGCCTCGCGGTATGTGGGTGTAGAACCGACCCGCGAGGACCCCGACGAAGGGACACCCGTGCCGGACCAGCGCACCGATACCGAGCTCCTGCTCGCATCCCGGGACGAACCCGACGCGTTCACCGAGCTCTATCGGCGACACGCGGAGGATCTGCTCCGGTACTTCGCGCGCCGCACGCTGGATCCCGAGACGGCGGCCGAGCTGACGGCCGAGACCTTCGCCGAAGCCTTCGCCTCACGGCAGACCTACACGGACAAGGGGGTGAACGGCGTGGCGTGGATCTACGGCATCGCCCGGCATCGTCTGGGGCGCTTCTTCCGACACGGACGGGTCGACGCGAGCGCTCGCCGTCGCCTCGGCATGCCGGAGCGAGAGCTTCCGCCCGAGGACTACGAACGCATCGAGGACCTCATCGACTTCGCGCCGATCCGCGAGGCGCTCTCCGAGGCCCTGGAGACCCTGAGCCCCGATCAGCGCGACGCGATGACGCTGCGCGTGATCGACGAGCTGGCCTACCCCGAGGTCGCCGACCGGCTCGGCTGCAGCGAGGCGAACGCCCGCCAGCGCGTGAGCCGCGGCCTCCGGAAGGTGGCCCTGACGCTGCAGGAGCGCGGGATGCAGCTGACCACGGAGGTCGAGGCATGAACACGGACATCCGATTCCTGCAGCAGCTCGAGGACGACCTGACCGAGGCCGCGGCGCGCGAGACCGCCGTGCTCGAGGACTCCGGGTCCGGCTCGAGGTCTGACGACGATCGCTCGCGCCACCTTCCCCGGCGCGAGCGGCATTGGGGCGCGATCGCGGCGGGACTCGTGGCCTTCCTCGTGCTGGCGGGCAGCATCGGGTTCCTGAGCCAGAACACGGCGCAGGATGCGTCGACGGCGAGCGGCGCCGCGTTCGGGTCCCGGGAGGCCGCCGAGGCGCCGGCGGCCCAGGCCAGTCCAGCCCCGACAGCGCCCACCGATAAGGGGGCCTTCGAAGGCTTCGGCGGAGCAGGGACCCGTCCCGATACCTTGACCAGCGGCGGTGTCACCTACGACACGGCCAGCGGCGGCGACGCCAGCCCGCGCCCGGCCGTCCCCGCGACCCAGCAGCAGGGCGACCTCTCGAAGATCGTCCGCGACGGGCGCATCGCGATCGTGGTACCTGACGGAGACTTCGAGACATCACTGACGAGCGTGTCGCGGATCGCCACGAGCCTCGGCGGCTTCGTCCTCACGTCGTCCACGCAGGACCAGAACACCGGCACCTTGACGCTCCGGATCCCGGCGAAGAAGTTCGACGTCGCGATGGAGCGGCTGCGGGGGATCGGCGAGGTCCAAGCCGACGATGTCACGGGCCAGGACGTCACGGCCGAGTTCATCGACCAGACCGCCCGCCTCCAGATCCTGCTCGACCGCCGGGACCTGCTGCAGGGCCTCCAGAACGAGGCCACGACGTCGCAGGAGATCCTCCGGCTCGCCGGCCTGATCGAGCAGACCCAGCTGGAGATCGAGAAGACCCAGGGACAGCTCCGCTACCTGAAGGACCAGGTGGCCGAGTCGACCATCAAGGTCGAGCTCCGTGAGCGGCACGCGCCGCAGGAGGACCCGGCGCCCACCACCGACAACCCGAGCCTCGCCGACGCGATCCGGCTCGGGTGGGAAGGCTTCCTCCGGGTCGTGGGCGCCATGATCGTGGGGCTCGGGTACCTGGTGCCGATCGCGCTGATCGGGCTGGCGATCTGGGGGATCGTCACGCTGGTGCGGCGTCGACGTCGCGAAGCCAGCTGAGCGCCCGGAACCGTTCGGCCGCCGTCGAGGCCACCGCGGCATCCTCCCCGTCGCGGCCCTCGGTGGCGCCGAACCACGCGTCGGCCTCCATCCAGGCTGCCTCGATCTCGTCGTCGGGCCGCAGCCGGCCCTCGGTCCGGAACGCGTCGACCGATCCGTAGCGGGTGACCGCGGCATCCAGGTCGTGCGCGGGGAACTCTTCCCCGTAGGGCGCCATCTCCTCGAGGTGGCCGAGCGACCAGAGCAGGATGCCGAGGGCCTCACGCCGCCAGAGCGCGTCGTCGATCGCGGGCTTCGGCCACGCCCCGGACGCCGCCTCGAAGAGCCGGCGTTCGGTCTCGGTGAGCGCTTCCGTCAGCGACTCTCGTTCCAGCCAGCGGTCGGTCTCCACGCGAGCTGCCTCGGCCTGCGCGATCCGGGAGGGCTCGTGATCGAACTCGCCGAGGGCCAGCTCGATCGTGGCCCGCCGGGCGAACGCGTAGAGCACGAGCGCCCGGTCGGCGATCTCGGCGGGGGTCGCGCGGGTCATTGGAGGCGGACCCCGGTCACATCTCGCGGCGGCCCTCGAGCGCCTGCGAGAGGGTGACCTCGTCGGCGTACTCGAGGTCGCCACCGACCGGCAGACCGCTCGCGAGCCGCGTGACGCGGATCCCGAGCGGCTTCAACAACGCCGCCACGTACATCGCGGTGGCGTTCCCCTCGAGGTTCGGGTTGGTCGCGAGGATCACCTCCTGCACGTGGTCGCGCTCGACCCGGTCCAGCAACTCTTGCACGCGGAGGTCGTCTGGACCGATACCGTCGAGCGGGCTGATCGCGCCGCCGAGGATGTGGAACCGCCCGTGGATCAGGGCCGCCTTCTCGAGGGTGGCGGCGTCCTTCGGCTCCTCCACGACGCAGAGCTGGGTACGGTCGCGCGACTCGTCTCGACAGATGCGACAGAGATCGCCCTCGGCGACGTTGCCGCACTCGCGACAGAAGAAGATCCGCTCCTTGGCCTGGATGATCGCCTGCGCGAGGCGCTTCGCGTCGTCGATCGGCGCCTTGACCAGCCAGAACGCGAGCCGCTGGGCGGACTTTGGGCCGACGCCGGGCAGGCGCGCCAGCTCGTCGATCAGCTCCTGGATCGGGCCCTCGTACGCCACGAGCTACCCCGCATCTCCGGATGGCTCCGCCGGCGTGGCGCCGAACATCTCCTGCACACGGCGGAGCGCCTCGGCCTCGTCGGGCACATCTTCCTCGTCGACGACCTCGACCGAGGCGACGCCGCCGGCCGGCTCACGAGCCTCGCGGACCACGCACGTGATCGCCGGCGAGATGCCGAACAGGTCCTTGAGCGCGCCTCGCAGGTCGTCCTGCCGCTCGGCGACCTTCTGCGGGCCGACCTTGCGGTCGGGCGGGAAGGCGAGTTCGAGGGTCTCGCCGTCGTAGGCGCTCACGGTCGCCGACTCCAGGATCGCCTTCAGGATCATCTGGCGACTCGTGCCGAGGTGGTCGATCAGCGCCGGCCAGGATCGGCGCAGCATCGTGACGTCGACACTGCCGGCGTCGGCCGCGTGCGGAACCGGCATCTGGGTCGCGGGACCGGAGGGCTCGGGCACCGCCTCGGGCTCCGCCTCTGGCTCGGACGCTCCCTCGGGATGGGTGCTTGACTCAGGCTCGGCGGCCGGCTCGGGCGCCACCGCGTCGACGATCACGACGTCGTCGTCAGAACCCTGCTGCTCCCCCGGCGCCTCGGCGACCGGTGCCGGCTCGGGGACCTCGATGGGCTCCGCCGGTGCGGGCACCTCGACGTCGTCCGCGGGACTCGGAGGGCGTGCGCGGGCCGAGGTCGCCGATGCCGGCGGCACCAGGGAGCCGGCCTCGAGGTTGGCGAGTCGCTCCAGCCGCTCGAGCCGTGCGACCAACCCCGCCGGACTCGGGTCGGTATCGGGGATCGTCGCCCGTACGAGCGCGAGCTCGAGCGAGATCCTCGGCGAGGTCGTCCAGCGCATGTCCTGCTGCGCGGCCAGCAGCAGGGAGATCACGCGCGCCAGCTCTCCCGGGGTGAACTTCTCGGCCTGGATCCGCAGGGCGTCGTAGGCGTCGGCCGCCACGTCGATCAGGTCCTGCTGCCCGGGCGCGGTCTTGACGAGCAGCAGGTTCCGGAAGTGCACGAGCGCCTCGGCCGTGACGTTGCGGAGGTCCTGGCCGTCCTGCACGAGCCGGTCGACCACCACGAACGCGGTGCGCGCGTCGCCCACCGCGACGGCGTCGGCCAGCTCGTGCTGGACCTCGGCGTGCGGGGCGCCGAGCAGGGCCCGGATCGCGTCGTCGTCGATCGTCGCGCCGCCCAGCACGCTCGCCTGATCCAGCAGTGAGATCGCGTCGCGCGCCGATCCCTCGGCCTGGCGCGCGATCGTGTGCGCGGCCGAGGGCTCGAGCGTCACGCCCTCCCGCTTCGCGATGTCGGAGAGGTGCTCGGCGAGCTGCTCCATCGAGAGCCGCCGGAAATCGAACCGCTGACACCGACCGACGATCGTGGGCGGCATCTTGTGGGGCTCGGTCGTCGCGAGCACGAACCGGACACCGGCGGGCGGCTCCTCGAAGACCTTCAGCAGGGCATCGAACGCCTCTCGAGAGAGCCGCTGCGCCTCGTCGATGATGTAGACCTTCTCCCGACCTTGCACGGGCGCGGTCGGCGCCTTCTCGCGGAGCTCTCGAGCGTCCTCCACGCCACCGTGCGACGCGGCGTCGATCTCGACGACGTCGAGGTGCGTGCCCTCGCGGATCGTGACGCACTGCGAGCACACGCCGCACGGCTCGGCCGTGGGTCCCTGCTCGCAGTTGACCATTTTCGCCAGGATCCGCGCGGTGGAGGTCTTGCCCGTCCCGCGAGGCCCGCAGAACAGGAACGCGTGATGGAGGCGACCCTCGCGGATCGCACCGGTGAGCGCGCGCACCACGTGGTCCTGGCCGAGGACCTCCGTTGGCGTCTGCGGCCGGTACCGGCGGTACAGGGCCTGATGCTGCTTCTCGTCCGCCACTCGCTGCCTTTCCGCGCCCGGGGCGCTCCCCTCTCACCGAGGAAGGAAGTGTGGCCGTGCACCCGCCTCCGACCACGGACGACTCGGACGTTTCCTCGTCACGGGGCTCCAGCCAGGCATCCCTACGGCACCCACCAGGCTCCGCTTACGGCTGCTTCCTTCCGGACCTGACCGGGTTCGCGGTCTGGAGTCGCGTAGGACCCGACCTTCAACGCTCCGTGGCAAGGGCTGCCCCGGACCATCCGGGCCTCGGGCGGGGATTCAGCCCCGCTGAAGCGGATCGCGGGTTACAGGGCACCGCTGGCTCCCCACCTAGCACGGCCACGCGGGGAGTATACGCGGGGCGCCCGACAGGTCAGCAGGCGCCGAGGTGGCCCCCACACGAACCGACGCTCGCCTCGCTTGCCTCCGGCCGCCCGCGTGCGTTTCGGGGAACCTGTGCGTCCCTCCGAGGCGTCCAAGAAGCGTCACTCGCCCGGCCGGCGACCCGCACCGACCGACAAGGAGGACCCATGCAGACCCGAACCCGCGTCACCGTGGCAGCGTTGCTCGCCGTCGCCGTGCTCGCGACCGCCGGGATCGCCGGCGCGCTCGCCGATCCCGGGCAGGAGTGCGGCGAACAGGTCCACGGCACCGGACCCGACGCCACCGTCTCGTACACGGTGTGTCCGGGCGACCCCGGCCAGAGTCCGGAACCGGGGCCGGGCCCGCAGGTCGTGGAACCGTCGCCCGGGATGGCGAACGTCCGGGCGCGCCCCTTCGATCTGGCGACCGTCGGTGACGACGACCGAACCGTGACGATCGACTTCTGGAGCGGGATCGAGCCGTGCACCGTGCTCGACCATGTCGCCGTCGACTACGGCATCCACGACGTCACGATCACGCTCTTCGAGGGCAACGACCCCAACGCGGGCGACGTCGCCTGCATCGAGATCGCCGTCCAGAAGCAGGTCGTGATCGTCCTCGACGAACCGCTCGGCGGGCGCACGATCGTTGACGGCGCGGCGGCCTGAGTCGCGTCAGCTCCTGACCCAGATCTCCCAGTCCGAGACGGCCGCGAACCCGAGCGCCTCGTACATCGGCACCGCCATGTCCGACGGGTGGAGCCACGCGAGGTCCGACGGGAAGCACCGGGCCGCGCGGACGGTGAGCGCGGCGCCGATCCCTCGGCGCCGCGCTCCGGGCACGACCGCGACGCCCATCACGCTCACGGCCGCGCGGACGAAGTAGCCGGCCGAGATCCCCACGGGGTCGTCGCCCTCCCACGCCACGAAGGTCCGCACGCCGTCGACCCCGCGGGCCCCCGCGCCGTAGAACGCCATCCCCACAGCTGGGTCGTCGTCGAAGGCCGCCACCCCGACGGCGACCAGCGCCCCGACGTCGGCATCGGTCGTCACCGGGCGGATATCTACCCCGGCGGGCGGCGGTACATCGCCGAGCGCGGCTGGGTCGACCGCCATCGCGGGACGCTCGAGGAGCAGCGCGAGTCCCAGCTCACGCACCGCGTGGTCCACCTGCGGGTGGCGCCCGCGCTGCAGGTTCACCCCGAGGGGCTGGTCCCGCCGTACGCACTCGGCCTCCGCCAGGCGGAGGGAGCCGATCGGGACCTCGGGCTCCCGCTCGACCATGACGCCGTTCAGGGCCGGATCGGGCTGGTTCGAGAACGCGAGCACATAGCCGTCGATCTCGAGCACCTCGGCGCCCGCGACGCGTTCACGCCGCTTCCGCTCGGCGTCGACCACGCCCAGGGCGATCCGTTCCGCGGTGTCCATGGAGCGGAGTCTGCCAGGCGCGTCGATGGCCGTCGGGAAGGCCCGGTAGCCTGTCGCGGTGATCCCCGTCGACGCGGTGCTCGTGGACTTCGACGGAACGGCGTGCTCGCACGACGTCGCCGAACATCTCCTGATCGAGTTCGGTGATCCCTCCTGGCCGGAATGGGACGAGGCCGTCGACCGAGGAGAGGTGCCGCTGCGTGAGGCGATCCTCGCCCAGAACGCGCTGCTGGGAGCCGACCGCGACACGATGCTCGCCTTCGCGCTCGAGCACTGCCCGCTCGATCCGACGTTCGTGTCGTTCTACCGGTGGCTGGCGGATCAGGACATCGCGCTGGCGATCGTGTCGGACGGGTTCGGCTTCTACATCGAGCCGATCCTCGCGGCCGCCGGCCTCGGCTCCATCACGGTGCTCTCGAACGAGCCGCGGTGGGACCGCGACGGGATGCCCGCGGGCCTCACGTTCGGACATCCGCATCCCGAATGCATCGGGTGCGGGACCTGCAAGATGCGCGCCGTCACGATGTATCGCGAGGCGCACGGGCCCGTGGCCTTCGTCGGAGAGGGCCAGACCGACCGCTACGGGGCACTCTACGCCGACGTCGTGTTCGCCAAGGACGCGCTGCCCGCCTATTGCGAGGCCGACGGCGTGCCGTACCTCGCCTGGGAGCATTTCGACGACGTACGCACCGCCCTCGAGGGACTCGAGGCCCTGCCCGGGCCGGTCGCTCCGCTAGTCTGCCCCGGATGGACGCTCCCCTCGACCTGATCGCGCTGCCCGAGGGACTGACGGCCCGGCCCGCGACGATCGACGACCTCGACGCGGTGGTCGCCCTCGTGCGCGCCTGCGAGGAGCACGATTACGGTCGCGCCGAGCTGGATCCGGAGGACCTGGTCGTGGACTGGGCGCGACCCGGCATGGACCTCGTCGTGATGAGCGTTGCCCTGTTCGAGGACGACGTGATGGTGGCCGAGGCCGAGGCGTTCCAGGGGCGTGGCGAGGTGAACATCCACCCAGTTCATCGCGGTCGCGGCATCGGCACCGCGATCCTTCCGTGGCTCCACGAGGTCGCGCGCTCCCAAGGGCCCACCCTCCGTCAGATCGCTCACGACACCGACACTGAGCGGCGTGGGTTCCTGCTCCATCACGGCTATCGCGAGACCTTCACGTCATGGGTCCTCGCGATCTCGCTCGATGGCGGGATCGAGGCACCCGCGCTACCGCCTGGGTTCGCCTTCCGCGACTTCCGGCCCGGCGTTGACGACCACGCGACCTACCAAGTGATCGAGGACGCGTTCAGCGAGTGGGAGGGACGACGGGCCGTCACGTTCGAGGACTGGGCCGGGCTCACGATCGGCCGCGAGTCGTTCGACGCGTCGAACATGCTGCTGGCGGTCCACGAGGCTACGGACGAGATCGTCGGCGCCGTGTTCATGATCGACTACGGGATCGAGGAAGGCTGGATCCAGCAGGTCGCCACCAAGGCCGCCCACCGTCACCTCGGGATCGCGCGCGCCCTGCTGCACCGCGCGTTCCAGGTCTACGGGGAGCGGGGGAAGAAGACGGTGGAGCTCAGCACGGACTCGCGCACGGGAGCGCTCGGCCTCTACGAGAAGGTCGGGATGCAGGTTCTCAGCTCGTACACGAACTACGTGAAGGACCTCCACGAGCAGAGCTCGACCGCCCCTACGGACTCATCGTCTGCGAGCCACCTGTGCGAGACTCCTCCCTCGGCGTACGAGGAGGAACCGGGATGCACGAGTGGTACGAGAACCGATCGTTGAAGCTCGCCCTGGCGATCGGGGTCGTCGTGACCGGGCTGGCGCTCGCGGTCACGACGGGCGACTCGTGGGCCGTCCGCTGGGTGACGTTGCTGCTCTCGCTTGACGTCGCCGCGCGACTCGCACTGCCACGCGGATCCTGGTCTGAACCCTAGACGGGCACCCGCCATCCGGTATGTCAACGAGGTTCTGGCGGTGGCCGAGGGATTCGAACCCTCGAGAGAGTTGCCCCCCTACACGCTTTCCAGGCGTGTCCCTTCGGCCGCTCGGGCAGGCCACCGTCGACGAGTCTAGCGAAGCGGCCGCGCAGCTCAGGCTGCCAGGATCCTGCGCACCTGCGCATCGATGAAGGCCGCGTACATCGCCTGGCCCTCGGCGGACAGGTGGTAGCGGTCGTCGGCGAACCAGTGCGGGTGCCCCGTGGAGTACGCGTACCAGCGGATCACCCACACGTTGTCGTACTCACTCGCGCACGCGTTCAGGATCTCGTTGTTCGAGTCCTGCCACTCGCGCGGGACCTTGTTGGTCACGAGGAAGACGCGCCGCATCGGCCCGGCGATCGCGACGACCTGGAGGCAATCCGCGGGGTCGATCGGGCCGTTCGTACCGAGGTGAACGATCAGCCGCTTCGCGAGGATGCCGTCCTCCTTGAGACGCTGCACGACCGCCACCCCTTCGACGAACTGACGGCCGACCTTCGCGTGCACGTGGGTCTCGTAGCCGTTCAGCTCATCCTTGGACGAGAGCATGATCGAGTCGCCGACCCCGACGCGGCCGCTCGGGATCGGACGCGCGGCGGCGGGGGTGAGCGCGGCGAGCAGGCCGAGGCCCGCGAGCACCGGCAGGAGCGCTCGTCCTCGGCAACCGATACGTCCGCCCGGGGTATGGTCGATGTCGAAACGCTTCCCCATGAGGCCGAACATACGCCGCCCTGCCGTCGCCATCCTGATCTTGCTGCTCGCGGCGTGTTCCGGATCGAGCACGCCCCCCACCGGGGAGGCGACCACCCCGTCCGCATCACCGTCGGGCACCGGGACGCCGACAGTGTCCGTGTCGGCCTCGGCCTCGGCCTCGGCCTCGCCCAGCGAACCGGCGTCGGCGGCCGCGCTCGAGTCGATCGGTCCGGTGCCTCCTCGCACGTATGCGCTGCTCGGCACCGCCGACGGGTCGCTGCTCATCGCGTCGAACAGCGGGAGGATCGTCACGCGCGTCGACCCGTCGTCCGGAGAGGTCCTGGCCCAGCGGAACCTCGAGCACGCGAGTGAGCTCGCGGCCGTCGAGGTCGGCGACTCGATCTGGATCTTGCAGCGGTCGAAAGAAGGCGCACGCCTGGTCGGTCTCGCGCCTCAGACCCTCTCGATCCTTCACGGTCGAGCCTTCGCGGCGACGGCCGAGGGGCTCGCCGCGACCGATGGGCACCTCTGGCTCGGCGTGGGCTCAGCCCTCGTTGAGATCGACCCGGCGACCGGCAGGCCGGTCGACCAGGTCCCCCTCTCCCACAGGATCGATCTGGTGGCAGGCGACCCGGACGGCGGTCTCCTCTACGTCACGCTCGAGGGACCGGTGCGCAAGGACCAGGCACCCCTCCTCGAGCTCGACGGATCTTCGGGCAGCCTGATCGCAGACACGCGCGCGGGATACGCGGACCTCGGGGGTGTATCCCATCTCGTGCCAGCACCGAACGGGGTATGGGTAGGAGAGCCGACAGGGATGATGGGCACACTTGGCTTCTACACGTCGAACGATCTCGTAGCGCCGCAGGGCATCGACGAGGCCAAGGACGGCCACGGCATCATCCACGGCGCGAACTCGATCACCGGCGCGTACGCGGGGAGTCACCTGTGGGTCGCGTACGGAGAGGGCACGGTCACTTGCAACGACGCGCGAAACGGCCGCAGGCTCGGGACGCTCACCGATGACGGAGCGCGCGCGGACATCATCACGGTCGCAGACCATCCGATGACGGTCGTCGACTCGACCCTGTACGCGATCGACGAGGAGGTCGTCTGTTCGTAAACGCGAGCGGCTCCTAGGGTGTCCATGGTGCAGATGGATACCTCCCTTCCGGCCCCGATCGACGTAACGTCGCCGGCGCTCACGTCCTTCGAGCTGCTGTTCGCCGAGGAGCGCGACCGACTGTTCTCGGCACTCTGGCTCATGACCCGCGACCGCCACGAGGCGGATGACATCGCACAGGACGCCTTCGTGCGGGTGCTGGAACGGTGGGACCGGCACGGTGCGCCGGACGACCCCACGGCCTACCTCTTCCGTACGGCCATGAACGTCCTCCGCAATCGACGGCGGCGGGCGGCGGTGGCATTCCGCCACGCCGTCTCGCGATCGGAGCCCCGCGATGCCCTCGAGGCCGTCGAGGCGCGCGACGTCGTGATGCGGGCGCTGGGCGCCCTGACGCCCCGTCAGCGCGCCGCCCTGGTGTTGACGGATCTCCTCGAGATGCCGTCGGATGAGGCCGCGGCCGCCTTGGGGATCCGTCCGTCGACCGTCCGCGTGCTCGCCGCCCGAGGACGAGCCACCCTCTCCACCGAGATCGGAGCCACCGATGGATGACAGCAAGCGCCTGCTCGAGCGAGCCCGAGCACATGCCCCGGAACCTTCCTTCGAGCTGGACGACGTCCGCTCTCGACGTGGTCGCCTCGAGCGACGTCGCCGGGTCGGCGGTGCGGTCGTCGGGCTGGGTCTCACCGTTGCGATCGTCGCCGGCGCGGCCTTCGCCATGGCCTCGAGCGGCGACCGGCCCGCAGGCGCGAGGCGCGGCGGGAGCTCGTTGCCGGCTCCGCACACGGTCCCGCTGGGGCCCGGTGAGTACTCCTACCAACTGATCCGCTACCCGTGCGAGCCCTGCGGCAAGGACACGCTGTACGCCGAGTCCTGGTGGGCCCTCGACGGCTCGGGGCGGATCAACGTCATGGAGCAGCACAACTACGGGATCCAGGAAGGCACGTTCAGGCCCGGCGAGTTCCCCGACGAAGGCGACCTCTCCGCGTTCCCGACCGAGCCGAGCGCACTCGAGGCCTTCCTCCTCGAGCGGAGCAGCACCGACGGCGCCTCACCCCGGCCCGACGTGACGCCCGCCCCGGGAACGCCGCTCGAAGAGGGCCAGATGTGGCTCGCGATCCGCGACTACCTCGGGTCGACGCAGTACCTGAACGCGACCCCCGAGCTCCGGGCGGCGATGCTGCAGGTCCTGTCGCGGGTTCCGATGGTGCAGGTCGACCTCGGCGTCGAGGACCCGCTCGGGCGAGGGGCGAACGTGCTGCGCTTCCACGCCTACGATGACGACGTCGAGGTCTTCGCCGACCCCTACACCGGCGACTTCATGGCGATGACCGAGGACGGTGTCGCCACGATCCTGGTGGAGAACGCCGGCATCGTCGGTGACGACCACTCGAAGCCGCACGGCGACGGGCTGACGGTGCCGGAAGGAGCTTGACCCACGGCCCGGCTCGCCGACCTGCGGTGGTCGTTTCTCAGGGGGGCCACCGCAGGCCCAGCGCCATTTGGCGGATTCGGCGTGGATCCGTCAACCCCTGTGACCTGCGATCATGCGCGAGGATCCTGCTCACCAGTGCGCACCGTGCGCAGCAGATGCCGACATGGTGAAGCCCTCGACCGGTAGGCGTAGCATCCATCCCGTGGCGTACGACGAGCATCTCGCCGCTCGCATCCGGGCCCTGCTCGGGGACGAAGCCGACCTGACCGAGAAGAGGATGTTCGGTGGCCTGGCCTTCCTGATCGGCGGCAACATGGCCGTTGCCGCGAGCGGTCGGGGCGGCCTGCTGGTGCGCGCCGACCCGGCGACCTCCGACAACCTGCTCCCGTCGACGGGCGTGGGGCCGATGGAGATGCGCGGCCGGCAGATGCAGGGCTGGCTGCGCGTCGACGACGAAGCCGTCCGCACGAAGCGCCAGCTCGAGCGGTGGGTACGGGTGGGCGTGGGCTACGCCAGGACGTTGCCACCGAAGCGGTAGCGAGCCCGTCATGCGCGGGGGCGGCGCCGATATCAGCGCTCGTCGGGCCAGAGGTCCGTGCTGAGGTACTTCCCGTGCTCGTCACGTCAGCGTGCGAGCCACTTCCCGTTCGGCTCTGCGTCGTCCACGCCATGGAAGACAGCCTCCGTACCTACGGTGGCGTGGTGCGCGCTTCCTGCGCACCCTGCGCACCACCGCAGGACGGAGGCCATATCGGCGGAGGCGGCAGGATTTGAACCTGCGAGAGACGGATTAGGCCCCTAACCGCTTTCGAGGCGGTCCCATTCGGCCGCTCTGGCACGCCTCCGTCGACGAGTCTAGCGGGCGACATCCGCGGCCCCAAGGTCGGGCGCAGGAGGATCGAGTGGCTTGACGTACCGGTCGAGCCGTTCGTCGAGGACGTAGCCGACCGTGGTCCAGAACCCGGCGGCGTGATCGTGCCCACGCAGGACGAGGATCGACACCCTCCGGCAGCCGGCCTCGTGCAGGCGTCGTTCGCCCTCGGTGACCAGCAGGGATGCGACGCCGGCGCGGCGCGATCCGGGGGCGACCACCAACCGGTAGAGCCCACCGCGCCAGCCGTCCCAGGCGACGATCAGCGTCCCGACCACCTCGCCGTCCTCGACGGCGAGCAGCAGGTCCGATGTGGGGTGCCCGAGCAGCCGCCCGAGGGACTTCCCGTCATCGGTCGCGCTCTGGGCCGCGTCGGACGTGCGCCAGAGCGCCAGCACGTCGGCGACATCGTCACGACCGGCGTCACGGAGCTCCATCGTCACCGCCGCTCGCGGAAGAACGTGCGCAGGAGGTGACCGCATTCGTCGCCGAGCACGCCGCCGGTGAGCTCGGTGCGGTGATTCAACCGCTCGTCCTGCACGAGGTTCCCCAGCGATCCGGCGAAGCCCGCCTTCGGGTCCGTGGCGCCGAAGACGGCGCGGTCGACGCGCGCGAGCACGATCGCGCCGGCGCACATCGCGCACGGCTCGAGCGTGACGTACAGCGTGCAGCCGTCGAGGCGCCAGGTGCCGGTCGACGCGGACGCGTCGCGCAACGCGAGCACCTCGGCGTGCGCGGTCGGGTCATGGTGGCGCTCCCGCCCGTTCCCCGCGGCGGCGACGACCTCGTCGCCCCGGACGATCACGCACCCCACGGGCACGTCATCCCACTCGACGCACCGGCGCGCCTCGTCGAGCGCGAGAGCCATGAACCGCTCGTCGGTAGTCTGGGCCATACTAGTAAGCGTCGATCTCCAGCAGACGCTCGTCGCTGATCCCGAAGTGGTGCGCGAGCTCATGCGCGACCGTGTGCGACACGACCCGCTGGATCCGCGCCTCGTTGAAGGCACCTTCGCGTTCGATCGGGTGCTTGAAGAGCGTGATCCGATCCGGCATCACGTTCGTGTAGTTGCCACTCCGGTGGAGGAGCGGAACCCCCTCGTACAGGCCGAGCAGGTGCTGGCCCGGCGGTGGCTCGTCCTCGATGAAGAGCTCGACGTTGTCGAGGCGCTCGTGGACCCATGCGGGCAGGTCATCGACGGCGTCGGCGACCATCTCCTCGAACCGCTCGCGGCTGAGCCACATACGAGCAGCGTACCGGCGGCACTCAGATACGGCGCGGAGCGTAGGATCGATGCGGATGGCGACCACCGACGCGAACGACGAGAAGCCGGGCCGAACGGACGGCCGGCCGGTGCGGCCGCCATGCCCCTCGTGCGGGTCCGCGCACACGCAGCCGTTCACGCACGGCGGCCCCGCCGCTCGGGTGAACATGAAGTGCATCGATTGCGGGCACCTGTTCAAGGAGCAGCGTCGTTCGCTCTAGGATCGCTCGATGGACACCGACGGCTGGTTGCCGACCCTCCCGCTCGACGAGCTCCCCGACGGTCGATCCGTCCACGCACCCGCCGGAGACGAGCAGGTGATGCTGCACCGCGTCGGCGACACGATCTACGCGCTTCGGAACCGCTGCACGCATCAGGGAGCGCCGCTCGACCGTGGGCCGGTGAAGATCGCCGGCTCCGAGGCGACCGTCACGTGCCCGTTCCACGGGAGCACCTTCCGGCTCGCTGACGGCGGCGTGATGCGCGGCCCGGCGGTCGAGCCCGTCCTGGCCTTCGAGACGCGCGTCACCGAGGGCGTCGTCGAGGTGCGACCCCGCGGCTAGCCGCGATCAGCAGATCCGCGGGAGCTGGTCGCCCGCGAGCATGATCAACGGGCGTGTCGCGCCGAGCCCGCTCCTCGCGCGCACCGCGACCGGTGGTTCGCCGACCTCGCCCACGATCGCGGCGTCGCTGCCGAGCTCATCCTCGCGCGCCGCCATCAACACCGCGCCGGCGTCGTCGGGGGCGACCACCGCGACCGCCACGCCTTCGTTCGCGATGTACAGCGGGTCGAGACCGAGCATCTCGCTCGCCGCCTTCACGGCGGACAGGACCGGGACGTCCCGCTCGGTGACGGTCATCGAGACCCCGCTCGCCTGCGCGAGCTCATTCAGCACGCTCGCGAGACCGCCGCGGGTCGCGTCTCGCAGGCACCGGACGTCCCCGGCCGCCAGCATCGAGCGGACGAGGCCGGTGAGCGGAGCGGTGTCGGAGCGCACGTCGGCCTCGAAGTCGATCCCAGCGCGGCGGCTCATCACCGCGACGCCGTGTGACCCCACGGGACCGGTCACGATGATCGCGTCGCCGGGACGGCAGCGCTCCGGGCCGACCTCGACGCCGTCGGGGATCAGGCCGATCCCGCTCGTCGTCACGTAGAGGCCGTCCGCGGCGCCGCGCTCGACGACCTTCGTGTCGCCGGTAACGAGGCGCACGCCCGCGCGTTCGCACGCGTCGGCCATCGACGCGATCACGCCGCCGAGGCGCTCCATCGAGAGACCTTCCTCGAGGATCAGGGCCGCGGCGAGCGCGAGCGGCTCCGCCCCCATCATCGCGAGGTCGTTCACCGTGCCGTTCACCGCGAGCTCGCCGATGTTCGATCCCGGGAAGAACGCCGGCTGCACGACGAAGCCGTCGGTCGTGAAGGCGAGCCGGCCCGCGCCGTTCGGGAGCGGCACCACCGCGGCGTCGCCCATGCGGCTGAGCTCCGGGTCGCCGCCCAGTGCCGGCACGAACAGGTCGCGGATCAGGGCCTGCGTGAGCGTGCCGCCGCTGCCGTGCCCGAGCAGCACCACGCCGCCGGGCGGGATCGGCACCGGACACCGCAGCGCGAACTCGCGCACCTCGCGTTCGATCGCGTCGTCGGTCGCGCTCGGCGTGCCCGGCTCGGGGGTCACGCCGGCGCTCCTTCCTTCGTGCGTCCGGCCAGGAAGTACGCGGCGCACGCGCCCTCGGTGGACACCATCGGCGCACCGAGCGGCGTCGACGGCGTGCACTCGACGCCGAACGCCGGGCAGTTCGAGGGTTTCGCCCGGCCCCGCAGAACGTCGCCCGCGATGCACACCTCGGACTCGCTCGCGGGGATCCCGCCCTCCCAGGGGAACAACCGCTCGGCGTCGTGCGCGGCGAACGCCTCGCGGAGCCTCAGGCCGGAGGCCGGGATCACGCCGATGCCGCGCCAGGCCCGGTCGGCGACCTCGAAGACCTCGTTGACGACTTTGAGGGCTGCCGGGTTCCCGTCTCGGTCGACCGCGCGCACGTACTGGTTCTCGACCTCGGTCCGGCCCTGTTCCAGCTGAATCACGAGCATCTCGATCCCCTCGAGCAGGTCGATCGGCTCGAACCCGGTGACGACGAGGGGCACACCGAAGTCCCGGGCGATCGGCTCGTACTCGCGCCAGCCCTGGATCGCGCACACGTGCCCAGGTGCCAGGAAGCCCTGCACGCGGTTCCCCGGCGAGACGAGGATCGCCATGATCGCGGGAGGCACGAGGACGTGGGCGACCAGCAGCGCGAAGTTCGTGACGCCGAGGCGCTTGGCCTGCAGCACCGCCATCGCGTTCGCCGGCGCGGTGGTCTCGAACCCGACCGCGAAGAAGACGACGGTCCTGTCGGGGTTGCGGCGCGCGATCTCGAGGGCGTCGAGCGGTGAGTAGACGACGCGGACGTCACCGCCGGCCGCCCGGGCGATGAACAGGTCCTCGGACGAACCGGGGACCCGCAGCATGTCGCCGAACGAGCAGAGGATCGCGTCCGGGTTCTTGGCGATCTCGATCGCCTCGTCGATCAGGGCGAGCGGGGTGACGCAGACCGGACACCCCGGTCCGTGCACGAGCTCGACCACGCCGTCGAGCACCTGGTCGATGCCCTGGCGGATCAGCGTGTGGGTCTGGCCGCCGCAGACCTCCATGATCGTCCACGGCCGCGAGGCGGTCGCGCGGATCCGGTCGACCAGCGCCATCGCGATCGTGTCGTCGCGGTACTCGTCGACGTACTTCACGAGGCGGTCCCCGGCATGTGCTCGGGGCGGACCCCGTCGGGGTCCTGCGGCAGGTCGATGTACTCGAGGTTGTCCATCTCCTCGAGCAGCGCGTAGGAGCGGGCGGCTTCGTCCTCGTTCACGGTGCTGATCGCGAACCCGACGTGGATCACGACCCAGCTGCCGAGGTCGACCTCGGGCGCGTACTCGAGACAGGCCTTCCGCCGGATCCCGCCGAAGTCGACCATGCCCATGCGGATCCCATCCTCGTCGAACGTCTCGATCACCTTGCCGGGAACGCCGAGGCACATGGCTAGCTCCGCTCCTTCGTCGAGTTCGCAACGAGCACCTGGCCGAGCGCGATCCCGCCGTCGCCGACCGGCACCTCTTTGGGAAGGAACACCCGGAGGCCCGCCGACGTCAACCTGGCGGTGAGCGCGGTCGTGAGCCGGTCGTTCACGAAGACCCCGCCGCCGAGCACGACACGGTCGAGCCCGGCCTCGCCCGCCGCCGTGATCGCGGCCTCGCCGACCAGCGCCGCGAGCCCCGCGTGGAACCTGGCGGCCACGTCGCCCGGCTCGAAGGCCTCGAGGATCAGCGCGCGTGTGTCGAGCTCGAGGAGCCCGTCGGGGAGGCGGGCGACGACGGGGGCGATCGCGGTCGTTGCCGGCTCGCGCACGGCCTCCTCGAGCAGCATCGCCGGCTGCCCCTCGTAGCTCGCGGAACGGCACACCCCGGCGATCGCCGCCACCGCGTCGAAGAGGCGTCCGGCCGAGCTCGTGCGCGGCGAGCCGAGGCCGGTCTCGATCTGCCGCTCGACCACGTCCACGAGCGGCGACGAGACCCCGAGGCGGTCGACCGCGGCGACGAACACGCCCGCGTCGTGCGCGTACGCGAGCGCCATCCGCACCGGATCGCGCGTGGCCGCGTCTCCGCCCGGCTGGACCACCTGCCGGAGGTGGCCGACCCGGCGATACTCGGCCGCGTCGCACACCAGCAGCTCGCCGCCCCAGATCGTCCCGTCGTCGCCGAGACCGAGCCCGTCGAACGCGAGCCCGAGCACCTCGCCGTCCAGCCCGTGCTCGGCCATCGTCGCGGCCACGTGGGCGTGGTGGTGCTGTACGGCGACGGTCGGCAGCCCCAGCGAGGCCGCGAACCTCGTCGTCATGAAGTCGGGGTGCCGGTCATGGGCGACGATCTCGGGCTCGATCCGGAAGACCTCCCGGAACCGGTCGAGCGCCTCGCGGTACGCGGCCATCGATCCCTCGGTGTCGAGATCGCCGACGTGCTGGGAGAGGAACGCCTTGCCGGCGTTCGCGAGACAGAAGGCGCCGTGCAGGAGCGCACCGGTCCCCAGCGTCGGCGACGCGTCGACCGCGAGGTCGATCGGGGAGGGAGCGGACGATCGTGCGCGCCGCATGACGCTGGGCGTCGCGTCACCCTTCCGCACCTGTACGACGCTGTCGTCGTATCGCGCCACGACGTCCCGATCGTGGACGAGCACCGCGTCGGCGATCGGGGCCAGCCGGTCGGCCGCGTCCTCGTTCGTGACGCAGATCGGCTCCTCGCTCGCGTTCCCGCTCGTCATCACGAGCGGGAGGTCGACGGCGCGCAGCAGCAGATGGTGGAGCGGGGTGGACGGCAGCATCACGCCGTGCCGCGCGAACCCGGGCGCCACGGCGGCGCCAGCGGGCGCGCCGCGGTCATCAGCACGATCGGCGCGCTGCCAGGACGAGAGGACGTCGAGCTCCGCCGCCGTCGGCGCGAACCACGCGCGCGGGCGAGCCGCCACGTCGGACACCATCACGGCGAACGGTTTGTCAGGCCGCCGCTTCCGGTCGCGGAGCCGCGCGACGGCTGCCTCGTCGGTCGCGTCGCACGCCAGGTGGAACCCCCCGAGACCTTTCAGGGCGGCGATCCCGCCGGCGCGGATCAGGGCGGCGACGATCTCGATCGGGTCATCGGCGTCGGCCACCCCCAGCAGCGAGACGCGCGGGCCGCAGGCCGGACACGCCACCGGCTCGGCGTGGAACCGCCGGTCACCGGGATCCTCGTACTCGCGGCGGCACTCGTAGCACATCGGGAACGCGCGCATCGACGTTCGCTCGCGGTCGTACGGGAGCGCCTCGATGATCGTGAACCGAGGGCCGCAATCGGTGCAGTTGATGAACGGGTACCGGTAGCGGCGGTCGTCCGGATCGAACAGCTCGGTCAGGCAGGCGGTGCACGTCGCGGCGTCGGCCGACACCAACCGATCCCCGACGCCGTCCACCGAGGCCTCCACGTCGAACCCGCCGAGTCCCTCCGCGCCGACCGGCGTCCACGAAACGCTCTCGACGCGCGCGAGCGGCGGCGCCTCGCCGGCGATCGCAGCCGTGAACGCCTCGAGCATCTCCGGAGCGCCTTCCGCATGGATCTCGACGACGCCGCTCGCGTTCCGGACGCGGCCGGCGACGCCGTGCCGTTCGGCGAGCCGCCAGACGAAGGGGCGGAAGCCCACGCCCTGGACCACGCCGCGAACCTCGATCCGCCGGGCCACGAGGCCCGGCGGCGCCACGCGCTCGGCACTCCTCATACGGGCGACTCCGCGAGCGCGGCGACTTCCTCGACGAGCGCGTCGACGAGCGCAGGGAGCGCCGCGGCGACCGCCGCCGAGAGCCCGTGCCCCGCGGTGAGGTCGCCCACCTCCACACCCAGGAAGACCACGCGCGGGAGCGGGCTCATCGCGGCCGCGAGCCCGACGGCCTCCGCGATCCCCAGGCCGTGCGACGAGAGCGCGCCGCGGAGCTCGGCCGGCAATCCGTCGGGGTCCCCCACCGCGCGCACCATCGCTCCGGGTTCCCGGCCGCCCGACGGCGCCCGCACGGCGTCCGCGATCACGACGGCGTCCACGCCCTCGAGCAGGTCGAGCACCTTCAGCGCCAGTCCCGCCTCGACGACCTCGACCTCCGGCGGGAGGCGTCGGCGTGCGAGGCCCACCGCGAGCAGGCCGACCGCGTCGTCCCCCGCCTCGGGGTTCCCGCAGCCGATCACGCGCACCTGGGCCGTCACCGTGACCACCTCACCTGCGCTCGATGTCGAGCCGGAGGAAGTGCGTCGCGCACGAGATGCACGGGTCGTAGTTCCGCACGACCATCTCGGCCACGCGTGTGAGCTCCTCGTCGGAGCGGTCGAGCACGCCCGGCAGGAACTCGCGGAGGTCGTGCTCCATATGGCGGAGGTTCTGCGAGGTGGGCGGGACGATCTTCGCCTCGAGGATCGTGCCGTCCCCGTCGACGTCGTAGCGGTGGTAGATCGTGCCGCGAGGAGCCTCGGTGGTCCAGGTGGCCCGGCCGGCGCGAGGCCTGACCTCGACGTGGGGCGGGTCGGGGGGCTCGTAGGCCCGGATCAGCCGGAGCGCCTCCGCCAACGCGAACGCCGACTCGGCCACGCGCGCCGCCATCGACATGAACGGATCGAGGTTCGGCGCGGACGTCAATCCGGCTCGTGCCGCGGCCTCGCGCGCCACCGGAGGGAGGGTCGACTCGTTCTGGTTGTAGCGAGCGAGCGGTCCGACGAAGTACGGCGTCCCCGTGTCGGTGAACACGGAGTGCAGCGCGTTCGAGTGGGCGACGTGCACCTCCTCGGTGACCTGCTCGTAGGTCTCGGCGGTCCAGGCACGGCCGCGGGTCGACGCCATGTCACCGGTGATGATCGGGTACCGCGTGGCATCGACCATCGACACCAGCTCCGCGTCCCGCGGGAACTCGGGCCGCTCGAGCGGCGCGACGAAGTCGGCCACCTCGAGGATCTCGGCAAGGGCGTCCTCGAGCCGTCCTTCGAAGGCGCGGAGCTCGTTCTTCGTCGCCGCGCGGCTGAAGCCGCCGACCATCGGCGACACCGGGTGGATCTCGCGGCCTCCGATCGCGGCCATCAGGTCGTTCCCGACCCGCTTCAGCCGCAGGCCGCGTTCGACCTGTGGCTTGAAGCCCTTCTGCGCCATCTCGATCGCGGAGTCGAAGCCCAGGAAGTCGGGCGCGGCGAGCAGGTGGACGTGGAGCATGTGGCTCTCGATCCATTCTGCGCAGTAGAGGAGCCGGCGGAGCTCGTCCGTTCCCTCCGGTAGCTCGACCTCGAACAGGCGCTCGAGCGCCTGGATCGCGGTCGCCTGGTAGGCGATCGGGCAGATCCCACAGATCCGCGGCACGATGTCCGGCACCTCGCTGAAGTGCCGTCCGCGCAGGAACGACTCGAAGAACCGCGGGGGCTCGTAGATCTCGAGCTCGAGGCGCGTGATCTCGCCGTCGTCGATCCGGACGTGCAGGGCGCCCTCGCCCTCGACCCGCGCGACGACGGGCACCTCCACCGACCGATGCGTCACGTCGTCGCCTCCTCTCGCTCGAGCCGCTCGGCCGCTTCTCGGAACGCCGGCGCGTACCCGGTGATGAACCGGAACGTGTCGGCGACGCGCGTCGGCTTCATGCCGAGCTCGATGAACTTCCTCGCGAGCGCCTCGGTGTTCGGCGGCTGCGAGGGACCGAAGCACCCGTAGCAGCCGCGGCCCATCCCGGGACAGATCGCGCCGCAGCCGGTGCGGGTCACGGGGCCGAGGCACGGCTCGCCCTTGGCCACGACCACGCAGACGTAGCCGCGCTTCTTGCACTCGATGCAGACTGGCGTGGTGGGCGGCCGTGGGACCGAGCCCTGCAGCAGCCAGGCGAGCGCCGCGAGCAGCTGGCCGCGGTCGACCGGGCACCCCGTCAGCTCGAGGTCCACCGGCACGACCTCGGCGATCGGTCGCGAGTCGGCGAGCGCGTCGACGTACGCGGGCGTCGGGTAGACGTTGCGGATGTGCTCGGCCAGGTCGGTCCCGTTACGGAGCGCCTGGATCCCGCCACTCGTCGCGCACGCGCCGATCGTGATCAGGAAGGCCGTCTCCGCCCGGATCGCCTTCACCTGCTCGATCTGATCCGAGGTGCTGATCGAACCCTCCACGAGCGTCACGTCGTAGGGGCCGGGCGCGACGAAGGACGTGGCCTCGGCGAAGTTCACGATCTCGATCGCGCCGGCCAGCTCGAGCAGCGCCTCCTCGGCGTCGAGCAGCTGCAGTTGGCAGCCGTCGCAGGACGCCATCTTGAACACGGCGACGCGCGGCTTCGCGGGAGCCTGGCCTTGAGCGCTCACAGCTCCTCGACCTCCATCAGCTCGCCGATCTCGTCCCACCGGAAGATCGGGCCGTCGGCGCAGACGAAGTACGGGCCTATCTGGCAGTGGCCGCAGAGCTTCACGGCGCAGTGCATGTTCCGCTCCATCGTGAGCCAGAGCCGATCGTCGGGGATGCCGAGTGCCGAGAGGTCGCGCATCGCGAACCGCATCATGATCTCGGGCCCGCACGTGAAGACCGTCGAGGCCTTCGGGTCGATGTCGACGTACGGGAAAAGCTTCGTGATCACGCCGATCCCATGGGGCCACTCGGCGTCGCCCACGTCGACGGTGAGATGCACCTCGAGCCGTTCCTGGAACCGCGACCAGTTCATCCAGGTCTCGAGCTGGCGCCGGAACAGCATCTGGCCGGGATCGCGCGCGCCGACCAACAGCAGGACACGCCGGTACGACGCGCGATGCCGCAGAGCTTCGTAGACCGCCGAGCGGAGCGGCGCCATCCCGAGGCCGCCGGCCACGATCACGAGGTCGCCGCCGCGGGCTTTCTCGACCGGCCAGGGCCGACCGAACGGGCCCCGGATCGTGATGCGGTCGCCGGCCTTCAGCGCGCCGATCACGTTCGTCACGCGGCCGCAGACACGGATCGTGTGCGCGAGGTGCATCGGCCTCGCGGGGTCGCTCGAGACGCTGATCGGGACCTCGCCCACGCCGAAGACGCCGAACATGCTGATCTGGCCGGGCCGGAAGGCGAACGTGCGCCGCGCCTCGGGGTCGTCGAACGTGGTCCAGTACGTGAAGGTGTCCTCCGCCTCCCGCACGACACGTTGCACCGTCGCGGTGAGCGTGGGAACACCCGCGATCAGCTCGTCGGTGCGGACCGCGACCGTGCTCATGCCAGCACCTCCTCGGCGACGCGGACCTCGCCGTCGGTCATGCGGATCGCGGCGATCTCTTCCGTCACGTCGATCCCCACCGGGCACCAGGTGATGCAGCGTCCGCAGCCGACGCACCCGCTCGTTCCGAACTGCAGGTGCCACGCGTCGAACTTGTGCGTCAGCCACTGGCGGTACCGGGAGCGGTTCGACGAGCGCACGTCGCCGAACGACATGTGCGTGAACTCCTCGCTGAAGCAGCTGGCCCACTCGCGCTCGCGCGTGGCCTCGGCGCCGTCGAGCGAGATGCCGTCGGTGAGGTCGTGGCAGAAGCAGGTGGGGCAGACCATCGTGCAGTTCGTGCAGGTCAGGCAGCGCGCCCCCACCTCGTCCCAACGGGGGTGCTCGCGGTTGCGGTGGAGGAGCCCGGGCAGGTCGTCGGTCTGCAGCGTGCGGCCCATGCGGGAGGCGGCGACCTCGCTGACGCGGTGCGACGCGGCCTGATGGTCGTCGTCGGCCTTCGCCGCGTGGAGCCGGTCGAGCAGCTCGGCGCCGGCCGCGGTGCCGGCCTCGGCCGTGAACCCGTCGTCCAGCTCGGTCAGCGCGACGTCGAAACCGCTCGAGCACCGCGGCCCCGTCCCCATCGAGACGCAGAAACAGGTCTCGCCAGGAGCGCCGCAGTTCACGCCGATGAAGACGGCCTGTTCCCGGCGAGCCCGGTACGCAGGGTCCGCGATCAGGAACACCTTGTCCTGGATCTCGATCGCGGCCAGGTCGCACGCACGCAGCCCGATGAACGCGTAGCGAACGTCGGGGAGCGACGCCGGGGTGATCGTGACGGCGCCGTCGGCGTCGCGGTGGCCGGTCTGGATCGTTTCGTGCGGCGGGAAGAGGAACCGCTTCGCGGCGTCGGGGCCGTGCGCCCACTCGAAGAGCCGGTCGTCGCCGGTCTGTTCGAGCCGGTAGGCGCCGGGACCCTGCGTCTCGCGGACGCCGCGGGGCAGATCGCCGGCTCCGTCGATCCGATCGAGGACGATGGCGCCGTCGCGCACCGTCGGTCCGACCAGCTCGAAACCCTGATCGGACAGCAGCGACAGCATCCGGGCGAAGCCATCACGGTCGACGAAGCGCACCAGGTCCCTCCGTAGCGTTCGCGGACATCTTCACCCGGAAGCCTGCATCACGCGACCCGGCCTGAGGTAGGCGGGGGTCCGGGGTTCGACGGGACCATCGGACGCCGTGAGGACGAGACCGAGAACGCTACTGACCGCGAGCTCCCGTAGGCTGGGCGTCGACATGCCCGGGGCACTCCTCACCGATCTCTACGAGCTGAACATGGCGGCCAGCTACCTGCGCCGTGGGATGGACGGGCTCGCGACGTTCAGCCTGTACGTGCGCGGGCTTCCGAAACAGCGCGGGTTCCTCGTGGCGAACGGGGTCGAGGCGTGCCTCGACTTCCTCGAGACGGTCTCGTTCGACGACGACGACCTTGCCTACCTCTCGACGGTCGGGTTCGACGACCGGGCGATCGACGACTTCCGGACGCTGCGGTTCGACGGCGAGGTCTGGGCGGTCCCCGAGGGCCGGATCGTCTACTCGGAGGAACCGATCCTGGAGGTGACCGCCCCGGTCGCGGTGGGCCAGCTCGTCGAGACCTACCTGCTGAACCAGATCACGCTGCACACGACGCTCGCCACGAAGGCCGCCCGGTACGTGCTCGCCGCGGGCGGCCGCGACCTCGTGGACTTCGCGTTCCGGCGGACGCACGGCATCGAGGCGGCGATGGCGATCGCCCGCGCGAGCGCGATGGTCGGGTTCGCGGCCACCTCGAACGTCGAGGCGGCGCACCGCTATGGGCTGAGGGTGGCCGGGACGATGGCGCACTCGTTCATCGAGGCGTTCCCGACCGAACGCGAGGCCTTCCTCGCGTTCGCCGAGGATCACCCGACGCGAACGACGTTCCTCGTCGACACGTACGACACGCTGAACGGCGTGCGGAACGCGATCGACGTGATCCGCGAGCTTGACCTGGCCGACCATCTCGGCGTGCGGCTCGACAGCGGCGACCTCGACGCGTTGGCCCGGAGCGCGCGAGCCCTGCTCGACGAGGCGGGCCTCTCCGAGGCACGGATCTTCGCGAGCGGGGGACTCGACGAGCTCGAGGTCGCCGAGCTCGTGAAGGCGGGAGCCCCCGTCGACGCGTTCGGGGTCGGCACGCAGATGGGCGTGAGTGCCGACGCGCCGTACGTGAACTCCGTCTACAAGCTCACCGAGTACGACGGCGCCCCAAAGGTGAAGCTCTCGTCGGAGAAGTCGACCGCTCCCGGGCGCAAGCAGGTCTGGCGCTCGGCGACAGGGGACCTGCTCGCGCTCCGCGACGAAGCCGGTCCCGACGACGGCGAAGCGCTCCTCTCGCCGGTGATGCGGGGCGGTCGCCGGCTGGCGGCCTCATCGTCGCTGGACGAGTCCCGCGAGCGGTTCCGCGAGGACCTCGAGCGCGTCCCCACGAAGGCCCGGCGCCTGACCCATCCCGAGCACGTCGTGGTACCGCATTCGGCTTCGCTGCGTGAGCTCACGGCGACGACCCGGACCGAGGCGCTGCGCCACTCGGCGGGTGGCCCATGAGCGAGGCCCCTCGCCGACGCTGGCCGCGCCGGCTCCTGATCGGGGTGCTGGCGTTCCTCGTCCTGTTCTACGTCGGCGGCGGGCTCTACTTCTCGAACGTGCTGAACGAGCGCGCGCTCGACGGTGCCGCCCTGCGCACGACCCTCGACCCCGACTACGACCTCGTCGTGCGCGACGTCGCGGGGCGGGCCATCACGATCACGCCCGACGGCGACCCCGGCGACCTCGACCAGGAAGGCGTGTTCGGCCTGCGGTGGGAGGGCGGATACGGACAGGTGAGCCGCATCCTCGGCATGGAGGGCGACGCGGTCACGCGACGGTTCCTGCTGATCTCTGGCGGACCGCCGAGCGACGGCACGCCGGCCGAGCTCGAGGTGCGCGCGTGGCCCGACCCCGAGTCGGCCGGCCTCGCCTCGCAGGATGTCGTCGTGAACGGTCCGCTGGGCGAGTACCCGGCGTGGTTCGTCCCGGGCGAGCGCGACACGTGGGCGATCGTCGTGCACGGGAACTCGATGTCGCGGCTCGACGGTCTCCGGATGGTGCCGATCACGGTCGACGCCGGCTTCCCGACGCTCGTGCCCACGTACCGGAACGACACCGGCGCGCCGGAGGACCCGAGCGGGAAGCTGCGCTACGGCCTCACGGAATGGCCCGATCTCGAGGCGGCGGTGCGCTACGCGCTCGACAACGGCGCGACCGACGTCGTGCTGGCCGGGTACTCGATGGGCGGCGGCGTGATCATGGCGTTCCTCCAGCGCTCGAAGCTCCGCGCCGAAGTGCGCGCCGTGATCTTGGACGCGCCGATGCTCGACTTCTCGGCGACCGTCGATGACAACGCGTCGCGCGAGGAGGTCGTGCCGGGGGTGCCGCTCCCCTCGTCGCTCACCGCTGTGGCGAAGCAGATCGCCGCGTGGCGCTTCGGCGTCGAGTGGGATCAGCTGAACTACCTGGCGGATGGTGCGAAGGAGTACGACGTGCCGTTCCTGGTGTTCCACGGCACCGCGGATACGACCGTGCCGATCGAGACGAGCGAGACGTTCGCGAAGCTGCGTCCGCACCTCGTGACGCTGGTCCGATGCCCCGAGGCCGAGCACATCGCGTG
>CAWFJU010000006.1:0-50467 GCA_963816275.1 uncultured Actinomycetes bacterium
CTGAGGGAAACCGGGGGAGCAGCGTGCCGGCGCCGCCCGCGTGATCCAGGTGGATGTGCGTGACGACGAGGTGCGCGAGATCGCCGACGTCGAGCCCGAGCTGTGTGAGCGCGGCGATCACGACCGGGGCGTCGGCCGCCGGTCCGGTTTCGATCAGCGCGGGCTCGCTCCCCGTGAGGAGGTACACGGCGTTGAACTCGTCCAGATCGGCCATCCGGGTGTCGATCAGGACGATCCCGGGCGCGACCTCGCGGAGGGTCGGCTCGCGAGCGGTCATGCCGGCGAGTCTCGCACAGGTGTGTCGGCGGGCGGTGCTACCGTCGCGATGCCTCCTCCCCCAGGAACGGAGGAGCGATGGTCACGGTGAACGTGGTGGTGCTCGCGGGGATGATCGCCGCCGAGCCGGTCGTGCGACAGATGCCCTCGGGCGACGAGGTCACCGAGCTGCGGATCGCGGTGCCCGAGGCCGGCAAGCGCCTGCTGCCGCTTCCGGTGGCGGCCTGGCACGCGACCGTCGGCAAGCGAGCGCTGAAGGGCCTTGCCAAGGGCGACGACGTGCTCGTGTACGGGCAGCTCGCGCGGCGGTTCTACCGGAGCGGCGCGGGCGCGAGGAGCCTGACCGAGGTGATCGCCACCGGGATCAAGAAGCTCGAACCGCACGACGCGTGAGACGGCCGCCTCATCCCAGACCGTTGTCGACCGCGTCCCGATGGGGCGTCGTGGGAAGGACGTTGCTCAAGCGGTCATCTGATGGC
The DNA here is from genome assembly GCA_963816275.1 of uncultured Actinomycetes bacterium. Taxonomy (GTDB): domain Bacteria; phylum Actinomycetota; class UBA4738; order UBA4738; family HRBIN12; genus JAOUEA01. The sequence continues at coordinate 756 of CAWFJU010000006.1, forward strand.
GTCGATACCTGGACGGTTGCCGACCTATCGGAGACCTGAGATGGACAAGCGCCTCGTGATCGCGGGGATCGCGATCGCACTCGTGGCGGGGACGGTCGTCGCCTCAGCATCGATCCCCGACGCGACCGGGGCCATCCACGCCTGCTACCGGAGGCAGGGTGGCCAGCTTCGGCTGATCGACACGGCCAAGGGTCAGCGCTGCGCGGCCACCGAGACGGGGATCGTGTGGTACCAGGATGGCCCGCGTGGCCCGCGAGGCCGCCGAGGACCCGAAGGACCTCAAGGGTCGCAAGGACCTCAAGGGATCCAGGGCGGCCAGGGGATCCAGGGGCCGATCGGCCCAACCGGGGCCCAAGGCACACGGGGGCCCGGGGGCATCACCGACCGGCTGGCGGCGTCCGTGAACCTGGTGGGCGACAACCAGGTGGAGGCCAGCGATGTCTCGTGGACGCAATCATCCGGTTCGATCAACGAAGCGTGGGCTCGCGCGACCGTCGCCTTCGACACGATCGCCGGCGGCTGTACCGGCGCGCCGAGCGTCGACGTGTCGATCAGGTACCTCGGGGCCACGGTCGGCGTCTTCCAGACCATGAACGCGAGCGACCCGATCACGGTCCTCGACCCCATCCACGTCGACCAGGTCTTCTGGGCGGATGCCGTGACCGACCGCACGCTGACGGTGCGGGTGGTGTCGAGCTGCGGCACGATCGATGTCGACGTCGACGTATGGATCGAGGAAGTGGCCTAGCTACCTGCCTCCGGATGGACCCGGAGCCGAACTCACCTCGATGCACCCGGAGCCCATCGTGGGCGACGGTCCGACTCAGGCGTCGAGGGGCATCATGACCATCCCCGTCCGCGGCTTCGGCCAGAAATAGGTCGACTTCTGAGGGAGCCGCTCGCCGCGATCGACGACCGCGCGGATCCGTTCGGGCGTCGTGGCGGGCAGGAACCACGCGGCGAGCGCTCCTTCGTCGACGACCGCGGCGTCGGCCGCCCCGGCGTCGGGCACGAACCGCAGCGATCCCTCGGGGGCGGCGCCGTCGAGCACCGTCTCATGGAGCGCGCGAACCGCGGGAGGGCCGCCCTCGAGGCGGGTGACGCGGTAGACCACCCCGTCCCCTTCGCGGCGGGCGCTCCCGATCGTCACGTCGTCGTCCGAGAGGGCTGCGAGCACGTCCTCCAGCCGGGAGACCCGGTCGCCGATCGCCGGCGGCGCGCCCGCCGTCTGCACCCGGTGGAACGGCAGGACCGGCAGATGCTCGGTGGCCGCGTCGACGACCAGGGTCAGCACCCGGTCCCACGGCCCGGCACCGAGGCGGGCGTGCTGCTCGTCGCGGTACGCGAGGGCGGTCGTGTAGCGGTGGTGTCCGTCGGCGACCAGGAGCGGCGCCTCGGCGAGCCAACCGCCGACGTCGGCCCCGCCCCTCACGGGCCACATCCGATGGCGCACGCCCTGCTCGTCCACGGTCTCGAACGGTGCGGGCTCGGCGACGGCGGCATCCAGTAGGTCGGCCAGCGGACGGCACGGGCCCGCGATCGTCCCGTACACCGCCGAGAGGTGGGTCCGGGTCGCCCGCAGCAACCGCAGGCGGTCCTCGACCGGACCGGGCATCGTACGTTCGTGCGGGATCACGCGCGCCCCCCAGGGTTCAAGCTCCATCGCGGTGAACAGGCCACGGATCGTGTGCGGCGAGCCCTGGAGTGGGAACGCCATCTCATAGGCGTAGAAGGTGGGAGCGTCGCTCCGGCGAAGGGCGCCGCGCTCCTCCCAGTCCTCCAGCAGGTGGGCCGCGCGGGCGTATCGGGAGTCGGGCGCCCCGGGATCGTCGCTACCTTCGGCGAGGTCGAGATGCACGACGCTGAAGGGGCTCGCCGTGAGGTAGGCACGCCGGCGAGCGTCGCTGATAACGTCGTACGGCGGCGCCGTGACCCGGTCGAGCGGGCCCGTGACGGTGTCGTCGAACGCGAGACCGATGAACGGGAAGAGACGAGGCACGCACCTTGTATAGCAGCCGCATGCGCGACGAGACCGCGTACGACCTGTACGCGCGCGGCCGGGCGATGCTCCGGGACGGGCACCCGCACCAGGCGGCGATGCTGCTCGGCAGGGCGAAGCTGCTCGAGCCCGAGAAGGCGTCGATCCGCGAGGCCCTCGGACGGGCGCTCTTCCAGAGCGGCCGCTGGCGCCGCGCCCGCCGCGAGTTCGCGAAGGTCGTCCAGCTCAACCCGAGCGACGACTACGCACACTTCGCGCTCGCGATGGCGTGCGAGCGCACGGGCGAGACCGACCGGGCCCGCGGTCATGCGAAGCTCGCGGCCGCCCTCCGGCCGGGGACCGATGACTACGAGCGGATCCTCCGACGCCTCGGGACGTAGATGCTGGCCGAGCGGTTCGACGCGTTCCTGTTCGATCTGGACGGGGTGCTGTACCGGGGGGAGGAGCCCGTCCCGGGCGCCCCCGAGGCCGTGGCGGCACTCCGTGCGCTCGGCAAAGGGATCGCCTTCGTCACGAACAACTCGTCGAGGACCCCGGCGACCGTGGCCGCGAGGCTCCGGTCCGTCGGGGTCGACGCGGACCCAGCGGAGGTGGAGACGTCGGCCCTCACGACCGCCGAGCTCCTGTCCGAACGCGGCGTGCTCGACGCGTTCGTGATCGGGGGGGAGGGCGTCCGGCTCGCGCTCACGGCTGCCGGGATCGCCGTGCTCGACGGCGACCCCGCGTCGGCGGGCGCGGTCGTGGTGGGCTTCGACCCCGACGTCGATTACGCGAAGCTCCGGCGGGCGTCGTTGCTGGTCCAGGCGGGGGTGCCCTTCATCGCCACGAACCCCGACGCGTCCTTCCCCGCGGGTAAGGGGGAGCGGTGGCCGGGCGCGGGGGCGCTCGTGGCTGCGGTCGAGACGACGACCGGGGTCCGGGCCGAGGTGATCGGCAAGCCGCACGCGCCGATCCTGCGCGCGGCCCTGACCCGAGCGGGGGGCGGTCGCCCGCTGATGATCGGCGACCGGCTCGACACGGACATCGCGGGGGCGGTGACGATGGGGTGGTCGTCGTTCTTGGTGCTCACCGGCATCTCCACGCGCGAGGACGTTCGCGCCGCCGGGTTCGCCCCCACCTACATCTGGGACGATCTCTCGCTCCTCACCGACCCCGAGTGACCGCTGACGAGCCCGTTCGGGGCGCGGAGTATGCTGCCGGTACGCATCCCGAAGGAAGGAATGCCCCATGTTGATCGACGACGTTTGGAAGACGATCGAGGCCACGCTCGGAACCCTCACGCCCGCGAAGGCGCGCGAGCTGGCCAAGAGCATCGCGGAGCCAGGTGCGGCCAAGGAGCAGGTCGCGAAGACGGCCGCCGACCTGATGGAGTGGTCGCAGCACAACCGGGAGCGGATCCGCGGCATCGTCACGCGTGAGTTCGCCGACCAGGGGGCACACCTGGGGCTGGCCTCGCAAGCGGAGCTCGACGCCCTGAAGAAGCGCGTTCGCGAGCTCGAGCGCGCCGCGGGGATGACGGCCTCGGGACGTGCGCGGACGGCGCCCGCGGCCAAGAAGACGGCCGCCCGCAAGTCGACCGCGACGCGGTCCACGGCCAAGACGACGACGGCTCGCAAGTCCGCGGCCACCAAGGCGCCCGCGACGCCCCCGGGCGAGGGCGGCTAGCCCGCAGGATGACCCGCCGCCGTCTCGACGCCGAGCTCGTGCGCCGGGGCCTGGCGGCCAGCCGAGCTGAGGCGCAGGAGGCCGTACGCGCGGGGCTCGTCACGGTGGCCGGCGCTCCCGCGACCAAGGCGGCCACGATGGTGGCCGACGATGCGCCGGTCGAGATGGCGGGGCCGGCTCGGCGGTTCGTCTCGAGGGGGGGCGAGAAGCTCGACGCCGCGCTCGCGCGGTTCGGGGCCGATCCCGTGGGGCTCGAGTGCCTCGACGCCGGCGCATCGACGGGAGGGTTCACCGACCGGCTGCTCCGCGGTGGCGCGGCCCACGTGACGGCGGTCGACGTGGGCTACGGGCAGCTCGCGTGGTCGCTCCGTACCGATGACCGCGTGACCGTGCTCGAGCGCACGAACGTGCGCGAGCTGCATCCCGGCGACCTCCCGACGCCCGCCGACCTGGTGGTCGCCGACCTGTCGTTCATCTCGCTCCGCGTCGTGCTCGGAGCGCTGGTGGGCGTGGCGGCCCCGGACGCCCGGTTCGTCGTGCTCGTCAAGCCGCAGTTCGAGGCGGGCCCTGCCGACGTGTCGCGGGGCGGGGTGGTGCGCGAGCCGGCGGTCTGGCGCCGCGTCCTCGGCGACGTGATGACGACGTTCGAGGCGGCGGCGGTGGCGCCGCAGGGCCTGATGGCCTCGCCGGTCCTCGGGCCCGCCGGCAACGTGGAGTTCCTCCTGCATGCGCGACGCGACGCGGTATCGGTCCTGATCGACCTGGATGCGGTGGTCGCCGAGGGCGAACGGGTCAGGACGCCATGAGCCGCGTCGGCTTCGTCACCCACCCACGGCGCGAGGCGGCGGTCGACACCGCGATGTGGCTCGACCGTCTGCTCTCGTCCGAGGGCGTGGAGACCGTGCGACTCCCCGACGACGGGCACCGGCCGCACGAGGGAGCTGACGGCCTCGACCTCGTGGTTTCCGTGGGGGGCGACGGGACGTTCCTGCGTGCCGCCTTCGCTAGTTCCGACGCCGGCTGTCCCGTGCTGGGGGTCAAGGTCGGGCGGCTCGGGTTCCTGACGGAGGTGGAGCCCGAGGATGCCCCCGACCTGATCCGGAGCGTTCTCCGAGGCGATGCCACGATCGAGGAACGGCTCGCGCTCGAGGTCGAGCCGGTCGACGGCGCCGACTTCGAGCCACAGTGGGGCCTGAACGAGATCATGGTCGAGAAGCATGCCCGTCACCGCCTGGTGCGGCTGGCGGTGCACGTGGACGGGAGCTACGTCACGACCTTCTCGGCCGACGGGGTGATCGTGGCCTCGCCGACCGGGTCGACCGCGTACTCGTTCTCCGCGAGGGGACCGATCGTGAGCCCGCGCGTGGACGCCCTCGTGCTGACGCCCGTGGCCCCGCACATGGTGTTCGACCGGTCGTTCGTCCTCGACGGCGGGAGCCAGGTCTGCCTCGGCGTGGTCGGGGAGGAGAGCGGGCTGCTCTCGGCCGACGGCCGCCAGAGCATCGAGCTCCCGGTGGGGGCGTCGGTCCTGATCCGCGCGTCGGCCCGGCCCGCCCGGCTCGTCCGCCGCGAGAGCGCACCCGGCTTCCTCGAGCTCGTCCGTGAGAAGTTCGACCTGCCGGGCGACGACCCCTCGTCACCTTCGGGCGATGTCGGGGTCCGGGACTAGACTGCGCGCGTGCTCCGTGAGTTGCACATCAGCGGGCTGGGGGTCATCGACGATCTCGACCTCGAGGTCGACCCGGGTCTGACCGTGCTCACCGGTGAGACCGGGGCGGGCAAGACGATGGTGACCGTCGGCCTCTCGCTCGCCCTCGGCGCCCGAGGGAGCGCCTCGCTCGTCCGCTCGGGGGCCAAGGCGGCGCGCGTGCAGGCCCGGTTCGACGCGCCGGCCGACGCCGGGGGATGGGCTGAAGACGGCGAGGTGATCCTGGCCCGGACGGTGGGCGCCGACGGGAAGAGCGCCGCGCGGATCGGCGGCCAGATCGCGACGGCGTCGGCGCTCGCCGAGCTCGGTGCCTCGCTCGTCGAGGTGCACGGCCAGCACCAGGCCCAGCGGCTGCTCGCGACCTCCACGCAGACGGCCTTCCTCGACCGATCCGCCGGCGACGCGCACCTCGTCGCGCTCGCCGCCTACCGCGAAGTGTTCGAGCGTCTGCGAGACGCACGGATCGCGACCGAGCGGCTCCGCGAGGCGGCCCGCGATCGTGAGCGCGAGCTCGACCTCCTCGCGTACCAGGTGCGCGAGATCGAGGCGATCGCGCCGCAGCCTGGTGAGACGGATGCCCTCGAGGCGGAGGAGGCGCGGCTCTCGCACGTCGAGCGCCTGATCGAGGAGACCGGGAGCGCCGAGGTCGTGCTCGTGGGGGACGAGGGGGCCGCCGACGCGCTCGGCGCCGCCGCGAACGCCGCCGAGGCGGCCGCGTCGATGGATCCGGCCGCGGCCGGGATGGCGGAGCGGGCGCGCGCGCTGGCGGCGGAGGCGGCTGAGCTCGCGCGCGATCTCCGCGACTACCGGGAGGCGCTCGCGGCCGACCCCGAGCGCCTGGAGGAGGTCCGGGGGCGGGTTCAGGCTCTGAACACCCTGCACCGCAAGTACGGTGAGACCGATGCCGACGTGCTCGGGTTCCTGGCGGACGCGTCCGGGCGCCTCGCGACCCTGACCACGGCCGACGACCGGCTGGCCGAGCTCGCCGCCGAGGTCGAGGTGCTCGAGGAGGAGGCCGCGCGCCGCGCGGCCACGGTGAGCCGTGCCCGCCGTGAGGCGGCGCCCGCCCTCGCGACGGCGATCGGCGCCGAACTCGAGGAGCTGGGGATGCCCGGCGCCGTGCTCGAGGTGACGCTCGAGGCGCTCGCCGAGCCCGGTCCGGCCGGCGCCGAACGGGTGGAGCTCCGGTTGTCTGCGGGACCGGGGCAGTCGGCGCTCCCGCTCGCGAAGGCCGCGTCGGGCGGTGAGCTCTCGCGCACGATGCTGGCGTGCCGGAGCGTGCTCGCCGACCTCGACGACGTGCCCACGCTCGTGTTCGACGAGGTCGACGCGGGGATCGGCGGGCGCGCCGGGCTCGCCGTGGGGCGGCGACTGGCGCGGCTCGCGCGCGACCGTCAGGTCCTGGTGGTCACCCACCTGCCCCAGATCGCCTGCTTCGCCGACCGGCATGTCCGGGTGAGCAAGGAGGCCGGGACGGCCATGATCGAGGCGCTCGAGGACCATGAGCGCGTGGTGGAGCTCTCGCGGATGCTCGCCGGTCTCGATGGGTCGGAGGCCGCCGAGGGCCACGCCGAGGAGCTCCTCATCGAGGCCGAGCGGGTGAAGACCGGCGCGTGAGCCGGCGCCCGAGACCCGGCGCCGGGGAAAACTTGTCCCTGCGACGAGGAAACCGACCTCAACCGGCCCGGCGCGTCGGCGGCCTCTGATAGAGTCGGGTCCCGTGGTGAGGGAGCAACCGAAGTTCATCTTCGTTACCGGGGGAGTCGCCTCCGGTCTCGGGAAGGGCATCACCTCCGCCTCCCTCGGCCGCCTCTTCAAGTCCCGCGGGCTCAAGGTCGCCGTCCAGAAGCTCGACCCCTACATCAACGTCGACCCCGGCACGATGAACCCGTTCGAGCACGGCGAGGTGTTCGTGCTGGACGACGGCGCCGAGACCGACCTCGACCTCGGGCACTACGAGCGGTTCATCGACGTCGACCTGCACCGCGGCTCGAACTTCACGACCGGCGCCGATCTACTCGGCCGTGATCGCGAAGGAGCGCCGCGGCGACTACCTCGGCAAGACCGTGCAGGTGATCCCGCATATCACCGACGAGATCAAGGAGCGGGTCCGGGCGCTCGCCGAGGCCGAGGCCGCCGACCTGGTGATCGTCGAGATCGGCGGCACGGTCGGCGACATCGAGTCGCTGCCGTTCCTCGAGGCGATCCGCCAGCTCCGCAACGAGGTCGGCCGCGACAACTGCGCGTTCGTGCACGTCTCGCTGATGCCGTTCATCGGCCCCTCCGGCGAGCTGAAGACCAAGCCCACGCAGCACTCGGTGAAGGAGCTTCGCGTCGCTCGGCCTGCAGCCCGACGCGATCGTGTGCCGCTCCGACCGTCCGATCGGGCGCAACCTCAAGGAGAAGATCTCCCTGCTGTGCGACGTGCCGATCAGCGGCGTGATCAGCGCGCCCGACGCGCCCTCGATCTACGAGGTGCCGCTGGTGCTGCATCAAGGAGGGGCTCGACACCGAGCTCGCGCGGCACCTGGGGATCGACGCGGAGCCCGACCTGTCCGAGTGGGACGCGCTCGTCGAGCGGATCCACGCGGCGACCGAGCCGGTCACGATCGCGGTGGTGGGCAAGTACGTGAACCTGCGCGACGCCTACCTGTCGGTGATGGAGGCGCTGTACCACGGCGGGTTCCACCACGGGGCCGACGTCGCAGATCCGGTGGGTCGCCTCCGACGACCTCGGCGGGAACGGCCACCGAGGAGGCGCTGCGCGGCGTCGACGGCATCCTCGATCCCGGGCGGGTTCGGGATCCGTGGCGTCGAGGGCAAGGTGGCCGCCGTCCGGTACGCGCGCGAGCAGCGACGTGCCGTTCCTCGGCATCTGCCTCGGCCTGCAGTGCGCGGTGATCGAGTTCGCCCGCAACGTCTGCGGGCTCGAGGGCGCGAACTCGAGCGAGTTCGACCCCGCCACGCCGCATGCGGTGATCGACCTGCTGCCCGAGCAGAAGAACGTCACGGACCTGGGGGGCTCGATGCGCCTGGGCGCCCAGCCATGCCATCTGGTGCCCGGCACGCTCGCCGCGAGCGCCTACGGCGAGGAGGTCGTGTACGAGCGGCACCGCCACCGCTGGGAGGTCAACCCCGCGTACCACGAGGTCCTCGAGCAGGCGGGCTGGTGCTCTCGGGGAACTCCCATAACGGCCGGCTCACCGAGATCATCGAGCTGCCCGACCACCCTTTCTTCATCGCCGGCCAGTTCCACCCGGAGCTCCGGTCCCGTCCGACCCGGCCGCACCCGCTGTTCCGCGAGTTCGTCGGCGCGGCGCAGGCGCTACCGTCGCGCGCGGGCCGACGAGTCCGTCTCCGTCGGCTGACCCATGCCCGAGCCCGGGCGTCCCGCACCGCCTTCGACGGCGCGTTCGTCCGCGTCGACGTCGAGGAGTGGCCCGGCATCGGGCCCTGGGAGGTCGTGCGGCATCCCGACGCCGCCGCCGTGCTCCCGCTCACGCCGGACGACCGCGTGGTGCTGGTGCGCCAGTTCCGGCCGGCGGTGCGGCAGGTGCTCACGGAGATCCCCGCCGGGCATCCTCGACGTGGACGGCGAGGACGCGCTCACCTGCGCCGGCGCGTGAGCTGTTCGAGGAGACGGGCTACCGCCACACCGCCATCGAGTTCCTCGGCGGCTGCTACGCCGTCGGCGGGTTCGACCGACGAGTACGTGCACCTGTTCTGGGCGCGGGTCGAGGCCGAGCCGTCGGGCGCCGGAGGAAGCCGGCATCGAGCTGACGCTGGAGCCCTTCGACCGGATGGTGGCCGCGGCTCGCGGCGGCAGGGTCCGTGACGTGAAGACGGCGCTCGCGCTGCTGATGGCGGCCGGGCGTCCGGCGCTCCCGTGAGCCGCGGCGGCCGCCGGTTCAGTACGCTTGCGCGAGAGCGTCCTTCCACCGATCCAGGAGGCGCGCGGCCCGTGATCGTCGGCATCCCGAAGGAAGTCAAGGACCACGAGTACCGGGTGGCGGCGACCCCCGAAGGCGTGCGCGAGGCTCGTCCGCGCGGGCCACGACGTGGTCGTGGAGACGGGCGCCGGGCGTCGGCTCCGCGATCGATGACGAGCGACGTTCGTCGGCGGCGGGCGCCGAGATCCTCGCCGACGCCGACGCGGTCTTCGCGGCCGCCGACCTGATCGTGAAGGTCAAGGAGCCCCAGCCGTCGGAGTACGAGCGCTTCCGGGAGGGCCAGCTGCTGTTCACCTACCTGCACCTCGCGGCCGACGAGGCCTCTACGCGGTTCCTCGCCGAGCGACGGGTCCGCGCGGTCGCGTACGAGACCGTGATGCTCCCCGACGGGCGGCTGCCGCTCCTCGCGCCGATGTCCGAGATCGCCGGGCGGATGGCGCCGCAGGAGGGCGCCGCGGCGCTCGAGCGTCCGCGGGGCGGCCGGGGCGTGCTGATGGGAGGCGCCTCGGGCGTGGCGCCGGCCAGCGTCGTGGTGCTGGGCGCCGGCATGGCCGGCGCGAACGCGGCGCAGATCGCCGCGGGGATGGAGGCCGAGGTGACCGTCGTCGACCGAAACGTGGACCGCTTGCGGGACATCGACCGGATCTGGCAGGGGCGGATCCAGACGGTGATGAGCTCGGCGCTCGCGATCGAGCGGCTCGTGCTCGGGGCCGACCTCGTGGTCGGCGCGGTGCTCGTCCCGGGCGCGAAGGCGCCCCACCTCGTGACCGCCGACGCTCGTCGCGCGGATGCGGCCGGGCGCGGTCCTCGTCGACATCTCGATCGACCAGGGTGGGTGCTTCGAGACCTCGCACGTCACGACGCATTCGGACCCGACGTACGTCGTGGACGGCGTCGTGCACTACTGCGTCGGCAACATGCCGGGCGCCGTGCCGCGCACCTCGACGTATGCCCTCACGAACGTCACGCTGCCGTACGTCGTCGACGATCGCGGCGGCCGGGCCTGGAGGACGCCGTCGCGGCCGACCCCGCGCTCGCGCTCGGCGTGAACGTCTGGGACGGTGCGATCACGAACGCCGGCGTCGCGGACGCCCACGGCCTCGAGGTCGCGCCGCTCGCCTCCCTCGTGGCGGGCACTGGGCTGAGCGGAGGGGGCGGTCGGGGTGTCCGAGACGCTGGCGATCGAGGCGGGGCGCTTCCTCGACCACCTCGCGGTCGAGCGTGGGCTGTCCGAGAACACCCTCGCGGCGTATCGGCGCGACCTCCGACGATACGTGGGGTTCCTCGAGCGTCGCGGGATCACCGACCCGGCGAGGTCGACGAGCCGTCGATCCGGTCGTTCGTGGCGTCGCTCTCGGCCTCGACGCACGGCGACGACGAGCGCCCGTACCGGGCGACGGTCGTCGCGCGCACGCTGTCGTCCGTGCGTTCGTTCCACCGGTTCCTCCTGCGCGAGGGCACGGTCGCGCGACCCGGCCACCGGCGTGGCCCAGCCGCAAGCTCCCGCGCTCGCTGCCGCACCCGCTGACGGTGGACGAGGTCCGGCGCCTCCTCGAGGCGCCCGACCCCGCGACGCCCGTCGGGGCTCCGCGACCGGGCGATCCTCGAGCTGCTGTACGGCGCCGGGACTCCGGGTCTCGGAGCTGCGTCGGGCTCGACGTGGACGACGTGGATCTGGAGGAGGGAGCGGTGCGGGTGCTCGGCAAGGGCGGGAAGGAACGCGAGGTCCCGCTCGGGCGGTTCGCGCGCGAGGCGGTGGACGCCTACCTGGGGCGCGCGCGGCCGGGGCTCGCCTCGGCGACGAGCCGCGGGCGCGCTGTTCCTGAACCAGCGGGGGGGGCGCCTCACCCGCCAGAGCGTGAACCGGCTCCTGGCGACGGACGTCGCGGACCGCGGGCATCGAGCGGCGCGTGACGCCGCACTCGCTGCGGCATTCGTTCGCCACGCACCTGCTCGAGGGCGGCGCCGACGTCCGCGTGGTGCAGGAGCTGCTCGGGCACGCGAGCGTGGCCACGACGCAGATCTACACGCTCGTGACCGAGGAGCACCTGCGCGAGGTGTACTACACGGCGCACCCGCGGGCCCGCCGCGGGAGCACGGGAGGTGACGATGATGATCGACCTGAACGCGCTCCGCGCCGCGCTCGAGGAACAGCGCGCCAACCTGCGTGAGGAGATCGAGGACCAGGGAGCCGACGCGGATTCCGACGAGGTGACCTTCGTCGAGACGCGGGGTTCGCGGACCGTTCACACGCCACGGAGGAGCGATCGAAGCTGATCTCGGTGGTGCGCGCGCTCCGGGCGAACCTGCGAGAGGTCGACCGGGCGCTCGCGAAGATGGACGCCGGGACCTACGGGACCTGCGAGCGCTGCGGGAAGCCGATCGCGCCCGAGCGGCTCGAGGCGCTCCCGTGGGCGACCCTCTGCATCGACTGCAAGCAGAAGGTCGTGACCGGTGAGCGGAGCGCGGTCCCGCGGGTCCTCGTCGTGGTCTGCGACTCCTGGGGGGTGGGTGACGCGCCCGACGCCGCCGCCTACGGCGACGCAGGGACCGACACGCATCGGCAACACGCGCGAGCGGTCGGCGGCCTGCGCGCGCCGAACCTGGGCGGCCTGGGTCTGGGGCAGCTGACCGCGGTCGAGGGCGTCGCCTCCGGCCGCCGACCCCGGGACGGGCCACGGCCGCGCCACCGAACGCTCGGCGGGCAAGGACACGACCACCGGGCACTGGGAGATGATGGGGATCCGGCTCGACGAACCGTTCCCGCTCTACCCCCACGGGTTCCCGCCCGAGATCATGGAGCCGTTCGAGGCGGCCGTGGGGCTGCCCGCCCTCGGGAACGTGCCGGCCTCGGGGACCGAGATCATCGCGCGGCTGGGCGCGGAGCACCTGCGCACCGGGCGGCCGATCGTCTACACGAGCGGGGACTCCGTGTTCCAGATCGCGACCCACAAGGACAGGGTCGCTCTCCAGACCCTCTACGAGTGGTGCCGGGCCGCCCGTCGACTCCTCACCGGGCCGCACCGCGTGGGGCGGGTGATCGCCCGACCGTTCGAAGGTCCGCCCGGGGCGTTCGTGCGGCGCCCCGAGCGACGGGACTTCTCGGTGCCGCCGCCGGGGCCAACGGTGCTCGATCATCTGGTCGAGGCGGGCGTCGCCGTCTACGGCGATCGGCAAGATCCAGGACATCTTCGCGGGGCAGGGGATCACGGAGGCGCGCTACTCGGACTCGAACGACCACGGCGTGGATCTCACCCTGCAGTACCTTCGGCGGCCCGGGCCGGCGTTCGTGTTCACGAACCTCGTGGACTTCGATTCGAAGTACGGTCATCGCAACGACCCGGTCGGGTACGCGGCCGCGATCGAGGCGTTCGACCGGCGTCTTCCCGAGCTGGTCGAGGCGCTCGACGGGGGGGTGGTGCTACTCACCGGGGACCACGGGTGTGACCCGACGACGACCGATTCGACCGATCACACGCGTGAGCGCACGCCGCTGCTGGCGGCCGGGCTCCCCGGCGGACCGTGCGAGATCGGAACCCGAGATTCGTTCGGGGACCTGGGGCACACCGTGGCGGATCTCCTGGGTGTTCAGGTCGAGGGTCTCGACGGTCGAAGCTTCAAGGATCGCCTCGGATGGTGATCCTCGCCGGTGGGCGGCTGCGGTCGAGGTTCAGGGTTTCCGAGACGGCGTGCTGGCCGAACCCTCAACCTCCACAGGAGCCACGCCTTATCTCGCAGGTCAGAAGGGGTGGAGGGAACCGATGACCCTCATCGACCACCGACAGATCGTCGCGGCCAAACGCGACGGGAAGACGCTGACTCCCGATGAGGTGGAGGCGTTCATCGAGGGTTACACGAGCGGCGACGTGAGCGATGCCCTCGCCGCGGCGTTCCTGATGGCCTGCGTGCTGAACGGGCTCGACGCGGCCGAGACGCTCGCGATGACCCGGGCGATGATCGCCTCGGGGGAGACGGTCTCGTTCGGCGGGATCGACCGGCCCACGGTCGACAAGCACTCGACCGGGGGCGTCTCCGACGGGGTCACGCTGGTGTTCGCCCCGCTCGCGGCCGCGCTCGGGCTCGCCGTCGCCAAGCTCTCGGGCCGGGGCCTGGGCCATACGGGCGGGACGCTGGACAAGCTCGAGTCGATCCCGGGGCTGCGGACCGACCTCACGCCGCCGGCGCTCGCCGCCCAGGTGGCCGCGGTGGGGTGCGCCGTGGGGGCGCAGTCGGCGAACCTCGTGCCGGCCGACGGCGCCCTCTACGCGCTGCGCGACGCCACCGCGACGGTGCCGTCGATCCCACTGATCGCGTCGAGCGTGATGTCGAAGAAGCTCGCCGTGAGCACGGACCTGATCCTGCTGGACGTGAAGGCCGGGTCCGGGGCCTTCATGAAGACCCCCGAGGACGCCGAACGGCTCGCGGTCGCCTGTCTGGATCTGGCCTCCGGATGGGGGCGGGCCGCCCGCGTCGCCGTGACGGACATGTCGCAGCCGCTCGGCGACGCCGTCGGGAACGCGCTCGACGTCGCGGAGGCGGTCGAGCTGCTGCAGGGTCGGTTCCACGGGCGGATGCGCGACCTCGCCGTGGCGTTCGCGGCGGCCGCACTCGAGCACACGGGAGCCGTCGGGCGCGACGAAGCGCACGGCCCGGGCGCAGCGCGCCCTGGACGACGGGAGCGCCCTCGAACGGTTCCGTGCGATGGTCGAGGCGCAGGGCGGGGATCCCCGCGTGGCCGACGACCCGTGGGCGGTGCTGCCCCGCGCGCCGGTCGTCCGGCCGCTGCTCGCCGCGGGGGGTGGCGTCGTGGAGGCGATGGACGCCGAGGCGATCGGGCTCGCGAGCGGTGCCCTGGGCGCCGGGCGGCTCCACAAGGGCGACCCGATCGACCCCGCGGTGGGTATCGTGGTGCGGGCGAAGATCGGCGACCGGATCGAGGCCGGCGAGCCGATCGGCGAGATCCACGCCCGAGATGACGACGCGGCCGGCGACGCGGCGGTCCGCGTCAACGCGGCACTCATACTCGGCGAGCGCCACGTCACGCCGCCGCCGCTGGTGCACGGTTGGTTCGAGTGAGGAGGGGTGGACGGTGAACATCACGAGCGTGACCTTGCGCTTGGCCGGCTACCTCGCCGCCTCGCTCCTGGTCGGCATGATCGCCCGCGAGTACGCGCGGTCGTTCGTCGCCTCCCGGCTCGGCGATCCGACGCCTCGGCTCTGGGGGCGCCTGTCGCTGAACCCCAAGTCCTGGTTCGAGCCCTTCGGCAGCGGGCTGCTCCCCGGGCTGATCATCGTGCTGTGGGCCGTCCACGGGACCTTCCTCCCGCCGCCGTTCGCCTACGCGAAGCCGGCGCCGATCGACCCGAACTACTTCAAGCGGCGCACCCGGGACTCGGTGCTGAGCGCCCTGGCCGGTCCCATCGCGAACATCGTGCTGGCCGCGATCGCGGGCGTCGCGCTCCGCAGCGTCGGCGGGGGATCGCTCGACCTCCTGTTGGTGCTCGAGGCGTTCCTGTTCGCGAACCTCTGCCTCGCGATCTTCCACCTGCTGCCGATCCCCGGGCTGGACGGCGCCCGCATCGTGGCGCTGCTCCTGCCGCCGCGGCCGGCCGAGCTGTACCGCAACGCCGACCAGTACCTCCCGCTGATCATCCTGGTCGTGCTCTTCATCTTCGCGGGGCCGGTGAACTCGTTCGTGTACTCGATGGTCGACGGGCTGTGCCGGGTCTTCTCGGGGGTCGAGTGCACGCCTATCCTCTTCCTGTAGCGATCCGGGTCGTGGCGCGGCGACCCTGACGCGCTACCGGGGCGAGACGGGGGCCGCGCTATCATCCCCGGCATCGTGACCCCCGACCTCGACACCTCTCGCCGCCGCCGCGTCCTCACCGGCTACCGCCCGACCGGACCGCTCCACGTCGGCCACTGGGCGGGCAACATCGAGAACATGCTGCGGCTCCAGGAGGAGCACGACGCGTACTTCTTCATCGCGGACTGGCACATGCTCACGACGCACTACGACCGGACCGACGAGCTGCCGGGCTTCGTCGACGAGCTCGTGCTGGACTGGCTCGCCGCAGGGATCGACCCCGCCAAGGCGACGATCTACCGGCAATCCGACATCCCCGAGGTCGCCGAGCTCGCGCTCCTGCTCGGCATGATCACGCCGCTCGGCTGGCTCGAGCGCGTGCCGACCTACAAGGAGCGGCTGCGCGACATGGCCGAGCGCGACGTCGCGAACTTCGGTCTCCTCGGATACCCGCTGCTGCAGACCGCCGATATCACGATCGTGCGTGGCGAGCTCGTCCCGGTGGGGGAGGACCAGGTCGCGCACCTCGAGATCAGCCGCGAGATCGTACGTCGGTTCAACCGCCTCTACGGCGAGGTCCTGGTCGAGCCCCAGCCGCTGCTCTCGGAGACGCCGCTGATCCCCGGGAGCGACGGCCGCAAGATGTCGAAGTCGCTGGACAACGCGGTCGGCGTGCGCGACGAGCCCGACGAGGTCCGCGCGAAGGTCCGGTCCTTCGTCACCGATCCCGAGAAGGTCCGCCGCGGGATCCGGGGCGTCCCGAGATCTGTCCCGTGTTCGCGCTGCACCGGCGGTTCTCGCCCGAGGACGTCGGACGGATCGACGCCGACTGCCGCAGCGGCGCGCTCGGGTGCGTGGATTGCAAGACGCTCCTCGCGGACCACATCGTGGAGTACTTCCGGCCGTTCCGGGAACGGCGCGCCGAACTGGAGGCCGAGCCGGGCCTCGTCGAGAAGGTGTTGACCGAGGGCGCCGAGCGCGCGCGCCCCGTCGCCCAGGAGACCCTCGTGGCCGTGCGCGCCGCGATGCATTTCGCATGAGCGAGCCGAGCGCGGGCGCCGACGAGGCACGGACGGCCGCGGGCTTCGCGGTCGAGCTGCCGGTGTTCGCCGGGCCGTTCCGGCTGCTCGCCGACCTGATCCTCGAGCAGAAGGTCGACGTCTGCGACGTGAGCGTGGCCTCGGTCACCGACGGCTACCTCGCCTACGCGAAGGACGCCGAGACCTGGAACCTCGAGGAAGCCACCTGGTTCCTCGCGATCTGCGCGGTGCTGCTGGAGCTGAAGGTCGGCCGGCTGATGCCCAAGCACGCCGAGCTCGACGAGGAGGACATCCTCGGGCGGTCGCCCGACCTCCTGTACGCGCGGTCGCTCGAGCTCGCGGCGTTCCGGCGCGGTGGCCGTCGAGGTGGCCCGGCGCCTCGAGGACGAGGCCGGGTACTTCGCGCGCGACGTCGGGCCCGGGTCCCGAGTTCGCGCACCTGTACCCCGACCCCATGGCCACGCTCGCGGCCGATGACCTGGCGAGGGCCGCCGCGCAGCTCCTGCGGCCGCCGCCGACGCTCGACCTCTCCCACGTGACGCCGGTCCGCTACACGGTGGCCGACGCGATGTCGGTGCTCCAGGAGCGCATCACGTCGATCACGGGCGGCGCGGCGAGCTTCCGGGACCTGGTGGCGGACTGCGAGGACCGGATCCACGTGGTCGTGCGGTTCCTCGCGGTCCTCGAGCTGTACCGTGAAGGGAAGGTCGAGCTCGCGCAGGCGGCGACGTTCGGCGAGATCGAGGTCGAGTGGACGGGGTGAGGCTCACGTGACGGATGAGGCGCAGCGGCACGACACGCGGGCCCTCGAGGCGCTCTTCTTCGTCTCCGACGAGCCGCTCACGGCCTCGGTGCTGGCGCAGGCGCTCGACCTCGACCGACGGACGGTCGAAGGCTTGTGCGACCGGCTCGGCGCCGACCTCGAGGCGCGCGGGTCGGGCCTGGTGCTGCGCAACGTCGCCGGAGGATGGCGCCTCTACACGCACCCCGACGTCGCGCGCCGTGGTCGAGCAGTTCGTGCTCTCGTCGCGACAGGCGCGCCTCACCAAGGCGGCGCTCGAGACCCTGGCGATCGTCGCGTACAAGCAGCCGGTCACGCGCCACCAGGTCAGCGGGATCCGCGGCGTCAACTCCGACGGGGTCCTGCGCGCGCTCGTCGACCGCGGACTGATCGAGGAGGCGGGCCGCGACGAGACGCCCGGCCGCCCGGTGCTCTACGCGACGACGCCCGGAGTTCCTCGAACGGCTCGGCCTGCCCTCGCTCGCCTCGCTGCCCTCGCTCGCGCCGCTCCTGGGCGTCGACGAGCTGGCCGAGGAGGAGGGCGCGCGCGCCGACGCCGTGGTCGACGCCGCCGCCGACGACGACGTCGACGTGATCGACCTCCCGAGCCCATCCAGGGCGAGGCGACCCGACGACGCGGACGAGCCGGCCGGCGAGGCCGAGACCGCCGCGGGACCGGCCGACGCCGACCCGGCCTGATGGCCGAGGAGCGGCTCCAGAAGGCCCTCGCGCGCGCCGGGTTCGGCTCGCGTCGAGCCTGCGAGGAGCTGATCGCTCGAGGGCCGGGTCACCCTCGAGGGGAGGGTGGCGACCTTGGGCGACAAGGTCGACGTCGAGACCCAGACCGTCGAGGTCGACGGCATCGAACGTGAACCTCGACCCCAACATGAGGTATTACGCGCTCCACAAGCCGGCCGGCGTCGTGACGACGATGAAGGACCCGCAAGGTCGCCCGGACATCCGGGGGCTGCTCCCGGACGAGGGCCCGCGCGTGTTCCCGGTCGGCCGGCTCGACCGGGACTCCGAGGGGCTGCTCCTGCTCACGAACGACGGCGACCTCGCGAACCGGCTGATGCACCCGAGCTTCGGGATCGAGAAGGAGTACCTGGCCGAGGTCGAGGGCACGCCCGACCGCGAAGCACCTGGCCCGCCTGCGGGCGGGCGTCGAGCTCGAGGACGGACCGGCGCGCGCCGTCCGCGCCAAGGTCGTGGCGGCGAGCCGGGGCGCGGGGCGGTGCAGCTCGTGATGACCGAGGGCCGCAAGCGGGAGGTCCGCCGGATGCTCGACGCGGTCGGGCTCCCCGTGACGCGCCTGGTGCGGCTGCGGGTCGGCGGCGTGCGACTCGGCCGGCTCGCGCCCGGCGACGCTCCGCGAGCTCACGCCCGAGGAGGTCCTGGCGCTCCGCGGGCTGCCGCCGACGGGTAGCCTTGTCCCGCGCGGGGCGTCGCCCCGGTCGGAAGGGATCGAGGATGAAGGTGCGGGCGGCCCGCGGGGCGATCGTCGTGGCGCGAGGACGAGCCGGAGCGGTGCTCGACGCCAGCGAGCGGCTCTGCGAGCGATGCTCGACCGCAACGCGATCGAGACCGACGACCTCGTCAGCATCCTGTTCACCGTGACCGACGACCTCGAGGTCGGCGTTCCCGGCCGAGGCCGCGCGGCGGATGGGTCTCGGGCTGGTGCCGCTGATGTGCGCCCGGGAGATCCCCGTCGAGGGCTCGATGCCCTCGGTGGTGCGGGTCCTGATGCACTTCCACACCGAGCGCGGGCTCGGCGAGTCGTCCACGTCTACCTCGACGGCGCGGAGTCGCTCCGGGATGACCTCGACGGCTGAGCGCGTCGCCGATCGTCGGCACCGGCCTGATCGGCACCTCGATCGGGCTCGCGGCCGCGCGCGTGGGCTGCGCGGTCGCCGGGTGGGACGCGGACCCGCGCGATCGCCGGCGCGGCCGCCGAGCTCGGCGGGTTCACCGTCGCGGCGACGCTCGAGGAGGCGGTCCGAGACGCCGACGTCGTCGTGGTGGCCACCCCGATCCCGACGATCGCCGGACTCGTGGCGCGCGCGCTCGCGGCCGCGCCCGACGCGGTCGTGACCGACGTCGGGAGCGTCAAGTCGCACGTCGTCGCCGAGGTCGCGGCCGCGGTCGGCGACGACGGCGCGCGCCGGTTCGTCCCGGGCCACCCGATGGGGGGAGCGAGCGCTCGGGGCCCGAGCACGCCTCTGCCTCGGTCGTGGACGGGATCGTCTGGGTGGTCACGCCGCCCGAGGCAGCCGACCCGGCCTCGGTCGAGCGGCTCGAGGCTTGGATCGAGCGGATCGGCGCGCGCGTCGGTGCGGATGGACCCGGAGCGCCACGACCGGCTGGTGGCCTTCGTCAGCCACCTGCCGCAGGTCGCCTCGACCGCCCTGATGGCGTCGCCGCCACCGAGGAGGCCGACGAACCCGAGATCCTGCTGCTCGCGGCCGGCGGGTTCCGGGACCTCACCCGGCTCGCCTCGTCGAACCCGGCCCTGTGGAGCGACATCCTGCTGGCGAACCGCGAGGCGATCGCCGAGGCGCATCGAGCTCTACGCGCCGGCGGCTCGACGGCGCTGCGGACCCAGATCCTCGACGGGCGACGGCCGACGGTGTGGAGACGCACGTTCGCAGCGCGCCAAGTCGGCGCGACTCGCCTCGCGGCCAAGCCGCAGGTCCGGGCCGGCGTCGCCGTGCTGCAGGTGCCGGTGCCCGACCGCCCCGGGTCGCTCGCCGCGCTCACGGCGGCGCTCGGCGAGGGCGGCGTGAACATCGAGGACCTCCAGATCGTCCACTCGCCCGAGGGCGGGCGCGGTACGGTGCACCTGACGGTCGCGGCCGACGCGGCCGAGGCGGCGGCATCCGTGCTCGCCGCGAACGGCTTCGACCCGATCCGCCTCGCCTGAGGAGGGCACCGTGCGCGTCCGCATCACCCCGGGGAGCCGCCTGCGCGGCAGCCTCGCCGTGCCGGGCGACAAGTCGATCGCGCACCGATGGCTGATCCTCGCGGCGACCGCCCAGGGCTCCAGCCGTCTCGTCGGGCTTCCGGCTTCCCTCGACGTCCGGTCGACGGCTTCGTGCCTGGCTCGCCTCTCGCCCCAGGCTCGACCTGGACTGGAGGCGTGGGCCGGGAACGATGCCGCCGTCGCCTGATGGTCACGGTTCCACGTGGAACGTCGAGGGTCGCGCGAGTCGCCGACACGCCACTTGAGGTCGAGGGTGAGGGGTGGTCGGGGCTCGCCGAGCCGGCCGAGGACCTGGACTGCGGGAACTCCGGCACCGCGATGCGCCTGCTGGCCGGGGTCGCCGCCGCCGCGCCGTTCCGGAGCGTGCTCGACCGGGGACGAGAGCCTCTCGGCACGTCCGATGGAGCGCGTCGCCGAGCCGCTGCGCGCGATGGGGGCCGACGATCGCCACGACCGACGGCCACGCGCCGATCTCGATCGACGGCGGGCGGCTGCACGGGATCGAGTACGCAGACGCCGGTCCCCACCGCCCAGGTCAAGAGCGCGGTCCTGCTGGCCGGGCTCGCGGCCGAGGGCGCGACGACGGTGCGAGAGCCGGCGCCGACCCGCGACCACACCGAGCGCGCCCTCGCGGCGCTCGGGGCGTCCCGATCGAGGTCACGAGGCATCCGTCACGATCGAGCCTTCCAGCATCGCGGGTTCGAAGGCCGTGTGCCCGGGCGACCCGTCGTCGGCCGCGTTCCTCGTGGCGGCGGCCGCCCTGACGCGGCTCGGAGCTGACGATCACCGATGTCGGGCTCAACCCGACGCCGGATCCGACTACCTCGAGGTGATGGCGCGGATGGGGGTGCGGACCGAGGCGCGCGTCGACCGCGAGGAGCTCGGCGAGCCGGTCGGCGACCTGTGGGTCGCGCCCTGCGACGGCGTGCGGCGCGACCCGGGTGACCGCCGACGAGCTGCCGCTCGTGATCGACGAGGTCCCGGTCCTCGCGATGATGGCCACCCACGCGGCGGCCGACTCCTGGTTCCTCGGGCGCCGGCGAGCTCCGCGTCGAAGGAGTCGGACCGGCTCGCCGCGCTCGGCGCGGGGGATCGCCGACCTCGGCGGGCACGGCGGCGGTCGAGGGGAGGATCTCGTCGTGGCCGGAGGAGGGCTGGCGGGCGGCGCCGCGCACGCGCGGGGCGACCATCGGATGGCGATGGCGTTCGTCGTCGCCGCGCTCGCGGCCGGCGCGCCGGTCGAGGTGGACGGCGATGGAGGCGGCCGACGTGTCCTTCCCGGGGTTCGTCCCGGCCCTGCGTCGCGCTCGGGGCCTCGATCGAGGTGCTGGCGATGAGCCTCCGCGGGTCGTGGCGATCGACGGCGCCGCCGGGAGCGGCAAGAGCACGCTCGCCCGCGGGCTCGCCGCGGCCCTCGGGCTGCCGTACATCAACACCGGGCGTGATGTACCGCGCCCTCACCCTCGAGGCGATCGAGCGCGGCGTCGCCGTCGACGACGGCGACGCCCTCGCCGCGCTCATGTCCACGTTGAGGTTCAGCCTCGGGACCGGCGACCCGCCGGAGCTCGAGGTCGAGGGTTCGCCGCCGAGCCTCGACCTCGACGGCCCGGACGTGGAGGCACACGTCTCCGAGGTGGCCGCCATCCCCAGGTCAGGGCGCTGATGCGCGCCGTTCAGCGAGCGCTCGGACTCGAGGGCGGCGTGGTCGAGGGTCGGGACATCGCGACCGTCGTCTTCCCCGACGCCCGCGTGAAGCTCTACCTCGTCGCCGACCCGGCCGAGCGGATCGAGCGGCGGGCGCGCCAGCGTGACGGTGCGAACGACGGGTCGGGCACCGCTCTCGAGCGCGCGACGAGCGCGACGCGAGGGTGAACCCGTTCGAGCCCTCGGACGACGCGATCGTGATCGACACCACCGACCTCGACATCGAGGGCACGCTCGCGGCCGCGCTCGAGATCGTCGCCCGCGAGGCGCCGGAGCTCGGGCCGTGACCGGACGCCGGCCTGCCGCGCGTCGCGGTCATCGGGCGTCAGAACGTCGGGAAGTCCACGCTCGTGAACCGGCTCTTCGGACGCCGAGAGGCGATCGCGCACGACATGCCGGGCGTCACCCGGGACCGCGTCGAGGTCGAGGCGGCCTGGCGCGGCCGCCGGTTCGGCCTCGTCGACACGGCCGGGTACCTCTCGCAGGCCAAAGGGGTCGAGGCGCTCGCCCGCGCGCAGGCCGACCGCGCGATCGCCGAGGCGGACCTGATCCTGCTGGTGGTCGACGCCCCGGCCGGCATCACCGAGGAGGACGCGGCGCTGGCCCGCCGGCTCCGCCGATCCCCCGTGCCGGTCCTGCTCGTGGCGAACAAGGTGGACACGGACCGCGAGGAGTCGGACGCGACGGCGTTCAACCGGCTCGGGCTCGGCGAGCCCTTCGCGGTGTCGAGCATGCACGGACGGGCGACGGGCGACCTGCTCGACCGGATCGTGGCGCTCCTGCCCGACGCCCCGCACGAGTCCGAGGGTGAGCCGTCGAGGAGCCTCGCTTCGCGTTGGTGGGACGCCCGAACGTCGGGAAGTCCAGCCTGTTCAACCGGCTCGTGGGGGAGGAGCGATCGGTCGTCTTCGAGGAGGCCGGCACGACCCGCGACGCGGTCGACGCCGTCGTGGAGTGGCCCGACGGTCCGGTCCGCTTCGTCGACACGGCCGGGATGCGGCGTCAGGTGAAGGTCAAGGGCGTCGAGTACTTCAGCTTCGTGCGGGCCACCGAGGCGATCGAGCGTGCTCACGTCGCCGCGCTGGTGATCGACGCGACCGAGGGCTTCACGGTCGAGGACAAGAAGATCGTGAACCGCGTGGTGGAGGAGGGCCGTGCCTTCATGCTGGTGGCGAACAAGTGGGATCTGGTCGAGGAGAAGGACCGCACGTACAAGCTCCTGCACGAGACGCTCCAGCCGTTCGCCCGGGCCACGGTGATGCGGACCTCAGCCGTGACGGGTCAGGGCGTGCTCCGCCTCCCGCCGGTGCTGCTCGACCTCCACGCGAGGTGGACCACCCGCATCCCCACCTCCCGCGTGAACGACGTGATCCAGCAGGCCCAGCGCGAACGCCCGACGCCCCGCACGACCGGCAACCTCCACTACGCGACCCAGACCGGCACGGGGCCGCCGTCGTTCGTGATCTTCGGCGGGGCGAAGGAGCCCGACGCCGGGTACGGGAGGTTCATCGAGAACCGGCTCCGGCGGGAGTTCCACCTCGAGGGCATCCCGATCCGGCTGAGCTTCCGCCCCCGGCGGCGTGGCGGCGGTCGTAGCTAGCTAGTCCGTTACGGACTAGTCGGGGAGGCCACACCGGCGCAGGCGGGTCCACCCGGTACAATCAGCGCTCACGGGCCGTGGCGCAGCTTGGTTAGCGCGTCTGACTGGGAAATCCCGGGACAAACGGTGTGCTGACCTGCGGAAATGCAGCTCAGAGCCGAGCGAAAGCCGCACAGTTAGACGCTGAAACGCCTTGCGTCCGGCCACCCGTACGTCTCGCCAACTAGGTCATCGCACGCGCGGAACCCGGCGATCCTCCAGCCATTCGGGTACTGGCGAAACGTCACGTTTACGACGACAACCCCATCCTTCCAGATGTCGTAGTCGTGCCAACGTGAGTGGACCTCTCTGGGGCTGACCGTCGCTCCGAACTCTGGTGACTCCTCATCGGTTAGGACGAGCGACTTGGGCGGAATCCGGAGCTGCCGATGGCACCAGAAGCTCCCTCCGAAGCTCGCGAGCGCGTCCGCAACGCTCGCGTAGGGATGGGGATCGCCTCCGGTAAAGAGGGAGGACGTCTCAGTGAAACGTTGTTCGACCTGGCCCTGGGCCGCGGAATGCCAGGCCCAGACACCTGCCGCGATCGCGAGGACGCCTGCGAGGACGACGACCACTCGCCTCATGTGATCGGAGGCGGAGGCAGCTCGCCGCCCAGGAAGGTGGGTCGACCCGTCCACAGAGTCATAAGGGGGTTATCGGTAAGGGGAACCCGTGCCTTGACCCGTGCAGCTCCTAGCGCACCCGCCGAGCGTCCGGCCACCCGAAGAACTCGCCAACTACGGGATCGGGCTACAGCCGCTGTAGCCGCTGATCCCCCAACTGCCCGAGTAGTTGTCCAGCGTCACCCGTTGAACGACGACGCCGTCCTTCCAGATGTCGTAGACCCGCCCTCCGGCGGTGTCGGTGTGGAACTCAGGGTTGACGGTGGCTCCGAACTCCGGCGACTCCTCATTGGATGGAACGAGCGACTCGGGTGGGATGTGTCCCTTGATCCCTGGGTACTCTCCGAAGCCCGTAAGCGCGTCCTCGACGGTCGCGTAGCCTCCGCCGCTGCCGGTGCCATCGAAGGTCGCGGAGTGCCAGGTATCGCAGGCTTCACCCGCGATCGCGGATTGCCAGACCCACACGCCTACCGCGACCGCGAGCACTCCTCCGATGACGACAGCGGCTCGCCTCATGATCGAACCCTAGCCCCAGCTCCTTCGTCTAGCGTCCGGCCACCCGAAGAACCTCGGCAGCTCGCCTCGTATTCGGTCGAGTTGGGTGGTCGTTCGCCGTCTCCAGACGGCGTCCACTCGATTCACCCGTGAAGGTATGTGGACCTCTCAGAACCCGTGCGCCCCGCACTCCTGGGTCTGCATCTCTTCGAGAACCCCATTGAACTCCCCGGCCAACGCGTCGTACGTGTCACGGTCGTTGTGGAGGGTCTTGGCCATTCGCGCTCCGATGTGATCGGCTCGATCCTTCAGTCCAGGACACACGAAGACCCAGGCGGGATCACACGCTGCGGGATTGCACCCTGGGCCATACGGAGAGACGCGCCACAACGCGAACCCGGCGCCCAGGACCAGAACGACCACTGAGGATGTTGCGTCGCCTCAGCATCGCCGCCCCCTTAGCCCGCCCGCCGTAGCTCTTCCGAGCGAAGGTCGGCGTGAAGGCGTTTAGCTCATCAGACTTCCCGCGACCCTAAGCCTGATTGCGGCTATCAGCCGCATCCTCGTGATCCCGTCCGCCTCGCATCTGGCCACCCGAAGAACACGCAGATCGCCTCGTACTCGTGGGCGTGCGGCGGCCGTTCGCCGTCCTCGATCGCGACGTAGGCGCGGCGCGTATCCCGAGCCGCCACCCGGCCTCACCGACGCTCATGCCCCAGCGCTCACGGTCCTTACGGAGCATGTCGGGGAGCATCGCCACTTTGTCACAGTTAGGGTCAAGCGACGTTGACCTCATCGAATCGTCATGCCTGATTGAACGCGTGCGCCCGGTGACTGACCGGGCTAGAGTTTGGGACATCTAAGGGGGAAGATGCGCCGTTCCATCTTTGTGCTCAGCTTGTGTGTCCTCGCGGCTTGCTCAGGGGGGAACGCTACGGTCCAGTCACCGGTTGCGGGCCCCGGCTCGGTGAGCGGATCAGGGGAAACCGCCGCCGTGGAGGCCTACAGGTTGGCCCGGAATGAGATCTGCACTGACGCGAGTAACGACGTGGCCCGCATCAACGCCAAGTGGATCGATGCCGATGGGGCGACGACGGCCGAGCAAATCATCGGGGTCCGGAAGGTGCATGCCAGGGCCGTACTCGCGCATAAGCAGCTCGCCGAGCTGTCGGTGCCGCCGTTCTTCGCGCAGTTCGTCGCTAACGAGATCGGCGCGCGCGCAAAGGGACCTCAGACGCGGGACATCGTCGCTGCCATCAAGAGCGGGGATCAGAAGGCCTTCGCTGCCATCGATGCCGAGCTCAATGCGAGGAACGCGAAGCGTGAGGCCGCCGAGGATGCCCAGGGGTTCGTGCATTGCGCCTAGTGCCCTGACGGGCCGTGCATGGGAGCCGGCCGGATTGAGGGGAAGACGGGCACCTAGCCCGGTTGAGAGGCGGTGAGCCTCGGTGGAACCCCTTCACGGGTGTTGGGAAGTCGTGGTCCCTCGAATCCCGTGCGCGGAGGAACGCCACATCGTTGGTCGCGATCATCGGGCCAAGCCCCTCGTACAGGACGCCCTCGGGCGTCTGGGTGACCTGAGCCATGACGGTGCCGTGGTTCCGACAGATGACCCGTTGAAGCACCCTCGGTGTCATAGCTTGTCCGCGGGGGAGAGGCGTCGGTGGGAGTCGCGGGCGCGCTCGGCTGCGGTGGACGCCGCGTAGCGTTGGAGCATCGAGCGAGACTGCCAGCCGGTGAGCGCCATCAGGTCACCTTCGTTGCCGCCCGCGGCGAGCCAGTTGTGGGCGAAGGTGTGGCGGAACTGGTGCGGGTTTAGGTGGGCGAGTCCGGCCTCGGCGGCGCGGCGTCGGAGCATCTGCTGGACGCCCGACTGCATCATGCGGCCGTGGCGACCGAGCCAGTAGTCAGGGGAGCGAGGCGTCGGGATGCGAGCCGCGGGCGCGCTCGTATCGATCGAGCGCCTTGACCGACTTCGCGCCGATCGGGAGGCCCCGGGCGCGGTTACCCTTGCCGATCACGAACACGACCTGACGGTCCAGGTCGACGTCTGAACCCTCAACCTCGGTCGAGGTCAACTTGAGGTTCACCAGCTCCGAGAGCCGCAAACCCGTATCGTAGAGCAGGGTGATGATCGCGGAGTCGCGCCGGTCCTCGAACGCCGCACCCGCGCAGGCGTCGAGGAGGGACTTGACCTCGGCGGGCTTGAGCACGTCGGGCGGGGCGCTCGAAACCTTCGGCGGCTTCATGCGCTCCATGGGGGAGGACATGATCTCGCCCTCCTCGACGCACCACTTGAAGAACTGCTGCAGCGACTTGAACCGCACGAGCGCGGTCGATGGCTTGTGTTTGGAGAGCTGGTCCTCGATGTAGCTCTCGACGTGCTCCCGGTGGATGCCGGCGACCGAGCGGGGCATCCCGCGTTCAGCGAGGAAGGCATCGAGACCAGCGACCGAGTCGAGGTAGCTGCGGACGCGTCTTGGGGGAGCGGTTCGCGGCGCCGGAGGTGGCGAGCGAACGATCGCGCAAGGGATTCAACGTCAGGCGTCGCGACGGAAAGGTTAGTCGGCATACTTCGCCTCGAGCTGCGACAAGGTCGAGCCAACGAAGTTCACCATCGCCGTCGCGCCTCCGCTCATGTTCATGATCGCGGCCGCCTGCTCGGGGGACTGGCTCTCGATCGTTTGGGCGAAGCTGTTTGCGCGGACGACGACGGCGGACAAGTGCTTGCGCTCCTCGTCGTCGACCGGGAGGGCTAAGAGCGCCTCAGCGCGCGGCTCGCAATCCGGCGAAGCTCGACCACGGTTTCATCCGGACTAGGTACACTCTCGACCATGCGGACGCTCCTCTCTTCGTTGCTCACACCATCAGATGCTCTAGAAGTTATCACCTCTAGAAGCGGTGTGCCAAGTCGAGAGACGGGCATAACCGCAGGTAGAACGGGCCGTGGCGCAGCTTGGTTAGCGCGTCTGACTGGGGGTCAGAAGGTCGCCGGTTCGAATCCGGCCGGCCCGACCGATGAGTAGGACAGATGGGCCCACGCCCGGTATCGTCCGCGATCTGGACGGTGCCGAACGTCCTCTCCTTCATCCGCATCGCGCTGATCCCGGTCTTCTGCTGGCTGATCGTCGACGAGGACACGACGGCGGCCGGGATCCTGCTGTTCGGCGCGGTCGTGGCGACCGACTGGGTCGACGGCACGATCGCCCGGCGCACCGGCCAGGTCACCGAGCTCGGCAAGGTGCTCGATCCGGTCGCCGACCGGCTCTCCGTCGCGGCGGGTCTGATCGCTCTCATGGTGCGCGGGGCGTTCCCGGTCTGGGCCGGCCTCGCGATCCTCGCTCCGCGACGTGGTGGTGCTGGTCGCGGGCGCGATCCTGCTCTTCGGACAGCGCCACGCCCGGGTCGAGGTCCGCTACATCGGCAAGGTCGCCACGATGTCCCTGATGATCGCCGTGCCCACGATCTCGTGGGGGAACCTCGGCTATCCGCTGGGCGACGCGGCCCTCGTCGTGGGGTGGCTCGCCTTCGTTCCGGGCGTCATCGAGTACTACGTTGCGGCCGTTGTCTACCTTGGCGATGCGCGCCGGATCCGCGTCTCGTCGTGAACGTCGCGGCACGGTCCCAAACGCTATCGTGTGCGGGTCGCCAGCCGGCGAACGGTGTCGGCGCGGGATAGAGGGAGGCGTCAGGTGGAGTTCCCCGAGGACCTTCGCTACACGAAGGAGCACGAGTGGACGCGGCTCGAAGGCGGCCGCATCCGGATCGGCATCACGGACTTCGCGCAGGACGCCCTCGGCGACGTGGTCTACGTCGACCTCCCGGAGGTGGGCGTCGCGGTCGAGGCGGATCAGCCGCTCGGCGAGGTCGAGTCGACGAAGTCGGTCTCCGACGTGTTCAGCCCGATCAGCGGCACGATCGTCGAGCGTAATCCGCTGATCGACGAGCGCCCCGAGCTCGTGAACGAACAGCCGTACGGCGACGGGTGGCTCGTGGTGATCGAGCCTGCCGACCCCGGGGCCATCGACGCCCTCCTCGACGCCCAGGGATACCGCGGGTTCCTCGACACCGCGAGCTGAGTCGGGCCGGTACCGCGAGCGAGTCCGCCGTCGAGATGCCGCGCCGCACGGCCTCCCCTCCGCGCATCGAGACTTGACCCCCATGCAGCGCTCCTCGAGGTACAGGCATGCGCCGGGTCGAGGGTTCACTGTGAGTCTGGTTGAAGGTTCTGACCTGCTGCGATAGGGTCTCGTACGTGTTCATGGTCGAGGGTCCACCTTCGACCTCGACGCTTGCCCCGAGGCCGACCCCAGTGAGGACTTGACGGTGTTCTGCACCCGTTGTGGACATCCAAATCGCGACGACGCGCGCTTCTGCGCGGAGTGCGGCGCTCCACTCCAGGCAGACGCCACGCTGAGCCTGACGCCGGTCGAGGGCGAAGATGAGGGACACGATGAGTTCCCCTTCCCTCACGACGAACTCGAACCAGGACAGGCGCTCCTTCTGGTGAAGCGTGGCCCCAACGCGGGGTCGACATTCCTCCTCGAGGACGGGTCGACGTCGGTGGGTCGAGGCACCGAGAGCGCGGTCTTCCTCGACGACATCACCGTCTCGCGCGCGCACGCGACCTTCGAGCGGCGTGACGACGGATCGTGGTTCGTCCGCGACGTCGGGAGCCTGAACGGCACGTACGTGAACGGCGAGCAGGTCGACGAGACGAAGCTCGCGTCCGGGGACGAGGTCCAGATCGGCAAGTTCAAACTGACGTTCTTCGCGGCAGGGGAGTGATGGAGCAGATGGCGGGCACGCGCAACTACCAGTCGATCGGCGAGGTCCTGGTGTCGGTCAAGACGGAGTTCCCCGACATCACGATCTCCAAGATCCGGTTCCTCGAGGCGGAGGGGCTGATCGAGCCCGAGCGCACGCCGTCGGGCTACCGCAAGTTCTACGTCGACGACGTCGAGCGCTTGAAGTCGATCCTGCGGATGCAGCGCGACGAGTACCTCCCGCTCAAGGTGATCAAGGAGCGGCTCCTCAAGCAGGACGTCGACGAGGCGGCCGCCGAGGAAGAGCTCGAGCTCGACGACGAGGCCGCGGCCGAGGTCGCCGCGACCAAGGCCGCGAAGGCCGAGAAGGCGGCGACCGCGACGGAAGAGGTCGCCGAGGCGCCGACGGGGCTGCAGATGTCGATCGAGGAGATGTCGGCGGCGACCGGTGTCGAGCGCGACCGCATCCGCGAGCTCGAATCGTTCGGGATCGTGTGTTCGCACGGTCCCGACGGCGCCAGGTACTACGACGGCGACGACTACATCATCCTGTCGATCGTGAAGGACTTCTTCCGGTTCGGGATCGAGCCCCGCCACCTGACGATGTACAAGCACTTCGTCGACCGGGAGTCATCCTTCTTCGAGGCGCTCGTCGCGCCCACGCTCCGGCAGAAGAACCCCGACGCGCGCCGAGCCGCCGCGCAGACGCTCGCCGACCTGTCGGTGACCTCCCGCAAGTTCAAGCAGGCCCTGCTCCGCACGAACCTCCGGGACCACCTCCAGGCCACGTGAGCCCCGTCCGCCGACGCCGGGCCCTCGCGGCCGCGGCGGTCGCGGTCGCGCTCACGGGGCAGGCCGCGTTCGTCTCGCTCGCCTCGGCGGGATCGCCGCCGCCGCCGACCCCGGTTCCGCCGAAGGGCTCGCCGTCGCCGTTCGTCTCGGACCTCCGGACGCCGGACGACCATCTGACGCGCCCGTCCATCGGGGGGGCCGAGGCGCTGCTCGCCGATCTCGATACCGGGCAGGCGATGTTCGCGAAGGCACCGGACCTCCGCCGGCCGATCGCGAGCCTCACCAAGGTGATGACCGCGCTGATCGTCCTCGAGCGCCGCCAGATGGACGACGTCGTCACGGTCTCGCCCGACGCGGTGTTCGCGGGCGACGACTATGGGGCCTCGTCGATCCTCGGTCTCCGCGCCGGGGAGCAGATCTCGGTCCGCGACCTCCTGTACGCGCTCCTCCTGGGATCGAGCAACGATGCGGCTGAGGCGCTCGCGATCGACGTGAGCGGGTCGGTCGAGGCGTTCACGGAACTGATGAACCGCCGGGCCGCCGAGTTGGGCATGCGCGACACGCGGTTCTTCTCGCCGCACGGCCTCGACGACCGAGGGCGGTCGACCGCCCGCGACCTGCTGCGCCTGATCCGAGCGGCGTACGACGCCAAGGGGTTCGCGCCGATCGTGGCGACGAAGTTCAGGACGATCCCCGCGCCCACCGGCCCACCCCGGGAGGTGCAGAACCGCAACGTCCTCCTGTGGCTCTATCCGGGCGCGATCGGTGCGAAGACCGGCCTGACCTTCGGAGCAGGGTTCTGCGTGATCGCGGTCGCCGAGCGCGGGGATCGGCGGCTCGTCAGCATCGTGCTTGACGGCGACGGCGAGCCGTTCTCCGATGCCGCGGCGCTCCTGAACTTCGGGTTCGACGGGTTCACCGAGCGCACGTTCGTCGAGGAGGGCGACCCCGTCGGCGACGTTCGGGTGCGTGGCGGGCTCGTCCCGGTCGTGGCCGGCGCCGACATCCGGGCGCTCGTGCCGACCGCCGATCTGGACGTGATCGAGCCCAACCTCGTCGCCGATCCTAGGGCGGCCTACCCGCCCCCGGTGGGGGAGCGGATCGGTACGATCGCGATCACCTCACCGGGCGTGACGTACGGGAGCGCACCGCTCCTCGCGTCCCGGGTCGAGCTACCGCCTCCGCCCGACGGGGGCCCGTGGTGGGCGAGAGCGGCGTCGGCGGTCGGTGGCGCCGTCCTCGACGTGGTAGGTGGGCTCGCGTCGTGACCGCCCCGGCGCGGGCCGACGTCCACGGGCATCCGTCGGTCGCCTGCTAGGCTCCGCGGTCATGACGGAGGTCGCGAGCGTCTTGTTCGGACGCGAGGACGTCCGCCGCCGGGTGGAGGAGCTCGGCCGCACGATCGCCGGGGACTACGTGGGGCGCGAGCCCGTGCTGGTCACGGTCCTCAAGGGCGGTGCGATGTTCCTCGCGGATCTGATCCGTGCGATCGATCTGCCGGTCGAACCGCATTTCATGGCGATCAGCCGGTACGACGACGCCGAGGAGTCGATGGGGCGCGTCCGCATCCTCCTGGACCTCGAGGTGGATCTGACCGGTCGCGACGTGGTGCTCGTCGAGGACATCGTCGACACCGGGCTGACCCTGCGGACGCTCCTCGGCGTGCTCCGCGCTCGCGGGCCGGCGTCGCTCGAGGTCGTGACCCTGCTCGACAAGTCGGCGCGCCGGATCGTCCCGCTGTCGCCCCGCTACGTCGGGTTCGACTGTCCGGACCGATTCGTCGTGGGGTACGGGTTGGACGTGGGCGAGCGGTACCGGAACCTCCCCGACATCCTGCAGGTCGACGACCTCCCCGCGCTGACGGCCGATCCCGACGCCCTCGTCCCCTTGCTCGAAGGGATCGGCGCCTGAGGCCGGCGCGCCGCAGGTTGCCCGTCCTCGAGGGCGCGGTTACGCTCGATGGCATGATCGAGATGGAGCTGACGGGCGTCCGGGTCGAGCTCCCGACGAATCAGCCGATCGTCCTGCTGCGCGAGCGAGGTGGGGAGCGATACCTCCCGATCTGGATCGGCGCGGCCGAGGCGGCCGCGATCGCCCTCTCCCTCCAAGGGGTCGTTACCCCTCGTCCGATGACCCACGACCTGATGAAGAACATCCTCGAGGATCTGTCCGTGCAGGTCAGCCGGATCGTGGTGACCGAGCTCCGCGACGCGACGTTCTTCGCCTCGATCGAGATGAGCCGGCTGGGGGAGCCATACGAGATCTCCTCGCGCCCCTCCGACGCGATCGCGCTCGCCGTGCGGATGTCGGTGCCGATCTTCGCCAGCGAGGGCGTCCTCGAGGAGGCGTCGATCCTGATCCCCGGGGACGAGGACGAAGAGGTCGAGAAGTTCCGGGAGTTCCTCGACAACGTCAGTCCCGAGGACTTCGAGAGCTGACGCGGGCGGGGCGGCCGAGCGTCCCCCTCGATCGCTCGACCGCCGCCGGTCCCGCGGTCCGGGTCAACCGTAGAAGAACAGGGTGACCCAGAGCTTGTTGCCGTCCCTGACGGCGCCGATCGCGACGTGGCGGAAGCGGCCGTCCAGGATGTTCTCGCGGTGGATCGGGCTGTGCATGAACGCCCGCTGCAGTGAGGCGATGTCGGCGGTCGTCCACCCGATGTTCTCGCCCCAGCGCGACCAGCGACCCACACCCGACAGGTACACGCCCGGGTCGCTCGAGTGGAAGAGGGAGTTGCGACGAGCCATCACCCCGCTGTGCTTGGCCGCGTGGATCGACGCCTCGCGGTCGAGCGCCAGACGGTGAACGCCATGGCCGAGACGGCTGTGGTTCGTCGCCTTGAAGAGTTGCCAGGCGTAGTTGGGGGTACCGGCGTGGGCGGTGGCGGGCAGCAGGCCGACGACGAGGGTCACGACGAGTGCCGCCACGAGCCGTGCCGTTCGCTTCGGGGGTCGTGCCATCGTGTGCTCTCCCGGTAGGTGCGCCCTAGTTACTTCGAGCTAGTAAAAGTCCATCGGTCGAACCCCGGCTCACCTTGAGGCCCCGCATCCGGGTGGTTTCAGCGCCCGCGAGATCGTGCGTCGAGGACCGTTGACAGGCTCCGGGCAGGGCCATACGCTGCCGAAACACATCGACGTGATTACGGAGTTGTCATGAGCGAACAGGGGTATCGTGCGCCCGAAGCGGTGCGCATCACCGGCGTCAGTTACCGACAGCTCGATTATTGGACCCGTACCGACCTCGTCACGCCATCGATCAAGGACGCCCACGGGTCGGGCACGCAGCGCCTCTACTCCTTCCAGGACCTGGCGACGCTCCGCGTGATCAAGCGGCTCCTCGACACAGGCCTGTCGCTGCAGCGGATCCGCAAGGCCGTCGCGCACCTGCGCACGATGGACGAGCGCCCGTACGGCGTGACCCTGATGTCCGACGGCGCGGGGATCTACGAGGCGCACTCGCCGGAGGCGGTCGTCGACCTGCTGAAGAACGGTCAGGGGGTATTCGCGATCTCGCTCGACGCGGTCTGGAACGATCTCGAGTCCGAGGTGCAGCAGGCGCCGAAGGGCCGCGCGGCCGGAGGCTCGTGAGCGCCCAGCCCACCGACGCCGGGCACCTCCTCAAGAGCGACACGATCCGCTTCGCGCACGCCTCCGAGCGTCAGTTCGCGCGGCTGCTGGACTTCTATGCGATCGACTGGGCGTACGAGCCCACCTCGTTCGACATCGAGTGGGATCGCGAGGGCAAGGTCACGCAGCGGTTCACGCCCGACTTCTACCTCCCCGAGTTCGATCTCTACATCGAGATCACGACGCTGAACCAGAAGCTCGTGACGAAGAAGAACCGCAAGGTCCGGCGCCTGCGGGAGCGCTACCCGGAGATCACCTGCAAGATCTTCTACCAGCGCGACTATCTCTCCCTGGTGACGAAGTACGGCCTCGAGGATGCGTCGGGTTGACGCGCGCGCGGAGCGCGGCGCGTCCGTAGACTTCCGGACGTGAGGTTCGCGCCGCACACCGATGAGGACGTCCGCGAGATGCTCGCGGGGATCGGCGTTCCCTCCCTCGCCGCCCTCTTCGCACAGATCCCGGACTCGGTCAGGCTCGACCGCGATCTCGAGCTCCCCGAGGGCGTCTCCGAGATGGAGATCATGGCCGACCTCCGCCGACTCGCCGCGGGGAACCGCCACGCCGACGAGCTCGTCTGCTTCGCCGGAGCCGGTGCCTACGACCACTACGTCCCGAGCGTCGTGTGGGCGCTCGCGGGCCGCTCGGAGTTCTACACGTCGTACACGCCGTACCAGCCGGAGCTATCGCAGGGCGCGCTCCAGGTCCTGTTCGAGTTCCAATCGATGATCTGCGAGCTGACCGGCATGGAGGTCTCGAACGCGTCGCTGTACGACGGCGCGACCTCGCTCGTGGAGGCCGTGAACATGGCGCGCGCGGGTGCGCGAAGCCGGGTCCTCGTGAGCGGCGCCGTGGATCCGCGCTTCGTCGAGACGCTCGTGACGTACGGGCGAGGGGCCGGGTACGCGCCCGAGACGTTCGCGACCGATGGCGGACGTGGCGGCGCCCCCGAGGTGACCGACGACGTCGCGGCCGTGATCGTGCAGCACCCGAACTACCTGGGGGCGCTCGAGGACGTCGCGGCGTTCGCCGAGACGGCGCACGCCGGCGGTGCGCGGATGATCCAGATCTTCGACCCGCTCTCGCTCGGGGTGCTCGCCCCGCCGGGCGACCTGGGTGCGGACATCGCCGTTGCCGAGGGGCAATCCCTCGGCAACCACCTGAACTTCGGCGGCCCCTACCTGGGCTTGATCGCGGCGCGGTTGACCGACGTCCGCCGGATGCCGGGGCGGATCGTCGGCGAGACCACCGACGTCGATGGCCGCACCGGCTACGTGCTCACGCTGCAGGCGCGCGAACAGCACATCCGGCGGGAGAAGGCCACCTCGAACATCTGCACGAACCAGACCCTGATGGCCCTGGCCGCCACGATCTACCTCGCCTGGCTCGGGCCCGAGGGCTTGGCTGAGCTCGGGCGCCAGTGCGCGGCGAAGGCCCGCTACGCCTTCGACCGGCTCACGGCGATCCCGGGGGTCGAGCCGCTCGTCCCCGGCGTCCCCTTCTTCAAGGAGTTCGCGATCCGGCTCCCGCGCCCGGCGGTCGAGGTGCGGGACGCGGCGATCGAGAACGGGGTGCTCGCCGGGGTCCCGGTCGCGGGCGGCGACGGCCGCGGGCTGCTCGTCGCCCTTACCGAGCGCCGCGACCGCGGAGAGATCGACCGGCTCGTGGCGGCCGTCGAGGAGGCGATCGCCTGATGGACGTCGGAGCGCCGGTACGGCGTCAGGGTCCGCCGGGGGAGGGGACGATCGCGGAGCGCTCGCGTCCGGGACGCCGCGCGTTCAGCTTCGCGGCGCTCGACGTCGACCCGGTGGACATCCCGGCGGCGTTCGCACGCACGGCGCCGCCCGGGCTGCCCGAGGTGGGGGAGAGCGACCTCGTGCGTCACTACACACGCCTGTCGCAGATGAACTACGGCGTCGACACCGGCTTCTACCCCCTCGGGTCCTGCAGCATGAAGTACAACCCCAAGTCCGCCGAGGCCGCGGCCGCCTGGCCGGGCTTCTCGAGGGTCCACCCGCTCCAACCCGACGCCACGACCCAGGGAGCCCTCGAGCTGCTGTGGCGCCTCGAGCAGGCCCTGTGCGAGGTCACGGGGATGGCTCGCGCGACCCTGCAGCCGCCCGCCGGCGCCTGCGGCGAGCTCACCGGGCTGCTGATCATGCGGGCGTACCACGAGTCGACGGGGCGCCAGCGCTCGACGGTCCTGATCCCCGACGCCGCGCACGGCAC
Organism: uncultured Actinomycetes bacterium; assembly: GCA_963816275.1. Lineage (GTDB taxonomy): Bacteria > Actinomycetota > UBA4738 > UBA4738 > HRBIN12 > JAOUEA01. Next base: position 36,556 of record CAWFJU010000006.1, read on the forward strand.
GAACCCGGCCAGCGTGCGCCTGGGCGGCTACCGGGCGGTGAGCGTGCCCGCGGACGAGCGCGGGCTCGTCGACGTCGAGGCGCTGCGGTCGCTCGTCGACGACGAGGTCGCCGGCCTCATGCTCACGAACCCGAACACCCTCGGGCTGTTCGAGGAGCGGATCGAGGAGATCACGAACGTGGTGCACGACGTCGGAGGGCTCGTGTACTACGACGGGGCGAACCTGAACGCGATCCTCGGCAAGTGCCGGCCCGGCGACATGGGTTTCGACATCGTGCACATCAACACCCACAAGACGTTCGCGACGCCCCACGGCGGTGGGGGACCGGGAGCGGGGCCGGTCGGCGTGGTCGAGGGACTGGTGCCGTTCCTCCCGGTGCCGCGCGTCGAGGTCGACGAAGCGACCGGGGCGTATCGGCTCGACACGGACGCCCCGTCGACGATCGGCCGGATGCACGGCTTCCACGGGAACGTGGGGGTGCTCGTTCGGGCGTACCTGTACGTGTTCCTGCACGGCTCGGATGGGCTCGAAGAGGTCGCCGAGCGTGCGGTCCTGAACGCGAACTACCTCGCGACCCTCCTCCCCGAGGAGACCCCGCTCGCGTTCCCCGACGGCCGGCCGATGCACGAGTTCGTCGCGACGGCCACCCCGCTCGAGAGGGCCACCGGGATCCGCGCGATGGACCTCGCGAAGCGGCTGATCGACCTGGGCTTCCACCCGTCCACGGTCTACTTCCCGCTCGTCGTGGACGAGGCGATGATGATGGAGCCCACCGAGACGGAGACGAAGGAGACGCTCGAGGCGTTCGCGGCGGCGTTGGCGCAGGCGGTCGCCGAAGCCGCGAGCGAGCCGGATCTCCTGCACGACGCGCCGGTGTCCACGCCCGTCCGCCGCCTCGACGAGGCGAAGGCTGCCCGGCACCTGAAGCTGCGCTGGTAGGACGGGGTCCGACCGATCTCCGTCGGGTCAGCCCGGTCCCGGCTCGACGTAGTCGTCGGGATGGTCGGTCCACCCCGGGGCGTCGTCTCGGACGTGGACCGCCGACTCCTCGGCCGAGAGTCCGTCGCCCTGGGCGGCGGACTCGCGGAGATCGTCGGCGACCAACGCGGCCTCGTGGTCAGGCCCGTCCGGCTCCGTGAGGAGCGGGACGTCTGAGGAAGTGGGGTCGAGTTGTCGCTGCTCCCGGGCGAGGCGGTCGTCGAGGGTGGGGCCGCGTCGTTGCCCGCCCGCGGTGACCTGCTCGCTCTCAGACGCGGCGTGCTCACGGCCGAGGAGGAACGACTCTAGGGCCTCGCCTCCGTCGTCCTCGTCGTCGGTCGGGCCCAAGTCGAGCCCGGACCTCGCGTCGCCTTGCTCCGTCATACGCACACCGTACCGCCGCTGAGGGCGCTCCGTGCGCCGGCTGACTCCGAGAGCTGGCCGAGGGAGGACACCCGCACGGGCAGGAGGCCCCCGTCGCGCCTCGGGGAGAGGGGCGAACTGTTTCGGGTGAGGTGACATAATGTCCATTATCGGCGATGGCCCGTCACACGGGGGAGCCGCGGAGCCGGGCCTTCAATCCCCACACGGTGACGAGCCACAGGGCCTCGACGACGATGCCGCGCGAGATCTTGGAATGGCCGTGGGCGCGCTCGCGGAACGTGATCGGCGATTCGCCCACGTCGAACCCGAGGGTCCAGGCGCGCAGCACGAGCTCCACCTGGAACCCGTACCCGTCGGAATGGAAGGGCTGGCGGACCAGCTCGGCGAGGAGGTCGCGCCGGTAGGCCCGGTAGCCGCTCGTCGCGTCGCGGATCGGGAGGCCGAGCATGAACCTGACGTACCGGTTCCCGGCCCGCGAGAGCGCGAGCCGGGAGCGGCTCCAGTTCGAGACGGAGCCCCCTGGCACGTACCGGCTCCCGATCGTCAGATCGTGCCCTCCGGCGGCGTCGTCCAGGATCGCCGGCAGCTCCGCCGGATCGTGCGAGAGATCGGAATCCATCTCCACGATGAGGTCGTAGCCCTCCTGGAGACCGAGGCGGAATCCCTCGAGGTAGGCGCTCGCGAGGCCGGACTTCGCGGGACGCTCGATCAGGCGGATCCGAGGTTCGTCCGCGGCCCGAGCCCGGACGATGCCGGCCGTACCGTCGGGCGACGAGTCGTCGACGACCACCACGTCCACCCGCTGCGGGGCGCCCAGCACGCCGTCCAGCACCTGGTCGATCGTCGCCGCCTCGTCGTAGGTCGGCAAGATCACCAGCGTGCAGTGCCTCTCGGCGAGCGGAGCCGGCGCCTCCCGGACCCTGCGGCGGCGCCGCGGCATCACGAACAGGAGCGCCACCGTCGCGAGGCAGAGCCAGGGGAGCCAGTCCCCCAGCCGGACGTACCACGTGCGCTCGTCGGAGGACCGGATGGTGCCCCGGAGGATAGCCGGTTCGAACAGGCCCGCCGACGCGACGACGCGGCCGGAGGGGTCGACGAAGGCGCTGATCCCCGAGACCGCGGCGTCGACGATCCAGCGTCCGGTCTCGATCGCCCGCATCTGGCTCATCTGCTGGTGCTGCTCGGAGGCCGCCGTGAACCCGTAGGACGCGTTGTTGACCGGCACGATCAGGTATCGAGCGCCGGCACGGACGAAGGCCCGCGGCAGCTCCGGGAAGCTGTTCTCGAAGCAGATCGGTGTGCCGAACGCCTGCAGCCCCGGCGCCTCGAGCGTGTGGACCTCCTCCCCCGGCGCCCGGTCGATCGGCACCTGCTCGATCGCCTTGATCCACGACAGGCGTCCTCGGAAGGGCACGAACTCCCCGAACGGCACGAGGTGCACCTTGTCGTAGCGCCCGATCAACGCGCCCTCGCCGTCGAACAGCAGGGCGTCCGTGCGCTGGAAGCCATCCCCGTCGTCGGTGACCGCCCCGACGAGCGTCGGGACGCCCACCGCGGCGATCGCGCCGCGCACCCGGTCCATCACGGCGGGATCGGCCGCGGCCGCGGGGTCGAGCGCGCCTTCGCCCCAGACGATGAGGTCGGGGGGCGGCTCGTCGCCGAGGGATCGGTGGGCGGCGATGTTGAGGTCCGCGACCCCCCGGTCCTCGCCGGCGGCCGAGGCCCCGGCGGCGGTGCGCACGTCGACCTGGATCGTCGCCACGTCCACCTCGTGGCCCGTGGCGGTGGCGAACGGGATCACGACCGGGCCGACGACGAGGAGGGCGGCGAGGCCCAGCGGCACGAACCGAGCCCACCGCCCTCTGGCACCGAGCGCGGTGATCAGGAGCCCGTTCACGGCCACGACGGCGAACGTCACGCCGAAGACCCCGGCGACGGTCGCGAGCGTGACGGTCAGGCGGTTGTCGACCTGGCTGATGCCGACGCTCCCCCAGGTGAACCCGCCGAGGGGCCAGAGCCCGCGGAGCCAGTCGAGGAGCGTCCAGAGGGCGGCCGCCGCGAACGCGGAGACCAGCGGACGCCCGGGCCGGCGGATCGAGGGATACAACCCGCCGAACAGCGCGAGCGAGACCGCCATCACGATCGTCAGGGAGACCCAGGCGAGCTCCCCGAAGCGCCAGATCCAGTAGATCGTGGCGCCGTAGCAACCGAGGCCGAACACGAAGCCCAGGAGCGCCCCGCGCCACGGACCTGACCGATCCAGGAGCCAGAGGAGGGGGGCGATCGCGACGAAGGCGAGTGGCCACAGGCTCGCTGGAGGGAACGTGAGTGAGAGAGCGAGGCCCGCCGCGAAGGCGATCAGGGCCGCGAGCGGGAGGCCGGGTCGCGCCGTCAGGCGCAGTCCCGGCACCGCATCTTCTTCTTGTCCGCCAGCTGGCTGCGGTGCTTCACGAGGAAGCAGTTCGTGCAGGTGAACTCGGTCTCCTGGATCGGGACGACGCGGGAGTCAGCGGGCTCGGCAAGCCGTTCCTCGCGCGTGAGGGCGATGACGACCTCCTCCTCTTCGTCGGGCTCCTCCTCCTCGGCGGCCTCCTGCTTGACCAGCAGTTCCTGGATCGACTCGACCTCGGTGCCGCTCGCCGCGGCGGCCGGGTCCGGCGGGACGGTGGCGTCGGCGAGCTCGGCCTCGCTGGGCTCGGCCTCGTCGAGGTCGTCCGCGGCGAGTCCCTCCTCCTCCTCGACCGGATCGTCGGTCTCGTCGGTGATGTCGGTCATCAGTCTTCCCTCCCGTGGCCGGAGCGGTGGGGACCCCCTCCGTCGCGCGCGGATTGTACTGCCGCATCGCGCGGATGCAACGGTCGCAGCGGAGAACGCCCGGGGCGGCCGAGGCATTCCCGGATCGCCGGGTCGTCGTCGGGTTGCGTCGACGCGGACATAGATGAGGACCCAAGGGACGTTTGGGGCCGTGACGCCGGGGCGCCACGTTCTCTACTCCGCCTCTTGGGTCCTCGCTGCGTCCCCGCCGAGGCGGTGACGCGATACGACGGTAGCGCCGGCGTGGCCGGGTGGTCAAGCCGAGACGACGAAGAAGAGCGACAGGACCCGCTCCCGTCAGGCCGCGAACACCTCGCGTCCGAGCGAGACCGTGAGGATCGGCGACACCGGCGCGAGGTCCGGCGCCTCGAACGGGTCCGTGTCATAGGCGATGAAGTCGGCATGCATGCCGGGCTCGAGCGCGCCCTTCTTCTCCTCCTGGTGCGCGAGTCGAGCGCTCCCGATCGTGTGGAGGCGGATCGCCTCCGCACGGGACAGCCGTTGCCGCCGGTCGTGGTGCGCCTCGAGCGCCGCCACCGCGAGCAGCGGATCCAAGGGGGTGATGGGCGCGTCGGATCCGGCGCCGACCTCGATCCCCCGCTCGATCATCGTCCGGATCGGGTTCATCCCGGCGGCGCGGTCGGGACCGACCCCCACCTCGTACAGGCCGCCGGGGCCTCCCCACCAGGCGTCGAAGACCGGCTGGACGGAGACGGCCAACCCGAGCATCGCGGCTCGCTCCACCGCCGGTTCGGCGGCCATCTCGAAGTGCTCGACGCGGTGGCGGCGAGCCCGGAAGTGCCGTCGCTGTCGGGAATCGAGCGCCTGGTAGACGCGCTCCCACGCGGTGAGGACCTGATCGATCGCCCGGTCCCCGATCGCATGGACCCCCACCTGCAGCCCGGCGGCGTGCCCTCCGTGGAAGAAGCTCACGAGCTCGTCGTCGGAGAAGTACGCCGTACCGTGTCCCGAACCGTCCGCATACGGGCCCGTCAGCGCCGCCGTCCGTGCACCGATCGATCCGTCGACGGGCAGATCGCCGCCGATCGCGCCGAGGCCGAGGTCGATCACGCGGGGGATATCCGTGGTCGCGACGATCGGCACGGCGTCGACCGGGAGCCGGGACCGCTGGGCCAGGAAGACCGTGAGGTCCCGGTCCCCCGCCTCGATCGGCATCGACATCTCGTGCACCGTGGTCACGCCCCTGGACGCCGCGATCGCCGCGGCCATCAGCTGGAGCTCCTGGATCTCGTGATCGGAGAGCGTCGCCCGGGTCCAGCGGGCGAGCCGCTGCATCGCCTCCTGGGTCACGCGGCCGTCGGGTTCGCCCCGCTCGTCGCGGAGCGTGCCCGGTTCCTCCCAGACGTCCGCGTCGCGGAGCGCCGTCGAGTTCGCGAGCGCGAGGTGGAAGTCGGTACGGCGGATCACCAGCGGCCGTTCGGTCACGGCGTCGAGCTCGGCGAGCGTCGGGAAGCGCGGTGCCTCCCAACGGCTCTCGTCGAACCCCTGAAGCAGCACGAGGCCGCTCCCCTCCTCCCTTGCCCGGGCGACGGCGAGGGCGAGGAGCTCCTCTGCGGACCGCGTCCCCGCGACCTGGGCGTCGGCGGCCGAGAGACCGGTGCTCGTCAGGTGCACGTGGCTGTCGATGAACCCGGGCACGATCGTCGCGCCGGGAAGGTCGATCGTCCGATCCGAGGCCGGTGGATCGCCGGTGCCGACGCGCTGGACGTGGCGGTCGTCAACGAGGAGCCACTCCCCCATCGCGGGGTGTGACAGGGTGTGAACGCGAGCGGCGCGGTAGAGGGTCCTCAATCCGGCCGCATCATGCCACGCCCGCGCCCGACCCGGGCGAGTTCCACCCGCCCACGAGCGCCCGCGCCTCGGCCGGGTCGACCACGATCCGGGTCTTGCCCTCGTGCAGCCGGAGTCCTAACCCGGCCGCCGCGCGGTGGAGGTCGTCCAGGCAGCGTCCGGCCCCCCGCTGGGACGGCGCGAACGCCAGGATGTCGTCGACCCATCGGAGATGTGGAACACCCCGCCGACCGAGGGAGTCGTCGAGCCGCGCGAGGACCACGTTCCCGAGCGGGGCGGACGCGGCCGGCCCGATCGGCAGCCCCCGGACGCCCGCGTCGTTGAACGCTCGGAGGTGGTGGACCACCCGTTCGATCGACGCCGATGGCGCTCCGGCCTCCGCGAGGGCTCGCGCCACGGCGCACGGCCCGATCGAGGCGAAGCAGTCCTGCACGTCGGCGACGACCAGGGCCCGGACGGGACCGCAGAGCCCACGCATGGCGACGCTGGTCCAGCGGCGGCGGGCGGGCCGCCAGGGAGCGAGCCGGACGACGGCGCCCCGGGCACTCGCGCGATCCGCGACCACCCCGGGCGCGAGGCGCCGCTCGATCGCGGGCACGACGTCGGCGACGTGCGCCGCGTAGGCGGCGTCGGCCTCGGGCGCCAGGGAGGCGATCCATCGCACCTTCCCGCTCGCGGCCCGATGAAGGTTGACGTGCGCGACGGGGCCCTCCCCGGGCCGGTGGGGCGACGGTGCGGTGCGGTCGGGCATCGAGCGGCCTCCTCGGTCGGACGGCCGGGAGGAGGTTGGCCGCGCTCGGGAGGTTGTACCGCGGCTCTGAGAGGGAGGCAATCGGCCGTCCGGGGCGTCATCCCTCCCCCGGAGGCATCCCCCTATGATGTCGGCGTGTTGGACGCCCGCGACCGCGACATCATCGCCGCGCTGCAGGACGACGCGCGCGCCACCTACGCCGACGTCGCCGCGCGGGTCGGCCTGTCCGCCTCGGCCGTCCACGACCGGGTCCGCAAGCTCGAAGACCAGGGCGTGATCCGCGGCTACCGAGCGGTGGTCGACCCCGAGGCGCTCGGCCTCGTGGTGACGTCGCTGATCCAGGTGCGGCCGTTCGACCCGTCTCAGCCCGACGACCTTCCCGATCGCGTCGCCGACTTCCCGGAGGTCGAGGACTGCTACAGCGTGGCCGGCGAGGCCAGCTACGTGCTGAAGGTGCGCACGCGCACGACCGGCGAGCTCGAGGAGCTGATCCGCCGGCTCAGGGAGAAGGCGGGCGTCGCGACCAGCACGACGATCGCCCTCTCGATCCCGTTCGAGGGCCGCCCGCTGCGCACCTGAACCCCGCGCCCTCGGAGCGAGGCGGTGGGCGTGCCTCGGCGATCGGGGCTCGGGACGGCAGCGGGGTATCCTGACCGCCTGATGCGGCTCTACAACTCGCTCACACGCGCCCTGGAGGAGGTCGTCCCGGTCGAACCGGGCCACGTGACGATGTACACGTGCGGCCCCACCGTGTATCGGTACATGCACCTCGGGAACCTCCGCACCTTCCTGCTCGCGGATCTGATCCGGCGGGCCCTCGACTTCGAGGGGCTCCGCGTGACCCAGGTGATGAACATCACCGACGTCGGTCACATGACGGACGAGTCGAGCCCCGAGGCGATCGACAAGATGTTGCTCGCGATGGAGGACGAGGGCCTCTCCCCCGCCGAGATCGCCGAGAAGTACACCCAGTCGGTGTTCGACGACGCGGCCGCACTCGGGATCCGGCCTGCCGACCGGTACCCGAAGGCCACCGACCACGTCGCCGAGATGATCGCGCTCACCGAGACCCTGGTCGAGCGCGGCCACGCCTACGTCGTGGACACCGGGAGCGTGTACTACGACGTCACCTCGTTCCCGGGTTACGGGAAGCTCAGCGGGAACTCGCTGGACAACCTCCGCGAGGGCCACCGGGACCTCGAGACCGACAGCCGCAAGCGCACCCCGGCCGACTTCGCCCTGTGGAAGGCCGCGGGGCCGGGCCGGGTGATGAAGTGGGACTCGCCGTGGGGCGAGGGCTTCCCCGGGTGGCACGTGGAGTGCTCGGCGATGTCGATGAAGTACCTTGGCGAGCGCTTCGACATCCACACCGGCGGCACCGACCTCCGGTTCCCCCATCACGAGGACGAGATCGCGCAGAGCGAGGGTGCGGTCGGCCACCAGGTGGTCAACGTCTGGGTGCACGGGGGCCACCTCCGGCTCGCCGGGCAGAAGATCGCGAAGTCCACCGGGAACGTCGTGCGCGTCCACGAGCTCGAGGAGCGGGGCATCGACCCGCTGTCGTTCCGATGGTTCACGTTCCAGACCCGCTACCGAAGCGAGATGGACTTCACGTGGGAGGCGATGGAGGACGCCGACCGCCGGGTGAAGCAGCTCCGGCGGCACATGGCCGAGTGGGCGCCGGCCGCACCAGACCTCGGGGTCCGCCGCCCTCGAGTTCGACGCCCGGTTCCGCGAGGCGGTCGGCGAGCGATCTCGACCTCCCGACGGCGGTCGTCGTCGTGAACGAGCTGGACCGCGCTGCCGACGTGCCGCCGGGCGAGAAGTACGCGCTCCTCGCCTCGTGGGACCACGTGCTCGGGCTCGACCTCGAGCGCGAGGCCACGAGCGGCTGGGCCCCGACCGCCGAGATGGAGGCGCTGATGGCCGAGCGCGACGCCGCCCGGGCCGGCAAGGACTACGCCACGAGCGACCGGATCCGCGACGAGCTCGCCGCGATGGGCCTCGAGGTCATGGACACCGCCGAGGGCACGAAGGTCCGCCCCCGCGACTAGCCGGGCTCAATCGACGACCTGCAGGTCGCGGGTCGAGCGGTTCAGGCGCTCCACCCCGTCGGCCGTGACCGCCACGATGTCCTCGATCCGCACCCCGAACCGGCCCTCGAGGTAGATCCCCGGCTCGACGAGAACGTCGTGCCGGCCTGCGAGGACCCAGTCGTTGCCCTCGACGAGGTACGGGGGCTCGTGGACCTCCAGGCCGATCCCGTGGCCGGTCCGGTGGATGAACCGCTCGCCGTAGCCCGCCTCGTCGATGATCCGGCGGGCGGCGCGGTCGACCTCCTGCGCCTCGACGCCCGGACGCACCGCGTCGGACGGCCGCGTCCTGGCGCCTCCTGCACGATCTCGTAGACCTCCTCGAACCCCGTCGGGCGGCTCCCCCACGACGACCGTGCGCGTGGTGTCGCGAGTAGTAGCCGCCGAGCTCGCCGCCGAAGTCCAGCACCACCGCGTCGCGCGGCAGCGATCGTGCGGCCCGCCGGGCTCGTGGTGCGGCGAGGCCGCGTTCGGGCCGCTCGCCACGATCGTGAAGTCGGCGCGCGCGTGGCCGTTGCGCACGAGCAGGTCGCGCGAGGTCGGCCGCGACCTCCTCCTCGCGCCGCCCGAGGAACGTCATCGCCACAGATCTGGCGGAAGGTCTCGTCGGCCGCGCGGCCGGCCCGGCGGAGCGCCGCGAGCTCGTCCGCGTCCTTGACCGCCCGCAGGCGGCCGATCACGGGCGAGGCCGGCGCGAACGTCGAGCGCCGGCGACGCGGCCTGCAGGCCGAGCAGGTGGGCGGCCCACGAGCCGGTCCCCCACCGCGACCGTCCCTCGGCCGGCAGCAGCCGCGCCGCCGCGGCGTACGGGTCGACGCCGTCGGGCCAGCCGACGAGCTCGATCAGATCGCCGGCGGGCGACGCGGCGGCCAGCGGGCGCTCGAGCTCGGGCACGAGCATCGACCGGGTCGCGATCCGGGCGCAGCACCAGCAGCGTCGGCCGTTCGAGCGGCATCGGGTCGTAGCCGGTGAGGTACGACGAGGTCCGGCGACGGCGCCACGACCAGGGCGCCGAAGCCCTGCGCGCGCCGCTTCCCGCGCGGCACGCGAGCGCAGCCGGTCGCGCATGCCGGGCGTTCATAGCTTCAGCAGGATCCGTTGGGGCACCACCTGGAAGGTGGCCGGGGTCGTGCCGAGTACCTCGCCGTCGGCCACGATCGGCAGCGGGCGGTCGGCATCCACGGCGCACGCGGATCTTCGCGCGGAGCTCCGTGGATGTTCGGGTCGGGGATGTGGTCGCCGTGCCGGAAGATCGCGGGCAGCATCCGGTACGCGTCGGACCGCGGTCCGCTGAACACGAGCGCGTCGAGCACGCCGTCGCCCGGGAACGATCGCGGCGACATCCGCAGCCCGCCGCCGTGAACTGCGCGTTGCCGACGATCACGTTGAACGCTCGTCCCTCGCAGGTCTTCGTGTCGGCATCCGACCTTGACGGACGCCGGCCCGGCTCCTCACGTAGGCGCCCCAGAACCCGAGGAACCGGCGCGCGTTGCCCGAGACGCGCGCGGGAGCCGAGCCGTCGCGCGGGCGACCGCCGCGCCGAGGCCGACCTCGGCCACGTTCGCCGCGTAGCGCGTCCGCTGCTCTCCGCCGGTCCGACGTAGGCGATCTTCATCACGTCGAAGGGGTAGGTGTTCGCGCCCGCGAGGTGCGCGGCAGCCGCCGTCGGTGTCGTCGGGCAGTCCGAAGCTCCGGACGAGGTCGCAGCCCGACGTCGCCGCGACCACGCCCGAGCACGGGCTCGCTCCACGATCGGCGCGCCGTCGTCGAACATGCCGTTCACGACGTCCTGGACGGTCCGTCGTCGCCCACGGCCACGAGGAACCGCCGCCCGTCCTCGAGCGCCTCGGCGCGCGAGGCGCGTCGCGTCCCCCGGGGCGCGCGTGACCTCGAGGGCGAAGTCGAGCCGTCGGCCGGCGAGCGCCCGCTCGAGCGCGGGCAGCTCGCCGCCCACGCGGCCGCGCCGCCGCGTGGGGGTCGGCGATCACGGCGAGGGCTCCGAACGGGCTGGTCATCGGGCTAGGCATGGTAGCCACCGTCAGACGCCCGTGTAGGCGACGACGCCGCGGAAGCACGGCCGAGGCGCGCCGCGCGCACGAGCGCGGCGGTCTCGGGCGGCGCGACCTCCTCGATCTGGCGCAGGAGGTCGAGCAGCTGCTTGCAGTTGCGGACGAAGTCCCCGGGCGCCATCTCGGTCTCCGCCAGCACGTCCTCGAGCGGCTCGCCCTCGGCCCAGTGGAAGATCGGGGTCGCGAACCCCGGTTCGAGCTCGCGGCAGAGCTGGACCTGGTGCTCGTCCTCGGTCCGTCGGACCGTCCGCCAGAGCCGCTGGAGCCGCTCGTACCGCTCCTCCGTGCCGGCGGTCGGCATCTCGCCCGCCAGCGGGACGCGCTCGCGTGCCTCGTAGACGACCGTGGAGAGCAGCGCGGCCACCTCGCTCGGCGAGAGGCCGTCGAGGAGGCCCGCCCCGAGCGCCTCGCCCACGAGGAGGTCGCCTTCGCCGTAGATCCGGGCGAAGCGTCCGGCCCTTGTCGGTGATCGCCCAGCCCTCGACGTAGCCGAGCTCCTCGAGCACCGCCAGGACGCGGTCGAACTGGCGGGCGAGGGTCTCGGTGCGCACCCGGATCCGGCGCTCGACGCCCGGGAGCTGCTGCTCGAGCGCGTCGGCCCGCTCCGCCCACCGCTCGTGCTTCGCGCGCTCGGGACAGCGCGTGGCACGGGTGCGGCGCGGCGCCGCTCCTCGAGCGTGCCGCCTCGCGCTCGACCTTCGGGTCGACGCGTGGCCCCGAGCGGCCTCGGCGGCTTCACGTGGAGGGAGACGAGCTTGGCGGCGACGTCGCGCCGGTACCGGGCGCTCCGCGCTGACTCCGCCGACCGCGGCAGCGCGATCCGCGTGAGCACGGCCGGCGGCTCGTCGAAGTCCTTCGCCGAGAGCCGGAAGAACGTCCGGTCCTGCGACAGCACGGTGGGCTTGCCGTCGCGGGACGACACGACCACGGCGAGCCCACGGCGCTTGGCCTGCGGGACGTGGATCACCTCGCCGGGCCGCAGCGGCGGCGACGGCCTCGCGGACCGCGTCCGCCCGCGACCGCTCCCGGCCCCGGCGGTCCTCCTCCCGCAGACTGCCGGGCCTTCGCGCGCAGCCCCCAGTACTCCGCGAAGTCGCCGAGATGGCACACCATGTTCGTGCGGTAGCCCTCCAGGGCCTCGAGGTCCTGGCTGCGCGGGTCCGCTCGAGCGCCACGACCCCGCGGTCGGCGAGGAACTGCGCGAACGAGGAGTTCAGCAGCTGGTGCGCCTGCTCGCGCGTGTAGTTGCGCACCAGGTTCACGGCCATGTTGTACGAGGGCCGGAACGACGAGGTGAGGTCGTACGTGCGCGTGGCGGCGAGCGCCGGCCACCCGCTCGAACGGCACCTGCCGCTGGTAGACGCACCACCGCGTGGCCGAGCTCGTCGATCCCGCGCCGCCCGGCCCGCCCGGTGAGCTGCGTGTACTCCCCCGGCGTGAGGATCTCGTGCCGCTCCCCCTGGAACTTCCAGAGGTCCTCGATCACGACGGTCTTCGCGGGCATGTTGATCCCGAGCGAGAGCGTCTCGGTGGCGAACACCACCTTCACGAGGCCCGGCCTCGAACAGCTCCTCGACCGTCTCCTTGAACGCCGGCAGCATCCCGGCGTGGTGCGCGGCGATCCCCGCGGTCAGCCCGTCGAGGAAGTCGAAGAACCCCAGCGTGACGAGGTCCTCCTCGTCGATCCACGCGGCGCGCGTCTCGGCGCGCTCGCGGATGTGGTCGGCCTCCTCGCGGGTCGTGAGGCGCACCCCCGACTCGCGCAGCCACCGCACGCTCTTGTCGCAGCCGGCCCGGCTGAACACGAAGTAGATCGCCGGGAGCATGCCCTGCGTCGGCGAGGACCTCGACGACCTCCTCGCGCCGCGGCACGTAGACGCGGCGGTGGCCCTCCCGCGGCCGCGAGCTCTGGTGGTGCTGCGGCGCCCGCTCCCCCGCCGGTAGTAGGTCTTCGTACCTGAGCTCTTGCTGGTCGAGCGAGACGACGTACGGGTTCGGCAGCAGGATGCCGTCCTGCTCGACGTGCATCGGATGCAGCCGGCGGCCGACCAGGTAGTGGTGCTCCAGCGGCACCGGACGGCGCTCCTCGATCACGACCCGCGTCTGCCCCGGAGCGTCCCGATCCATTCGCCGAACTCCTCGGCGTTGGAGATCGTGGCCGACAGGCACACCACGCTCACCGACGAGGGCAGGTGGATCAGCACCTCCTCCCAGACCGCGCCGCGGTACGGGTCCTGGAGGTAGTGGACCTCGTCCATCACGACGCTGATCAGGCCGGTCGAGCGTGTCGCTCCGCTCGTAGAGCATGTTGCGCAGCACCTCGGTGGTCATCACGACGACGGGCGCCTCGCCGTTGATCGTGTTGTCGCCGGTGAGCAGGCCGACGTTCGCGGGCGCCGTGCCGCCACGAGGTCGCCGAACTTCTGGTTCGAGAGCGCCTTCAGCGGCGTCGTGTAGAAGCCTTCCCCCTTCGCGATCAGGGCCCGCTCGATCGCGAACTCGGCGACGACGGTCTTGCCCGCTGCCGGTGGGCGCGGCCACCAGGACCGACCCGCCGCGGTCGAGCGCGTCGATCGCGTCGAGCTGGAAGGCGTCCAGCGCGAACGGGTACTCGGCGGCGAACGCCGCGGGGGTGGTCACGCGGCTCAGTCTACGGGCGGCCCGACAGGTCGGACCGGCGCAGTCCGCACCGGTGCAGGAACGGCGCGGAGCGGCGGCCTCGAACGCGTCGGCCGCCTCGAGGTTCGACAGGTGGCCCGCGCCCTCGAGGGTCACGAGTTCGCGCCCCGGGGATCTGCTCGGCCATCGGCGCGGTGACCTCGGGCGGGATCAGCGCGTCGCCGATCGGAGGTGATCACGAGACGTCGGGACGTCGATCGCGCCCAGGTCGGGCGTCGAGTCCGGGCGCTCGGCCATCCCCCGGGCGGCCGCGGCGATCGCCTCCGCCGGCTGATCGGCGATCAGGTCGCGAACGGCGGTGCGGAGCTCGTCGGGGGCGCCCTCGCCCAAC
>CAWFJU010000007.1:0-104796 GCA_963816275.1 uncultured Actinomycetes bacterium
CCGCCGACGAGGTCCTCGCCGTCCTGGGCGCGATCGACGAGCAGCGCCTGCGCGAGCTTCCCCGGTCCCGAGCACAGGTCGCGGACCGACGTCCGTCCCCGGGCCGCCGCCATCGCCTCGAGTCCCTCCAGCGGCTCGAGCGCGCGGAGCAGGACCGCGCTCCCCTCCCCTCGGGGCGCGTGACCACGTTCATCATCCAGTGGTGACCGTAGGTGAAGTACACGTAGAGCCGGCCCGGAGGCCCGAACATCGAGGCGTTCCGCGGCGTCGGACCGCGGAACCCGTGGCTCGCGGGATCGCCCGGCTCGTACGCCTCGGCCTCGACGATCCTCCCGGCCAGCCGTGAGCCGTCGGGCAGGCGGCGCACGAGCACCCGCCCGAGGAGCTCGGGCGCGACGTCGACGGCGGGCCGGTCGAAGAACCCACGGGGCAGCCGACGTCGGCTCAGGCCGGCCGGCCCTTCCGGAGGAACCGTCGAAGCTTCGGCAGTGGCCACGCGTCGATCACGTCGTCCTTCGTGAGCCAGCCGCGCTGCGCCGTCCCCACGCCGAAGCGCCGGAGCCCGAGGTGGACGGTCGAGTGGGCATCGGTCGACACCGCGAAGCGCACGCCGTGCCGCCTCGCCCACAGGATGTGCTCGTCCTTGAGGTCGAGGCGGTCCGGATGCGAGTTGATCTCCAGCGCGGTCCCGGTGCGCGCGGCCGCCGCGAACACGGCCTCGAGATCGAGCTCGATCGGCGCGCGCGACCCGATCCTCCGCCCGGTGAGGTGGCCGATCACGTGCACGGACGGATGCTCGATCGCCCGGATCACCCGCCGCGTCTGCGCCTCCTTCGACAGGGTGAAGTGGGAGTGCACGGAGGCCACGTTCACGTCGAACCCCGCCAGGAACTCCTCGTCCCAGTCGACGCCGCCGTCGGGGTCGATGTTGAGCTCGGTTCCGTGGAGCAGCCGCATCTTCGGATAGCGACCCTGCAGCTGCGCGATCCGTTCCCGCTGCGCGAGGATCTTCTCATCGGTCATCCGCTGCATGTACAGGTTCGGCGCGTGGTCGGTGACCGCGTAGTACGCGTACTTCATGTCGGCGGCGGCGGCGACCATCTCCTCCAGGGAGGCCACGCCGTCGGTCAGATCCGTGTGCGTGTGGAGGTCGCCCCGAAGCTGCCGCTCTGTGAGGACGTCGGGGAGGGTTCCCTCGAGCGCGGCCTCGATCTCGCCCCGGTCCTCGCGCAACGTGGGCGGGATGAACGGGAGTCCGAGGTGCGCGTAGACGTCCTCCTCGGTCTCGGCCGCCAAGAGGGTGCCCTCCTTCGCCGCGAAGATGCCGTACTCGTTCAGCTTGAGGCCCTTGCGGACGGCCATCTCGCGGATCCGCACGTTGTGGCCCTTCGAGCCCGTGAAGTAGATCATCGCGGCGCCCCAGACCTCGCGTGGGATCACGCGGAGGTCGACCTGGGTCCCGGCCGTCGTGATCGACCGAGGACTTCGTCTCGCCGTGCGCGAGGACCCGGGCCACCGACGGGAGGGTCGTGAACCGGTCCATGATCGGCCCCGCCTCCGCGCTCGCCACGAGCAGGTCGACGTCGCCGATCGTCTCCTGCATCCGTCGCAGCGACCCGGCGAAGGCGGCTCGGCGCACCCCCCGGAGCCCCTCGAGCTCGGCGAGCATCGACTCGGCGAGGTCCAGCGCCACGCTCACCTGCACGCGACCGCCGGACGAGGCCAGCTGCTCGAGACCGCGCGCGATGTTCTCCTGCGTCTTGGTGCCGAACCCCTTCAGCCCGGCGACGCGGTCCTCGGCCACGGCCGCTGCGAGCTCGTCGACCGACGACACGCCGAGCGCCTCGAACAGCACCATCGCCTTCTTCGGCCCGAGCCCGGGGACGACCATCAGCTCGCGGACACCCGGCGGGATCTGGGCGCGGAGCGCCTCGAGTTCGGTGATCGAACCCGTGGTCAGGTACTCGTGGACCTTCTCACCGATCGAGCGACCGACCGCGGGGATCGCGAGGATCGCCGGCAGGTCCATCCCGGCGAGGTCGGCCGGGTAGCCGCCCACCGCACGAGCCGCCTTCTCGTACGCCCGTGGCTTGAAGGGATCCGTGGTGAGGATCGAGAGCAGGTCGCCGTACTCGGTGAGGAGCTCGGCGACCTCGTCGTTCGTCCGCGGCACGGCCGCGGCCTCAGGCGATGCCCAAGAGGCGCAGCAGGAGCGCCTTCTGCGTGTGCAGGCGGTTCTCGGCCTGGTCCCAGACCGCCGAGCGCGGCCCGTCCAGCACTTCGCCGGTGATCTCCTGTCCGCGATGGGCGGGGAGGCAATGCAGCACGACGACGTCGTCGGCGGCGACGTCGACCAGGGCCTGGTTCAGCTGGTACAGGGGAAAGATCAGCGTGCGCTCATCGGCCTCGGCCTCCTGGCCCATGCTCGCCCACACGTCCGTGTAGAGCACGTCGGCCCCCGCGCTCGCCTCCGTGGCGTCGTCGGTGACCACGATCTCGCAGCCGGTCTCGGCGGCGATCTCGGTCGCCCGCTGCACGACCTGCGGGATCGGTTCGAAGCCCGGCGGGGTCGCCACCCGCACGGTCATCCCGGTCTTCGCGCCCGCGAGGAGGAGCGAGTGCGCCACGTTGTTCCCGTCGCCGAGGTAGGTGAGCACGCGTCCCTGGAGCCCACCGAGCCGCTCGCGCACGGTCAGCAGGTCGGCGAGTGCCTGGCACGGGTGCTCGAAGTCGGAGAGCGAGTTGACGACGGGCACCGACGCCGCCGATGCGAGCACCTCGAGCCGCTCCTGTTCGAACGTTCGCAGGACGATGGCGTCCAGGTACCGCGAGAGCACCCTGCCGGTGTCCTCGATCGTCTCGCCCCGGCCCAGCTGCAGATCGTTCGATGACAGGACCACCGGATGCCCTCCGAGCTCGGCGACGGCTACCTCGAACGAGACCCGCGTCCGAGTCGAGGGCTTCTCGAAGATCAGCGCCACGGACCGGCCGCGCAGGCTCTCGGCGTGGGCGCCCGGATCGGACTTGATCTTCGCGGCCAGATCGAGGAGATCGCCGACCTCGTCGGGGCTCAGATCGTCGACGGAGAGGTAGTCGTCCTTCACGGCGGCGAGTCTATCCGCACGGGCGGGGCCGGGCCACTCGCGCTAACCGGTGCGGAGTTCGGCGCCGAGATCGTCGCGCAGTCGGGCGACGATCCGCTCGACGACCGGGTCGGCCTCCTCACCCGTGAGCGTACGGTCGGGCGCGCGGAGGTCCAGCGTGAACGCGAGGCTCTTCGTCCCCTCGGGGAGCGATCCGCCCCGGAACACGTCGAACAGGACGCAGTCACCCAGGATATCGCCGGCGGCCTCCTCGAGCGCGAGCTGGATCTCGCCCGCGGGGGTCCCCTCCGGCACGACGAAGGCCAGATCGCGCCGGACCGGCGGGAACCGGGGAACGTCGCGCACCACGAACTCCTTGCCCGTCCCTCCGAGGAGCGCGGCCACGTCGAGCTCGCCGACCGATACGCGGCCTTCGATGTCGAAGGCCGCCGCGGCCCGCGGCAGCAGCTCGCCGATCCTGCCGGCCACCGCATCGCCGACGAGGATCGACGCGGACCGTCCCGGGTGGAACGGCGGGTCGAGCGGATCGCCGAGCGACCACGACGGCACCCCCGCCTCGCCCATCACCGTCTCGAGGACCCCCTTGGCGTCCAGGACGTCGAACGCGCGGCGCTCGGCAGCCCATCCGCGACCCGCCGGGCCCGCGAGGGCGAACGCGACCGAGGCACGCTCCTCCACGGGGTCTCCCATCCTGAAGACGGTCCCGGTTTCGAAGACCGCGGTCGTCACGCTCCCCCGTGCCTGGTTCCGCGCGACGGCGTGCAGGAGCCCGGGCGTGAGTCCTGTTCGCAGGTAGCCCTCGTCGGCCTGGAGCGGGTTCGCGACCGGGATCGCGTCCAGATCGCCGGCGAACGCGAGGTCGTCGCCGGAGGCGAACGAGAGCAAGCTCACCTCGCGGAGACCGGCGCGCACCAAGACGTCGCGGAGACGATTCCGGAACGCGTACGACGCGGGCACGCCTCCGGCCTGCCCGGCGGAAGGCACCGTGCTGCCGATCCGGTCGTACCCACGGACCCGGGCGACCTCCTCGATCAGGTCGACCTCGCGCTCGATATCGACGCGGTAGCCCGGCACCTCGACCTCGATCGACGCATCGTCGCCGCGGTGTGCCAACCCAAGTCGGTCGAACACCTCGCGTGCGTCGCTTCCGGTGACCTCGTCGTCGAGGAGCATCGCCGCTCGGGCGGGCCGCATCGCGACCCACCGGCGCACGGAGGCCTCACCGTCGCCGGCGACCCCGTTGGCCACCGTCCCCCCCGCCCACTCGACGATCAGCTTCGCGCACCGGGTCGCGGCACGCTCGAGGCCCTCCGGGTCGGAGCCCCGCTCGAACCGGTGCGAGGCCTCGCTGTGCAGGTCGAGCCGCCTCGCCGTGCGCAGGACCCCCGTGCGCGTGAAGTAGGCGCTCTCGAGCAGCACGTTCGTGGTCTCGTCTGAGACCTCCGAGGACGCCCCGCCCATGACCCCTCCGAGCGCCACCGGCTTCTCGAGGTCGCAGATCAACAGGTCGTCGTCGCTCAGTTCGCGTTCCACATCGTCGAGGGTCGTGAGCCGCTCGCCCTGGCCGGCGCGCCGCACGACGATCCCCGGCCCGGCGAGCAGGTCCATGTCGAACCCGTGGAGCGGCTGGCCGAGCTCGAGCATCGTGTAGTTCGTGGCGTCGACCACGTTCGACACGGGCCGCATGCCTGAGGCCGACAGCCGCGCCTGGACGCGCAACGGACTGTCACCGTGGGCGTCCACGCCGCGGATCACGCGCGCGAGGTACCGCGGACACGCGTCGAGGGCCTCGAGTCGCACGGTGGCGACGTCTGCCGCCGCCTCGCCGGCCTCCTCGAGGGTCAGGTCGGGGGCCACCAACGGCACGCCCGTCGCGGCCGCGACCTCCCGCGCCACCCCGAACACGCTCAGGAAGTCCGGCCGGTTCGGCTCGACCTCGATGTCGAGCACGGCGTCGTCGAGCCCGAAGGCGGCGCGGAAGTCCTCGCCCACCCGCACGTCCTCACGGTTGAGCACGAGGATCCCGGTGTGGACGTCGGCCACCGCCAGCTCGCGGGGCGAGCAGAGCATCCCGTTCGACATAACCCCGCGGAGCTTCCTCGGCGCCAAGGGCTCCGGCAGCACCGGCACCTGCGCCCCGGGCTTGGCCCACGGCACCAGGTCGCCCGCCGCGAAGTTCCGAACGCCGGCACAGACGACCTGCTCCCCGGTCCCGTCGTCGACGGTCGCGACGCAGAGCTTGTCCGAGTCGGGGTGGTCCTCCACCGAGAGCACGCGGGCGATCACGACCCCCCGCACACCGTCCCAGGGGCGCAGCACCTCCTCGACCTTCACGCCCTGCCGGGTGATCAGTTCGGCGAGCTCGTCGGCGTCCAGATCGGTCGGGCAGAACTCCCGGAGCCACGACAGGACGACCCTCACGCGACCCCCTCGAACTGCGCGAGGAACCGGACGTCGCCGTCGAACAGCATCCGGATGTCGGGGATCGCGTACTTCAGCAGCGCCACTCGGTCGATCCCCATGCCGAAGGCGAACCCGGTGTAGCGCTCGCTGTCGTAGCCGCAGTTCTCGAGCACTTGCGGATGCACCATGCCGGCGCCGAGCAACTCGATCCAGCCGTTGCCACAGACGCGGCATCCGGCGCCGTCGCACTTGAAGCACGAGACGCCGACCTCGCACCCGGGTTCCACGAACGGGAAGAACGCCGGGCCGAGCCGGACCCGGCGGCGCTCGCCGAACAGGGCCTTGGCGGCGGCCTCGAGGGTGCCCTTCAGGTCGGCGAACGTGATGCCCTCGTCGACGGCCAGGCCCTCTACCTGATGGAACACCGGCGAGTGCGTCGCATCGGGGGTCTCGCGCCGGAACACTCGTCCGGGCGCGACGACATACACGGGCGGCGGCTGGGACTGCATCGTGCGGATCTGCACGGCGCTCGTCTCGGTGCGCAGCAGCAGCTCGGGGTGTCCGGGCACCGAGACGTACAGGGAGTCTTTCATCGTGCGCGCCGGGTGGTCGGGCGGGATGTTCAGCGCCTGGAAGTTGTGCCAGTCATCCTCGATCTCGGGACCTTCGGCCACGCGGAACCCCAGGCTCGTGAAGACGCCGACGATCTCTCGTTCGACGATCGTGAGGGGGTGCAGCGAGCCGGCCGGCGGGCGGCGGCCCGGCAGCGACAGATCGACGCGGTCCGCCTCGAGGAGCGCGCCCTCGACCTGGAGGTGCAGCACCTCGCGGCGGGCCTCGAGCGCGGCCGTGAGCGCCGCCCGGGCCTCGTTCGCGAGGAGCCCGACGTCCCGACGGTCCTCGTGCGAGAGGCTACCGAGCGCCTTCTGGACCTGGCTGAACGGCGCCTTTCGCCCCAGCACCTCGACCTGTGTCGCGTCCAGCTCGTCGAGCGACGCCGCGGCCTCGAACCGCGCCACGCCGCGGTCGCGTTCGGTCTCCAGGGTGCGGCGCATCTCGCTGGCGTCCATCAGGCGGCGAGTCTAGCAAGCGCCCCCGTGCGCCCCTCCCTCAGCCGTCGGGGAGCTCGAGGTGGAAGGTCAGCCGGCCGTCCGAGACCTCGCCCCAGGTCCGGCCGCCCTGTGCCTCCGCGACCCCCCGTGCGACGAACAGCCCGATCTTGCTGCCAGCGCCCTCCCCGGGGCGGCGCGGCGTGAAGAGGCCCTCGGCGGCGTCGTCCTCGAGCTCGGTGCCCTCCCGCGAGGCCCAGACCTCGAAGGTTCCGTCGTGACGCGCGGCACCGACCCGCACCGGTCCCTCATGCCCCCACCACACCAACGACTCGATGAACGCGAGGAGCGCCGTCTTGAGCCGCGCGGGGTCGACGAACACCGTGACCGGCTCCCCCCCGTACTCGATCGGCGGATGATCGGGGTCGCGCCGCATCGCCTCGGCGATCGTGTGCGTGAGTTCACCGATGTCGACCTGTTCGGGGAAGAGCTCGAGGTTCCCGCCTACGACCCGCGCCGCGTCGACGAGGTGACGCAGGACCGTGTCCATCCGGTCGGCGTCGTGCACGATCCCCTGCAGCATCATCGCCCGCTGGTCCTCGGTCATCAGGTCCCACCGCTTCTCGAGCGCGTAGCCGAAACCCTTCATCGCGGTGAGCGGTGAGCGGATGTCGTGCGCCGCCGCGGCGATGATCGACTCGAGCGCCTCTCCCTGGTGCGCGCGGCGGCGCGCCCACTCGAACAGGCACACGGTCGCGGCCGCCGCCAGGTTGAGCGATTCCGCCCGGCCCGCTTGCGGGACGCGCACCGAACCGTCGGCCTGCTCGACCACGTCCGCCGGGAGCCCGTGGGCCTCGTTCCCGAACAGGAAGGCCACCGGCCCCGACAGGTCGGTGCGGTAGAGGTCGCCCGCGCCCTCGGTGGCCATCGCGAGGATGCGGAATCCGCGATCGCGGACGGCCTCGATCGCCTCGGACGTGTCGACGCCCCGGACGATCGGCAGGTGGAAGTGCGACCCCGCCGCGGCTCGCACGGTCTTCGGGTTGTAGACGTCGACGGACGTCGCGGTGAAGACCACGCCGCCGGCGCCCGCGGCGTCGGCCGAGCGCAGCACCGTACCGGCGTTCCCCGGATCGCGCACCTCGTGCAGGATCGTGAGACAGCCCTCGTTCGGAAGCTCGCCCAGCCCCACATCGAGGAAGGCCGCCGTGCCGACCAGCCCCTGGGGGGTCACCGTGGACGTGAGCCGGGCCATCACGTCGGCGGTCACCTCGTGGACCTCGACGCCGGCCTGGCGAGCACGCACCGCGAGCGGGTCGAGGTCGTCGGTGGTGAACAACCCCCCCAGCCCGCCCGGCTCGTCGAGCGCCTCGCTCACCGCCTGGGCGCCCTCGACGAGGAACCGTTGGTCCTCATCACGGAACGCCCGCTTCTTCAGGCGCGCGGCCGAGGCCACCTTCGGGTTCTTGAGCGATGTCAGCACGGAGCTCCCCGCGACGCGTCCGCCGGATGGGCGAAGTGTACGTGCGCGAGGGGCTCGGAGCAGCGGTTCGGGTCGCCGTTCAGGCGGCCTGCTGGGCGGCCTTCGCCTGCTCGACCAGAGCGTTGAACGCCTTGGGGTCGTGCACGGCCAGGTCGGCGAGGATCTTGCGGTCGACCTCGATGCCGGCCACCTTCAACCCGTTGATGAACCGGGAGTACGAGATGCCGTGCGGGCGGCACGCCGCGTTGATACGGGCGATCCACAGTCGCCGGAACTGGGCCTTGCGGTCGCGGCGGTCGCGGTAGGCGTACACGCCGGAGTGCATGACCTGTTCCTTGGCGACCCGGTACCGCTTGCGGCGGCTCCCCTGGTAGCCCTTGGCTTTCTCGAGCACCTCGCGGCGCTTCTTCTTGGCGTGGACGGAACGCTTCACCCTCGCCATGGCTCAGGCCTTCCCCAGCAGTCGCTTGATCTTCTTCTTCTCGGCCGTGACCTCCGACATGCCCTCGACGCGGCGACGCTGGCCGCCGGACTTCTTCGTGAGCATGTGGTTGCCGGTGGCCTTGGCGTGCAGCACCTTGCCCTTGCGCGTCACGCGGAAGCGCTTGGTCGTGGCGCTGTGGCTCTTCATCTTCGGCATCGCTTATCCCTCGTTCTCAGCGGCGGGGAACTCGACGGGCTCCGCCTCAACCTCGGTGGCCGTGACCTCGTCGGGCTCGGCCGCCGGCTCGGCCGCCGTCGGGGCGACCGTCTCCGGCTCGGCCGGGACCTCGAGGTCCGGCTCGGGAGCCTCCGGCTCGTCGCCACCGCGCTCGCGGTCCTTGGCCAGCTGCTCCATGAACTTCTTGCTCGGCGAGACGACCATGATCATGTTCCTGCCCTCCTGCTTGGGCATCGACTCCACGACCACCTTCTCGCCCAGGTCACCGACCAGCCGGTCCAAGATCTTGCGGCCGAGCTCCGTGTGCGCCATCTCGCGCCCGCGGAACATGATCGTGACCTTCACCTTGTTCCCGCCCTTGAGGAACCGCTCGACGTGGCCCTTCTTCGTGGCGTAGTCGTGCGGGTCGATCTTGGGCCGGAACTTGATCTCCTTCAGGCCGCTCCGCGATTGCTTCTTGCGGGCGTCCTTCTGGCGGATGTCGCGCTCGTACTTGAACTTGCCGTAGTCCATGATCCTGCAGACCGGCGGGTTGGCCTGCGGAGCGACCTCGACGAGGTCCAGATCCAGGTCGCGGGCCTGGCGGATCGCCTCGCGGGTGTCGACCACCCCGATCTGCGAGCCGTCGGCCCCAACCAGGCGAACCTGGGGAGCCCGGATCCGGTCGTTTATGCGCGGATCGGTCGAGACCCCGCATCACCTCCATCGATGAAAAGCACCGGGCACGCCCGGTGCATGGTGGACACACGTGCTTGCACTTCAGCCAATGAGTATAGGGAACGGGGGCGACGGGTGTCGACGACGGCTCCGACCGTCACCAGTCGGGCTCCAGGGAGCGCCCGTAGCTGTCCTCCAGGCGCTGCGTGTCGTCCTCGGTCGTGTAGCCGTAGGCGATCTCGAGGATCCGCCCGCGCTTGGCGCCCGTGTTGCGGATCCGATGCGTCTCCTCGGCCGCGATCACGAACTCCTCCCCCGGTTGCGCCTCGATCACGCGGTTGCCGATCTCGATCGTGAGCCCGACGTCCAGGACGACCCAGGTCTCGTCGCGCATCCGGTGGTAGTGGACGCTCGTCTCCTGGTCGGGCTCGACCGTGATCACGCGCACCGACGACGGCTGGTTCAACGAGTACGTCGCCACCTTGCCCCAGGGCTTGTCGACGATCATCGCCGCTCCTCCTTGCCGGGCAGCCGATCCAGGAGCCAGGCCATCTCGAGGGCGGCCTCCGCGGCCTCCCACCCCTTGTTCCCGTGCGCTCCGCCGGCACGCGCCTCGGCCTGTGCCAGGGTGTCGGTGGCGAGCACCTCGAAGATCACCGGTACCCCGGTGTCCCGAGCCACCTGGGCGATCCCACGCGCCGCCTCGTTCGCGACGAGATCGAAATGCGCGGTGTCCCCACGGATCACGGCGCCCAGGCACACCACCGCGTCGTAGCGCCCCTGGGCGGCCATCCGTCGGGCCACGAGCGGGATCTCGAACGCGCCCGGCACCCAGGCCACGTCGATCGCGTCCTCGGCGACGCCATGCGCGGCCAGCCCGGCCTTCGCGCCCTCGGCGAGGCGAGCGGTGATCATCTCGTTGAAGCGCGCGACGACGATCGCGATCCGCTTTCCAGCGCCGTCGTGCACGCCCACGTACGTGGTCACGCCTCGGCTCCCGGTGCGGCCGGCATGTCCAAGAGGTGGCCGAGCTTCTCCTGCTTGGTCCGGAGGTAGCCGATGTTCTCGGCGGTCGGCACCACCTGGAGCGGCACGCGCTCGTCGATCGCGAGGCCGTAGCCCTCGAGCCCGGCTCGCTTGTCGGGGTTGTTCGTCAAGAGCCGCATCGAGCGCACCCCCAGGTCGACGAGGACCTGCGCCCCGGTGCCGTAGTCACGCTGGTCGGCCGGGAAGCCGAGGTCGAGGTTCGCCTCGACCGTGTCGCGACCCTGGTCCTGGAGTTCGTAGGCCCGAAGCTTGTGGGTGAGCCCGATCGCGCGGCCCTCGTGACCGCGCACGTACAGGACGACACCGCGGCCCTCCTTCCCGATCAGCTGCATCGCGGCCTCGAGCTGCTGCCCGCAGTCACAGCGCAGCGAGTCGAAGACATCGCCCGTCAGGCACTCGGAGTGCACACGCGTGAGGACCCCGTTGCCGTCGCCGATCTCTCCCAGCACCAGGGCGATGTGCGTGCGGCCGTCGACGAGGCTCTCGTAGGCGTACGACCGGAAGTCGCCGTACGGCGTCGGGATCGTGGCCTCGGCCACGCGCTCGACCAGCGTCTCGCGGTGGCGTCGGTACTCGATCAGGTCGGCGATCGAGATCAGGTTCAGGTCGTGCTCGCGCGCCACGCGGACGAGCTCGGGCATCCGGGCCATCGAGCCGTCTCCGTTCATCACCTCGCAGATCACCCCCGCGGGGAAGAGTCCCGCCAGGGTCGCGAGATCGACGGCCGCCTCCGTGTGGCCGGCACGCACCAGCACGCCGCCCTCGCGGGCCTTCAGCGGGAAGACATGGCCGGGCTTCTGGAAGTCGTGCGCCTTCGCGCCGGGGTCGGTCACCGCGAGGGCCGTGATGGACCGGTCCTGCGCGCTCGTCCCGGTGGTCGTGCCGTGCCGATAGTCGATCGAGACCGTGAACGCCGCCTCGTGCCCGTCGGTGGTCTCGGTCACCATCTGCGGGATGCCGAGCTCGTCGAGGCGCCAGGCCGCCGCCGGCAGGCACACGATCCCCCGCCCGTGCGTGACCATGAAGTTCACCGCCTCGGGGGTCGCCTTCTCGGCGGCGACGATGAAGTCACCCTCGTTCTCCCGGTCGGCGTCGTCGACCACGAGGATGATCTTGCCGTTGCGGACGTCCTCGAGTGCCTCGGGGATCGAGGCGAACACCGACCGGTCCATGTCGTCGTGCAGCTGCTCACTCATCGTCCGTACCCCTCCATCAGGCGTTCCACGTATCGAGCGATCACGTCCACTTCCAGGTTCACCGGGTCGCCGGGGCGTGCGGCGCCCAGGGTGGTCACGGCCAGGGTGTGCGGGATCAGCGCGATCGTGATCCCGTTGTCGTGCAGCGCGGCCACCGTGAGGCTGATGCCGTCGACCGTGACCGAGCCCTTCTCCACGGTGTAACGGCGCAGCTCCTCGGGCACCCGGATGCGCAGCCAGGCCCCGCCGGCCCCGTCGGGGTCGACGGCCACGATCTCGCCGACGCCGTCGACGTGGCCCTGCACGAGATGACCCCCGAGACGCGCCGCGAGACTCACCGGTCGCTCGAGGTTCACCGGGTCGCCGACGGCGAGCCGGCGGCAGCTGGTGCGAGCGAGGGTCTCCTCTGACAGGTCGAAGGCGAGCGAGGCGCCGTCGTTGGCCACGACCGTGAGGCAGACGCCGTTCACGGCCACCGAGGCGCCGATCCCGCTGCCGGCCGGCACGACCGAGCAGCCCACGACGAGCCGGTGGCCGGCCACCTCGCGGACCGCACCGCGCTCCTCAACGATCCCCGTGAACATAGGCCTCCACCCTGAGGTCGTCGCCGATACGGTCGATCGACGCGATCTCGAGCCGCATCGCGCTGGCGATCGGGGCGAACCCCCCGCCGGCGATCACGCCGGGAGCCCTCGTCCCGCCCACGAGGAGCGGTGCGAGGTACTGCACGACCTTGTCGACCAGCCCGTCACGGACGAGGCTCCACGCCAGCGTGGCCCCGCCCTCGACGAGGACGCCCTGGACGTCCCGCTTGCCCAGCGCCGCGAGCAGTCCGTCGAGCGAGACGCCGCCCGCGACGTCACGATCCAGCACGAGGACCTCGGCGCCGGCCGCGCCCCACCCGTCGAGGTGGTCCTGGGCCGCCAGATCCGAGGTCGCGACGAGGGTCGGCGCCGACCCGTCGAAGAGATGTCCGTGCGGAGGTACCCGGCCGGCGGTGTCGACGACCACGCGGAGCGGCGGCCGCGCCGCGGCCCACTCGGACGCACGCACGGTGAGCGCGGGGTCGTCGTCGCGGACCGTCCCGGCGCCGACCACGATCGCGTCGGCACCGGCGCGCAGGCGCTGAACGTCGGCGCGCGCCGCCTCCCCGGTGATCCACTTCGAGCTACCGTCGATCGCCGCCGTCTTCCCGTCGAGGCTCGAGGCCATCTTCAGCGTGACGAAGGGGCGGCCGGTCGAGACGTGGCGGTCGTAGGCCTCGTTCAGCCGGTGACACTCGTCGGCGAGCACACCGGTGACCACGTCGATCCCCGCAGCGCGGAGCCGAGACACCCCGGCGCCGTCGACGAGCGGGTTCGGGTCACCCGCGCCGATGACCACGCGAGTGATGCCCGCTTCGATCAGCGCCAGGGTGCAGGGACCGGTGCGACCGGTGTGATCGCACGGCTCGAGGCTGGAGACCATCGTCGCGCCGCGGACCCGGTCTCCCGCCGCCGCGAGCGCCATCACCTCGGCGTGGGCGGTACCGGGGCCTTCGTGCCAGCCCTCGCCCACGACGATACCGTCGCGTAGCACCACGGCGCCCACCATCGGGTTCGGTGAGACGCGGCCCCATCCGCGCGCCGCGATCTCGAGGGTCCGCCGCATCTGCGCTCCGTACTCGTCCACCACGTCTCCCCTTCGTCCCGGGGGTTCTGCGGAGGTACGGCAAGCGCCACGGCTCCACGGGCCGCGCACGGCGCGGCGGAGCCGTCACGCCCGTCTCCTCTCATCCCGACTCTCACGGTCGGTCCCGGAGTTCCACCGGGTCCACCCGCGGCTGGCGGCCGTGGGGTCGCGGACTGTCACCGCCGGTGGGGAATCGCACCCCGCCCCGGAAACAGGCTGTTCGACTCACCAGTATACGGTCGAGCGAGGGACCGGGCCAGTCCGGGGTCGTGGACTCAGGCGGTGCGCTGGTCGATCGCGTAGGTGCTGCCGGGCTCGCGCTTGGCGAACTGCTTCATCTCGGTGGCGACGGCCACCGCCTCGCCGTAGTGGGCGAAGGCCCGGCGTGAGCTGCTCGCGATGCCGACCGACACGCCGACGAGGGGGATGTCCTGCAGCACGCCCTTGCGGTCCTCCATGCGGACGAAGCCGCGCTCGAGGTCGTCGGGCTCGTAGAACTCGGTGCGGACCGCGTCGAACCGCTCGCAGATCGAGCGTGCGACCCGCTCGGCCGACTCCGGGTCGACGATCGCGACGAAGTCGTCCCCGCCCACGTGGCCGACGAACCCTTCGGTCCCGTCGTTCATCACGACGGCGTCCTGGATGATCTTCGCCGTCGACTGGATCAACCGGTCCCCGCGCACGAACCCCTTCTGGTCGTTGTAGGTCTTGAAGTGGTCCAGGTCGCAGTACAGGACGGCGAACGGGCGACCCTCGCGCACCTGTCGCTCGATCTCCTCCTGGATCCGGATATTGCCGGGCAGCCCGGTCAGGGGCGAGAGGTTCCGCATCTCCTTGGCGCGGCGCAGGGTTCCCTTCACGCGTGCGAGGAGCTCGATCGGGTCGAACGGCTTGATGATGTAGTCGTCGGCGCCGGCCTGCAGGCCGGTGACCTTGTCGGCGGACAAGGCCTTGGCCGTCAGCATGATGATCGAGGTGTTGGCGGTCTGCGGGTTCTTGCGGAGGCGCTGCGCGACCTCGAACCCGTCGATCCGGGGCATCATCACGTCGAGCAGCACGAGGTCGGGACGCATGTCGCCTGCCTTCTCCAGCGCCTCCTCGCCGTCGCCCGCGACGGCGACCTCGTAGCCCGCCGAGCGGAGGTTGACCTCGACGAACCGGGCGATGTCCGGGTCGTCGTCGACGACGAGGATCTGCTCGGCCATCAGGCCGCCTCTCCGCGGGCGATCGCGGCGATCGTGGCCGCGGCGGCGACCGGATCCGGCGTCTGGAAGATCCCGGAGGCCGAGATCAGCACGGTGGCGCCCGCGTCGACCGCCGCCTTCGCGTTCTCGATCTTAACGCCGCCGTCGACCTCGACGTCGACGGGCAGCCCGCGCCGCTCCACCTCGGTGCGGACCGCCTCGATCCGCGGGTAGACCGCGGGGTTCAGGACCTGGCCGGCCCAGCCCGGACGGATGCTCATCAGCATCACGTCGTCCACGTCGTCGAGGTACGGGAAGACGGCCTCCACCGGCGTCTCCAGGTTGAGGGTGATGCCGACGCGCATCCCGGTGGCCCGGGCTTTCGCGATCGCGGGAGCGGGGTCCGCGACGACCTCATGGTGGAAGGACACGACGTCGAGGCCGGCCTCGGCCAGTTCCTCGAAGAACGACTCGGGCGCATCGACCATCAAGTGACCATGCAGCGACAGGCCGGTGCACGGCCGCAGCGAGGCGACCACCACCGTGCCGAGCGCGATCGGCGGTACGAAGTGTCCATCCATGATGTCGATATGGATGGTCTCGGCATGCGCTTCGACCAGCTTGACCTGGTCGGCGAGGTGCGCGAGGTCGGCGGACAGGATCGACGCGGAGAGGGTGCCCACGCGGCGTATGGTACCCGCCGCGCAGGACGCTGAAGGGCTCAGTCGCGGCGCTCGAAAGCCGCCACGAACATGCCGTCGGCACCGTCACGGTGCGGCCAGATCCGCACCCGCTCGGCGCGTCCGCCCGGGCCGTCGATCTCGAGCGGCGCAAGCTCGGGCCGGTGCCGCATGATCGCGTCGCACGCGGCGTCGGTCTCCGCACGCGGGAACGTGCAGACCGAGTACACGAGCCGGCCACCCGGCCGCAGGAGCTCAGCCGACGCGGAGGCGATCGCGACCTGAAACCTGGCTAGCTGACTGAGGGCGTCCCTCCTGGGACGCCAGAGGAGCTCGGGCCGGCGACGCGCCGAGCCGATACCGCTGCACGGCGCGTCGACCAGCACTCGGTCGAACGTGCCCCGGAGGGCCGGCGTCACCGCGTCCTGGGCGAGCGTCGCGACCCGCACGCGGAGCCGGTCGGCGCCGTGCCGGATCATCGCCGCCCGCTGGGGATGGAGGTCGGCCGCCACGACGAGGCCGTCCTCCCCGACGAGTTCGGCCGCGTACTGGGCCTTCCCCCCCGGCGCGGCGCACGCATCGAAGATCCGTTCTCCGGAACGGGGGTCGAGGGCACGCACGACGAAGGCGGATGCCTGGTCCTGGATCGCGAACCATCCATCCCCGAACCTCGGGAAGGTCGCCGGGTCGCCGCCCTCGACGAGCAGACAGGTGGGATCGAGCGCGGCACGCGACACCGTGCGACCCGCCTCGGCGAGAGCGGCCTCCATCGCGTCCACCGTCGTGAGCTGGGTGTTCACGCGCAGGCAGAGCGGCCCGTGAGCGGCGAACGCGGCCGCCGCTTCGGGCGTCTCGTCACCGAGCAGGCGGCGGAGCTCGGTCACCGCCCATCGCTGCATCCCGGTCCGCACGGCCACGTCGGCGTCGCCGTCGGTCGAGGGCCAGGCCGGTGGGTCGCTCGCGAGCTGACGGAGGATCGCGTTCGCGAAGCCGCGCTCCTTCGGTGCGGCGAGCGAGACGGTTTCCCCGACCGCAGCGTGCGGCGCCGCGCCGGTGAACAGGAGCTGGTACGCGCCCAGGCGCAGCACGTCGCGCGCGACCGGGCTCATGCGAGCGACCGGGCGCGTGGACCGCTGCTCGATCGCCCAATCCAGCGAGTCGAGGTGGCGGATCGTCCCGTACGCGAGGTCGGCCGCGAACGCACGGTCGCGTACGTCGAGCGAGGACCGCGCGAGGGCGTTCGGGATGACGATCGTGGAGTACCCGCCATCCACGACCACCCTGCGGATCGCCGCGAAGGCGACGGCGCGGGCGGACAGGCTCATCGGCGCACCGGGGTCATGACCCGAACCGCTCGCCGGGCTCGATCCGTGCCCCGCGCGCCCAGGCGGCCGCGTCCATCCGATTGCGGCCGGCGGGGGCGATCTCGAGGAGGTCGAGGGAGCCTTCGCCCGTCCCCACGCGGACAGCGCCCTCTCGGTACACCCGGATCTCGCCCGGTCCCGGGATGGCGTTCGGCGCGTAGCCGCCGATCTCCGAGCGGTGCGCTCGAAGGATCTTCAGCAAGCGGCCACGGAACGTCGTTCTCGCGCCGGGCTCGGGCGCGAGCGCCCGGATCCGTCGGTCGAGTTCGGCGACCGAGCGCGTCCAGTCCAGCTCACGTTCATGCGGCAGGATCTTCGCGGCGTAGACGGCCGCCTCGTGGTCCTGCGCCGTCGGCTCGAGCTCTCCAGCGGTCACCCTCGGCAGGGTCTCGACCAGCAGCCACCCGCCGATCCGCGCGAGCCGCTCCCCGAGGCCGCCGGCGTCGTCCTCCGGGCCGATCCGCTCCTCGCGCACCGCGAGGACCGGTCCGGTGTCGAGCCCCTCGTCCATCAGCATCACGGTCACACCCGTCACGGCGTCTCCCTCGAGGATCGCGCGCGGTACGGGCGCGGCGCCCCGCCAGCGCGGCAGCAGCGAGAAGTGGAGGTTCACGCAGCCGAGCCTCGGCAGGTCCAGCACGTCGGGTGTCAAGAGTTCGCCGTACGCGACGACCACGATCACGTCGGGCGCGAGCGCGGCGAGGGCCTCGAACCCCTCACCCGATCGCACCCCGGGCGTCTCCAGCACCGCCAGCCCCGACGCACGCGCCGCCTCGGCCACGGCCGTGGCACGAAGCGTTGATCCGCGTCCCGCCGGCCTCGGGGGGTTCGTCACGACGAGGGCGACCTCGACCGCTTCCGACGACGCGAGGGACTCGAGGGGAGGCACCGACCACGGGTCGTTTCCGAGGAAGGCGACGCGGAGCGGGGTCATGCGGCGAGGATAGCCGCCGGGTTCAGGCGTCGGCGTCGCGACGGAGCAGCCGGCGCTTCTTCGGGTCCTCGATCGCGAGCTCGAGCTTGCGCAGCTCGGCGAGCACCGCCCGCCGACCTTCGTCGTCGAGCCGATCGATGTAGAGCATGCCGTTCAGGTGATCGGTTTCGTGCTGGAAGATCCGCGCGAGCAGCCCCTCGCCGGTCATCTCGAGCGGCTTCCCGTCGATATCCTGTCCGGTACAGGTGATCCGCCCGTACCGGGTCATGGGGTGGAACGGGCCGGGGATCGAGAGGCATCCCTCGTCGATCACCACCTCGCCCTCGGCGCCAGCGAGCACCGGATTGGCCAAGAACGACGGGCCGGTCTCCCCGTCGTCGAAGACGAAGAGTCGCAGGGAGATCCCGACCTGGGGTCCCGCGAGCCCGACCCCTGGCGCGTCGTACATCGTTTCGATCATGTCGTCGGCGAGTGCCTTCAACTTCCGGTCGAACTCGGTGACCGGCTTCGCCGGCGTCTTCAGAACGGGATCGCCGAGGGTGCGGATGGGCAGGATCAACGTCGCGGCTCCGGGTGGCTCGTTCGGTCGTCAGTCACAGGTGCGGCTCGGCCTCGACGCGGGTCACGTGGTCCCGCACGGCGAGCTCACGGATCGCACGGCCGAACTCCGGGACGCGCCGAGGATCGAGCGCGAGCAAGCATACCGTCTGATCCCCGAGCGCCGAGACGAGCAGGGCCGAGGGCTCGAACCGGTCCAACTCAGCCTCGAACCCAGGCGTGCCGGCCACCCGGAAGACCGCGGACCCGACCGGGAACCCGGCCTCCGCGCGGCGCCGCGCCTCGTCGCCGTGGAACCGGCGAGGGTTCCCCTGCACGAGGGTCTGGACCGCCGGATCGTTCGCGCGGGACGCCTGGACGATCGCGCGTCCTCCGGGGCGGGCCCAGGCGATGGCCTCCATCCAGGTCGTGACGGCGCGCTCGCGCGCGGCCAGGCCCGGACGCCGGTCGGCGAGGTCCACGTCGAGCACGGCGACCAGATCGAGCCCCCCCGGTCCGAGGTCGCGGATGTCGTCGGGGCCGCCGACCAGCACCTCCCCGTCGGCCGGGAGCCGTGGAACGTCGTTGGGGCCGAGCCGTGTCACGGCCGCGGTCGCCACGCCGGCGGCCCACTCCTCCACCCGCTCCCGACCCCCGCGTCGAACGCCGAAGGTCGTGCCGGCGCAGTTCCGACACCGGCCCGGGGCTTCGCAGACCACGCACCGGATCCGGTCCTCCTCGGAGCGCAGCAGCCCACCGCACGCCGCGCACGCCGCTGGTTCGCCGCACGTGCGGCAGACCGCCGCGATGCCGTATCCCGGGAGCGGTGAGTAGATGAACCCTCGGCGGGCGGTGCGCAGGCCCTGCACGAGCCGGGACGCCCTGCCCTCGGGCCCCGGCTTCACGACCTCGACCGGCACCCATCGGCGGCCCGGCGGTGTCACCTCGGGCGCCCCTAGTGCGGCCGCCTCCGAGGACGGACAGATCGCGCAGAGGGCCACCGAGAGCCCGGCCAGCCGCGCGCGAGCGAGCGCGACGTCACGGACGTGGTAGTACGGGGCGCGGTCCTCGCGGTGGGCGGGATGCGACTCCCGGGAGACGACGATCGCGCCCAGGCCGGGGATCCGAGCGAACACGGCCGGCCTCGTCCCGACGACCACGTCGTACCGGCCCGCCGCGATGTCGAGCCACATCCGGTAGCGCGCGCGCTTCGACCCACCGAGGTAGAGCGCGGCGCGGTCCCCGAAGGTCTCGACGATCGCCGCCGCCGTCGACGGCACCGGCGTCGCCTCGGGCACCACGACGATCGCGCGACGCCCGGCGGCGAGCGTGGTCGCCACGACCTCGACCGTCGCGACGACCTCGTCCTCGGGGGCGGGACGCAGGACGGCTGGTTCGAAGCGGCCGCCGCGAGCGGCGGCCAGGAGCTCGGGGCCGCCGCGGTAGGACCCCAGCACCTCCGGGGTCGGCGGCGGCCCATGCACGGCCCCGGGCGCTCCCCGATCCACCCCCTCTTCCGCGGCCACGCGGGGCGGCGCGAGCCGCCCGAGCACCGCGGCGAGCGGTGCGACGTAGCGCTCGCTCACCCAGCGCGCGAGACCCAGCAGTTCCACGTCGAACATCGGCTCCGGCGAGACGGCCTTCCTGACGGCGAGCATCCGCGTCGGGAGGTCGTCGGTCGGGCCTATCACCCAGCCTCGGACGGCTCGCCCGTGGAACGGCACCTGGACGAGCGAACCCACCCCGGCACCGAGCTCGGCCGGGAGCTCGTAGGTGAACGCCCGGTCGAGCGAGAGGATCGGCCGGTCGACGCAGACCGCGACCGGCCCGGCGAGGACCTCAGGCGAGCGCGGCGCGGAGGTCGTCGGCGCGGTCGGTCGCCTCCCAGGGGAACTCCTTGCGCCCGAAATGCCCGTAGGCCGCGGTCTCGTGGTACAGCGGGCGGAGGAGGTCCAGGTCGCGGATGATCGCGGCCGGACGGAAGTCGAACAGGTCCCAGAGCGCCTCTTGGAGCTGCGCGGGATCGACCTGCTCGGTGCCGAACGTGTCGATCATGAGCGACACGGGATGCGCGGTGCCGATCGCGTAGGCGACCTGGAGCTGCGCCCGGTCGGCGAGCCCGGCCGCGACGATGTTCTTGGCCACGTAGCGCGCCATGTACGCGGCGGAGCGATCGACCTTCGTCGGATCCTTGCCGCTGAAGGCGCCGCCGCCATGGGGCGCGTACCCACCGTAGGTGTCGACGATGATCTTGCGCCCGGTCAGGCCCGTGTCGGCCTTGGGGCCACCGATCTCGAACCGACCGGTGGGGTTCACGAGCACCCGCACGCCGCTCGCGTCGAGCTCGGGGAATTCCCGCAGGATCGGGTCGATCACCTCTGCCGTGACGTCGGGCGCGAGGAGGGTCTCGACGTCGACCTCCTCGCGGTGCTGCGCGCTGATCAGCACGGTGTCGACGCGTACCGGCTTCCCGTCCGCGTACTCGATCGAGACCTGGCTCTTACCGTCGGGCCGCAGGTAGGGGACGACCCCGGCCTTGCGGACGTCGGCAAGGCGCTTCGAGAGACGGTGCGCCATCGCGATCGGGACCGGCATCAGGTCCTCGGTCTCGCGGCACGCGAACCCGAACATCATGCCCTGGTCGCCGGCACCCAGCGTGTCGAGGTCGTCGCCCGACCGACCCTCGCGATGCTCGAGCGAGTCATCGACGCCGCGCGCGATGTCCGGCGACTGCTCCTGGATCGCGGTCATCACCCCGCAGGTCTCGCCGTCGAGACCGAACTTCGCGTTCGTGTAGCCGATGTCGACGATCGTCGAGCGCACGATCGACGGGATGTCCACCCACGCCTTCGAGGAGATCTCGCCACTGATGAAGGCGAGCCCGGTGGTAACGAGCGTCTCGCACGCAACCCGGCTGTTCGGATCCTCGGCCAGGAGCGCGTCCAAGATCGCGTCCGAGATCTGGTCGGCGAGCTTGTCGGGGTGTCCCTCGGTGACGGATTCGGACGAGAACAGATGGACCTGGCTCATGATGGCCGGAGTCTAATCGCCCGTCGTCAGCCCGTCATCGGGCCTCATGAGCCCCTCGATCCGGTCCACGATCGCCCGAGCGAGGTCACGTTTCGTCCAGTCCCGGATCGCGACGTCGTCGCCGTCGGCGGCCACGATCGCGGCCGAGTTCGTGTCGGCGCCGAACCCGGTTCCTTCGCGGCCGACCTCGTTCGCGACCAGCAGATCGAGGTGCTTGCGGCGGAGCTTCCCCCGGCCGGCCGCCTCCACGTCGCTGGTCTCGGCGGCGAAGCCCACGAGGATCGGGCGGCGATCACGGTCTCGTTCGCCCAGCTCGGCCAAGATGTCGGGGGTGGGTTCGAGGGCGAGATCGGGCGGACCCGACTCCTTCTTGAGCTTGCCGCCCGCGGCGTCCTTGGGCCTGAAGTCGGCGACGGCCGCCGCCATCACGACCGCGTCCGCCCCCTCGATCGCCTCGAGCACGGCGGCGCGCATCTCCTCGGCCGTCGTGACGCGGACGAGCTCCGCACCGGTCGGCGGGTCGACCGTGCCGGGGCCGAGGATCAGGCGCACGCGTGCGCCCCGCCCGAGCGCCTCGGCCGCGATCGCCGCGCCCATCCTCCCGCTCGAGCGGTTCCCGATGAACCGCACGGGATCGATGGGTTCATAGGTCGGACCCGCCGTGATGACGATCGCGCGACCGGCCAGATCGCCGCCCCGCAGCGCGTCCTCAACCGCCGCCGCGATGTCCTCCGGCTCGGCAAGGCGTCCCATCCCCGAGTCGCCGTGTGCGAGCGCCCCTTCGACCGGACCGACGAACCTGACGCCGCGGGCCTCGAGCGCGGCGACGTTGGCCCGGGTTGCCGGGTGCGTCCACATCCCCGTGTGCATCGCCGGCGCCACGACGAGCGGACCTGCGTACTCCAGAAGGGTGGCGGTGAGCAGGTCGTCGGCCGCCCCGTGCGCGAGCCGGGCCAGCAGGTTCGCCGTGGCCGGCGCGACCACAACGACGTCGGCCTCATGGGCGAGCCGGACGTGGAGGACCTCACCGGGGCGTTCCCAGAGCGAGGTGTGGACGGGATTGCCGGTCAGGGAGGCGAAGGTGTCGGGTCCGACGAACCTCGTGGCGGCCTCGGTCATCACCACCGTGACGTGAGCGCCCGCACCGGTCAGGAGGCGCGCGAGCAGCGCGGCCTTGTACGCGGCGACGCCGCCGGTGACGCCGAGCAGCACCCGGCGTCCCGCGAGCGGACTACTCGTCCGCAGGCTCCTCGGAGCGCTCGTACGTGACCTTCCCCTCGGCGATCTCCTCGAGGGCGATCGACAGCGGCTTGTTGCTGAAGCCGGTCTCGACGAGCGGCGGCACGAACTCGCCGCGGCCCTCGCCGAGCTGGTTGTAGTAGCTGTTGATCTCCCGGGCGCGCTTGGCGGAGAGGGTCACCAGCGAGTACTTGGAGTCGACGGCGGCGAGCAGATCGTCGATCTTGGGTTCGATCATCCGGAACGGTCCTCCGTGGGGTCGTGCCCGTCGGCCGAGGGCTCGGCGCGGGACCCATCGATGATAGCAGCGACCTGCGACGATGCATGTTCCAGGTCGTCGTTCACGACGACCTGGTCGAACCAGCCCCGCTGCGCCAACTCCCAGTCCGCCTTGTCGAGGCGGGCCGCGATCCGCTCCTCGCTCTCGGTGCCTCGGCCTCGCAGCCGCGAGGCCAGGTCGTCGCGGGTCGGCGGCTCCAGGAGGATCAGCAGCGCGTCGGGCGCCTGGGAGCGCACCTGTTGGGCGCCCTGGACGTCGATCTCGAGGACCACGTCGTGGCCGGCGTCGAGCTGGGCATCGACGTAGGCCCGGGGGGTGCCGTAGCGGTTGCCGAAGACCTCCGCCCACTCGAGCAATTCGCCCGCCTCGACCATCCGCGAGAACTCGGTGTCATCGACGAAGACGTAGTCGGCGCCCGGGGTCTCGCCGGGGCGAGGGCGGCGTGTGGTGGCGCTGACGGAGAGCCGGAGGCCGTCGGGATCTCGCGCGAGCAGCGTCTTGACGACGCTCCCCTTGCCCACCCCGGAGGGGCCGGCGATCACGATCAGCGTGCCGCGGGGCGTGGCCAGGATCGTGTTACTTCTTGAACCGCTCGAGCAGCTGCTGGCGCTGCTTGGCACCCAGGCCCCGCACGCGGCGGCTCGCCGAGATGTCGAGCTCCTCCATCAGCTTCTGGGCGCGGACCTTGCCCACACCGGGAAGGGACTCGAGCACGTTGGAGACCTTCATCTTGCCGACGATGTCGTCACCCGACCGGTCGAGCACGTCCTTCAGCGACTTCTTGCCGGACTTCAGCTCCCCCTTCAACTCCGCGCGCTTCTTGCGTGCGACGGCAGCCTTCTCGAGGGCCTGCTGCCGCTGCTCGGGGGTCAGGGTGGGTAGCGCCATCACGGTGCTCCTTCGCTCGGGTCTGTCGGGTCGTGAACGCCGGGGAGTATACGCACCCCATCCGAGGGGGCACAACGCGAGCACCGCGTCCTGCCTGCGGTTTTCGGTCCCCGGCGGCGCTCAGCCGACGTCGAGGAGGATGCCGCGCGCGACCCCGCCCGGATCGGGCGAGCCGGTGATCGGCCGCCCGACCACGAGGTAGTCGGCGCCGCGCTCGATCGCTTCGCCCGGGGTCAGTACCCGCACCTGGTCGTCGCCGTTCGATCCGGCGGGGCGGATCCCCGGGACGACGAGGCAGAAGCCGTCGCCGCACGCATCGCGGACGTCGCGGACGTCGGCGCCCGAGACAACGACGCCGTCGAGCCCGGCCGTCTTCGCCTCGAAGGCGAGCGAGGCCGGGCTCGCGAGGTCCTCCCCCGACTGCGACGAGAGCACCGTCACCGCGATCACGAGCGGCATCGGACCGCCCACCTCGGCCGCGCCACGGGCCGCACCCTCGAGCGCCGCGCGCATCATCGCCTCGCCCCCGAGCGCGTGGACGTTGAGCATGTCGACGCCGAGCCGGGCGATGTTCGCGGCGGCACGCTCGACGGTGTTCGGGATGTCATGGAGCTTCGCATCCACGAAGACCTTGCCGTGAGAGGCGATGCGCCGCACCGCCTCTGGACCGTGCGACCAGGACAGTTCGAGGCCGACCTTCAGCATGCCCACGTGCGGCGCGAGGATGGCGGCGAGGCGCTCGGCGGCTCCGAGGTCGGAGACATCGAGCGCGACGATCAGCGGGTTCCCTGGGCGCGGGATCACGGTGCGGTCGCCTCGTCGTCGAGCGCGCCGAACGACGCG
The DNA here is from genome assembly GCA_963816275.1 of uncultured Actinomycetes bacterium. Lineage (GTDB taxonomy): Bacteria > Actinomycetota > UBA4738 > UBA4738 > HRBIN12 > JAOUEA01. The sequence goes on from CAWFJU010000007.1 coordinate 24,251, forward strand.
GGGACCCGGAGCCGGCCGCGGACATCGGCGGGCGACGCCAGGCCTTTGGCCTTCAGGTAGTGGACGATCCCCTGGGCGATCCTGACCGGCGCCTCGGGGTCGATCAGCACCGCGGTCCCCACCTGGACGGCCCACGCGCCGGCGAGCATCGCCTCGATCGCATCGTCGCCCGAGCGGATCCCGCCGACCGCCACGATCGGTACGTCGGGCACGGCGCGCGCGACCTCGAAGACGGCACGGAGCATCATCGGCTTGATCGCCGGACCGCTCAGCCATCCCGTGACGGCGCCGAGCGCGGGACGCAGGCGCTCGGCGTGGACGGAGAGCGCGGGTGGAGGGCCCCCCAGAACGAGGCCTTGCGCGCCCGCGCGGATCGCGCCCCGTGACAGCTCCACGACGTCGCTCGCCCAGAGCGGGATCTTCGCGAACACGGGGACGAGGGACATGCGGGCGACCGCCCCGACGATCTCGACGGCGCGGTCCGGATGCAGCCCGAGCACGTCGCGCTCCAGTTCGACGTCGGGTGCGGACAGGTGCACCTCGATCGCGGCGACGTCCGGCCGGCCCTGGAGGGCACCGGTCATCCGGACGTAGGCCTCGAGGGACCCGCCGGCGATCGAGACGACGACGTGGGTGCCGCGGGCGAGTCGTGGGAGCTCCTCGGCGACGAAGGCGTCGATCCCGGGGTTCTGCAACCCCGTCGACCAGACCGCCCCTGAGGCCGACTCGGCGATCCGCGGGGTCGGGGTGCCGCGATCGGGCTCGAGCGTGATGCTCCGGCTGACCACGGCGCCGACCTTGCGCAGATCGAGCAGCCCCCCGAGCTCGCGACCCGTGCCGGCACAACCCGAGGCCACCATGACGGGCGTCGGCAGCACCAGCCCGGCCCCCAGGTCGACGGCGAGCGTCCGTTTCACCCCGGCCATGAGCGCACCACCGGGAGTCCTTCGGGCGGCGTGGGCAGCATCGTGGGCGCCTCCGAGAGCCATCGATCCCACAGCACCCGCGCCGGGTTGAACACCGGGCCGTCCACGCACGACCGCAGGTGGTCGTACCCGCTGCCGTCTTTCCGCGCGACCGGCACCACGCAGGTATGGCAGAGGCCGTAGCCGCATCCCATCCGTTCCTCGATCGCGACCTGCGCGGGCAGGTTCCGCTCGCGGCAGAACGCGGCGATCCGTTCGAGGGTCGGCGGCGGCGCGGCCGCGTAGACGACCTCCGTGCCGGTGCGTTCGACCATCGCAGGGAGCGCGTCGAGGACCGCGCCACGGTCGCCGAGCGTGCCGTCGGCCGTCATCACGGCCACCGTCTGGGACAGGCGCTTGGCCTCGATCGGCTTGAATACCCGCTCGAGGGTCTCGCCGCCCACCACCATGTCGACGCGCTTGCCCCGCGCGAGCAGCTCCTGCGCGAGGAAGTAGAGCGACGCCGCGCCGTGCCCCTCAGCGATCAGGAGGCAGTTCGTCAGGCGTTTCGGGTACGCGAAGGCCTTGCCCAGCGGCCCGATCACCTCGAGGAACTCATGGGCCTTCACGGTCGTGAGCCAATCGGTGCCAGGCCCGCCCGGCTCAACCACGAACTCCATCGTTCCCGCCCAGCCACCCCGGCGCGAGGCCTGGTGGACCGCGAAGTGGCGTCGCAGCAGGAACTCCCGCCCCGCGGGCATCTGGATCGCGAGGAACTGACCGGGGCGCGCCTTCTCGGCGATCTCGGGCGCCACGAGCGTGATCGAGTGGTAGGCCCCGAGCTTGCGCGTTGACAGCACCTCGGCGCGGACCTGCTTCACGGCACCTCCCCCACGCTGGCGGCCGCGGCCTCGTCGAACGTCAGCCGGACCTGGACCGGCTCGGTCAGCGCCTCGGCATGGTGCTCCTGGATCGTCCGAGGCTCGGTCGGGGCCCCGCGAAGGGCCTCGATGCCCCGGACAGCGGCGAACACGCCGGGCAACGTCGTGATGCAGGGCACGCCCGCGGCGGCCGACGCCGTGCGGATGTAGTAGCCGTCGGTCCGCGCGCCGCGACCGAACGGCGTGTTCACGACCAGATCGATCCGACCGCCCCGGATCAGGTCCCCCACGTGGTGATCGCCTTCGCTCACCTTCTGCACGCGCTCCACGGGGATCCCGGCCCGCTGGAGCACCCCGGCGGTCCCGCCCGTGGCGAGCAGGCGGAACCCCATGTCGGCCAAGCGCTTGGCCGGGAACACGATGGCGCGCTTGTCGCGGTTCGCCACACTCACGAAGACCGTCCCGCTGGTCGGCAGGGCATGGCCCGCCGCGACCATCGCCTTGGCGAGTGCCATGCCGGAGTCGGCGTCGACCCCCATCACCTCGCCGGTCGACTTCATCTCGGGGCCGAGGACCGTATCGACGCCGGGGAACCGTCCGAACGGCAGCACGGCCGCCTTCACGCTCGCGTACGGGAGGTGCCGGTAGTGGTGCGGATCGGCGGGAAGCACGCCCTCGCTCGCGAGCTGGGCGAGCGAGCGGCCCGCCAGGACGAGCGTCGCCACTCGCGCGAGCGACACCCCGATCGCCTTGGAGACGAACGGCACGGTCCGCGAGGCCCGCGGGTTCGCCTCGATCACCCAGATCCGCTCGTCCTTCACCGCGAGCTGCAGGTTCAGCAAGCCGATCACACCGAGACGGCGCGCCAGGCGGCGCGTGATGTCCTCGATCACGTCGAGTTCGTCGTCACCGAGGGTGGCCGGCGGGATCTGGCAGGACGAATCGCCCGAATGCACCCCGGCCTCCTCGATGTGCTCCATCACGCCGCCGATGAAGACGTCGGCGCCATCGCAGACCGCGTCGACGTCGACCTCGATCGCACCCTCGAGGAACCGGTCGATCAGCACCGGATGATCGGGCGAGGCCTCCGAGGCCGAGCGCACGAAGCGCTCGAGGTCCTCCTCGTCGTAGACGATCTCCATCGCGCGGCCGCCGAGGACGTACGACGGGCGCACGACCACCGGATAGCCGATCTGCGCCGCGATCGCGCGGGCCTCCTCCATCGTGCGCGCCTCCCCGTGGGGCGGGGCGGGGATCTCGAGCTCGTGCAGGACCCGCGCGAACTTCCCGCGGTCCTCGGCCAGGTCGATCGCGTCCGGTGAGGTCCCGAGGATCGCGAAGCCCTCGTCCTGCAGGATCCGAGCGAGCTTGAGGGGCGTCTGCCCGCCGAGCTGGGCGATCACGCCCACCGGTCGTTCGGCGTGGCAGACGGCGAGCACGTCCTCGGGCGAGAGCGGCTCGAAGTACAGCCGGCTCGAGGTGTCGTAGTCGGTCGAGACGGTCTCAGGGTTCGAGTTCACCATCACCGACTCGAACCCCGCCTCCTCCAGCGCGAAGGCCGCGTGCACGCACGCGTAGTCGAACTCGATGCCCTGACCGATCCGGTTCGGGCCGGCGCCCAGGATCACGACGCGGGGCCGCTCGGCGGGCAGGACCTCGGACTCTTCTTCATAGGTCGAGTAGTGGTAGGGCGTGCGTGCCGGGAACTCGCCGCCGCACGTGTCGACCGTCTTGAACACCGGCGCGACCCCGAGCGCCTCGCGGTGGCGACGCACCGCGGCCTCGGTCGCCCCGGTGAGGAGGGCGAGGCGGCCGTCGGACATCCCGAGGCGTTTCGCGTCGCGGAGCTCCACGGCGGAGAGCGTCGTGAGCGGGCGCCCGCGGAGCGCCGTCCCCTCCTCGACGATCTCGGCGATCTGGTCGACGAACCAGGGGTCGATGCCCGAGGCCCCCGCGATCTGCTCGACACTGATGCCCGCGTGCAGCGCGCGCTCGATCAGGTGGAGCCGAACCTCGGTGCCGTCGCCCAGGGCGGTCAGGAGGTCGGCCTCGAACCCCGCCAGGTATTCCGCACCGAGGTCGAATCCGGTCTTCTCGATCCCGCGCAGGGCCTTGCCGAGCGCCTCCTTGAAGGTGCGGCCGATCGCCATCGTCTCGCCCACGGACTTCATCGTCGACGTGAGCCGGGGATCGGCCTCCCCGAACTTCTCGAAGGCGAACCGCGGGATCTTCACGACGACGTAGTCGAGCGTCGGCTCGAACGACGCCGGCGTCTCGCCCGTGATGTCGTTCACGATCTCGTCGAGCCGGTACCCGACCGCGAGCAGGGCGGCGATCTTCGCGATCGGGAAGCCCGTGGCCTTCGAGGCCAGGGCGCTCGAGCGCGAGACGCGCGGGTTCATCTCGATCAGGACCTGGCGACCGGTCTCGGGGTGGACGGCGAACTGCACGTTCGACCCCCCGGTCTCCACGCCGATCACGCGGAGCACCTGCAGGGCGGTGTCCCGCATCCGCTGGTACTCGCGGTCAGTGAGGGTCTGCTGCGGGGCCACGGTGATCGAGTCGCCCGTGTGCACCCCCATCGGGTCGACGTTCTCGATCGAGCAGATCACGACGGCGTTGTCGTCGGCGTCGCGCATCACCTCGAGCTCGAACTCCTTCCAGCCCGCGATCGACTCCTCGACCAGGATCTCGGTGACGGGCGAGATCTCGAGGCCGCGCGCCGCCAGGGTCGCCAGCTCCTGACGGGTGTCGGCGAACCCGCTGCCGCCGCCGCCCATCGTGAACGACGCGCGAACGATCAAGGGGTAGCCGATCGAGCCCCCCAGCGCCAGGGCCTCCTCGAGGGTGTGCGCGATGCCCGCCCGTGGCACGTCGAGGCCGGCCGCGAGCATCGCCTCCTTGAAGCCGCTCCGGTCCTCCGCCTTGTGGATCGCCTCGAGCGAGGCGCCGATCAGCGAGACGCCGAGGCGCTCGAGATCGCCCGACTCCGCGAGCGCGACCGCGACGTTCAGGGCGGTCTGGCCGCCGAGCGTGGGGAGCAGGGCGTCTGGCTTCTCCCGCTCGAGGATCGACAGCACCGACCCGGGCGTGAGCGGCTCGATGTAGGTCCGGTCCGCGAATTGCGGATCGGTCATGATCGTGGCCGGGTTCGAGTTCACCAGCACGACCTCGAACCCCTCGCGACGCAGGACCTTGCACGCCTGCGTGCCCGAGTAATCGAACTCGCACGCCTGGCCGATCACGATCGGACCCGATCCGATCACCATGATCCGCTGGAGGTCCGAGCGCCGTGGCATCAGGCGGATTCCATCAGGTCGCGGAAGTCATCGAACAGGTATGCGGAGTCGTGCGGTCCCGGCGCGGCCTCGGGGTGGTACTGCACGCTGAACGCCGGGATGTCGAGGCACCGCAGCCCCTCGAGGGTGCCGTCGTTCAGGTTCCAGTGGCTGAGCACCACCCGCCCGCCGTGGGTGAGCGCGATGCCGTCCCCATCGCGCGTCCAGCCGTCGGGGTCGACCGCGAACCCATGGTTGTGGCTCGTGATCTCGACGGCGCCGGTGGCGACGTGCTTCACGGGCTGGTTCACCCCGCGATGCCCGAACGCCATCTTGTAGGTGCGGCCACCGAGCGCGAGGCCGAGCAGCTGGTGACCGAGGCAGATCCCGAAGATCGGCACCTTGCCGAGGAGGTCACGCGCCGCCCCGACGCCGTAGGCCGTCGCCGCCGGATCGCCGGGCCCGTTCGAGAGGAACACGCCGTCGAAACCGCCCGCCGCCACCGTCGTGGGCGGTGTCTGGGCCGGGAACACCGTGGTCTCGATCCCGGCGGCCGCGAGCATCCGCAGGATGTTCCGCTTCATGCCGAAGTCGTACGCGGCCACACGGAAGATGCGGCCCCGCTCGGAGGACGCCCCGCCGACCAGGGCCGTGGCCTCGAACGGCTCCTCGGCGGTGACCGTACGGGCGAGATCGGCCCCCGCCATGCCGGGCGTGAGCTGCACCCGGGCCACGAGCGAGTCCGCGTCGAGGTCGACCGAGGAGACGGCCGCGCGCATCGCCCCTTGCTCCCGCAGGCGGCGGGTGAGCCGGCGCGTGTCGATCCCCTCGATCCCGACCACCCCCGCGGCCGCCAGCGCGTCCTGGAGGGTCGCCTCCGACCGCCACGACGAGGCCCGGCGGGCCGCCTCACGCACCGCGAAGCCCGATACCTGCACGCCGGCCGACTCCGGGTCGTCGGTGTTCACACCGTAGTTCCCCTGGTGCGGGTAGGTCATCGCGACGATCTGCCTCGCGTACGACGGATCCGTCAGGATCTCCTGATACCCCGCCATGCCGGTGTTGAACACGGCCTCGCCGAAGGTCTCGCCCTCGGCCCCGAACGCCTGCCCTCGGAAGGCCGAGCCGTCCTCGAGGACCAGCAGCGCTGCCGGTCCCCTCACCGCGTGACCTTCCCGTCGGCCACCGTGAAGGACCCGCGGAGCATCGTGTGGTGCACGCGCCCTGCGAGCTCGCGGCCGAGGAAGGCCGAGTTCCGCGCCTTCGAGGTGAACGGCGCCTCGACCAACCAGCCCTCCTCCGGGTGGAACACCACGAGGTTCGCGGGCGCCCCCGGCGCGATCGGTCCTCCGTGACCGCTCGCGCCGAGGATGCGGGCGGGCGCCACGGTCATCGCCTCGAGCGCGCGGCCCAGGGACACGGTCCCCGGCCGCACGAGATGGGTGAGCACCGCGGGTAGCGCGGTCTCGAGCCCGATCATCCCCGGCGGCGAGTGGTCGAACTCCGCCTCCTTCTCCTCGACGGCATGCGGGGCATGGTCGGTCGCGATCGCGTCGATCGTCCCGTCGGCCACACCCTGGCGGAGCGCGTCACGGTCGTCCCCGGTGCGGATCGGGGGGTTCACCTTGAGGTTCGTGTCGTAGGTGACGAGGTCGTCGTCGGTGAAGACGAGGTGGTGGGGCGTGACCTCGGCGGTCACGCGGATCCCCTCGGCCTTCGCCCGCCGGATCAGCTCGACCGAGCGCGCCGACGTGACGTGGCACACGTGGAGACGTCCGCCCGTGGCCCGGGCGAGGGCGAGGTCCCTCGCCACGACGAGCTCCTCCGCCTCGGCCGGCCGTCCGGCGAGCCCGAGCGTGTACGAATTGGCCCCCTCGTGCATCTGCCCGCCCTCGACGAGCGAGGGGTCTTCGCAATGGTCCGCGATCACGATCTCGCCGCCGAACGCCTTCGCGTAGATCAGCGCGTTCCGGAGCACCCGCGCCGAGGGCACGCAGTTCCCGTCGTCGCTGAAGACCCGGACGCCGGCCTCGACCATCTCGCCGAGCTCGGCGATCGACTCACCCGCGAGCCCCTTGGTGATCGCCCCGACGGGGAACACGTCGCACGACCCCGCGGCCGCGGCCTTGTCGCGGATCTCGGCCACGACCCCCGCGTGATCGGTGACGGGATCGGTGTTCGCCATCGATGCCACCGCGGTGTAGCCGCCCGCCGCCGCGGCCCGCGTGCCGGTCTCGATCGTCTCCTTGTGCTCGAACCCCGGCTCGCGCAGGTGGGTGTGGAGGTCCACGAGACCCGGCGAAAGGATCAGGCCCGCGCACTCGATCGTCTCGGCCCCGTCGGCGGCGAGCCCGGGACCGACCGCCTCGATCGTCTCGCCGGTGACCAGCACATCCGCGACCTCGTCGCGGCCCGAGGCCGGGTCCACGACGCGTGCTCCGGCGAACAGGATCGTCCGCTCAGCCATCGAGTGCCCCCTCTCCTCCGCCGCCGAGCAAGAGGTAGAGGAGCGACATCCGGACGGCGATGCCGTTCGTCACCTGTTCCTCGATCACGGCCTGCGGGAGATCGGCGACGTCGGAATCGATCTCGACGCCACGGTTCATCGGGCCCGGGTGCATGATCAGCGAGCCCTCGGGGAGCATCGCCGCCCGCGCGCTCGTGAGTCCGAAGATCCGGTTGTACTCGCGCACGCTGGGGAAGTATTCGAGGCGCTGCCGCTCCTTCTGCACGCGGAGCATGTAGCAGACGTCGAGCTTCGGCACGACGCCGTCGATGTCGTAGCTCACGTTCACGCCCCACTGCGGGGCGTCGGGCGGGATCAGGGTCGGCGGCCCGATCAGCGTGACCTCCGCACCCATCTTCACCAAGCCGAAGCTCAAGCGACCGGGCCACCCGTGAGTGGAGCACGTCGCCCACGATCGCGACGCGCAGGCCTTCGAGCCGCCCGAGCTTCTCGCGCATCGTGTAGAGGTCGAGGAGCGCCTGCGTCGGGTGCTCGTGCGTGCCGTCGCCGGCGTTCAGGACGTGGCCCTGGACCCACCTCGTCAGCTGCAGCGGCGAGCCGCTCGACGAGTGCCGGATCACGATCGCGTCGGCGCCCATGGCCTGCAGCGTGAGCGCCGAGTCCTTCAGGCTCTCGCCCTTGGCGACGCTGGTCCCGCTCGCGCTGAAGTTGATCACGTCCGCCGACAGGCGCTTGGCGGCCAGCTCGAACGAGATCCGCGTGCGGGTCGAGTTCTCGAGGAAGAAGTTCACGACCGTGCGGCCGCGCGAGCGCCGGCACCTTCTTGATCACGCGGGTGCCGACCTCGCGGAAGGACTCGGCGGTGTCCAGGATCCGCACGACGTCGTCGGCGCGTCACGTCGTCCATCGAGAGCAGGTGCGTTCGTTCACCTCCCCCGCCGGCGCCTCCTCCACGCACGACGGCGTCCTCGCCGTCGAGCTCGGTCACGAGCACGCGCACGTCGTCGGCGCGCCGCGTGGGGACGTTCTTGCCGACGAAGTCGGCGCGGATCGGGAGCTCGCGGTGCCCCCGGTCGACCAGGACGGCGAGCTGGATCCGTGCGCGGCCGTCCGAAGTCCATCAGCGCGTCCATCGCGGCGCGGATCGTGCGGCCCGTGAACAGGACGTCGTCGACGAGCACGAGGGTCGTTGCCGTTGATGTCGAACGCGATCCGGGTCTCGTGGACCTCGGGCGCCTCCGCCTTCAGCCCGATGTCGTCGCGGTAGAAGGTGATGTCGAGGATCCCGACCGGGACCTCGGTCCCTCGATCCGCTGGATCTCCGCCGCCAGGCGGCGGGCGAGGTGGTCGCCCCGGTTCGCGATCCCGATGAGGGCGACGCGCTCCGCGCCCTTGTCGCGCTCGATGATCTCGTGGGCGATCCGGGTGAGGGCCCGGCGCACGTCCTCGGCGTCGCAGGAGCTTCGCACTCAACGGGAACGCCCCCTCGGGCATGCGAGGAGGCGTATGGGCACGTGCGTCATCTGTAGCTCCCTTCCCGGCCTCTCGGGACCGGACTTAAAGGGGAAGGACTCCGCTCGGCACCAGCATACACGCGCGCACGGCCCCTTCATGGCCACCCCGGGCACCCCGACGTAGACTTCGATGGCCCGTCGACGCGGAAGGCGGACGTACACGATGAACGAATGGGTGATCGTAGGCGATCGTGGCCGTCGCCGTGATCTTCGGCGCGACCAAGCTGCCGGAGATCGCCCGCAACATCGGTCGGGCGCAGGGCGAGTTCAAGAAGGGCCTGAAGGAGGGCGCGACGTCCGACGAGGAGCCGGCCGCCGCGCCGCCGCCCGCCGCCGCACCGCCCGCGCAGCCGGCGCCCACGGAGCAGCCCTCCGACACCTCGGGCGACGCAGGGACCTCCGCCTAGACCTCGGCCTCCGCCGCGCCGCCGGCGCTCCCGGGCGATCCGCCCGAGGACGCCGTTCACGAAGCCGTTTCGACTCGTCCGACGAGAGCTCCGACGCGGCCTCGACCGCCTCGCTGATCGCCACGGACGGCGGCACATCGGCCCGGTGCAGCAGCTCCTCGACCGCCACCCGAAGGATCGTGCGGTCCAGCGCCGCCATGCGCGCGACGGTCCAGCCCTCGGCGTGCTCCTCGAGCAGGAGGTCGATCTCCGGCTCGTGCTCGGCCACCCCGTCGACCAGCTCCTGGGCGAACGGCGGCACCTCGCGCTCGGCCTCGCGCCACGACGTCAGGACGTCCGCGGGCTCCGCGCCCGTGATGTCGGCTTGGTACAGGATGTCGATCGCGAGCCGGCGGGCATCGCGGCGCGTCGTCAACGCTTCACGCGCTCGATGTACTCGCCCGAGCGCGTGTCGACCTTGATCTGCTCGCCTTCCTCGACGAAGAGCGGCACGTTGACCACGACGCCCGGTCTCCAGCGTCGCCGGCTTCAAGCGCCCCGGTCCGCGTGTCGCCCTTGGCCCCCGGGTCGCACGTCGATCGACGGTCAGCACCATGGAGGCCGGCAGGTCCACCGTGATCGGCGTGCCCTCGTGCAGAGCGACCTGGGCCTGCTCTCCCTCGACGAGGTAGTCGGCCGCGTCCCCGACCAGCGTGCGCGGCACGTGGATCTGGTCGTACGTCTGCAGGTCCATGAACACGAAGTCGTCGGCGTCGGGGTACAGGTACTGGTAGTCCTTGCGCTCGACGATCGCCTGGTCCACCTTCACGCCCGCGTTGAAGGTGCGCTCGACCACGGCGCCGGTCTTCACGTTGCGGAGCTTCGTGCGCACGAACGCCCCGCCTTTGCCGGGCTTCACGTGCTGGAACTCGATCACCTGGAACAGGGTGCCGTCGAGCTCCAGCGTCATGCCGTTCTTGAAGTCGTTCGTGGAAACGCTCACGCGGGTGTCAGCTCCTCACAGCTCGATCAGATCGCGGGTGGAGGTGCCCAGGATCGCGGCACCCCTCGTCGGTGACCTCGACCATGTCCTCGATCCGTACGCCGCCGAGCACCGGGGATGTAGATGCCGGGCTCGACCGTGACGACCGCCCCCGCGGGCAGCGCATGATCGAACTCACGCCCGAGGCGTGGGCCCTCGTGGATCTCCAGTCCGACGCCGTGCCCGAGGCCGTGCGTGAAGCGGTCGCCGTAGCCAGCGTCCTCGATCACCGTCCGGGCGGCCGCGTCGACGTCGGCGCCGGAGACGCCCTCGCGCAACGCGTCGATGCCCGCCTGCTGGGCCGTCTGCACGACCTCGTGGATCTTCTTCAGCTCGGAAGCCGGCTCACCGAACGCGACCGTCCGCGTCATGTCGGCGTGATAGCCCGCCCACAACGCTCCGAAGTCGAGCTTCATGACGTCGCCCTCCTCGAGCGTCCGGTGGCCGGGCTCGTGGTGCGGCTCGGCGGCGTTCTCGCCGAAGGCCACGATCGGGTCGAACGACATCCCGTCGGCGCCCTCGCGGCGCATCACGAGTTCCAACTGGTGCGCGACCTGCCGCTCGGTCTGCCCGATCGCGAGCCATTCCAAGATGTCGTCGAACGCGAGATCGGTCACCCGCCTGGGCATCGCGGAGCGCCTCGAGCTCCTCGCCGTCCTTGATCCAACGTTGCCGCTCCACGGCGTCCTGGGTCGCGACGAGCTCGATGCCCTCGAGCGCCTCGGACAGGCGCCCGTGGGCAGCGACGCTCACGTCGTTGGCCTCGAAGCCGAGCCGGCTCACGCCGAGGCGACCGCAGGCCTCGAGCGAGCGCCGACCCCGCGCTCGCCGCGTACGTCATCCGCTCCATGTCGGGCACCTCGTGGCTCGACTGCTCCGTATACCGGCCGTCGGTGAAGAACACCGACCCCGACGGCGTGACCAACGCCTGACCGTTCGATCCCGTGAAGCCGGAGAGGTACCGGACGTTCGGGAGCCGGGTGACGAAGAGGGCCTCGACCTCGAGGTCGCTCAGCCGTTCGGCCAGGGTGGTACGTCTCAGCTGGTGATCCACGGCATCGCCTCCAGGGCCAGATGATAGCCACCGGCCCCAAGACCGGTGATGGTCGCCCGGCAGACGTCGGAGATCACCGAGTGCCGGCGGAACTCCTCGCGGGCGTAGATGTTCGACATGTGCACCTCGACGACGGGGAGCCCCGAGGCCTCGACGGCGTCGCGAAGGGCATACGAGTAGTGGCTCAGCGCACCGGGGTTCAGGACGACGGCCTCGTGACCCTCGGCCGCGGCCCCGAGCAGCCAGCTGACCAGCTCACCCTCGTGATCGGACTGCCGCCACACGACCTCGTGGCCGAGCTCGGTCGCCCGCTCCCCCACCGAGCCCATGATCTCGTCGAGCGTGGCGGAGCCGTACGTCTCGGGGTCCCGGCGCCCGAGCGCGCCGAGGTTGGGACCGAACAGGAAGAGGACCTTCATCGGGTCGCCCCCATCTCTCCGAGGATCTGCGTCAGCCGGTCGGCCGGCACGTCGTCGACGATGATCGGCCGCCCCACGTCTTCCAGCAGCACGAACCGCACGCCGCCGTGGAACTTCTTGTCGAGCCGGAACGCCGCCAGGACGTCGTCGACGGGCGGCAGCGCGCCATCGGTCTCGAGCCCGAGCGAGGCCAGGAGTCGCGTGGTCCGCGCGGCGAGTCCCGGAAGGGGCGACCCCGAGGGATTCGGCCAGCCGCGCGGCGAACACCATCCCGATCGCGATCGCCTCGCCGTGGGAACGCCCCTCGAACGCCTCGAGCCGCTCGAGCGCGTGGCCCAGCGTGTGGCCGTAGTTCAGGAACAAGCGCGCGCCGGTGTCGCAGCTCGTCCTCGGCCACCGTGGCCGCCTTCAGCCCGACGCATCGTGCGACGAGCGGTTCCAGCGCGCCCGGGTCGCGCGCCAGCACGGGCGCCGGGTCCGACTCGAGCTGCTCCAGAACGCCGGGATCGAGGGCCAGTCCGTACTTCGCCACCTCGGCCAGCCCCGACCGGTAGTCACGATCGGCGAGCGTGGCCAGCAGCTCGACGTCGGCGATCACCGCCCGCGGCTGGAAGAACGTCCCCACGAGGTTCTTCCCTTCGGGGAGGTTGACGGCGGTCTTGCCGCCGATCGCGGAGTCGACCTGGGCCGTCAGCGTCGTGGGAACCTGGACGAAGGGCAGACCACGCATGTAGGTCGAGGCGACGAACCCGGCGAGGTCCCCGGTCGAGCCGCCGCCGAACGCCGACCACGACGTCGTCGCGGTGCGCCTCCTGGGTGGCCAGCTGGTGCAGCAGCGTCCCGTACACCTGGAGGGATCTTCGCCTCTTCGCCCGACGGCACCGACAGGAGCACCGGGTCCAGACCGACCTCCTTCAGGCCCCCGCGAGCGACCCGAAGTCACGTTCGACCACCGCACGGTCGGCCACCACGAAGGCGCGAGCGGCCTTCGGGAGCTCGGGCAACAGCGAACCGGTCCGCGCGAGCACGCCCGCGCCCACCACGACGTCGTAGGACCGACCCGGGATCGGGACGGTCACGCGGACCAACGAAGCTCCTCCACGATCGCATCGGCGACCTCGCCGGGCGTCCCACGGCCGTCCACGACGTGGGCGGCGAACTCCCGGTAGAGCGCCTCGCGCGCGGCCAGCAGCTTCTCGAGGTCCCCCTCCTCGCGGATCAGCGGCCGCTCGGCGCCCGGTCGAACCCGTTCTCGGAGCTGCTCGAGCGGCACATCGAGGAACACCGCGATCCCGGTGTTCCGCAGGGCGATACGGTTCGCCGGCTCCAGCACGACGCCACCGCCGCAGGCGACCACGGAGGGATCGTGCGTGCTCGCCTTCGTGAGCGCCGCGGCCTCCATCGCCCGGAAGGCCGCCTCCCCCTCGGCCGCGAAGATCTCCGGCGACGGGACTGACCCTGCTCGCGCTCGATCTCGACGTCGAGGTCCACGAACGGCACGCCCAGGCGCCCCGCGAGCTCCTCGCCCACGACGGACTTCCCGGCGCCGGGCATCCCCACCAGGTACACGATCACGGCAACGTCTCCAGGTAGCGCTCGAGGTTCCCGCGGGTCTCCGGGAGGGAGTCGCCTCCGAACTTCTCCAGCACGGCGTTCGCGAGCTCGAAGGCGACGACGGCCTCCCCCACCACGCCGCCGGCCGGCACGGCGCACACGTCGGTCCGCTGCTTGATCGCGACGGCCTCGGTCTTGGTGACCAGGTCCACGGTCGCGAGGGGCTTCGGCACGGTCGAGAACGGCTTCATCGCCGCGCGGACGCGGATCGGCTGCCCGTGCTCATCCCGCCCTCGATCCCGCCCGCGCGCGCGGTCCTGCGCGTCGATCGCTCCCGCCACGGAGCACGATCTCGTCGTGCGCCTTGGATCCCGGACGGCGCCGCGGTGGCGAAGCCGTCGCCGACCTCGACGCCCTTCACCGACTGGATGCTCATCAGGGCCAGCCGCCAGACGGGCGTCGAGCTTGCGGTCGTAGTGGACGTACGAGCCGAGCCCCGGCGGCGCGCCGTACGCGAGCACCTCGAACACCCCGCCCACGGTGTCACGCGCCTTCCGCACGGCGTCGATCTCGGCGACCATCCTCTTCGAGGCCGCCGGGTCGGCGCAGCGCACCGGCGATGCGTCGATCGCGGCCTGCTCGTGCGGGGCCAGGAGGCGTCCGGCGCGCGGGCGCCTTCACCTAGCCGATCTGCACCACGTGCGAGATCACCTCGACGCCGAGCGCCCGCAGGAAGCCCTGCAGAGCGCCCCGATCGTCACGCGCGCCGCCGTCTCGCGCGCGCTCGCGCGCTCGAGCACGTTGCGGACGTCGTCGAACCCGTACTTCTGCGCGCCCGCGAGATCGGCATGCCCCGGGCGCGGTCGCGTCAGCCGGTCCTTCGGGTCCATCTCGCCCTCGACACCCATCAGGGTCGCGTACTTGGTCTCGCCACTCCTGGTTCGGGATCGTCACGCCGATCGGCGAGCCGAGCGTGCGCCCGTGCCGCACCCCCGTCAGGATCTCGAACCGGTCGCGCTCGAACCGCTGGCGACCTCCGCGCCCGTGGCCGTGCCGGCGCCGCGCGAGCTCGTGCTCGATCGCGGGACGGGTCACCGCTACGCCCGCTGGCAGGCCCTCGAGGACGGCGACCAACGCCTGGCCGTGCGATTCCCCCGCCGTGAGCATGCGCAGCATCTGCACATCATAGGGAACGGGCCACTCGGCCCTCCGGGCGAGCACCGGACGCGAGCACGCCCCAGGGAAGTGCAGGGGCGACCCGAAGGCCGCCCTCGCGGACCGGCGACCGCTCCCCCCGTGGGCGGACCGCCGGAGCCCGTTGACCTACTTCGGCGACGTCGCGCAGAGGGTGAACTGCTCGTCGCCGTACAGGAACGTCGCGCAGTCGCCCGAGATCGCGATCAACTCGAACTGCCCCTGCGCGAACGTCTCACCTTCGGCCACGCTGTAGACCTTCCCGTCGACCTCGACCTGGGCGACCTCCCCGCCACCGTTCGTGAAGGTGTCGAGCAGGACCACCGTGTGTCCCCCGATCATGATGCTCGAGCCCCCGCCCGGCTGCGTCGGAGGGCTCGTCGGCGTCGTCGTCGTGCCTCCAGGAGAGGTCGGTGAGGTGGTCGAATCCGTCGAGGTCGGTGAGGTGGTGGTCGACGTCGGGAGCCGATCCCGGCCGGGATCTGGAAGGGATCGCGACCGGTGAAGTTGATCACCGGCGAGCCCGTGTTGGTGGGTCCCTGCGTCGGCGTGCCCGTCGGCTCGCCCGGCCCGACGCTGATCGGCGGCAGCGCGGTGCCCCCCGTATCGTTCCCGCCCCCGAGGACGACGTTCAGCAGCAGGTAGCCGACGAGCATGACGCCCAAGATCACGCCTCCGATGATCAGCGTCCGGCGGTCACGTGCGGTCATCGGCATGCGATCACCCCGGTGTCCCTGTCGCACCCGTTGGTCCGGCCGCACCGGTGGCACCGGTGGCACCGGTTCCCGCCGTCTCGTCGAGCCCCGGGCTCGAACCCGGGCCGGCGCTGGCGTCCTGCGTGTAGGCCTCCGCGGTGATGGTCGCCGTCAGGGTCGGGATGGTGGTCGTCCCCGTCGACGTGGTCCCGGTCGGGGACAGATCGAGGCTGAGGACCTTCGCCGCCCGAGGCAACGTCTCGATGTTGAAGAGGAACTCCGAGATCGCGAAGTAGCTGCCCTCCGCCGTGATCGCCAAGCTGATCGTCGACAGGCCCGTCTCGGGATCGAGGATCGGCGCGGCCGGCGTCAAGGTCAGCATGCTGACCGACGCCCTCGTCGCCGCATTGTTCAGCAGCAGGATCAATCCCGGAAGGTCGGCGGTCGGCGGGATCTGCTGGTCGACATCCTCGATCACCTTCTCGGACTCCGGAGCATCGACCTCGGCCTGCTGGAGCGCCTGGAGCTGCGATTCCAGGCTCGCCTGCTGCGCCTTGGCAGCGAGGAGCGCCGTCTGCGCCTCCGAGACCTGCGACATCTTCGGGAGCACGAGGAAGAACACCAGCAGCAGCACGACCGCTGCTGACGCCGCCCCCGCGACGATGGGTCCGCGCCTACCCGCCAGCAAGCTGGGCCTCCTTCCCGCGCTCGGTCACGACGGCCTCGGTGAGATCGACGCCCGCGCTGAAGCCGTACTGGCCCGATTCCAGGTCCTTCGTGAACGTGGTCGAGCCAGGGGTTCACCCAGCCCTTCACGGATTCCAGCCGCGTGAGCTAGGTCGAGAGGGTCTCGACCGTGAGGCCCTTGCCCGTGGAGTTGAGCGTGGCGACGAACGCCGTCGCCGGGGTCGCCAACGGCTCGGTGACGGCGGCCGACGTGTCCGGCGTGGTCGTCGCGATCGTCAGCGTCTCCAGGTACGCGTCGGACGGGATCACGCGCGACATGTCCATGAGCAGACCGGAGAACGAGACCTCCCCGGCGAACGCCTGGGCGAGCAGGTTCTCCTTGGCCTGGGCGGTCGCCTGCAGCGTGGCGAACTCCGGGAGACCGGCGATCTGCGTGGTGGATCGCGGCGTTCGTCGCCTCCTGGGCGGCGATGTCGTCGTCGACGGACGCCAGCCGGGTGGTCTGCAGGAAGAAGAAGATGAGGACCGCGAGCACGGCCACGCCACCGAGGAGCGCGATCATGCCGGTGCGGCGGCGCAGCCGCTGCCGCGCGAGGATATCCGGGGGAAGGAGGTTGACCTGGCTCACAGGTCCTTCCTCCCCGGGATCGCGAGCCCGACGGCCACCGTGAGGACCGGCTCGGCTTCGGCGATGGCGTCCTCCGAGAGCGAGAGCTGCGACCGCACGTGCTCGAAGACGCCGGCCCTGCTCGACCTCCACCGGGATCCGCTGGCGCAGGAGGTCCAGGAACCCCGCGAGCTTGGATCCCCCACCCGAGACGAGCACGCGGGCGATCCGAGCTCCCTGGGCCTGGGCCGTATAGAACTCGAGCGAGCACCGGATCTCGTCCACGAAGCTCTTGGCACGCTGCATCGCGAGCTCGCGGACCTCCTCGGCCGGTGGGGCGTCCACGATGTCGGCGGTCTCGCCGCGCTTCAGCCGCTCGGCGAGGTCGTCCTCGATGCCGAGACCCCGTGCGATCGCGATCGTGATGTCGCGGCCGCCCGAGGGGAGGATCCGCACGAACCGGGTCGTGCCGCGCGCGTGGACGACGATATTCGTGACGTGGGCGCCGATGTCGATCACGGCCTCGTCGCCGGTCTCCTCGAGGTCCATGCCCGCGTCGGAGGTCCCTACGGCGCGGACCATGCGCGAACGGGACCAGGTCGAGCCCGACCGGTTCGAGCTTCGCCTTCAGCGCGGCGCTCACGATCTGGTCGACCATCACCCGCTGCGCGGCAACGAGCAGCAACCGCAGCATCTTGCGCCCGTCCTGCTCGAACTCGCCGAGCGGGTCGTAGTCGAGGACGGCCTCGTCGACCGGCATCGGGATGAACTCCTGGACCTGGAACCCGAGCGAGGCGCGGAGCTCCTTCTCGGGGAGGAGCGGCAGGGCGATCTCTCGCACGACGACGCGCTGGTTCCCGACGCCCATCCAGACCCGCCTGCCCTTGAACCCTCCCCGCTGCCAGAGCTCGCGGAGCGCCTCGGCGACGACGTCCGAGGTCGCGGACCTCGCCGTTCTCGACGGCCCCGGGCGGCAGCGGGACCTGGGCGGCGCGAGCGACCGTGGGCGGATCGCCCCCGGTCAGCTCGACCGCCCGCACCGCGGTGGAGCCGATATCGAGCCCGATTCGGCCCTTCGCCACTACGTCTCCTCCACCTTGACCGAGCGATCGCTGAGGTAGCGCTCGACGTCGGCCTCACGTATCCGGTAGTTCTTGCCCACCCTCACCGCGGCCAGCTCCCCGTTCTTGATCAGGCGATACACGGTCATGTTGGACACGCGCATCGAGGCCGCCACCTCGGCGACCGTGAGGAAACGACCCCTCACGAACGGCTCAGGTTCTCCCACCCCGCCGACCTCTCCCTGTTGTCTCGCCGTGTCACATGTGCAACATCTGCCACGGTGAGCACAAACCGGCACATATGCCCTGTTGAGCGTGCTCACGAAACACTAGGTAGCAGGCGTTGTCAAACATCTACGCGTTTGCTTCTTCGGCAGGGGTTCGGCGGCCCTGTAGACAGGGCGTCGCGGCCTACGAGGTGAAGAACCGCTGCAGGTACCAGCTCGCGATCGGTTCGGTCAGGAACGCCGCCGACGACGGCGCCTGCCGCGAGGTACGGTCCGAACGGGATGGCGGACTTGCGGCCCCGGCCCACGGCGAGCGCGAGGATGCCGCCAACGCCCCCCAGCAGGACGGCCGCCCCGGCCGCGACCCCCACGTATCGGAGTCCGATCGCCCCCATGACGATGCCGATCAGGCCGGCGAGCTTGACGTCCCCCATCCCCATACCACGACTGATCAACGCCACGAGGAAGAGGCCGCCTCCATAGAGCAGGAAGCCCTCCGCGGCGCGGATCGGGGTCCGTCCCTCCGTGGAACAGCCAGGCGACCATCACGTAGACGGGGAATCCGATCAGCGAGGGGTACATCAGGCGGTTGGGGATGATCCGGTGCCGAACGTCGATCACGCAGATGGCCGGCATCATCGCCAGGAGCGCCGCGACCATCGCCCCGATCCAGATCCGATCGAAATGCACGACGGCGCCCACGACCAGCGCGGCCGTCGCGAGCTCGGTCAAGGGGTACTCCGCGGAGATCTTCATCGCCGCACGTTCGGCAACGCCCGCGGAGGAGCAGCCAGGACACCACGGGGATGTTGTCCCGATACGCGATCGCCGAGCCGCATCCCGGGCACCTCGACGGTGGCGACACCACCGACTCCTTGGCCGGCATCCGGTCGGTCACGACGGTCATGAAGCTCCCGATCGCCAACCCGAACGGAAGGGCGACGAGCGCCCGCAGCCAGGCATCGCTCATGACGCGAACCCTATCCCGACGTCCCGACGCTACCGTGCAGCCGGAAGGCGTCGTGCCGCCACGGTGCCGGCCGCTCTCACGGCGCGTTCCACACGTACGCGGGCTGCTGCTCGATCCAGGTCGCGATCTGCCAGGAACTCGCGATCGGGCTCAGGAACCGCGGCGGTGACTGGTACTTGAGCCGCTGGTCGTAGCTGTAGCTCTTCGTATAGCCCGACGTCCCGATGAGCCCAACGGCCCCGCGGTACTTCTGCGCGATCGCGCCGTTCACCGTGATCGCGCCGAGCGGGGTCGACTGCCCGTACCAGTAGTTCTGCACCCGGAAGGAGTGCGCCACCGAGAGCAGGGCCGACTGAACGACGGGGCTCCGGAAGGCCGTCGTGCCGCCCGGGAGCTTCAGGTTGCAGTACCAGTTGTCAGAGTTGTTCGGGTACTCGACGTAGCTCCCGTCACAGGTGGTGGCGGTGGAGGGCTGGCTCGTGGAGCTCACCATGTCGACGGGGTGGTAGATCTCGACGAAGTTGTTCGCCACCAGGCCCAGGAGGTCGCTCCCCCCGACCCCTCCCTGGAACGTCAGGTTCCCCGATGATCTCGACGTTGTTGTCGGCCGCGATCGTGAGACGGCCTTTCAAGCGTGCCCGACACGAACACGTCCCCCTTCGTGCAGCCGTAGGTCGTGATGTCGTCCTTCTGCGGGTACCCGAGGGGGTGCTGGACCGTGGTCGAGCTGGTCGTGCTGCCCGTCGACAGCTGCGTGGACGTGATGCAGCTCGCGGTGTAGTTCGGGTCGCTCGCACCCGACGGCACGTTCTGCACGTAGATCACGCCGTTCGCGGGCAGCGCCTGCGTGGACGGAGTCGCGCGCGTCCCTCCCACGCAGTTGTTCGTCGTCGTAGCGGTGGCCTTCGTGAAGGGGCTCACGACCGTCATCGTGCCGGCCGAGTTCAGGGTGATCGAGGTCGGCCCGGTGAACAGGCACCCGGTGCCGCCCAGGCTCTTGTCGGCGTCGGCCTTGATGGTCACGTTGTTCGGGGGCATCGTCAGCGGCTGGGCGAACTTGGGATCGCCGGGCTTGAACGACGGCGTGTTGGGGGTGCAGGACCCGGAGCCGTTCGCACGCCAGCGGTTGCCGCTCGAGGGCTGCCAGCTCGTCGTGACGGCGCCGAGGAACTGGGGCGCGCCGCAGATCAGGAGGGCGTCGTTCGTGTGCAGCGGGCCGTTGATCGTGTCGCCGTCGGCGAAGTTGATGTCCGTGCACGAGCTGTTCCGGCCCTCGTAGTAGTGCAGCGCGCAGTTCGTCTGCGCCCACGCGGAGCTGTTGCTGTTGCTCCCTGTGGGGTAGAGGGCCGGGTCGGTCGTCTCGTAGTCGGTGAAGTAGAGGTAGTCGATGAACGAGTGACGGCGGACCGTCGCCTGGATCGTCCGCGTGGCGTTCCGGGAGCGCCCCGTCGCGGTCACGATGATCGCCCCCTGCGACGTCAAGAACGATGAGTTCACCGTGTACCGGAACTGCGCGTTGCCGCCCGAGCTGGGGACGTTGACCCAGGTCGTGAAGGCCTGGTTCCCGTCGGGCGGTAGGTTCGACGACGAGTACAGGGAGTACTGGTCGTTCTCGTTCAAGCGGAAGAGGTAGTCGTCGAGGCCCGCCTCGGCGGCCGAGAGCGCGGCGTTCCAGTCCTGGTCACGTCGCGAGATCGGCTGCGACCCGAGCGCATACGCGATCGATCCCGCCACCAGGGTCATCATCACCATCGAGACGAGCAGGACGGTGACCATGACGACCCCGTCTTCTTCGTTCGGTCCTCGTCGCAGCTTCATCGAAGGCTCACCTCACGGACCCGGGAGCGGGTTGTAGTCGACGTTGGGGAAGCGCACCCGGTTGATCAGGGTCGTGTACGGGACGCTGTAGTTGGTGCTTTGGCGGATCGCGAGGGTGATACCCACCGCGTTCACCAAAAGGCGGTCGGCCGCCGAGAGTGGGGTTGCCGAGGCCGCGATCGCGGTCGGTGTGCCGTTCACGTCGTCGTAGTAGTAGGTGAACACGGGCTGCGATGCCGGGTTGGCGACGTACTTGCCGACCAGCCGCGTCGTGTAGACGCTGCCCGTGTACGTGCAGTTCGGAGGCGCACCGCCGGCCGCCGCGGGGAGGATCTGCTCCTTCAGCACGGGCGGGCTGGCGACCGTGTCGACGTACAGATGCACCACGTCGGGACACGGGGTGGGGTTCCCGCTGGCGAGCGTGAGGTTCGAGTAGAACCACACCTCGGTCTTCCCGGCGTAGGGCGGGAGGTTCCCGAACCCCGGCGCCGGAACGCTCCCGGAGGTCACGTCGAAGGGTGACGACGTCGACGACAGCCGCGTGGCCGTCCGCAGGTCCTTGCTGACGTCGCTCATGAGGATCCGCGCCTCGTCGAGGTTCTGGAGCCGGAAGCTCTCACCCACCGACGCGTTCTGGATGCTGATCATGCCGCGGGTCACGAACCCGAGGATCAGGCTCATGAGGGCCATCGCCACCACGAGCTCCACCAGCGTGACCCCCGAATCCGAGCGAGCGTCGAGGCGAGCCAGCACGCGACGCACGAGCCACGTTCCCCTCACCATGACACCGTCACCGCGCCCGGGGTGGTCAGGGGGCTCAGGGTCGCCGTCGGCTTGGCCGTCGAGACCGAGCTCTGCGTCACCGTGAACTGCCACTTCCCGTACGGGAGTGCGACCGTGAGGTTTCCCGTGGTGGCGTTCGTCGTGCCGAGCGTGTACGTCTCACCCGAGGGACAGCCCGGGTCGACGGTCGCCCCTGACGGCACCACGTGGGTGGCGGTCACGACGATGCTCCCTCGGACGGCCCCTCCCGTCGTACGCGTCTGCACGGTCACCGCCGGAAGCGTGACGGTCCCGGCGCTCGTGCCGCCGGCCGTGACCGCGACAGGCGCGGTCCGGCTCGCCCCGACGTAGTAGGCGCCGCCCGTGGGCTTGATCCCTTCGGGGTCGGCATCGGAGCACCCGCCCGCCCAGAGGTCGTACCCGTCCACGAACGGGAACAGCGAACCGATCGTCCGCGTGACGCCGCTGCCGGTGACCGACTTGGCGCCGCTCGGCAGGATGTGCGAGTTGCCGAGCGACACGGGGATGTTCCCCCCCGTCGGCAGCGAGGCGCCTCCTGCGCTCAAGGTCGCGGTGATCGTCGCCGCCCGGTCGTACTGGAACTGGAGCTGGACCGTCGATCCCGTCACGACGGCGGCTGACGTCGAAGGAGAGGCGACGCCTTGATCGGATACGAACTGGGCGCGGTTGAGCGCAACGGTGTAGGTCCCGGCCGGCTCGTATGCGAAGAACGCGCACCCATCCGGGCCGGTCGTCTGGGATTCGTTCACGGACCCTCCGGTGAGGGTCACGGGAACGTCTGCCTGCGGCTGCCCGGCCGCGTTCTTGACGGTGACGGCAACGTGCCCGCTCGAGGGATCGTACGTGCCCACAGGAGGCGTCACGACCGTGTTGGACACGGGGGGTGTCACGCCCCGCATGTCGGTCCAGCTGACCTTCGTTTCGACCCAGAGCCCCTGGAGCCGCGAGCCTGAGGGCGCCTGGCACGGACCTGCGGTCGTGTCGGTGTACTGCCAGCCCGTCCTGCGGGTGACCGTGTAGGGAACCCCGTCCACCGTCTGCGTGGCCGTGAGCGTTCCCATCGGCAGATCCATGAAGTCGGTGCTGCGAACCGTGTCCATCTCCTGGGATGCGAGGTTCGCGGCGATCGAACGGCTCCGGTTCTGGCGCGTGAGGTTCAGGGAGGTCGACATCCCCATGACCACGCCGGTGATCACGAGGCCGAAGATGAACATCGCCATGACGACCTCGATCAACGTGAACCCGTCCTCGCGTCGGACGCCTCTCGACAGGGACAGGAGCAAGGGCCGACCGTGGTGACCCTTGATGCGATGCGCGCGTGAGTTGGCCATAACGTGATTCCTACGGTCGGCAGCGGCCGCCGTGGACTTGAGCATCGGGGACCACAGCGGGGCTAGGTGGGTGTGACCATCTTCCTGACGGAGCGTCCTAGTCCGAACGTCGCGGGGCGGCCCGGTGGGGCCGCCCCGTTCGCTTTCAGAACCCTCGCCGACCTACGGGAAGGCAGGCAGGGCGGCGCCGAGCGCAGCCGTGCCGGTGCAGGTCGCACCGGTGCCGTAGGTGGTGGCGCCCGTCGACACGTCCTTGATCCAGTAGCAGGTACCGGAGGCGGACATGCGGGCCGCAGCCCAGGTGGTCGCCGCAGCGTCGACGCTGATGGACGGAGCCGCCACGGTGGACGCCGTGCCGGCCGCGATGTAGGTCAGCGACGGCTCGACCGTGATCAGACCAGTCGCGGACGAGTCAGCTGCCGTGTACGTGCTCGAGTCGGTGTACATCGTCTTCGCCGCCACGAGGGCGTTCCGAAGGTCCGACTGCGCCGCACGGTTCTGCGCCCGGGTCCGGGCACCGAGGAACGTCGGCAGAGCGATGGCGACCAGGATGCCGATGATCAGAACGACCACCATCAGCTCGATGAGGGTGAAACCGTCTTCGCCCTCAGCACGCTTCATGAAGCGCTTGAGCATCTGCAACGCCTCCTTTCGATCGTGGTGCGCACCCCGTCGGCGCGCGATCCTCTAGACGTTGTCGGCTGCCGCGGTCGGTTCCTGAAGGTTCCGCCCCACGAAGGGGCGACCCGCAACCTCCCAACCCTGAACGCAAGAGGGGCGGCCCGGAGGCCGCCCCTCGTTGCTTGATGCTGCTTCCTACGCTGACCGCCTTACGGGAAGGCAGGCAGGGCGGCGCCGAGCGCAGCCGTGCCGGTGCAGGTCGCACCGGTGCCGTAGGTGGTGGCGCCCGTCGACACGTCCTTGATCCAGTAGCAGGTACCGGAGGCGGACATGCGGGCCGCAGCCCAGGTGGTCGCCGCAGCGCTGACGCTGACGGACGGAGCCGCCACGGTGGACGCCGTGCCGGCCGCGATGTAGGTCAGCGACGGCTCGACCGTGATCAGACCAGTCGCGGACGAGTCAGCTGCCGTGTACGTGCTCGAGTCGGTGTACATCGTCTTCGCCGCCACGAGGGCGTTCCGAAGGTCCGACTGCGCCGCACGGTTCTGCGCCCGGGTCCGGGCACCGAGGAACGTCGGCAGAGCGATGGCGACCAGGATGCCGATGATCAGAACGACCACCATCAGCTCGATGAGGGTGAAACCGTCTTCGCCCTCAGCACGCTTCATGAAGCGCTTGAGCATCTGCAACGCCTCCTTTCGATTGCAGGTGCGCACCCCATCGGCGCGCGTTCTCAGGGGGTTTCGGTCGTGCGCCGGGGAACCTGAAGCCGATCCAGCGCCGCTTCGAAGGAATCCACCAGACGGCCTACCAGGAACCGGGTATGCCCGGTCCGGCATGGCTACTTGATCTGGTTGATGATGTTGAACATCGGCATGTACAGGGCCACGACCGCCGCGCCCACGCACCCGCCGATGACCGCGATCAGGAGCGGCTCGATCAGCGAGGTCAGCGCGTCCACGGAGGCCTCGACCTCCTGGTCGTAGAACTGCGCGACCTTCTCGAGCATCACGTCGACCTGCCCCGTCTCCTCACCGACCGAGATCATCTGCACCACCATCGGTGGGAACACCGCGTGCTTGCTGAGCGGCTTGGAGATCGACTCACCCTCGCGGACGCTCGCCTGCACGTCCTGTACGGCCTTGGAGATGACCTTGTTGTTCACCGTGTCGCTCACGATGTCGAGCGCCTGAAGGATCGGCACGCCGGACTTCAGCAGCATCGCCGCCGTGCTCGAGAACCGTGAGATCGCCGTCTTGTGGAACAGCGAACCGAACACCGGGAGCCGAAGCTTGATGCGGTCGACGACTTCGCGTCCGTTGTCCGTCGCCTTGTACCGGCGGAGCGCGAAGCGAGCCACCAGCACGCCGAGGACGACGATGTACCAGTACTGCTGCATCAGCTTCGACATCGTGAGCAGGACCTGGGTCGGCATGGGGAGCGAACCCCCGAGCGACGAATAGATGCTCTCGAACTGCGGGACGACGAACAGCAGCATCGCCGACATGATGAGGACGACGAGCGCCACGACCGCGACCGGGTAGGTCATCGCCGACTTGATCTTGCCCCGCAGGTGCACCTCGCGCTCCAGCGTCGAGGCCAGGCTCAGCAGCGTGGTGTCGAGCGAACCACCCGTCTCACCGGACTTCACCATCGAGATGTAGAGGTCGTTGAAGACCTTCGGGTGCTTCTGCATCGCGCCCGAGAGGGACGCGCCCTGCTCGATGTCGAGGCGGGTCGCTTCGAGCGCCTCGGCGAGCGTGGAGTTGGAGGTCTGGCTCGCAAGGATCGAGAGGGCCCGCAGGATCGGCAGACCCGAGTTGATCATCGTCGCGAACTGTCGCGAGAAGACCGCGATGTCCTTGAGCTTGACCTTCTTCTTCTTGATGTTGATCTCGAGGCTGAGGCCCTTCTTCTCCTTGCCGACCTCGAGCGGCGTGTAGCCCATCTCGCGCAGGCGCTGGAGGACGAGCAGCTCGCTGTCGGCCACCAGCGTGCCGGTGACGAGGTTCCCTCCGCGGTCGCGGACCTTGTACTGATAGGTCTGAGCCATGAGCTACATCCCTCCCATCGTCATGCCGCCGCCCATCCCCATCGATCCGCCGACGTCGCCGCCCATCGAGGTCGAGGCTGCCGCGAAGTTGCCCGCCGAGCCGATCAGGCGCTGGAGCTCCTCGGGGTCGTGGCAACGCTCGTACGCCATCTCCTGACTGATCACGCCGTCCTTGACGTGCTGGGCGAGCGACATGTCCATCGTCTGCATCCCGAACCGACCACCGGCCTGCATCGACGAGTAGATCTGGTGGACCTTGCCCTCGCGGACGAGGTTCCGGATCGCCGGCGTGGCCACCAGCACTTCGCAGGCGACCGCTCGGCCCTGCCCGTCGGCCGTGGGGATCAGCTGCTGCGTGACCACGCCCTGCAGGGTGGAGGCCAGCTGCACGCGCACCTGTTGCTGCTGGTGCGGCGGGAACACGTCGATGATGCGGTCGATCGTCTGCGGCGCGTCCTGCGTGTGCAGGGTCGCGAAGACCAGGTGCCCGGTCTCGGCCGCGGTGATCGCGGTCGAGATCGTCTCGAGGTCACGCATCTCCCCCACCAGGATCACGTCGGGGTCCTGACGCAGCACGTGCTTCAGCGCGCTCGAGAACCCGTGGGTGTCGGCCCCGACCTCGCGCTGGTTCACGATGCACGCCTTGTGCTTGTGCAGGAACTCGATCGGGTCCTCGACGGTCATGATGTGGCCTTGCCGTTCCGTGTTCACGACGTCGACCATCGAGGCGAGGGTCGTGGACTTGCCCGAACCGGTCGGACCGGTCACCACGACGAACCCGCGCTGGAACCGGGCGAGATCGGCCACGACGGCCGGGAGCCCGAGCTGATCGATCTCCTTGATCTCGAAGGGGATCACGCGGAAGGCCGCGCCGACCGAGTCCCGCTGCATGTAGACGTTCACGCGGAAGCGGGCACGTCCAGGCAGCGAGTAGGACATGTCGAGCTCGAGCTCCTGCTCGAACCGTTCACGCATCTTCTGCGGGAGGATCGCGTAGATCATCCCCTGGAGGCCGCGCGGCGTGAGCGCCGGGTAGCCCTCGACGCGCACGAGGTCTCCGTGGACCCTCACGACCGGCGGCGCGCCGGCCGTCAGGTGGAGGTCCGAGCCCTCCATGTCGAGGAGCGCGCCCAGGAGCTCGGTCACCGGGACCTGGACGTCGTCCTCCTGCATGTTCATGCTCACCGTCACTTCACCACCCTCGCGACTTCTTCGATCGACGTGATGCCCATCCGGCACTTCTCGAGACCGTCGTCGCGAAGGCTCATCATCCCCTGCTGCATCGCGACGGTTCTGATCGATTCGGCAGATGCACGCTCGACCGTGAGCCGCTCGATCTCCTCGCTCATCTGCATCACCTCGTACAGCCCGATCCGCCCCCGGTAACCGGTGTTCGAGCACGCGGCGCATCCCGTGGGGCGGTACAACGTCTCGATCTCGGGCCACAGCCATTCCGGGAAGCCGGCGGCCGCCAGCTCGGGCGGCTCTGGCGCGTAGGCCTCCTTGCATCGCTCGCAGAGCTTCCGCGCGAGCCGCTGAGCCACCACGGCGTCGATCGCCGACGCCACGAGGAACGTCTCGACGTCCATCTCGATGAGTCGCGAGATCGCGCTCGCGGCATCGTTCGTGTGGAGCGACGACAGCACGAGGTGACCGGTGAGGGCGGCCTCGATCGCGATCGTGGCCGTCTCCTTGTCGCGGATCTCACCGATCAGCACGATGTCGGGGTCGGCACGCAGGATCGAGCGCAGGGCGCTCGCGAAGGTGAGGCCGGCCTTCGGGTTGACCTGGATCTGGTTCACGCCGTTCAGCCGGTACTCGACGGGGTCCTCGACCGTGATGATGTTCTTGTCGACCTCGTTGAGGATGTTCAGGGTCGAGTACATCGTGGTCGACTTCCCCGAACCGGTCGGGCCGGTCACGAGGATCGCCCCGTACGGCTTCTTGAACGAGACCGAGAAGCGCTTGTAGGCGTCTTCCATGAAGCCGAGGTCCTCGAGCCTGAGCAATGCGTTCGTCTTGTCCAACACGCGGATGACGACCTTCTCGCCGAACACCGTCGGGAGGGTCGCGACACGCAGGTCCAGCGCCTTGCCGCCCACCTTCATGCCGATCCGGCCGTCCTGCGGCACGCGCTTCTCCGCGATGTTCAGATCGGCCATGACCTTGAGGCGCGAGATGAGGCCGCCCTGGATGTTCTTGGGTGCCGGCGGCATCGGCTCGTGGAGCACGCCGTCGACGCGGAAGCGGATCCGGACGTTCTTCTCGGCCGGCTCGATGTGGACGTCCGAGGCCCGGTCGCCGACGGCCTGGGTCATGATCGCGTTCACGAGCTTGACGATCGGCGCGTCCTCGAGCGCCGCCTCGAGCTGCTCCTCTTCACCCTCGACGGCATCGGCCGCGACGTTGGCGAGGGCCTCGACCTGGCCGTCCATGCCGGCGAACTTCTGGATCGCGCGCTCCACGTCGCTCGCGGTGGCGACGAGGGGCTGCACGTCGCGGTTCGTGATCGTGCGGATGTCGTCGAGGGCGTAGACGTTGGCCGGGTCGGACATCGCGACGAGCAGCTTGCCGTCGCGCTCGCCGATCGGGATCGCCCGGTACCGGCGAGCCAGCGCTTCGGGCAGGAGGGTGACCGACGTGGGGTCGACCGGATGCTCGGCGAGATCGACGAACTCGAGCCCGACCTGCTCGGCGAGCGCCCGGACGAGGTCGCCCTCCTTGATCATCCCCATGTCGATCAGCACCCGCCCGAGCGACTTGGGCGTGCGCTGATGCTCGGCGAGGGCCTGTTCGAGCTGTTCCGGGGTGATGTACCCCAGCTCGATCAGGATCTGCCCGAGCTGCTTCGACTTGCGCTTCACACTGGTCATCGAGGGGCCCACAGTCCGTTCGGTCTAGGTCGTCAGGAACTACCTTCGTCATCGTCAGAGTCCATCTGAAGCAATCCCGAGAACTCTTTGGCGAGCAGGACCCGGTCGACCTCCGTCTCCTCCTCATCACCGCTGGAGCCGCCCCCGATCAGCCGCTGAGGCTCCTTCTTGAGCGCGGTCGGCGACACCGGATCTGGCGCCGGCGCGGGCGTCTCACCAGGCACGGGGGCGGCCGGTTCGACGACCGTCTGGGTCGGCGAGACCTCCGTCGGGGTGGGGGCGTCCGAGGTGCCTCCGCCGGCGATCGTGGGGGTCCGCGCCCACGCAGCCTGGCCCTGGACGGCCTGGGCGGGCTGAACGGATGCCGGTTCGGCCGCGACCTCGACGGGTTTGGCCCGGTCGCGATCCTTGTCCTTGTCCTTGCTCTTGCCGTCCTTCCCGTCCTTGGCGTCCTTGCTCCCGGGGTGGAGCGAGGTGCGGGGCTTGCCGGAGGGCGCGTTCGCGGCGTCGGGGACGCGCAGGGTGTCGCGGCGCGTGCGGCCTTCCTCGGCCGTGAGCATCGCCTGCTCGAGCTGGTCGACCATCACGCCGGGCCGGACGCCCGCCTCGGCGACCGCGAAGGCCGCGTAGGGACCGCGCCGGACGAAGGCCCACGTCTGATCCGTGAACTCGACGAAGCTCTTCTCAGGCTCGCCGAGCGTGATGAAGCGAAGCCATGCGGCCTTAGCGAGGCTCTCGTCCTCGTCCGGGAACGCGCCGAGGACCATCCCGTCCCGAGACAGGATGATGCAGCCCCGCACCTCGGGCACGCTGACCGAGATCCGCTGTGCGAGTGCGGAGTAGTCGTCCATCCACCCCGTGCATCGACCCTGCCGGGTGGGCGCTTGAGGCGTCCCGGCTGATGGCCGGGTTGCGAGGGTCAGCCGCGGTCGGCGAGGGCGGCGAGGGCTGCCGCGGACATCACCTCGAGCGGCGCGGGCGTGCCGGTCCACAGCTCGAACGAGAGCGCGGCTTGATGCAGGAGGAGGCCGAGACCACCGTAGGCCGTGGCCCCAGCGGCCCGAGCGTCGGCGATCACCGGCGTGACACTTGGGCGATACAGGAGGTCGACGACGAGCTGGCCCGGTCCGACCGCAGGGATCGGGAGGCGCTCCCCGTGGATGCCGAGCGGGGTGGCGTTCACGACGAGATCGGCCGCCACGCCCGGAGCGTCGCCGGCCGGGATCGTGCGCACAGCGGTGGCGAGCCCCTCGAGCGCCCGACGGAGGTCGGCGTCCTTCGTCGGATCGCGCAGGGCCACGACGAGCGTTGCGAGCCCGCCGGTGGCGAGGGCGAGGGCGACGGCGCGCGCCGCTCCCCCGGCCCCGAACACCACCGCCGTGCGCCCGGCCGGATCGAACCCCGCGTCGCGGCGCAGGAACCGGTCGAAGCCCGGAGCATCCGTGTTGTGGCCGTGGAGCTCCCCGCCCTCGACGACGAGCGTGTTCACGGCCGTGAGTCGCGTTGCGTCTTCCGACACGACATCGCAGAGCCTCGCGGCCTCGCTCTTGTGGGGCATCGTGACGTTCGCTCCGCTGAACCCGAGCGCGACGAGGCCGTCGAGCGCGGCCGGCAGCCGCCCCGGCTCCACCGGCAGCGGCACGTAGGTCCACCGCATCCCGAGGTCGGCGAACGCCGCGTTGTGGATCGCCGGGGACAGGCTGTGCGCCACCGGCCAGCCGATCACGCCCACCGTGTGGACCGCGGCCGCCGGACCCGTCGGCACGTCGTCAGAGGCAGACATCGACGTTGTGGAGGTGCTCGGCGTAGGTCTTCGCGAAGCGATGGCCGCCATCGTTCCCACACAGGACGTAGTAGTAGAAGTCGGTCGAGGCGGGGTTCAGGGCCGCATCGAGCGACCAACGATACGGGCTCGCGATCGGCGTGGGTGGGAGGCCGGTCCTGATGCGCGTGTTGTAGGGCGTATCGGTCTCGAGGTCCGAGGTGGAGAGCTCCCCATCGGGCGTCGGATCGGCGTACAGGATCGTCGCGTCGATCCCGAGCTGCATCCCCTTGGCGAGCCGGTTGTAGATCACGCCCGAAATCATCGGGCGGTCCTTCTGGATCGCCGCCTCCTTCTCGATCATCGACGCGATCGTGACGATCTCGTACGGGCTCACCCCGAGGTCCTTGGCGTTCCCCCACGGGAGCCCCTCGGCCTCGATCCCGAACTGGTCGAGCAGCCGCTGGATCACCTCGTCGGCGGTGGACGTCGCGGGGATCCGGTAGGTCTCGGGATACAGGAAGCCCTCGACCGTGTCGGTCCCCTCGGGGAGGTAGGGCGGCAGCGAGAAGTCGCCGCTCGTCGCTCGCGCCATGAACGTCTTCGCGGGGATCCCCAGCTCCTCCTCGACCCGATCGGCGATCTGGGTGAGGCGGTAGCCGGGCGGGATCGTCAGGCGCACGGTCTTCACGGCCTTCGGCGGCGTCGTGAGGACCTCGACGGCGCCCTCGAGCGACATCCCCGTCGTGAGCTGATAGGTGCCGGCGCGGAGCTCCGCCGACCTGCCCGTGCCGCGCATCAGCAGGTTCCCGACGAACCCTCCGCAGGGGATCACGCCCTGCTCGTGGAGTCCCTGCACGATCTGCTCGGCGCTGGCGCCTTCCTCGACGATGAACGTGACGTCCCGCCGCGCAACTTCGGCTGCGCCCTTACACCCGGAGTAGTAGTTCGAGACCCAGAGGAGGGCGCCGATCAAGCCCGCGAACAGGATGAACAGGATGAACAGCGACGTGCGCCGGGGGCGGTCGCGGTGGTCGTGACGGGCCGCCCGTCCGGGCGTGAGCTGATCCTGCATCGGTAGAGGAGGATACCGGTCAGGTGTGCGGGCAGTGTGTCATCGGTGGGCGTCCAGCCAGGCCTGCAGGATCACGGTGGCGGCCGATCGATCGACCACGCGCCGTCGTTCGCGACCGGTGACCCCCGCGTCGCGCAGGGCTCGCTCGGCCTCCACCGTGGAGAGCCGCTCGTCCTGGAACTCGATCGGCACGCGGACGATCGCTCCGAGCGCCGCGCCGAACTCTCGGGCGTGCGCGGCCCGCGACCCTTCCTCGCCGGACATCGAACGCGGGAGCCCGATCACGAGCATGACCGCCTCGTGCTCGTCGACGAGCGCCGCCACCGCCTTCAACTCGCCGGGCGGCTGCCCCACGTGGACCGTCCCGACCGGCACGGCGAGCCGGCGCTCCGGATCGGAGATCGCGACCCCGATGCGGGCGTCACCGAGGTCGAGTCCGAGCACGCGTCCCGCCCGCGACTCGGCCACGATCTAACCCGCGGCCAGGAGCTCCGTCAGCCGCGCCGGGATCTCGCCGAGCGCGTCGGAGACCGCCGCGGCGTTCTTCCCGCCGGCGTTCGCCAGGATGTCCTTGCCCCCGGCGCCCCCGCCGATCACCTTCGCGGCAGTCTCGAGCAGGGCGGGCGCCGTGACACCGCGGGCGACCGCGCCGCCCGTGCAGGCGGCGACGAGCATCGCCTTGCCGCCCTCGCCGTTGCCGACAACGACCGCGGCGGGCCGGTCGCCGAACCGGTCCCGGAGCTTCTGGGCGAGCTCCCGGAGGCCGGCAGCGTCCTCGCCGGGCACCTCGGAGACGACCAGCGCCACGTCGCCGACCTTCGTGGCCCCCTCGGCGAGCGTGGCGATCACCCCGTCGCGGTCCCCCGCGCGCAGCCGGCCGAGCTCGCCCTTCAGACGCTTGTTCTCGTCGACGACGCGGCGGGCATGCTCGAGCGCCGCCGCCGAGTCCTTCGAGCCGAGTGCCTCGACGAGGCCACGCAGCAGCTCGCGTTCGGCGTTGATCTCTCGGAGCGCGTCGGGGCCGACCAGGGCCTCCACACGGCGCATCCCGGCGCCGATCGATCCTTCGTGCAGGATCCGGATCACGCCGATCCGACCGGTGCGCGGCACGTGCGTGCCGCCGCAGAGCTCACGGCTGTAGTCGCCGATCTCGACGACCCGGACCACGTCGCCGTACTTCTCGTCGAAGAGCATCGTGGCACCGAGCTGCTTGGCCTCATCCATCGAGGTCTCGAAGATGTGCGGCTCGTCGTCGCGCGCGAGCCGGCGGTTCGCCTCGAGTTCGGCCTCCTCGAGTTGGTCGAAGGGGACCGCGCTCGGATGCGGGAAGTCGAAGCGCAGCCGGCCGGGCGCCACGAGGGAGCCCGCCTGTCGGGCGTGCTCACCTAGGAGGTGCTTCAGGGTCCAATGGATCACGTGGGTCGACGTGTGGGCGCGCGCGGTGGCCTCGCGACGGCTCCGGTCGATCTCGGCGATCGCGTCCTGGCCGACGCGGATCTCGCCCGAGGAGACCGACCCCACGTGCATGATCGAGGTCGGCCCGGCCCACTGCGTGTCGTGGATCCGGATCGTTCCGGTCTGCGTTCGGATCTCACCGTGGTCGCCGACCTGCCCGCCCGCCTCGGCGTAGAACGGCGTCCGCTCCAGGAAGACGAGCACGTCCTGGCCCTCGTCGGCCGACTCGAGCAGGGCGTGGTCGGCGTCGAGCAGCAGCGTCACCGTGCCTTCGGCCTCCGGCTGCCCGTATCCCACGAACTCCGACGGCGGCACGCTCCCCGCGTCGAGGCCGATCGCGATCTTCTTCACGGCCGCCCGGGCACGGGCACGTTGCTCGTCGAGCAGCTCGCGGAACCGGTCCTCGTCGACCATCAGGCCCGCGTCGGCGGCGATCTCCACCGTGAGCTCGATCGGGAAGCCGAACGTGTCGGAGAGGCGGAAGGCGTCGTCGCCTGCGATCCGGCCGTCCTCGGCGCGCGCACGTGCCTCCTCGAACAGCGTCATCCCCTGGCGGAGGGTGCCGCTGAAGCGCTCCTCCTCGGAGCCGAGCACCTGCTCGATGAAGGGCCGGTTCTCCATGAGCTCCGGGTAGACGTCGCCGAACCCCTCGACCACGACCGCGACGAGCGGCCGCAGGACCTCGCCCTGCACGCCCAGCTGACGCGCCGCCGAGACCACGCGCCTGAGCATGCGCCGGAGGATGTAACCGCGGCCCTCGTTCGAGGGCTGCACACCGTCGGCCACGAGGAAGGCGGTCGCGCGCGCGTGCTCGCCGATGATCCGGATCGCGATGTCGTGCCGCTCGTCGGCGCCGTAATGCTTGCCCGAGAGCGACTGGACCTCGTCGAGGAGCGGCGCGAACAGGTCGGTCTCGAAGAAGCTGCCGACGTCCTGCAGCGCCACGGCGACCCGCTCGATGCTCGACCCGGTGTCGATGTTCTTCTTCGGCAGGTCGCCGAGGATCTCCGCCTGCCCGTCGACCTGGTGCTGCATGAAGACGTGGTTCCAGATCTCCATGTAGCGGTCCTCATCGACCTCCGGGCCGCCCTCGGGGCCGAACCGAGGACCCCGGTCGACGAAGATCTCCGAGCAGGGCCCCGCAGGTCCGGCCGCGTGGGTCCACCAGTAGTTGTCGGCCTTGCCGCGTCGCACGATGCGCTCGGCGGGGATGCCGAGGTCCTGCCAGATGCTGATCGCCTCGTCGTCGTCCTCGTAGACGGTGGTCCAGAGCCGCTCGGGGTCGATGCCGTATCCCTCGGTCACGAGCTCGAGGCCCCAGGCGCACGACTCCGCCTTGAAGTAGTCGCCGAACGAGAAGTTGCCGAGCATCTCGAAGAGCGTGAGGTGCCGGTCCGTGTGGCCGACGTTCTCGATGTCGTTGGCCCGGAAGCACTTCTGCACGCTGGTGGCGCGGGGGAACGGCGGCTCGGCCTGTCCGAGGAAGTACGGGATGAACTGCTCCATCCCGGCGCCGGTGAGGAGCAACCCCGACTCCGGCGCCGCGAGGAGCGAGGACGAGCGGACGCGCGTGTGCCCGCGTTCTTCGAAGAACGCCAGGAAGCGCTCGCGGATCTGATCGCCGTTCACGGGCGAAGTCTACCGGCGGTCAGGCGGCCGGCTCGTCCGGATCGGATGCGGGTCCCGTGCCGGAACCCTGGACGTCGTGCCGGTCGCGGAGCTCGGCCTCGCGGCGCTCCATCTCCTGGCGCCCCTCCTGGATCGACTCGGAGACGAGCTTCGAGAGGTCCATCAGGCCGCCCTTGGTCTCGCGGGCGATCGTCGCGGGGGCGACCCGCTGCGCCTGCTTCTTCGTCCAGCGCGACGCGAGGATCGCCCCCGTGGCGCCGGCGCCGAGCCCGAGCGCGACCCAGAACGGGCGCTTCACTTCTTGCGGCCGCCCTTGGCCTTGCCGAAGCCCTTCTTCAGGCCCGCCCCGAAGCTGATCACCTTCACGAGCGGGCTCGAGGCGGCCTCCTCGACCAGGCCCGTGAGCTTCTCGGCCCGGGCGACGATGTCGGTGGCCGATACCAGCATCGTGTCGACGCGGTCGAGCTCCCGGTTCGTCCGCTCGACCGAGCCCTTGACCTCGCGGAGGAGCGGCACCGTCTCCTCGCGGAACGCGTCGATCGTCATCTTCGTGCTCTCGAGCACGCGGAAGGTGTTCAAGAGCACGACGCACAGGAACAGGACCAGGAGGCCCCAGAAGACCGCGAGGACGATGAGGGCGGTCTCGCCGCCGGTGAGCGCGAGGAGCGACATATCGGTGCCTCCATGGGTGGTGGTCGGCGTCGGGTCGGGCGTGACAGCGCGTAGCTTACCCGTCCCGGCCCCCCGGCCGTGAGGGGGCGCCGGCCACTGGCTCCCCCGTACCCGGCTCGACCGGGACGTCGTCGCCCTGCCCGGTCGGCTCGTAGTACACGTGGTCGCTGACCATCATCGGGCGATACGCCTGCTCGACGCGGTGGCCGGGCTCGTCGTGCGGATAGCGGTACCCCTTCCCGTGCCCCAGGTCGCGGGCGCCGCGGTAGCTCGCGTCGCGCAGGTGGAGCGGGACGGGCTCGGGCGAGGGCGCATCCTCCAGGGCCTTCGCGATCGCGGTGTAGACGCTGTTCGACTTCGGGGCTCGGGCCAGGTACAGGGTCGCGTGCGCGAGGTTCAGCCGGGCCTCGGGGAGCCCGACGTGCTCGACCGCGTGGGCGGCGGCCACCGCCACGAGCAGCGCCTGGGAGTCCGCGAGGCCGATGTCCTCGCTCGCGTGCACGATCAGCCGGCGGGCGATGAACCGGGCGTCCTCGCCCGCTTCCAGCATGCGCGCGAGCCAGAACAGGGCCGCGTCGGGATCGGACCCTCGGATCGACTTGATGAAGGCGCTGATCACGTCGTAGTGCGCGTCGCCCTGGCGGTCGTACACGATCGCCTTCTTCTGGACGGCGTCCGCGACGATCTCGAGCGTGATCTCGGGGGCGCCGCTGCTCGATGCCGCGTGGGCCGCCGCCTCGAGTCCCGTGAGCGCCATGCGGGCATCCCCTCCCGCCACCGTCACGAGGTGGCCGATCGCCTCGTCGGTCGCGGTGAGCCCGGTCCTGCCAAGTCCTCGTTCGCGGTCGTCGAGGGCTCGGCTGAGCAGGGTCCGAACGGCGTCGTCCTCCAGTGGCTCGAGCCGCAACAGCAGGCACCGTGAGAGGAGGGGCGTGTTGAGCGAGAAGTACGGGTTCTCGGTGGTGGCGCCGATCAGCGTGACGGTGCCCTCCTCGACGGCCGGCAGCAGCACGTCCTGCTGCGCCTTCGACCAGCGGTGGACCTCGTCGACGAACAGCACGGTGCGGAAGAGCCCGCCGCGCGCACCCTCCATCACCTTGCGGGCGTCGGCCACGCCCGAGGAGACCGCGGAGAGCTGCGTGAGCTGTGCCCCCACGGCGTCGGCGAGGAGGGTCGCGAGCGTGGTCTTCCCCGTGCCCGCCGGGCCCCACAGGATGATCGACGGGAGGTTGCCGCCCGCGAGGATCTTGCCCAGGGCACGGTGCTCGCCGACGATGTGACCCTGGCCGACGAACTCGTCGAACGAGCGTGGGCGCATCCGGGCGGCGAGCGGCGGCTCGTTCATCCGAGCCCCATCGCGCGTCAGCCCTCCTCTTGCGAGGGCGGCGTCGGGTCCGGCGTCGCCGCCGGCTGTGGCGACGCGACGAGGCGGAGGCCTAGATCCCGGAGCTGCTCCTCGGTGGCCGGCGCGGGGGCGCCCGTCAGCGGGTCGGCGCCGGACTGCGCCTTCGGGAAGGCCGTCACGTCCCGGAGGGTCTCCTTGCCCGCCAGCAGCATCGTGAGCCGGTCCAGCCCCATCGCGATCCCGCCGTGGGGCGGCGCGCCGTACGTGAACGCCCGGAGCAGGTGCCCGAACTGCTCATCCTGCTCTTGCGGTGAGATGCCGAGCGCCGCGAACACGCGCTGCTGGACGTCGGGCCGGTGGATCCGGATGCTGCCGCCGCCCACCTCGAAGCCGTTCAGCACGAGGTCGTAGGCGCGAGCCCGCGCGGTCTCGGGCGCCAGGTCGTCCGTCTTCGGCGACGTGAACGGGTGGTGCACCGAGGCCCAGCGCCCCTCCTCTTCGGACCACTCGAACAACGGCGGATCGGTCATCCAGACGAACGACCAGACGCCGTCGGGGATCAGGTCGAGCCTGGCCGCGAGGTCGCGACGGAGGCCGTCGAGCGCGACGTTCGCGCGGTCCGCCGTGTCGGCCACGATGCAGATCAGGTCTCCCTCGCCGGCGCCCGTGCGCTCGAGGGTGTCGTGGACCTCCTCCGGCGTGAGGAACTTCTCGACGGGCGAGCGGATGGTCCCGTCCGCTTCAACCACCATCCACACGAGTCCGGCGGCGCCGCGTCCCTTCGCGTCCTCGACCAGCTTGTCGAGCTCCTTGCGCGAGAACGAGCCCGCGCCGGGGGCGGCGAGGGCCTTGATCACCCCGCCGCCGACGACCACCGATGCGAAGGCCTTGAACCCCGTCTGCGCGAACGCCGGTGCGAGGTCGACGAGCTCCATCCCGTAGCGCAGGTCCGGCTTGTCGGAGCCGAACCGCGCCATCATCTCGTCGAAGGTCATGCGTGGGAACGGCGTCGCGACCTCGACACCCTGGGTCTCCAACACGATCTGCGCGTAGAGCGGCTCGATCAGCGCGATCAGGTCCTCCTCGTCGACGAAGGACATCTCGACGTCGAGCTGCGTGAACTCGAAGCCACGATCCGCGCGCGGGTCCTCGTCACGGAGGCATCGCACGATCTGGTAGTAGCGGTCCTGCCCGGCGATCATCAGGAGCTGCTTCAGCTGCTGCGGCGACTGCGGCAGCGCGTAGAAGCTCCCCGGGAGCAACCGCGACGGCACGAGGAAGTCTCGCGAGCCCTCGGGCGTGCTGCGGGTGAGGAGCGGGGTCTCCACCTCCAGGAAGCCGTTCGCCTCCATGTGCCCGCGGATCAACCGGCTGATCATCGCGCGCAGGCGCAAGATGTTCGTCATCTCGGGACGGCGCAGGTCCAGGTAGCGGTACTTCAGCCGAAGGTCTTCCCCCACCTCGATCCGGTCCTCGATCGGGAACGGCGGCGTCTCGGCGCGCGCGAGCACCTCGAGGGAGGTCGCCGGGATCTCGACCTCGCCGGTGTCGAGCGCCGGGTTCACCATCCCTTCGGGGCGCAGGCGTACCGTGCCCCCCACGCGGACCACGTCCTCGTTCCGCAGCTCCTGGGCGGCGGCGTGGGCCTCGGGCGCGTCCTCGGGGTGGAAGACCAGCTGCACGACGCCCTCCCGGTCGCGGAGGTCGATGAAGGTGACGCCGCCGTGGTCGCGGCGGCGGGCTACCCAGCCGCAGAGCGTGACCTCCTCCCCCTCGTGCGCGGCTCGCAGCTGCCCACAGGCGTGCGAACGCATCGCGGTGTGCATGTCGGTCATGTCGGGTCCGTCCAGTCGTCGAGTCGGCTCAGCCACCGCACGGCGTCGCCGGCGGGCACGGTCTTCTGGATGCCGTCGACGAGGCGGCGGAGCGTGACGGTGCCGTCCGCGAGCTCCTGGTCGCCCAAGATCGCGACGAACGCCGCCTCGGCTCGATCGGCCATCTTGAACTGCGCCTTCATCGGGCGGTCCTCGAACGACCGTGCGGTCGAGACCCCCGCCTCGCGGAGTTCGTCCACGAGGGCGGCGCCCGCGTCGCGGGCCGCCTCCCCCACCGTCACGACGAAGCAGCGTGGGCCCCTCGGCGGCGGGGCGGGCACGCCCTCCAGCTCCATCGCGAGGAGCATCCGCTCGAGGCCCAAGCCGAAGCCGATCCCTGGCGTGGGCTTACCACCGAGGATCTCGGCCAGCCCGTCGTACCGACCACCGCCGCAGACCGTCGCACCAGACTCCGCCGAGCGCCCCGCTCACGAACTCGAACGCGGTGCGTGTGTAGTAGTCGAGGCCGCGCACGAGCCGAGGGTCGAGCTCGTAGGCGACTCCCTCACGGTCGAGCTCGGCGCGCACCTGCGCGAAGTGCTGCGGCGCACGGCTCGCACAGGTGGTCGACGATCGAGGGCGCCGCGAGCACGAAGTCCTTGCCGCCGTCGACCTTGCAGTCCATCACCCGCATCGGGTTCGTCCGCAGGCGCGTACGGCAATCCTCGTCGAGTTGACCTCGAACGGCGTCGAGGTGGTCGACCAGAAGCTCGCGGTAGGCCGGCCGGCACACCTCGTCGCCGATCGAGTTCAGCTTCAGCGTGAGATCGCGCAGCCCGAGGCCGCGCAGGTACCGGTCGCCGATCACGATCACCTCGGCGTCGGATCCGGGGCCGGCGTCGCCGATCACCTCGACGCCGAACTGGCGGAACTCCCGGAGCCGTCCGGCCTGCGGACGGCCGTGCCGGAAGTACGGTCATGACGTAGTAGCCCTTGAACGGATTCGGGCAGCCGTTGCGCGTGCTCGAGGTAGGCGCGCATGATCGCCGCGGTGCCCTCGGGGCGGAGCGTGACCGAGCGGCCGCCCTTGTCCTCGAACGTGTACATCTCCTTCGTCACGACGTCGGACGTGTCGTCCGGCGGTGCGCGCGAACAGTTCCGTGTGCTCGAAGGTCGGCGTCTCGACGTAGCGGTAGCCGAACAGGCGACCGAACCGGTGCGCCTCCTCGTACATCCCGAGCATCGCGTCGGCGCGGTCGGTCAGCAGGTCCTGGTCCCCCGCGGCGGGTCGAACTCCGTCACCGCGAGCCCCACGAGGAACGGGTTCGTGGCGCGCTCGCGTCCGACGGTCGTGTCCGGCCCGTGCCCCGGCAGCACCGGGAGCTCGTCGGGCAGGGTCAGGAACCGGCGCGAGGCTCTCCTGCATCGCGTCGGGGTCGCTGTTCGGGAAGTCGGAACGCCCGATCGAGCCCGCGAAGACGAGGTCGCCGCTGAAGAGCAGC
The DNA here is from genome assembly GCA_963816275.1 of uncultured Actinomycetes bacterium. Classification (GTDB taxonomy): domain Bacteria; phylum Actinomycetota; class UBA4738; order UBA4738; family HRBIN12; genus JAOUEA01. Next base: position 63,946 of record CAWFJU010000007.1, read on the forward strand.
GCGTCGGTCCGCGAAGCAGCAGTGGCCGGGCGTGTGGCCGGGGGTGTGCACGACCTCGATCGAGAAGCCGGCGAACTGCAGCACGTCGCCGTCGGCGATCGTGCGGAGGTCCTTCACCTCGGCGAGCGGGTTCGGCCCGCCGGCGCGCCAGGCCGGGGTGGTCCGTGAACGCCATCGCGTCGGCCTCGTGCACGAACACCGGGAGCTCGTCGCCCGCGAAGACGCCGCCCGTCCCCACGTGGTCGAGGTGGGCGTGCGTGGCGAGGACGGCGACGGGCGCTTGCCGGCGGCCTCGAGCAGGGCATGCACGCGGCCGGGCTCGAACCCGGGGTCAACCACGACGGCGTCGTCGCTGCCCTCGGCCGGACAGGAGCCAGCAGTTCGTGCCGTACGGGTTGGCGTTGAAGACGTCGAGCCACATGAGGCGGACCATGCTAGCGGACGGTCCCTCGGCGGCCGGTCGCCGGGCTGACGCCCGGCGTGTCGAGGACGAGCGTGAACGGGTCCGTCGTTCAGGAGGTCGACCTGCATGTCGGCACCGAACACGCCGCGCCCGACCGGACACCCCGCGTCCTCGAGGGCCACGCGCGAACGCCTCCACGCGCGCGGCGGCGACCTCCGGATCGGCGGCGTCGGTCCACGACGGCCGGCGGCCCTTGCGTATGTCGGCGTAGAGCGTGAACTGGGAGACGACGAGCGCCTCGCCGCCGACGTCGGCGAGCGCGAGGTTCATCTTCCCGTCGTCGTCCGCGAACACCCGGAGGTTCGCCGACCTTCTCGGCGATGGCGCTCGCACCTCGTCGTCGGCGTCGTCGACGCCGATCCCGACCAGCAACAGGTAGCCGCGCCCGATCGCGGCCACGCGCTCGCCGTCGACCGTCACGCTCGCGCGCGCCACCCGCTGCAGAACGACCCGCATCGTCAGCTGGGCACGACGCGGTACGCGTCGTAGACGCACTCCACGCGCTTCACGGCGGCGAGCACGCTGGACAGGTGCGCGATGTCGGCCGAGCTCGAACGTGAATCGCAGGCGCGTGATGCGGTCCTTCCCGGTGGCCGAGGTCGCCGAGAGGATGTTCACGTGGTTGTCCGACAGCACGGTTGCGACGTCGGAGAGCAGCCGCGTGCGGTCGAGCGCCTCGACCTGGATCGCGACCGTGAACGAGGTGGGCTTGCCCTCGGCCCAGGTGACGTCGATCAGCCGCTCGGGCTCCGGCGCGAGCGACTTCACGTTCGGGCAGTCGGTGCGGTGGACGCTGACGCCCTGGCCGCGCGTGACGAAGCCGATGATCTGGTCGCCGGGCACCGGCGTGCAGCAGCGGCCGAGCCGCACCCAGACGTCGGGAAGGCCCTTGCACGACGACGCCCTGCGAGATGTCCTGCGTGCCGATCTTGACGGGCCGCGCGAGCGGCACGTCGGTCGACGTCCTCGTCGGTGGTGCCGCTCACGAGCCGCGAGAGGCGCGCCACGACCGACTGCGGCGAGACGTGCCCCTCGCCCACCGCCACGTACAGCGCCTCGAGGTTCGGGTACTTCAGCTCGTCGGCGACCTGCTGCAGCGCCTCCTCGGTCGCGAGCCGCTTGATCGGGAGGTTCTGCTTGCGCATCACGCGCTGCACCGCGTCGCTGCCCTGCTCGAGCGCGTCCTCGCGGCGCCCGCGCGCGAACCACTGGCGGATCTTGTTCCGCGCGCGCGGCGTCGCCACGAACTGCAGCCAGTCCTGCGACGGGCCCTCGCCCTGCGCCTTCGAGGTGAGGATCTCGACCGCGTCGCCGGTGCGCAGCTCGTAGTCGAGCGGCACGAGCTTGCCGCCGACCTTGGCGCCGACCGTGCGGTGGCCGACGTCGGTGTGGATCGCGTAGGCGAAGTCGACCGGCGTGGCGCCCTGCGGGAGGTTCACGACGTCGCCCTTGGGCGTGAAGACGAAGACGCGCCCGCCCGACAGGTCGATCCGCAGGCCCTCCATGAACTCGCGCGGGTCGGCCATGTCCTTCAGCCAATCCATCATCTGGCCGAGCCAGGCGAGGTCCGCGGCGTCCTGCGCCTGCTTGCTGCCCTCCTTGTACCGCCAGTGCGCGGCGATGCCGAACTGCGCCGTGCGGTGCATGTCGCGCGTGCGGATCTGGATCTCGAGGGGCTTGCCCGCGGGTCCCACGACCGTCGTGTGCAGCGACTGGTACATGTTCGACTTGGGCATCGCGACGTAGTCCTTGAACCGCCCGGGGATCGGCTTCCAGAGGGCGTGCACGGCGCCGAGCGCGCGCGTAGCGTGTCGCGCAGCGACTCGACCTGGATCCGGATGCCCGACCAGGTCGAAGATCTCGTTGAACTCCTTGCCGCGGATCACCATCTTCTCGTAGATCGAGTACAGGTGCTTCGGGCGGCCCTCGACGTCGGCCTTGATCCCGAGCTCCTTCAGCTTCGTGCGCAGGCCGTCGGTGACCTCCTCGATCAGCGCGCTGCGCTCGTCGCGGCGCGCCTCGACCAGGTTCGCGATCTCGCGGTAGGGACCGGGGTGCAGGGACTTGAAGGACAGATCCTCGAGCTCCCACTTGATCTCCTGCACGCCGAGGCGATTCGCGAGCGGCGCGTAGATCTCGAGGGTCTCGGTGGCGATCGCCCGCTGCTTCTCGGGGGCGAGGCTCGCGAGCGTCCGCATGTTGTGCAGGCGGTCGGCGAGCTTGATCAGCAGCACGCGGATGTCGCCCGCCATCGCCACGATCATCTTGCGGACGTTCTCTGCCTGCTGCTGCTCCCGGGTCTTGAACCGGTACTTCTCGAGCTTCGTGAGCCCGTCGACGATCCGGCCCACCTCGTCGCCGAACTCTTCGTCGATGTCCTCCACCGTGACGTCGGTGTCCTCGACCGTGTCGTGCAGCAGCGCCGACATCAGGGTCGTCGTATCCAGGTGGAGTTCTGCGAGGATCCCCGCCACCGCGAGCGGGTGCTCGATGAAGTCCTCGCCCGACTTGCGCTTCTGGCCCTCGTGCTTGCCCTCGGCGAAGTCGAAGGCCCGCTGCAGCTCCTTCAGGTCGGCCTTGGGGTTGTAGGTGCGGACCTTCTTGAGGAGTGGGTCGATCCTGCGACGGTGGTCCGGCCTCGCCCCGTCGTAGCCGCGGCCGCGGCAGCCGCCCGCCACGGCGCTGCGGCGGCTGCTCGAGCTGCACCTCTTCGCGGCTGTCCACGCTGACCTCCTCGTGGTGGCCAGTCTACGCGGGCGTCCCCGCGAGACCGCGAAGCTCAGTAGTGGATCAGCGTGAAGAGCTCGTAGCCGGGCAGCTTGTCGCGGCCCTTCAGGAAGTCGAGCTCGATCAGGCACGCGATGCCGCAGACCTTGCCCCCGACCTGCTCGACGAGGGACGCGGCGGCGCGTGCCGTCCCGCCCGTGGCCAGCACGTCGTCGACGATCAGCACGCGCTCCCCCGGCCTGATCCCGTCGACATGGAGCTCGAGCGATGGCCGCGCCGTACTCGAGCTCGTACTCCGCGTTGATCGACTCCCACGGGAGCTTGCCCTTCTTGCGGATCGGCACGAACCCGGCCCCGAAGTGGTACGCGACGGGCGAGGCCAGGATGAAGCCGCGGGCCTCGATCCCCACGACCTTGTCGACGTTGCCTCGCCCGAAGTGCACGACGATCAGGTCGGTGATCGTCGAGAACGCGATCGGGTCGGCGAGCACGGGCGTGATGTCCTTGAAGACGATCCCGGGCTCGGGGAAGTCGGGCACGTCGCGGATCAGCGCCTCGATCTGCGGGATGTCCATGCCTACCTCCGTTTGCGCTTGGCGGGCGGGCGCTTCTTCGATCTTGGACCGGGGCCGGGCGGGGCCGCTCGCCTGCCGGGCCGTGGCGCGCGACGCCGCGGCGTCGGCCGCGACCGCGCTCGTCCCGGCGGCCGCGTCGGCGGTGCCGGGCGCCGACGCTCCCTGACGCACGGTCCGGCGCGCCTCGAGCTGGCGGTAGCGCTGCTCGCGGCCCTTGAGGATCGTGAGCACGGGCGCCGCGATGAAGATCGAGGAGTACGCCCCGATCGCGACCCCGACGAACATCGCGAACGCGAAGTCCTTCAGGGTCGCCCCACCGAAGAGCAGCAGGGACAGGATCGGCAGGAGCACGACCAGCGACGTGTTCACCGACCGCATCAGCACCTGGTTCAGCGACAGGTCGACCACGCCCGTGTAACCCAGGCGCGCCACCAGCGCGCCGGATTCGGTGTTCTCCTTGATCTTGTCGTAGATCACGACGGTGTCGTACAGCGAGTACCCCAGGATCGTCAGGATCGCGATCACGGTCTCCGGGGTGACCTCTCGGCCGACGAGCGCGTAGATCCCCGCGGTGATCAGCACGTCGTGCACGAGCGCGATCATCGCGCCGATCGCCATCTTGGCTTCGAACCGGAAGGCGATGTACAGGGAGATCGCCACCAGCACCGCGATCAGACCCGTGAAGGCCTTCCGCGAGATCTCCGCCCCCCAGGTGGGGCCGATGTCCTGGATCGAGATGTCGGTGCGGGCGATGCCGGCCTGCTTCGCGAGCGCGTCGCCCAGCCCTTCGGTCTGCGGATCGCCGGTGAGGGACTGGGTCCGGATCGAGACCTGGTCGCCGCTCACGATCTGGACCTCGGCGTCGGGCCGCCCGAACCGGCCCATCGTGTCGACGATGTCCGCGACCGTCACGTCCTGGACCTGCAGCGGGTAGGCGATCTGCGCACCCCCCTCGAAGTCGATCGAGTAGTTGAGACCCCGCCAGAAGAGCCCGATCAGCGACAGCACGATCAGGGCGCCCGAGAACGCGAACCACCAGTTGCGATGCTCGACGATCTTGAAGTGCGGGATCGTGTGACCCCGGTACGTGTCGACCGCGTGGCGCCAGTTCATCGACGGGCCTCCCGCTCCGCGGCCGTCTGCTCCGATGCCTGCGATCCCGGACTGCAGGCCGAAGCCCTTCAGGTTCACGAGCCGCTCGTTCCGCGCGATCAGGAAGACGGTCGGCCGCTTGAAGAACCAGACCACGAACAGGTCCAGCAGCGTCGCGACGCCCAGCGTGAGCGCGAACCCTCGCACCGAGCTGACGGCCGTGACGTACAGGACCACCGCCGCGATCCCCGTCACGATGTCGGCCGCGACGATCGTCTTGTACGCGCGCTTGAAGGCGGGCTGGACCGCCGAGCGCGCCGACTTGCCCCCGCGCACCTCGTCCTTCAGCCGCTCGAAGAACACGATGTAGGAGTCCGCGGTGACGCCGAGGGAGATCACGAGGCCCGCCACACCCGCGAGCGTGAGCGCGTACGAGAACTGGGCGCCGGCGACCGAGATCAGGGCGAGGGCGAGGATCGCCCAGATCGACATCCCGAGCCACGCCACGATGCCCAGCAACCGGTAGTAGAAGAGCAGGTACAGGAACAGGAGCGCGAGGCCCACGAGCCCGGCCACGATGCCCTGGTGCAGCGATTCCTGCCCGAGCGTCGGGCTGACGGTCTGGACCGACTGGCGCGTGAGCTCCACCGGCAGGGCGCCGGCGTTCAGCTGCGTGGCGAGGTCCTTGGCCTCCTGCTCGGTGAACCCGCCCGAGATCACGCCGGTGCCCGCCCGTGATGGGGCTCTGCACCACCGGCGCCGAGATGATCTCGCGGTCGACGACGATCGCGATCTGGTTCTGTGGCGGCGGCATCGTGACGGCCTTCGTGGTGGCCTCGCCGAACGCGTCGGAGCCGCTGCCGTTCAGCTCGAACTGGACGGTCCACTGCGTGGTGATCTGGGACTGCGTGCCGCCCGACAGGACGGCGGTGGCCTTCTTCATGTCGCCGCCGCTGATGATCACGGGCCCCAGCCGGTACTTCAGGGCGGTGGTCGGGTCGTTCGACTGCCCCAGGTACACGACCTCCTTGCCCTCCAGCGCCTGGAAGGAGCAACCCTTCGTCGCGCGCTCCTCCGGCGTCGCACAGGTCACGGGCGTCGATGCGTACGCGGGGTTCGTCGGATCGATGACCTCGATCACGGCGCGCTGCTCGAGGCGGGCGGTCTGGCCGATCACCGACAGCAGCCGCTCCTGACCCGTCTCGCGCTGGCGTCGCTCGGCCGCCTCCCGCGTGAGGAAGCACCCCAGGTTCTGATCGGCCGAGCTGATCACGCAGTACTGGACCGAGGTCTGCTGGACCACGATCTCGGCGAGCTGGGCGTCGGCTTCATCGCGGGTGCCCAGGCCGCACGGCAGCGGCCGAGGCTCCGGACCGATCCAGGTCCGCGTAGGCGGTGCTGGTCGGCGAAGGGCTCGCCGACGCGGAGGGCGAGGCAGACGCGGATGCGGAGGCGCTCGCGCTCGGCGTCGCCGAAGGAGATGGCGCCGCCGCCGAGGAGCCCGTGTCCGTGACGCAGAAGCTCTGCTGGGTGACGTCGAGGGTGACGCCCTTCTGGGCCGCCGTCGCCGCCTTCTTCGACGGGTAGCACGCCAGCTCGGCGCCGGTCGGATCGGTCAGGCAGTAGCCGCCATCGGCGGCCGCGCTCGGAGACGCGGAGGCCGGACTCGCGGACGGCGTGGCGCTCGCTTTCGGGGTGACCTGGAGGGTCGCCTTGGCCGCGACGGCCTCCTGACGGCTGCCGAAGCAATCGAGCTGGGTCCCGTCGGGGTCGACCAGGCAGACCTCGGTCGGCTGCGGCTCGACCACGAGTGCGTCGACCGCGTCCTGAGCCGCCGCCTGGTCCTTGGCGCAGCCGTAGTTCGTCCCGTCGGGCGAGGTCAGGCAGAACTGCTCCTTCTGCCGTTCCTCGATCGTGCCCTTCGCGAGGCCGGGGATCTGGATCTCGATCGTGGTGCCGGACAGGAAGATCTCAGGCTCGCCGACGCCGAACGCGTCGACGCGGTTGCGGATGTTGCCGAGCGTTTGCTCCATCACGTCGCGCGGGGTGCCGTCGGGGGCGGTGAGGATCACCGAGACCCCGCCCTCGAGGTCGAGCCCGAGCGTCGGCTTCAGGGCACCGGTCGCGAACCCCACGAGCGAGAGCACGACGAGGACCGTGACGAAGATGATGGAGGCCCACAGGCCGCGGGTTCGCTTCACGCCAGCTCTGCCCCGTTGATCACGAGACGGAACCGCGCCTCGAGGCACTCGGCGGCATGACGGCACATCTGCATACGGCTCAGGAAGATCTCGAAGTACTCCATGACCTGGCTGATCTGGGTGTCGATCGTCAGCTCGAGGCTGATCGTTCGGGCATCGGAGTCTACCCGCAGGAACGACTGCTCGACGGCATGGTTGACGCGATCGTGGATGTCGAAATCGATGTGGCCGGACCGCCGGACGCGGCTGCGGTGCACGTCGGATTTGTCGGCCAGGATCACCGCCGCCGAGATCGCCGAGATCGCCATGCCCTCGGTCTCCTCGTGGTTCGCGATCGCGGCGAGGATCGGCATCAGGTCGGCGCCGTCCACCTCCTCGCGGAGGGCCTGGTAGACGAGGATCGCGCCCGTCTGCCCGTGCACGTCGCGGGCGAGGGCGTTCCCGACGTCGTGCAGGTAGCCGGCCACGGCCGCCAGGGTCGCCTCACGCTCGCCGTACCCGAGTCGCGCCAGCACCTGGTAGGCGATCCGGGCGACGAGGTTCGCGTGACGGAACCCGTGCTCGGTGTAGCCCATCGCCTCCATCACACGGTCGGCGCTCGCGATGTACAGGGACAGCTCCTCGTGCCCCTGGATCTGCTCCAGGGAGACCGATGCGGCGCGCTCGAGCGTGTCGGACGGTGGGACGGGCGGGACGGGCGGGACGGCTCGAGATCGCCGGGGTCGCCGAGGTCGCTCACGACGGTTGGATGGGGCCGGGCTGCTCGTCCGACGTGTCGTCGTCGTCATCCTCGTCGTACTCCTCGTAGTCGTCCTCGGTGATCCGGCGACTGATGCCGGCTCGGACCATCCGGATCTGGGTGCCGGGGGCGATCTCGAGCATGATCACGTCGGTCTCGTCGTCGATGTCCTTGATCGTGCCGTAGACGCCGGCCGTCGTGATGACCTCGTCCCCGACCTCGACGCTCCGCACGAGCGCCTGCTGCGCCTTCGCGCGCCGCTGCTGAGGGCGGATCAGCACGAAGTAGAAGGCGCCTCCGATCAGGAGGAGCGGGAGCAGCGAGACGAGCGGGTTGGCCTGTTGTTCTGCGGCGAGGAACTCGAGCATGGCGGTACCTTCCGTCGGTTGGGGTCCCGGGAGTCTACCGCCGTGCGCCCGGGGTCAGAGGGGCAGCGTGCCCGGCGCGGACACGCCGAGGTGGGCATAGGCGCGGGCGGTCACGACGCGCCCGCGCGGCGTGCGCTGCAGGAACCCGAGCTGCAACAGGTAGGGCTCCACGACGTCCTCGATCGTGTCGGGTTCCTCGCCGACCGCCGCGGCCAAGGTGGAGAGCCCGACCGGCCCTCCGTTGAACTTCGTCACGATCGTCGTGAGGATCGCGTGGTCGAGCCGGTCCAGGCCTTCCTCGTCGACCTCGAACACCTGGAGGCCCGCGCGGGCGATCTCGCCATCGATCGCGCCCTCGTGGCGGACCTCCGCGAAGTCCCGGACCCTGCGGAGCAGCCGGTTCGCGATCCGCGGCGTGCCGCGTGACCTCGACGCGATCTCCCGCGCGCCGTCGTGGTCAGTCTCGACACCTAGGATCCCGGCCGATCGGCCGACGATCATCGTGAGCTCGTCGACCGAGTAGTAGTCGAGCCTCGGTGAGAACCCGAACCGCTCGCGGAGCGGCAGCGTGATGCGCCCCGGGCGCGTCGTGGCCGCCACCATCGTGAACCGGGGCAGTTCGAGCCGGATCGACCGTGCGGTCGGGCCCTTCCCGAGCACGACGTCGAGGTTGAAAGTCCTCGAGGGCCGGATACAGGACCTCCTCGACGGCGCGCGGCATCCGATGGATCTCGTCGACGAACAGCACGTCGCCGTCGCCGAGGTTCGTGAGGATCGCGGCCAGGTCGCTCGGGCGGTCGAGCGCCGGCCCGCTCGTCGGCTGGAACCCCGCACCCATCTCGTGCGCGACGATCTGGGCGAGCGTGGTCTTGCCGAGCCCCGGCGGACCGCTGAACAGCAGATGGTCGACGGCCTCCTCGCGACGCCGGGCGCCGTCGATCAGGAGCGCGAGCTGCTCCTTCACCCGCTCCTGCCCGACGAATTCGGCGAGCGTCTTCGGGCGGAGCGCGACGTCGAACTCCCGGTCCTCCGGGTCGACCACGGCGGCCTCGATCAGGCGGTCGTCGTCCATCAGGCGGTCCGCCCGTCGCTCACGCGCCCACCTTCTGCAGTGCCTCGCGCAGCAGGTCCTCGGTCGCGCGGCCGTCGGCCTCGACGCCGGCGAGCGCCTCGCTCGCCTCCTGCGGCGTCACGCCGAGTGCCAGCAGCGCCTCGCGCACGTCCACGAGTGGGCCGTGGACCACGAGCTCGCCCTCGCCCCCGAACCGGTCCCGCAGGTCGAGGATCACGCGTTGCGCGACCTTCTTGCCCACGCCGGGGACCACGGTGAGCGCGTCGGCGTCCCCCGCGACGACCGCCCGGCGGATCGCGTCGGGCGAGAGCGCCGACAGGAACGAGAGCGCCACCTTCGGCCCGACCCCCGTCACGCCGGTCAGCAGGTCGAACAGCCCGCGTTCGTCGGGCGTCGTGAATCCGTACAGGGTCATCGAGTCGTCGCGCACGACCATGCGGGTGTGCACGCGCGTCGCGCGTCCGATCGGCGGCAGCGCGCCGACCACGGAAGTGGGCACCTGGAGGTCGTACCCGACCCCCCCGACGTTCAGCACGACGCGGTTCGCCGTCTTCTCGACGACCTCGCCCTCGACGAACGAGATCATCGCGCTCCCAGACGGGCGGTCGCCCGGCCGCCGGCCGCCCGGAGCCCCGCGCCGGCCAGGTGTGTCACGGCGACGGCCGCAGCGTCCGCGGCGTCGGGCTGCGACGGGACGTCGCGCAGCCCGTGCACCCGGGCGAGCGCCATCCGCACCTGCTCCTTGTCCGCATTCCCGATCCCCGTCACGGCGCTCTTGACCTCGCTCGGGCTGTACTCGGCGACCTCGAGTCCCGCCTCGGCCGCCACCACCATCAAGGCGCCGGTCGCGCGGGCGACGGTCAGGGCGCTCACCGTGTTCCGGTTGAAGGCCACCCGCTCGAGGGCGACCGCGCTGGGATGGTGCTCGGCGATCGCGGCGCGCATCGCCTCGGCGAGCAGTCGGAGCCGGTTCGCCTCGGGCATGTCCGACGGTGTCCGCACCGTGTCGCACCACACGAGGGACTGGCGGCGGCCCTCGGAGGCGACCACCGCGAGGCCGAGCCGGGCCACGCCGGGGTCCACGCCGAGCACGCACGTATCGAACATCAGTTCGCTCAGTCTAGGGTTCGAGCTCGAGGCGGGCAACGACCCTCAGAGCGAGGTCATGACCTCTTCGGGGTGCCGAAGTTCGCGTGGACCACCCGACCTAGCCGGTGAAGGGTCGGCAGTGCGAGAGCTGGCCGGCTTGAACGGCACGCGAGGCGACCGAGTCAGACGCCGGGAAACGGATCTCGCTCCCAACGGACGAGCCGTCCGCCGCGAAGATGTTGACATCGACCTCGGCAAGGGGGTCGCCGCCGCTCCCGATCAGCGTTGCCGTACACGTGACGGGGCCCGGAGCACCGTCGCCTTGCCACCGTGCGTCGAATCGCAGGCGCCACCCGTCGCCTTCTCGCTCCGGCGCGATCGGCTCCTCGTTCGAGTACTCGTATGAGTAGGGCTCACCTACGTCCAGGCGGGCAGGAGCGCACGATATCGAAGCGCTCGAAGGCTGGGCCGTCGCATCGATGGACAGCTCGAGCCCCTCTACGACCTTCCGCATGATCGTGAGCTCATCGGTTCGGCTACCCAGTTGTTTGTCGTTCGCATCCCGGATCGCCCAGATACACTCATGCACGCCTGGGAACTCATCGGTAGCCCAGTGAGAATCCCAGCTCACGGTCGCGACCCACTCCGAACCTACGGCCTGGCCGCGAACGGTGACGTTTTCGAACACGTACTCCGCAGGCGTGTTCTGGCTCTGACTACCTGGTGTATTCGCTGCGCAACCGACGAGGATGGTCACGACGACGAGCACCGAGCCGGTGAGAGGCAACGCCCGCAAACTCATGCTCCACCGTCCCAGACATCACCAGGATCCTTGTCCCGCGTGTCGTTCCCTGGGCCACCATAGCCGCCGTCGTTCCCGTCGGAGTCAGACATGTTGATGTAGTCGTCGGCGGTATGGCGGAGGCCGTGCCGTGTCAATCTGAGCCGCTGGGGTTCACGAATCTCCGACCATGAAAGGACCCTGCTCGCGTGACCACGGTGCAGGTCGGGGGAGTTGAGGTGAGGGGCGTACGCCTGCAACTGACCTCGCTCAGAGCGAGGCCATGACCTCTTCGGGGATGTCGAAGTTCGCGTAGACGTTCTGCACGTCGTCGAGCTCCTCGAGGGCCTCGATCAGGTTCAGCACCTGCCGGGCCTCCCCGCCGTCGACCGGGATCGAGGTCTGCGGCAGCATCGAGATCTCGGCCGAGAAGACCTGCACTCCGGCCGACTCGAGCGCCCCCTGCACCTCCTTGAACGACTGCGGGTCGGTCACGATGTCCCAGGAGCTCTCGGAGTCCTTCAGATCCTCGGCGCCGGACTCGAGCGCGACCTCCAGCAGCCGCTCCTCGTCGGGCGCGACCGTCTTCTCGACGACGATCAGGCCCTTGCGCGTGAACTGCCAGGCCACGCTCCCCGACTCGCCGAGATTCCCGTTGTTGCGGGTGAACGCGTGGCGGATCTCCTGGCCGGTGCGGTTCCGGTTGTCGGTGAGCACCTCGATCAGCAGCGCCACGCCTCCGGGCGCGTACCCCTCATAGAAGAGCTCCTCGTAGCGCGCGCCGGAGCTGTCCTCACCGGTCCCGCGCTTGATCGCGCGCTCGATGTTGTCGTTCGGGACCGAGAAGCCCTTGGCCTTCTCGACCGCGGAGGCGAGCGTCATGTTGCCGTCGACGTTCCCGCCGCCCTCGCGCGCCGCGACCTCCACGGCACGAAGGAGCTTGGCGTACATGTTCGACCGCTTCGCGTCGGTCGCCTCCTTCTTCCGCTTGATCGTGGCCCATTTGGAGTGACCGGACATCGCGTTCCCCTACGTCGTCTTCGCCAACAGGTACCGGTGGAGGGCGGTCTCGCCCACGAGCTCAGGATGGAATGATGCCACCACGAGGTTCCCCTGCTCCAGGACGACCGGCGTCCCCTCGTACTCGGCGAGCACCTCGACCTCATCGCCGACGTCGGTGACCCGTGGCGCCCGGATGAAGACGCCCCGCACCGGATGAGCGATCCCGCGGACGTCCAGGTCGGCTTCGAACGATTCCACCTGCCGCCCGTATGCGTTGCGCTGCACCCCGATGTCCATCAGTCCGAGGAGCGGCTCGCCGCCTCCCTCGACCCGCTGGGCCAGGATGATCATGCCGGCGCACGTGCCGAAGATCGGCATGCCCGCGGCCGCGCGCTCGCGGATCGGCTTCACGAGACCGTAGAGGCGCGCGAGTTTGCCGATCGTCGTGGATTCCCCGCCCGGCAGGACCAGACATTCGATATCGGCGAGCTGTCCGGGGGTCCGGACCTCGACGGCGGTCGCTCCGGCGGCCTCGAGCGTGAGCGCGTGCTCGCGGAAGTCTCCCTGCAACGCGAGGACGCCGGCCTTCACGGTGGTCACCTCGCGCGGGGCACGGCTACCAGCCGCGCTCCTGCATGCGGGTCTCCAGGGCGCCGATCTCGAGCCCGGCCATCGGGTCACCGAGGCCGTGCGAGACCTTCGCCAGCACGTCGGGGTCCTGGAAGTGGGTGGTGGCCTCGACGATCGCGCGCGCCATCACGCTCGGCTCCTCGGACTTGAAGATCCCCGAGCCCACGAAGATGCCGTCGACCCCGAGCTGCATCATCAGCGCGGCGTCGGCCGGAGTCGCGATCCCGCCGGCGGAGAAGTTCACGACGGGGAGGCGCCCCTGCTCGGCGACCACCCGGACGAGGTCGACGGGCGCGCCCAGCTCCTTGGCCTTCGTCACGTACTGCTCGGGCCGGAGCGTGGTTACCTCGGCGATGTCGCGGAGGATCTGCCGCTCGTGCCGAACGGCCTCGACCACGTTGCCCGTGCCCGGCTCGCCCTTCGTGCGGATCATCGCGGCGCCCTCGGCGATCCGGCGGAGCGCCTCGCCCAGGTTCCTTGCGCCGCAGACGAACGGCACGGTAAACGCCCACTTGTCGATGTGGTACTCCTCGTCGGCGGGCGTGAGGACCTCGGATTCGTCGATGTAGTCGACGTGCAGCGACTGGAGGATCTGCGCCTCGACGAAGTGCCCGATGCGGGCCTTCGCCATCACGGGGATCGTGACGGCCTGTTGGATCTCCTCGACCTTGGTGGCGTCGGCCATCCGCGCCACGCCGCCGTCGCGCCGGATGTCGGCGGGGACGCGCTCGAGCGCCATGACGGCGCAGGCGCCGGCGTCCTCGGCGATCTTGGCCTGGTCGGCGGTGGTGACGTCCATGATGACGCCGCCCTTCAGCATCTCCGCCAGGCCGGACTTGACCCGGAACGTGCCCGTCTCGCGCTCCACGACGTACCCCTCCTTGGACGAAGTCGAAGAAGCCTACGGGACGAGTGTACCGCCGGGAACCCTCGAAGCTTCAGCCGGGAAGCGGGGCACCACGGCCCCCAACGGCTACTTCCCGAAGGAGATCGAGGCGTCGAACATCCCCGTGGGCGCGAGCTCCACGAAGGTCGTGCCGGGGGTGAGGGCGATCTCGTCGCCCTTCCTCGTGCGGAAGACGGTGAGGTCGCCCTCGGAGGCCCGCTCCCACGTCCCCACGATCAGCTTGCCGTCGCGCAGGACCCAGGCCTTCCCGCTGCCGGTCACGGAGACCTCGGGCGAGGGGTAGTCGGCCACGTCGCTGAACTCGGTGCTCTCCACCGTCTCGACCTGCTGGATCACGACGTTGTCGGTCGCGATCGCGTCGCCGTTCTCCAGCGTCATCGGGCTGCCGTCGAGGTAGCGGACCCACTGACCGCCCTCCCAATGCCATTCGGCGGTGGCCAGGCTCGAGAACACGATCGTGGCCGCGGCGATCTTCTTGCTGGGCTTCGGCGTCGCGTCGTCGTAGGTGAACACGGCTTGGGGGGCGGTGGCCTGCTCGTCGGACTTGGCCGCGGCCGCCCAGAGCTTCTGCGTATTCGTGAACAGGTTGTGCGGGATCGCCCGGGGCGCCTCGTCGCGCGAGAAGGCGTTGGCGGGATCGCCCTCGACGAGTCCGATCAGCCCCGCCTCACGGGCGATGTTGACGACCTTCGGGGCGCCGCCCGAGAAGGCGAGGAGCGGATGGGCGCCGAACTGCAGGAGGATCTTCGGGTCGGTGGTGCGCACCGACCGCACGGGACCCACGCGCAGAGCGCCACCGCAGTGATAGACGGAGATGAACCGCGTGATGCCGCCCTCGACCACTTCCTCGTAGACGATGTCGGCCTTGTCGAGACCGTTCAGCGGGTACGCATCGGGCGTGTTCTCGACCTTGACCGCGAGCACTGGCCTGGTCGGCACCGGCTTGCCGCCGGCCGGCGCCACCCCGGTGAGCGGACACGGGTCAGGGGGGCGGCTCCGTGATCCCGACCTTCTCGGCGAGCGTGTTCACGGGGCCCGCGTTGCCGGTCATGACGAGCGCGCCGCCGCCGACGAGGGCGACGGCCGCGACGCCAGCGATCAGGGCCTTCCCGCGCGGGGTCAACGCCACGGTGCTACCTCCTGGGGGTTCCGGATGGGGTGAGTGAGGTCTGACATGAGGAAGGGTCCCCAGCAGGGTCCCGGGCAGCCATGCTACCGGCGGTTCGGGGGCGGCTCAAACACCCGGGCCCGACGCGACCGTTTCGTCACATCTCCTCGAGCCGCTTGATCCGCTCCTCGAGCGGCGGGTGCGTCGAGAAGAGGCGCTCCATCGCAGTGGTCTTCTCCCCTTCGAGTCGCGAGGGCTGGTTCAACCACAGGTGTCCGGTCGCGTTGTTCGCGGAGTGCATCGCGGTCGGCGCGCCCTGGAGCTTCTTCAGCGCCGAGATCAGCCCGGGCGGGTAGCGCGTGAGCATCGCGCCCTGTGCGTCGGCGAGGTACTCGCGGTTCCTCGACACCGACATCTTGATGATCTGCCCCGCGAGCGGCGCGATCGCCATCAGCACGAACCCGACCACGAAGATGATCAGCGCGCCGGCCCCGCCACCCGCGTCGTTGCCCCGGCGCCCGCGGAAGCCGCCCCACATCCACGAGCGCATCATGAATTCCGACATCAGGACGGCCGCGCCCACCAGGGTGGCGACCACCGTTCCGACGAGGATGTCCCGGTCGAGCACGTGCGAGAGCTCGTGGCCGATCACGCCTTCGAGCTCCACCCGATCCATCAGCGCGAGCAGGCCCTCGGTCACGGCGACCGACGAGTGCTCGGGGTCGCGTCCGGTCGCGAACGCGTTCGGCGCCGGCTCAGGGACGACGTAGATCCGCGGCTTCGGGAGGCCCGCCGCGATCGCGAGTCCCTCCACGATGTTGTGAAGCCGGGGTTCCTGCTCGGCGGTCACCTCGCGCGCGCGGGTCGAGGCGAGCACGAGACGATCGCCCGCGAAGTAGGAGGCGATCGACATCGCGAGCGCGACCCCGAACGCGACCACGAGCCCGAGCGGGCCGTACCCGAAGATCAGCCCGATCACGTAGCCGACGGCGGCCAGGAACACGATCGCGCCCAGCATCAACAGCCAGGTCCGGCGCTTGTTGGACGCGATCTCTTCGTACACGGGCTAGAGATCCACCTGGACCGGTCCGCGGACCGGGTCCTCGATATCGAAGAACTCCCGCGGCTCGAAGTGGAAGACGTTCGCGACGAGGTTCGAGGGGAACGCCTGGATCGCCGTGTTCAGCTTCATGACCTGGTCGTTGTAGAACTGCCGGGCGTAGGCGATCTTCGACTCGGTCCCCGTGAGCTCCTCTTGGAGCGCCAGGAAGTTCTGGTTCGCCTTCAGGTCCGGGTAGGCCTCGGCGACGGCGAGGAGCTGGCGCATCCCGGCGGTGATCGCGTTCTCCGCGGAGGCCTGGTCGCCAACCCCGGTCGCCCCGATCGCCCGTGTGCGGGCCTCCGTGACGCGCTCGAAGAGTTCCCGCTCGTGCGTCGCGTATCCCCGCACGGTCTCGACGAGGTTCGGGATCAGGTCGTACCGCCGCCGCAGCTGTACGTCGATCTGCGACCAGCCGTTGTTCACGCGCACCCGGAGCGAGACGAGCCGGTTGTACAGGAGCACGGATCCGACGACGAGGACGGCGAGCACGGCGACGACGATCCAGACGGCCACGGGCCCTATGGTAGCGACCGCGGTCGGGTCTCGGCCGCCCGTGCGTAGAGGGCCTCGAGCCGGCCGACCACGATCTCCCAGTCGAACGATGCGGCGCGATCGTGCCCCGCCGCAACGAGGGCGGCGGCGAGCGCTGGGTCGTCCAGCACCCTCGTGGCGGCCTCGGCGAGCGCACCGGGATCCCGCGGCTGCACCAACAGCGCCTCGACGCCGTCGCGCACCACCTCGTCGTAACCCGGGATGGCGCTCGCGACGACCGGCAGCCCCGCGGCCAGCGCCTCCACGAGCACGATCCCGAAGCTCTCCCCGCCGACCGAGGTGCCGAGGTACACGTCGCAGGCGGCATGGATCGGCGGCAGGTCCCGATTCAGCACGCTCCCGAGGAACGTGACCCGGTCCCGGACCTCGGGGTCGAGGCCGTCGGCAGCGCCACGGTCGGGGCCGTCGCCCGCGACGATCAGCCGCAGCCCCGGCCGGTCGGCGGCGAGCCGGGCGAAGGCCGCGACCGCGGTCGGGAACCCCTTGCGCTCGTCGAGCCGCCCGACGAACAGGAGCTTCGTCCCCTCCCCGAGGTCGGCGGGCGTGGCCGTCATGAACCGAGCCACGTCCACCCCGTTCGGCACGACCTCGAACGATCCTCCGATCCGCTCCCGGACGAAGTCGGCCGCTGCCTCCGAGACGGCGATCCGCACCTCGAGGCGCCGAGCGACCCGGCGCAGCCCGGGCGCCGCCAGGTCGAACAACCGCGAGCGCGACGCGCCGGAATGGAAGGTCGCGACGACCGGGGCCGGGGACTCGAGGGTCGCCCACATCGACGTGCTCGGGGTCAGCGGCTCGTGCACGTGGACGACGTCGGGCGAGAACCGGTCGAGCACGTGCCGAACGCGCCGGCGCGACCACGGGCGTGGGTCGATCGGCGCGTTCGAGGCGTTGTAGGGGATGTCGACCGGGCGCCCGACGGCCGCCACCCACGGCTCGTCGGCGTGGTCACGAACCGGCGCGAGCGCGACCACGTGGTGGCCACGCTCCGCGAGCCGCGGCGCCAGTTCCCGGACGTGCACCTGGACGCCGCCCGGGTCGTCCCAGGCGTACGGGCAGGCGAGCGCGATCCTCACGGCTCCCACGCCGGCTGGAAGACGTGCCAGTCCGACGGCGCCGCCGCGATCGCCCGCTCGAAGCCGGCCGCCATCGCCCTCGTGAGGGCCACGACGTCGTCGCGACGGTTCCCCGAGGGCTCGATCGTGATCGGGGGGTACATCACGCATTTCCAGGCGTCCTCGGTCTGGTACACGGGGGCGATCACGAGCGGTGCCCCCGTCGCGAGCGACAGGAGCGCCGGGCCCGCGGGGAGCTTGCGTCGGCGTCCGAACATCTCCACCTCGACCCCCCGCCCGGTGAGATCGCGGTCGGCGACGAGCGCGATCAAGTGGTTCGAGGCGATCGCCTCACGGAGTTTGTGCCCGACCCCTTCGTCCGACAGGCCGATCACCCGCATCCCGAGGCCCTCTCGATGCCGCACGAACAGGTCGAAGAGCTCCGGCGGCTCGAGGCGCTCGGCCACCGCCACGGGGTCGATCCCCTGCGCGTCGAGCCACCGGGAGGCCACGTCCCAGTTCCCGATGTGCGGGAGCGCCATCGATCACGCCGGTCCCGGCCGCGAGCGCCTCCTGCATGTGCCCGATCCCGACGCATTCGAACCGGTCCAAGAGCTCGTCGAACGGGATCCGCACGACATGGAAGGTGTCGAACCAGTACCGCGAGTAGCGGACGAACGCCTCCCGGGTGGAGGCCCGCACGAGCGGGTCCTCGATCGGCCGGCCGAGGATCTGCGCCTGGTTCGCGGCCACCGTCGCGCGCACGCCCGGCGCCACGGCATGCGCCAAGAGCCCCAGCCACTTGAAGAGGAGCCGCCCCGTGTGCTCGGGCAGCGTTCGCCCGAGCCAGGCGACCCCCCGGTAGGCCTGGAGGGCGACGCGCTCACGGAGTGCCGCTCGCGACCTGGTCACGCGCGCTCCTCCCGGGCGACCTGCGTCGTCCGCACGAGGGCGGCGAGCGCCGACAGCCCGGCCGCCAGCCACAGGGTCCAGCCGAGCCATCCGAAGGCCAGCCCCACGGTCACGAGCCCGTAGCGCACGCCGCGCGTCACGTGGCTCTCCTCGACGGAGTACGAGAGCGATGCGCCACGCGCCCGGACGTAGGACGAGAGGAAGCTGAGGCAGAGCGCCGCCAGGGCGGCGATCGCGGTCGACGCGCTCGAGCTCCGCTGGGTCCAGGCGATCGCGCCGAGGACCGTTCCGTCCCAGAGGCGATCGAGCAGATCGTCGAGCATCCGGTCGGTCGGACCGCCCGCGCCGTGGTTCGCCCGGTGTCCACCGACCAGGAGGAGCGCCGCCGAGGTCCCGGCGGCCAGGGCGCCCACGCGCGGTTCCCGGGCCACGATCCACCACGCCGCGACGCAGGCCAGCAGTCCGCCCGCGATCAGGACCGTCCGCGTGATCGCCGTGCCGGGGGGCTGACGCTGGAAGTGGATCTGCAGTCGTTGGAGGCGCGCCATGTGGTCGGCGCGAGCCTAGCAACTCTCGGTAGGATTCCCCCTACCTCTCGCCGAAGGAGCGCCCCGTTGAAGACCTACGACGCGAAGGACATCCGCAACGTCTTGTTGGTCGGTCACGGTGGCTCGGGGAAGACGACCCTCCTCGAGGCCATGCTGTTCACGGCCGGGTCGATCACACGCATGGGCGTCGTCGAGGACGGGAACACCGTCTCCGACCACGACCCCGACGAGCAGCGCAAGGGCATCTCCGTCTCGCTCGCCATGGCGCCGATCGAGTGGGAGGGCGTCAAGATCAACGTGCTCGACGCGCCAGGCTACGCGGACTTCGTGGGCGATCTCCGCTCGGCGATCCTGGCGGCCGACGCGGTGATCGTCGTGGTCTCGGCCGTGGACGGCGTCGAGGTGCAGACCGAGGCCGCGTGGGAGCTGGCGGTCGAGGCCGGCCTCCCCCGCGCGATCTTCGTGAACAAGCTCGACCGAGAGCGTGCCGACTTCCAAGGCACGCTCGCCCAGCTCGTCTCGGCGTTCGGGAACCAGGTGGCTCCCTTCGAGCTGCCGATCGGGGCCGAGCACGAGTTCCGCGGGGTGGCCGACCTCCTGCACGAGAAGGCCGACCTGTATCCGAGCGGACCGAAAGCCGAGGAGTCGGAGTGGCCCGACGAGATCCATCACATGGCCGACCCGGCGCGCGAGAAGCTGATCGAGGCGGTGGCCGAGTCCGACGACGACCTGATCGAGGAGTACCTCGAGGAGGGCACGCTCCCCGAGGAGCACATCGTGAGCGGCGCGAAGGACGGCTTCGCGCGGGCGAGGCTCGCCCCGGTGATCGTGGGGTCGGCCGCCAAGGCGATCGGGATCGACCGGTTGCTCGATTTCATCGTCGAAGAGTTCCCCTCGCCCGTCGACCGCGGGCCCGTGATCGTGCACGGCAAGGGGGGCGGCGAGACCGAGCGCTCGTGCGACCCCGACGGCCCCGTGAGCGCGTTCGTGTTCAAGACCGTCTCGGACCCGTTCGTCGGGCACATCACGATGTTCCGGGTGTTCAGTGGGAAGGTCCGCCCCGACTCGACCCTGCACAACGCGACCCAGGGCACCGACGAGCGGATCGGACAGCTGTTCACACAGAAGGGCAAGGAGCACGAGTCGGTGCCCGAGGTGGCCGCTGGCGACATCGGCGCGGTCGCGAAGCTGCAACACGCGCACACCGGCGACACGTTCAGCGCGAAGGACGACCCGGTGCAGGTGCCGGCGATCCCCCTCCCCGAGCCGCTCCTGGCCTACGCGATCGCGCCGAAGACCAAGGGCGACGAGGACAAGCTCGCGACCGGGCTCGCTCGCCTCCGCGAGGAGGACCCGACCCTCCGCGTCTCCCGGAACGAGGAGACGCACGAGACCGTGATGCACGGGATGGGCGAGGCCCACCTCGAGGTGATGATCGAGCGTCTGAAGCGCAAGTACGGCGTCGACGTGACGACCGCGCCCGCGAAGATCGCGTACCGCGAGACGGTGCGCGGCAAGGCGAAGGCGACCGGTCGCCACGTCAAGCAGAGCGGCGGGCACGGCCAGTATGCCGTGTGCGAGATCGAGCTCGAGCCGGCCGCGCGCGGCGAGGGCTTCGTCTACGAGGACAAGATCTTCGGCGGCTCGATCCCGAACCAGTTCATCCCCTCGATCGAGAAGGGCATCGTGAAGACGATGGCCGAGGGCGTGCTGAGTGGGAACCCGATGGTCGACGTGAAGGTCACGCTCGTCGACGGGAAGTTCCACTCAGTGGACTCCTCCGACATGGCGTTCCAGATCGCGGGCTCGCTGGCGCTGAAGGACGCCGTGGAGCAGGCGGGCGTGATGCTGCTCGAGCCGATGGTGAATCTCGACGTGATCGTGCCGGACGCCTACACCGGCGACATCATGGGCGACCTGAACTCGAAGCGCGGCAAGATCGCCGGGATGGAGCAGGTCGGCGGCGGCAAGCAGGTGATCCACGCGACCGTTCCGCAGGCCGAGGTGGCGCGCTACGTGATCGACCTCAGGTCGATGACCGGCGGGCGGGGCGCCTTCACGATGGCGTTCAGCCACTACGAGGAGATGCCGCAGCACCTGGCCCAGAAGGTGATCGACGCATACCAGCAGGCGCGCGAGGACGCCCACAAGAAGTAGGCGCCGAGCGCTCCGTCAGGGACGGGGGCCGACGACGACCGTGCCGAACACGAAGTCGCCCGTGAGCACGGCCGCGACGAGCGCTGCCCAGCCGATCAAGAGCGCCACCCCGCCGATCGGTGTGATCGCGCCGAGCCGGGGAAGGTCGAGCCACACGAGCAGGAACAGGCTCCCGCTGAAGAGCAGCATCCCCACGATGAACGCGACCCCCGCGACCGAGGAGGCCATCGTGTCCGGCGCCCAGGTCCGCACCGCGACGACCAGCCCCAGCGCCAGGGCGTGGACGAACAGGTAACGGACGCCGGTCTCGAAGGTCACGAGCCGCTCCGGCGTCACCCGCCGCTGGAGGGCGTGCGCGCCGAACGCGCCGAACGCGACGCCGACGAACCCGCCGAGCGCCGCCACCAGCAGGAACAGCCGGTCCACGGGTCAGCGCACCTCGGCCAGGAACGGCAGGACGGCCGCCTCGAACGCGTCGGGCTGCCGGAGGTTCACCACGTGGTCGGCGCCCTCGATCGTGACGAGCCGGGCGTCGAGTACCCCCCGCGCGATCAGCTCACTCACGCGGCGGCCACCCGGTGGATCGTGCTCCGCCGCGATCACGAGTGTCGGTACGTCGATCTCGCCCAAGCGGAGGGCGGCGGGTGGCTCGAGCTCCTCGGCGCCGCTCTCGTCCTGGGTGATCTCGTGCAGGTTGTCGAAGGCGATCTCTCGGATCCGCGCGCCGGCCGGATCGTCGGTCCCGAGCGGCGCCCAGAGCAGCTCCAGCCTGAGGTCCTCGGCGCGCTCCAAGTCACCCGCCTCCAGCGCGGCCTCGATCGGCGCGCTGACACGCT
This sequence comes from uncultured Actinomycetes bacterium, assembly GCA_963816275.1. Taxonomy (GTDB): domain Bacteria; phylum Actinomycetota; class UBA4738; order UBA4738; family HRBIN12; genus JAOUEA01. The sequence goes on from CAWFJU010000007.1 coordinate 85,862, forward strand.
CCCACCACTCGATCTCCTCCTCGAGGTCCTCGGCCCCGCCGAGCGCGGCCGCGATCGGTACGAGCGCCCACACGCGGTCGGGCGCCGTGAGCGTGGCGTCGATCGCGAGCCCACCGCCCATCGAGCAGCCGAGCAACGCGGTGGTCTCGGTGCCCGTGGCATCGAGCACCGCCAGGAGGTCGCGCACGCTCGAGTACGGGGCACCGGAGAGCCGGCTCGACCGTCCGTACCCGCGCTGATCGAACCGCACCACGCGGTAACCAGCGTCGGCGAACCGCCCGAACTCGCGATCCCAGGTGCGCATGTCCCAGAGCCCCGGATGCAGGAAGGTGACCGTCGGCCCCTCCCCGGCGACCTCGTACGCGAGCTCCCCGCCCTCGAACTCGACCCGTCCCTCCGTCATGCGTCCTCCTCGAAGCGCGGCGCGAGGCGCCGGTAGGTGTCGGCCAGCAGCTCAGGGAGCACGCGCGTCTCCCCCACCACGGGCATGTAGTTCGTGTCGCCGCTCCACCGCGGTACCACGTGCCAGTGCAGGTGGCCGGGGATCCCGGCGCCCGCGATCCGTCCCAGGTTCATCCCGACGTTGAACCCGTGAGGATCCGCCTCGTCGCGCAGCGCCCGGATCGACCGCTGGAGCAGCGCCTGCAGCTCGGCGCTCTCGTCGGCCGTGAGCGCCTCGAGGTCGCCCTCATGACGGTTCGGCACCACGAGCAGGTGGCCCGGGTTGTAGGGGAACTTGTTGAGGACGATGTAGCCGACCGCGCCTCGGGTCAGCACCCGATCGGACTCCTCGCCCGACGCGATCGCGCAGAAGATGCAGCCGACGTCGGACCCCGGCCCGTCCGTCGCCGCCTGGATGTACTGCATGCGCCAGGGGCTCCAGAGGTGGTCGGTCACCTCACGCCCCGAAATCGGTCTGCTCGAGCGCTCGCGTGCGGACCTCCTCGCCGAGGGCCTCCACGATCCGCTCGAACGTCACCCCCGACGACTCCGTGCCGGCACGGTCTCGGACGGTGTAGGTGGCCGACTCCAGCTCCTGATCGCCGACCACGAGCGTGTACGGCGCCTTCATCAGCTGCGCCGCGCGGATCTTCTTGCCGACGCTCTCCTTCGAGTCGTCGACGATCGCGCGCAGGCCGGCCGCCCTCGCCGCGACCGCGAGCTCGTGGCAGCGCTCCGCGTGCCGGTCGGCCACGGGCACGAAGCGCAACTGCTCGGGTGCGAGCCACAGGGGGAACGCGCCCGCGTAGTGCTCGGTGAGCACGCCGAAGAAGCGCTCGACCGAACCGAAGAGCGCGCGGTGGATCATGATCGGCTGGTGCCGCTCGCCGTCGGCGCCCGCGTAGTGGAGACCGAACCGCTGCGGCAGTTGGAAGTCGACCTGGATCGTCGACATCTGCCAGGTGCGGCCGATCGCGTCCTTGGCCTGCACGCTGATCTTCGGGCCGTAGAAGGCGCCCCCTCCCTCGTCCATCACGAGCTCGAGATCCATCGACTCGGCGGCCTCGCGGAGGATCTCGATCCCCTCCGCCCATTCCTCGTCGGTCCCGATGGCCTTTCCCTCCGGCTTGGTGGAGAGCTCCAGGTAGAAGTCGTCGAGTCCGTAGTCGCGCAGGAGGTCGAGCACGAAGATCAGGAGCGAGCGGAGCTCCTCGCCCATCTGCTCCTTCGTCGTGAAGATGTGGGCGTCGTCCATCGTGAGACCGCGCACGCGAGTGAGCCCGTGGACCACGCCGGACTTCTCGTAGCGGTACACGGTGCCGAACTCGAACAGCCGCAGCGGCAGCTCCCGGTAGCTCCGAGTGCGGCTCCGGTAGATCAAGATGTGCATCGGGCAGTTCATCGGTTTCAGGTAGTACTCGGTGCCGCCGTCGAGCTCCATCGGCGGGAACATGCCGTCCGCGAACCAATCGAGGTGGCCGCTCACAACGAACAGGTCGGACTTCGAGATGTGCGGGGAGTTCACGAACTCGTACCCCGCCTCCACGTGACGACGACGCGAGTAGTCCTCCATCAGCCGGCGGATCAGGCCACCCCGCGGGTGGAACACCGCCAGGCCCGAGCCGATCTCGTCGGGGAACGAGAAGAGGTCGAGCTCGGTCCCCAGGCGCCGATGATCCCGCCGCTCCGCCTCCGCGACCCGCTCCAGATGGGCGTCGAGGTCCTGCTGGGTCGCCCACGCCGTGCCGTAGATCCGCGTGAGCATCGGGCGCGACTCGTCGCCCCGCCAGTACGCGCCCGCCAGGCTCGTCAGCTTGAAGGCGCCGAGCCTGCCCGTGTGCGGCACGTGCGGCCCCATGCAGAGGTCGGCCCACTCGCCGTTGCGATACAGGCTGACCGTGTCGCCCACGGTCGCCTCCCCCGCGGCCGACTCCTCCTCCTCGAGCCCGTCGATGATCTCCACCTTGAACGGCTGGTCCGCCAGGCGCGCGCGCGCCTCGTCGCGCGACACCTCTTCGCGCACGAACGGCTGGTTCTGCTTGGCGATCTGCCGCATCCGCCGGTCGATCTTCGCGAGGTCGGCCGCGTGGATCGGCTCCGGGAGGTCGAAGTCGTAGTAGAAGCCGTCCTCGATCGCCGGACCGATCGCGTACTTCGCGCCCGGGTAGAGGTCGCAGACCGCCTGGGCCATCACGTGCGCGGTCGAGTGCCGCAGCACGTGCAGTCCGTCGTCGGTACCCGGCGCGACCGGCTCCACGACGGCGTCGGCCGCGGGCACGAACGACAGGTCGCGGAGCTCGCCGTCCACGCGCGCCGCGATCGTTCCCTTGGGCATCGCGGCGCCGACCGGCTCCCCCTCCGGGAGCTCGGCGACCTTCGTGTCGGGCAGGGTCAGGCGCGGCATGGGGGTCATCATAGTGGGCGGTACTCGCGCGCCACCCAGTACCGGCGTACCCTTGATGGATGGGCCTGCATGGTGGTGGACCGCCGCCGGACGCGTTCACCCTTTCCGACATCGGGCGGGTGCGCCGCATCGGGTTCCGCCGGCGTCCGATCGCGCTCGAGCGGCTCGAGGACGACCGCTGGGTCGAGGTCGAGCGCGTGTTCGATGAGGAGCAGGCTCGCCTCGCGCTCGACGCCGCCACCGGGCAGGGCGTCCCCGCCGATCACCTCAGGCTGCGCGTGGTCTCGAGGCCGGCCGACCGGATCCTCCCGATCGCGCTGATCGTGTTCGTGGTCGCGGTGGCCGCGCTCCTGTTCGCCCTGCTCGCCCGCTGACCCCTACTCGTACGAGATCGCCTCGAGCACGTTGAGCTTCGCAGCGCGCCGAGCCGGCCAGATCGCCGCCAGGACGCCGATCAACCCGGCGAAGACGAGGTAGAACACGAGCTGGCCCACGGGGATCTTCAGCTGCGTGACGCCCTGGTTCGCCAGCGCCTGTTGGAGCGCCCAGCCGAACAGGATCCCGATCACGATGCCGAGCGACGCGCCGAAGATGGCGATGATCACCGCTTCCCATCGGATCATCCGCTTCACCTGACGCCGGCTCATGCCCACCGCCCGCAGCAGTCCGAGCTCTCTCGTGCGCTCGTAGATCGAGAGTCCCAGCGTGTTCACGATCCCGAAGACGGCGATCAGGATCGACATGAACAGCAGCGCCGTCACCAGGCCGAGCAACTGGTCGATGAACCCGGCCTGCTGCTCGCGGAAGGCGGCCTGGTCCTGCACCTGGATGTTCGGCAGCCCCTTGACCGCCGACTCGATCGCAGCCTGCGCATCGGCGAGCGGAACGTCCGGCGAGGCCTTCACGAGCACGAAGCTGTCGAGCGGCTCGGTGAAGTACGTGTCGTAGGTGTCGAGCGAGATCAGGTAGTCGCCGGCGAGCCGGTTGTCTCCGTAGATGCCGACCAGCGTGAGGGGCGCGTCGCCCACCGTGGCGAACTGCGCCGGCACCTCGTCGCCGACGGCCCAGCCGTTCTCCTTAGCGACATCCGCATACACCATGATCGTGTCGGGTTGCGCCAGGTCGGCGAGGCTGCCCTCCTGCAGGTCGATCGAGGCGGTGGCCTCGAGGGTGTCGGGCTCGACGCCCGTCACGAACGCCGTCGTGCCGTCGATCCGGAACCCGTTCTGCCGGAATTCCGTGACGGCGTCGACCTCGGGGAGGTCGCGAACGAGGTTCGCGGCCTCGGCTCCGAACGACGTGAAGGTGCTGGTCGAGAGCATGTAGTCGGCCTTCAGCGTCTCGGTGAGCGCCGCATCGAACGACGCCTTCAGCGACGCCGAGAGGATCGCCACCATCGAGACGAGGCCCAGCCCGATCATCAGCGCGGCGGCCGTCGACGCGGTCCGACGCGGGTTGCGCACCGCGTTCTCGCGCCCGAGCTTGCCCGACATCGAGAGCCGCTTGAGCGGCGCGCCCAGCCCACCCGCGATCGGACGGGCGAAGAGCGGCGACAGCATCGCCACGCCGACGAACACCACGGCGGCGCCTAGCCCGACCAAGGAGCCCTCGTTGGAGGTGGCGCCGAACAGCCCGTAGAGCAGCGCGGCGGCCCCGAGCGCCGTCACGACGATCCCGAGGATCAGGCGCCGGCGCGTGGTGGCCGACGACGGCATCGTGTCGCCCGACTCGCGGAGCGCCTGGATAGGCGCCACGCGGGCGGCCTTCCGCGCGGGCAGGAACGACGCGACCACGGTCACGATCGAACCGATGAGCAGCGAGACGATGATCGTCCGGGGCAGCAGCACGAGCGACGTGCTGGGCAGGTCGATACCGAACGCGCCCAGGAGCACCTTCAGCCCGGCGGCGATGGCGATCCCGGCCACGATCCCCACGACGGCGGCGAAGAGGCCGACCAGGAACGCCTCGACGACCACGGACGTCATGACCTGCCGCCGCGACGCCCCGAGCGCCCGCAACAGCGCGAGCTCCCGCGTCCGCTGCGCGACGATGATCGAGAACGTGTTGAAGATGATGAACGCCCCCACGAACAGGGCGATGAAGGCGAAGACGAGGAGCGCGATCCGGAAGAATCCGAGGCCCTCCTTCAGCGCCTTTGACTGTTCGTCGGCCACGCTCGCCGACGTGACGGCCTCGACGCCGTCGGGCAGCACCGCCTGGATGTCGGTCCGCAACTCGCTCGCCGGCACGCTGTCGTCGCCCACGACGCTGATCGTGTCGTAGACGCCTTCCTTACCCAGGACCCTCTGAGCCGTCGTCGTGTCGAAGATCGCGAGCGTCGCGCCCGCGAGGTTGTCGGCGTCGCCGAACGACAAGAGGCCGGAGATCGTGAACTCGCCCGTCCCCTGCGCGAAGAGGATCTGGATCTTCTCCCCGACGGCCAGGTCGTGCTTCTTGGCCGTCGCGGCGTCGATCGCGACGTCGTCGGGACCCGTCGGCGGATCGCCCTGGTTGATGGACACGGTCCCGCTGCTGACGTCGTTCCAGTTCGTCCCGATCGTCGGGGGTCCGAATCCACCGATCGGCTCGTCGGTCGCCGGGTCCACCATCTGGGCGGTCCCCTGCACGTCCCCGCCGACCTGCTGCACGCCGGTCACCGACTTCACGAGCGGCAGGATCGACGCGGGGATCGGCTCCCGGTCGGCGGACGCCCCGCCGCCCGGCCCGGCCTGCTCGGTCGTGAACGCGGACTGCGAGCGAACGATCACGTCCGAGGTTCCGGCCGCCTGATCGAAGAGTTGATCGAAGGCCGCGTTCATCGTGTCGGTCAACACGAAGGTGCCCGCGACGAAGCCCACGCCGAGCACGACCGAGAGCGCGGTCAGGGCGAAGCGCAGCTTCTTCGCGAGGAGTGCCTTGAACGTCGCGCGCCACATGGGCTCAGGCCTCCAGCGACTTGAGCCTGTCCAGCACGCGGTCGGCCGTGGGATCGCGCATCTCGTCGACGACGTTGCCGTCGGCCAGGAACACGACCCGGTCCGCGTAGCTCGCCGCGTGCGCGTCGTGCGTCACCATCACGATCGTCTGCCCGTGGTCCTTCACGGCCTCGCGCAGGAACCCCAGCAGCTCGGCGCCGGACCGAGAGTCCAGGTTCCCCGTGGGCTCGTCCGCGAAGACGATCTGGGGACGGCTCACGAGCGCCCGCGCGCCCGCCACCCGCTGTTGCTGCCCGCCGGAGAGCTGGTTGGGGCGGTGGTCGAGCCGGTCGCGGAGCTTGACGGTGTCCACGACCTGGTCGTACCAGGCGCGATCGACGTCCCGTCCGGCGATGTCGAGCGGCAGCGTGATGTTCTCCGCCGCGGACAGGGTGGGCACGAGGTTGAACGCCTGGAAGACGAAGCCGACCGCATCACGCCGAAGTCGCGTCAGATCCTTCTCGGTCAGGGTCGTGAGGTCGACCTCGCCGACGAAGACCTGCCCCTCGGTGGGCGAGTCGAGCCCTGCGAGGCAATGCAGCAACGTTGACTTGCCGGAACCCGACGGTCCCATGATCGCCGTGAACTCGGCCGCGGCGAACTCGACCGACACGCCGCGCAGCGCCTCGACCGTCGCGTCGCCCTCGCCGTAGACCTTGGTGAGCCCTACCGCCCTCGCCGCCGCGCCGCTCGGGGGGGCCACCGGAAGCCCGTTCGTCTCTGCCATCGCTGGGGATCCCTCCATGCGTTCGGATACGGCGTCACCGTATCGTGCCGGGCGCGGAACCTTCCACCCGGGCGAGGGATGCGAGAGGCCGGACCGCGCTCGGCGATCCGGCCTCCTCACCAGGGTGGGCGCGGCAGGTTTTGAACCTGCGACCTCTCGCGTGTGAGGCGAGCGCTCTCCCGCTGAGCTACGCGCCCCGGCGGTCAGCCACGATAGCAACTCCCATGCGTGATGAGACGGTCGAGCCCGGTCCGGTCGAGCGGAGCTCGGACAAGGTGACGGCGGCACGTGCCCGCGTCGTGCCGCCGTCGGGGCCGGGCGGAACCCGACCGAAGCGAGTCTCGCACGGTGTCACGTCATCTGCAAGGTCGGGTTCGGCGGCACGGGTGCCCGGTGGAACCCATGCCGCCCGACCTGCGTGTTCGGGGTCGACCGCCCTCGTAACGGCGAGCTCGCCCGCGGCATCCTTGGGTCGGAGGTGAGCGCCGTGAACGAGTGGTTCGAGCCGTACAAGATCAAGGCCGTCGAGGCGATCCCGATCACGACCCGTGAGGAGCGCCAGGTCGCGCTCGACGATGCGGGCTGGAACACGTTCCTGCTCCGGTCCGACCAGGTGACGATCGATCTGCTCACCGACTCGGGGACGAACGCGATGAGCGACCGCCAGTGGGCCGCGATCATGATGGGCGACGAGGCGTACGCCGGCTCGCGCAACTTCTATCGGCTCGAGGAGACCGTCCGCCGCCACTACGGCTACGAGCACGTGATCCCCACGCACCAGGGACGCGGCGCCGAGCACATCATCAGCGAGATGCTGATCCGGCCCGGAGACACGATCCCGGGCAACATGTACTTCACGACGACCCGGCTCCACCAGGAGCTGGCCGGCGGCACGTTCGTCGACGTGATCGTCGAGGAGGCCCACGACCCGGCGAACCGTCATCCGTTCAAGGGCGACGTGGACCTGGAGATGCTCGAGAAGGTGATCGAGCGGGCCGAGCGGGTGCCCTACCTCTCGATCGCCGGCACGGTGAATATGGCCGGCGGGCAGCCGATCTCGATGGCTAACCTCCGCGCGATCCGCGAGCTGGCGGACCGCCACGATACGATCGTGATGTTCGACGCGACCCGTGCGATCGAGAACGCGTTCTTCATCCAGGAACGCGAGCCTGGCTACGCCGACCGCAGCGTCGCCGAGATCCTCCGCGAGATGTGTGACCTCACCGACGCCTGCACGATGTCGGCCAAGAAGGACTCGCTCGTGAACATCGGCGGCTGGATCGGGCTCCGTGACCCGCAGCTCGCGGCGCAGGCGCGCAACCTGTGCGTCGTCTACGAAGGGCTCCACACCTACGGGGGGCTCGCCGGCCGCGACATGGAAGCGATCGCGGTCGGGATCGAGGAGTCGGTGCGGGACGAACAGATCCGCGCCCGCATCTATCAGGTGCGCGAGCTGGGCGAGGAGCTGGAGTCGTCGGGGGTCCCGATCGTCGAACCGATCGGTGGCCATGCGGTGTTCCTGGACGCTCGGCGGATCTACCCGCACGTCCCGCAGGATCGGTTCCCGGCGCAGCGCCTGGCGGCCGAGATCTATCTCGACTCCGGGACGCGGACGATGGAGCGAGGGATCGTCTCGGCCGGACGCGATCCGGAGACCGGCGAGCACCGCCGGCCCGCGCTCGAGCTCGTGCGCATCACGATCCCGAGACGCGTGTACACGGCCAAGCACCTCCACGCGGTCGCACGCTCGGTCGCCGACGTGATGGTGCGGGCACCGGAGACCGGCGGTCTCGAGATGGCGTTCGAGCCCGAGTACCTCCGATTCTTCCAGGCGAGGTTCCGGCCGCTGGCGCCTTGACGCCCTTCGACGCCGGTCGCCGCTCAGGCGGCCTCCAGATCGGCGATCAGCTGCACGCGGAAGCGTCGCAGCGCGTCGTACCGATTGACGAGCCGCTCGTACGCGATCCCGGTGCGGTAGAGCGCGGGATGGAAGACGAGGTAGTCGGGCTTGGTCTCGAGCAGCTCGATCGTCACGACCCGGAACCCCGACCGCGCGGCGAGCCGGTGGAGCGTCGACTCGTCGTTGGCCCGGTACCGGGTCTTGAACGTGTCCGCCTCCTCGCGGCCTCGCTTGGCGTTGTACCAGGCGTGGAACCTCGTCGGCGTCACGGTCGCCCCGAGCGCCACGTAATGCCATCGGTTCGGCGTGTGGATCAGGAGATGACCGCCGGGACGCAGGCACCGCCGGATCTCGCGCATCACCGGGAGCGGATGCTCGAGGTGCTCGAACACGTACTTCGAGATGACCAGGCTGAAGCTCTCGGCCCGGAACGGGAGCCGATCGAGGTCGGCCACGACGCCGGCGTCGAGCGAGGCGTTCTCTCCCACCGCCGGGTCGAGGTCGACCCCGAACGCGCGTCCGACGTGCGTCCGATAGTCGTTCGGGAACTGCATCCCTCGCCCCGCGCCTGCGTCGAGCAGCGAGGTGTCGGGCGTCAGGTATCGGCGGACGAGCGCGTCGAACCGCGCGTGTTCGTCGACGTACCCGGGGTAGTAGTGGCGATCGAGGGCGTTGACATCCCTCATCCGCACATCTCCCCTCGCGAGTCACGGGCCGGACCGACGAGACCCACCGACGACCCTAGCCCATACCCGGCGCCCGTATCGAAGGCCCGTTCGAGGTTCAACACCGGTGATACGGGACGAACGCCGTGCCCGTGAGCCCCTTCCTCATGAGCCTCTCCGCCAACCACCGACGCCCAGGGCGGCGCGCTCCGGTCGACCTCGATCACCTACGGCGGGTCACCAGGTGCCGTTGCTCACCGCGACGGCGTCGCCCAACACGAGCAGCAACCCTCCCAGCACGACGAAGTCCGAGAGCCGGACGCTTCCGACGTGCGGGTACGCATCGCAGATCCCCGTGATGAGCATCGCGAAGCCGAGCGCCAGCGCGAGCGCCCACGCGATCCGCCTCCAGTCGAATCCCCGCATCTCACACCGTCCGAGTCAGATGGTCGTCGTGCGCATGGGTCGAGCCCATCGCCCCTCAGGACGACTCTAGACCTGTTCACGATCCTTGGCCGAACGGCGGATGCGCGGGACGTGGCGCCAGGTCAACCTGTGCCACGTCGGGCAGGGCCAGCGGCTTCACCCACCGTCCTGCCGGGAGTTCCGAGCGAGGAGCGTCCCGGCGGAACGGTCGCTCGGTTCCCTGCCCGCCCACGTGGCCGCGCCAGCGCGGATCCACCGGCGGGCGGTCCGCGGAACGCACGGAACCCGCTGTGACCAGCGGGATCCCGTGGTTGGCGCTAGAGGATCTGAACCTCTGACCGCTTCCGTTTCGATGAAGGGACACCAGCGACTCTCCGCTGACCTGCGGCGATGATCTGCCGGCCCGCCAAACAAGCCGGGCTCCTGGTGCGTTCAGCGCATGGCTATCGCGCCGACCGGTCCGGCGAGATCGACATCACGATATCCGCGAGGACCCAGGAACGCTCTGCGCCGGGATCGGACAGACGAGCGCCGTACGCCAGGCAACGGGCTTCGAAGACCGGGCTCGGACTCGGCACGTCTTCGGCGCCTGAACCCCGACACCTTGAAGGTCAGCAGTCGACGCGCACGAGGTATCCCTGCCGCGGCGTGGTGGCGTAGTGATCCCCCACGAACACCGCCGAGCCCTCAACGAGGGTCATGCCGTAGGCAGCTCGACCCGCGCCGATCGGTTCGAGGTCCCAAGTCTCCCCGTCCCAGTGAGCGATGTGGTCGAGCCAGATCGTAGCCCAGGCCGCAGAGGCTCCACCCACCATCCGGGTCGGGAGCGAGTAGGTGTCCTTGGCGTCCAGTCCGGTATCGACCCACCTCGTCCCGTTCCAGACTAGGACACCCTGTTGGACGGTCATCAGCGCCTCATCGGGACCGACGGCCGCCAGACCAAAGGGGGTCATCCGGGCAGGCGACACCTTCAGATCGCCGAACGGAACGGTCGTCCATGAAGTTCCGTCCCAGTGCAGGGCGACCGGCTCCTTCCCGGTGCTTCCAGCCGCCCAGACGTCATCGGGACCCCATGCTGACACGGCCACGAGCTCACTGGGTACGGGGGCCGAGTTCCCTTGAGCGCGGTAGCTCCAGCTCCACTCCGCTCCGTTCCAGTGCAGTATCGCCGGAGCTCCTGAATCTGCCGCCAAGGTGGTCACCCACGCATCGTCCGGCGAGACGACCTCGAGGATCCCCCCCGACGGGTCGGCGCCTGCGGGAAGGTCTGCTCGCGTCCAGCTCGAACCGTCGAAGCGGAAGACGGCTCCCGATCCGAGGAGCCAGAGATCATCGGGACCAGGGGCCGCGATGTCGGAGAACCAGGAGACTCCCCCCGGAAGGTCGACCTGCTGCCACGCCGCTCCGTCGTAGTGCATCAGGAGGGTGGACTCTCCGGTGTTCTTCGAGCCGCCTACCCAAAGGTCGTCGAAGGAGCTGCCGGCCACGTCGATCCCGTGCCGGATCGGATCGCGAGGCATCTCGATCTCCGTTCTGGACCAGCGGCAGGAGACCGGCTCGGGCGCTGGCTCCGGCGTGGCTGGGGCAGGATCGATGACCGGCTCGAAGACGTTGGACACGAACACGAGAGCCGCGGCGGAGATGGACAGTGCGAGAGCGGCCGTCGCGATGCGTCGACCGCGGGGGGAAGGGTGCTCGACAGGAGGCTTCGGCCCGAGCGCTCGCGCTCGCGCTAGGACATCCGGCACCTCCAGCGAGTCGATGTCACGGAATCGATCGCGAAGTTCAGTCATCGGTGTCCTCCAGGAGGGAGCGGAGCCGACGGCGAGCCTGGCTGAGGTGCACCCGCACGGTCGTCGGCGAACAGCCGATGACGCGGGCGGCGTCTCGGGACGAAAGATCGGCGTAGAACACCAGGATCGCCGCCATGCGCTGGTTGGGACTCAGCGTCCTGAGAGCCGCGACGAGGTCAGCCACCGATTCGGGCATGGTCGTCGTCGCGCCGTAGTGGATCTCAGCGAACTCCCGGCGGCGGTGCTGCAGCTCGCCTCGGGCGATCAAGAACGCCGAACGCCAGATCCAGCGGTCGGCGTGCCGGACTCCCTCGCCTCGCCCGAGAGCCTGCGCGAACGCCTCGGCCATCGCATCGCTCGCCAACTCCTTGTCTCCCGTGAAGGCCGTGAGGGAACGCCAAAGCTTCGGACCCTGCTCGCGCCAAACACGCTCCACCTCGTCGCTCGGCTCCGGCCGCTTCATCTCGAACGGGGATCCCGTAGCCGAGTCCACCGCTGCATCCTGCCTCATGCCCCCATAGGGCGCCTCTGCATCGAAACCGCTTAGGGCCTAGGGCAACCACGCGAGGCCGGACTCGTAGCTCTCCGAGTCCGTTACGCGAGTGAGGTCGGATCCGTCTGCCGCAACCGTGTAGACATCGAACTGTCCGTCGAGATTCATCGAGAAGAGGATCCGTGAGCCGTCGGGTGACCACCTGAACCCTTCGGAGTAGCCCGCGATCCCCTCTCCGACGAACGGCGTCGTTTCGCCATCGGGTGAGACGAGCGCGATGGACCCGTCCGACCGGCCGGCGATGATCGCTTTACCGTCCGGCGACCAATCGCACGCCATCCCCGACTCGCCGACTCCCTCCAGAAGGACTCGGGGCCGGCCACCATCGGCGTCCATCACCATCAAGTTCCCGCTCTCCGCTTCCTTTCCTATGTCGTCCGCCACCCGGATGAACGCAAGCAGATCGCCGTCCGGTGAATAGGCGCACGGGTACTCGCGGCGTCGGGTCAGCCGCCGGAGCCCACCGCCGTCCGAAGCGCGGATCGTGTAGATGCCGGCGCGGGCTGGATCCGAGTCGTCCCATCCCTCGCACGCGATCCGGTCATCCGAATCCCACCACGCGCACGCCAAGTTGAGCGCCGAGTCAGGGCTCTCGAAGAGCCGGAGATCGGTTCCGTCGATCGCCACGGTACCGCCGACGATCAGCCCTTGGTCGTTGGCCGTCACGAACGCGAGCCGGCCGCCGTCGGGTGAGACACTCCGCACGGCGATCTCTTTCCCCGGCAGGAACGGTTCCTCGTCGGACCCATCGGCCCGAGCCACGAACTGCTCGACGTCTCGGAGGAAGAGGATCCGGCCCTCATCACTCACCATGGGCGACGGCTCGGCTTCCGGCTGGATGGTCGACTGACCGGAGCCGCAACCCGCCAGAAGCAACAGCCCGCACAGGATCATGAGCGCACCACCACGCACCTTCATCCCTCCACCCCCGTGATCGACTCCTGATGCCTTCGTAGATGAGGGGTGTTAGACGGCCCGATCCGTTTAGGGCGACCTCGACCAAGAACGTATCCCCGAGCCGGAGCTGTCAGGACGGTGTGCGGACCTCGGCTGATTCGCACCGAGTGCCGCAGTGACGCTGCGTCCTTCCGTGGTGGGCGCTAGAGGATTTGAACCTCTGACCTCTTCCGTGTCAGGGAACGGTGGCGGCAGGCGCTCTGAGCTGCACCTTCGCAGCTGAGGAGGCGATGCGGGATCGTCACAGGAGTACCGGTCGAGTACCGTTGGGTCCGGTCGGCTCCTTGACCAGGTGTTGACCAGGATCGGTCTAGGAACTGAGCGCGGTCGCCTGCTGCAGGAGCGCGTCGGTCTCGGCGAGCGCGGGGGCGGCCTGGAGCCGTTCGAAGATCTCGCGGGCGTGTTGCAGGACGGGTGCGGCCTCGGTCCTCGGGAGAGCCCGATCAGGCACCGGCCATGGCCGAGGAGCGCGAACGCCTGCTCGGGCACGACCCCGAACCGCTCCCATCGATCGGCAGCATCGGCGTAGGCATCGGCGGCTGTCGACAGGTCCCCTCGGGCCTCGGCGAGGGCGGCGTTCGCCGTGACGAGGGCATGCTCGGCGTAGGGGGTGCGGGGCTCGAAGCCAGCGACGAGCCGCTCGGCGAGGGAGGGCTCTCCGATCCCCAGGGCGGTCCGCACCATCGCCGGGAGCATGACGGGGTAGTTCGGAGCTCCGCGGGCACCGGGGTAGGTCTCGATCTCGGCGAGGAGCGCGGCGGCGGCCTCATCTTGGCCGAGCGCCGCGCGCACCTGGGCGACGGCGCCCAGGCCGAATACGAAGAACTGCGGGTCCTCGGTCTCCCGGGCGGCGGACTCGAGCCACTCGAGCCAGCTCGACACCTGTGCGGACTCGACCCCGCAAGACGAGGATCCGCGCCTGTGCGATCCGGCATCCCCACGAGGTCGAACACATCGCCGCTCGCTTCCAGGCGCGGGGCCATCTCGGCGGCGAGGCTGAGCGCCTCGTCGTGCTCGCCCGTATCCGACGAGTCCGTCGACCGTGCTCTGGATGAGCAGCGTCGTGCATCTCGGTAAGCCCTCGGGCCTTCGCGTAGGCGATCCCCTCGCGGAGGACCTCCAGGGATGCCGCCGGTCCTTCGAGGAACCAGAGGTTGAAGCCGAGGTTGTTGTGGAGCAGCGCGACCTCGCGCCCCTGCCCGGCCTCGGTCGCGAGCTCGATCGCGTCGCGGTAGTCCTGGATGCCCCTGGGATCCCCGAGACTCGGTGCGGGCCATCGCCCGGAAGCCGAGGGCGCGCGCGGGACGATCGAGGCCGAGCTCCCCGGCGAGCTCCAGCGCCCGATCGGCGACGCGGATCGGCCTCGGCACGCTCCCCTGGAGGGCATCGCCGCCGGCCACCTCGGTGAGCGCTCCGACGAGCTCGGAGGACGGCCCGAGCGGCTCCAGGAGTTCCAGCGCTTCCACCGGGAGCGTCCATTGCCGCGGGTCCCCGAGACGTACGAGCACGTTGCCGAGGGTGCCCATCGCACGCGCCGCGACGGCCATGTCGCCGCGGTCTTGGAACGACGCGATCGCCTCCTCGAGCGCCGCGGATGCCTCGGTGTAGCGCCCGGCCTGCTGGGCGGCCTCACCGAAGCGCGCGAGCGCCTCGGGACGCTCGGGGTGTCCTTCCGGGGCGAGCGCGAGCGCCCGCTCGAGGTTCGACAGCGCCGCGGCGGTGTTCAGGCCGAGCGCCCGCTCGCCTGCGAGGGTGAGGAACTTCAAGCGCCGGTGCCTCGAGTTCGGGGGCCTGCTCGGCCTGTCCGGCGGCCTGAGCCAGCTCTAGGGCCGTCGCGTAGTGGTAGGCGAGGACATCGGCGAGGTCCTCGACGCGCTCGGGGGCCTTGGACTCGATCCATCGGGCTGCGGCGACGTGACGGGCGGCTCTGGAGGCTCTGGGGAGCTGGCAGTAGGCGACGTCGCGGGCCAGGATGTGCCAGAAGGCGTATTCGGCCTCGCCCTCGATCGAGGAACGCCGGGCCGGACGCACGAGCTCCTTGCGCGAGAGCTCCCGCAAGGTCTCGGTGACGGCCGTCAGGTCGCGCTCCCCCATCTGCGCGATCGCGCCGGCCCAGAAGACCTTCCCGATCGACCGCAGCGTCGGCGAGCATCGACTTCGTGTCTGGCCGAGAGCGTGTCCAGACGTGCGGCGATCAGGGCCTGCACCGAGTCGGGGAACGGGACCTCGGCGCCTTCGCGCAGCTCCCAGCTCGGGCCCTTCTGGACGAGCAGGTCCTTGTCCTTCAGCAGCCGGACGAACTCCTCGGCGTAGAGCGGGTTCCCACCTGCGCGCTCGAGGATCGGCTGTTGGAGCTCGGCGGGGACCACGGTCGTTTCCAGCAGGGCCGAGACGAGGCGTGCGGTCTCCTCTCCTGAGAGCGGGAGAGGCTGATCGGGGTGGCGTTCCGCAGGCCGTTGCCGTAGTCGGGGTGACCTTCGAACAGCTCGGGGCGCGCGGTGCCGACCACGAGGAGCGGGACCGCCTCGGCCCGTTCGGCCAGGTGTTCCAGGAACGCGAGCATCGCGGCATCGGCCCAGTGCAGGTCCTCGAACACGAGCACCGTGGGGCGTTGCTCGGCGAGGTGCTCCAGGAACCGTCGCCACGCGGTGAACAGCTCCTCGCGCTCCGCGGTGGAGTTCGCCTCGATCCCGAGCAGCGGCAGGAGGCGTTGGCGGAACCAGGGGCGCTCTGCTCCCTCGGGGAGCACCGACGTCGAGCTTGGTGGTCGCGACGTCGGCGGGTCGGACTCCAGGATCCCCGCGTGGGCCTTGAGGATCTCCCCGAGCGCCCAGAAGGTGATGCCCTCCCCGTAGGGGAGACACCGGCCCTGACGCCAGGTGATGAGCTCGGGTCTTCGTGTCGATGTAGACGACCGAGTTCGGCGACGATGCGGGACTTGCCCAGCCCCGGCTCCCCGACGACGGTGACGAGCTGGGGTGACGTCGGCGGCCACGGTCTTGTCGAAGATGCCCTTGAGCATCGCCAGGTCGATCTCGCGACCGATGAACGGGGTGTCGTGGGTGCGGGTGAGGTCGGTGCCGAAGCGGCGAGGGGGCTCTTCGCATGGAAGACCCGGACCGGCTCGGACTTGCCCTTCAGCGTCGCGGGTTCGAGCTCGGCATAGTCGAAGACCTGCGCGGTGGCCTCGTAGGTGCCGAGGCCCACCGCCACGCCCATCTCGGGGGCGACGGACTGGATCCGTGAGGCCGTGTTGACCGAGTCCCCGAGAGGAACCCTTCGCCCGAGCGCGGCGCTGACGCCGAGGCGGACCAGCGCCTCCCCCGTGTTGACCCCGACGCGGAGCTTCAGCGGTGCTCCGCCGACCGAGGTCAGGTCCTCGGCGTCCTCGCAGATCCGCAGGCCCGCACGCACGGCTCGCTCTGGGTCGTCCTCGTGGGCGGCGGGCACCCCGAAGACCCCGACGACCGCATCCCCGATGAACTTCTCCACGACCCCGCCGTGGCCCTCGATCTGCGCCCGGGCCATCTCGAAGTAGGCGGCGAGCATCCGGTCCACGTCCTCGGGGTCCGCAGACTCCGAGGTGGCGGTGAACCCGACGAGGTCGCAGAACAGGGCGGTGACGACCTTGCGTTCTTCCGCCACGGGGCGGGGCGTCGCCGCACCTAGCGGTGAGCCGCATCCGTTGCAGAACCTCGACCCTTCCGGGTTCTCTGTTCCGCAGGAAGGGCACGCCGTCATCGCCGGAGCCTATGCGGGGATGCGCGTCTAACGCAACGCGATCTTCCGATGGTCGACGAACAAGGCTTCGTGGTGGGCGCTAGAGGATTTGAACCTCTGACCTCTTCCGTGTCAAGGAAGCGCTCTCCCCCTGAGCTAAGCGCCCGCGGGCGTCGCGACCTGGGTCACGAAGCCTCGAGGCGGGGACCGGAATCGAACCGGTGTGCGAGGCTTTGCAGGCCTCTGCCTAACCACTCGGCCACCCCGCCGTGGATGACCCGCCCGCCGGGGCGAGCGACGCACAGTCTAGACGATGGCGCCGGAACCCCCGGCCGCCGACAGGTGGGAGGATTCCCCGGGGTGAGTTCGGCCCGCCGCTTCCATGGCATGATGCGCGACCTCACGGGTTGCCGAACCCACCGGAGGGAGGATGACGGGATGATCAGGGGTCTGCCGTGGCCGGTCCGAAGCGTGATCGCGGGAGCGGCTGGCACTGCGGCGATGACGCTCGCCTATCGCACCGAGCACCTGCTCCGCCCGGAGGTGAAGGGCCAGCTGGACTACGACGACAGCATCGTGCCGGGGCAGATCGTCGCGAGCGTCCTTCGCCTGTCTGACGTGACCGACCGGGGCGACGCCGAACTGGGGCTCGCCCTGAAATGGGGGTACGGATCCGCGTTCGGCTTATGGCACGGCACGCTCCGCCGTTCCATGCCCGAGCCGTGGGCCAGTCTGATCTTCGGCGCGACGCTGATGTCGGCGACGTTTTCCTTGTTCCCGTTGCTCGGGAAGACCCCGCCACCGTGGCGGTGGCCGGCCGACGTCCTGTTGACGAGCGTCGGCACCCACGCGGCATACGTGATCGGAGTGGCGGTCGTCGACGACCTGGCTCGAGGCGACGTCGAGGGCTGACCGCCCCGACGGGAGGTCCGTCGCGGGCCCTCGGCGGGACATCTCGGGACGGGGATCGCCGAGCCGGTGAGGACGGGAAAGGCACCCTGCAACCGGATGCCATGTTCTTGGAGCGGACGACGGGATTCGAACCCGCGACCCCCACCTTGGCAAGGTGGTGCTCTACCAACTGAGCCACGTCCGCGTGGTCACCTCATGCTAACCGCGGTCGCCGATGGCTTCAACCGGCCTCGGACGAAGGCTGGATCCCAGCGGACCTCACCGGCGAACACCGCGAGCCGGGTCGTCGAGCACCGCGATCTGGAAGTCCTCCTCCGCGATCTCGAAGTCTTCCTCCACCATCCCCGCGAACGGGTTCCGCAGGCCGAACCCAGCGGCCGGAGAGAACCCGCGCCGCCCGTAGAAGTCCGGCGACCCGAGCAGGATCACGGCCGGCTCCCCTCGGCGCCGCGCCTCCTCGAGCCCTTCGGCGACCAGGGCCGTCCCGATCCCCTGGCGCTGTCGATCCGGGCGTACGCCGATCGGCCCGAGCGCCACGACCGGCAGTTCGCCGACCCATCCGCGGCTGAACTGGACGTGACCCACGACCGCCCCGCCGTGCTCGGCCACGAGCGCGAACGCACCCTCGAGATCCCGGATCCGTTCGACGATCGCCGGCTCCAGCGGGCCCTCGAACGCGAGCCGCTCCACCTCGACCGAGGCCGCGCGATCCCCCGCCGACTCGAGTCGGACGATCACGAGGTCCCCGTCGAGCCGAAGCCTCCGTCGCCCCGAACCGTCTCGGGCAGCGACTCGGTCCACGCCGGGGCGACCTCGGGTACCTCGACGATCACCAGCTGCGCGATCCGATCGCCCTCAGAGATCGCCACCGCTGTCGTCGGGTCGAGGTTCACCACGGCGCAGATCACCTCGCCCCGGTATCCGGCGTCGATCAGTCCGGGGGCGTTCGCCAGGGTGAGCCCCTGCTTCGAGGCGAGGCCGGATCGTGGCAACACGAGCCCGGCGTGCCCCTCGGGGATCGCGACGGCGACGCCCGTCGGTACCATCGCGCGCTCCCCCGGCGCCACCGTCACGTCGGCCACCGCCCGCAGGTCGAGCCCCGCGTCGCCCGGGTGCTGCGCCGACGGGAGCACCGCGGCAGGATGCAGCCGCATGAACGGGAGCTCCATCAGGCAGGCACCTCCTCGATCAGCTCCAGCCGGTTCCCGAACGGGTCGTTGACGTACCACCGTTCGTGGCCCTCGAGCTGGGTGTCGTCGGTCACCGTCACGCCGTCGCGCTCGAGCGACCGCCGAAGCTCCGCCAGGCCCCGGACCCGCATCGCCGGGTGCGACTTCGTGGACGCCCGGAACCCGTCCTCGACCCCCAGGTGCAACTCGAGTCCGGCGCCCCGGTACCAGCGGCCCCCACGGGACGCGAGGAGGGCGGGCTTGGGGACCACCTGCAGCCCGAGGCGCTCCAC
>CAWFJU010000008.1:0-363728 GCA_963816275.1 uncultured Actinomycetes bacterium
CGGGATCGACGTGGTGTGCCCGTCGCCGATCCTGGGGCGGCCGCGCGGGGTGTTCTCCGCCGGGGTCGAGGAGCCATGCGCCTTCGTCGAGGTGTCCGCGCCGCGCTTCGAGCCGATCCTGCCCGCCACGGCGGTCCGGCTCGTGGACGGGCTCGTCGCGGAAGGTCGCCCGGGCGTCGGCCGCCTCCCCGCCGACGACGCCGGCGCGCCATCGGCCGACCACCGCCACCTGCACGTGGAGACGATCGTGATCGGCGCCGGGATCGCGGGGCTCCAGGCGGCCGTCGAGGCCGCGCGGGCGGGCGACCGTGTCCTCCTGGTCGACGAGCGGCACTGGCTCGGCGGCACGGCGACCGCCGCCGACCTCGTGGACGGTGAACCGGCGGCCGACTGGGTCGCCCGCGTCGCCGCCGAGCTCGCGGGCGAGCCCGAGGCGACGGTCCTGACCGAGGCGACCGCCCTCGGGATCTACGACGACGGGTACGTGGTCGTGTACGAGCGGTCGGCGCCGATCGCGCGCGTCTGGCACGTGCGGGCCGGCCGCGTGGTCGTGGCCGCGGGCGCGCACGAGCGGCCGATCGCGTTCGCCGACGACGACCGGCCGGGGACGATGCTGGCCTCGTCCGCGCGTCTGTACGCGGACCGCTTCGGCGTGCTCCCAGGCGAGCGAGCCGTGGTGTTCGCGACGAACCACACCGGCCACGACGCCGCGCTCGCGCTGGCCGAGCTCGGGGTCGGGATCGCCGCGATCCTCGATGTCGGCGAGGGCGGCCCCGCGAGCGAACGAGCCCGCTCGGCGGGGCTCGACGTCCGCAACGGCTGGGCGGTGACCGGGACGGCCGGCGACCCGCGGGTCTCGGCCGTGCACGCGACGGGGCCCGGCGGCGCGAGCGAGACGTTCGAGGCCGACCTGCTGCTCGTGGCCGGCGGATGGAACCCCGCCGTTCAGCTCTGGCGCGGGATCAACGGAGGACTCCGGTACGACGAGGCGCACGCGTGCTTCCTCCCTGACGGGACCCGGCCCCGGTGGCTCGAGATCGTGGGCGCGGCCGCGGGCGAGGGACTCCCGACGGTCACCCCGTTCTGGTTCACGCCGGCCGAGGATCTCGTCGCGGCACTTCGTCGACCTGCAGCGGGACTCGACCGTCGCCGACGTGCTCGACGCCGTGGCGCGCGACCTGCGCTCGACCGAGCACGTGAAGCGCCAGACCTACATCGGCACCGCGATCGACCAGGGACGCACGAGCGGCGTGCTGACGGCGGCGATCGTGAACCAGGCGTGGGGCGCGGGACCCGGCGCCCAAGGCCCGACGAACGCCCGGCCGCCGTACACGCCGGTCCCCTACTCGGTCCTCGCCGGCCGCGATCGCGGCCCGACCCTGCTCGATCCGGTCCGCACAACGCCGATCCACCCGTGGCACGTCGCGCGCGGCGCGATCTTCGAGAACGTCGGCCAGTGGAAGCGCCCGTGGTACTTCCCGGCGAGCTCGCCCGAGGATCTGCACGCCGCCGTCGCGCGCGAATGCCTCGCGGTGCGACGGTCCGCGGGCGCGATGGACGCCTCGACGCTCGGCAAGATCGAGCTGACGGGGCCCGACGTCGCCGTGTTCCTCGACCGCCTCTATTCGAACCGGATGTCGACGCTCGGCGTCGGCTCGATCCGGTACGGGTTCATGCTCGGGCTCGACGGCATGGTGTTCGACGACGGCGTCGCGATGCGGCTCGCCGAGGACCGCTTCCTGATCACCACGACGACCGGCGGCGCCGCGAAGGTGATGGACCACGTCGAGGAGTGGCTCCAGACGGAATGGCCCGATCTGCAGGTCTACGCGACGAGCGTGACCGAGCAGTGGTCCACGATCGCGGTGAACGGCCCGCTGGCGCGCGCCGTGCTCGCCGAGCTCGGCACCGACATCGACCTCGACGCGGCCGCGTTCCCGTTCATGACGTGGCGCGACGGCGAGGTCGCGGGCATTGCCGCGCGTGTCGCCCGCGTGAGCTTCAGCGGCGAGCTGGCGTACGAGGTCAACGTGCCCGGGCACCACGGGCTCGCGATGTGGGAGGCCGTGATGACCGCCGGCGCGCCGCTCGGGGTCACGCCGTACGGGACCGAGGCGATGCACGTGCTGCGCGCCGAGAAGGGGTACGTGATCGTCGGCCAGGACACCGACGGCACGGTGACGCCCCACGACCTCGGTATGTCCTGGATCGTCCGCAAGGACGACTCGGACTTCATCGGGAAGCGTTCGCTCCACCGACCCGACACCGTTCGGCCCGACCGCAAGCAGCTGGTCGGGCTGCTGCCCACCGACCCGGATCGCTGGATCCCCGAGGGCGCCCAACTCGTGGCGCCCTCCGACGCCGCGGCGACGCCGCCCGTCCCGATGCTCGGGTTCGTGACGTCCAGCTATCGCAGCCCGATCCTCGAGCGGACGTTCGCGCTCGCGATGGTGAAGGGCGGCCGCGACCTGATCGGATCGACGATCGTCGCGGCGACCACCGAGGGACCGATCGCGGCGGAGGTCACCACTCCCGTCTTCTACGACCCGGAAGGGGCGCGCCGTGACGGCTGACCCGTTCGCGCGCGACCCGATCGCCGCGCGTGCGGCCGACCTCGCGTCGATCGCCAAGCGCACCAGCGACGAGGTGAGCGCCTCCCACGAGCCGTTCCTCGCGCAGGTCTCGCTCCGGCTGGATCCGGCGCTCGCCGACCGGGCGCCGTTCCCGCTACCCCTCGAACCGAACACGACCTGGGAGGACGGCCCGCGGGCGGCCCTGTGGCTCGGTCCCGACGAGTGGCTGGTCCTCGGGCCGCCGCACGCCGGATCCGAGATCGCCGCCGGGCTCGAGACCGCGCTCGCGGACGTCCATCGGTCGATCGTCGACCTCAGCGCGAACCGCGTGGCGATCGAGCTGGGCGGGCCGGGCCGGTTCGACCTCCTGTCGAAGGGGTGTCCGATCGACCTGCATCCGCTCGCGTGGACGGCGGGGATGTGCGCGCAGACACTCGTGGCAAGGGCCCAGGTGATCCTGCACGAACGAGCGGACACGACCGGGCTCCTCGTGCGGACCTCGTTCGCCGACTATCTCGTGGACTGGCTGCTCGCGGCGAGCGGCGACTGAACCCTTCCCTCGCCATACAGCGGCCGAGCCCACGGTCGAGATCGACGCCTGCGGTGGATGCCGGTTTCGTCCCCCCATGGACGATGATGACGAGGTGGATCGCACGCTCAGCCGTCGTCGGTTCATCGGGGGGCTCGCGATGACGACCGTCGCGAGCACCCTGGCCGCATGCATCCGGGAACGCACGCAGGTCGACGACGCGAACCGGTCGCGCAGCATGCCAACTCCGCGACGGTGGCCCGGCGAGTGGGAGACGCACGCGGCAACCCTGATGGCTGCTCCGTACCAGGAGCGGATCTACGGCCGACGGCTCGATCAGGTGCAGGAGGAATGGATCGGCCTGGCGCATGCGATCCGTCGATCGGAGCCGGTGATCGCGGTGGTGCCTCGGACCGGCGCTCCGACCCAGCTGGACCGCGGGTCCATCGACACGGTGGCCGTCGCGTACGACGACATGTGGATCCGTGACAACGGGCCGATCGTGGTGCTCGACGGGAACGACCGCATCGGCCTCGATTGGCGGTTCGACGGCTGGGGGGGCGCCTTCGATGGGTTCGGACAGACCTGGCACGACGACGACCGACTCCCCCGGGCGCTGCTCGATCGCCTTCACCTGTCGCGAGAGCCCGTCGACATGGTCCTCGAGGGTGGCGCGATCCTCTCCGCCGGAGACGGAACGATCCTCGGCACCCGGGAGAACCTCTTCGAGGCGCGACGCAACCCGATGCTGAGCGAGGACGAGATCGAGACCGAGTTGTTGACGCGACTCGGTGGCTCCACGTTGATCGCATTGCCGTTCGGCCTGATCGGCGACCTCACCGCGGGGCACGTGGACGGGGTCGCGGCGTTCCTCAGTCCCGAGCGTGTACTCGCACAGACCGACCCAGCGGGAGGAGAAGAGGGCGAGCGGCTCGCAGAGAACCTTTCGGTCTTGCGCACATCGGTCGGCGCCTCAGGGCAGTCCTTCGACGTCATCGAGTTCCCCCTGCTGCCCCGGGGGTCGTTCGGTGACACGCCTCCGGGAACCTTCACGTACGTCAACCTCGTGTTCGCTGACGGCGCGGTGATCGTGCCGACCACCGGTGAGGATCGCCTCGATCGGCAGGCCCTCGGCATGCTCGGTGACATCGTGGATGATCGAGAGATCGTTGGCGTGCCGACGCCCGCGATGAACTGGGCCGGAGGCGGACCCCACTGCGTGACCCAGCCGCTCCCAGCAACTCCTTGAGCGCGGTCCCGCTAGCGATGCGTCCCGGCGCTCGCGGCGTCGGGCACCATCCGATCGTTGCGGAACCGATCCGGCGCGAACGGGGCGATCAGCGGGTTCACGGTCCCGGTCGCGAGCATCTCAGCCATCGTCTTGCCGAAGATCGGCGCGCCCTTGAACCCCCAGGTCCCCATCCCCGACATCAGGAAGAAGTTGCGGACCTCGCTCTCCCCGAGGAGCGGGGAGGAGTCGGGCGTCATATCGCAGAGGCCGGTCCACTGCCGCATCAGCCGGGCCTTCGCCATGAACGGCAGCAGCTGGATCGTGCGCTTCGCGGTCTCGGCCGCGAAGTCGAACGTCGAACGCGTCGAGTAGGTGTTGTACGGAAGGGTCTCGCCGCCCACGACGAGCTCGCCCCGAGCGGTCTGTTGCGTGTACACGTAGAGATCCATCGACGAGACGAGGCCCCACAGCACGGGTCGGTAGGCCTCGGTCACGAACGCCTGTAGCGCCATCGTCTCGATCGGCAGGCGCACGCCCGCCATCCGCGCCACCTCCGAGGAGTGACCGGCGACCGCGCTCACGACGCGTCCGGCGGCAACCGGCCCCGCGGTGGTCCGGACGCCGGCGCAGACCCCATCCGTCACGTCCACGCCGATGACCTCGACGCCCTCGTGGATGTCGACCCCGCGCCGGTTCGCGGCCGACGCGTAGCCCCACACCACCGAGTCGTGCCGCGCGAACGCCCCGGGTGGATGGTAGGAGGCGCCGATCACCGGGAGCTCGCCTCCGGCGGTGAGGTCCACCAGCGGGCAGACTTCGAGCACCTGGTCGGGCGTGAGCATCTCGGTTCGCACGCCGTACTGGCGGTGGATCGCGACCTTCTCGCGTTCGACCTGCAGCGTGTCGGTCGAGTGGCAGAGGTCCAGGTTCCCCTGGGTGCTGAACAGGATGTTGAAGTCGACCTCCTGCGAGAGCGTTCGGTACATCCCGAGGCTCGTCGCGTACAGGGGGACCGTCTCCGTCGTGTTGTAGGTGGCCCGCACGACCTGGGTGTTCCGGCCGCTCCCGCCGCTCCCGATGTACGCGCGCTCGAGCACCGCGACGTCGCGGATCCCGTGGTACTCCGCGAGGTGGAACGCGAGGGAGAGGCCGTTCACGCCGCCGCCCACGATCACGACGTCGTAGCGCGGCTTCAGCTCGCGTCGGCTGAGGAACTCACGGCGGCGCAGGAGCCCGGTCACGCGAGCACCTCCGCGCAGTCGGTGCGGATCCGCTCCTCGAGGAACGCGCCGAGCATCGCCGGCACGAGGATCGTCAGGCGGCCGGGTTCGACGATCAGCTTCGCCCCGATCCGGGCGACCTCGCCCTGGACGAACCCGTCCGCCGGCAGCTCGAGCTCGGAGAGCCGGGCGAACGCCTCGGCGGCGTCGACGCCGGCGAGCTCGAAGGCCGCCCAGCCGTCGGAGACGTCCTCGACGATCGCGCCGGGTTCGTCGACGCGGACGCCGCCGGCCTCGGCGTCGCCGATCAGGAGCAGTTCGCGGGGCGTCAACCGGCACAGGGTGGCGCGGGCGGGCGCGGCGACACCGTCGCATGTCGCAGCGGAGGCAAGCACCGCGACCACCGCCGGTGAGACCGCCCGGAGCTCAGCCACGGATCCGCTCCCCGCTCGGATCGTAGAAGGGTGTCGGCACGACGCGCGCGCGGGCGCCTGCGTGGCCGGCGACGTCGAGCTCGGAAGGGAACCCCGCCTCCGAGGCCCGGACCCAGCCGAGCCCGATCGCACGGTCGAGCGCGATCGACCGCTCGGCCGAGGTCACCCGCCCGACCATCTCCCCGCCGACCAAGAGTGGTGCGCCGCGGACGTCGGCCACGTCGGCAGGGGCGCCGTCGACCTCCAGGCCGACGAGCTTCCGCGTGACCGGGAGCTGGGCGAGCCGCAGGAGCGCCTGCTTCCCGAGGAACCACTCCTTGTCCGTCGAGACCGCCCACGCCATCCCGAGCTTCGCGGGAGTGTCGTCGGGCATCGTGTCCTGGCCGAGGTAGACGTGGCCCTTCTCGAGCCGGAGCAGCTCGAGGGCGTCCAGCCCGTGCGGTTGCAGGTCCCACGCTGTGCCTTCGCGCACGAGCGCATCCCATAGTTCGGGGCCGCGTGTGCGTGGGTGGTGCAGCTCGAACGCCAGCTCCCCCACGAAGCCGGTCCGGACCGCGCGGCACGGCACGCCGGCCACCGTCAGGTCGGCGAACCCCGGGTACGGGACGGTCGTCGCGTCGAGCGGATCGTCGGTGAGCCGTTCCAGGAGGTCACGTGCGTGCGGCCCCGCGACGTTGATCGCGCCCCACTGCGCGGTCCGGTCGAGGACATGGACGTCGAGCGACATCCGGTCGGCGAGATCCCGCAGGCGCGCGTCGGTCCGGACGGCCCCGCCGGAGGTGGAGGTCAGGTAGAAGGTCCCGTCGCGGACCGCGCAGAGCAGGCCGTCGTCCATCACGTAGCCGGCCTCGTCCAGGCTCAGCACGTACCGCGTGCGGCCGGCCCCGAGGTCGTCGGTGCGACACGGGAACATCCGGTCCACGAGCGTCGCCGCGTCGGGCCCGGCGATCGTGAACTTGCCGAGGGTGCCGACGTCCATCACGCTCACGCGTTCGCGCACCGCGCGGTACTCTTCGCGCCAGTCGCCGTAGGTGAACGGCCGGATCCAGCCGCCCGACCGGTCGACGCGGGCGCCGGACGCGAGGTGCACCTCGTGCAGTGAGGTCCGCTTGTCGATCAGCTCGTGGACGGCGGCGGCGAGCGACTCGAGGGTGACGGGGCGCACGGGCGGACGGGCCGTCGTACGGGCCGCGGCCGCGAAGGTCCCGACCGCGGCGGCGGCGGCGGCGCCGACATCGGCGGCCGCCATGCCGTCCCCGTTCCGGTCGCGGGCGAAGCACGCCAGCGCTCGTCCGCACATCGCGCCCTGGCACGGACCCATCGTGGCGGTCGTGTAGCGCTTCAGGATCTCGGCGTTGCGGTAGCCCTCGTCCCAGGCCTGCCGCAGGTCGTGCATCGACACGTCCTCGCACAGGCACACGGTGCCGTCGTGGCCGCCGGGCGGGGTCGCGTCGGGGCCGGCCGCGTCGCCGACGAGCTCGACCGCCTCGCCGGGGAGCGCCATCCGCGCGAGCCCGTCGCGCGGCGCGAGCCCGATCGACAGCACGAGCAGGTCGCAGTCGAAGCGCTTGCCCTGGGTACCCTCGGCGCGATCACGACCGAGCGACAGGGCCTTGCCGCCGCGTGCCTCGTGGACGCTGCCGTCGACCACGATCTCGCCGCTGCCTTCGGGAACGCGATCGGCGAGCGACGCGGCCACCGCCACCGCCGCGATCCGCACACCGGATGCCCGCAGCGTCTCGAGGTGCGCCAGCCCCTCGTCGGTGCCGGCGACCACGACCGCGACGTCGCCGGGGCGGACGCCGTGCACGCCGGCGAGACGGGCGGCACCGCGGCCGAGCATCACGCCCGGCAGGTCGTTCCCCGGGAAGACGGGATGGATCTCACCGGCGCCGGTCGCGACGACGACACGGCCGGGATGCACGCGCACGAGCTCCCGGTCGGCGGCGAGCGGCACCTCGAGACCCTCGTAGATCCCCAGCGCGGTATGCCCGTCGAGCACGGTCACCTCGGGCGTCGCGCGGACCTGGGCCTCGAGCGCCCGCACGCGGTCGAGGGCGGACCCCGGGGCGATCGCGACGCCGATCGGGGACTCGTCGCAGACGAGCACGCGCTCGCCGCCCGCAGCCGCGTCCCGGGCGGCCCCGAGCCCGGCCGCCCCGGCCCCGACGACGAGCACGTCGGTCCGCACGTGGCGCACGACGCTCCGCTCGGCGCGGGTCGTGGGCGGCAGCGCCCCAAGCCCGGTCGCCCGTCGGATCACCTTCTCGGCGATCTCCCACGAGAACCGGGGCCGGACGAACGTCTTGTAGTAGAAGCCCACCGGCATCAGGCGATGCAGCGAGTCCGTCACGTGCAGGAGGTCGCGCTCGGTCGACGGCCAGCCATGGGGTCGGCGCACCTCCATCCTGTCGGCGCACGGCGCCTGACACGCGTGCACCGCCGGGGTGCCGTCGACCGTGATCAGGCAGTTCGGACAGTCCCCCGTCCCGCAGTAGAGGCCGCGGCGTCGGTGGTACTTCATCGAGCGCGAGAACGTCCGGACCCCGTCGCGGAAGAGCGCGGAGGCGATCGTGTCCCCGTCCTGGAACGAGACGTCGCGGCCCTCGAACCGGATAGCGCCCACGTCAGCCGATCTCGTTCGTGCGCGTGTCCCGCGTCACGGTCGACCAGGTGCGACAGCCCAGCATGTGGAACCATCGTTCCTCCTGAGGTCCGGCCGGATTCTCGGGCAGGAACACCCGCGCGAAGTCGGCCTCGGGGTCGGGGGCGTCCAGCGGGCGCAGCTCACCGCCGAACCGGAACTCCGTGAAGGGCCGAGGCCCGCAGAACGCGCAGGGGATCTCGATCGCCAACCGGCTACCGCTGCTTCCTCAGGTCGTTCGCGCCCCACCGCTCCATCGATGACCCCCGTTCACGGTCGCGGCCCGGAGTCTGCCACGACCTGCGGCGGCGCGGCATGAACCGGATGTGACTCGAGGTTACGTGTTGCCGTGAGGAGCGCCTCGACCTGCGCCGGCTACCCAAGCTCGGCGAGCATCCGCCGCTGCCATTCGAGCGTGGCCGCGACCTGGTTGAACGTGAACAGGTGGAGCGCCTCGATGCGGGCCTCCGGGTCGCAGAACGCGTCCGCCATCCCCAGCAGCAGCGCGTCAGGACCGAACTTGCCCGGCGTGAGGAGCGAGCCCACCATCTTGCGGTTCTTCTTCAGGTAGCGCGCGGAGTCGGCCACCCCGATCCGGGCCGAGATCGTCATCAGCTTCGTGAGCTCGGCCACGCCGGGCGTGCCCAGGTGCACCGCCATCGTCACGCCGGCCGTCCGCATCCGCGCGATCCAGGCCACGATCGCGCGCGGGTTGAAGCACATCTGCGTGGCCATGTAGTGCGCGTACCGCTGCTTCTCGAGCAGCACCTCGAGCAACCGCTCGTCGGCGATGTCGACGTGGCCCTCCGGATACGACGGCACCCCGATCTCGACGAAGGGATGCCCGGCCTCGTCGATCGCCCGCAGCAGCATCAGTCCGTCGTGGAACTCGCCCTTGTCCTTCGCGTCGCCACCCACCACGAACACCCGCGTGAGCCCGGTGTCGCGGCACCGGCCCAGCACGTCGCCCAGGTGCGCCCGGTCCCGGATCATATGCGCCGACAGGTGCGGGATGACGCTGTGGCCGCGCTCGGCCACCTGCTCGGCGAGCTCGAGCGTGGACTCGATCCCGTGGCTCGGCGACGCGGTCACCGTGACCGCCGCCGCGTGCGGGAGCTCGCCGATCTTCTCGGCCGCGTTCGAGAGCGGGATCAGCTCGAACTTGGGCGCCGTCACCAGGGTGCGCAGCGACGCCGCCTCGTCGGCGGTCAGACCCGCGACCTTCCGCTTCCTCACCGCCATCGGTCCGTTCGTCCTCCTAGACGTTCGAGTCGGGGAAGGAGGCCTTCTTCCGCTCGATCCACTCCTGGAGCTCCGCGTCGACGGCGTCGTCGACCGGTGGCGCCTCGTACTCGGCGAGCATCTTCTTCCACACGGCGTTCGCCCGGGTAGTCGTGTCGAACGACCCCTCGGCCTCCCACTGCTCGAAGCTGTTGTTGTCGGCCATCGACGACCGGAAGAACGCGGTCTCGAAGTTCGCGAGGGTGTGGGCCGTGCCCAGGAAATGCTGGCCCGGACCGTTCTCGATGATGGCATCGACCGCCTGGCCGTTAGGGCTGAGGTCCACGCCCTTGGCGAACGCCGCCATCATCCCGCACTGATCGAGGTCCATCACGAACTTCTCGTAACCCATGGTCAGACCGCCCTCGAGCCATCCGGCCGCGTGCAGCACGAAGTTCACGCCCGCGAGCAACGTGGGCTGCAGCGTGTTCGCCGACTCGTACGCCGCCTGCGCGTCCGGGATCTTCGAGGCCGTCAGCGACCCGCCGCTGCGGAACGGCACGCCGAGCCGCCTGGCGCAGGCCGCGAGCGTGTACAGGACGAGCGCGGGCTCGGGGGTCCCGAACGTCGGGGCGCCGGACTGCATCGACATCGACGACGCGAACGACCCGAACACGACGGGCGCACCCGGCCGCACGAGCTGCACGTACGCCATGCCGACGAGCGCCTCGGCGAGGGTCTGGGCGGCGGCTCCGGCCACCGTGGCCGGTGACATCGCCCCCGCCAGGATGAACGGGGTCATGATCACGGCCTGGTTCGCCTCGGCGTACGCGCGCGCAGAGCCGAGCATGATGTGGTCCCACACGAGCGGCGAGTTCGCGTTGATCAGGCTGAGGATGTAGGTGCCCGACTCGAGCGCGTCGGCGCCGAACAGGATCCGCGCCATCTCGACCGTGTCCCGAGCCCGCTGGGGATGCGTGACCGACCCCATGAAGGGCTTGTCCGAGTACCGCATGTGGGCGTAGACCATGTCGTAGTGCCGCTTGTTCACGGGCAGGTCGACCGGTTCGCACACGGTCCCGCCCGAGTGATGCAGGAACGGCGTCGAGTACGCGAGCTTCACGAAGTTGCGGAAGTCCTCGATCGTGCCGTACCGGCGGCCGCCGTCGAGGTCTCGGACGAACGGCGATCCGTACGCGGGCGCGAGCACGGTCGCGGTCCCGCCGATCCGGACGTCGTTGACCGGGTTCCGGGCGTGCTGGATGAACTCGCGCGGCGCGGTGGCCTGGACGAGGCTGCGCGCGAGCCCGCGAGGGAACCGCACGCGCTCGCCGTCGACGTCGGCGCCGGCGCCGGTGAACAGCTCGAGCGCGTCGGGCGCCCCGCGCACGTCGATCCCGACCCGCTCGAGGATCGTGTCCGCGTTGTGCTCGATCAGCTCGATGCCCTCGGCCCCGAGCAGTTCGACCGGCGTGAGCTCGCGGGTGATGAACGGGACCTTCTCGGCGACGGCGGCCAAACGCGCAGCCGCGCGGCCGGCGCGGCCCCCCGTACGGCGTCCCCGCGGGGCATCGGTCATGTGCGTGCTCCTCTCGCTCGTCGTGATCGCGCGGACCGCTCGGGTCGCGCGGCGGCGCTCGGCGCCGGCAGGTCGACCGCGGCGGCGAGCCGCGGGTACGGGTCGGTGGCGTGCGGGATCCCCATCGCGCCCACGAAGTGTTCCTGGAACCGCGGCTCGACCGCGGTCTCGATCTTCTCCACGCGGCGGACCACCGCCTCGATCTCGTCGCGGGCGGCACGGTTGAGCAACGCGATCCGCGCGCCGGTCCCCGCCGCGTTGCCCGCGCTCGTCACCTGCGCGGGGTCGCAGTCGGGCACGAGCCCGAGCACCATCGCGTGCACGGGATCGATGTGAGCGCCGAAGGCGCCCGCCAGGCGGATCCGGTCGACCGCTCTCGATCCCAAGGTGGTCCATCAGGAGGCGGCAGCCCGCGTAGAGCGCGCCCTTCGCGAGCTGGATCGCGCGGACATCCATCTGGGTGATGACCACGTTCGGTGCGCCGTCGTGGAGCACGTAGCCGAACGTCCGTCCCTGCCCGACGATCCGCGGCGTCCTCGACGCGAGCGCGCCGTCGATCACCCCGTCGGAGGTGAGGATCCCCGCGAGGAACATCTCCGCGACGACCTCGATGATCCCCGAGCCGCAGATCCCGGTGATCGCGGCGTGGTCGAATCCGGCCTCGTCGCTCCACGGGTCGGCGCCGATCACGCTGAACCGCGGCTCGAGCGTCTCGCGATCGATCCGCACCCGCTCGATCGCCCCCGGGGCCGCCCGTTGCCCCGCGGAGATCTGTGCGCCCTCGAACGCCGGCCCGGTCGGCGACGACGCCGCGAGGAGCCGGTCCCGGTTCCCGAGCACGATCTCGGCGTTCGTGCCGACGTCGACGATGAGGTTCACGACGTCCTGCTCGTGCGGCGCCTCGGAGAGGATCACGCCGGCGGTGTCGGCGCCGACATGGCCTGCGATGCACGGCAGCAGGTAGACCCGTGCGCCGGCGTTCGGCGCCGCGAGGTTGAGTTCGCGCGCGCGCCGGTGCACCGCCTCGTCGGTCGCGAGCGCGAAGGGCGCCCCACCGAGCTCGGTCGGGTCGAGCCCCAGGAACAGGTGGTGCATGATCGGGTTCCCGACCACGGTGATCGCGAGCACGTCGCCGGCATCCTCGGCGGCGGTCTCGCACAGCTCGCGGATCAGGCCGTCGACACACCCCTGGATCGCGCTCGTGAGCTCGGTCTCCGAGCCCGGGTTCATCATCACGTAGCTCACCCGGCTCATCAGGTCCTCGCCGAACCGGATCTGCGGGTTCATCACGCCCGCGCTCGCCAGGACCTCGCCGGTCTCGAGATCGCAGAGGTGCCCGGCGACCGTCGTGGACCCGACGTCGAACGCCACACCGAGCGCCCGATCGTGGAACCCGGGCCGGATCCCGATGATCGTGTCACCGTCGTGCACCGCGAGGGTGGCGGTCCATCCACCGGCCCGCAGCGTCTGCTGGAGTTCGGCCAGCACGTGCGGATCGGCCGCGAGTCCCGTGAGCTCCCATTCTCGCTCGAGCGCTTCCAAGAGCCGCTGCAGGTCGCCGCTCGGGTCGGCGAGGTCGGGCTCGCGCACCTCGACGTAGTGGAGCCGCACGACCGGGTCGACCTCGATCGGATGCGCGTCGGCCTCCTTGCGCACCACCTGGCGGTGCACCTGGCTCTCGGGGGGCACATCGACGACGAGATCGCCGCGGACCTCCGCGTGGCAGCCGAGCCGCCGGTCCTCCGCCAAGCCTCGGAGCCCACGGAACCGCTCTTCCGGTTCGCTGAACGCGGTGAGATGGTCGGGTCGCGAGACGATCCCGTGCTTGGCGAACTCCCCTTCGCTGACGACGATCTGGCAGCGACCGCAGATCCCGCGCCCGCCGCAGACCGAATCGAGGTCGACGCCGAGTGCGCGAGCGGCCGCCAGCAGGTTCGTGCCGTCGGCGAACCGCCCCCGCTTGCCCGAGGGCGTGAAGACGACGAGCGCGCCCTCGCCGGTCACGGCGCCGGCGGCACCTCGGCGGCGCGACCGGCCCGGCATCGGCGGCCTCGCCCGCTCCGGCTCCGGCGCCGCGTCGGCGGCCCTCGCGACCCCCCCGCCGGCCGGACGTCGGTCCGCCGGTCGGGTCCTCGCGGTACCGGCCGATCCACGCGGCGCAGTGTTCGTCGACGCCCATCAGCACGTCGGCGGCCATCACCGCCTGCCGCACCTCCTCGTGGAGCGGGCTCGTGATCGCGCTCGTCATCCCGTTCGCGATCGCCATCGCGAGGAACGCGCCGTTGATGCCGTTGCGGTTCGGCAGCCCGAAGGAGATGTTCGACGCGCCGCAGGTCGTGTTCACGCCGAGTTCGTCGTGCAGTCGGCGGACGAGCGCGAAGACCTGTCGACCCGCCCCGCCCATCGCGCCGATCGGCATCACGAGCGGGTCGACGACGATGTCGTGCGCGGGGATGCCGTGATCTGCGGCGGCGTGCACGATCTTCTCGGCCACCGCGAAGCGAACGTCGGGGTCCTCGCTGATCCCGGTCTCGTCGTTCGTGATCGCCACGACGGCGGCGCCGTGCTTCGCGACCAGCGGCAGCACCTGTTCGATCCGCTCGTCCTCGCCCGTCACCGAGTTCACGAGCGGCTTGCCCTGGTAGACGGCGAGCCCCGCCTCGAGCGCGGCCACGATCGAGGAGTCGATCGAGAGCGGCAGGTCGGTGAGCGACTGCACGAGCCGCACGGTCTCGGCGAGGATCGCGGGCTCGTCCGCGAGGGGGATCCCGGCGTTCACGTCGAGCATGTGCGCGCCGGCGGCGACCTGCGCGTGCGTGTCGGCGATCACGGTCGAGAAGTCGCCCGCCTTCATCTCCGCGGCGAGCTTCTTGCGGCCGGTCGGGTTGATCCGCTCACCGATGATCACGAACGGACGGCCGCTGCCGATCACGACCTCGCGCGTGGCGCTCGAGACGGCGGTTTCGACCATCAGGCGTCCCCGGCGGCATCCGGGTCGGCGTCGCCGGGCGAGGGACGCACGACCTCGGTCTCGCCCGCAACGTCCGGGCCGCCCTTGATCCCGCCCGACCGGATCGCCGCCCGCAGGATCTCCTCGGTCCATTCCGCCTCGAGCCGTTCCCGTTCGGCCGCCACCTCCGCGTCGAGATCGTCGCCGCACGGGCGACGCTGTCCATCTGCATCTGCTCGGTGTAGTCGTCGGACCCGATCAGGCCCGCCACCATCGCGGCCGCGTCGACGGCCTCCTGGAACCGCTCGGGCAGCAACGCGCGCGCGGCAGCGTCGCCCTCGCCACGCGCCACGAGCTGCATCGGGATGTCGCGCCAGCGGATCACGGTCAACTCGGCCATGCGGTTCGCTCCTTCGTCGTCGTCAGGACGCCATCGCGCGCTTGGCGAGCACGAGCGCCTGGGCGGTCTCGGCGGCGACCGCCGCGTCGCGGCAGTAGGCGTCGGCCCCCACGGCCTTGCCGAACTCCTCGTTCAGCGGCGCGCCGCCCACGAGCACGATGTACTTGTCGCGCAGCCCCTTGGCCTCGAGCTCGTCGATCACGACCTTCATGTAGGGCATCGTGGTCGTGAGCAGCGCCGACATCCCCAGGATCTCGGGCTCGTGCTCCTCGAGCGCGGCGAGGTAGTTCTCGACCGGGTTGTTGATCCCCAGGTCGATCACGTCGAAGCCCGCGCCCTCGAGCATCATCGCCACGAGGTTCTTGCCGATGTCGTGGATGTCGCCCTTCACGGTGCCGATCACGACCTTGCCCATCCGCTCGGCCCCGGTCTCGGCGAGGAGCGGCCGCAGGATCGCCATGCCCGCCTTCATCGCGTTCGCGGCCAGCAGCACCTCGGGCACGAACAGGATGCCGTCGCGGAAGTCGATCCCGACGATCCGCATCCCCTCGACGAGGGCCTCGTTCAGCACCTTGTCGGCGGACCAGCCGCGGCGCGAGCAGCAGGTTGGTGCCCTCCACGATCTCGTCGGCGAGACCGTCGTAGAGGTCGTCGTGCATCTGCGGCACGAGCTCCTCGTCGGGCAGGGATGAAAGGTCGATCTCTTCGTCGCTCATCGGTGCTCCTATGCCTTGAGTCGTTCGCCCTTGGGGTCCCACAGCGGCTCGTCGCTCACCGTGGCGGCGTGCCGCACGCCGAAGTACTCGACCTCGACCGGCGTGCCCGGCACCGCGAGCGCGGCGGGCAGGTAGCCGTAGACGATGCCGCGCCCGATCGAGTAGCCGTAGGCGGCCGAGGTCACGTAGCCGACGACCCGGCCGTCGTGCCAGATCGGCTCCTTGCCCATCACCACCGTCGCGCGGGTCGTCGAACGTCATGCACGCGAGCCGCTCGGCCGGGCCGCCGCCGTCACGGATCGCCTCCAGCGCTTCGCGGCCCTGGAAGTCCTTGTCCCATCGCACCGCGAACCCGAGCCCGGCCTCGAGCGGGTCGTGCTCGGTGTGGATGTCCTGGCCCCAGAGCCGGTAGCCCTTCTCGAGCCGCAGCGAATCGAACGCGCCGCCGCCCGCGGCGATCAGGCCGTGCTCGCGGCCCGCCTCC
The DNA here is from genome assembly GCA_963816275.1 of uncultured Actinomycetes bacterium. Taxonomy (GTDB): domain Bacteria; phylum Actinomycetota; class UBA4738; order UBA4738; family HRBIN12; genus JAOUEA01. The sequence goes on from CAWFJU010000008.1 coordinate 15,982, forward strand.
CACAGCAGGTCCCAGATCCGGTCGCCCATCGCGAACTGCCCGTACAGCTCCCAGCCCAGCTCGCCCGCGTAGCTGATGCGCTGGGCCCACACCGGGCCGACCTCGCCGACGTCGAGGTACCGCGCGGTCAGGTAGGGGAACGCGTCGTTCGAGAGTCGGCGTCGGTGACCTGCTGCAGGATGTCGCGCGCGCTCGGGCCCCACAGGCCCGAGCGCGAAGAGCGAGCCGGTGCGCTCGGTGATCGTCACGCGCTCGCCGTCGCGGATCTGCGCGCCGGAGCCACGCGAGGTCGTGCTGCCCGCTCCCGCCGCCGGTCACGACGCGGAAGAGCTCCTCGTCCTTGCGGATCACCGTGAGGTCGAGCCGGATCCCGCCGCGTCGGCGTGAGCGCGGCCGTGTACACGATCGAGCCCACCGGCCGGTCGATCCGGTTCGCGAAGATCCGCTCGAGGAACGCGAGCGCGTCGGGCCCGGCCACGTCGAACTTCGCGAACGGCGTGATGTCGAACAGGCGCCGCGTTCGAGCGCGTCGCGAGGTGCTCGGCGCCCACCTCGGGCGACCAGCCGCGCGCCGCCCAGCCCGTGCGGCGCGCCCACTCGTGCGTGACGCCGCCGACCAGCTCGCGGTTCGCGCGGAACCACTGCGGCCGCTCCCACCCCGCGCCCGTGAAGAACTCGGCCCCCAGCGCCTCGTGGCGCGCGGTAGAACGGCGTGAGCCGGAGCTTCCGCGGCTTCGACGGCTGCTGCAGCGGATGGAGGATGTCGTAGACCTCGCGGTACTGCTGCTTCCCGCGCTCGACGCACGTAGGGCGGGCGACGTCTGGAACGGGTAGAAGCGGTTCGCGTCGGCCTCGGCGAGGTCGTAGGAGGGCTCGCCCGTCACCATCCACTCGACCACCTGCCGCGCCATGCCGGCGGCGTGGGTCACCCAGACCGCCTCGCAGACCCAGACGCCGCGCACGGCCGCGCTCTCGCCCACGACCGACCCGCCGTCGGGCGTGAACGAGAACATCCCGTTCAGCGACCGCGCGGGGTCGCTCGGGCGCATCCGGCCGGCGAGCGCCGGGAACATGCCGCGCGGTCTCGGCCTCGCACAGGTCGAAGTCGTCGGGGGTCCACGGCATCAGCGACGGCATCGGGCCGTCGCCGTGGCGCCGGATCGAGGGCTGCGGCGTCACGATCGGCTCGTGCCGGTAGTTGCCGACGCCGTAGTGGTCGTCGCGCTGCCGGAAGTACAGGGACATGTCCTGGTGGCGCACGACCGGCTGCTGCGCCCAGGTGTCGCCGTCGAGCCCGGCGAGCTCGGGGATCGGGTCGGTCCACACGAGCTGGTGCTGCACCGCGACGAGCGGGATCGGCACGCCCGCCATCGCGCCGACCGTCGGTCCCCAGAACCCCGCGCAGATCAGCACGCGCTCGCACTCGACCGTGCCGCGATCGGTCTCGACCCCGTGCACCCGCCCGTCGCGGATGTCGAACCCGGTGACGGTCACGCCGCCCTCGAACGTCGACGCCGCGCGCCTGCGCCTCGCGACCGAGCTTCGTCACGATCTTCACGGCCTTGCCGGCGCCGTCGCTCGGGATCCAGTAGGCGCCCAGGATCGTCGCGGGGTCCAGGAGCGGGCTCTTCTCGGCGGCCTCGGCCGGCGTGAGCAGCTCGGTGCCCTCGATCCCGTAGGAGCGCGCGTATCCCTGGCGGCGCTTCAGCTCCTCCATGCGCTCGGGGGTGGTCGCGACCTCGAGCCCCCCGACGCCGTACCAGCACCGTTCGCCGTCGAGATCGACCGAGTCGTAGAGCGCGACCGAGTCCTGCGCGAGCCGGCACATCGTGCGCGAACCGTTCGTCTGGAAGATGATCCCGGGCGCGTGCGAGGTCGAGCCCCCGGTCTCGAAGAGCGGCCCCTGATCGAGCACGAGCACGTCGGTCACGCCCAGGTCGGTCAGGTGGTAGGCGGCGCTCACGCCGACGATGCCGGCGCCGATGATCACCGTCTGGGCACGTTCCCGCATCCCGCTCCTTCCCCGCCGCGCTGGTGCTGCTGCATGTTCTCACCGCGTGTTGCGGCAGCAAGGTCCCAGTTGCGGGCACTGCAACGCCGACCCGGGGTCGTCGCCCCGAGTGTGGGCGAGCGAGGGGTGCGACCGATGGTCACTCCGACGAGAGATGGCCACCGCTAGACTCCGAGCCTCGGATCCCCGGCTCGGAGGCGGTGCGCGCGTGAAGGACCGGTACCAGGTCGTCGTGATCGGCGGCGGCATCGTCGGCTGCAGCGTCCTCTACCACCTGACGCTGCGCGGCTTGACCGACGTGGCCCTGATCGAGCGCGAGGAGCTGACGGCGGGCTCCACCTGGCACGCGGCCGGCGGGTTCCACGCGATGAACGCTGACACGCGGATCGCCGCGCTGCAGAAGTACACGATCGGCCTCTACCCGCAGGTCGAGGAGGAGTCGGGCCAGAGCGCCGGGCTGCACATGTCGGGCGGCATGGAGCTCGCCGGGCACGCCCGAGCGCTGGCACTGGCTGCAGTCCGAGCTCCAGTGGCTCCGGACGCAGGACACCGACGCCTACCTCCTCACCCCCGAGGAAGCGGTCGAGCTGGTGCCGATCATCGATCCGGCCGGCCTCTACGGCGCGCTCTTCGATCCGCTCGAGGGGAACCTCGATCCCAACGGCGCCACCCAGGCGTACGCGGTGCGCGGCCCGCAGGCGCGGCGCCGAGGTGATCCAGCACAACCGCGTCCTCTCGCTCACCGCGGCTCGCGAGCGGCGAGTGGCGGGTCGAGACCGAGCAGGGCGACATCACGGCCGAGCACGTCGTGAACGCCGCCGGGCCTGTGGGCGCGACGGGTCGGCAACATGGTGGGCGTCGACCACCCGCTCGTCCCGATGCCCCACCACTACCTGGTGACCGACGGACGGTCCCGCAGGTGGCCGCGATCGAGGGCGACATGCCCGCCGTCACCGACCTCGAGGGCTTCACCTACCTCCAGCGGGAGGGCCAGGGCGTCCTGCTCGGCGTGTACGAGCAGAACCCCCGCCACTGGAAGGTCGAGGGCGCGACTGGGACTTCGGCCGGACCCTGTTCCCCGAGGAGCTCGATCGCATCATGCCCGAGCTCTCGATCGGCTTCCGACGCTTCCCCGTCCTGCGAGGAGGTCGGGATCCGGCGCTGGGTGAACGGCGCGTTCACGTTCACGCCCGACGGCAACCCGCTCGTCGGACCGGTCGACGGGCATCCCGAACTACTGGGCGGCGTGCGGATGCATGGCGGGCTTCTCGCAGTGCGCGGGCATCGGCCTCGCCGTCGCGAACTGGATCGTCGACGGCGACCCGGGCTACGACGTGTTCGGCATGGACGTCGCGCGGTTCGGCCCCTACGCCTCGAACGACCGCTACCTGCGCGCCACGACCGCCCAGTTCTACGCGCGGCGGTTCGTGATGGCCTACCCGAACGAGGAGCTCCCCGCGGGGCGCCCACTGAAGACGACGCCGTGCTACGACGAGCTCGCGCGCGGCGGGCGCGCGGTTCACCGTGAACTGGGGGCTGGAGGTGCCGCTGTACTTCGCGCCGAGCCCGGACTTCGAGGAGAACGACACGCTCGAGCGCTCGAACGCCGAGCCGCTCGTGGGAGAGGAGGTCGACGGCCGTGCGGACGGCGGCCGGCGCCTACGAGATCGCGCAGTACGCGCGGTACGAGGTGCGCGGCCCCGGGGCCGAGGCGTGGCTCGACCACCTGCTGGCGGCCCGGATCCCGCGCCGTGGGCGCGATCCGGCTCGCGCCGATGCTGAACGAGGCCGGACGGCTGATGGGCGATCTCACCGTCGCGCGACTCGACGACGACCGCTTCTGGCTCACCGGCTCCTACTACCTGCAGGACTGGCACATCCGCTGGTTCCGCGCGCAGCTGCCGCCGAGCGGGGTCGCGCTTCACGAACATCACCGACGGCTGGATGGGCTTCTCGGTCTCGGGACCGGCCTCGCGCACGATCCTGGCCGAGCTCGCCCACGACGACGTGTCGAACGAGGCGTTCGGGTTCCTGCGCGATCCGGCGAGATGGACGTCGGGTACGGCGCAGGCGGTGGTCGGGCGGATCTCGCTCACCGGCGAGCTCGGCTACGAGATCGTCGTGCCGGCGAACCGGCACCGGACGCTCCTGCACGAGCTCCGCGAGGCCGGCGCCGCGAGCGGCCTGCGGCTGATCGGCGACCGCGCGATCGACAGCCTGCGCCTGGAGAAGGGCTACGGCATCTGGTCGGCCGAGTTCCGGCAGGACTACACGCCGGCGATGACCGGTCTCGACCGGTTCGTCGCGTTCGACAAGGGCGACGTTCATCGGCGCCGACGCCGTGCGGCGCGCCCGCGACGAGGGTCCCGCCCAGCGCCTCGTGCTGCTGGAGGTGGACGCGACCGATGCCGATGCCTCCGCCGACGAGGGCATCTGGATCGGCGACCGGCGGGTGGGCTTCGTCACCTCGGGCGCCTACGGCCACCACGTCGGCACGAGCCTCGCGCTCGCCTACGTCGATCGTGACGTCGTCGGATCCTCCCCCGAGCTCACCGTGTTCGTCGTGGGCGAGCCCCGCACCGCACGGATCCTGCCCGAGATCCCCTACGACCCGAAGGGCGCTCGGCTCCGCGACCCCGTCTAAGGCGCGACGCGACGCGACGAGGGCGGCCCGCCAGGCCGCCCTCGTCCGTCGATCGTTCGTTATGTGTCGGTCGCTCTGCGCGGCGGCGTCCAGCCACGGCTGCCAGACGTCGGGGTTCGCGTCGACCCAGGCCTGCGCGGCCTCGGCCGGGTCCATGCCGTCGACATCGATCGAGAGCGCGATCGACTCCTGCGCGGCGTTGTCGTAGCTCATCGCCGTGAGGAAGTCGAAGGCCGCCGGCGCCTTGGTCTCGAGGTCCTGGTTGAACGCCTTGTACAGGACGTCCTCCGGGTACTCGCAGGCGTAGCCACCGGTCTCGTCGGCCGCGGCCTGCCCGCATGCGTCGGTGTAGGCGGGGAGCTCCACCGAGGTGAGGTCGTACTTCTGGTTCGCCCAGTGCGGCGTGTAGAAGTAGAACAGCAGCGGCTCCTCGTTCGCGTAGGCCTTCTTCAGCTGCGCGAGCTCGGCCGTCTCGGTGCCCGCCACCACGACCTCGAAGTCGAGTCCGAGGTTCTCGACGATCTCGGCGTCGTAGGACACGAAGCTGGGGTCGCCGTCGAGCATCTGGCCCTTGGGCGAGGTCTCGGCCGTCGCGAACAGCTCCGCGTTGGCGTTGAGGCCTTCCCAGGTCGCGAGCTCCGGGTGGTCGTCGAGCATGTAGGTCGGGATGTACCACCCGATCTTGCCGATCACGCCCAGCTCGCCGCCGTCGATGACGCCCTGGTCACCGTCGATGTACTTCTTGTAGTCCTTCGCGTGGCCGGACGGCCACACCTCGAGCGTGGCGTCGAGGTCGCCGGTGGACAACGCCGGGAACTGCGCGAACTCGTCGATGTCGACGAGTTCGACCGTGCACCCCAGCTCCTGCTCCAGGATCACCTTGGCCACGTTGGCGTTCACCGCGGATCCGGTCCACGGGTTCACGGCGATGTTCACCGTGTCGCTGCCGCAGTCGGCCGTCGTCGTGCCGCCGTCGCTCCCCGTGGTACCTCCGGCGTTGCTGCTCTCACTCACATCGCTGCACGCAGCGGCGAGCACGGCGAGCAGCACCGTCAGGATGGTGAGTGACCACCACCTGGGTCGGTGCGTCATGCTTCCCCCTTTCGAGTTCGGAACTACGTCTCGGGCGTATCTACGTCGAGATCGTCATCTGCGGCCTTGCCGGTGATCGCGCGAACGCGCGTCCACCATCCCAGCCCTCCGGTGCCGACCGGGCCGCGCATCGAATGCGGAGCCATCCCCATCGCCTGCGTGATCCGATCGATCACCAGCGCGAGCAACATGATGCTGACACCGGCCACGACCCCCAGCCCGATGTCGCCCTTCGTGAGCCCGAACACCACCTGAAGCCCCAAGCCGCCGGCGCCGATCAGCCCGGCGATCACGACGACGGACAGCACCATCATGATCGTCTGGTTGATGCCGAGCAGGATCGAGGGCCGCGCGAGCGGCAGCTGGACCTTCCGCAGCATCTGCGGGGACGTCGCCCCGAAGGAGAGCGCCGCCTCCACGGTGTTCGTCGGCACCTGCCGGATGCCGAGGTCGGTCAGCCTGATGCACGGCGGCAGCGCGTAGATCACCGCGGCGATGATGCCGGGCACGCGGCCCACGTTGAAGAGCACGACCACGGGGACCAGGTAGACGAACGCCGGCATCGTCTGCATCGCGTCCAGGATCGGCTTCATCACCCGCTGGAAGCCGTCGCTCTTGGCCGAGAACACCCCGAGCGGGATCGCGATCACGACCGAGATGACCACGGCGATGATCACCTGGCTGAGGGTGTCCATCGCGTCCTCCCACATGCCGAGCACGCCGATGATCGCCAGGCAGCCGAAGGCGAACGCCGCCAAGCTGAGCCGGCGGGAGACGAACCAGCCGAGCAGCGCGACGCCGCCGGCCAGGTACCACCAGGGAACGCCGATCAGCAGGTCGTTCAGGGGGATCAGGCCGTAGCGGAGGAGCGTGTCGCTGATCCACTCGGTGACGGGCGTCATCGCCTCGGTGATCGCGTTGACCGGTCCGTTGATCGGGCCGGTCTCCGGCGTGTCTCCTTCGAGGTTGACGACGGCGGACTCCGGGAAGTCCTGTTGCCTGACCACCTCGCGACCCACCACGATCGACAAGCCGATCGCCGCGATCGCCGCAACGACGACCCACCGACGTCCGATCGTGCGACCCCCGAGCTTCACGGAACGGTCCCGCCGGTCCCGCTTGCTCCAGGCGTAGGTCACCCGGTCCAGCACGATCGCCATGATCACGATCGCGGTCCCACCGACGAACGCCTCCTGCACGTCGAGGTTCCGCAGGCCCTGCAGCACCTCCTGGCCCAGTCCGCCGGCGCCCACCACGGCGGCGATCACGACCATGCCCAGCGCCATCATGATCGTCTGGTTGACGCCGAGCATGATCGAGGGCTTCGCCATGGGGAGCTGCACCTTCGTCAGCCGCTGCCGAGGGGTCGACCCGAACGAGTCGGAGACCTCCATCGCGGCCGACGGCACCCCGCGCAGGCCGAGGCTCGTCAATCGAACCGCGGGCGGCAGCGCGAAGATGACCGTGGAGATCAAGGCCGTCGTGTTCCCGATGCTGAAGAACAGCACGAGCAGGATCAGGTAGCAGTACGCCGGGATCGTCTGGGCGGCGTCCAGCAACGGGCGCAGGATCCGATCGACGCGGTCACTCCGTCCCGCCCAGATCCCCAGCGGGATGCCGATCATGAGCGCGACCGAGACGGCCACCAGGATCAGCGCCAGCGTCTCCATGCTGGCTTCCCACACCCCGAGCACGCCCATCGCCAGGAAGCCCAGGCGCCGCGACCAGCGCCAGCCGCCAGCCGGCCAGCAGTCCGGCGATCACCGCGGCGGTCGTGACGACCCCGATCCACGTCATGCGGAGCAGGACGTTCGTGGCCCCGTCCAGGAACGCGTTGAGGAAGTTCTTCAGCGGCGTGAGGAAGTAGACGAACAGCGGGCTCGTGTCGTCGTTCTCGATCACCCAGGTCTCGATGTTGGCGAACCACCGCTGCGCGTCGACGACCCACTTCTCGGGGAAGCCGTTCGCGAGCTGGAGGGCGACGACCGTGGCGCCCAGGATGGCGACGAGCCAGATGAGTCGCCGGCGCCACGGGTTGGCGGGAGGCGGCGCGACGATCTCCGGTGGCGCTTCGACCTCGACCCGGGGCGCCGCCGACCGTGGCGGTGCGTCGACCGTCGCCACCGTCAGTGCTCCTCGACCAGCGCCGCCATGACGGCGCTCCGGTCGACCGCCCCGAGCACGTGGTCGCCGTCGACCACACGCAGCGGGAGGTCGGACTCGGCGAAGTGAGGGATCAACTCCTGCACGATCGTCGAAGGGCCGATGTCGCCGCCGTAGCGCTCACCGTTGCCGGCGACCGGCTGCATCACCGTGCGCGCGGTCAGCACGTGCGCCCGGGGGACCTCCTTGGTGAAGTCCGCCACGTAGTCGTCGGCCGGCTCGGCCACGACCTCTTCGGGGGTCCCCACCTGCACGAAGTGCCCGTCCTTCATGATCGCGATGCGATCGCCCAGCTTGAGCGCTTCGGCGAGGTCGTGGGTGATGAAGATCATCGTCTTCTTCAGCTCGCGCTGCAGGCGCACGACCTCGTCCTGCATGTCCCGGCGGATCAGGGGGTCCAGCGCGCTGAACGGCTCGTCGAACAGCATGATCTCGGGATCGGTCGCCAGCGCTCGGGCCAGCCCGACCCGCTGCTGCATGCCTCCGGACAGCTCGTCGGGGAAGTGCTCGCCCCATCCGCCCAGGCCCACGGTCTCCAAGACCTCGTCGGCCCGCTTGGTGCGGACGTCCTTGTCCTCGCCCTGGATCTCGAGCCCGAAGGCGACGTTGTCCACGATGCGCCGGTGCGGCAGCAGCCCGAAGTGCTGGAACACCATGCTGACCTTGTGCCGGCGAAGATCGCGCAGCCGCTCCTCGTTCATGGCCAGGACGTCGTCACCGTCGATCAACACCTCGCCGGCCGTGGCGTCGATCAGCCGGGTGATGCAGCGCACCAGCGTCGACTTGCCGCTCCCCGACAGCCCCATGACCACGAAGACCTCGCCCGGCGCCACCTCGAACGAGATGTCGCGCACCGCGGCGACGCACCCCGTCTTCTCGAGGAGCTCGGCACGAGGCAGCGACGGCGTCGGGCGAGCCGACGATCGAATCGGCCTTCGGACCGTAGACCTTCCAGACGTTGCGACAGGCGACCGTGACCTCGGAATGCGTCCACGCGCGCGACCCCTCTTTCGCAGAACCGTGACCGTCGGATAGTGGGACCCGGGGCCGGAGCGCGCAAGGCAGGGGTTGCGGCATCGGCAACGACGGGTGCGCAGCGCGGATGGCGGGTTGGGGCAGACTACGGCGCCATGGCGCCCACGCGATACGACTTCGTGATCATCGGCGGCGGCTCGGCGGGGAGCGCCCTCGCCAACCGCCTGAGCACCGATCCGTCGAACCGGGTCCTCGTCCTGGAGGCCGGCCGCACCGACTACCTGTGGGACGTCTTCATCCACATGCCGGCCGCGCTGCCGTTCCCGATCGGCAGCCGCTTCTACGACTGGAAGTACGAGTCCGAGCCCGAGCCGTTCATGAACGGGCGCCGGATCTACCACGCGCGCGGCAAGGTGCTCGGCGGCTCGAGCAGCATCAACGGGATGATCTTCCAGCGCGGGAACCCGCTCGACTACGAGCGGTGGGGCGCCGACGAGGGCATGGAGACGTGGGACTACGCCCACTGCCTCCCCTACTTCAAGCGGATGGAGAACTGCCTGGCCGCCGACATCGACGACCCGTTACCGCGGGCCACGCCGGGCCGCTGGGGCTCGAGCGCGGGCCGGCGACGAGCCCGCTCTTCGGCGCGTTCTTCGAGGCGGTGCAGCAGGCCGGCTACCCGCTCACCGACGACGTGAACGGCTACCGCCAGGAAGGCTTCGCGCCGTTCGACCGCAACATCCGCAACGGCCGGCGGCTCTCGGCCGCGCGCGCCTACCTGCACCCGGTGATGCGGCGTCCGAACCTCGAGGTGCAGACCCGCGCGTACGTCACGAAGATCCTGTTCGAGGGCACGCGCGCGGTCGGCGTCGAGTACTCGAAGAGGCCGCGGCGGCGTCCAGCAGGTACGCACCGGCGAGGTCGTGCTGTGCGGCGGCGCGATCAACTCCCCGCAGCTCCTCCAGCTCTCGGGCGTCGGGAACGCCGCGGAGCTCGAGGCCCTCGGCGTCCCGGTGGTCCACGACCTGCCCGGCGTCGGCGAGCACCTCCAGGACCACCTCGAGGTCTACATCCAGTACGCGTGCACGCAGCCCGTCTCGGTGGCCCCGTACATGAAGTGGCGCTGGCGCCCGCTCGATCGGGGCGGAGTGGCTCTTCCTGCGCAAGGGCCCGGGCGCGACGAACCACTTCGAGGCGGGGGGGTTCGTGCGCGGCGAACGACGACGTCGACTACCCGAACCTGATGTTCCACTTCCTGCCGATCGCGGTGCGCTACGACGGCTCGGCGCCCGCGAGCGACCACGGCTACCAGGTGCACATCGGCCCGATGTACTCCGACGCGCGCGGCACCGTGAAGATCACGAGCCAGGACCCGGCACGCAAGCCCGCGCTCCGGTTCAACTACCTCTCGACCGAGCAGGACCGGCGCGAGTGGGTCGAGGCGATCCACGTCGCGCGCTCGATCCTGAACCAGCCGGCCTTCGCACCCTTCAACGGCGGGGAGCTGTCCCCCGGGCCCTCCGTCGAGACCGACGAGGAGATCATCGAGTGGGTCGCGCGCGACGGCGAGACCGCGCTGCACCCCTCGTGCACCACGCGGATGGGCATCGACCCGATGTCGGTGACCGACCCACTCACGATGAAGGTCCACGGCACGGACGGCCTGCGGGTCGTCGACGCGTCGGTGATGCCCTACGTCACGAACGGCAACATCTACGCGCCGGTGATGATGACCGCCGAGAAGGCGGCCGACCTGATCCTCGGGAACACGCCGCTCGCGCCCGAGAGGGTCGACTTCTACCGCCACCGCCACCAGGGCTGACCGAGGCCCGGCCCGATCAGCCGAGGCCCAGAACGACGAGCCCGAGCACGGTCAACGCGATCCCCACGTACTGGTTCACGGCGGGACGCTCGTGGAGCAGCCCGACCGAGAGCACGACGGCGATCAACGGGAACACGGCGGAGGCGATCAGCACCACCGAGAGGAAGCCCTGCGACGCGCCGTACGAGAACGAGATCACCCCGAGGAGGTCGGCGGCGCCGACCCCCAGCGCCATCAGCAGCCCGCCGTGGAGCCCCACCCGCCCGAAGCGATGCCGCTGTGAGACCGCGAGGATCGTGAACGCGAGCAGCTGCACGCACCGGGACGCCCACAGGCCCGTGACCCAACCGACCTCCTGCGCGAAGTACCCGAGCAGGAACCCCCCGATCCCGAACAGGACCGCGGACATGATCGCCCACAGCAGCCCGGGCGGCCGCGTGTGCGTGCCCTCGCGCAGCTTCTTCAGATCGGTGGACGTGAGCATCACGCCGATCACCGTGATGAGCCCGCCCAGCAGGGTCGACCGGTCCGGGCCGCTCGCCCAGGAAGACGACCGCGAGGGTCACGCCCACGACGGCGTACGTCGCCCCGATCGGCGAGACCACCGCCACCGGCCCAGCTCGAGCGCGTGGTAGTGGCTCACGTACGCCCCGGCCGACGCGACACCGTTCGCCAGCAGCAGCAGCAGGTAGGCGGACATCACGCCGGGGTCGTGACCACCGGCGAACAGCAGCACCGTCATCGCCAGCGCACTGAACCCCTGCGCGATCAGGACCGTGGGAAGGCTGCCGATCCGTCGGCCCGAGACCGCGCCACCGAAGTCCGCGAGGCCCCAGCCGAGCGCGGCCGAGAGCCCGAAGATCACGCGGGCCGGGCTTCCGCGAGCGCGTCGACCGCGATCGCGCCGTGGGCATCGACGAGCAGCGGGTTGGCCTCGAGCGACGCCAGCCGGTGCCGCAGATCGTGCGCCGCACGCGACAGGCCCTCGACCGCGCGGGCGGCCGACCGAAGGTCGTGGTGGCCCGGGTCGAGCCCGCAGCGCGGGGCCTGCTCGGTGAGGTAGTCGAGGGCCTGCTTCGGAGTGAGCGGGCACGGCACGAAGACGGCCTCGCCCGCCTCGGCGAGCGCGCCGCCCGGGCGGACGGTGACCAGCGCCCCGAAGCGATCGTCGATCACGGCGCCGACCAGCACCTCGGTGCCCGACGCCATCTCCTGGACCAGGACCTTAGGCGCGGCCGCACCGGCGCGGCGCGCGGCCTGGAGCACCTCGGCGGCCGCCACCTCGACGTCGGTCGGGTTCGTGAGCCCGAGGCGGACGCCGCCGAGCTTCGCCTTGTGCGGCAGCTCGGGCGCGAGCGCCTTGACCGCCACGGGGAATCCGAGCGAGCGCGAGCACGCCGCCGCCTGCTCGGGGGTCGACGCCACCGACTCCTTCGGGCGCCGCACGCCGTAGAGCTCGAGGAGCTTCGCGCCCGTGGCCTCGTCGACCGGGCCCGACAACCCCTTCAGCACGCGGACGGCCTTCGCACGGTTGGGGTGCGAGGGCAGCGTCGCGATCGCGCGCGCGTTCGAGGACCCGACGTCGATCAGCGCCGCGATCGCGCCGCTCGCGGCTCGGTGCCCCTGGAGGAAGGGCAGCTGCTTCCAGCGTCGTGTGAACGCGACCGCCTCCTCGTTGTACGCGAGCGGGCTCATCGCGACGCTCGCGAACGCGACGCCGGTCGTCGTCTGCAGCTCGACGACCTTCCGCAGGACCGGGTCGGCCCACGGGGTCTCGCCCGCGATCCTCGGCGGGAAGGCGTCGAACGCGATCAGCCCGACGCTCGGGTCGTTCGCGAGCGCCTCCAGCGCGCCGCAGTACATGTCGGTCTCGACCGCGGCCTGGCCCGTCACGTCGAGCGGGTTGTTCTGCGAGGCGAAGTGCGGCAGCGCCTTCTTCAGCCTGCGCTTGGTGGCGGGGGCGAACTCGGGCAGCGAGAGCCCGATCCCGCCCGCGGCCTCGGCGAAGAGCGTGCAGGCGCCGCCCGATTGCAGCGCCGCCGCGACGCCGGGCGTGCGGAGCTTCTTCACGTGCGAGAGCAGCACCGCCGCTTCGAACATCGTGACCGGGTCGTCCACGAGCACCACGCCGTGGCCCTTCAGCCATGCGTCGCGCAAGCCGGTGTTCCCCGCGAGCGCGCCCGTGTGCGCGACGATCGAGCGGCGAGCGGCCTCGCTCCGACCTTCGGGTGCGCAGATCAGCACCGGCTTCCTCGCGCGACGGAGGGCCTCCAGCCCCTCGCCGATCCGGTCCACGTCGCGCATCGTCTCGATGTAGCTCGTCACGACCTTCGTGCGCCGATCGCCGGCCGCCCACTCGAACAGGTCGCCGAGGCCGAGGACGGCCTCGTTCCCCACGCCGAGGATGATCCGGAGCCCCACCCCCCGGTCCGAGGCCAGCTGGTTCATCGCCCACGCCACGGTGCCCGACTGCGAGATCACGCTGATCGTCCCTGGGAGCGGGTTCGGGGGCGGCGTCGTGCCGTAGGGCGCCACGCGGTCGACGTAGTTCACGAAGCCCTCGACGTTCGGTCCGAGCACCGGGATCCCGGTGCGCTCGGCGGCCGCCCGCAGCTCCTCCTGGAGCGCGCGGCCCTCCTCGCCCGCTTCAGCGAAGCCGGAGGACACGACCATGATCCCCTTCACGCCCACGGCGCCACAGTCGTCGATCATGCGCACGACCACGCGTGCGGGCACGACGAAGACCACGAGGTCGACGCCACGCGGCAGCTCGGAGATCGCTTTCAAGCACGGCCGTCCCCAGACCTCGTCGTACTTCGGGTTGATCGGGTACAGCTCGCCGTCGTACCCGAGGTGGCGCAGGGACCGCTCGATCTCGGGCGCCCACGAGTCGGGGGACTCCGACGCGCCGACGATCGCGATCGAGCGCGGCGCCAGGAGCGGATGCAGGTCGCGGCGGCGGCTCACTCCCCGCCTCGGAACTTCTCGTCGCGCCACGCGATGGCGGCCTTCAGGCCCTGCTCGTTCGTGATCGAGCGGAACTCGTCGCGCGCGGGGAGGTTCGCCGTCTCGATCATCACGTCGAGCTCGGTGTTGGCTGCGAGCGCGGCGCGGAACCCCGCGACGTCCCACGCCCGGTTCACCGCGCGCTTCGTCGTCTGGATCACGAACGAGCTCGTTCTTCGCGATCTCGTTCGCGAGCGCGAGGGTCGCGTCGTCGAGCTCGCCTCTGGGCACGACGCGGTTCACCATGCCGATCCGCCGCGCCTCGTCGGCCGCGACCCGGTCCTCCCCGGTGAAGAGCAGCTCCTTGGCCTTGCGGACACCCACCACCCACGGCAGGAACATCGACACCACGCCCGAGCCGAACCGGATGTCGACGTAGCCGAAGTACGAGTCGTCGGCGGCAACGGCCAGGTCGCACGCGAGCATCAGGTCGGTCCCTCCGGCCAGGCAGTACGAGTGGACCTGCGCGATCGTCGGTTTCGGACAATCGGTGAACTCGAGCATCTTCTCGGTCGAGGCGGCCAGCTCTTCGTGCCAGTGGCGAGCGTCGTGGGCGCCTCCCGACGCGTCCTCGTTCAGGTCGTAGCCCGCGCAGAACGCCCGTCCGGCGCCGCGGAGGATCACGACCGCGACACCGGGGTCGGTCCCGGCGGCGCGGATCGCCTGCGAGAGGCCGTCGATCAGCTGCGCCGTTCAGCGCGTTCAACGCGTTCGGCCGATTCATCGTCAGGCGGCGCACGGGGCCGAGATCTTCGACCAGCACGACGGGCTCGGTGGTTGCCTCGCTCACGGGTATCCCTCTTCCCTCGGTCTCGCCGGATGCGGCGAACGGTGGCGGGATGCTAACAACCGCCCCCGGGTGGGCGTCAGCCCGGCAGGAGGCCCTCCGCCACGAGACGGGCGCGGAAGCCGGCCGGGGTGGTGAACCGCTCGACGGCGAAGCCGAGCGCCGCCGCCGCCTCGACGTTGCGCGGCGCGTCGTCGACGAACAGGCACGAGGATGCCTCGAGCCCGAACCGTTCGAGCAGCCGGCGGAACACCTCGGGCGACGGCTTGGCCACACCCTCCTCGCCCGAGACCACCACGCCGCGGAGCGCGCGGAGCGCCGGGAACCGCGCCAGCGCCCTGGGGAACATCTCGGCGGGCCAGTTCGTGAGCCCGTACTGGGGGACGGCGACGGCGTCGAGGGCGTCGATCAGCTCGACGCTCCCCTCGATCTCGCCCGCGAACATCTCGTCCCAGCGATCCAGGTATGCCTGGATCAGCTCGGCCCGATCCGGATGCATCGCGGCCAGCTCTGCGACGCCCTCGGCGATCGGCCGGCCCTCATCGTGGCGGTGATGCCAGGCCGGCGTGCACACCTCGCCGAGGAAGGCCTCGACCGCCGCGTCATCGGGCAGCAGCCGCCGGTAGAGGTGTCGGGGATCCCAGTCGATCACGACGGCGCCCAGATCCCACACGACGGTGTCGATCCGCGCGGTCATCGCGGCGCCGACCAGGGTGAGAGAGCACCGATCCCTCCGCCAACCACGGTGACCCCCCGCTGCGTATCCATGTGTGAGACTGGCCTCTCGAACTAGTCAGTTCGGAGGATGCAACTCCCCGGCTTGCATCGCGCCGGCCGCCTATGGTACTCAGCGCCATCGACGGTTGAACCGTCGCTCAAGGTCCGGGCAGGGACGATCAGGGAGGAAGCGCATGAACAGGCACCCGATGGAGCATCGCTGGAGCCGCCGCCAGTTCATGCGCGGGGCGGGAGGGGCAGCGCTCGCCATCCCGTCGATGAGCGCCATCCTCGCGGCGTGCTCGAAGCCCGGCACGACCTCGGTCGGCGCGAGCGGCAGCGCCGGCGGCGAGCGGGTCCTCGCCCGACCCGACGACCCGGTCACGCTCCCCCTCAACGGCGAGCCGATCCCAGCGAGCACGCCGATCGAGGAGGGCGCCACGCTCCAGGTCTACAACTGGGACGCCTACATGTACAAGAAGGTCCTCAAGGACTTCGAGGACAAGTTCGGTGTCACGATCGAATGGACGACCTTCAACAACATGGAGGAGGGGATCCAGAAGATGGTGTCGGGCCAGGTGAAGCCCGACGTCTTCTTCCCCACGACCGACTACATCTCGCGGCTCGTCGAGAAGTCGCTGCTCCTCCCGCTCACACACGAGCTGATCCCGAACATGGAGAACAACGTCTGGCCATCGTTCTCCAACCCGGGCCCCTGGTACGACGTGGGCTGGCAGTACACCGTGCCGTACACGATCTACACGACCGGCGTCGCCTATCGCCGCGATCGGGTCGACGACGCCGTCGCGGACGAGCAGGGATACGACCTCCTGTGGAACGCCGACTACTCGGGTGAGATCAGCTACTACGACTCGTACCGCGACGCGCTCGGCATGTCCCTGATCCGCGACGGCAACCTGGACCCGAACACCGGCGACCCGGCCGCGATCAGCGCCGCGAAGGACGCGATCCTCCAGCTCTTGAACGACTACGACGGCCGCCTCACGATCAACGGCACCTTCGCGAAGCTCCCCGAGGGCGAGTTCACCGTGTCGCAGGGCTGGTCCGGCGACATCGTCGGCGCGAAGTGGTACCTGCCGAAGGGCACGTCGGAAGACGTCCTCGGCTACTGGTACCCCGAGGACAAGATCGGACTGATCGGGAGCGACTGCATCGTGATCCCGTCGACCGCCGCCAGCCCCCGGCTCGCGCACGAGTTCCTTAACTTCTTCCTGGACGAGACCTACGGCTACGAGAACTTCGCCAGCTGGAACGGCTACCAGCCGCCCTTCACGACGATCGACCCCGACAAGCTCATCTCCGACAAGGTGATCCCGCCGGCCCTCAGCAACGCGGTCGTCACCGAGGAGATGTTCACCAAGGGCCTGATCCAGGGCGAGCTCACGGCCGAGGTGGACCAGCTGTGGCTCGACGCCTGGAACGAGATCCAGGCGGGCGGAGGCAACTAGCCCCGGTGGAGACGGCGACCCCGGCGACGGAGCCCGAACGGAAGGCCAAGCACACCAAGAGCGCCGACGAGCGTTCGGGTGTCTGGTACCCGCGGTGGTACTGGCCGTCGTTCACCGGGCCGGGCACGGTGTGGTTGATCGTCCTGTTCATCCTGCCCTTCTACACGGTGATCGCCGTGGCGTTCGGCACGGTGGATCCGCTGTTCCGGACCCCGCTCCCCGTCTACCAGCCGTGGTGGTGGAGCTTCTCGACGTTCCGAACCACGCTCGAGAAGTTCTACGTCGCGCCGGCGATCTACCAGCCACCCTTGATCAGGACCTTCACGTTCGTGTTCATCGCGAGCATGATCTGCCTGGTCGTGGGGTACGCGGTCGCCTACTACGCCGCCCGGTTCGCGGGGAAGTACCGGGTCTTGATCCTGGTGCTTCTGGTCGCCCCCTTCTGGATCAGCTACCTGATGCGTATCTACGCGTGGCAGTCGCTCCTGCAGCCCGACGGCTACATCAACGACATCCTCATGGCCCTCGGCGTCGTGAGCCAGCCGGTGCTGTGGCTCGCGGGCAAACCGATCACCGTGATCCTCGGCCTCGTGTACGGCTATATCCCGTTCATGATCCTGCCGCTGTTCGGATCGCTCGACCGGATCAACCAGAGCCTCTTGGAGGCCGGCCGTGACCTCGGCGCGAGCCCGTCGCAGACGTTCCGCCGGGTGACCCTTCCGCTGTCGAAGCCGGCGATCCTCGCGGGACTGGTGATCGTGAGCCTGCCCATGCTCGGCGACTACTACACGAACAACCTGCTCGGCTCGACCCGCACGTCGATGTACGGGAACCTGATCGACAGCTCGGTGGGCCAAGCGGGTCAGGGCCCCGAGGCGGGCTCGCTCGTGCTGATCCTGATGGTGATCGTGATCGTGCCGATGCTCTACTACCTGCGCGAGACGCGGCGCGCCGCGGAGAACGTATGAGCGACGCCGTCCTCACCTCCAGCACCACGTCGGCCCCATCGGGATCCCGGCTCGCCCGCTGGCGACGGAACCCGTGGCGCAAGCCGCGCGTCCTGCAGGCGGTCACGATCGGCTACCTGTTCTGGTCGCTCGTCCCCGTGGCGATCGCGGTGATCTTCTCGTTCAACGCGGGCCGATCCCGGAGCACGTGGCAGGGGTTCTCGCTGCGATGGTGGAACGGCGATCCCTTCGACTCGCTCTTCCACGACCCGAGCCTGCGGGCGGCGATGATGCAGACCTTCAAGCTCTCGTTCGTGACGGTGCTGGTCGCGGTCCCGCTCGGGACGGCCTTCGCGATCGGCATCGACCGCTGGCACGGGCGTCCCGCGCGCTCCGCGAACTTCGTGATGCTGCTCTCGTTCGTGGTCCCCGAGATGATCCTGGGCGTCTCGCTCTTCCTGCTCTTCACGAACCTGCTGCAGGACCTGGTGCCGCTCGGAACCTGGGCCCAGCGTCTCGGGCTCATCACCTTCCAGATGTCGTACCCGGTGATCATCGTCCGTGCCCGATTGCTGTCGATCGGCCCCGAGTACGAGGAGGCGGCGATGGACCTCGGCGCGAAGCCGGGGCAGTCGATCCGCCGCGTGCTCCTGCCGCTGCTGTCGCCGGCGATCCTCGCGAGCGTGGCGGTGGTGTTCGCCGACTCGGTCGACGACTTCGTGATCGTCCGGTACCTCTCCGGCCCCGCGAACAGCGAGCCGCTCTCGGTCAAGATCTACTCGGCGGCGCGTTCGTCGCCCACCCCGGCCGTGAACGCCGCCGCCACCGTGATGCTGCTGGCCACGATGGCGATGATCATCGTGGGCTATCTGATCTATCGCCGGACGGCGAAGGGGACCGGCGACGCCGGCGACATGGCGAGCTTCACCCAGCTGTAACGCCACGGGGTCACAACGGCGTGGCCGGCCACGCGGCGCGCTTATCCCTCGTCGAGCTCGCCGCTCGCGATGACGGGCGTGCCCGCGTCGGGGAGCACGCGCAGGGCCTCCCGCGGGAAGTGCGCGGTCACGGCGGCGCCCGAGGCGTACGGAAGCTCCCCGCCCTCGTTCTGCTGCCAGGCCTGGATCGACTGACCGGCCGCGAGATGCAGGATCACCTGGAGCACCGAGCCCACGTACACCACGCGCTCAACCATGGCGGGCACGTGGTTCTCGCCCGTGGTGCCCTGCGGCAGCAGCTCGACGCGCTCGGGACGGATCGTGATCTTCGCGGCGCCGACGGTGTCATCCTCGCCTTGACCGGCCACGAGGGCGAACTCTCCGAGCGCCACCTTGCAGCCACCGTTGCCGGACCCCGAGGCCGTCGCGTCCATCAGGTTCGACACGCCCAGGAAGTCGGCGACGTAGGCCGTGGCGGGCTCCTCGTAGATCTCCTTGGGCGGCCCGACCTGCTCGACACGCCCCTGCGACATCACCGCGATCCGGTCGGACATCGTGAGGGCCTCTTCCTGGTCGTGGGTCACGTAGATGAACGTGATCCCGACCTCCTCCTGGAGCGCCTTCAGCTCGATCTGGAGGCGCTTGCGGAGCTTCGCATCGAGCGCCCCGAGCGGCTCGTCGAGCAGGAGCACCGCCGGGTTCAAGATCAGGGCGCGAGCCAAGGCGACCCGCTGCTGCTGGCCGCCCGAGAGCTGCGAGGGACGCCGGTGCCCGAACCCCGTCAGCGCCACGAGCTCGAGCGCATTGCCCACCCGATCCTTGGTTTCCTGCTTGGTGGCCTTCTTGTACTTCAGGCCGAAGGCCACGTTCTCCTCGACCGTGAGGTGCGGGAACAGGGCGTAGTTCTGGAACACCGTGTTCACGTTCCGCTTGTGCGGCGGGGTCTGGGCCATGTCGACACCGTCGAGCAGGATCTGGCCCTCCGAGGGGCGCTCGAACCCGGCGATCATCCGCAGGCTCGTCGTCTTGCCGCACCCCGATGGCCCGAGGAGGGAGAAGAACTCGCCCGAGGGCATCTCGAGATTGATGCCGGCGACGGCCGTGAAGTCACCGAAGCGCTTCACCAGATCGACGAGCTGTACCTCTCCGCCAGCCATGGTGCGCGGAGTCTAGCCCATCGCGCCCAACAGGGGTCAAGTTTGCACGGCCGTTCAAGCGCGCGTGGCATGATGCCGCGATGGATGAGCTCCGGCTGCCCCTGCGACCGGAGGAAGCCCCCGAGATCGGCAGCGTCTCGTCCCGGGCGACCCTCCCCCTGCTGGCGGGCTATTGGGCGTTCGGGCAGTACTGGGGCGTCTGGGTGATCCTCGTCTTCGACTTCCAGCGGTTCCATTCGATGTCGGACAGCCGACTGGGATTCGCGTACGCGACCCTGTCGCTCACCGCCGTGCTCGTGATGCTCCTGCTGGCGCCCCGGCTGCAGCCACTCTCCCTGTCGTTCAGCGTCCCGATCTCGCTCGTGGCGCTCGGAGTGGGTTCGTTCGCGATCGGCTACCTGCCGACGTCGGCGATCGTCGTCGGGTTCGTGCTCGTGGGCGCAGGGAACGGCCTGATCGACGTCTACCTGAACGTGGCGGCGCAGCGCGTCGAGGTCGCGACGAAGCGTCCGGTGCTCCAATGGCTCCACGCCTCGTACGCGCTGGGCGGCGTGACCGGCGCCGCCATCGCGGGGCTCCTCCTGATGGCCGACCTCGACTTCCGGATCGGACTGCTCCTCGCGACGATCGCGCTGTTCCTGACGGCGGTGTGGAACCTGCGCACGGCGCCGCAGGAACGTGGTCCCGAGGGCACGGCCACCGCGCTCTCGATCTCACCCCTGCGGCGCACCCCTGCACTCTGGGTGCCCGCGCTCTGCGTGCTGTTCGCGTTCCTGGTGGAGGGGTCGATGGACACATGGTCCGGGCTCTATCTCCGTGATCAGCTCGGGGCCACGGCCGGGATGGCCGCCGTCGTGTTCGTCTCGTTCTCCGGCGCGATCTTCCTGGGACGCATGTTCGCCGGGAAGGTCCTCTTCGGCCTCGGCCCCCGCACCACGATCCTGATCTCGGGGATGGGATCGGCGGTCGGCGGTCTGGTGGCGATCCTCACCGACAACACGGTCGTCGTCGGGGCGGCGTTCCTGCTCCTCGGGTTCGCGATCAGCGCGGCCGCGCCCGCGGGGTTCTCGTTGACCGAGGACATCGACGAGGATGCGACGAGCGCGATCGCCGCCGTCACGACGGTGGGCTACACGGGGTTCATCTGGAGCCCGCCGCTCTTGGGCTACATCGCCCAGACCGTCGACCTGCGAGCGGCGATGGGCGTGATCGTCGTCGCCACCCTCGGGATCGTGGGAGCGGGGCTGCTCGCCCCCCGGTCCCGCCCTCGGTCCGGCGCGCCCGACCGCTAATCGGCGAGGTTCAGGTAGACGGCCTTCTCCTCGAGGAAGTCGTCCAGGCCGTGCTTGCCGAGCTCGCGACCGATGCCCGATTGCTTGTAGCCGCCCCACGGCATCTCCGTTGGCGCCGGCTGGGTGTCGTTGATCCACACGATGCCGGCACGGATCGCCTGCGCGGTGCGCATGGCCTTCTTCACGTCGTTCGTCCAGATCGCGGCCGCGAGGCCGTACTCGTTGTCGTTCGCCATCGCGATCACGTCGTCGGCGCTCGAGAACGGGATCACCGACATCACGGGGCCGAAGATCTCCTCACGCGCGATCCGCGACGAGTTGTCGACATCGGCGAAGACGGTCGGGGGCACGTAGTAGCCGTTCGCGAGACGCGGGTCGTCGGGGATCGCGCCCTGCCCCGCCAACCGGGCCTCACCCGCCCCCACCTCGAGGTAGTCCTGGACGCGGTCCTGCTGTTCCTTCGAGATCAGCGGCCCCATCGTGGTGGAGGCATCCTGTGGGTCGCCCACCTTCACCGCGTTCGCGTGGTCGACGAGCTGGTTCACGGCATCGTCGTAGATCGGGGCGTCGACGAAGACGCGAGTCCCGGCCGAGCAGATCTCGCCCTGGTTCCAGAACACCCCGTTCGCCGAGCCTTCGATCGCCGTCGGGAAGTCGGCGTCAGCGAACACGATGTTCGGGGATTTTCCGCCGAGCTCGAGCGTCACGCGCTTCAACGTGTCCGCCCCACTCCGCATGATGATCTTGCCGACCTCCTTCGATCCCGTGAAGCCGACCTTGTCCACGCCCGGATGCGTGGTGAGCGGTGCGCCGGCCGACTCCCCGAACCCGGTGAGGACGTGGAGCACCCCGGCCGGCAGGCCGGCCTCCTCCAGGATCTTCGGGATCTCGAGGCACGTGAGAGGGGTCTGCTCCGGCGGCTTGAGGATGAACGTGCAGCCCGCGGCGATCGCGGGGGCGACCTTCTGGACGGCCATCATCATCGGGTAGTTCCATGGCGTGATCCCCACCGCCACGCCGACCGGCTCCTTCCAGATCATGAACATCGCGTCGGCGTCGACGTGCTGGCTCTCGCCGGCGATCTTCGTGGCCCAGCCGCCGTAGTACTCGAACATGAAGGCGACCTCGTCGATGTCGGCGCCGGACTCCGAGATCGGCTTGCCGGCATCGAGGGACTCCATCGCGGCGAGCCGATCTCGATCGCGGCGCACGATGTCGGCCGCCCGCAGCAGGATCCTGCCGCGCTCGCGCGGGGGGGTCCCGGGCCACCACGTGCCGTCGTCGAACGTGCGGCGGGCGGCGCCGACGGCGCGCTCGACGTCGTCAGGTTGTGAGTTCGGCGCGGTCGCGATCACCTCGCCGGTCGAGGGATCGAACACGTCGAAGCGCCCTCCGTCGAGCGCATCCACCCACTTGCCGTCGATGTAGTTCTGCAGCGCGTCAGCCATCGGTACGTCGCCTCCCGGGTCGGTCACGGACGCCGGAAGCCTACCGCTCGTCCCCGGACGCGAGGGAGCCCCGGCCTCCGGCCGGGGCTCCATGCACAAGGAGCGCGTCAGCCCTGCTCGATCTCCCCGTCGTGCCACTCGGGATCGTCCTCCATGAGGGCCCGATACTCGACGTACCGCTCGTTCTGCGCCGGGTCGTCGGCGTTGCGATCGTAGGAGGCCTTGTCCTCGAAGATCGCGAACAGCCACGAGACGTCGCTGTCGTTCTCGTGCAGGACGTACGAGGCCACATACCCCGGGACCTCGTCGTAGCTCTGTCGCTGCATGACCTTGCGGAGCGCCTCTTGGTTCTCGGGCTTGACACGCGTACGCGCCACGGTGCCGTACATGGGCATCCCCTTCCCGCGGGCAGATCCTGGTGGGCAGGACATCACGCTACGCCGGACGCCGACATCTGAGAAGCCCCGCCGAACCGCATCCAGGATAGGCTCGACCCCGATGGACGCCGGCGCATATCCCCGTCCTCGCCGCCGTGGCTTCGTCGCGCTCCTGGCGCTGGCGATCGCGGCCGCCGTGCTCGCCGCCCTCTGGCTGATCCGACCCGGCGACGATCCGTTCGCGGCGTTCCACCAGGCCCGCACCGAGCCGATCCCGGGAACGTTCGGTTACGAGCTGACCCCCGCGGAGGGGCGGCCCACCATCGAACCGCAGACCGCGTACGCGTCCCTGCTCGGGTCCGGCGAGGGGCTCGACGTGTCACTGACCTACGCCGTCGTGCGCAACGACCGCGACGGGGTCCGGTGGGGGCCGGCCTGGGTATACCTCACGCACGACCTCTGCTACTTCACCGCGAAGGGCGACTTCGTCTCGCCGAGCCGTGCCGGCGAGGACGACGGCTGCACGCCGAACAACATCCTCGTGCAGGTGGTCGACGCGCAGAGTGGGCGCTTCGTCGCGGCATTCGATGCGTTCGACGTCCACGGCGGCTGGCTCCCGGCGCGGGAGGGCGACCCTCAGGCGTCGCCCACGACGCGGTTCCACTGAGCGAGCCATCGCGCCCGTTCGCTCGGCCCGAACCCGACCAGCATCTGACCGCCCGCGAAGTCGCCCTCGGACAGGATCGTGTCCCGCAGGTTGGGCGGCACCGCATCGCTCCAGGCGAAGGACGGATCGTCGAACGCCTCCCGCGTGAGGGCGGACAGCGGGGGCTGGTACCCGTTCCACGTGAAGTTCGCCATGCCCACGTCGACCTGCAGGAGATGGTCGATGAAGGCGTGCGCGAGCTCGGGGTTCCGGCCGCGCGCGCAGATCGCCATCAGGTCGCAGCCCACGACCTTGCCGGTGGGCGGCGACCAGTACCGCAGTCGGTCGACCCGCTCGGGATAGCCCGCATCCTCGGCGTAGCGCCGCGCGGTCAGGATGTCGCCCGACCAGGCCTGGTGGATCGAGAACTCGCCGTCGGGGAGCCCGTCCCACGCGCCGTCGGACGTGAACTCGACGCCCACGTCCCGGACGGCGGCCTCCAGGTCGGTCGCGGCGGCCGCGAGCTCGTCGTCGGTGGCATCGCGCAGATCGATGACCCCGCGCCGCTGGAGCGCGAGCGAGAGCGCCTCGACGTAGTCGTCGTACATCCCGACCTGGCCCCGGTACCGGGGGTTCCAGAACACGTCGAAGGGATCGGCGAGCGCGTCGGGCGCGTCCATCGGATCCACCCGATCGTGTCGCCATCCGATGCCGCTCGAGTACACGGTGTACGGGACCGTGTACCTCGCCCCCGGATCGTAGAACGGGCCGTCCGCGGCGCGGAACCAGGGCCAGAGGCTCTCCAGGTTGGGGAGCAGGTCGTGATCGAGCGGCCGCAGGAGCCGGGCCGCGATCAGACCCTCCAACACGTCCACGGTCGGGAAGAAGATGTCGTACTCGATGGCCGGATCGGCGAGCACCGCGACGGCCTCGTCGACGTGGGCGAAGCTGTCGACCTGCACGGTCACGTCGTCGGCGCGGAACCGCCGCTCGAAGGACCGCAGGACGTCGCGCGCCAGGTAGTCCTTCCACTCGTACACCCGGAGCACCGCGCCCCGCTCGATCGGTCGTCCGCTCTGGAACGTGGGACCGAGCCCCCCCGCCCCGAGCGGCGATGTCGAGGTGGACGGGGCCGCGATCGGCGGGTCCGAGGAGCATGCGGCCAGCAGCGAACCGGCAGCCGGAAGTCCGGCCACGGCGATCCCGACACGCCGCAGGAACTCCCGTCGGTCGACAGGGGAGGCCATGTCAGCCATCCTCGCGGACCGGCCGAGGGCGCCGCAAGGGCGTCATGGTTCGAGCGCCGGCGGCTCGGCGCCGATCCCCCAGGCGTCGGCGCCGCCATCCACCACGACGGTCGTGCCGGTGACGTACGCGGCCCCGGGCGACGTGAGGAAGGCGATCGTGGCCGCCACTTCCTCGGTGGTACCGGCTCGGCGGGCGGGCACCATCGCCTCGAACGCCGTGACGGCCTCTTCCCCGCCGTACTGCATCACGCCCTCGGTCCGGATCAGACCGCAGGCCACGCAGATCGCGCGGATCCCGTATTT
Source organism: uncultured Actinomycetes bacterium (assembly GCA_963816275.1). Taxonomy (GTDB): domain Bacteria; phylum Actinomycetota; class UBA4738; order UBA4738; family HRBIN12; genus JAOUEA01. The sequence goes on from CAWFJU010000008.1 coordinate 41,023, forward strand.
GGACCATTCGTTCGACAGGCTCGACGCGAGGTTCTCGAGCGCGGCGCGCGCGGTCGACGCGTGCACCATGGTCGGGATGCCGCGTCGCGGGCTGAATCCCACGAAGAGCACGACGCCGCGGCGCGCGGGGATCATCCACCGCGTCGCCACCTTCTGCGTCACGTCCCACGTCGCGTCGACGTTCAATCGGTGCACGGCGCGGAACCCCTTCAGGCCGATGTCCTCGGCCGCGGCCGCGAACTGCCCTCCGGCATTGTTCACGAGGACGTCGACCGCGCCGAAGCGATCGCCGACGGCGTCGAGGAACGCATCGACCTCGTCGGGGTCGCGGATGTCGCAGGGGCGCGCCAGGACCTGGTGTCCGGCGGCCTCGAGCTCCGCGCGGACGGCATCGATCGGCTCGGGCCGGCGACCGCAGATCGCGACCGAGGCGCCCGTGCGAGCGAGCTCCCGCGTGACGGCGCGTCCGATCCCGGTCCCGCCGCCGGTCACGATCGCGACCGCCCCGGCATTGGCGTCGGCGGCGAGCGGCGAGCGGAAGGCGTCGGTCATCGCCGAAGTATGGAGCACGCAGGCGCCGTAGCGAGAACGGCCGCCGGCTGAGGACGCGCCGCTCGAGCAAGAAGGCGTCGCGCCCGAACCGCGTTCGGTGTCGTTCGGCGTAGGCTTACGGGATGCTCGTCTTCATCCTGATCCTGCTGCTGATCGCCGCGATCTTCGGCGTGCTGGGCGCGGTCCTCAAGTGGACCGTCGTCGTCGTGATGGTCTTCCTATTGAGCGTGATCGTCCTGGGCGCCATCGCGGCCTGGATGGTGCGTCGCCAGATGCGCAAGATGCAGGCCGAGGGCAACCAGCAGGTCACGGTCCGGCGGGTGATCCGCTACAACACCGAGTCCCGGCCCCCGGACCAGCTGCCCGGCGACCGCGACGACCGTTACTAGGACCGGCGCCCGGCACCCCGCGAGGCGAGGCGGTCACGGACCTCGCCCGGGAGGTACCCGATCCGGTCCCTGAGCCACCCCCGCGGCTCGCCCGCGTCCTCGCGGACGTCGCCCGATCGCAGGGCCCATCCCGCGAGGCTCGCGGCGGCATACCGGAACGGTTCGGGCGGGACCGCCGCGATCTCGGGCCCGACGACGGGGAGCGCCGTCCACTCGTCCTCGACGCCCTGGACGAGGGACGCGAGGATCCGCCCGCCAACCATCGTCTGCGAGAGCCCGTGCCCGCTGAACCCGAGCCCGGCGTGGACGTTCCCCGGCGCGAGGGTCTTGAAGAACGGGAGGAAGCTCATCGTCTGGTCGATCGGGCCGCCCCACGCGTGCGTGAAGCGCACGCCCTCGAGCTGCGGGAAGAGGTGGATCAGCCCCTCGGCAGCGACCTCGGCGACGCCGCGATCGTGGGTCACCGCCCGGCCGCTCGCACGCCCTCCGAACACCGTACCGAGCGCGCCGCCACCGATCGCGATGCGCGCGTCGTCCGTCGGTCGCAGGTAGTACAGGAGCTCGCGTCCATCGGCGATGCCGACCTGCGACGTCCATCCGATCTCCTCGAGCCGATCGGGGATCGGCTCGGTCACGACCACGTTGTCGACGATGACCGCGAAGCTCCGGCGGAACCCGGGCCACGAGGCCGCCCACGAACCCGTCGTCACCACGACCTGCTCGGACCGCACCGCCCCGTGCTCGACCCGCACGACGGCGGGCCGCGAACGGTCGATGCCGATCACCGGGGTGCGCTCGTAGATCCGCACGCCCTGTTCCAGGGCCACACGTCGCAGTCCTCGGGCCAGCCGCGCCGGCTGCACGATCGCTCCGTCGTCCATCATCCGGGCGGCCACGATCCTCGGGGAATCCGCGATCGCGCGCGCATCCTCGATCGTGATCGGCCGGATCTTCTCGCCCAGCCCACGCGCCGCCAGGAACCCGGCGGGACCGGCACCCGCGGGCTCCTCTTGCCACGGAGCCGTCCGGATGCCCATCAGGCCCTCGCGGTGATACCAGGCGTCGACGTCATGCTCCGCGAGCCAGGCGCCCACCTCCGTCACGGAGTCCGCGAGCACCTGCAGGTAGTGGAGTCCGGCCTCATCGCCGAACAGGCCGCACGTCGCGGGCGCGTCGAACCACGACGACGAGAAGAACCCCCCGTTCCGTCCGCTCGCCCCCCCGCCACAGATGTCCTGCTCGAGCAGCGCGATCCGCAGACTCGGCTCGCGGAGCGACAGCTCCACGGCCGTCCACAGTCCGGCGAACCCCCCGCCGATGATGCAGACGTCGGCGCCGACGAACGAGTCGAGGGGCGGGCAGGGCTCCCCGGGATCGGCGGCCAGGGCCTCCTGGAGCCAGAAACTGCGTGCCGCGCCGGGATCCGGCAGATCGAGATCCGACCGAGGGCTCATGGGCGGCGCCGTCGGGGATAACCGCGGCTCGTGACGAGCGCCACCAGACCGCGCCCGATCAGCAGGAACAACAAGGTGAACGAGAGCCCGACCGCCAGGAACGTCAGGAACGGCGCCACGTGGGAGGGCGAGCCGACCCAGAGGGACCGCACGACCAGCGCGATCGGCACGGCCACGATCCAGGTCCTGAGCAACGAGCCCAGCCCCGGGTACCGGTAGGCGCCGAGCACGGAGGCCAAGATCAGCCAGGACCCGATGAGCGGGATCGCGTTCCGCAGGAAGATCGTCACGTAGGTGCCCTCGTGATGCGACCGCATCCCCGTGACCACGAAGAGCACGAGCGCCACCAGATCAACGGCCGCCAGGAGCGTTACCGGTGCCGGCCGAGGAGGCGAACCCTTGGACGGAGATCTCGCGGGCGAGGTCGACATGGTTCTCATGATGCCAGCCGCGCGGAGCCGTCACCTGTGCCAGGATGGATGTCCATGGCCGCCGCGACCTTCCCCGTCGGCGCGCGCCCCATCCTGGCGCTCGCATGCGTCGTCGTCTTCGTGGCGTGCGGAGGGTCCACCCCGTCGCCGCCGCCGCCGCTTCGGATCACGGTCGACGGCGTGGCCCGCGAGGTGGACCTCGGGACCACCCTGAAGGAGCTCGGCCTGCACGCACACGACGGGCGGCTGGTCTCGGTCTCCGGGGCGGAGCTGGATCCGCTCGCCGACCCCGGCAGGATCCTCGTGAACGGACGCACCGTGCCGCCACGTACGCGGCTCCGCACGGGCGACGCGATCCGCGTCGTCGACGGCGAGACCCGGACCGAGGGCACCCGCCGGATCGTGGCGGAGCTGCCGGGCCGACACGTCGGCAACCCGGAGTTCACGTTGCGCACGTATCGGATCCGGCAGGTGACGGTCGAGGGCCGGATCAGCGGCGAGCCCGTGTCGGTCGACGAGATCCCCAGGGGCAAGGGGCGAGCCCATCGGGAGGTGGCGCTCACCTTCGACGACGGACCGTGGCCGGGAGCGACCGACCGCGTCCTCGCGATCCTCCGCCGGTTTCACGTTCGGGCGACGTTCTTCATGGTCGGGCGCCAGGTCGAGGCCTACCCCGGGGTGGTCCGGCGGGTCCAGGCGGCCGGACACGAGATCGGGAACCATTCGTTCGACCATCCCGAAGGATTCGCGGGGCTCACCGACGAGCACATCGTGGCGGAGATGTCCGATACCAACGGGCTCCTCGCCGATCTCGGCGTGACGCCGACCGGCTTCCGGCCCCCGGGCGGGAGCTACGACGACGGGGTCGTAGCCACCGCCCGTGCTCAGGGCATGCGGACGGTGCTCTGGGACATCGACCCGCGGGACTGGGTCGCCGGCGCACCTCCGAAGCAGATCGTCTCGAGCATCCTTCACCGGGTCCGGCCCGGGTCGATCGTGCTGCTGCACGATGGTGGCGGCGACGCGAGGCACACGATCAAGGCCCTCCCCGATCTGATCCGCCGCCTGCGCCACCGCGGCTACCGATTCGTCACGATCCCCGGTCCGAACGGCTGACCATGAGGTCCGCCACGCGCCGGGTCGTCGACGAACTCCGCGGGGTGGCGGACGACTCGCGAACCCCGGGGATGGCGCGGGTCGGGATCCGCGTCGATCGCGCATTGGGCGTGAGCATCCCGGAGTGCCGACGGATCGCGAAGACGTATCGATTCGATCACGCGCTGGCGCTCGATCTGTGGACCACCGGGATCCACGAGGCCCGCATCGTGGCGTCGATGATCGACGATCCCGATGACGTGACGCCGGCACAGATGGACGCGTGGGCCGCCGACTTCGACTCGTGGGATGTGTGCGACCAGGTGTGCAGCAACCTCTTCGGGCCATCCATGCACGCGTTCCCAGCGGCTCGCGAATGGACGCGCCGCGACGAGGAGTTCGTGAAGCGCGCCGGGTTCACCCTGGTCGCGGAGCGGGCGGTGCGAGATCGCGAGCACGACGACACCTTCTGGATCGGATGGCTCCCGGTGATCCGAGCGGGCGCGGTCGATGACCGGAACTACGTCAAGAAGGCGGTCAACTGGGCCTTGCGCCAGATCGGCAAGCGGAACGAACCGCTCAACGCGGCGGCGATCGCTGAGGGTGAAGTGCTCCTCGAACTGGGCTCGACGAGCGCCCGGTGGATCGCCCGCGACGCGCTCCGCGAACTGCGGAGCGGCGCCGTGCAGGCGCGGCTCCGCGGCCGCCGCTAGCTACGCGCGGAGCATCGCCTCGGCGAGTCCCCGGTACGCAGGCATACCGACGTCGCCGTCGTCGGCAGACACGAACTGCACGCACACGTGGTCGGCGCCCGCGGCGAGATGCTCTTGGACACGGCCCACGATCGCCCCGACGTCGCCGCACGCGATCGTCGCGTCGATCAGCCGATCGCTGCCGCGGCCCGCGACGTCACGCTCGCCGAACCCGTGCCGGAGCAGGTTCTTCGCGTAGTTCGGCAGCTCCAAGTAGTGGACCGCCCAGCCGCGTGCGACCTCACGGGCACGGCCCGGATCGGCCTCGAGCACCGCGGTGAGCTCGACCGCCAGCACCGGCTCGGGGCCGAGTATCTCGCGCGCATGCGCCGTGTGCGCGACCGGCACGAAGTAGGAGTGCACGCCGAGGGCTCGCTCGGCCGAGAGCCGTAGCATCCCGTCGCCCAGCGCGGCGAGGAGCCTCGCCACCGGCGTCTCGGGCGACCATCCCCAGGGCGCCGCGTCCATCCGGTCGAGGTAGGCGCGCATCCGCTCGAGCGGGCGGTCCCACGCGATCCCGCGGGCTTCGGTCGAGTACTCGTGCCCGACGCCGATCCCCAACACCGGTCGGTCGCCATACGCGCCGGCGAGGGTACGACCGCCCTGCGCCATCACCTCGGGTTGGCGCGCCGTGATGTTCGCGATGCCCGACGCCACCGTGATGCGGCTCGTCGCCGAGAGCAACAGCGACAGGTGCGCGAACACGTCGCGGGACGACGATTCCTCGGGCACCCAGATCGCGGAGTACCCGAGGCCCTCGAGCTCGCGCACATCGCAGCGCACCCGCTCGGCGAGACTCGCGTCGAACGCGAACGTCCACGCCCCGACGGTCCCGAGCCGTTCGCGGAGGGCGTCGTGCTCAGAGGTCATGCCGGCACGCTACAAGAAGCAGGGGAGGCGGCCCTACGGGGCCGCCTCCCAGCCGAACCGGATCCGATCGGGAGCGGCGCGCTACTCCTTCTCACCGGCCTCGACCAATTCGGCCGGTGTGTCGGGCACGATCACGGCGGACTCGAGCCCGTGACCCTCAACGTCGACCTTCGGCAGCCACTCCAGCCACCTCGGCAGGTACCAGTTGCGATCGCCCGAGGAGCTTCATCGTCGAGGGCACCAGGATCGAACGGACGATCGTGGCGTCCATGAACACCGCCACCGCCAGGCCGAAGCCCATCTGCTGGAGCGAGGTCAGGCGCCCCGCCGCGAAGCCGGCGAACACCGCGACCATGATGATCGCCGCGCCGGTGATGATCCCACCGGTCGTTCGCAGCCCGTACGCCACGGCCTCCGAGTTGTCGCCGGTCTTGTCGTACTCCTCCCGGATCCGGCTCAGCAGGAACACGTGGTAGTCCATCGAGAGCCCGAACAGGATCGAGAAGAGGAAGAGCGGGAGCCACGCCTCGATCGCGTCCACCTGCTGGAACCCGAAGAGGTTCGCGATCGATTCGCCGATCGTCGGCCCGCCCTTCTGGAAGACCAGCACGATCAGGCCGTAGGCGGCACCCACCGACAGCAGGTTCATCACGATCGCCTTGGCTGGCACGACCAGCGAGCGGAACACCACGGTGAGCAGCAGGAACGACAGCCCCAGCACCACCAGGATGATCAGGGGCGTGTACCGGTCCGAGGTGTCGAAGAAGTCCTTCACGAAGGCGCTGTCGCCGCCGACGAGGACCTGCGCGTCCACCCCTTCGAAGGCCGCCGGGATGTAGTCGGTCCGAAGGTTGCCGATCTCCAGGATCGCCGTCTCGCTCTGCGCGTCGGTGGCCGCGCCGGCCAGCGGGATCGAGACGAGGGCAACCGAACCGTCTTGGCTCACCTGCGGGGCTTCCGGCGTGCCCAGGTTGGGATCGTCGGCGATCGACGCCTCGAGGGAGTCCACCGCCTTCTGGACCTCGGCCGAGAGGGTGGCGGGGGCGCCCTGCTCGGTGGCCGGCGTGCCCACCGCGTCACCGGAGATCACGATCTGCGCCGACGCCTGCGCACCCGCCTTCGGGAACTCGGCGAGCAGCACGTCGTAGGCCTGCTTCGTCTGGATGTTGTCGGGGAGCGTGCTGATCCCCGAGAGCCCCGTCTTGATGCCCATCCCGTCATCCTCGGGGTGCCCCTGGATCCAGTACGGGAGGGACAGGGCGATCATGAAGCTCCCCGCTGCGATCAGCCACACGACCGGGTGGGCCATCACGGTGCGTGACGCTCGGTCCCAGAACCCGCCTGGCTTCCCGTGCTCGGAGCCCTCGCCCTCCGGTCGGGCGTACCGCTTCAGGAACCCGAAGCCGTTCCGCACCGCCTTCGTGATCACGATGCCGAGCGCAGCGATCGCCACCAGATAGCCCGCGAGCACGAGCATCGGCGGTGCGCCCGCCGCCGTGAGGAGACCTGCCACGACCGACACCGCGATCGCGATCACGAAGAACGCGATCAGGTTCGCGATGCGTGACAACCATGGCCAGTTCATCCAGTCGCCGAGGAGCGCGATGATCGCGGGCAAGAGGGTCATCGACGCCGCCACCGAGACGAGCACCACGATGATCGCGCCGCCCGCCAGGCTCCGGAAGATCGTCGTGGGGACAAGCAACATGCCGGCGAGCGCCAGCACCACGGTCAGGCCGCTGAAGAACACCGCCCGGTTCGCCGTCGCGCCGGACGCGGCGATCGCGTCGAGCTTGTCGCGCCCACGATGCCGCTCCTCGCGGTACCGGGAGACGATGAACAGCGAGTAGTCGATCCCGACCGCCAAGCCCATCATCGAGATCAGGTTCGGCGTGAAGAAGCTGAAGTGCCAGACCTGGCCGAGCAGGCCCACGATGCCGAGCGTCACCGCGATCGCGAACATGCCCATCACGATCGGGGCCACGCCGGCCACGATCGCGCCGAACACGATGATCAGCACGAGGATCGCGGCGGCGACGCCGATCGTCTCCCCGAACCGCAAGTCCTCTTCGGAGATCTTCTTGAAGTCCTCCGACGAGCTCACTTGGCCGAGCATGTACGCGGTGACACCGTCGCCCGACGCCTGCTTGCGGAGCGCCTCGATCTGGTCGATGTGCTCCGTCGCCTGATCGATGTCGCCCTTGTACACCATGAAGAAGAGCACGGCCTTGCCGTCTTCCGACGGGATCGGGCCAAGCGCCGCGAGCTGCGGGTTCGACGCCGCCTCCTCCGGAGGCGGGAACGACGCGGGAACCGCGGCGACCACATCAGGACCGAGCGCCTGCAGCCCCGATAGGAGCCCGTTCACCTTCTCGACGAAGGCGGGATCCTGGATCGCGCCCGGACCCGAGCCGGCGACGATGAAGGTCTCGGAGATCGAGTCGTCCTGGAGCTGCTGTTGCTTCGAGCAGCTGCTGCGCCTGCTTGGCCTCGGGCGTGTTCGTGAAGTCGAAGTCGGTCGTGAGCGATCCGGCCAACAGCGTCGACAACGACACCATCGCCGCGACCAAGACCAGGAACCAGACTCCCACGGTTCGCCACGGATGATGGCTGCTCGCCCTCGCGAGTGACTCGGGATTGATCTTCACCCCGGGTTCCCCCTTCCCCCGCCGGCATCGCCGGCCCCCGTTGACGTACGATGTATGCTTACGATGTACGTGAAGATAGACGTACAGCGTAAGGGTGTCAACCGGACGGACGGTGAACGTGCCCGCGACCAATGAATCTACCGCCAAGCCGAGGCGACGACTCACCCGGGAACGCGTGATCGAGGCGGCGCTCCGGATCATGGACGCCGAGGGGATCGAGGCCGTGACGATGCGCCGCGTGGCGCGCGACGTGGGCGTCGAGGCGATGTCCCTCTACAACCACGTGGCCGACAAGGAGGACCTCCTCGACGGCGTCTGCGCGCGGGTGATGGCCGATTTCCGGTTCCCTGAGGAGGAGGGCGATTGGGTCGAGACCGCCCGCCACGGCGCGTCGGAATGGCGCCGGGTGTTGAAGAGCCACCCGAACGTCCTGGCCCTGTTCGCCGAGCGCAGCAAACCGATGACCGACCTCGACGCCCTGATGCCGATGGAATTCGCCCTGCGCACGATCGGACGCGCCGGCATGTCCGAGCGAGAGGCCGTGCAGGTGTTCAACGTGATGGGGGGTTTCATCATGGGCTTCGTGATGATGGAGAGCGGCCGGATGTTCGGCGGTGGGACGACCGATCGGGACGACCCGTCGCCCGGTCAGATCGCGCACGTGATCGCCGCCGGACAGCTTCCCTGCGTCGCCGCCGCGCTCCCCCACCTCGCGACCTGTGACCCGGACGAGCAGTTCGCTTTCGGGCTCGATCTCCTGCTCGCCGGCCTCCAGGCGCGGTACGGCCTGCCCGCCTGAGCCCCGCTAGATCAGCGCGAGCTCACGGCCGACACGACCGAAGATCTCGAGCGCCTCGGCGAGGTCGACCTCCGTGTGATCGGCGGTCACGATCGTGCGCACGCGCGCGAGGCCCTTGCCCACGGTGGGGAAGACGATCGCGGGGCAGAAGACGCCCTCCTCGAATAGCCGCCGGGCGAACGTCTGCGTGACCTCCTCTTCGCCGGTGATCACCGGCGTGATCGGGGTCTCGCTCGTCGCCCGTGTCGAAGCCGAGCTCGCCCAGGCCGTCTTTGAGCGCGGCGGTGTTCGACCACAGCCGGGCGAGCCGGTCGGGCTCGTCCTCGATGATCGCGAGCGCCTCGATGCAGGCGGCGACCACGGCAGGCGGCGCGCTCGTGGAGAACAGGAAGGGGCGCCCGCGGTTCTGCAGCCACTCGGTCAGATGCCCCGGCCCCGCGATGAACCCGCCCAGCACGCCGATCGCCTTCGAGAGCGTGCCGACCTGGATGTCCACGCGCCCGTGGAGCCCGAAGTGGTCGACCGTGCCGGCGCCGCCCTTGCCGAGCACGCCGCTCGCGTGGGCGTCATCGATCATCATGATCGCGCCGTGCCGCTCGGCGACCTCGACGAGGTCGGGCAGCGGCGCGATGTCGCCGTCCATCGAGAACACGCCGTCGGTGATCAGGAGCTGGCGCCGCCCGGTACGCGCCGTCTCGGTCAGCAACCGGTCGGCGTGATCCGCGTCCCGATGGTCGAACACCTCGATCTCGGCCCGCGACAATCGCGCGCCGTCGATGATCGAGGCGTGGTTCAGCCGGTCGCTGACGATCACGTCCTCCTTCGAGAGGATCGCCGCGACCGTCCCCGCGTTCGCCGTGAAGCCCGACTGGAACATCAGCGCCGACTCCGCATGCTTGAAGGCAGCGAACCGTTCCTCGAGCTCATGGTGGAGCGACATCGTGCCGGCGATCGTGCGCACGGCGCCGCTGCCGGCGCCGAGCCGGAGCGCCGCGTCGGCGGCCGCGCGGTTCATCCGAGGATGGCTCGCCAGGCCCAGGTAGTTGTTCGACGCGAGGTTGATCACGTCGCGCCCGTCGAAACGGGCGCGCGCGCCCGTCATCCCCTCGAGCGTCCGAGGGTGGAGCAGAGCCCGCCGTCCTGCAGCGTCGCGAGCTCGTCCTTCAGGTAGTCGAGCGCCCCCATCTCAGCCTCCTGGCAACATGATGACCTTGCCCGACCGGCCCGACGCCGTCGTCGCGAACGCCTCCTCGAACGCCTCCAGCGGGAACCGGTGCGTGATACCGGCGCGACGTCGACGCGGCCCGTCGAGAGCAGCGTCGTCGGTCTGCTGCCACGTCCGGAACATCTCGCGCCCGGTGATGCCCTGGAGCCGCGCCTCCTTGAAGATCACCTGATCGTTCAGGTCGAGCGTCACGGAGCCGTCGGGCAGGCCCAGCAGCGACATCCGGCCGCCGCGCGCCAGCATCCGCGTGCCCTGATCGATCGCCCGCGCGTTCCCGCTCATCTCCAGCACGACCTCTGCGCCGGTCCCCGTTCGTCAGCGTCCAGCACCGCCTCGACCGGGTCCTCGTCGAGCGGGTCGACGAGCACGTCGGCGCCCATCTCGGCGGCCTTCGCGCGCCGGTACGTCGTTCGGCTCGATCGCGACCACCTTCCACGCGCCGAGCGATCGCGCGATCGCGACCGCGAACAGCCCGATCGGACCGCAGCCGATCACCGCGACCGGGTTCGTCGCGATGTCCTCGCCGCCCCCGGTTCCGAAGGCGGCGTGCACCGCGTTGCCGAACGGCTCCATGATCGAGGCCACGTCGGGGTCGATCCCCTCGCCCACGACCCACGCGTTCTGCGCCGGGAGCGACGACGTAGTCGGCGAACGCGCCTTCGATGTCCACGCCCGAGGATCCGGAGGTTCTCGCAGATGTGCGCGCGGCCCGTCCGGCAGGTCGAGCAGTGGCCGCACGCGATGTGCGTCTCGGCCGCCACGAACGCCCCCGGCTGCAGGTGGTGCACCTCGTCGCCCACGGCCTCGACCGTGCCCGCCACCTCGTGGCCGAACGTCATCGGCACCTGCGGATCCGCTGCTCCGCCCACTCGTTCCAGTCGAAGATGTGGAGATCGGTGCCGCAGATCGAGGCGCCGTGGACGCGGACGAGCACCTCGTCCTCGCCGGGCTCGGGGACCGGCACCTCGACCAGCTCGGCGCCGGGGACGCGGGCGGTCTTGCGGAGTGCTCGCATCGTGGCCGTCACGATGCGAGCAGTACCGTTCGAGTACTCGCTCGCCGACGGGAACCGATGCCCCTCCGAGCGTCGAACGGCGCGACAATGCGGACAGGAGGATCCACATGAACTCCGCTCCATCGCCGCTCGTCGCCTCGTGGCCCTGCTCGCCGCCGCGTGCGCCGACAGCTCCTCGACCCGGCGCCAGCGACGGTGGCGATCGAGCATCCGACCGGCGCCGACCAGCTCGTGCTCCGCGTCGCCACCGGCGGGGGTTCACCGCTCCGGAGTACCAGCCTGCCGGTCGATCCCGAGGTACAGTCTCTACGGTGACGGAGCGATCATCACGCCGGGTCCCCAGATCGAGATCTACCCTCCCCCCGCCCTCCCGTCCGTGCAGACGCAGCCGGTCGTCTGAAGACGGGGTCCAGGCGATCCTGCAGGCGGCGATCGACGCCGGCCTCGACACCGATCACGACATGGTCGACATGGGAAGCACCATGGTGATGCGGACGCCGCCACCACGACCTTCACGATCTCGGTGAACGGGTCCACCAACTCGTTCGGCGTCTACGCCCTCGGGATGTTCGACGGCAAGTGCCCCGATGCGATGTCCCAGAAGGAATGCGATGCTCGCGTGGCCTTGTCGTCGTTCGTGCAGCAGCTCGGTGACCTCCAGAGCTGGCTGCCCGCCGGCTCGCTCGGGGAGATGTCGACCTACGCGCCCACCGGCTCCCGCGTCTACGTGGGCGACGTCCGCCGCGACGCCCAGCTCCCACAGCAGAAGGTCGCGTGGCCGCTGCGATCCGCCGCTCGCTACCTTCGGCGAGGACGCCGGTGGGGGCTACCGCTGCGGGGTCGCGGCCGGCACCGACTGGACCGACACGCTCCAGCCAGCTCGCGGCCGGCACGAACGAGCTCACGCCGTGGACGAGCGCCGGGACGGCGTACGGGCTCGTCTTCAGGCCGCTCCTGCCCGACGAGACGGGCTGCTGACCCGACGGTGACGGCCGGTCGCCTCGCCCCGCGACGTTCAAGAACGGCTCCGCCGCAGCCGACAACTGGGGGGACTACCGACAGTCGGGTATCGCCCCTTGACCTTGAACGAGTACGAGACGGGAGCCGCGGCCACCTGGACGGCACAGGGCGGCTTCTTCGCGTCCGGCGTCGAGGAACACGAGGTGCCGCTGGAGGTCAGGTACGAGGACCTGGAAGCGCGCTACCGGGGTCTGATCGACCGCCTTCCCGCGGCGATCTACCTCGACGGCGTGGGTGACCACGAAGGCCTGGTCGACGTCAGTCCCGCGATCGAACCGCTCCTCGGTATCACCCGCGAGGAGTGGCGCGGCCGCCTCCCCGCTTGGGAAGCGACCGTGCATCCCGACGACCTCGAGCGTGTCGTCGCCGAGAGCGAGCGCTCGGCGGCGATGGGCGAGCCGTACCACGTCGAGTACCGCGCGTTCCATAGAGATGGACGCGTGCGCTGGATCCGCGAGGACTCGATCCTGGTCCTCGGGGACGACGGCGCGCCGCGCTATCTGGCTCGGGTTGATGCTCGACGTGACGGAACTGACGCTCGCCCGACGCGAGCTCGAGGAGACCCAGACGAAGTACGGCGCCCTCGTCGAACAGATCCCCGCGATCGTGTACGTGGACCTCGCCGACGCGGAGATGAGCACGACATACGTGAGTCCGCAGATCCACGAGCTCCTCGGCGTGACCCCACAGGAGTACATCGACGACCCCGATCTGTGGGCGAACCTGCTCCATCCGGACGACCGCGACGAGGCCGTGGCGACCTATCTCCGCGGCCGCGAATCCGGCGCGCCGTTCGTCTTCGAGTACCGGCTCGTGGGGCGAGACGGCCGCATCGTGTGGTTCCGGGACTCGGCCATCGTGCTCCCCGACGGCGATGGCCTCCCGCAGTTGATCCAAGGCGTGATGCTCGACATCACCGAGCGCAAGGCGGCGGAGGCGCAGATCGCCTACCTCGCGTATCACGACAAACTCACGGGCCTGCCCAACCGCGCGATGTTCGACGAACTCCTCGGTCTGGCCCTCGCGCGCGCCCGTCGCAACGATCTCGGGGTCGGCGTCGTCTCGATAGACCTGGACAACTTCAAGCTCGTGAACGACTCGCTCGGGCACGAGGCGGGCGACGCCCTGATCGAGCAGCTCGCCGTCCGGCTGCGGTACGCGACCAGAGAGACCGACCTCGTGTGCCGTCCCGGTGGCGACGAGTTCCTGCTCCTGCTCGCGGACATCGACCGGACGCCGCCGATGCCGGGAGGCCAGGACGGCGCCGCGATCGTGGCGGAGTCGATCGCCGTCCGGGCGCAGCAGTCCTTGAAGGAGCCGTTCCTGGTCGGGGACACCGAGCTCTACCTGACGGCCAGCTTCGGGATCAGCGTGTTCCCGCTCGACGCCGATGACGCGACCGAGCTGTTGAAGAACGCGGATACGGCGATGTTCCGGAGCAAGAAGGCGAGCCCCGGAGGCTACGTCGTGCATACCGCGGACGATGCCGACGCGATGACCCGCCTCTCGTTGTCGACGCAGCTCCGCAAGGCCGTGGAACAGAAGCAGTGGACCCTGCACTATCAGCCGCTGATCGAGCTCGCGACCGGCAGGATGTTCGGCGTCGAGGCGTTGATCCGGTGGCCGGAACCGAGCGGTGCCCTGGTGCAGCCGGGCGAGTTCATCCCCCTCGCCGAGGAGATGGGGCTGATCGAGGCGATCGGGGACTGGGTACTCGAGGAGATCTGCCGTCAGGACGCGATGTGGCGTGCCGAGGGCCTGACCCTCGAGATCGGATTCAACCTTTCGCCGCGGCAGCTCTGGCAGCCCGAGCTCGTCGACCGCATCGTGTCACCGCTCGTGATCGCCGGGATGGATCCCACGAGGGTCACCGTCGAGATCACCGAGTCGACCGCGATGACCGACCCGGACCGCACCGTTGAGATCCTGCGAGAGATGCACGACCGTGGGCTGCGGCTGGCGCTCGACGACTTCGGCACCGGGTACTCGTCGCTGGCTCGGCTCAAGCACATGCCGGTCGACGTTCTGAAGATCGATCGATCCTTCGTCCGCGACATCGACCGGGACCGCAACGCGGGCAGCATGGTGTCGGCGATGATCTCGCTCGCGACGAACCTGGGGATGACGCCCCAGGCGGAGGGGATCGAGACCGAGGAGGAACGTCGATGCCTCGTCGATCGCGGCTGCGAGATGGGGCAGGGGTATCTCTTCTCGCGCCCCGTGCCGCCCGTGGAGATCCTCGCGCTCCACCGACGGAGCGCGCTCACCCTCGTCGACGGCGAGCGGCCCGCCTAGCGCCGGCGCTTCGGGCGGCTGAGGCCGCTCCGGCGACCCCGGGTACTCCCGCTGAACACCGTCCGCGGCGGCGCGACCTTCATCCCTTCGAGCTCGAACTCCGCGTGGAGATCGAGCCTCGCCGCCATGCGGCTGACATCGCCGAGCTGGTCGGGGGTCACGAACGTGACGCTCGTCCCGGCACGCCCGGCGCGGGCCGTGCGACCGACCCGATGGACGTAGCCCTTGTCGTCCTGCGGAGGGTCGTAGTTCACGACGAGCGTGATGTCGTCGAGGTCGAGACCGCGCGCGGCGACGTCGGTGGCGATCAGGACGCCCACGTGCTTGTCCTCGAAGCGCTGGAGCGCCTTCTCACGAGCCTGCTGCGTCATGTCGCCGTGCATCGTGACGGTCGGCACGCCTTCGTTGCGGAGCTGCCGGGCGAGCGTTTCGACGTGCCGCTTCGTGTTCACGAACACGAGCGTGAGCCCGGCCTCCTCCTCGGCCCGCGCAAGCTCGATCAGCTTGGCGAGCTTGCCGTGGGCGTCGACTGGCACGAAGCGGTGGTTGGCCTCCTCGACCGTCTGGCCCTCGGACTCGATCTCGTGGCGAACCGGGTTCCGCGTGTAGACCTCGGCGATGCGACCCACCGCACCATCGAGCGTGGCCGAGAAGAACATCGTCTGCCGATCCTTCGGGAGGTGGCGCACGATGCGATCGACCTGCGGCTGGAACCCCATGTCGAGCATCCGGTCGGCCTCATCGAGCACGAAGATCCTGACGGCCCGCAGGTCCACGAGCCGTCGCTCCACGAGGTCGTCGAGCCGTCCCGGCGTCGCGATGAGGATGTGCGCCTTGTCGGCCCCCTTCGCCTGCTCCTTCACGTTCGTGCCGCCGTAGACGGCCTTCACGCGGAGCCGCATCGCCTTGGCGATATCGGTGAAGTCGTCCTTGACCTGGGTCGCGAGCTCGCGGGTAGGCACGAGGACCAGCGCCTCCGGATGACGATCGTGGTCCGGGTCGAGCTGTTCCACGATGGGGATCGCGAACCCCAGGGTCTTGCCCGATCCCGTCTTCGACTTCGCGAGCGTGTCGCGGCCCTCGGTCGCGTCCTCGATCACCATCGCCTGGATCGGGAAGGGCTCCTCGATCCCGCGGGCGGCGAGAACGTCGATCACGGCGTCGGACACGCCAAGGTCACGGAACGAGGGGAGTTTCGAGGTCATATACCCATCGAGACTACAGGTCGAACGCGCCGTCGAACGCCCCGACGCGGTGCGCCAGACCGGTCACCGCGACCCGAGCGCGGAGGATAGGCGGCCCGGTAGGAGCCTGGTGGCGGCGGTAGGCTGGTGCGCCGTCACGGACACGACACGGGGAGAACGATGGACGACCGCATCCAGCTCTGGAACGACCTCGCCGCGCAGATCGGGGTCGACAGCATCCGCTGCACGACCGCGGCAGGATCCGGTCACCCGACCTCATCGCTGTCGTGCGCCCATCTCCTGGCGGTCCTGTACGCCGACCACTTGCGCACCGATGTCGCCGACCCCCGGAACGTCGCGAACGACCGGTTCGTCATGTCGAAGGGGCACGCTGCCCCGGCGCTCTACGCCGCGTTGAAGGCCATCGACGCGATCGATGACGACCAGCTCCTCTCGCTCCGCAGGATGGGGTCGCCGATCCAGGGGCACCCCGCGCCCGTGCCGGAGCTCCCGTGGATCGACGTGGCGAGCGGCTCGCTCGGACAGGGCCTCGCCGTGGGCCTCGGCATGGCGTTCGCGATGCGGCTCGACGGGGCCCCCGGCCGCGTGTGGGTGCTGCTCGGGGATTCCGAGATGGCCGAGGGCTCCGTGTGGGAGGCGATGGAGGCTACCTCGTATCACGAGGTCGGCTCGCTGACCGCGATCCTCGACCTCAACCGGCTCGGCCAGCGCGGACCGACGATGCACGAGTGGCAGGCCGACCTCTTCGCGCGCCGCGCTCAGGCCTTCGGGTGGTCCTCGATCGAGATCGACGGCCACGACGTCGCCGCGATCGACCACGCGTACACCGCCGCGACCGCCGACGACCGACCCACCCTGATCATCGCTCGCACCGAGAAGGGCCACGGGGTGTCGTTCCTCGCGAACAAGGAGGGATGGCACGGGAAGGCGGTCCCCGCCGAGCAGGAAGGACCGGCGATCGAGGAACTCGGCGGGATCAGGTCGATCGTCGTCACGCCGCCGATGCACGAGGACTACAAGCCACTGATCGCCGGCGAGCTGCACGCGACGCCCGCCCCCACGTACCCGGACGGCATCGCGACGCGCAAGGCGTTCGGCGAGACGCTCGCCTGGCTCGCTGGCCACCGCCCCGATCTGGTCGTGCTCGACGGCGAGGTCGGCAACTCGACCTACACCGAGGACGTGGAGGCCGTCGCCCCCGACCGCTTCATCCAGCTCTACATCGCGGAGCAATCCATGGTCGGCGTGCAGACCGGACTCCAGGCGCTCGGCAAGACGGCCTTCGCCGCGTCGTTCGGTGCGTTCCTGACACGGGCCGCCGACACGGTGCGGATGGGGGCCATCAGCCGGGCAGATCTACGGATCTGCGGGTCGCACGCCGGGGTCTCGATCGGAGAGGACGGCCCGTCCCAGATGGCGGTGGAGGACCTCTCCTTCTTCCGGGCGCTCAACGGCTCCACCGTGCTCTACCCGGCCGACGGCCACGCAACCGTCAAGCTCGTCACGGCGATGTGCGACCTCGACGGGATCTCCTACCTCCGGACCACCCGCGAGAAGACCCCGTGCCTGTACGGGCCCGACGACGAGTTCCCGATCGGCGGGAGCAAGACCCTCCGCTCCTCCGAGGACGACCTCGCGACGCTGGTGGGCGCCGGCGTCACCCTGATCCAATGCCTCGAGGCCGCCGACCGGCTCGCGGGCGAAGGGGTCCGGGTGGGCGTGATCGACGCCTACTCGGTGAAGCCGATCGACGCGGAGGCCCTGCGTGCGGCTCTCGCGGCCACCGGGCACCTGGTGGTCGTCGAGGATCACCGGGTCGAAGGCGGTCTCGGCGACGCCGTGCTCGACGCGCTCGCCGCGACCGGCCCGATCTCTGGCCGGGTCACGAAGCTGGCGGTTCGCGAGATGCCCGGGTCCGGCACACCCGAGGAACTCCGGGCGTGGGCAGGCATCGACGCGGACGCGATCATCGACGCCGTCCGCGACGGCTCCTCGAACGCGACGGTCGGCTAGCGGGCCGCGGTCGGGTCGCCCGTCCGCATCCCCGAAGGGAGCGGCACGCCACCGAACGCGTACGCGATGATCTCCTCGGGCGGCACCGGCCGTGCGAACAGGAACCCCTGACCGAGCCGGCATCCGTGCTCACGCAGGAACGCGAGTTCAGCCTCGGTCTCGATCCCCTCGGCGAGGGTCTCCATCTCGAGGCCATTCGCCAGTTGCAGGAACGCCGAGACGATGCTCGCGGCCTGCGGGTCGCTGTCCAGATCCCGGACGAACGACCGGTCGATCTTCAAGACGTCGACCGGCATCTCCCGGAGCCGTGATAGGGACGAATACCCCGTCCCGAAGTCGTCGATCGCGATGCGGAGGCCGCCCTCGTGGAGGTCCCAGAGCACCTGCTGAGCCCGGTCGGGATCCATCATCGCGGAGGTCTCCGTGATCTCGACGAGCACCGTGGACGGATCCACCCCGCCGTCCACGATCCGGCTCAACACCCGCTGGGCGAGGTCGGGCTGCCAGAACTGACGCGGCGACAGGTTGAACCCGATCTCGAGGTGCATGTCGAGCTCACGCCATGCCACGGCCTGGTACACGAGCTCGCGCACCACCCAGTCGCCGATCAACTCGATCAGGCCGAGCTCTTCGGCGAGCGGGATGAACTCGTTCGGCGGCACCATGGTCCCGTCGGGCTCGATCCATCGGATCAGGGCCTCGACCCCTCGCATCGCGCCGGTATCGAGCTCCACGATCGGCTGATAGTGGAGCGTCCACCGTTGGCTCTCGACGGCCTTACGGAGCCGGGTGACGAACTGCAGCTTGGCCGCCGAGTCGAACGCGCCGAGCGACGAGACCACGAACCCGGCGGGGCCGGCCTTCTTGCTCTCGTACATCGCCGCCTCCGCGTTCCGCTGGAGCGACCCCGCGTCCTCCGCGTCCTGCGGGAAGAGGCTGATCCCCATGCTCACCGACACGTACAGCTCCGTCCCGGCGACCACGAAAGGGGCGGCCAGCGCCTCCTGCACCCGCTGTGCCGCCCCCTCGGCCCGCAGGATCGCGCCGTCCATCTCGGCGGCGCCCTCGCGCTCGAGGTCGGAGAGCAGCATCAGGAACTGGTCGCCACCACGCCGGGCGACCAGATCCGTCTCGCGCGTCGCTTCGCGGAGCCGGTCGGCGACCATCCTCAACAGTTCGTCACCCTGTTGGTGTCCGAGCGAGTCGTTCACGAGCCGGAAGTCGTCGATGTCGACGCAGACCACCGCCACCGCGCCGTCGTGCCGGCGCGCCCGCGCGATCGAGAGCTCCAGCAACTCCTCGAACATCGACCGGCTCGGGAGACTCGTTAGTGAGTCGTGATACGTCAGGAACGCGACGCGATCTTCGGCCTGCTTGCGCTCGGAGATGTCCATCATCACGCCGTGCGAGAAGCGGGGCATGCCGCGCTCGTCGCGGACGATGGCGGCCTCGTCGTGCACCCAGACCACGTGACCGTCCTTGTGGAACATCCGGTACTCGAGGCGGAACGGCTCGCCGGTCTCGTTGTGCCGCTCGTTCTCGGAGATCGCGCGCGCCTTGTCGTCGGGATGCAGCAGACGCGGCCACAGACCGGGGTCGGAGGTCCACTCCTCCTGCGTGAACCCGAGCAGCGCCTCGACCTGAGGGCTGATGAAGATCGTGGACGCCGTCTCGTCGGGGCCGTCGATGTACGTCACGGCCGGGCCGTGTTCGATCATCGATCGATACTGCTCCTCGGTGAACCGGCGGGTCTCGACCACGAGGTCCCGCTCCTGCGCCGCCCCGAGTGCCCCGGCGACCGCACGGAGCGCGTCGATCTCGCTCTCGGTCCACCGACGCGGGCGGTGACAATCGTCGAACGCCAGGAACCCCCACCATTCCCCGCCGCTCCGAACCGGGACCGCGAGGACGGACACGACGTGCTCGCTCTCGAGCAGATCTCGCTCCACGGCCGGGAGCTCCCCCACGATCTCGTTCACGAGACCGCCGTGCGAGAGGATCTCGATCCACCGGAGGAAGTGGGGCGCGTACGGATGGAGATGGTTGCCCGGGTCCTCGAAGACCTGCGGGACACCCGGCGCGTCCCATTCCGAACGCAGATCCATCCAGAGGCGCCCGGCCGGGTCCCGCACGTTCTGGTAGCAGCTCACGCGGTCGGTGCCCGCGGCGGCGCCAAGGTGCGCCAGCACCTCGTCGAGCCGTTCCGACCAGGCCTCGGCGCCGAGCAGACGCTCGGTCGCGAAGGCGACGGCGGCCAGTACGGCGTCCCCGCCGCCCGATGGAGCCCCCATACTCCCCTCGATATCGGCGGCGCCCCACGGGTCCTGAAGCCGGCCGCCTCGCCGGGCCGGACCCCGTCGTGACCCTGCTACCCTGTTGCGACGATGGCCGACTACAAGGAAGTCACCCACGAACGTCTGTACGTCCGCGTTCCGGGCACCGACAAGCTCCGCAAGACCGCGTCGAACCGCCTGAAGCACCTGATCGCCGCAGGATGGCGCGAAACCGACCGCCAGCAGTTCCCCGATCACGTGATGGTCAGGTTCGAGCGCACGGGCCACGCGCCGATGCGCGCCCGTCTGCCGAAGCAGGGACCCGAGATCAAGATCGAGCGTCGCCCACGGCGCGACGGGGCCCAGCAGGGCGGCCGTGGTCGCGGCCGTCGCTGACCCCGGGAACCGAACATCCTTCGGTGTACCTCTGGTTCAGCCGGACGTTTCACGGGTATGATTGATTCTCACCGTTGAACGTCCTTCCGCCTGCCGTGACGCCGCCTCGGGTCCGGAAGCGGCCGATCAGACCCCTGGAGGTGCGCGCATGAGCGTGGAGTCCCTGCCGACGTCCTCGACCGACCGACCGGCCCACCGTGAGGTGCACGCCCACGCGGCCGAAGATCAGCCGTTCCACTACCCGCTCGAGCGCCCGTTCGTGGAACCCGACTGGACCCGGCTCCCCGGGTATCGGGACGTGTCGAAGGAACAATGGGAGAGCGCCCAGTGGCAGCGGGCCCACTCCGTCAAGAACCTGAAGGAGTTCAAGGAGGCCCTGGGGGACTTCCTCACCGACGATCTCCTCGCCGATATCGAACGCGATCAGCAGGAGCGCGCCACGATGTCGATGCTGATCCCCCCGCAGATGCTCAACACGATGCAGGAGACGGACCTGCGCGCGGACCGCGTGCGCCGGTACATGGCCCCCGCCTTCTCCGAGCGCGAGACCGAGTGGGCCAGCCATCCGATGGCCTCCCGCGACTCGCTGCACGAAGCCGACATGTGGGCCGTCGAGGGCCTCACCCATCGGTACCCGACCAAGGTCCTCGCCGAGCTGATCCCGACGTGCCCGCAGTACTGCGGCCACTGCACCCGGATGGACCTGGTCGGCAACGACACCCTGCAGGTGCTCAAGTACAAATTCGAGATCAAGCAGAACGAGCGCTGGGAGCTGATGCTCGACTACCTCCGCACGACCCCGCAGGTCCGCGACGTCGTCGTCTCGGGTGGCGACATGGCGAACGTCCCGATCAAGCGGTTGGAGGACTTCGTCATGAAGCTCCTCGACATCGAGAACATCCGCGACATCCGGATCGCCACCAAGGGCCTGATGGGCATCCCTCAGCACTTCCTGCAGGACGATGTGAAGGCCGCCTTCGCACGGATGGGCGAGACGGCCGTCGGCCGGGGCGTCGACATCGCCGTCCACACCCACGTGAACTGCGCGCAGCAGGTGACCCCGCTCGTGGGTCAGGCGGCCCGCATGGTGCTCGACTCCGGGTTCCGCGACGTCCGCAACCAGGGGGTGCTCCTGCGCGGCGTGAACACCTCACCCGCCGATCTCCTGGAGCTCTGCTTCATGCTCCTCGATCACGCGAAGATCATGCCGTACTACTTCTACATGTGCGACATGATCCCGAACGCCGAGCACTGGCGGACGTCGGTCGGCGAGGCCCAGGACCTACAGTTCGCCCTCCTCGGATACATGCCCGGGTTCGCGACCCCCCGCGTGATCTGCGACGTGCCGTTCGTGGGCAAGCGCTGGGTACACATGCTGAAGGAGTACGACCGCACGAAGGGCATCTCGACCTGGACGAAGAACTATCGGACCGGGATCGAGTTCGATGACCCGGCTGCGCTGTCACGCGAGTATGTCTACTTCGACCCGATCTATACGCTGCCGGAGGACGGGCAGGCGTTCTGGCGCGAGCAGATCGCGGCGGGCCTGCCCGACGTCGGCTGGGTCGAGCCCGCGGCCGTCTGAGCACGGGGCGTCGTCAGGCCGGGCAGGGGTCGCGTGGCTGCAGCACGAGGGGATCGAGCCGGGGCTCTTGCGTGAAGTCGAAGGCGCCGCGGAGCGGATTCGCCTGCGCGTCGCGGTCGGTCAGTGGCTTCAGTCCATGCAGGTCCTCGATGAACTTCAGGACCGACGAGAATTCGTAGGTGGTGTGGTCGATGTACCCGCCGTCGGGGTTGTCGCCCTGCCGGTCCCAGGGCGAGATGATGAGCGCCGGCGTGCGCGGGCCTAGGCCCATGATGTCGTAGTGGGGCGGCTTCACGTGGTCGTAGAACCCGCCGAAGTCGTCCCAGATCAGCACGATCGCGGTCGAGGGCCATGCGTCGCTCTTCATCACCGCGTTGATCTGCTCGACGGTCCAGTTCTCGCCCGCGCAGACGTTCACGCCCTCGCCGGGGTGCTCGTTCAGTCCCTCGGGCGGGATCAGCCATGAGACCTCGGGGAGATCGTCCGACTGCACGTCGCCGATGAACGAGTCGGGATCGACGACCTTGTCCCACATCGGGCCGAACCGCACATGCCGGATCGACTGGAGCCCGTTCATCCAGACGTCGGGGCGCGCGTAGTACTTCCAGCTGATCCCGGCGGCCTCGAGCTTGTCGGGCAGGACCTTGATGTTGATGCAGGTGCGCGTGTCCTCCCAGTAGCTCGCGATCCGGTAGAGCTGGTCGGGGACCTCCTTCGTGATGTCCTCCTCGAGCCTCATGATCCGCGACATGTCGTCGCCGGACAGCTCGCTCATCGGGAACCGCTTCGTGTACTCGAGCGGGTCGTCGCAGTAGTTACCGGTCGTGTCGGCGTTCGTCTTGTTGTCGATGATGCCGTACGACTGCGCGGCCACCGTGTAGAGGTGCTCGGGGAACGTCGGGCCGTACATCGAGGTGAAGAACCGGTCGGCCAGCACGAACCGATCGGCGTACGCCCAGTAGTTCGGCAGCGTCTTGCGCGAGTGCTGCACGTAGCCCGACAGATCCTGCCCCTCGCCGATGATATTGAACCCGTTCATCGCGCCGCCGTTGATCGCGTACAGCCCCGACGAGAAGCCGTGCGTGATGTCGTGCGGTTGGATGTACGGTGCCGGCTCCAGCTGCACGGTCGGACCGGGCACGCATCCGGTACCGGTGCACGTGAGGGTCCCGCCCTCCGTCGCTCCGTCGGCGCCTGGGTAGGTCCCGAAATAGTGGTCGAAGGTGCGGTTCTCCTTGACGATGAAGATCACGTGCTGGATCGGGTTCTCACCGGGCACGATCGCGCCGACGCTGTCCGGGCCGTTGCCGTGCCCACCCTGACCGCCGCCGTTCCCCTTGCCCGGCTTGGACGGGCTCGTCGCGTCCGTGCCCGAGCCGCCCGCCGGCCAGAACTGCCAGACGAGGAAGAGCGCTACGACCACGACGATCGCCAGGAAGGCGCGGCGCCTCGCGACCTGCTGGCGGGAGGGACGGCGAGGCGAAGCCGGGCGGATGATGGGGCCTGGTCGTCGCTCCACGATGCTGGAGTCTACCCGTGCGGTTGCCCCGCAAGGAGGAGGACGTCGAGGCGCGCGGCCAGCTCGTCACGCACGTCGGCGTACCGGGGATCGCGGGCTCGGTTGTCCAGCTGCCACGGGTCCGGAGGTCCGAGCACCCCGCCGACGTCATACAGCTCGACCCACCCCCCCTCCGTCTCGATGTAGGCGAAGTTCGGGGTGCGCACGCCCTGCCAGGGCGGGACCTCGGCATCGCCCGCCCATTCGATGAGGATGCCGTCTCGGGGGATCTCGCGAGTCGTGTCGCCCGTGATGAACGGTGCCAGGCTGATGCCGTCGTGCATCGGCGACGTGCCGCCCGCCAGTGCGGCGATCGTGGGGGCGATGTCGACGTTCGACACGAGCTGATCCACCGTCGCCGCGTCGATCCACGGCGAGCGGATCGCGAGTGGGGTGCGGATGCACGGGTCGTACGGGCAGCGCTTGCCCACCCAGCGATGCTGCCCGAAGGACCAGCCGTTGTCCGTCATGAAGATGATGACGGTACGCCGAAGCTCGCCCCGCGCCCGCACCTCGTCGACGATCCTCCGGAGCGTGTCGTCGAGCGAGAGCAGGGTCTCGGCTTCGCGGCGCCGCCAGCGCCGCAGCTGCACCGCGAACCTGGCGTCGATCGGCCGGAGGTCGCGCACCCACGGGGCCGTGCCACGCACGTGATCCATCGCGCGCCGGGGCGCCATGGGGACCCGGACGCCGGCGAAGCTGCCTCGATCCCGCTCGGCGGGGATCCAGGGGGCATGGGGGGCGCTCGGCGCGAAGTAGAGGAAGTACGGCCTGTCGCTCGGCTGCGCCCGCACGAAGTTGATCGCGTAGTCGCCGAGCCGGTCGGTGGCGTATCCGCCAGGATAGTCACCCACGAACAGCGGCACGCCCTGATCGATCAGGTTGTAACTCTCGTAGGTCGTGCCCTTGTCGGTGTTGCGCTTGGCGACCCACCGGTCCCAGCCGCGAGGGATGTACGGCCCTCGCGCCCACGGGTACTCATTCAGGTACTTGCCGACCAGCGCGGTCTCGTAGCCCTGGGCGTCGAGCCGGGTGGCGAGGGTGTCGGACTCGTCGAAGTTGACGCCGTCGCCGTTCCCCTCGACCCCGGTGTGGTGCGCGTAGCCGCCGGACAGGATCGTCGCGCGCGAGGGACAGCACAGGGGCGTGCTGAGGAACGCCTGTGGGAACCACAGCCACCGCCCAGCGGGATCGAAGATCTGCGACTGGAGCCAGGGCATCGCCGCCGGATCCGACGGCAGGCTGTCGTACGTCTGGTCGTCGGTGACGATCAGGATCACGTTCGGCGGGAGCGTCGCCGGATCGATCGGTGTCGGTGGCGGACGCGACGCGGCGATCGCCAGCGCGCCGACCGCGACGGCGAGGGCGACGACGACCCTGAACCCGTTCCGAGATGGTGACGCTCCGTGGGTCGACACTCAGGTCCCGTCGGGCGCTGGAGCCCTCGTCATCGGTCGAGCCACCCGCCCTCACGGACGTTGGCGTCGGCGACGACGCCCGCGGCGATCGAGAGGGCGATCTCCTCCGGGCGGCGACCTCCGAGATCGAGCCCGAGCGGCGAGCGGATCCGCGCGAGCTGCTCGTCCCCGAACCCGAGTCCGCGGAGCTCGTCCACGTAGTGCCCGACGTGACGGCGTGACCCCATCACGCCGATGAAGCGGGCGGATGACGCCAGAGCGGTCGCGAGGTTCTCGGTCACGTCCGGCGCATCGTGGTCAGTGAAGAGCACGACGTCCCGACCCATCACGGCCACCGCGTCGAGGGTCCCGATCGCCGTCTCGCCGGCCAGGAGCCGCTCCGCTCGGGGCTCCACGAGCACCGGCTCGAAGCCGAGGGCGCGCAGATGCCCGGTCAGGATCCGCGCGACGTCGGTGGCCGAGACGATCACGGCATGCGGCGCCTCGCGGATCGGCTCGAAGTAGACCTCGATGTCGCCCAGGTCGTGGTGGAGGACCCGCGTCTGCGGCTCGCCCGACGCGGCGACGTCAGCGGCCGCGTCCACCGCGCCGGCGTCGAATTCCGCACAGCCCAGCGTCCCGTGGACCGGCCCGGCGTCTTCGATCGTCATCCGCGCGCCGACACGGCATGGCGGCTCGCCGATCACCTTGACCGCGGTCGCCTCGACGCGATCGCCGAGGCCTCGCGTCCCGAAGTGGTCGAGCGCCCGGGCGGCCACCGCCGGCTCCCGGGGGGGGTCACCGTGCCCGGTCGGGTGGGCACCGGTCGCCCCTCCCAGCAGCTCCACCGCGTGCGGCAGCACGGGCATGATCGCCTCG
Source organism: uncultured Actinomycetes bacterium (assembly GCA_963816275.1). Lineage (GTDB taxonomy): Bacteria > Actinomycetota > UBA4738 > UBA4738 > HRBIN12 > JAOUEA01. The sequence continues at coordinate 66,874 of CAWFJU010000008.1, forward strand.
AGCGATTCTTCCACACCCCTGGGGGACCCCGGCAGATTCACGATCAGGGTGCGGCCGCGGCTCCCGACGACCGCGCGCGACAGCGCGGCGAGCGGGGTCGCGGCGAGCCCGACCGAGCGCATCAGCTCCGCGAGCCCTGGCGCCTCTCGATCGATCACGGCCCGGGTCGCCTCGGGCGTCACGTCGCGAGGGCCGAACCCGGTCCCTCCCGTCGTCACGACCAGACCGTGGTCGGCGGCGAGCGACTCGAGGATCGACTCGATGTCGGGGCGCTCGTCCGGCACGACCACCCGGCGCGTGACCTCGAACCCGGCCGCCGCCAGGATCGACTCGGCCAGGTCGCCCGACGTGTCCTCGCGCGTTCCGTGCGTGACCCCGTCGGACACCGTCACGACGGCGGTGGTCAGAGCGTCCATGCCGCCTATCGTGCCAGAAGGGGGCGGCGAACCGCATGTGGTCCGATGGTCCGTTCCCGCCGCGGGGAGTACGCTGGGCGTTCGATGCCCTGGACCCCACCCACGCAACCCGCGCCCGCCGACGGACCGCTCCTCGACACGTTCGGCCGCGTCGCCGACGACCTCAGGGTGTCGGTCACCGACCGATGCAACTTCCGCTGCAGCTACTGCATGCCCGCCGAGGGCGTGGCCTGGCTCCCCAAGGAGGAGATCCTCACGTTCGAGGAGCTCACGCGGCTGCTGTCGATCTTCGTGGGGCTCGGGGTCCGGTCGATCAAGGTGACCGGCGGCGAGCCGCTCGTGCGCGCCGACCTGCCGACCCTGGTCAGGATGTTCCGCGAAGTGGGGCCCGATCTCGACATGTCCCTGACGACGAACGGCGTGCTCCTCGACGCGCTCGCGGCGCCGCTCGCCGAGGCCGGCATCGACCGCGCCACGGTGTCGTGCGACTCGCTGCTGCGCCACCGGTTCAAGGAGATGACGCGTCGCGACGGGCTCGCGAAGGTCTTGGCCGGGCTGAAGGCGGCCGAGGCGGCCGGCCTCACGCCGATCAAGATCAACGTCGTGGTGATCGGCGGCACGAACGACGACGAGGTCGTCGACTTCGCGCGCTGGTCAAGGGAGACCGGTTACGAGGTACGGTTCATCGAGTACATGCCGCTCGACGCGCAGCACGCGTGGGAGCGCGCGAAGGTCGTGCCCGCCGCCCGCATCCTGGAAACGATCGACGCGACGTATCCGCTCGCGGCCACGTCGCACGGAGCGGAGCCGGCGACGTCGTACGCGTTCGCCGACGGCGTCCCGGGTGGGATCGGCGTGATCGCCGCCGTCACCGAGCCGTTCTGCGACACATGCAACCGGCTGCGGGTGACCGCAGAGGGTCAGGTGCGCTCGTGCCTGTTCGCCCTCGAGGAGACTGACCTCCGCGGTCCGATGCGCGATGGCGCCTCAGATGACGAGCTCGCGGATCTGATCCGGGGCGACGTCTGGCGGAAGTGGTCGGGCCACCGCATCGACCACGACGACTTCGTGCAGCCGGCTCGCAGCATGTCGATGATCGGCGGCTGAGACCCGCTCCCCGAACCGCCGCATCCCTCACGTCACGTCCGGACATGCGGATGGGGGCGGTCGCCCGCCCCCATCCGTGGTGCTGCTATCGACCGTCGACCGTTACGACGAACCCTGGTTCGTCGCGAGGTGGTCGAGCGCCGCCATACCGCCGAACTCGTCGTAGCTGAAGTTGACGATGTTCGACGAGACGATCTCGGTCGCGTTCGGGAACGTCCGAGGCACCCACGGGACGACCTCTTCCATCAGGTACTTGTCGAGGTCGGCCCAGCACTGCGTCCGCTCGTCGCCGACGGCGAGCGCGGAGCACGCCGACAGCTTGTCGTCCACGCTCGGAACCGAGGTGACCGAGTAGCCCCAGTCCTTCAGTTCAGTCGGACGTGGCGCCCAGGGCGTCGTAGTTGCAGCACCCTGGGTAGAGCGCACCGAAGTCCGAGCCGCCGAACAACGGCGGACCGAACGTGTAGGCGTCCGGGTAGTCCTGGATCCAACCGACCGCGAGGCAGATCGGCACGGCCTCAGGCAGGTTGTTGCACTTCGCGTACATCGTGGTGGTCGAGAGCGCCTTGATGTCGATCTCGAGCCCGATCGCCGCCAGGGTCTCCTTGATGAGCGGCGGCCTGCTTGGGCGCGGGCTGGGTCGTCGAGGTGATCGCCAGGATCGCGCTGCACTCGGGAGCGTCGCAGACGCCGTCCTGGTTCGTGTCGTACTTCGACTGCGCCATCTCGGCCTTCGCCTTCTCGACGTCGCCCGAGTCATCCGGAGTCGCGTAGGGGTTGTAGTCCTTCAAGACGTTGTTCAGCAGACCGTCGGGGAAGATGTGCCCCGCGTTCACACCGACCAACGGACCACCCGCCAGCTGACGGCCACCCGCCTTGTTCCAGGCCCAGTTGACCGCCTTGCGGACGTGAACGTCGTCGAAGGGAGGAACGCGCCAGGTTCATCGACGCAGTAGCTCACCGCGTTCTGCGGGTGGATGTAGAGCAGGCTCTGCAGGTCGGGGTTCGTGCTGTAGTCCTTGAGGACGTTCGCCGGTGGCGCCGCGTCCAGGACGTAGTCGAGGTCGCCCGTGCTCACCTGGGTGTAGAGGTCCTCGACCTCACCGCCGATCGCGGTCTCGAGCCGGTCCGCGTACGCGGGACGGAGATCGTCCGTCGCCGGGTCCCATGAGGGGTTGCGGACCAGGACGATCGAGCGGCCGGGGATGTAGCCCTAGGCCGGCTCCTGGTCCTTGGCCGGCACCGAGTAGTCGATCTGGTCGGCGCCCTCGAACATGTACGGACCGGAGGCCACGAGGTAGCGCCCGTAGTCCTTCGTGTGGCCTTCGGCCGCACCGAGAGGACCGGCGTCGCTCGGCGGGATCGGCGCGGCGGCCGGCATCGCCGAATGCGCCATCCGAGGTCGCCCGTGGGCTCGGTCACGGTGATCTGGAGCGTGTAGTCGTCGACCGCCGTCAAGCCCGGAGATCGTCTTGGCCTTGCCGGCCCCGAAGTCGTCGAAGCCCTCGATCGCCGAGTAGTAGAAGCTGTACCCGCCCGAGCTGGCCGCCGGGTCGGCCTCGCGCTCCATCGCGCGGATGAAGTCGCCGGCGGTGATCTCCACGTTGTCGAACGGCGGCGCGTAGTGGACGCCCTTGCTTGATCTCGCATCGTCCAGGTCAGGCCGTCATCGGACACCTGCGGGTCGCCGGTCGCGAGGTCGGGTCGGAGCTCCGAACCACCCTGCGCGACTTCCTGACCGTTCGTGGCGTACAGCGTGCGGAGCAGGCAGCAGCGGAAGAACTCGAAGGAGAGCTGGTAGTACTCCTTCGCGGGGTCGAACGCCGCACTCACGTCGCCGACGGCCGCCATGTTGATCGTGCCGCCGGTCGGGACCTCGGTCCCGGTCGGTGCCAGCGGATGTGGGCTCGTCCGACGTGCCGTTACCGCCACACGCCGCCGCGACCACTCCGAGGACCGCCACCACGGCGATCCAGCGCATCGCGTTCCTCATGCGCAAACCCCCTCTCTCAAAGGCGCACAGATGGTGTCCGCCGGACCCGTGCCGAGCCCGGTCAACCCCGATATACGCAGGAAGCAGGGTACGCGGGTTGCGCTGTCGTGTCTCGCGCAAGGTTCCGGTCGACGGTCCCGTCACCGTCATCTCGCGTTCACCCGCCGATGCCAGGATCGTCCGTGAGAGGAACGCGCCCCCTCTCCACGCGAGCGGCCGGGCCGCAGGCCCGGCCGTTCGCGGACCCGCTCGCTCACGACGCCGTGGCGGCCAGATCGTCGAGGATCTGCTGAGCTGGTCGTCCGGCACCTCACCGACCGTGACGTCGACGACCTTGCCGCTCGGATCCACGAAGTAGGTGGTCGGGAAGCTCTGCGACGCCCATCCCCTGAAGGATCGTCATGGCGGCGTCGTCGACACCCACCGGGAACGTCAGGCCCTGCGAGGCCAGGTACCCCTCAGGCGTCGGACCGGGGTTCTGCCCGATCGCGGTGGCGACCGAGGCCATCTGCACGCCCGGATGGGCGTCGACACCCGCGGACAGCCGCGGGAGCTCCGCCTGGCAGTGCGGGACACCAGGGCGCCCAGATCGCGAGCACCGTCGGGGTGCCCAGGTAGTCGTCCCAGGTCATCGTTCCCCCGCCCAGCATCGGTGCCGTGAACGCCGGGATCGTGTCGCCGACCTCGAGCTGTGGCCCGGGCGCGCGGTCGATCGTGACGTGACCGGCCGGGGCCGGGCTCGTCCCCCCCGATCGTCGTCGCCGCCGCTCAAGGCGATCGCGCCGATCACGACGGACGACGGTGAGCGACGCCACACGACGATAAGCATCTGCCGGCGCTGGCGCCTCCGGCGTTCCGCTTCCCGCCGGCGGTCCGCCTTGGAACCTTGCTGGGCAGCCTTGGACTTGGTCGCGTTCGTCATCGTCAGAACCTCCGGGTGGCGTTCCCACATGTTCGGTGGAGGACCGACCCCGGTTCGCAGGCCGGAGGACCCGGCACCCATGGGACGGTTGGCCCTCAGGTCGCGCGACGATCGCGACGGGTTCGATCGGATCCCCGAGCTCGAACCCCAAGATCTGCGCGTAGAACGACAGCTCGGCCTCGTACGCCTGGCGGATCGTCTCCGCCTTGCGGAACCCGTGCTGTTCGCCCTCGAACAGCAGGTAGGCATGCGGGAGCCCCTTGGCGGCGAGGGCCTCGACCATCACCTCGGACTGGGCCGGGGGAACGACCTCGTCCTCGTCCCCCTGCAGCAGGATCATCGGGCACGAGATCATGTCGACGAAGTGGATCGGCGAGCGGGCCCGGTAGAGATCGAGCGCGTCGGGGAAGGGCCCCACCAGGGTGTGCTCGTAGCGCGACTCGAACTTGTGCGTGTCACCCGTCGCGAACGGCTCCAGGTCGGAGATCCCGAAGTAGCTGGCGCCCGCCGCGAAGTCGTCGTGGAACGTCAGCGCGCAGAGCGTCGTGTAGCCGCCGGCGCTCCCGCCCCGGATCAGCAGCCGGTCGCCGTCGGCCTCGCCCGCGCTCGACGAGGTACCGGGCGGCGTTGATGCAGTCCATCGTGTCGACCACACCCCAGTTCCCGTTCAACCGCTGGCGGTACGCCCGCCCGTAGCCGGTGCTCCCTCCGTAGTTCACGTCGACCACCGCGAACCCGCGGCTCGTGAAGAACTGCTTCCGCAGATCGAACTCGGGCGTCGACTCGCCCGGTCGGCCCGCCGTGGCTCATCACGATCAAGGGCGGCCGTTCGCCCTCCGGCGCGAGGTAGGTCGGGTTGTGCGGCGGATAGAAGATGCGCGAACGCGGTGAGCCCGCCCTCGGTCGGGAACTCGATCGTCCGAGGCGTCGAGAAGAACGACGGATCGACGTCGATGCTGAGGCTCTCCCTGAGCACCTCGACCCCGCGGGAGGCGAAGTCCAGCGACACGACCTGCATCGGGATCGCCTGCCCGCCGCCGATGAAGACGAGCTGGGACCCGTCAGCGTGCAGCCACGGGATAGTCGAACGCCGAGTACGGAAGGTCGAGATCGAGCAGCTCGCCCGAGCCCGGGTCCAGGATCCCGAGATGCGAGACGCCTTCGCGCTCGAACTGGCACGCGATCCGTCCGTCGTCGAGGAACGCGAAGTTCGACGCGCCGAAGTCCCAGAGCGGTCCGCCGAACTCCATCTCGGCCGGGTGCAGCGGCGTGATCGAGCCGTCGTCGTCGCGGTACAGGTTCCACCAGCCCGTGCGGTCGCTGACGAAGATGCAGCACGCCCGACGGGCTCCACTCGGGCTGCACGATCGCCTCCTCCCCGTCGGCGCCGGCGACCCGGCGGGCGTTCGAGACGGCGCCGTCGGGCGCGAGGTCGGCGACCCAGAGCTCGCATCCGTCCCACGGCATCCACGGCAGGTCCCACGAGAGCCACGCGAGCTTCGTGCCGTCGGGAGCGATCCGCGGCGCCGAGAAGAAGTCCCTGCCGCTCGACGATCGTCGCGGATGTCACCGCCCGTCGAGCGGCACGGCCACGAGCTCGTTCACGACCCCGTCGTCCTCGTGCCGCTCGCGGACGCAGACCATGAGCGAGCCGTCGGGCGTGACGCGACCGTCGGCGTAGCGATGCCGGCCCCCGGTGTCGGGCGTGATCGGCTCGGGGTCGGCGCCGCCCGACCTGCCGATAGAGCCGCTGGTCCTCGAAGTTCGAGAAGTACACCGTGCCACGATGGACCGAGGTAGGAGCCACCGCCGTACTCGTGCACGGTCGTCCGGGCGTTGAACCCGGCCGGCGTCACGTCCGCCGGGGACGACCAGGCGTCGCCACGGACCAGGACGCATGGCGGCCTCCCTCCGGCCGGACGCGCCTTCGAGCCAGTACGCGGCGCCGCCGTCGAGCCAGGGCTCCATCAGGCCGACACCGGCGGTCGCGAGCAGGTCGGCGCCGATCGGAGACGACCAGGTCCCGTACGGGGCCGTGCGGGGCTCGGTCATGCGGGTCTCCTCCCGACGATCACGCGGGTCACCTTGAGCTCCCCGCCCTTCGTGCGCTCGACCTCGCGGAACCCGGCCTTCGTGAGCACCCGCGCCGCCGCCTTCGCCCGATCGGGGCTCACCTCGACGAGGAGCCAACCCTTGCGCGCCAACCAGTCAGGCGCCTCCGCGACGGTCCGCTGGACCAGCCCGAGCCCGTCGACGCTCCGGTCGGTGAGGGTGTGCTCGGGCTCCCACTCGCGGATCTCGTCGGGGAGCTCCTCCATCTCGTCGCCGCGCGACGTACGGCGGGTGCAGGGTGATCACGTCGACCGCGCCCCGGAGACGCTTCGGGCAGGGCCCCGAACAGGTCGCCCTTGCGCGAAGGTCGCCGTCAGGCCGAGGCGCTTCGCGTTCCGGCGGGCGAGCCTCACGGCGTCTGCCGCGACGTCGGTCCCGTACACCTCGGCCTTCGGGACCTCGTCGGCCACCGCGAGCGCGATCGTGCCCCCGCCCGTGGCCAGGTCGACCATGGATCGGGCGCTTGCGGCCGCGCAGCCGGCGGATCGCCTGCTCCGCGAGCCACTCGGACGAGTCGCGCGGCACGAACACGCCCGGGTCGCGCGATCAGCTCGATATCGCGGAAGGTCGAGTACCCCTTGATGTACGGGATCGGCTCGCCCTCGGCACGCCGCGTCACGAGACGCCTCGAACTCCCGGCGCGCCTTCGCCGGGATCTCCTCGTCGGGATCGGGATCCTCGCCCAGCACGTGCAGGAGCAGCTCCTCGGCCTCGATCAGCTCGCGATCCTGCTGCCAGTGATCGATCGCGGGCGACGCCTTCAGGGTCGCCTCCGCGCGGGTGAGCAGTTTCGCCGCCTTCACGGGCCGCATGGTACCCGGTGCCGCTCGTTACACTCCTGCCCGAGATGCCCCGCGCTGAGAGCCCGAAACCCCCCGCGAAGAGGTCCGCCGCCAAGCCGCGGAGGCCTCGCGCGCCGAAGTCCGGCTGGACCGCCGAGCTCCGCCTGACCGGCGATCGGCTCGTGGTGCGCGATCCCGGGCGCCGGCGAGCGGACCTCGGCGGGCGGACTGCTGATCCCCGCCACCGCGATGCCCGCGCCCAAACGCCTCCAGTGGGCCGACGTCGCGCTGGTCGGGCCCGACGTGCGGGTCGCGGTCGACGGGCGACCAGGTGCTGTTCCTGCCCGCGTCGGGGCTCGAGGTCGAGCTCGACGGCGAAGAGCTGGTGCTCCTGCGCGAGCGCGACGTCCAGGCGGTGCGCGTCGGCGTCCGGCCGCGACCGGACGCCCGGCCAGTACCTCTAGCCCTCCGACGAAGCTCAGCCGTAGCGTTCGCGTGTCGTTCTCGCGATTCGGATCGACGACGACCACGGACTGCCAGATCCCGAGCGCCACCTCGCCCGCGACGACCGGAAGGGCCAGGCTCGGCGCGACGAACGCCGGCAGCACGTGATCGCCGCCGTGCCCGACCGAGCCGTGCCGATGGCGGTAGCGGTCGTCGCGGGGCAGGAGCCGCTCGAGCGTCTCCTCGAGGTCGGCCTCGGTCCCCGGCCCCGTCTCGATCAGGGCCGAGACCGGCGGTCGCGTGCGGCAGGAAGACGTGCAGGAGGCCGTCGCCTCCCGCCTCCGCCGCGAACCGCCGGACCCGGTCCGAGACGTCGACGACGCGACGGCCTCCTGTGTCGATCGTGAAGGTCGTCGTCCGCACGCTAGGTCGTCGATGCCCCCCTGGTCGTCCCCGGGCGTGTCGGGCGTGACGTCGGGCGCGGACTCGGCGCCCCCCGCGGATGCCGGGTCCGGCATCGAGGGCGGCGCGGGGTCCGGCATCGCGGGCTCGACGGCCGGTGCGGCGGGCTCGGCGGGCGGCATCGCGGCAGGAGGCTCGGCTGGGGGCACGGTCGAGGTCGGAGCGGACGGCGGGGTATCGAAGCCGGATCCCGATCGGGGTCGACGGCCCGCTGGCCATCGCGGGCGCGCGACTTCGCCGCCACGCGCCATGACGCCGCCGATGATCGCGACGACTCCTCCGAGCGATGCACGGCCCAGATCCCGATGCCTGCGGAGACGCTGAACACCTCGTCCAGCACGCCGGAGTCGACGCCCGCGGCCGCGAGGCCGGGGCCGGCGGCGTCGAGCGCCTCCTGCTTCACGTCGTTCACCTTGCTCAGGTCGTAGAGGGCCACGCCGCCTCCGACGAGCCCGGCGATGATCGAGGATCGCGCCCATCGGCTTCCTCAGGTCGGCCTTCATGATGAGCACGATCGCGACCACGACGGCCACGATGCCGGCGATCAGCGTGAACGTCCCGTCGGCGCCGCTGTCCAGCCCCTTGACCGAGAAGGACGTATCGCCGGGCACCGCGCCCTGCAGGAGCGCGGGATCGACGCCCAGCGCCTGCGCGAGCGCATCGATGTTGATCGAGGCGGTCGCCCAGGTCAGGAACGACCCGATCGACCAAGATCGCGCCACCGATGATCGCCCACGATCGCCGCCGTCGGCGGCGACGACTTCCAGAAGTCCCTGATCTGCATGCGATCCCCCCTCTTCGTGTCGGCGGAAGCATGGCACGCCTGCCCGTTCGAGATGAAGCAGCGAGGCCGCCGGCCTCAGGCGACCGAGCCCTCCGCGAGCACCTCGGTGTGCTCCTCCTCGGTGAACGCCTCGAACCCGAGCCGCCAGACGAAGGACGGCCATCGGTAGTCGACGACGCCCTCGGCGGCGCGGTAGGCGGCCGTGTAGAGCGTGCCGAACCCGCTCGCGTACGAGGTGCTGAACAGCGGCGCCTGCATGAAGGCGTCGCAGAACCCCTCGGCGGTCAGATCGGGCTCTTCGAGCAGCCGCACGATGCTGCTGCTCGCGTTCGATCGTGCGGGTCGCTCGCGCCTGCTCCGGCCACTCCACGATGCCCTGGTGGTTCGTGGCGGCCGGGAACGCCCGGAAGATCGGCTCGCGGTCGGGCGAGAGGTAGGCGGTGAGCACGTCACCGGTCGCGATCGACGATCGTGAGGTTGTGGGACAGGCTGTACGGCGAGCCGCGCGAGCGTCTCACGCGCCTCGGCCACCGTCTCGCAGACCTCGAGCAGGTACCGCACGACGAGCGGGATGCCGAACCCGTCACCCAGCGCTCGGCGGCCGCCGAACGTCAGGGAGACGGCGAGACCGGCGTCGTTCATGCCGTCGAGCAGCCCCCACAGACAGTCGCTCATCCCGAGCACGCGGCGGTCGAGGAGCCGGGTGGACCAGATCACGCCCTCCATCCGCGAGGGCGCGTAGTCGTAGTTGCGGACCAGCATCGGCACGCCGTCGCGCGTCCACGCGCCCTGCGAGCACGCGGCCAGGTACGGCGGCGGCTTGTAGAGCGAGAGCATCCGGGCCGCGAGGTCCCCGCCGCCCGCCAGCTCCACCACGCGCTCGTACGCGGGCACCAGCTCGGGCATGTGCGCACGGAGCATCCGCACGCTCGTCGCGTACGAGGGCCGCGCCGCCTCCCCTCGCGCAGGAACCAGGCCCGGTAGTGCGGCCAGCGTTCCTCGAACACGGCCTGCCACTTCGGGCCGAGCTCGAGCTCCTCGATCGATCGGAACGTGAACGGCACCATCCGCATCACAGCATCTTGAAGCCGAACGGCTCGGGTGCGACGGAAGGTGGCGCTTCCGGCGGGCACGCTCTCGAACTGCGACTTGATGCCCGTGATCCAGCTCTCGCGCGCGGTCCATCAGCTCGTGGTGCTCGTCCATGAACCGGCCGCGCGTGACCAGGATCCCCAGGTCGGCACCCGGATATCGGTACTGACCCTCGGACGCGATCCGGAGGTAGAAGGCCTCGGCCTCGTCGGCGACCGTGTGCCAGTCGGTGTCGCGCCGGGCGAAGGCGATCGTCGCCGTCGTCCTGCATCCGCCAGATCCCCGACGCGGGGGCTCCGGTGATCAGCTCGGTCACGTCCTCGGTCTGCTTCAGGATGAACTGGGTCCAGTCGTCGATGTTGCCCGGGTGCGCCCAGCGCCGGTTCAGCTCGTCGACGTCGATCTCGTAGTCGACGTCCATGAACTCCAGCAGATGGAACAGGAAGAGCGGCATGTCGCCGTAGGCCACCGCCGTGACGTTCGTGATGCTGCTCGCGCCGGTCACGCGCGGGTTCAGCTCGCCCAGGTACATCTCCCCGCTGTTCGCGTCGGCGAGGAAGTCGAGCTCGAAGTATCCGCGGTAGCCCTCGCGCCGGAGCCGCTCGCCCATCGCGAACGTCCGCTCGCGGGCGAGTCGCCGCTGCTGCTCGGTGAGCACGTCGGGGAAGACGTCGTTGCCGCACCATCCGCCGTCGTACGGCGTGAGCTCGGGGAACCCCGTGAGCTCGGCCATCAGCGGGCCGACGAGCGTGCCGTGACGGGTGATCACGCCCTCGATCGCGCACTCGCGAGGATCGATCCGCTTCATCACCTTCAGGTCCTCGCCGACCATCTTCTCCTCGTCGGCGTTCCAGTCGTCCTCGCTCGCGACGAAGAAGGTCGTCTGCCCGGAGTCGCCGTACGGGGTCTGGATCACGAGGTCGTCGCCGAGGCCCGCCGACGCCGCCAGGTCGAGCACCTCGCGGTAGCTCGTGGCCCGGCCCATCGTGTTCGGCACGCTCGGCACGCCGGCCTCGTTGCCGAGCCGCGTCGTCTCGATCTTCGAGTCCATCCGGTGGCGCAGCTCGGCCGGCGGGAAGGCGACCTCGAGCCCGAGCTCGGTCGGCGAGGGCCTCGGTCTCCTCGTCGAACATCAAGAAGGCGACCTTGCCGCCGTCGCCGCGGTGGCCGACGTAGTCGACGACCTCCTTGTGGCCGAGCAGGTAGTTGCAGATCTCCTCGATCGACTCGAACGCCCGGGGCTCGCGCTCGGACGGCACGAAGACGTTCGGGATGCGTGCCGTCGAACGAGTCGAAGTAGTTGATGAAGCGGAAGTTCCGGACCCAGCGATCGATGCCCAGCAGGTTGAATGCCGTGGCGCTCACGAAGTAGATCGGGGTCTCGTTCGTGCGGAAGAAGTGCCGGATCGCCGGGATCCCCCGGAGCGGCTCGGACCCGGACGGAGTCGGAGGTCGCCGCGGCCCGAGGCGTCGATGTCGTCGGGGGTGGGTCAGGGGTCGCATCGGCCGGCCCGCGACGCGCGCGCTCGGCTCGTCGGAGCCGGTCACGACGAGCCGCGCCCCGATCACGAGGGCGAGGGTGGCCGCGAGCATCAGCGATACCCAGATAGCCCGCACCAGTCCCTGATCAGGAGGCCCATGACCTGCGCCGTCTGCACCACGGACGGAAGGTACACCCGTTCTCCGACCCCGTGCGCCTGCTCCGCGTAGGGCCCGAAGCACACCGCGGGGATGCCGCCGGCGTTCCCGAAGATGCCCGCATCGGTGGTGCCGGTGGTCGACACGAGCGCGGGCGGCGCGCCCGCCTGACGAGCGAACGCGCCCGCGAGCGTCGTGATCAAGGGGTGGTCGTCGGGGATGTCGTAGCCCTCGGAGGCGAAGCCGCCGTACGTGACCTCGGCCATGCCCGGCTGGTCGGCGGTCGCATCGGCCACGACCTGCTCGATCCGTGTTCTGGAGGTCGGCCACCTTCTGGCCGGGGTAGAGGGCGATCCGGTACTGCGTCACGCAGACGCCCGGCACCGTCGAGGCCCAGTCTCCGCCCCGGATCGCGCCAACGTTCAGGCTGATCGGGTTCGTGAACAGGTCGTACGGTGGCGGCGGCGCGGCGTTCATCTCGGCCTCGAGCTCGCGGAGCGACTGGATCACGGAGAGGCTCTTCTCGATCGCGTTCGTCGCGTTCCGGCCCTCGGCCGCATGGCCCGGTACGCCGGTGATCCGCACCTTGAACCAGAGCACGCCGACCTGGGAGGTGGTGATGGCGGCCCCGAACGGCTCGGCCACCACGGCGGCGTCGGCCGTGTAGCCGGCGAGCAGCGTCTGCAGCGTCCCGTTGCCCGAGCACTCCTCCTCGACGACGGATTCGACGTGCACCGGGGCGCCCGGCGTGAGCCCGAGCCGCCGGAGCGCCCTCACCGCGCCGAAGATCGCCGCGAGCCCGCACTTCATGTCGGCGGCCCCGCGGCCGTAGACCCAGCCATCCTCGTGGTCGCCGCCGAACGGGTCGCGCTCGCCCCACTGGCTCAACGGCTCGGGGCTCACCACGTCGATGTGTCCGTTCAGGATCAGCGACCGCCCTCCGTTCGTCGCCCCGCTGCCGGGCGCCCAGGTGGCGACGACGTTCGCCTTGCCGTCCGTCTCCCAATCGAAGGGCGACGCGAGCGGATGCGCTCGGAGCGCCTCCTCGTCCATGCGGCACGTCGACGGCGTCGAGGTCGAGGTCTCGAAGCACGTCACGCACGATCACCTGCCCCGCCTCCTCGTTGCCGAGCGTGGTGTCGGCGCGCACGAGCCGCTGCAGGACGTCGGCCATCCATCCGGCCTCCTCCGCGATCGCATCGAGGATGCGAGCATCCTCGGGATCGGCGGGCTTCGCGCGCCAACTCGTGCGCGAGATCGCCGCGGCCATCGAACGCCAGCTGGTCTGGGTGCGTCTCGTCGGAGGTCAGCCGGCTCCCGCCGTAGGACCCCGTCAGCGCCTCGTCGGGCACGGGCTGCATGGGGGAGAGGGTACACGCGCGTGGGCATCGCGTCGGAGCGCCGGAGCGCCGGTTGACGCATCTGTGTAATGAGGTAATCTTCGATACATGACTGATACCACGAACGTCACCGACACGATCCGCGGCTGGTTCGCCGGCCGACTCCCCGACGACTGGTTCGTCGGCGCGCCGGAGATCTCCGTCGATCGCGACGAGATCCTCGATCGTTGGCACGCTCGCCGAGCCCGGGCTCGATGCCGACGCCAGCGCCGAGACGCGCGCCGCCGCGCTCGCGTCCCGCATCTCGGGCTTCCGCGAGGACACGCGCGCCCAACGCATGCGGGTCGCCGACGAGGCGCAGCGACGCTTCGAGCGCAAGGTCTCCTGGGGAGCCGCAGTGCGGCGACCAGCGCCACCTGTTCACGATCTTGAGCGTGCCGGCGATGACCCGGCTCCGCTTGCCCGAGCGCCAGGTGCTCGACACCCTGGTGGCCTCGGGGGTCGCGCGGAGCCGGAGCCACGCCCTCGCCTGGTGCGTGCGACTCGTGGCCGAGCGGCAGGAGGACTGGCTCCACGACCTCCGCGGAGCGCTCCGAGCACGTCGAGAAGGTGCGGTCCGAAGGGCCGAAGGACTAGACGGGCGCCGGCGGCTCCGGATCGGTTCCGCCGGCATCGTCGGCCGGCACGCCACTCGACGGATGGCCACGACCAGGTTCATCGCGCTGCTGACGAGCACGACCTCGCCCTACCGTAGGTCGTCGGGGACGCTCTCTCGGCCCAGGCGCGCCGTCGTCGTGGCGCCGTCCCGGTAGCCGACCGTGACATCGACGTAGCCGCACCCCGTGGACGTCCAGCCCGCGGACCTCGAGGACCATCGCTTCGCGCTCGCCAAGCATCGAGCGAGACTACCGCAGTGGTCACGCTCGGCCGCATGAGGGCGGAGGGCCCGATGCGAGGATCGTGCCCGATACCGTCCTACGGCAGATGGCTCAAGCGACTCGAGGCGCCTGCCGACCCTTCCTGCATGGACCGAGGGAGGATCAGGCACCGCCATCGCCTCCGTGCGCTCGTCCTCGTGGCGGCCACGGGCCTCGCGCTCGTGCCGGCGAACGGCGCACGTGCGGGCGCCGCAGGCGCGGCACCCGACCTCACTGCCGGCGAGGCAGGCTCAGGCCCGGCACCGTTCCCGATCGACGTCCCCGAGAGCCGGATGCGCCGGGCGACCTTCAAGTGGTCGGACGTGGATGCCAGCGACGCCTGGGCCAAGGACGCGATCAACTTCGTCGGCAAGACGAAGGACTGGATGCGCGACTTCGCGCCCGGCGCCGACGGGAAGGTTCCCTTCAAACCGGACATGCTCGAGACCCGCAAGTACTTCGCGCGTGCGGCGATCCGGGCCTTCGCGCCGGACCAGGCGATCGATGCCTCGATCACGTTCCCGGACCTGGAACCCTCGCAGACGTTCTACCGGTGGGCGAACATCGCGGTGAAACTCGGGTGGATGCGCCGCAGCGCCGACGGGCGCTTCGGCCCGGACAAGCCGGTAACGATGGCGACCGTACACCGCGTGCTGATCCTCGCGCTGGGCATGAAGGACGTCGCCAAGCAGCTCGACAACCTGCACACGCGCGACGGCGTCACCTTCGGCACGCCCGCCAACTTCGGCGCCCTGATGCTCGGGATGCGCCTCGGCCTTCGCTTCAACAGCTCTGCCGAGGCGAACGACGTCGGTCCGTCGACGCCGATGCCTCGTTCCCAGGTCGCGTTCTCCCTGTACAAGGCCGCGAACCTCGAGTCCTGGGTCGTGCCGTACGTGCAGGATCAGTACGACGGGATCGTGCTGCCGAAACATAGGCCCGTCCCGCCAGGCGATCGTCCGATGGGGCGTGCGGTACATCGGGTACCCGTACGTGTGGGGCGGGGAATGGGGTTTCAAGGCCACCGAGCCGTCCGCGCTCGGCGGGCAGCCGATCCCGGGGTTCGATTGCTCGGGATTCTCATGGTGGAACCTCCGCGCGAACGATGGCGGTGCGTGGAACATCGCTCCGCCTCGCCCGTACGACGGGTGGGCCCTCCCCCAGCGCACCTCGGCCGACATGGCCGGCGTCGGCCACCTGAAGTACGACCAGCTCCTGCCCGGCGACCTGATGTTCTACGACGGGAACGACGATGGAACGGTCGATCACGTCGACATCTACATCGGGAACGGCTACTCGCTCGACTCCTCGAGCACCCCCGGCGGCGTGACGATCATGTGGGTGGGCGACGGGTGGTACCGCGACCACTTCGTGCACGGCCGCCGCGTCCTTCCCTCGTAGGGCGTCTACCTCGTCTCGATCGCGGCCTGCAGGGCAGCCCGCTCCGGCTCGGTGAGCGGACGGCTCCTCCCGCTCTTCCGATCCCTCGGGACGATCACCGCCTCGGCCTCGGCTGCCACCGTGCCGTCGGCTTTCACGATCGCTTCGCGCGTCTTCACGCTGGAGCGCCCGATCCCGGCGATCGCGCATCGGACCGTGATCTCACCGTCGTCTTGCGTGAGCTCGTTGCGGAAGTCGATCCCGACGTGGGCGAGCACGAAGTCCCACGCACCCTGGGAGCCCATCAGCGCCTCGATGGCCCGATCCCGGCACTCCTCCAGGTAGTTCAGGTACACCCCGTTGTTGACGTGGCCGTACGCGTCCATGTCGCGCCACCTGATCGTGATCGTCACCTCGGTCGCCATGGCGCGCCATCCTAGCCCGGGACGGCAGGAAGCCCCGAGTCGGGGGGACTCGGGGCTTCCGTTCGGAGAGAGGGGCTCCACCTGTGCGTTCGGTACGCCTCGCGCGGCGGTTCGATCCGAGTTGTTGCGGTTCCGTGACGGCGGATCGCGTCACCCCTCGCGGCCGAGCTCCTCCAACCGCCGGTCGATCAGGTCGTTCGCGCGGACCGCACTCGGCCGCGACCCGGTCACGGCCGCGAGGAATTCGGCGCGGCTGAGCGCCAGCAGCTCGGAGGGTTCGATCGCGGTCACGCTCGCGGTGCGGGGCACGTCACGCAACAGCGCGATCTCGCCGAACTGATCGCCGTCGGAGAGTTCGGCCACCGCGCGACCATCGGCCTCCACCGACAGGCGCCCGTGCTCGACGACATAGAACCGATCACCCGGGTCACCCTGACGGATCACGACGGTGCCGGCCGAGACCTCGAGGCGCTCGAGGTTCCGGGCGACCCGCTCAAGCACCGGCTGCGCGAGCGGCGCGAAGAGCGCGATCCGCCGGAGCGCGACGACCTCGGGTCCGGGCCTCGTCGCCCGGGCCTCGACCAGGCGGAGCTGGGGCCACGCGACCAGTCCCGCCACCGGGAGGAACGCGCCGGCGACCACGAGCGCCCCCCGGCTCCCGAACCCCGCGATCAGGAGGGGCGCCGCCGCGGATCCGGCCGCCAGCCCGAGCATCACGAGAGCCTCTTGCACGCCGAAGACCCGGGCGAGCATCTCGTCGGGGACGGATCGCTGCAGGAGCGTACGGGCCGCCACGTCGAAGAAGGTGCGGCCGGCGCCGCAGACGATGAGGAACACGATCGCGCCGGGGAGCCCGGCCACGACGATGCCGACCGCGGCGAGGCTCGCTCCGCACACGACGAGGCCGAGCTGCATCGCCGGCGTGAGGTGCCGGCGGCCGACGAGCGCGACCGAGGCAGCCGCCCCGATCAGCCCGCCGACACCCATCGCCGCGGCGAGGAAGCCGGCGGCCGACTCGCCCACATCCAGCACGTCGATCGCGAGCAGAGCGTAGAAGACATCGAGGAGGCCCACGACCACGAACTGCACGCCGCCGAGGAGGAGGAGCATCGAGGCTCCGGGCTCGCGCCGGAGCTCACGGGCGCCCGCGGCCGCTGCGGCCACCACGCCCTCGGGGCTGACGTGCTCGGGCTCCGGCTCGCCGGCGCCGTGATGCAGCGGGAGCTGCACCGTGAGGAGGCTGGCCGTGACCAAGAACCCGGCGGTGACCGCCACGACGAACGCGGGGCCCGCGATCGCGAAGCCCACCGCGGCGAACATCGGGCCGACGAGCACGCCGACGCCCTCGACGCTGCTCGACGCGGCGTTGGCGGCCGTGAGTTCCTCGGGCGTCTCGGCGAGGTGCGGGAGGATCGCGTTGTGAACGGGGCGCGTGAGCGTGATCGCGCAGCTCGCGACGACGGCCGCGGCGTAGGCGGCCAGGGGCGGAGCCTTCCACAGCGCGAGCGCCAGCAGGAGGTCCGTCGCGGCCTGGATCGCGTAGCCCAGGCCGAGGGCCCGATCGCGGCGCATCCGGTCCCCGAAGGTCGCCCCGAGCGGAGCCACCAGGGCCGCGGGCACGAGCTGCGCCACGAGGACGAGGCCCGTGACCGTGGCGCCCCCGCGCTGGAACGCGAAGACCGACACGGCGATCCACACCGCCGCCTCTGCCGCGCTGAACTCCTGGAACGCGAAGAGCACGCGGACCAGAGCTCGGTTCCGCAGGATCGTGAAGAGCACGCGAACGGCGTCTCGGATCGGCACGGCGAGCGCGGACCTTTCTGAGAGGGCTGCGCGCATCCTCCCGGCCGATCACCGGGCCGGTCAAACCCCGGAACGCGGAACGGGGGCCCGAGGGCCCCCGTTCGGGTGGTGCGATGAGACGGCCGGACTCAGAAGTCCATGTCACCGCCGGGCATGCCGCCCGGCATGCCGGCCGGGGCCTTCTCCGGCTTCTCGGCGACGATCGCCTCGGTCGTGAGGAACAGGGCCGCGATCGAGGCCGCGTTCTGCAGCGCCGAGCGGGTGACCTTGGTCGGGTCGATCACGCCGAACTTCAGCATGTCGCCGTACTCACCGGTGGCGGCGTTGAGCCCGTGGCCCGGGTCCAGCGCGCGGACCTTCTCGATGATCACGCCGCCCTCGAGGCCGGCGTTGTGGGCGATCTGCTTCAGCGGCTCCTCGAGCGCACGCCGCACGATCGCGGCGCCCGTGAGCTCGTCACCTTCGAGGTCCACCTTGTCCAGGGCGGCCTGCGCGTTCAACAGCGCGACGCCGCCGCCGGGGACGATGCCCTCTTCGACGGCCGCCTTGGTCGACTGCACCGCGTCCTCGATGCGGTGCTTCTTCTCCTTCAGCTCGACCTCGGTGGCCGCGCCGACCTTGATGACCGCCACGCCGCCGGAGAGCTTCGCCAGCCGCTCCTGCAGCTTCTCGCGGTCGTAGTCGGAGTCGGTCTTCTCGATCTCGGACTTGATCTGGTTGATGCGGCCCTGGACGTCCTCGTCCTTGCCGGCACCCTCCACGATCGTGGTCTCGTCCTTCGTGACGATCACCTTGCGGGCGGTGCCCAGCAGGTCCATCGTCGCGCTCTCGAGCTTGAGGCCGACCTCCTCGGAGACGACCGTCGCGCCCGAGAGGATCGCGATGTCCTGCAGCATGGCCTTACGGCGATCGCCGAAGCCCGGGGCCTTGACCGCGACGGACTTGAAGGTGCCGCGGATCTTGTTGACCACCAGGGTCGCGAGGGCCTCGCCCTCGACGTCCTCGGCGAGCACCAGGACCGGCTTGCCGGCCTGCATGACCTTCTCGAGCACGGGCAGCAGGTCCTTGACCGCGCTGATCTTGCTGTTCGCGATGAGGATGTAGGGGTCGTCCAGCACGGCCTCCATCCGCTCGGCGTCGGTGACGAAGTACGGCGAGATGTAGCCCTTGTCGAACCGCATGCCCTCGACGAAGTCGAGCTCCATGCCGAACGTGTTCGACTCCTCGACCGTGATGACGCCGTCCTTGCCGACCTTGTCGACGGCCTCGGCGATCGTCTCGCCGATCTGAGGGTCGGCGGCGGAGATGGCGCCCACCTGGGCGATCTCGTCCTTGCCCTCGACCTCCTTGGACTGGTTCTTGATCGCCTCGACGGCGAGCTCGGTGGCCCGCTCGATGCCGCGCTTCAGCGACATCGGGTTGGCGCCGGCGGCGACGTTGCGCAGGCCTTCCTTCACGATCGCCTGCGCGAGCACGGTGGCCGTCGTCGTGCCGTCACCGGCGACGTCGTCGGTCTTCTTGGCGACCTCCTTGACCAGCTCAGCGCCGATCTTCTCTTCGGGGTCGTCGAGCTCGATCTCCTTGGCGATCGAGACACCGTCGTTCGTGATCGTGGGGGCGCCCCACTTCTTCTCGAGGACCACGTTGCGGCCCTTGGGGCCGAGCGTGATCTTCACGGCGTTGGCGAGCTGGTCCATGCCCCGCTCGAGCGCACGCCGTGCGTCCTCGTCGAAGGAGATGATCTTCGCGGCCATCCCTTCCCTCCTCGTGACTCGCGGCTTCTCAGCCTGGGTTCCCGACTGCTAGCACTCATGCATGCCGAGTGCTAACGATTGTAGCCGGAACGACCCCCGACGTGGCAAGGGACTTCCGCCATCGCTCAGTCGCGGGCGGACCACAGGAGGAGCGGCGGGAGCGCGATCACGCCCAGCACCGCCGCTCCGCCCCTGAAGTCGGTGAGCATCAGGGGGACCACGACGGCCGCCCACAGCGCGAGCGCACCGAGTACCCAGGCGAAGCGCGGGCGGTACCGGTGGCCGGCACGCCAGTCGGCGACCTGCCGCCACGCGATCACGCCCGGAACGATCAGGAGGAGGGTTCCGAACCCCACGCCGAGCACCGCCAGCCACAGGGCGGGTCCGTCGGTCCGAGTGCGCCAGCTCGCTGATGGTGGCGGCGCACGCCAGTCGTCGGGGTCCTCGCCGGGACTCGAGACCGCGGGCGCCTCACCGGACCGCGGGGCCAGCCGGTCCAGCAGGTCGCCCTTCGACGCACGTCGGCGACGGCGGCGGTCGTCTCGCGACGTCGCCGTCACCCCCTGAGCACGTACGCCACGCTCGCGAGCGGTCCGACGACGGCCAGCGCGATCGTGAGCCCCGCGAGGTCGGTGAACATCGCGAGCGAGCCGAGGATCGCCGCCCAGATCCCGAGCACCGCCACCACCCACGCCGCCGAGGGCTGCAGGATCGCACCGTCGCGCCAGCGGCGGTAGCTGCGGAGCGCGATGATCCCCGGCACGACGAGCATCAGGAACCCCAGCACGATGCCGAGCTGGGCCACGACGCGCGGCGCACCCTCCGTCGAGTACCGCCAGGCATCATCGGGGGGCGGCGTCTCCTGCTCGACACGATCGATGTCCTTGCGGCCGAGCGCGCGGCCCGCGGGCCCGACGAGCGGGCCGCGGCGATCTCGGGGGCGGGGCATCTGCGGCGTCGACATGCTCGTCCATCATGGGCCACGAAGGACCGTCCGGCACACCCGCGCTAGGCTGCTGCCGCACCCGAGCCGGAGGAGCGACGCATTGGCCATGTCCGACGCACCACTCTGGCAACGACGATTCACCGCCCCTCGGATCGACCAGGTCGACTGGCCGCTCGCCGCCCCGGACCAGCTCGGCGTCGTCTCGAACGAGGGCGGCTCGTCGCAGGCGTGGTCGTGGGAGCTCGCGAGCGGCGAGCGACGGCGCGCGTCGCGCGGCGGGGTGGGCGCGGAAGAGGTGCACGTGACCCCCGACGGTGCCGGCGTGGTCTGGTGGCTCGACCCGAACGGCGACGAGCGGGGACGGTGGATGGTGACCCCGTTCGAGGGCGGAGCGGCCGGTCCCGCGATTCGACGTGGCCGACGGGTGGGCGATGGGCCTGTCGATGGTCGCCGGGGCGTCGGCGTTCGGGCTGGCCGACGACGAGGGGTACGCGATCTACGTGCAGCACGGCGATGGGTCGCCGACGGCGATCTACCGCCATGCGCGCCCGGCGGGCGTCGGCATGGAGTGGCCGAACGGGTCCGGGCGGGCTGTCGGCCGACGCCACGTTGCTCGCGATCCGTCATGCCGAGGACGAGCGACATCGCGCGGCCCGCGGTCCGCGTCCTCGACGCGCACACCGGCGAGGCGATCGGCGAGGTCGTCGACGAAGGGCTCCGCGCCGAGCCCGCGGGGTGGTCCCCCGTGCCCGGCGACCAACGGCTCGTGCTGATCCGGGAGCTCGACGACATCGAACGTCCGTGGCTCTGGGACCTCTCGTCCGGCGCGCTCGACGAGCTGCCCGTGGGGCTCCCGGGCGCGGTCTTCCTCGAGGACTGGTACCCGGACGGGTCGGCCGTGCTCCTGCGTCACTCGCACGAGGCGCGCGATCAGCTCGTGCGGCTCGACCTCGCGACGGGGGCCGTCACCGAGCTCGGGCCGCTCGACGGCACGATCTCCAACGCGCGGGTCCGCCCCGACGGCGACATCTGGATGCGGATCGAGCGGGGCACGCACGCGCCGCGGATCCGAGGACCTCGACGGACGCGAGGTGCTCTCGCTCGGCGGCGAGCGCGCCGGCCGGCCGCCCCTTCGAAGCCGGTCTGGTTCGAGAACCCGCACGGCGACCGTATCCAGGGATGGCTGATCCGCCCCGAGGGCGAGGGGCCGTTCCCGACGATCGTCTCGGTGCACGGCGGCCCCGAGTACCACAACACCGATGCGTTCGATCCCCGCAGGCAGGCGTTCGTCGACCACGGGTACGCGGTGCTGCTCGTGAACTACCGGGGGTCGACCGGCTACGGCGCGGCGCTTCCGGCAGGCCCTGCAGGGGAACATCGGCTTCCCCGAATCCGAGGACATCATCGCGGGGCTCGACCACCTGATCGCGACCGGGGTGACCGACCCGGACCGCGTCGCGATCGAGGGATGGTCGTGGGGCGGCTACCTCGCCACGCTCAACGCCGGCCGTCACCCCGACCGATGGAAGGCCGTCATCGCCGGGATCCCCGTCGGCGACTACGTCGCGGCCCACTACGAGTGCGCGCCCGCGTTGCGCGCGTGGGACCTCGCGACGCTCGGCGGCTCACCGATGGAGCTGCCCGAGCTCTACGCGGAACGGAACCCGATGACGTACGTGGACGACGTCCGGGCGCCCGTGCTGATGATCGCCGGCGACCACGACAGCCGGTGCCCGCTCGGCCAGGTGATGGTGTACGCCCACGCGCTCAAGGCACCGGGGTCGCGAGGTCGAGGTGCACCTCTACCCCGGCGGCCACCACGCGAACGACGTCGACGAGCAGATCGCCCACGTCGAGCTGATGCTGGACTTCCTCGGGCGGCACCTCGGGGCGAACGCCCGCTAGAAGCCCCAGGTCACCACGCGGTCGGCCCGTACCTCGACGATGATCGACGCGCCTTCGTCGATCGGCGCCTCGCGTTCGTACTGCGGGTACTTCTCGTAGAGCAGGGCGCGATCGCGCTCGAACTCGAACCCCGAGTCGATCACGTAGGCCTCGCCGTGCACGATCACCTGCTTGAGGCGCGACCAGTCCTCGTCGTACTCGTCGAACCCGATCGCGACGTTCGGGTTCCCCTCGAGGTTGCGCACCTTCGTCGTGTCGCGCTCGGTCGCGAAGACGAGTCGGTCGAGATCGAGCACCGGCGAGATCGGCACCACGTGCGGCCGGCCGTCCGGGTAGACGGTCGCCAGGTATCCGACCCGTCGGCTCCGCGACGAACTCCGCCTCGGCCCGTCCGAACATCGGTCCGTCGACGGACATCTACTCGTCGGCGCGGGGCGGTCGCGGCCTGCTCCCGGATCGCATCGACGATCTCGGCGTTCGCGAGCGTGCTGACGTCGCCCAGCGCGTTGCCGCGGGCCACGTCGCGCAGCAGCCGCCGCATGATCTTGCCCGAGCGCGTCTTCGGCAGGTCCGGCGTGAAGATGATGTGGTCGGGCTTCGCGATCGGCCCGATCACCTTCGCGACGTGCTCCCGGAGCTCCTTGAGCGTCGCGTCGTCGCCCTCGTAGCCGCCCTTCAGCGTGACGAACGCCACGATGCCCTCGCCCTTGAGGTCGTCGGGCCGCGACACGACCGCCGCCTCGGCGACCTTCGGGTTGTCGACCAGCGCGCTCTCGATCTCATACGTCGACAGCCGGTGGCCGGCCACGTTCATCACGTCGTCGATGCGGCCGAGGAGCCAGTAGTACCCGTCCTCGTCGCGCCGGGCGCCGTCGCCGGCCACGTAGACGTCGTGCCCGTACTTGCCGAAGTAGGTCGACGACGTAGCGGTCGGGGTCGCCCCAGATCGTGCGCGCGATCGCCGGCCACGGGTGCCTGCAGCACGAGGTAGCCGCCGCCGCCCATCGGCACGGTGTTCCCCGCTTCGTCGACGACGTCGGCCTGGATCCCCGGGAACGGGTTCGTGGCCGAGCCGGGCTTGAGCGGGGTGACGCCCGGCAGCGGCGTGATCAAGATCGCGCCCGTCTCGGTCTGCCACCAGGTGTCGACGACCGGGCAGCGTTCGCCGCCGATGTGCTCCCAGTACCACATCCATGCCTCGGGGTTGATCGGCTCGCCCGACCGAGCCCAGCAGGCGCAGCGACGAGAGGTCGTGCTTCTCGACGTGCTCGGTGCCCCATCGCATGAACGCCCGGATCGCGGTGGGCGCCGTGTAGAGGATCGTGGCCTCGTAGCGCTCCGCGATCTCCCACAGCCGGTCCTTGTCGGGCCAGTCCGGGGCACCCTCGTAGATGATCCCCGTGGTGTGGTTCGCGAGCGGCCCGTACACGATGTACGAGTGCCCGGTGACCCAGCCGATGTCGGCCGCGCACCAGTACACGTCGTCCTCGTGGATGTCGAAGATCAGCCGATGCGTGGCCGCGACCTGCGTGAGGTAGCCGCCGGTCGTGTGCACGATCCCCTTCGGCTTGCCGGTCGTGCCGCTCGTGTAGAGCAGGTAGAGCAGGTCCTCGGCATCCATCGGCTCGGGCTCGCACTCGGCGGGCTGCGCCTCGATCAGCTCGTGGTACCAGAGGTCGCGGCCCGGCTGGAACGGGTGGTCACCCCCGGTGCGGCGCACGGTCACGACGTGCTCGATCGAGGGGCACTCGGCGACGGCCTCGTCGGCGTTCGCCTTGAGCGGCACGACCTGGCCGCGCCGGTACCCGCCGTCGGCCGTGATCAGCACCTTCGCCTCGGCGTCGATGATCCGGTCCTTCAGCGACTCCGCGCTGAACCCCCCGAACACGACCGAGTGCGCCGCACCGATCCGCGCACACGCGAGCATGGCCACGGGCAGCTCGGGGATCATCCCGAGGTAGATCGCGACCCGGTCGCCCTTCTGCACGCCGAGCGACCTTCAGCGCGTTCGCGAACCGGCAGGTCTCCTCGTAGAGGTCGCGGTACGTGATCGTGCGGCGCTCGCCGGGCTCGCCCTCCCAGTGGTAGGCGACCTTGTCGCCGCCGCCGGCCTCCACGTGGCGATCGAGGCAGTTGTACGAGGCGTTCAGCGTGCCGCCCGAGAACCACTTCACCCAGGGCGGGGTCCACTCCATCACCGTGTCCCAGCCCTTGAACCAGGTGAGGCGCTCGGCCTGCTCGGCCCAGAAGCCCTCGAAGTCGGCCTCGGCGCGGTCGTAGATCGAGCGGTCGGCGACCAGCGCACGTTCCGCGAACGCGGCCGGCGGTTCGAAGACGCGATCCTCGGACAGGAGCCCCTCGATGTGGCGTTCGTCGCTCACTGTCGTCCTCCGTGTGTGGCGAGAGGGCTGCATCGTACGCAGGAAGGGGCCTCGGTGCCGACCGGACGCTCGGACGCCCGATGTGCTTGCAACCGTGCGCACGCGGGGCCACCATCGTGCGTGAGCCGCCCACCGAGGCGGCTTCGAGGTTGATGGGGCCTCGCGGGAGGGGAAGGAGAACGAGGGATGGCCGAGACCGCGTACTGCATGAAGTGCCGCGAGAAGCGTGAATTCGAGGGCCAGGTCGTGACGATGAAGAACGGGCGGCCCGCCTCTCAGGGCACCTGCCCCGTGTGCGGCACGAAGATCCAGCGGATCCTGGGGCAGGACGAGGCGAAGTCCCGCGGTTGGTCGCCGCCCGCCTCCTAGGCGAGCCCGCTAGTTCAGCCGCGACAACAGCTGTTCCGGGGCGATGAACGCCTGCCCCGGCGTGCTCGTCCGGTGGCGGGCCGCGAGGTCCGCCACCGTCGTCTGACGGAACACGTCCTGCACCGCCCGGGCCACATCGGCCCAGAACCCTTGCAGCCCACACCGTGAGTCCTGGAAGCACGTGTGGTCCGAGGGCTCGAGGCAGAACATCGGGAAGATCTGGCCCTCGATCGCGTCGGCGATCTCGGCCATCGTGATCTCCTCGGGCGCGCGGGCGAGCCGGCATCCGCCCCCCGCGCCACGGAAGCTCTCCACCAGCCCCGCCTTCGAGAGCGCCCCGAGCTGCTGCTCGAGGAACCGCACCGGGATCTGCTGACGCTCGGCGATCTCGCGCGCGGGCACGAGGACGTCCTCGTCGCGGTGCTGGGCGAGCTCGATCATGGCGCGCATCGCGTATTCGAGCTTCTGGGAGATCTTCAGCACGGGGCGCCTCCTGTCGTCCCAGCGTAGGTGGGGGTTCTGGCCCGTCAACGCGCGGCCGTAGCGGTTCCCTGGTTCCGGGTATGAGGCAGCGCTCGCAGGGCGTGCCGACAACTCTGTAGGGGGAACGAGGGTCCCCCAGGAGGAGGACAAGGCAGCCATGGTTCGCGTACTCGTGATCGACGACGAGCCCGACGTGCTGCTGCTGTGCCGCGTGAACCTGCGGCACGACGGGCACGAGGTGCTCGAGGCGCCCGACGGCGCGACGGGTCTGGCGATGGCCGCCGAGTCGCCGCCCGACGTGGTGGTGCTCGACCTGATGCTGCCCGCGATGGACGGCTACGAGGTGCTCGCGGCGCTCCGCGGCTCGGCGGCGACCGAGACGTGCCGATCCTGGTGCTGAGCGCGAAGGCGCAGGTCGAGGAGCGGCGCCGGGCGTTGCGAGTCCGGCGGCGATGTCGTTCCTCGCGAAGCCGTTCGCGCCCGAGCAGCTCGCCGAGGCCGTCCGCGAGCTCGCGACGCTCGATCCCGACGGCACGCGCCGAGGCACGGCGAGCGGCGCTCGGGAGCAACTCGAGGACGGAGCGACCCTGAGCCGAGGTCAGGCGATCGTGGCGGCGTAGTCGTCGCCGACCACGACGACGACCTGCGTCGTCTTCTTCACGAGGTCGTCGATCGTCGGGATCGAGCTCTTCGACCTTCGCGCCCTTGAAGTACTTCTTGGCCATGGCGGTCGCGTTCGACTCGTTCTGCGCGGCTGCGGCGCCACCCCGGAAGTACACGATCGTCTTCGGCACCGGCTTCGAGGGGGCATCGAGCGCGTGGGCGTTGATCGTGTACCCCTTGCCCTCGAGGAAGTCCTGGGCCGTCGCGCCGAGCCCGGTCACGTTCGTGCCGTTGAAGACCTGGATCAGCACTCCGTCGGTCCTGCGGGCTCGGCGTCTGCGGCGGCGGTCGGCGACACGGTTCCGCGTCGGCGATCCGCTGGGCGACTCGGTGGCGGACGCGGTCCCGCTGGGCCCGCCGCCCGGCTGCAGCGCGATCCGCCGTCGGCGAATCCGTTCGCGAGCACGGCGGCGCCCACGACGAGCAGCGCGACGATCACGACGATCCGGCCGGTTCCCAGGTTCACGGCGCGCCATCCTACCCCAGCGCCCCGTGCGTGCCCGCTCGCCTCAGAGGCGGACACCGAGCTGCCCCGCGACCCGCCTGCCGGCGACGCGCCTCGCGCACGCGACGGAGCCTGCGGACGAGCATCGGGTCGTAGGCGAGCGCCGCCGGAGTGTCGATGATGCGATGCAGCAGTTGGTGGTACCGGGCCGCCGAGAAGCCGAAGCGTTCGCGGATCGCCCGCTCCTTCGCGATCGTGAGCTTCCAGCCCTCGCGCTCGAAATCGAGGATCTCGCGGGATCGGTCGTCGAGCTCGGTGCGGGCGTGATCGGGCGTGTCGGGGATGGTCACGCGCCAAGGCTACCCAGCGGCACCGACGGTTCAAGCACCTCGGCACGCAACGTCGATGCTGATGGGAAGCGGCGGCGGCGCGAGGATGAGAGCATCGGAGCCACCGGGCCTGGCCGGGACGAGAGGCGGAACGGGTGTCCGAGGGTGAGCGGATGACGAGCGCGGACGACGGACGATTCAGGTCGGTCGCGCAGCTCGACATGCTGCACAGCCTCGCCGCCAAGCTGAACGCCCTGGGCGACGTCGCCGAGATCGGCGCGGCGATCACGGCCGAGCTCCGCACGATCATCGACTACCACAACTGCCGCGTGTATCTGCTCGAGCCCGACGGCGTCACGCTGATGCCGATCGCGTTCCGCGGCGAACTCTTCCACGAGTACGAGGAGGAGACGCTCGAGGAGCTGATCACGAAGGTGGGTGAGGGGCTGACGGGCCACGTCGCCGCGACCGGCGAGTCGCTGCTCACCCCGAACGCCCAGGAGGTCGAGTTCTCGATCCAGATCGAGGGGACCGACGACATCGTCGAGTCGATGCTCGTGGTCCCGATGAAGCTCGGCGAGCAGGTCACCGGCGTGATCGTGCTCTCGAGCCTCGGCTACGGCAAGTTCGACGAGGAGGACCGGCGCCTCCTGGAGGTGCTCGCCTCGCACGCCGCGGTCGCGTTCGAGAACGCCACGCTGCTCCAGGCGGAACGCCATGCGGCCGAGACCTCGGCCGCCCTGTTGCGCCTCTCCCAGGCGCTCACGAGGATGCGCTCGATCGGCGACGTCTTGCAGGAGGCGCTCGAAACGATCCCATCGCTCGCACCCTGCTCCGTCGCCGGGGCGTACGTGGTCGAGCCCTCGTCGGGAGACTTCCGGCTCGTCCGGCTCCACGAGGTGATCGAAGGCACCGCCCGTGCCAGGGCCGAGATCGCCGACGTCTCGCACGAGGTGGCTGACCGCATGCTCCTGAGCCAGACGTCGACCCGTTCGTGATCGAGGACGCCGCGATCCGGGAGCTCCCGCACGAACTCTTCATCGCGATCGATCCCAACGAGGTGCTCGTCGCGCCGCTCCGCTGGGATCCCTCAGGGTTCGGCGCGCTCGTGCTCGTGGCGCCCCAGGGCGCTCGGCCGTACGGGGCGGAGGACCTACGGATGGCGGGGGGCCTGGCCGACATCACGTCGCTCGCGCTCGGGAACGCACGCCGTCTCTCCGAACTCGAGCGGTTCCACGAGCTCGTCGAGAGCCTCGATGCGGTCTTCTGGGAGGCGGACGCCACCACCCTGTCCTTCACCTTCCTCGGCGGAAGGGCCGAGGAACTGCTCGGCCCGACGGCGCTCCGGTGGCCGAGCCGAGCAGCGGCCCTGGGGCTCGCACATCGACCCGCAGGACCGTGGCGACGCGATGGAGGCGATGCGCCGGGCCGCGAGCGAGGGCCACGACCAGGAGCTCGAGTACCGCATGCGAACCCCCGAGGGCGAGAACGTCTGGATCCGCGACCTCGTCGCACGTGGTGACGGGCGCGCAAGGCGCCCGACAACTCCGGGGACTCATGGTCGACGTGACCGAGCGCAAGCGCGCGGAGCAGGCACTCCGTGAGAGCGAGCGGAAGTACTCGGAGGCGTTCAAGCGAGAGCGCGAGGCCGCCCAGCGGCTCCGGGCGCTCGACGAGATGAAGAACACGTTCCTCGAGGCCGTCTCGCACGACCTCCGCACCCCGCTCACCTCGATCCTCGGATCCGCGCTGACCCTGGAGCGGACGCGGATGGAACTCCCCCGCGAGGACGCGGTCGATCTCGTCCACCGGATCGCGGCGAACGCCCGCAAGCTCGAACGGCTGCTCTCGGACCTGCTCGACCTCGACCGGCTGCAGCGCGGGATCGTGTCACCTCAGCGACGGCCGACCGAACTCGACCTGCTCGTGCGCCGGGGCGTGGAGGAGACCGAGAATCCGAGCGGACACACGATCGAGGTCGAGGTCGAGCCGGCCGTGGTCTCGATCGACGCCGCGAAGGTCGAGCGGATCCTCGAGAACCTGGTCTCGAACGCGATCCGTCACACCCCGGCGAGCACCCGGATCTGGGTTCGAGCGCGGGCTCAGGACGGCGGCATGCTCCTGATCGTCGAGGACGAGGGGCCGGGCGTGCCGAGGGACCTGCACGAGGCGATCTTCGAACCCTTCCGGCAGGTGCCGGGCTCGGAGTCGGGCCACTCGCCCGGGGTCGGCGTCGGACTCTCGCTCGTCCTGCGGTTCGCCGAACTCCACGGCGGCCGTGCCTGGGTCGAGGACCGACCGGGCGGCGGCGCGATCTTCACGGTGTTCCTGCCCGCGGGATGAGGACGTGAAGGACCGGGCGGCGGGGGGTACGGCCGCCGCCCGGTCCCGAGCTCCCGGATATGTCCGGGAGCGATCCGCCGATCGCCTCAGATGAACAGCGTGACGGCGTCGCGAGCCTCGAGGAGCGCGGTCGTCGCGCCCGCCGGCTCCTCGAGCCCATCGATCAGGTCTTCCTTCGTGAGGCCCGAGCAGGTCCATCGTCATCTGGCACGGGACGAGGTGGACACCCAGGTCGCGCGCGACCTCGAGCAGCTCCGCCGGCGAGGCCACGTGGTGCTCCTCGGCGAGCTTCTTCATCATCGCGGGGCCGGCCCCGGCGAAGTTCATCTTGCCGAGCTTCAGGTGCTCGGTGCCGCCGCGGTTCATCATCGACATCATCTTCTGCATCCAGTTCTCGCCGGTGATGTGCACGTCGTTGCGCACCAGCGGGAAGAGCCCCCAGAAGGTGAAGAAGATCGTCGTCTCCATGCCCATCGCGGCGCCGGTCGTGCCGAGGATGAACGTCGGCCAGATCTTGTCGAGGTCGCCGCTCCAGGCCATGATCACGAGCTTGTCGTGCGGCACGTGCTCGGGCGCCGGAGCTCGCTCCGGCGCCTCGAGGGTCGCTTCGGTGGTCGCCATCGTGCTCACCCCTTCTTGCGGATCACGAAGCGGAAGACGCCCGCGTCCTCGGTCTGCTCGACGAGCTCGTTCCCCGTCGAGGTGCACCACGCCTTGAAGTCCGGCACGGAGCCCGGGTCGGTGGCGAGGGACTCGATCAGCTCGCCCGGCTGCAGGTCGCGGATCCCCTGCGCGGTCTTCGCGATCGGCATCGGGCAGGAGAGCCCCTTCAGGTCCAGCGTCTTGGCGATCGTCTCGGTCATCGCGGTACCCCTTCCTCAGTGCTCCGTCTCGGCCGATGCCTTCGGCTTCGAGAACGGTGCGTTCTCGGGGATCCGGCCCTGCGGCACGGTCTCCCAGTACATGCGGTTGAACAGCCACTTCGCCATATGCCAGGCGCGGTTCGGCTGCGGCGGCACGGGCGGGTGCTCGTAGTCGAACCGCAGCGAGGTCGCCTGGCCGTTGCCGGTCTCGAGGAAGCACATGACGCGGCCGCCGTAGTTCTCCTTCGGCGCGGTGCCGTGGATCAGCGACGCGATGCGGCTCGCGATCACCGGCGCCTCGAAGTGAGCGGTCGAGCCCGACTTCGAGATCGGCAGGTTCGTGGCGTCGCCGAGGGCGAAGATGTGCTCCTGACCCTCGACGTTCAGGGTGTGCTTGTCGGTGGGGAGCCAGCCACCGGGGTCGCCGAGGCCGGAGTCGATCACGACCTGCTGCCCCTTGTGCGGCGGGACGAGCACCAGGAGGTCGTACTCCTGCTTCTCGCCCTCGAGCGACTCCACGACACCCGCGCTCGGGTCCACGGCCTCGACGTTGAAGAACGTCGTCAGCCCGATCCCGCGCTCCTCCATGATCGGCGCGATCAGCTTCGACGCGCTCTCGATCGTGAACGCCCGGTTCAACGGGCTGAGGAGCTCAACCTCGCTCTGGTCGCGGATCCCGCGCTTGCGCAGGTACTCCTCGACCATGAACGTGAACTCCACGGGCGCCGGCGGGCACTTGTACGGGATCCCCGCCACGCCGACCTTGATCCGGCCGCCCTTGAACCGGGCGAGCTCCTGACCGAGCCGCTCGGCGCCGGGCAGGGAGTAGAACTCGAACGACCCCTCGGCGAGGCCCGGGATCGACTCGGGCACCAGCCGGGCACCCGTCGCGATCACCAGGTAGTCGTACGCCAGCTCGCCGCCTCGCTCGAGCTGCACCGTGCCGGCGTCCGGATGGATGCGGATCGCACGCTCGATCGCGAGGTCGATGCCGCCGCGCAGCAGCGTGCGCTCCTCGCGCGTCAGCCAGTGACCCTTGGCCTCGCCGAGCGCGACGTAGAGATAGCCCGGCTGGTAGTCGTGCATGCCCGTGGGATCGACCACGGTGACGTGCACGTCATGCTCGAGCTCCTTGTCGAGCAGGTTCGCGATCAGGGTCCCTCCGACCCCGCCGCCGAGCACCACCACGCGTGCCGGCATCGGGGATCACCGAGCCTTCCGGATCACGAACCGCGTGAAGCCGTCCTCCTCGACGACCTCGACCAGCTCGTGCTGCGCCTTCTGGACCCACGCGGGGATGTCCGACTTCGAGCCCTCGTCGCTCGAGAGCACCTCGATCACGTCTCCGACCTGTCCCTCGCGGATCGCGCCGATCAGCGTCATCAGTGGTCCCGGGCACGCCATGCCGCGGGCATCGATCGAACGCGTTACCACTGCCGTCGTCTCTCCTGGTTGCACTACCGCATCCGCTCCTTGAGTGCTCATGTCGCTACCTCCTAGATGAACGTCACCGGGCCCTCGGCCTCCATGAAGAAGGAGGCGACGCCCCAGATGCCGTCCACCATCGGGTCGAGATCGTCCTTCGTGATCTCGAACATCTCCATCGAGTCCGCGCATGCCTGGATCTGGACCTCGCCGAGGTCCTTGGCCTGCGCGAACAGTTCGCTCCAGTGGGTCTTGCCCTGGGCCTGCATCGCCCGCTGCCCGGCCTCGCCGGCCTCGGGCGACACCCCGTGATCCTTCAGCACGCGGTCGGCACGGAACGCGTCGAGCGCCCAGTACTGGAGGAAGACGTTGACCTTGCGGCCCATCGCCGCGGCCCCGACCGCCAACACCGCAGCCGCTTGGAGCTTGTCGTCGGTTCCGGAGAACAGCACCAGCGAAACGGTGTCGTCACTCATCGCGTACCCCTTTCCGTGTACCCCTGTTCCTATACGACAAGCATCCACCGGGCTCGGGACCCGCGTTGGGGGCGGCGGACCCACGGCAGGTGGGACCTTCCGGGACCCAAGGCGGGAATATCGGCGGACGGCCTGAGGTTCGCGCGGCGGCTAGGATGCCGCTCCGATGCTCGACCTCGCGATCACCGGTGCCTTCGTCGTCGACGGCACCGGTGCGCCCGGGTTCCTCGGATCGGTCGGGATCTCCGACGATCGGGTGACGTGGATCGGTCGCGGTGCCGCCGCACCGCCCGAGGCTCTGCGGGTCGTCGAGGCAGCTGGGCGTGTCGTCGGCCCCGGGCTCATCGACGTCCACACGCACTCGGATCTCGGCCCGTTGGTGGACCCGTGGATGCCGAGCACCCTTCGCCAGGGCGTGACGACCGTCGTGGTGGGCAACTGCGGCACGTCGCCGTGGCCGGCCGCGGGTGCCGACGAGGCCGCGGCGCTGGTCGGCGGGCCGGCCGGCGCATTCCGCTACGACTCGTTCGGTGGCTACCTCGAGGCCCTGGCCTCGTCAGGTCCTTCGGTCAACCTCGCGGCGCTCGTCGGTCACGGCGCCGTCCGATCGGAGGTCATGGGGTTGGAACGCCGACCCCCGGACGAAGAGGAACTCGGATCGATGCGCCGGCTGGTGGCGGAGGCCGTCAACGACGGCGCGATCGGGATGTCGACCGGGCTGATCTACGTGCCCGGGATGTACTCGGACACCGACGAGATCGTCGCCCTCGCGCGCGAGGTCGCCGCCCGGCACGGGATCTACGCGTCGCACATCCGCGGCGAGGGCAAGCATCTCTTCCGCGCGGTGGACGAGGCGATCACGGTCGGTCGACGCGCCGGGCTCCGAGCACACGTGAGCCACCTGAAGTGCGAATCCGACCTCGTGTGGGGACGTGCCGCCGAGCTGCTCGAGCGGTTCCACGGCGACGCCGACGTCACGGGCGACCAGTACCCCTACGCCGCCTGGGCGTCGGTCCTCGGGTCGTTCCTCCCCGAGTGGGCGCCCGTGGGCGACCTGCCCGCGCTGCTGGAGGATCCGGCGACGCGGGCGAGGCTCGCGGCGTCCGTCGAGGATGGCGAAGGCGACTCGTTCCAATCGTCGGTCAACGGCGTGGGATGGGACCGCATCGTGATCGAGAGCAGCGCCGATGGTCGATGGAACGGGAGGAGTCTGCAGGCGGTGGGCGAGGAGCTCGGCATCGCCCCCGTCGACGCCTGCTTCCGGTTGCTCGGCGAGGATCCCGACACCTCCTGCATCGGTCATGCGATGCACGAGGACGACGTCCGGACGATCCTCGCGGACCCCGAGGTGATGGTGGCGTCCGACGGCGCCTCGATGTCACCCGAAGGCACCCTGGGACGCACGGCGGTCCATCCCCGCAACTACGGCACGTTCCCTCGGGTGCTCGGCCGCTACGTGCGCGGCGGGGTGATCCCGCTCGAGACGGCGATCCGCAAGATGACATCGTTGCCGGCCGATCGGTTCGGGCTCGGGCACCGAGGTCGCGTGGTCGAGGGCGCGTTCGCGGACCTCGTGGTGTTCGATCCCCTCACCGTGGCCGATGAAGCGACCTTCGACCAGCCCCACGCGTACCCCACCGGCATCGACGTGGTCGTGGTCAACGGACGGATCGCGTGGGACGGAACCCCGGTCGAACGCGCCGGTCGCGTCCTGCGGCGCGGGGGCTGACGGGAACGGCGCACCCGGGCGTCACGCCGCGGGGCACGTCCCCCACAGCCCGAGGGCGTCGGCGCGGGCCGCCCGCTGCGCGGCGAGGAACCGGTCGACGTACTTCACGTTCGGCGGGAACGTCGCCACGACCGCGTATCCGTCCGCGACGATCTGCTCGTCGAACAGACGCCCGCCGACCCACACGTACGCGAGCGTCCGGTCGTAGCGGTCGGTCCGTTCGACGTCGAACTCCAGCTCGATCCGCCGCCCCGCCAAGGCGCGCTCCGTGTAGGCGCTGGCCTCGGGACCGAAACAATCCTCGTAGGTGTACGGGCCGTCCCGCTCGGGCGTATCGATGCCGATCAGGCGGATCGTGGTGTCGCCGCCGTCGAGCGAGACGTGGATCGTGTCGCCGTCGACCACCCTCGTCACCGTGGCCACCACGAGCGCACCGGGCGACGGCGGCCCGGGACCCGTTGAGCCGTGTTCGACGGGCGACATCGGGTCGCAGGCGACGAGGAGGGTGAGCGCGGCAGCGATCGCGGCGATCAGACCCTTCGCGTTCATCGCCGAGACGCTACCGTAGCCCGATGACGACCACGGACGTGTTCGGCTTCGCACCGGAGGATCCGTCGTTCGTGGCCGATCCCTACCCGATCTACGAGCGGCTCCGTTCTGAGGCGCCCCTCCACTACGACGCGGCGACCGACCACTGGCTCGTTACGCGGTACGAGGACGTGAACGCGCTCTTGCGCGACCGCCGACTCGGGCGGACCTACCGGCATCTGGCCACCGACCGCGAGATGGGGCGGGCGACACCGCCTCCCGATCAGGCGCCCTTCTGGCATCTGATCGAACACGGCATCCTCGACATGGAGCCACCGGATCACACGCGCGTCCGACGGCTCGTCGCGAAGGCGTTCACCCCCCGGATGGTCGAGGCGATGCGCGCGCCGATCGAACGGCTGATGGGCGGACTCATCGACCGGGTCGAGGGGACGGGCGAGTTCGACCTCCTGCATGAGATCGCGGAGCCGCTGCCCGTGGCCGTGATCGCGGAGCTGCTCGGGATCCCCGAGGATGACCGACCACACCTTCGACCCTGGTCGGCCGACATCTGCCGGATGTACGAGCTCCACCCGAGCGACGAGGACTCGGGGGTCGCGGTGCGGGCCTGCGTCGAGTTCTCCGACTACCTCCGCACGCTGTTGCGCGAGCGCCGCGCGCGTCCGACGGGAGATCTGATCAGCGAACTCGCGCTCGTCGTCGACGACGGGGAGCGGCTCACGGAGGACGAGCTGATCGGTACGTGCGTGCTGCTCTTGAACGCGGGACACGAGGCCACGGTGAACGTTACCGCGAACGGCTGGTGGGCGTTGTTCCGGCACCCCCAGGCGCTCGCCACCCTCCGCGCCGACCCGTCGCTCGTGCCGCTCGCGGTCGAGGAGCTGATGCGCTGGGACACGCCGCTCCAGCTCTTCGAACGATGGGCCCTCGAGGACGTGGAGCTCTACGGCACGACCGTGCCGCGCGGGGCCGAGTTCGGGTTGGTGTTCGGCTCGGCGAACCGTGACCCGTCGGTGTTCGCCGAGCCGGGTGCCTTGCGGATCGACCGCGAGCCGAACCCGCACCTGACGTTCGGCGCGGGCATCCACTTCTGCTTGGGGGCGCCGCTCGCGCGGATCGAGCTGCAGACGTCGTTCGGGACGCTCCTGCGGCAGATGCCGGGACTCGAGCTGGTCGAGGAACCCCGGTGGAAGCCGAACTTCATCATCCGCGGGGTCGAGACGCTCCGCGTCCGGAGCTGACCGAGGAGGAACCCTCGGTTCGGCAGGCGACGAAGCGCCGCGGGCATGCTGCGTCCGGGTCGTGCCGCCTCGAGCCGGCGGTCGGATTCGAACCGACGACCTACCGATTACAAGTCGGTTGCGCTACCGGACTGCGCCACGCCGGCGTATCGGGCGAGTCTACCCGCGCGGCCCGTAGCGGAAGGCATCCCGATTCGTCGCGAGCGCCCAGATGATGAAGCCGTCGACGGCCAGCGTGACGAGCGACGATCCGGGGTTCGCCCCGAGTTGCAGGATGCCTCCGAACACGCCGAGCCCCGCGAAGATGAACCCGAGGACCCGTCCGCCGGGACTGAGCCGAAGCACGAGGATGCCGGCGAGCAGGTTGCCCGCTCCGACGACGAGCGCGACGATCATCACCGCGCCGACGACGCCCCGATCGATATCCAGGCTCGAGACGAAGAGCGCCGCGAGGAGGGTGAGCACACCGACCACGATCAGGGCGCAGGCGGCCCCGGTGACCACGCCGGGACGGCGAGCCGGAGCCGCCTCGGGCGACGGCAACGGCGAACGAGGGGCGCCGGCATCGCCGAAGGGCAGGTCCGGACGGCCGGGAGGGGGAGGCAGCTGGTCCACCTATCGAGCGTATCCCCGGGTCACGGGCGGAACAACGACCGCGAGGGCAGCACGTAGGCGTAGAGGACCGCGGCGAGCGAGGCCGAGGCGTTCAGCGAGCCGACGCGTCCGCCCATCGGGAGCGCCACCGATGCATCGCAACGCTCGCGCACGAGCCGCGCCATACCCTCGCCCTCGCTCCCGATCACGACGGCGACCCGGCCCGGAGGGCAGGGCTCGTCGTAGATCGTCGCCGGCGCGTCGCCGTCGAGCCCCACGACCCAGAACCCGGCGTCCTGGAGCCGTTCGATCGCCCGAGCGATGTTCGCTACGCGAGCATGCGGTAGATGGAGGAGCGCCCCCGCCGACGCACGCACCGCCGCCGGGGTCACGTCCGCCGCGCGGCGAGTTCGGGTCACGAGCATCGCGACGCCCGCGGCCTCCGCCGAGCGCGCCGCCGCGCCGAGGTTCTGAGGATCGGTGATCCCGTCGAGGATCACGACCACCGCGTCGTCCGAGAAGTCCCACGTGGCGAGCGCGCGCTCGGTGAGCGGAGGCGCCGCCCGTTCGGGTCCCTCCCGGAGCCTCGCGACGACCCCCTGGTGGTCATCGGCGAGCGAGTCGAGGGTCGAGCGAGGGGTCGGGGTCACCGGCACATCGGCGGCACGGGCGGCATCGAGGAGCGCGCGCAGCCCCTGGGTGGCCTTGGGCGACGCCACGATCAAGACCTCCCGAGCTGAACCGGATCTGATCGACCTCGGTGACCGCTCTGCGGCCGGCGACGACGGCCGGCTCGCGTGCGCCTCGACCGCGTGACCGGTCCGGTCGTCCGCTCACACCAGCACGGCGACGGCGAGGCATCCGGCGCCGTCCCCCGCGAGCCCCAGTCCCTCGGGCCGGGTGGCCTTGACCGATATCGCGCCAGGATCGATCCCGAGCACGGCGGCCAGGGTGGCCCGCATCTCGTCACGGCGTGGCGCCACGGCCGGGCGCTCGCAGATCACCGTCACGTCGCACGACGCCACCTCGAGGCCCGTCTCCCGCACGAGCGCCACGCTCCGTCCGAGGAGCTCCGCCCCCTTGATCCCGGCCACGGCCGGATCGGTGTCCGGGAAATGGGCCCCGACGTCGCCCAGGGCGGCCGCACCGAGGAGAGCGTCGGCGAGCGCGTGGCATACGGCGTCGCCGTCGGAATGGCCGGCCAGCCCGTCGACGTCGTCGAAGCGCAGACCACCGAGCCACATCGTTCGGCCCTCCGCGCGCTCGTGGACGTCGAATCCCAGCCCTACCCTCGGCGTCTCAGGCATCGGCTCCGCCCATCCGCGCCTCGGCACGGGCGAGGTCGAGCATCGTGGTGATCTTCACGTTCATCGGGTCACCGGGGATCGCCCGCACGACGCAGCCCGCGGCCTCGAGCGCTTGCGCGTCGTCCGTGACCTCGAGGCCCGTCGCCGCGGCCCGGTCGTGCGCCGCGCGCAGCGCGTCCGCCCGGAACGCCTGCGGAGTCTGCGCGAGCGCGAGCTCCTCGCGCGGAACCGTGGTCACCACGAGCCCGTCGAGCACGCGCTTGACCGTGTCGGCGACCGGGAGGACGGGGATCGCGCCATCCGCCTCGTCGTCAACGGCCTCGAGCACCGACACGAACAGAGCGGGCGGGGCGAAGGGGCGGGCCGCATCATGCACGGCCACGAGCTCGATCCCGGCTCCGATCGCACCCAACGCGGCGCGGACCGACGCCTGCCGCGAATCGCCCCCGGGGATCACCGTGCAAGGGATCCCGAGGCCCTCGACGCAGGAACGTGCTCGGGCCTCGAACCCGTCGGGGACCGTCACGATCAACTCGTCGACGGCTCCCGACGCCGCCGCCGCCGCGGCTGCCACCGCGAGGATCGGCCGACCACCGATCGACAGGAACGCCTTCGGCTCGTCGGCGCCGAGGCGCCGGCCCGCGCCGGCGGCGAGCACGATCGCGGCCGCTGCCGGTCGAGGATCCATGCGGGCAAGCATGCCAGACGTCCGCACAGGTGGTGCAGGAGGGAGATCCGGTCAGGCGTCGACGGGATGCTCGGAGTCCAGTGCCGCGAAGACCATCCGCCCGGTGGTGGTCTGGATAACGTTCGTCACCCGGACGTCGACCTGGGTGCCGATGTGGTCGCTCGCCTGCTCCACCACCACCATGGTGCCGTCGTCGAGGTAGGCCACCGCCTGCGCGTGCTCGCGGCCCTCCTTGACCAGCCGGACCGAGATCTCGTCGCCCGCCGTGTACGGCACCCTGAACTTCGTCGCCAGGGCGTTGATCTGGGCGACGGGCACGCGGAGCGCCTCGGCGACCTTGGCGAGGTTGTGATCCACGGTGATCAGGGACGCCCCCCGTTCACGAGCGAGTCGAACCAGGGCCGCGTCCACGTCGATCACGCCGGCTTCCTCGACGAGCTGGAACTGGATCGTGGGGGCCTTCTGGAGCTCCACGAGCACGTCGAGGCCGCGCCGCCCTCTCGTCCGCCGGCGAGGATCGGACGAGTCGCTGATCGCCTGGAGCTCGCGGAGCACGCCGTCGTGCAGCAAGATCGTGCCGCTCACGAAGCCCGTCGCCACGAGGTCGGCGACACGACCGTCGATCAACGCGCTCGTATCGACGACGTGCAGGTCGCCGCGGGCGGCGGCGCTCGACGCCTGTGGCTTCATCCCGACGAGCGCGAAGATGTCCTCGAACTTCGCCTTGCCGAGGCGGAAGCCGAGCGAGCCGAGCACGAGGTAGATGAACACGACGGCCGGCCAGGCGACCCCGACGGGGAGGACGAGGAACGGCACCATCATCACGGCGGCGACCACGAGCCCGACGATCAGCCCCACGACGCCTCCGGCCAGCTGCGGCGCCGGGGTGCGGCGGAGCTCCCGCTCGAGCCCACTCACCGCCCGGAGGGTCAGCCGGCCCGCCACGCCACCGATCACGAAGCCGGCGCCGGCACCCAGGAAGATCCAGAGCAAGGCTCGGCTCGGGCTATCGGCGGCCTGCGAGGCACCGACCTGGTACCCGGCGGTCGCGAGCAGGGCGATGAAGAGCAGGCGGACGCCCTCGACCAAACGCCCACGGAGGGCCGTCTTGCGAGGCTCCGGTTCGCTCATGGCCACCGTCCGATCGTCCGACGGGCAGCCCGGAGCGCCGGGCGCGCGAGAGCTACCCCTTACCGGAGTGGCATCGGCCCCTGGAGGAGGGGCCTGTAGGGCCCGAGATCAGGCCTGGGCGACCATCTTGGCGCCGTGGGCGCCGTCGAGGGTGTCGTCGATCAGGGCCTCGGCGTCCTCTTCGGACTTGCCGGTGGCGTGTGAGAGCTCGGAGATCAGGATCTGCCGGGCCTTGGTGATCATCCGCTTCTCGCCGGCCGACAGGCCCTTCTCGCGATCGCGGATCGAGAGGTTCCGGAGCACCTCGGCCACCTGATACGGGTCGCCCGAGTGCAGCTTCTCCATGTTGTTCTTGAATCGCCGGCTCCAGTTGGCGGCCATCGAGGACTCGTCCTCGGTGAGCACCTTGAGGACCTTCTTGACCTCGGCCTTGCTGACCACCGAGCGAAGCCCGACCTGATCGGTCGAGTCGGTGGGGATCATCAGGGTGAGGTCCCCGTAGGCGACGCGGAGCACCAGGTAGGTTCGGGTCTCGCCGAGGAACTCCTTCTCACGCAGCTCTTCGATCACCGCCGCGCCATGCTCAGGGTGCACAACCGTATCGCCTTTGCGGAACACGAAACCTCCCCTGGAGTGGTACGCGTGGGATTCGCGAGCTGACTAGTCAGAGGGTAGCACGGGACCTCCTTGCGGCGCAACCCAAAACCGCAGGTCAGAAGGCTATTCCGACCCCCGACAGGGTCCGAACGGCCTACGCCGAAGGGTCCCGCAGGCTCCCGGCGGCCGAGGGGAACGCCCAGCTCACGGCCTCGCGCACGTGCCGTACGGGCTTGATCCGGACCCCGTCGATCGTCCCCGGGGCTCCCTCGGGGGCGAAGACGACACTGCACCCGGCCGCGCGGGCGGCGGCGAGACGCTGCGCGACCGCCGGCGCTGGCCGGACGAGGCCGGTGAGCGCCACCTCGCCGACGAACGCGGCGCCTGCCGGTGGCGGCGTTCCGGTCGCGGCCGAGGCGAGCGCGGCCGCGACGGCGAGGTCGCAGGCGGGATCGTCGATCCGGACGCCGCCCGAGGACGCCCCGAACAGCTCGGCGCGGCCGAGCGGGATCCCGGCCGCCCGGTCGAGGACCGCCGCCACGAGCTGGAACCGGCGTGGGTCGAGTCCGGTCGCCTGGCGACGGCCGGGGCCGTCGGTCGAGCCGACGAGGGCCTGCACCTCGACGGCGAGCGCACGACGCCCGGCCTGTGGCAGCGCCGTCGCCGCTCCGGCGACCCGTTCGCCGCTCACGAGCAGGTCGGTGGGATCGATCTCTCGGAGCCCGTCGCCGCCCATCTCGAACCACGCCGACTCACCCTCGGCGCCGAACCGGTTCTTGCCGCCCGAGAGCACGCGGAGCCCCGACCGCGGATCGCCGTCGAAGGTCAGGACCACGTCAACGGCGTGTTCGAGCGCCCGCGGCCCCGCGAGGTCCCCGTCTTTGGTTACGTGGCCCGTCAGCAGCACGGCGATGCCTTCGGCCTTCCCGAGGCCCACGAGCGCGTCGGTGCACGTGCGCACCTGCGAGACGCCGCCGGGCACCTGCGTGCCCGCGGTGTCGCGGATCGTCTGGATCGAGTCGACCGCCAGGAGGAACGGCCGTGCCTCCCGTGCGAGTTGCAGCACCTGTTCGAGATCGCGTCCGGGCGCGAACTCGATCCCGCGATCGTCGATCCCGAGCCGACGGGCACGAGCCGCCACCTGCGCGTGGGATTCCTCGCCACTCACCAACAACGTCGGCAGGCCCGCGGCTGAGAGATGGCCGAGCAGATGCAGGAGGAGGGTCGACTTGCCGATCCCGGGCTCACCGGCGAGGAGCGCCACCGAGGCGGGCACGAGGCCTCCACCCAGAACGCGGTCGATCCCCTCGAAGCCCGAGGCCACGCGTCCCTCGTCGGCCGGCGCCTCCGCCCCGACGAGTGAGACCCGAGCCGGCGCCGGACCACCGTTCGAGCGCCCGCCCGCGGCCTCCTCGATCGTGCCCCACGCACCGCAGCCTGGGCAGCGCCCGACCCACTGCGACACCTGTTGCCGACACGACGAGCACGCGAGGATCGTCCTGGTCTTCGCCATGACCAGGACGCTAGCGGGCGCCACCGACACGCCGCGGTAGGCTCGCCGCATGAACGTCTCCACGATGTCGACGCTGTTCGCGTTGCTCACGGTGGTCGCCGACCTCGCCGTGCTCGTGATCCTCGTGGTGGGCGTGGGCGCTCGATGGTCCCAGGGGCTACGGGGAGCGCGCGCCGCCCTGTGCGATCTGATGTCGGAGACGGGGCTCTGGCTCGCCTGGCTGGTCGCGCTCACCGCGACGCTGGGGAGCCTCTACTACTCCGAGGTCGCACATTTCTTGCCCTGTAAGCTCTGCTGGTACCAGCGGATCGGGATCTACCCGCTCGCCGTGGTCCTGCTCCTGGCGGCGCTCCGGCGTGACCGGGCGATCCGCTTCTACGCGATCCCGGTGGCAGCGATCAGCGCGGCGATCAGCACTTACCACTACCAACTGGAGCGGTTCCCGAACCAGACCTCCCCGTCGTGCAGCGTGGAGGCTCCGTGCACCGTCGTCTGGGTCTGGCGGTTCCACTACATCTCGATCCCGATGATGGCCCTGTCGGCGGCGCTCCTCATCGTCGCGCTGCTGTGGGCCGCGGGTCGGGGCGACCACACCCCGTGGAAGCTCGACGACCCGATCCTCCCCGATCCCGGCTAGCGCTGGCGCTCGCCGTCGCCGGACCGTATAGTGGTTCGGCTCGGCGCGATCGGCGCGCCGACACGACCGCAGAAGGAGGGATGAGGTATGGCCGCGATCTCGGTTCTCGACATCGCGCGCGCGCCGCGTCCCTCCCGGTCGCTTCGCGTCGCCGCCTGACCCTCCGGCCGGCGCCGCCCTGCACTCCTTCGGGGACGTGGCTTCGTCATGTCCACGTCACGGCCGCTCCGGCGGCCACCCACCGGAAGGAGCACCGCGTTGTACGACGCGAACGCACTCGAGCACTTCTTCGATGAAGGGCTTATCGAGAAGGTCATCAGACCGATCAAGAGTGGCAAGGAGGCATCGGTCCACCTGTGCCGCGCGAACCAACGGACCACCGGCGAGGAGCTCGTCGCGCTGAAGCTGTACCACCCGCTCGATCGGCGGGACTTCCGTGACGACGCGATCTACCACGACGGCGAGTGGATCAAGCCACGGCGCGTCCGCGTCGCGCTTGAGAAGAAGACACGCTTCGGGCGCGAGGTGCAAGGCGGGATCTGGGTCAACCGCGAGTGGGAGATGCTGCGCCTACTCTCGGATGCGGGCGCGCCCGTGCCTCGCCCGATCGAGCGCACGGACGAGGCCGTGTTGATGACCTATGTCGGCGACCTCGACGCCGCCGGGCCGCAGTTGCATTCGTACCGGCCAGACGATCGCGACGAGGCCGAGGCGCTCTTCGACCAGACGATGAAGGCCGTCGAGCATTTCCTGTTTCGGAACGCGATCCACGGCGACCTCTCCCCGTACAACATCCTCGTCTGGGAGGGCCAGCTCACCGTGATCGACTTCCCGCAGGCGGTCGACGCCCGCAAGAACAAGCACGCGGAGGCGCTGCTCGGACGCGACGTCAAGCGCATGTGCGACCACTTCGAGCGCTGGGGGGTTCACCGCCCCGCCGAGCAGATCGCGCAGGACCTCTGGACCGCCTGGATGTTCGCCGATCTCGTCCCCGATGAGCTGCGGGGTCTCACGATGTGACCTGACGTCCCAGCTCGATTTCCCTGGATCGTCGCGCTGTGATATCCCGCTGACGGAGGTCTGGGGCACGCCCGCACCCAGGAGGGTTCATGCGGGCAGACGCCGACGTCGTCAGGATCCATCGGGAGGCAGGGCCCTCCGGCCGCACGGTGAACGCCGCTCACGGATCCAGTTCGACACCCGGTTGCCCACGTCGACGATCCGACGATCTGGATGCGACGTGAACGATCCGGCGCCTTCGGGCATCCATGAGGGCGTGCGTGCTGAGGACAACGTCGTCGAACTCGATCGGGAACGCGCGGCGCCCGCGGGTCCCCCGAGTTTCGAAGAGCTCTTCCTCGACGTGCACGATCGCCTGTACCGAGCGCTGTACTTCATGACCGGCAGCTCGGCCGACGCGGAGGAGCTCATGCAGGACGCGTTCCTGAAGCTCTGGGAGAGGTGGGACCGGCTCGACACGATCGACGATCCCGTCGGCTATCTCTTCCGCGCCGCGCTGAACGGATCCCGGATGCGCACACGCCACGCTCGGATGGCCGCGAGGAAGGTGATCCCCGCCGCCGGGTCGCGAGACCCGTTCGACGACATCGACGTCCAGGAGGACGTCCGTCGGATGCTGCGAGGCATCTCACCGCGACAGCGGACCGCCCTCGTGCTCACCGAGATCTTCGGATACAGCTCGGAACAGGCCGCTCGACTCATGAACATCCAGCCGACCACCGTCCGCGTGCTCGCATCGAAGGCACGTGCGGCACTGAGGAAGGATTAGGGAGGCCAGGATGTCCGACGTTCGGGAGGTGTACGAGATGGTCACGAAGCAGAAGCCACCGGCACCTGGCGCCCTCCAGCGTCAGCAGAAACGGCAGGTCCGTGCCGCGCGGAACAAGAAGTTCGGAGCGTTCGCGGTCGCGGCGGCGATCGGCACCCTCGCGGTCGTGGTGGTCCTCGCGAATCGCCCAGAGTCCGCCTCGACGGGCCCCGCCGACGCGTCCACGACCCCCAACCCCGCCGACGCGGCGGCCCGGGACGCCGCCCTGCGGTTCCTCGGGGCGACCGGCGCCTTCGACGCACGCAACGCGATGATGTACGTCGCCTCCGACGCCGACCTCTCGGGGATGATCGACCCTCGGGTGCCGGCCAACCTCAAGGGCCTCGCGCTCGACCTTTCCTGGTACAGGGCCTCCGGCTACCACGAGACGATCACATCCTGTGACGCCTCGACGCTCGACGCCACGACCAGTGTCGTCTGCCGATTCGACTTCAACGGCCTCAGGTCTGATGAGATCGGAAGAGGCCCGTTCAGCGGCAGCGAATACCTGCTCGAGGTCCAGGACGGCGAGATCGTCAGTGCGTCGGTGAGCACGGACGTCACGAACTTCTCGCCGCAGATGTGGGAGCCGTTCGCGAAGTGGCTTTCGAAGACGTATCCGGACGACGTCGCCGTGATGTACACGGACGACACGCTCACGAACTACCGACTCGGTGAGCGGTCGAACCAGCTCTGGGAGCAGCGCACGAAGGAGTACGTGGAGGTGGTGAACCAGCGGACCGCGGGGCCGTGACCTCGCGAACCCCTCGCGGTCGAGATCCCCGTCTCGCCGTCGACGGAGCCGAGAGCGAGCAGGCGCGAACGAGGGCGCCTGCTCGCTCACTGTCATCGTTCGCCGCTACCACCTCCATTGCG
The DNA here is from genome assembly GCA_963816275.1 of uncultured Actinomycetes bacterium. Classification (GTDB taxonomy): domain Bacteria; phylum Actinomycetota; class UBA4738; order UBA4738; family HRBIN12; genus JAOUEA01. The sequence goes on from CAWFJU010000008.1 coordinate 111,563, forward strand.
GGCATCACCTGCCTCCGCTGCGATTGGGAGGGCGAACCACGTGGGCCGGAGTGTCCGAGCTGCGGGGCTCGGTCGCTCTACCGTCTCAGCCCTCCGCCCTCGAGGGACGCGGCGATACCGGTAGCGCGTGATCCCGGCGAACGGAGCGACGACGTCGCGGACCCCCCGGTCGTCGCTCTCCGCGACTCACCTCCTCCGTCTGACCGACCTCCTCCCTTGCCGAAGGCGGACGAGCCGACGGGCCCACCTGCTCGTTCGGTCGTCGCTCTCGTTCTCGCCGCTTTCGCAGCGATCGTCATCCTGGGCATCTGGCTCACACCGTCTCCTGCTCGCAATCGCCCGCCCGCGTCGGTCCGGTCGCCGTCAACGACGCCAGCGACGGTGGCTCGGTCGGAGGAGCCCCCCATGCGGATGTACACGGAGACCGTGGGCGGCGTTCCCGTCTCCTTCAGCGCCCCGGCGTCGGATTGGGGATGGCACGACAGGTTCTCGATGAATAGTTCCGTGTCGGGACCACAGAGCGCAGAGGCCGTCATCTTCTGGACGAGCTTCCCGGACCGCGGCCGGGCCCACCCGTGCGTCCGCGTACTGGACCCGTCGGTCGGTCCGGCGGCCGCCGATCTCGCGGCGGCCGTGGCGCGGGCACCCGGTACCGACCTCGTCTCGGGGCCGACCGACGTCACCGTCGGCGGGTACTCCGCGAATCAGGTGGTGCTAGCCGTTCGAGAGAACGTCGGGTGCGGTCCGGGATTCTTCTACGGGTGGGACGAGACGATGGGAGGGGCGTTCTGGGGAGCGCACACGGTGGCCGACACGATCTGGGTGTGGATCGTCGACGTAGCTGGGACCCGGCTCTTCATCGAAGCCGAGGCGACGGACCAAGCGACCCCGGAACTCGAGGCAGAGATCCTGCAGATCGTGCGGTCCACCCGCTTCGAACCCGCGGGGGCGAAGGCCGGCACGACCGTAGCGATCGCGGAGCGCTTCATGCGGGCGCGCGACGACTACGACGCCGAGGAAGCCTTGTCCCTGATCGGCCACGATGGCGCGACCGTACAGCTGATGTTCAACAACCGGACTCGAGCGAACATGCCCACCCTTGAACTGGACCGAAGGGAGCTCGCCATCGCGCTGGACGCCGAGCGCCTCTACGGGGTCCGATACGAGCCCTTCGTCTGTCGGGAGGAGCCGGATCCGGGCCGCGTGGTCGTCGTCTGTTCGTACTCGATGGACAACCGGCTGCGGCAGATCCAGGGATACGCGCCCGTGCAGTCCTGGTTCCGCCTTGGATTCCGTGACGGCCGCATCGATGAACTGAGCTTCCCCTGGCTGAACGTCAGCTTCAACCCGGGCGGCTTCAACCCGGCCGAATCCGAGGGCTTCGTCCAGTGGCTCGAGGTCGCGCATCCGGACGCCGCCGGGCCGTTCGAGCCCGGCACCCTCTTCCGATCAGGGGGGCAGGAGCTGATGCTCAACCTGACGAGAGAGTCGCTCGATCTCCTGCGGATCTACCTCGCTGAGTACGAGCGCTCCGTCGGCGGCTAGATGCCGAGAAACCCGGTCCCCTCGCGGGGCCGGGCTTCGGCCTTGGTGCCGCCCGCAGGCGGCGGGTTGAACCGGGGTCTCGCCCCGGCCACGTCGCTACTCGGTGGATCCGGCGAGCTCCACCGGCGGCGCGTCGGGCGGCAGCACGGACGTACCGCCGTCGAACACGATCTCGCCGTCCTGCGCGTCGACGAAGATCGTCTGACCGGCGCGGAACTCCTTCCACAGCAGCTTCTCGGCGAGCGGGTCCTCTACCAGCCGCTGGATCGTCCGCCTGAGCGGGCGAGCACCGAGGGCCATGTCGTAACCCTGCTCGGCCAACAGCGACTTGGCGGCATCGGTGAGCTCGATCTCGATGTCCTTGGCGCGAAGCTGCTCGGTCACGCGCTTCATCATCATGTCGACGATGTCCTTCACGTTCTCCTGCGTCAGCGAGCGGAAGACGATGACCTCGTCGATGCGGTTGATGAACTCGGGCCGGAAGGAGCGCTTGAGCTCCTCGGTCACCCGATCCTTCATCTTCTCGTAGGTGACCTCCGCGTCGCCGCTGGTCGCGAAGCCGATCCCCGGGCCCTTCTGGATGTCACGGGTGCCCAGGTTGGAGGTCATGATGATGATCGTGTTCTTGAAGTCGACCGTCCGGCCCTGCGAGTCGGTGAGACGGCCGTCCTCCAGGATCTGCAGGAGCGTGTTGAACACGTCGGGGTGCGCCTTCTCGATCTCGTCGAACAGGATCACGCTGAAGGGCTTGCGGCGCACCGCCTCGGTGAGCTGGCCGCCCTCCTCGTACCCGACGTAGCCCGGAGGCGAACCGATCAGGCGACTGACCGTGTGCTTCTCCATGTACTCAGACATGTCGAGCTGGATCAGCGCGTCTTCGTCGCCGAACAGGAACTCCGCGAGCGCCTTCGACAGCTCGGTCTTCCCGACGCCCGACGGCCCCAGGAAGATGAACGAACCGCCGGGGCGTCGCGGGTCCTTCAGGCCCGAACGGGTGCGGCGCATCGCGCGCGAAACGGCCGAGATCGCCTCGTTCTGGGTAACGATCCGCTTGTGCAGCTCGTCCTCCATGCGGAGCAGCTTCTCGGTCTCCTCCTCGGTGAGCTTGAAGACGGGGATGCCGGTCCAGATCGAGAGGACCTCGGCGATCTCCTCCTCGTCAACCTCGGACAGGATGTCCATCTCGCCCGACTTCCAGACCTGCTCGCGGCGGGCGCGCTCCTCCTGGAGCTGGCGCTCTTCGTCGCGGAGCGAGGCGGCCTTCTCGAAGTCCTGCCCATCGATCGCCGACTCCTTGCGGAGACGGACCTCGGCGATCTTCTCGTCGACCTCGCGGACGTCGGGCGGCGCGGTCATGCGGCGGATCCGCATGCGCGAGCCGGCCTCGTCGATGAGGTCGATCGCCTTGTCCGGCAGGAACCGGTCGCTGATGTAGCGGTCGGCCAGGTTCGCCGCGGCCACCAGCGCGTCGTCGGTGAAGTTCACGCGGTGGTGCGCCTCGTACCGGTCGCGGAGGCCCTTGAGGATCTCGATCGTGTGCGCCACGCTCGGCTCCTGGACCTCGATCGGCTGGAACCGGCGCTCGAGCGCCGCGTCCTTCTCCAGGTGCTTGCGGTACTCGTCGCGCGTGGTGGCGCCGATCGTCTGGAGCTCGCCGCGCGCAAGCATCGGCTTGAGGATGCTGGCGGCGTCGATCGCGCCCTCGGCGGCCCCGGCCCCGACGAGCGTGTGCAGCTCGTCGATGAACAGCACGATGTCGCCGCGTGTCTTGATCTCCTTCAGCACCTTCTTCAGGCGCTCCTCGAAGTCGCCTCGGTAGCGGGAGCCCGCCACGAGCGCGCCCAGGTCGAGCGTGTAGATCTGCTTGTCCTTCAGCGTCTCGGGGACCTCGCCCTTCACGATCGCCTGGGAGAGGCCCTCGACCACGGCGGTCTTGCCGACGCCGGGCTCACCGATCAGCACGGGGTTGTTCTTCGTGCGACGGCTGAGGACCTGCATGACGCGCTCGATCTCTTTCTCACGGCCGATCACGGGGTCGAGCTTCTGATCGCGCGCGAGCTGGGTGAGGTTCCTGCCGAACTGGTCGAGCACCATCGATCCCTGCGGGCCGCCCTCGCCCTGACCCGAGCCGCCTGGCGTGGTCTCGCCCTTGCCGCCGGTGTAGCCCGACAGCAGCTGGATCACGGTCTGGCGGACGCGGTTCAGGTCGGCGCCGAGCTTCTGCAGGACCTGCGCCGCGACGCCCTCGCCCTCGCGGATCAGCCCGAGCAGGATGTGCTCGGTGCCGATGTAGTTGTGACCGAGCTGGAGCGCCTCGCGGAGCGACAGCTCGAGGACCTTCTTGGCGCGCGGCGTGAAGGGGATGTGTCCCGTGGGAGCGGCCTGGCCCTGGCCGATGATCTCTTCCACCTGCTGGCGCACGGCCTCGAGCGAGATGTTGAGCGACTCGAGCGCCTTGGCGGCGACGCCCTCGCCCTCGTGGATCAGCCCGAGCAGGATGTGCTCGGTGCCGATGTAGTTGTGGTTCAGCATCCTCGCCTCTTCTTGGGCGAGGACCACGACCCTTCTCGCTCGATCCGTGAAGCGTTCGAACATGTCAGCATTCCTCCGGGCCATCGAGCCCACATGTTCCGGCCCCTGGGATCAACGGACTCCGTCCTACCCCTGAGGCACCGTGGGCGCCGCCCCCGGAAACCGGTCGCAGCGCCCGTTGGCAGCAAGTATACCCACCGCCCCTGATAACCCAGGAACGAGGGCATCCTTCCCGTTCACGTGCGTGTTCCTACCTTGGTATTCGGTAGGAAGGGCTCCCGGGATGAGGTGCCGTTCGACGTAGGCCGCCGACCCCCCGTTCGGGCTAGTCGAAGTCCCCCGGATGGCAGATTGTCCTTGGCCTACAACGCGGGGGACAATGCCCCTGCTTCCCGCCCCCGCAGATCGGATCGTCCACCAGGAAGCATCCAGCGTGGACCCGCATACCCTCGAAGGAGACAGCCCGTGCGCGTGCTCGTCGTGGACGACCACCCGGCTTTCCGAAAGGCGCTGACGTCGGCGCTGCGCATGGTCGACGACATCGAGGTCGCCGGGGAGGCGGGTGGCGGCGTCGCCGCGTGCGAGGAGGCGACGCACCTCGAACCCGACGTGATCCTGATGGACCTCTCGATGCCCGATCTGTCCGGCATCGACGCGATGAAGAAGATCCACGAGACGAAGCCCGACCTGCCCGTCGTGATCCTCACCGCCCATGCCGACGAGGGCGTCGAGCGCGCGGCACGGGAGGCCGGGGCGAGCGGGTTCCTGGCGAAGGGGATCGGCCTGCAGGACCTCGTCGTCGTGCTCCAGGAGGCGGCGGAACCGCCGATCGAGGGCCGCCGGGCCGCGGAAGTTTGACCGCCCTCAGGCGGTGATCATCGCCTCGACGTTGCGGAGGCGTGCGCAGAGCATCAACATGAGTTCCTTCGTGATCGTGGGGTACCGATCGAGGAACGCGTTGAAGCTCCACGACGGGATCACGAGCGAGCGCATCTCGGTCTTCGTCTTCACGGTCGCGGTGCGAGGCTTCCCGTCGATCAGCGAAACCTCGCCGAAGTAGTCACCGGGACCGAAGGTCGACACGTGCCGCCCGCTGACCTCGATGTCGGCCTCCCCTTCGAGGATCAGGTGGAAGCCCACGGCGGAGTGGTCCTGCTCCACGATCGTGTGCCCGGCCTCGAGCGAGACCTCCTTCGAGATCTCGAGGATCGCCTTCAGGTCCTTGTCGGAGAGCGAGCTGAACAGGGGAACGGCCCTGAGCGTGGCGATCATATCGTCGGCCATGTTGAACCCCTCTCGGTGAACGAGCACCGCGGTGCGCGATGTGGCGCGATTCTAGTCCGAGCGTTCGCCGTCATGCGACCGGCCTCGCGGGTCACTCCGGTCGCTGGCTCGGGTACATGATCAGGTCGCGCAGGCTCCCCGCGTCGGTGAGCAGCAGCAGCAGCCGGTCGATGCCCATGCCCAGGCCGCCCGCCGGCGGCATGCCGTGCTCGAGCGCACGCAGGAAGTCCTCGTCGAACGGGTGGGCCTCGTCGCCGAGGATCTCCTTCATCTGCTGCTGGAGCTCGAACTTCGCGCGCTGCTCGATCGGGTCGGTCAGCTCCGAGAACGCCGTCACGAGCTCCACCCCAGCCGCGACGAGATCGAAGTGCTCGGTCAGCCCGGGATCGTCGCGATGCGGCCGGGCGAGCGGCGAGACCTCGCGCGGGAAGTCACACACGAAGGTCGGCCGTTCGATCGTGCCCTCGACGAGCTTCTCGAACAGCTCCTGAACGATCTTGCCGGGGCCCCATGCGTCGTCGACCGCTACCGCGTGCCGCTCGGCGACCCCTCGCAGGTCGGGATGGGCGAGGGTCACCGACTCACCCGTCGCCTCGCTCACCGAGCCGAGGATCGTGAGGCGCGCGAACGGTGGCGAGAGGTCGATCGTTCGGCCGCGGACCGGGATCCGCAGATCCTCCGGATCGCGGCCCATGATGGGGTTCACGGCGCGCGCGCACTCGACGATGAGCGCCTCAGACAGGTCCATCATCGTGTGGTAGTCGCCGTACGCCTGATACGCCTCGAGCATCGTGAACTCGGGGTTGTGGTCGCGGTCGATGCCTTCGTTCCGGAAGGTGCGGCCGAGCTCGAAGACGCGCTCGGCCCCGCCGACGAGCATCCGCTTCAGGTACAGCTCGAGCGAGATCCGGAGCTTCATCGGCATGTCGAGCGCGTGGTGGTGGGTCGCGAACGGGCGCGCGTTCGCCCCACCCGCGACCGTCTGCAGCATCGGGCCCTCGAACTCGACGAAGCCACGCTCATCGAGGACGCGGCGCATCGTCTTGAGGACCGTGGCCCGCGCGAGGAAGTAGCGGCGTGGCAGGTCATCGGCGATCAGGTGCAGGTAGCGCCGTCGCTGCTGGAGATCGGGGTCCTTGATCCCGTGCCACTTCTCCGGGAGCGGGCGGAGCGACTTCGTGAGCATCGCCCAGCGCTCGACGAAGACCGAGAGCTCGCCGCGCTTCGTCACGCCGACAGGCCCCGTGGCGCCGATGATGTCGCCGAGGTCCACCTCGTCGAGCAGCGCGAAGGCCGCCGGGTCCATACCCTTGGCCGTGCAGAAGAGCTGGAGATCGCCGGTTCGGTCGCGCACCACGAGGAACTTCAGCTTGCCCATGTCACGGCGCTGCACGACGCGCCCCGCGACGGTGCGCGTCTCGCCGGCCGTCTCACCGGGCTGGATATCCGCGAACGACGCCTGGATCCCGGCGATCGGGTCGGGCTCCCGCACGCCGAGCGCGGCCTCGAGGCTGAGCGCGAACGGCGGGATCCCGGCCTCCTCGAGGCGCCTGAGGCTCCCCCGGCGCGCGGCGAGCACCTCGGCCTCGCGGCCCCGACGGTCGTCGGTTCCCCCCGATGCCTCGTCGGTCGCGTCGTCCGGCTCGAGAGGCTCGCGCGGATCACTCATTCGGCATCCACCGTGTTCTTGTCGAAGACCAGCCGCAATCCCTCGAGGGTGAGCCAGGGCTCGTGACGGTCGACGGTCTCGCAGTGCGGGATCACGACCGGCGCGAGCCCACCGGTCGCCACGACCGTCGACGGCCCGGCCTCGGCCTGGATCCGTCGCACGATCCCGTCGACCTCGCCGGCGGTGCCGAAGATCAGCCCGGACTGGATCGCCTCGATCGTGGAGCGCCCCACGGCCGCGGGCGGCGGGACGAGCTCCACGCGCGTGAGGCGTGCCGTCCGGCTGAACAGGCTCGCCGCGCTGGCCTGGATCCCCGGGGCGATCACCCCGCCCACGAATTCCCCGCGCTCGGAGACGACGTCGAAGTTCGTGGCCGTGCCGAAGTCGACCACGATCGCGGCGCCACCCACCTTCGAGAAGGCGGCCAGGGCGTTCACGACGCGGTCGGCACCAACCTCGCGCGGATTCTCGGTGAGGACCGGGACGCCGGTCTTGGTCCCCGGACCGACCAGGATCGGGGGGAACGGGAAGTACCGGGCGGCCATCTCGCGGAACGACGCGGTCACGTCGGGGACGACGCTCGCGATCACGAGGCCGGTGACCTGCGACTCGAACGCCATCCCCCGCTGGGCGAGGAACCCTCCGAGCGCCAGGGCGAGCTCGTCGGCCGTGCGTTCGGGCTGGGTCGACAGGCGCCAGGTGTGCTCGAGCTCCGCGCCGCGGAAGACCCCCAGCACGATCTCGGTGTTGCCGACGTCAGCGGCCAGGAGCACGCGTCACCCTTCGATCTCGAGACGGTACGACGCGCCATCGTCGCCCACCGGACCGCGAGGCGACAACCGCGCGAGATCGGCGGCCCAGCCATCGAGCGGCTGATCCGGGTCGGGAGGCTCGGTCCCGGCGGCCACGGCGGACAGCCGGGCCAGGAACCGGAGTGCCGTGGGGGCGGCCGCGCGGATCGCCCCGAGCGGACCGCCCAACTCGGCCACGGGGATCCCGGGTCCGACCCCGGCGCCCTCCTCGACGAGCGGACGGAGCCGCGCGCCCAGGCGGCCGAACGTCTCCTTCGCGACCGCGATCCCGGCGACGCGCCCGGCGTCGACCGTCAAGATGCGGGCCGACCCCACCTCGTCCGGGTCGCCCGCAGGAGCCGCCCCGTCGTCGATCAGGGCCGCCATCACGACCGGCATCATCGTGACCCGGTCGGGCGCCGGGACCGTCACGCCGACGCCTGCGGGAGCCGGAGGTTGTCGATCAGCCGAGCGCTGGGGAACCGCGCTGCGACGATCGCGCGGGCGGGCCCGTCGACCTCGTCGACCGGTTCGAACGACCCCTCGTCGACGACGGCCGCGTACTCGAGACGGGCGAGCGGGGTGGCGCCGACCTCCCGGGCGATCGCGGCGACCAGTGCGGGGGCGGCCCGCTCGCCGGCGCGCGAAAGGGCGGCAGACTCCGAGAGTCCGAGGAACAGGCATCCCGCCTGATCACGCTCCTCCGGCGAGAGGTAGGCGTTGCGGGACGAGCGGGCCAGCCCGTCGGGCTCGCGGACGGTCGGGCACCCCACGATCTCGGAGGGCATCCCCAGGGCATCGACCATGCGCCGCACGAGGAAGAGCTGCTGCGCATCCTTCTCCCCGAAGTAGGCGGCACATGGGCCTGTGACGTCGAGGAGCCGGTGGACCGCCTTGAGGACCCCCGCGAAATGCCCCGGTCTCGCCGCGCCCTCGAAGACGTCGCCGACCGGCCCCGGATCGGGTTCGAGGAGCGCCACTCCCGGTGGGTACATCTCGTCGACGGACGGCGCCCAGACCACGTCGACGCCGAGGGATGCCGCGCGCGCCAGGTCGGCCGCTTCGTCCCTCGGGTATCGGTCGAGGTCCTCGCCTCGAACGAATTGAAACGGGTTGACGAAGATCGAGACCACGACGCGGTCCCGCTCTCGCGCGGCGTTCCCGACCAGCCCGTCATGACCTTCGTGGAGCGCGCCCATCGTGGGCACGAGCCCGACCGTCTCGCCCGTCCCGCGCCATCCGTCGGTCGTGGCCCGCAGCGCGGCCGCGGTCCGGATCAGCTCCATCGGGCGAGCACCCCGTCGACGCGCGTCCGGGCCTCGTCGTCGAGCCGTCCGGCCCGCTCCGCGAGGTCCAAGGCCACGCGGGCCAGCGCGACGTAGGCCGGCACGGCCTCGGGCACGACCTCGGCCACGGCCCGCAGGTTCCGCTCGACCGTGCCGGCGTCGCCGCGAACGGCAGGCCCGGTGAGCGCCAGGCCGGGACCGAGCCGTGCGAGGTTGTCGAGCGTGGTGCGCTGCAGCGGCTGCATCGCGTGGACCGGATCGGGCACGCCCGCGGACGCGAACAGGTCCGCGGCGACCGCCGACGCCGCGATCAGGTAGTTCGACGCGAAGACGGCCGCGGCGTGATAGCGCGCACGCAGGGCGTCGTCGAGCCGGAACGGGACGCCGAGGAGATCGTCGGCGATCCGCTCGGCCAGCCCGTAGCCCTGCTCGTCGTCGGCCGTCACCGCTACCGCGCAGTCGGGGATCCCATCGATCGCGCTCACGACGTCGGGGAAGGTCTGGAGCGGGTGGATCGCGAGCCGTCCCCCTCCGGCCTCCCGCACGGTCGCCAGGGCATCGAGTCCGCGCGCGCCCGACAGGTGCGCGACCCATCGCCCGGCGCCCACCGCTCCGGCGCCGGCCAGGGCTTCGGCCGTGGGTTCGATCAGGTCGTCGGGCACGCCCAGCACGACGAGTTCGGCGGCCTCGGCCGCGGGCGCGGCCTCCAGCACCGGCACGCCGGGCAGGTAACGCGCCGCGCGGTCACGGGTCGGTCCACGCCCCGACACGGCCACGACGCGGTGTCCGGCGCGTTGGAGCAACACGGCGACGCCCGTGCCGACGCGTCCCGCCCCGACCACCGCCACCTTCATGCGCGCGAGTATCCCAACTCAGGGGATCCAGACGATGGGGCCACTGGGCTGCGGCGCCGACCCGGGCACGTCCAGCGACACGAGCCGGCTCCCGCGCACGATCGAGATCCCTCGCTCGGACGAGACGAACGCGGTCCCGTCGTCCGCGTAGGCCGCCCACGTGAGCCCGTCGATCGGACCCACGTACCGGGGAGGCCGAAGTCCGCCTCCGGGACCGCCGTCGATCTCGAAGAGGCCGCTCCGATCGCCCAGCCTCCCGGCCACGAGCGCGGTGAGGCCATCGTGCGTCCAGGCCATGATCCGGTCGATCTGGAAGCGATCTCCCCCGCGTCCGTACTGGATCGGTGCCGTGTCGAGGCCGCGGAAGAACAGGGCCGTGCCGAACACGCCGGTCGGCGAGCGGTCGCGGTCGATCCGCGCTCCGAGCGGCGCGATCGGCTGCGGGGGCAACGCGGACGCCGGAACGACCAGGAGGTCCCCCGCCGGTGAGGCGCCGATCATCGCGAAGTCGCGCAGCACGGGATGCACGAGGCCGACGCTCACGTACGCGATGCGCACCTCGTCTCCACGCTCCAGGGTGAAGTACGTCACGACCCCGGCGCGGCCGACCGACATCAGGTCGCCGCAGAGGTCGTCCGCGAACGGCCGATCGCGCAGACGCGGGAGCAACCGCACGACGGTGACGGAGATGTGACGCCGGCAGGCGCCCTTCACCGGACTCCGGCCGCCGGCGACGACGCTCGCGCCGTCCGCCCCCCAGTCGATCAGATCGCCCCGCACGAGCGGCGCCGGGCGCGCTGCCGGCTCCAGGAGCCGCAAGAGGGACGCCTGCAGCTCGGTGGGGGACGACCGCGAGGTCACGCCGATCCAGCCGTCGCCGGCGCCGCGCGCGTCGACGAGCTCGACCGGATCGGGGACCAGCGGGCCGGGCTCCGCCGTGCCGGCGACGAGGTCCCATCGCCAGAGCCGAGAGGTGCCGTCGCCGAGATCTTCCGCGTAGACGACCGTGCCCGACAGGGCGTCGGTGACGGCCTGGGGGGTGATCGAGCGGATCCACAGGAACGCGACGGTGGCGACGATCACCGTGAGGGTTCCTGCGAGCACGAACGGCGCTCGACGGCGCGACCCGACCACCCCGCCGGTGCCGTCGGCCTCCGAGGCGACCGTCGGCGGCCGCGGCCGCGGTGAACCCGCCGCTGGCTCCGCCGCCCGATACAGAGTGGTGCCGCACGAAGGACATGTCATGGCGCTGGTCGCGCCTTCCCAGTCGCAGCGGAGACAGACGGCGACGGCCACGTCAGCTCCGGAGCGGCGGTGCGACCGGACGCACGCCGCCGACCGCATCGGGACCGAGTGGGAGGTCGAGCACCCGCGTTCCGTCCGACAGGATCGGGTCGGCGTCGAGATCCAGCAGCGGCATCAGCACGAAGGCGCGTTCGGTCATGCGGGGGTGCGGAACGATCAAGTGCGGGTCGTCCGAGACGTACCCGTCGATCGTGAGGACGTCGATGTCGATCGTCCTGGGTCCCCACCGCACGTCACGCACCCGGTCGAGCGCGGCCTCGACGTCGTTGCACGCGGCGAGCAGCTCGTCCGGCGCCAGCGAGGCCTCGATCCGCAGGACCACGTTCAGGAAGTCCGACTGCGGCGGTCCGCCGACCGGATCCGTCTCCCACACCCGTGAACACGCCACGACCTCGATCCCCGGCGTCGCGCCGAGCAGGTCCGCCGCGCGCTGCAGCGTCGCGAGCCGGTCCCCGAGGTTCGACCCCAGTCCGAGGTAGGCGCCCGTCACGCGCTACCCCGGGAGTGTGACGGTGGCGCTGACGCCGTCGATGTCGAGGCGCGTCGCCGCGTTCGGCTTGTGGACGATCGCGGTGACCTTCACGACGTGCGGCAACGTCAGCACCGCCGCCGCGATCTCCGCGGCCATCGCCTCGATCAGGTCGAACGATCGGTCCACGATCACGGCCCGCACGGCCTCGCTCACCCCGCGGTAGTCCGCGGTGGCATCGATGTCGTCGGCGGCCACGTCGACGTCGAGCTCCAGGTCCACGACGAACGGCTGCGGGCGGTCCTGCTCGCCGGGACGCGCACCGTGGTGCCCCTCGGCGCGGATCCCGGTCAGCTGCAGGCGGGCGACGGTCATCGCTCGGCGCCTTCCCCGATCTCCTGGTCGGCGGGGTCGGGCACGCGTGGTTCCGCACCCTGGGCGTCGAACCAGTCGTCGGCTTCGGCCTCCGCGAGGTCGACCCACGGGGGACGACGTTCGAGCTGCAACATCACGACCCCGCTCGTGTCGCCGTGGCCGTGGGGCGCGTGCAGCCACCGTGCCCGCAGGTACTCCGAGATCAGCGGCCCGATCGTGTCGGCCGCCTCGTCGACGATCAGATGGCCGCAGCCGGGGAGGAGCCCGAGCGTCGACGACGGCATCGCCTCGTTCAGACGCTCACCGACGATCGCCGGGAAGCACGGGTCGTCCTCACCCCAGAGGATCAGCACGGGGAACGCGATCTGTGCGAGATCTCCCTCGCGGCCCACCAGACCTTCGCCGTCGATCGCCGCGAGCGCGCGCTCGTAGGCCTCGGGCGCATCGGCGAACGGCGCGACGTACGCCTCGATCACCGACTCGGGGATCCGGCTCGCAGAACCGGCGGCCGTCACGATGCCGGTGCGGACGGCCGCCACGTGTTCCGCGTCGTCCTGCGGAGGCCGGGGCACGCGCCGTTGAGCGGCCCGCGTGGGCTCCGACGGCCACGCGTCGAACGCGGCGGCATCGAGCAACACCATCGCCTCGACGTCGTCGCCGTCGAGGGCGAGGAGCTGCGCGATGCCGCCGCCACACCCGTGACCGACCACGGCGTAGCGCCCGACACCCAGCGCGCCCAGGAGCTCGCGGACGTATCCGGCTTGGGCGCGGATGTCCAGCGGCACGCCCTCCGGCTGCTCGGAGTCACCGGACCCGAGCAGATCGGGCGCGATCACACGGAACCGCGTCGAGAACAGCGGGATGAGCTCGCGCCACTCGTAGCTCCACAGCGGGAACCCGTGGAGGAGGAGGAGGACCGGTCCTTCACCGGCGTCGGTGTACGCGATCTCTCCCCCCGACGTCCGGAACCGAGCGCGCGACCCGAGCGATCCCGTGTACCCGGCGAGGTCGCTCACGCGCGCGCTCCCCGCGCGATCGCGTCGACGACCTTCACGACCCGGGCCATGTCCTTCACGTCGTGCACGCGCACGACGTCGACGCCTTGGGCGGCGCACCACGCGACGGCGCCGGCGGTGCCCTCGACCCGCTCGGCAGGGTCGTCGACGCCGCTCAGCTCCCCGATGAACCGCTTGCGACTCGCGCCGACCAGCACGGGCACGTCGAGCCCCCGGAACGACGCGATGTCCCGCAGCAGTGCCAGGTTGTGCGCGGTCGTCTTCCCGAAGCCGATCCCGGGGTCGACGCAGAGCCGGTCGCGGGGGACGCCGGCGGCAACGGCCGCCTCGATCCGCTCCGCGAGGAAGACGCGCACCTCGCCGACGACGTCGTCGTAGGTGGGATCGGTCTGCATCGTCTGCGGCTCGCCCTGCATGTGCATCAGCACGAGCCCGGCGCCGGACACCCGCACCGCATCGATCGTGCCCGGGTCCGACGCCCCGGTGACGTCGTTCACGATATCGGCGCCTGCTGCGAGCGCCGCGCGAGCGACCTGGGGGTGGCGCGTGTCGACGCTGATCGCGAGGTCGGGCACCTCGGGGCGCAGGCGCTCGATCACGGGCACCACGCGGGCCGCCTCCTCGTCGAGCGAGACCGGCTCGGCCCCCGGGCGGGTCGATTCGCCGCCCACGTCGAGGATGTCGGCCCCGTCGGCCGCGAGCTGCATCGCGTGCTTCACGGCGTCATCGGTGTGCAGGAAGCGTCCCCCGTCGCTGAACGAGTCGGGGGTGACGTTCACGACGCCCATCAGGAGGGTGCGTTCACCCAGCGTGAGGACGTGGTCGCGGCAGCGCCAGACGGCCTCGGTCATGGCGACCATCGTAGCGGCGGCCGGCGGAAGGCTCCTCAGCGCGCGCCGATGTGGTTCATGGCTTCCTGGCGGGTACGCGCGTCCGTGCGGAACAGCCCGCGCACCGCCGAGGTCACCGTGACGGCGCCGGGCTTCTTGATCCCGCGCATCGTCATGCACAGGTGCTCGGCCTCGATCACGACGAAGACGCCGCGGGGATCGAGCGCCCGCTCGATCGTTTCGGCGATCTCGGTCGTGAGCCGCTCCTGCACCTGGGGCTTCTTGGCGAGCACGTCGACGACGCGCGCGATCTTGGACAGGCCCGTGATCTCGTGCTGCTTGTTCGGCACGTACGCCACGTGCGCCTTCCCGGTGAACGGCACCAAGTGGTGCTCGCAGATCGACGTGAGCGGGATGTCGCGCACCATGATCATCTCGTCGAAGTCCGCGCCCTCGACGACGGTCACGATGTCGGTGGCGTCGACGCCGACGCCCGCGCAGATCTCCTCGAACATCCGCGCGACCCGCGCCGGCGTGTCCTTCAGCCCGCCGCGATCCGGGTCCTCCCCGATGCCTTCGAGCAGCAGGCGAATGCCCGCCTCGATCTTCCCGTGGTCGAACCCCTCAGCCGTCACGCTCGAATCCTACGCGGGAACGAGCCGATCCAGGGTGTCGGCGAGCGCCGCCAGGTCCGTCAGCTCGCCCGCACGCGGCAACTCGCTGGCCTCGTCCTGCCGGTTGATCCACACGCACGGCAGGCCGAGCTTCGCGCACGGCTCCACGTCGTGGAAGAGCGACGCCGCCACGTGGACGTGCCCGCTGCGACCCGCCCCCGTCTCGCGGAAGAACGATTCCCAATGGCCGAAGGCCGGCTTGTAGCTGCCGATGTCCGACGCCACGATGCGCAGGTCGACCGGGACGCCGATCGCGAGCAGCGATGCGTCGAGCAGGTCGGCGTCGGTGTTCGACAGGATCGCGAGCTTCCATCCACGGGCCCGGAGCTCGGTGAGACCCGGAGGTACGTCGGGGAAGACCGGCCACGCGGGGAGCGACACCGCGAAGGCGTCCCCTTCGTCATCGGGGAGCGCGAGTCCGCGGTCGGCTGCGATCCCGGCGAGCGTCTCCGCCATCACCTGGCGGTAGGGGATCCCCCGGCCCGCCTGCACCTCGGGCTCGATCCGGTGATAGGCGGCCGCGAGCGCGTCGACATCCTCATGGGGCCACACCCTCGCGAGCGTCGTGCGGATCCCGCCCAGCCAGTCCACGAGGGTTCCGTAGCAGTCGAAGGTCGCCCAGCGGTCACGCATGCCGCGAGTCTACGAGAGGAGGGCGTGCCGACCGCTGCGCGGTTACGCCGGCGCGAGCCCGGGTCCGCCGATCGGTGGGCGGGCGGGCGTCTCGTTCGGGTCGGGACGTTGGTGGCGGGTGACCGCGAGGCCGGCCGACCGCACCTCGTGCGTGCGCGGCTGCCGTTTCGGCACGTCGGCGAAGAACACGACGACCTCTTCGCGGTCGAGCGTCTCGTGCTCGATCAGCTGGTCGGCGAGCGCGTCGAGCTTGGCGCGGTGCTCGGTGAGGATGTCGAGCGCGACGTCGTGCGCCTCGTCGATCAGGAAGCGGACCTCGGTGTCGATCTCGAGCGCGACCGCATCGGAGTAGTCGGGGGTGGAGCCCCAATCCCGGCCGAGGAAGACCTCGCCCTGCTTCTGACCGAGCGTGCGCGGTCCGATCGTGTCGGACATCCCGTACTCGGTCACCATCTGCCGGGCAACTTTGGTCGCGCGCTCGATGTCGTTCCCGGCGCCCGTCGTGATGTCGCCCGCCACGATCTCCTCCGCGACGCGCCCGCCCATCAGCATCGCGAGCTCGTCGCGGAGCTGCTCCCGCGTCATCAGGAACTTGTCCTGTTCGGGCAGCGTGAGGGTGTAGCCGAGCGCCCGGCCGCGAGGGATCACGGTGATCTTGTGGACCTCGTCGGTGTTCGGGAGCACATGGCCGACCAGCGCATGGCCGCCCTCGTGGTACGCGATCAGCCGGCGCTCCTCCTCGTCCATGATCCGGGTCTTGCGCTCGGGTCCCGCCATCACGCGGTCGACGGCCTCCTCGATCTCCTTCATCGAGATCGCTCGCTTGCTCCGTCGCGCCGCGAGCAGGGCGCCCTCGTTGATCACGTTCGCCAGGTCGGCGCCGGTGAAGCCCGGCGTGCGCCGCGCGAGCACCGAGAGGTCGACGGTCCGGTCGAAGGGCTTGCCCCGCGCGTGGACCTTCAGGATCGCCTTGCGCCCCTCGAGGTCGGGCCGGTCGATCACGACCTGTCGGTCGAACCGGCCGGGCCGCAGCAGGGCCGGATCCAGGATGTCGGGACGGTTCGTGGCCGCCATCAGGATCACCGTGGACCGCTGATCGAACCCGTCCATCTCCACCAGCAGCTGGTTCAGGGTCTGCTCACGCTCGTCATGCCCGCCGCCGAGCCCGGCACCACGGTGGCGACCCACCGCGTCGATCTCGTCGATGAAGACGATCGCGGGCGCGCTGGCCTTCGCCTGCTCGAACAGGTCTCGGACCCGTGCCGCGCCGACGCCCACGAACATCTCGACGAAGTCGGAGCCACTGATCGTGAAGAAGGGGACGCCCGCCTCGCCGGCCACCGCGCGCGCGAGGAGCGTCTTGCCGGTCCCGGGCGGGCCGAAGAGGAGCACGCCCCGGGGGATCTTCGCCCCCATGGCCTGGAACTTCGCCGGGTTCTGGAGGTACTCCTTGACCTCCTCGAGCTCCTCGATCGCCTCGTCGACGCCGGCGACGTCGGCGAAGGTCGTCTTCGGCTGATCCTTGGCCACCGTCTTGTGCTTGCTCCGCCCGAACTGCATCACGCGTCCGCCTCCGCCCTGCGAGCGGTTCATCACGAACAGGAGGATCCCGCCGATCAGCAGCACCGGCAGGAACACGGTGATGATCGTCGAGAGCAACTCGTTGGGCTTCTGCGGGTCGTTCTCGACCGAGATGCCGGCCTTGTCGAGCTCTGCGACGAGCTCGTCGCCGTACTCGGCCACGTAGGTCGTGCGGTACTCGGTGCCGTCGGTGAGTTGACCCGTGACGGCCTGCTCACCCTCGAGGATCTTCGCGGTCTTGACCTCGCCGGCCTGCACCTTCTGCTGGAACTCCGAGAATGAGATCTCGTCCGGGTTCGGGGATTGGCCGATGAACGAGAGCACCAGCAGGAACACCAGGGTTCCCAGCACGATCCAGAGCGTGGGCGTGCGGGTCAGGCGCTTGAGCGGGGGCTCGTTCGGTACCTGGCTCAGTGTCGGCTCCTCGCGCGGACGTGAGATGCATCGAGCCGCGGCGCGACGCGCGCCCGGCCCGTCGACGATGGTAGCACCGGGCCCCGACCGCGAAGGCCGGGGTCAGCGGATGCCGGTGTCGACCGTGAGCGTGACCTCGGCGTACCCCTGCCCGGGCACCTCGACCGTGACCGGCGAGGAGGTCGCGGGGCCTGTCACCTCGGCCTCGACCCGGTAGGTGCCGGGCTCGATCGCGATCGAGAACCGGCCGTCGTTGAACGTCGTGATCTCGAGGTCGACGGCGTCGCCGCCGGTGATGTGGATCCTGCCGTTCCAGGGGGCGTCGGGGCAGGGCGACCCCGCCTGCAGGACCGGGCACTGCGGTCCGGCGGTCACGGACCCGTGGATCCCGGAATCGGAGGGTGACGGCGGATCACCCGACCCGTTCCCCCCGCATGCCGCGAGGGCGAGGACGAGAACGAGGGGGGCGAGGATCCGACGCATGTCGCTCGGACGTGCGAGACGACGGCCGAGGTTCCCGCCGTCGCGGATCGAGCTCACTCGCCGCCGTAGACGCCGGGCCGGAGCGTCGCGACGTACGGGAGGTTCCGGTACCGCTCGGCGAAGTCGAGCCCGTACCCGACCACGAACTCGTCGGGGATGTCGAAGCCCACGTACCGCAGGTCGAGCGGCACCTTCTGGATGCCTTCCTTGCGCAGGAGCGCCGCCACCTCGAGCGATCTGGGCTTGCGGGCGGCCAGGTTCTTCAGCAGGTACTTCAGCGTCAGACCCGAGTCCACGATGTCCTCGACGAGCAGGACGTCCTGGCCATCCAGATCGTGGTCGAGGTCCTTCAAGATCCGCACGACGCCCGAGGTCTTCGTGGCCGCGCCATAAGACGACACCGCCATGAAGTCGAACTCCAGTGGGAGTCCGACGTAGCGGGCAAGGTCGGCCATCACGACGAACGCACCCTTCAGCACGCCGACCAGCAGCAGCTGCGACCCGGCGTAGTCCGCGGTGATCCGGGCGCCCATCTCGGCGAGCTTCGCCTGGATCTCTTCGCTGGAGATCAGGACCTTCTCGATGTCGGCAGCGTAGGCTTCCACGTTAGGGGGCGAGTGTAGCGAGCCGGAGCGAGCGCGTCGGCCTCAGGCGGGCCGCGCCGCGGACACGCGCACGGACGAGCGGTCGCGGCTGGCCGTGCGCCCGCCCGGGAGGTCCCGGCGCCGCCCCGGCCGACCGGCCGCGAGGTCGAGCACCGCGTGCACCGCGTCGCGGGTCCACGGAGCCGCCTCCTCGTCCACCGTCGAGAGGTGCCAGAGCGCCGAGCGCACGACGCGGGCAGCGAGCGACGGTGGGAGCGCCGCGAGCGCCTGGGCGTCGAAGCGCACCTCACCCTCGTGATGCTCGACGATCGATCCTTCCTCGACGCGCGACTTCCGCAGGAGCTCGAGGCGATCCGCGTGGAGCACGGATGCCGTGCGGGCCAGGGTCGCCTGCACCTCTCGGCCGGTGAGGGAGCCCAGCATCGGCATCACGTCGAGACGGATCGCCGCACGCAGGAACCGCCGATCCTCGTTCATCGGGTCGCGCCGTGGCCGAAGTCCGAGGGAGCGACAGGCCGCCTCGACCTCGGTGCGCGTGACGTCGATCAACGGCTGGACGCTCACGAGCCCGGGGCGTTCACCGAACGCGGGCCAGATGCCGGCGAGTCCGTCGAGCCCGGTCCCGCGCACGAGGTTCAGCAGCACCGTCTCCGCCTGGTCGTCGAGCGTGTGGCCCTCGGCGATCACCGCCGATCCGATCTCGCGACGCACGTCGGCCGCGGCGGCCGACCGTCGACCGGTCGCCCACGACTCGACCGACTCGCCCTTGGCCGGGGCATCCTCGGCGACCCGCAGGTGGAACGGCAACGAGTGCCGCGCCGCGAGCCGCCGCACGTACCCGGCATCGGCCGGCGAGTCGGGACGCAGACGATGGTCGAAATGGAAGACCTCGAGGCGGATCTTGAACAGCCTCCGGAGACGAAGGAGCGACTCGAGCAGGCACACGGAATCGGGACCGCCCGAGACGCAGACCAGCACGGCGTCGCCCGGCTGGACCATCTGATGCTCGCGGACCGTGGCCGTGACCCGCTCGAGGACGCGGGCGACGGCCGGGGGGCGGCGCATCGAGCGGCTACTCCACCACCCGCGCGACCCACGCGGCGGGGTCGGAGATCTCGGCGAGGCTCGGGAGGTTGTCCGGCCGCGCCCACACGAGGTTGAACGAATCCTGCCCGGCGAGCCGCACGGCCTCTCGGACGAACCGCTCGCCGGCGTCGTACTGCTTGATCTTCTGCTCGAAGCCGATCGCCTTCTGGAAGGTCCGCTCGACGCTGGATGCCTTGCGGCGCTTGGCGAGGGTGCGGCGCATCCGGTCGACGTCGGCGACGTGTTCGCGGCCGACCTCGTTCATCACGAACGACGCGTGCCCCTCGAGGAGCGACATGATCCCTTGGAGCGTCATCACCAGCTCACGCTGCGCCGGCGTGAGGATCAGGAAGACCGCGCCCATGCCACGGAGGTCGACGCCCGCCTTGGCCTCATCGGCGGCGCGCTTCAGCTGATCCATGAGGTCCTTCGAGTCGAGCGAGACCGACCCCAGGTAGGTGTCGATCATCCCGGCGAGATGGTCACGGAGCCAGGGCGCCGCGCCGAACTGGACCCGGTGGGTGACCTCGTGGATCGCGATCCACAACCGGAAGTCCCGGGCCGACAGTCCGAAGGTTCGTTCGACCTCGGCGACGTTCGGGCCGACGAAGTAGAGGAGCCCCTCGTCGTCTGGTGGCACGAAGACGTCGTACTGACCGAGCACACGCTTGCCGACGTAGCCGAGGAGCGCGCCGGCCTGCGCACCCATCGCCTTGCGCTTGTAGCTCGCCCGGGACGTCTTGTCGGCCATCACGCGCGCGGCCAGCGGCTCGATCAGTCGCTGGAGGCCGTTCAGGTTCGCCCGGATCCATTCACCGCGCGACATCACCCAGGCTCGCGACCGGAACCCCTCGACGCTGAGGCCGCTGAACGAAGTGATCAGGGTCTCCGCGTGCGGCACGAGCTCGGCGAAGTCCTCGCGCATCCGAGCGCGTTCCACCGCAGGGACGGGCACGCCCGGCCCGGAAACCTTCTTCCCGACCTGGAGCGCCGTCTCCCAGTCGGCCAGCCGAGCCGCCTGGGAACCCATGGACCAGTCGACCTCCGTCGCGCCCATGGGGGTGGGAAGGCGGTCAGCCCTCCCCCGCCGCCTTCTTCTTCGCGGCGATCATCCCGGCTCGGCGGGCCTTGCCCTCGGCGATGCGGCGGTCGGTGCCGGCGGCCAGCAGCTCCTCGAGGGTCGAATCGAACACGGCCTGATCCATCGAGACCTCGACGCGCTCCGCGGGCTCGGCCGGCGGAGCCGGCGGTGCGGCCGCGGCGGGAGCAGGGGCCGCCTCGGCGGCCTGGACCGCCGGGGCCTGTGCGGCTGCGGCAGGTGCCGCGACCGCTACCGGGGCGGCAGTGGCGGGCGCCGTGGCGCCGGCGGGCACCGGGACGGCCGGCGGGGCCACGACCACGGGCACGGCCTGCGAGAGATCGACGTTGCGACGGGGCAGCTCCTGCCCGATCACCACGCGGTCGGCCCGCACGACCTTGATCGATTCCTCGTCCTTGGCGAACCGAGGCGCGAACCGCATGTAGCCGATCACGATCATCAGGATCGTCACGATCCCGACGAGCGCGAGGAGCTGGGCGGCCTGGAAGACCCAGCCCCCGTCGTTGCGAACGGGCGTGGCGGTGGGCTCGACCTTGACCTGCGCCTGGGCGACCCCGGCGACGTACATCACGAACACGGCGGCCACGGCGAACGAGGCGAGGAGACGTCCAGAGGTCTTCATCACGCGGCGGATTCTAGCAACACGTCGACCCTCGACAGGAAGGGCCGTGTGAGAGCCGGAGGTGGGATTTGAACCCACGACCTACCACTTACGAGGCGGTTGCTCTGCCCCTGAGCTACTCCGGCGGGGACCCATGAGTCTACCAAGGGGGTGGTTCGGGCCCACGGCGGCGCGGATCCTGGGGTGGTGGCACCACCCGAGATGTCGCGCACGCCACCCTTCCCCGCCGTAGTCTCCTCGTCCATGATGCGCGCATGGCGAGGACCGACGTGGACGTAGCACGACCCGTGCAGCGGGTGATGGTGGGGACGGATCGATCGGAAACGGCCGAGCGCGCGGTCGGCTGGGCAGCCGCGTTCGCGGAGCGATACGAGGCAGAGTTGCATGTGGTGCAGGTCATCTTGCCGCAGCACCCGGGCGACACCGCCTACGGCGCGGCCGAGGCCACGCGGGCCCGTGGCGCCGCCGATGCGCTCGAGACCTACGTCAGGACGATCGCCGGCGAGCGCGGGCGAGCGCACGTGGTCATCGACGACGACCCGGCGATGGCCATCGTCCACGCGACCGAGGACCAGGGCATCGACGTGCTGGTCGTCGGCAACGCGGGCATGGCGGGCCGCAAGGAATTCCTGCTCGGCAACGTCCCGAACCGGATCAGCCACAACGCCCGGTGCACGGTGATCATCGTCAACACGGCCGGCGCCGACGGCCACGTCCAGCCGGTGCGCGACCCGCGGAGCACGGCGGTGATCCGCAGCTCGAAGGTGGACGAGGACGTACAACCGCACCTCACCCGACGCGGAACGCAGATCGCGGCGGTGTTCGCGAAGCACGGCCTGAAGGAACTCTTCGGGCGTCCCGACGAGCAGGGCGCCGTCGGGCGCCGGCGCCAGGCCAAGCGGCTGCGGAACGCGCTCGAGGAGCTCGGGCCCACCTTCGCCAAGCTCGGCCAGATCCTGTCGACCCGGCCGGATCTGCTCCCGTCGGAATTCATCGAGGAGCTCGCGACGCTCCAGGACCACGTGCCGCCCCTGACCGAGGAGCAGGTCGTCGCGGTCATGGAGCAGGAGCTCGGGGTTCCGTGGGAGGACGTCTTCGAGACGATCGAGCCGCAACCCCTCGCGGCCGGCACGATCGCCGAGGTGCACCGGGCGATGCTCGCCTCGGGCGTGCCGGTCGTCGTGAAGGTGCAGCGGCCCGAGGCCAAGGAGACGATCGAGCAGGACCTCGCGCTGATGGAGGTCTTCGCGGAGAAGGTCGGCGCACGCCAGGGCCTGAAGGCCGTCATCGACATGGAGGCCGTCTTCAACCACCTGTCGGACTCGCTGCACCGAGAGCTCGACTTCCGTCAAGAGGCCTCGAACATGGACCGGATGCGCGGCGTGATCGCGCCCTTCTCCCGTCTGGCGGTCCCGACCGTGATGGGCGAGCTCTCGACCTCGCGCCTGCTCGTGATGCAGGACGTGCAGGGCGGCCCCCTGTCGATCGCCCCCGAAGGGACCGCGCGGGACGAGGCGGCGCGCCAGCTCCTGGAGTCGTTCTACAAGCAGATCATGGTGGACGGCTTCTTCCACGCCGACCCGCACCCCGGGAACCTGATGTGGCAGCCGGCCGAGGACAAGCTCTACTTCCTGGACCTGGGGATGGTGGGCGAGGTCGGGCCCGAGATGCGCGAGCACATGATGCTCCTGCTGATGGCCTTCTGGCAGGAGGACACCGGCTTCCTCACCGACGTGTCGCTGATGCTCGCCGGCGCGATCGATCGGAGCGACCTGGACGTCGACGCGTTCGGGGCCGAGATCGGCGACCTCATGGCCAAGTACCGCACGGCGAACCTGAGCGACATCCAGCTCGGTCCGATCCTGCAGGAGATGACCGAGGTCTCGCTGCGCCACGGCGTGCCGCTCCCCGCCTCGCTGACGCTGACCGGCAAGGCGCTCGCGCAGATGCAGCTCGCCACCGCCCAGCTCGACCCGGAGATCGATCCCTTCGAGGTCGCGGGTAAGTTCCTGATGCGAAGCATGTTCACGCAGATGGGCGGCAAGACCGACCCCAAGGCGCTCTTCTATCAAGCCCAGAAGTTCAAGGTGCGGGCGATGCGCGTGATCGAGGCGATCGAGCGGATGATCGGCGCGCGGCCAGGGCAGAAGCTCGAGGTGAACTTCCGCGCGAGCACGCTGGAGGCCACGATCCGCCGGGCCGGCCGCCGGCTGGCGTTCGCACTCACCGCGGGCGCCGCCGTCCTCGCGAGCGGGATCACCGCCGTCTCGGACAAGCCGGCCGCCTGGGTGCCGATCGCGTTCGGCGTCGTGGGCGCGCTCCTGTTGCTGGCGATGATCGTCGACATCGCGCGCAAGCGCTAACGAACCGCGGCAACCCCCTTCATCCGCATGCACGTATCACCGACCGGTGCTACGTTCCGAAACCCACATGACGAGAGAGGGAGGGATGCACATGTCGTTCGGTACTTCGTCCGCCCGGAGGCGGCTCGGGGCGATGGTGGCGGCGGCTACGGTCGCGCTCGCCACGTTCGGCGGAGCGGCGCCCGGCGCCGTCGCTCGGACATCGACGTCCGTTCGGCACCTGGCACGGCCCGCGGCGGGCCGCCCGGCGGCCGGGTACGACGCCCGCACGGCCGGCACGGCCGTCGCCGTCGGCCCGCGCATCGCGAAGGCGCGCGCCTCGCTCGCGCGGTCGCTGGGTTCCCTCGGCGTCCTCCAGAGCGACCCCGTCACCGGCACGCTCCGGTACGTGGGTCGGCTCGACGGCTTCCTCACCGATGCCAGCACGGCCCCGGCCTCGAGGGTCGCGCTGCGCTACGTACGCCAGAACCGCATCGCCTTCGGGCTGCGGGCCGCCGACCTGAAGACGCTCCGGCTGCGCGATGACTACGTCGACGCCCTCGGCACCCATCACCTCTCGTGGGTGCAGCGGGCTGGCGGCCTGACGCTGTTCGGTCAGGGCCTGCGGGCCAACGTGGCGAAGGACGGCCGACTGATCAACGTGGTGGGCGGCCCGATGCGCGGGCTCCGCGCACCGACGACGACGGCGCGCATGAGCGCGGCCGGCGCGATCACATCGGCCCGGCACGCGGTGGGCTCGAGCGCTGCCGACGAGCGCGACACGGCCACGTTGGCCCTGTTCCCGACCGGGCGCGGCGCGCGACTGGCCTGGACCACGACGACGTACGTCTCCCCGGCCGAGACCGACCTCTCGGTCGTCGACGCGGTGAGCGGGGCGGTCCTCTACCGCGACAACCTGACGGACGCGGGCGCGCCCACGGTGCAGACCGGCACCGCCGAGGCGTGGGAGTACTACCCGAGCGACGCCGCGAACAACGGCTCCGGCGTGCCGCAGAGCGTCACCTTCCCGGTGTTCGACGGGAGCGCGCTCTTCGGGCCTAACGCGTGGGTCTTCAGGGACATCAAGGACGACTCGTATCCGGACCCGAGCGACGACGTGAGGGCATCCGACGGGGTGCTCGACTGGTCCGGCTTCACCGCGCCGCTCGACACCACTACGGCCAACCAGAACTGCAGCACCACGGTGGCCTGCACGTGGGACATGAACGTCGGCTTCAGCTGGAAGGCCAACGCGAAGCACGACGCGGTGCAGGTCTACTACTTCTTGAACCGGTTCCATGATCACCTCGCGGCGGCCCCGATCTCGTTCACGGACGCGGCCGGGAACTTCGAGTACGGCGGCACCGGGGGGCACGACCCGGTCCTCGGCAATGCCTCCGACGGCGCGAACACGGCCGGTGGCGGCTTCCCCGATCTGGGGCACGTCGACAACGCGAACATGACCACGTTCCCCGACGGCACACCGCCGACGATGCAGATGTACCTGTTCCGCAAGTTCAATCGGTTCGGACTGCCGGACGTGGCATCGGCGAACGGCGGCGACGACGCGGAGGTCGTGTACCACGAGTACACGCACGGCCTGTCGAACCGCCTGGTGGTCTACCCGGACGGGAACAGCGGTCTCGACAACCAGCAGGCCGGCTCGATGGGAGAGGCGTGGAGCGACTGGTACGCCCTGGACTTCCTGGTGGGCCAGGGCTACAAGCCGAACCCGGCCGGGGACGGCAACCTCGTCATGGGGGCGCTCACGTTCGGCGGTGACCTACGCAGCCAGCCGGTCGACTGTCCGGTCGGATCCTCCAGCCCGAACTGTCCCGGCACGACCGACGCCGGCCCGGGCGGCTACACCTACGGTGACCTCGGCCTGATCGCCGGCGGTCCCGAGGTGCACGCCGACGGCGAGATCTGGCTCGAGACGCTGTGGGATCTGCGCCGCGACCTGGGTCGCAACGCCACCGAGGAGCTCGTCACGCGCGGGATGGAGCTATCCCCGCCCAGCCCGTCGTTCCTCGACATGCGCAACGCGATCCTGCAGGCGGACATCGTGGCCAACGGCGGCGCCAACGAGGCCGCGATCTGGGCGGTGTTCGCCGACCGGGGGATGGGCTACTTCGCCTCATCGCTCGGTGGAGGCGACGTGACGCCGGTCGAGGATTTCGCGCTCCCGCCGGTCTGCGGCGTCGTCACCTGCAACACGGTGAGCGGCACCGTGACCGACAAGGTCACGGGCGCACCCGCCCAGGGCGTCACCGTGGGCATCGCCGGGCTGGACTCGGGCTTCGCGACGAGCCTGTCCGACACCACCGCGGCCAACGGCACGTACAGCATCGCGAACGTGCCGCAGCACGACGCGTACGCCGCCCTGAACTTCCGGGGTGGCGGATTCGAGCCGAAGGCGGTGGCCGATCTCGTCGTGAACGGCAACGAGACGGTGGACACCGCGCTGAACCGCGACTGGGCGTCCCTCGAGGGTGGGGCGACGCTCCGCAAGTACACACCGCCGGACTACGCCCCCTTCTGCGGGTCGAACGCCAACGGCGCCTTCGACCTGAACCTGGGGAACGGGTGGCCGTCGGACGCTCCCGGCAACGACAGCAGCGGGGTAGGCGGCGCGCGCAAGGCGACCGTCAAGTTGCCCGCGAGCGTCGATGTCTCGAGCTTCGGCGTCGCGTCGGGCGGCACCTGTGGCGACGGGCCAGATTCCGCCGTCAAGGGGTTCGAGATCTGGACCCGTACGTTGAACGGCGACTGGCGCAAGGCGGTCGCCGACTCGGCTCCCTCGAACGGACGTCTGAAGACCTACGCCCCGACCAGGGGGACGAACAACGTCCGCTTCGTGCGATTCGTGATGCTGAGCAACCATGGGAACGCGGCGTACATGGACGTGCTCGAGGTCACGGTGCGAGGGACGTAGCCGGTTCGATCCGACGGATCACGGGGGCGCCGCGAGGCGCCCCCGTTCCGTTCCCGGGTGCGCCCGCCCCAGGCATGGCTACTCGAGGTCGACCTCGGCCCCCGAGCCCGTCAGCTGGGTCGTGACCTGCTCGGGTTCGGGCCCTGACGGTTCGCCGCCACCCTTGCGCACCGACCGCATCACGGCCTTCTCCAGCACGAACGCGATCACCGCGAAGAGCACGCCGACCAGCCACCGCTCGATGCGTCGGAGCCCCTTCGGCTTGGGTCGGTCACGGCCGGTCATCGCGTGACCATACGCCCTTCGATGGCGATCGGGAGTCGGCCGGTGACCGTCGTGCCCGATCCATCCGCGCTCTCGACCTCGAGCGCGCCGTCGAGCGCGCCGAGCCGGTCGGCGATGCCCTGGAGCCCGGTGCCGAACCCGACCGAGCCGGGGTCGAAGCCGTGGCCGTCGTCGGTCACGGAGAATCGCAGCGACCCGTCGTGCGTCCGGATCGCTACGGTGGCCTCGGAGGCCTCCGCGTACTTCGCGACGTTCTGGAGGGCCTCCAGCGTCGAGAAGTAGACGGCCGCCTCGATCTCCTGGGAGAACCGTCCGACGCCCACGGCCTTCACCGTGACCGGGATCGGCGACTTGCGCGCCTGCGCGGTGAGCGCCGCCTCGAGGCCCTTGTCGGCCAGGAGGGGCGGGTAGATCCCGCGGGCGAGGTCGCGGAGGTCCTCGAGCGCGGACTGCGTCTCGGACTCGATCTGCTCGAGCATCTCGGCCGCCTTGGCCGGATCACGATCGGTGAGCGCCCGGGTCAGACGCGCCTTCACGGCGAGCGCTACGAGCTGCTGCTGGGCGCCGTCGTGGATGTTGCGTTCGAGCTTGCGCCGCTCCTCGTCCTGGGCGGCGACGAGACGCTTCTGCGCGGCCTTCAGGTCCTCCAGTCGGAGCTTCAGTTCCTCCGTGAGACGAACGTTGCGCAGCACGAGCCCGGCCTGCGAGGCGAGCCCGGAGATCAGCTTCTCGTCGGCCGGCGAGATCGGATCACTCGCAGGCTTGCGCACGGCGAGGGCACCGAGCACGTCCCCACCTTGCTCGACGAGACTCACACGGTCCATGTCCGCTATCGCGGGCGCGCCGGCGTTCGGGAGCGGTACCGCGTCGGTACCGCTGGCGTCCTCGGGCCACGCAGCCACGTGCCGCAGCTCCGCGCCGACGGCGAGCCAGACGTCGCTCCGCTCGGCGCCGACCCCCTCGCCGAGCACACGCGCCATCCGCGGGAGGACGTCCACCTCGGCGTACGCCTCGCCGACCCGCTCGGAGAAGTCGGTGAGGATCTCGTAGGGCGTGGCGCGCTTCCCGTACACGACCCGGTTCGCGAACCGGCTGAGCCGCTCACGGACCGGCTGGAACGTCACCGCGACGATCACCGCCGCGACCATCGTCAGGAACGAGCTGCCCTTCCCCAGCCAGGTCCCGAGCCCGACCACGAGCCCGAGGTAGACGAGGGTGGCGAACACCGCGAGGGC
Source organism: uncultured Actinomycetes bacterium (assembly GCA_963816275.1). Taxonomy (GTDB): domain Bacteria; phylum Actinomycetota; class UBA4738; order UBA4738; family HRBIN12; genus JAOUEA01. The sequence continues at coordinate 139,513 of CAWFJU010000008.1, forward strand.
GGCGTAGACGACAGCCTTCTTGACGACGACGTCCAGGTCGTAGAGGTGGAAGCGCAGGACCGAGATGCCGATCGAGATCGGGAACATCATGAAGGCGATCCCCCCGATCAGTCCGTTCAGGGCAGGATCCGTGATCGGCATGCTGACGATGAGCAGCACGAGCCCGCTCAGGAACCCGAACGCCGCCCATTTGATCTGCTGGCGCTCGATGCCCGACGATCGCCGGAACCGCCGGAAGAGCGAGTAGAGCGTCAGCCCGAAGAGCAATGGGAAGCTGAGGCCGACCACCGGGTCGAGCGACGGGAGATCCCCGATCGCCGGCACGTAGAGAGGGTTCGCGATCCCCACGTCGCCCGATCCTGTGAGGGTCTCCTGTCCGAAGACGAGCGAGACCGCGAGGAGCCCGAGGAAGGCGACGACGAACCACACGTACACACGCCACCGCCGAGAGGGCAAACGGCCGTCGGGGAACAGCAGGGGAAGGAAGAAGACGACCGGCAAGATGCCGAGCAGCCAGCCGAAGTTGTTCAGGTACCCCACGAGCAGGACGAGCGGCCCCTCGCGTCCCTCGTTGACGAACCACGTCAGGAGCTCCCCGGAGACGAAGGCGACCCCCGTGACCACGGCCGACCAGAGGAGCATGAGACCGATGACGTTGCGGCCATCGCGGCTCACGATCAGGGCGCCGACCACGGCGAACATCCCGAACGCCACGAGGTACGAGACCTGCCCGACCATGGACTCGCCGTTGACGACGACGAGGATCGTCCCCGAGGTGGCGAGAGCCGCGAACAGGACGACCAGGAGCCACGGCCAGCGCGCGGGCGCTGCCGGGAGGGTGGTCTCGCTCGCCGTCGGGCCGACCTCGTCGAGGGCGGAACCCGCTGGTCGCTCGGCGGCGTCGGCGCGCATCAGCGCACCGCCTCCACGCGAACCGGGACACGGCCGTCCACGGTGGTGCCGTCGCCGGGGCGCGAGGTGACCGAAAGACTGCCGTCGAGCGCCGCGAGCCGATCCTCCATCCCTTGCAGGCCGGTCCCGTAACCGGTCGCGTCCGTTTCGAACCCTCGCCCGTCGTCGTGCACCCGGAACGTGAGCGCGTCCGCATCACGACCGAGACGGACCTCGGCGTGCCGCGCCTCCGCGTACTTCGCGACGTTCTGGAGCGCCTCGAGCACCGAGAAGTACACCGCGGCCTCCACCTCCTGCGGGTAGCGCCCGATCCCGTCGCCCGTCACGGTGACGGGGACCGGAGACTTGCGCGCCTGCGCGGTGAGCGCGGCCTCGAGGCCCTTGTCGGCCAGGAGGGGCGGGTAGATCCCGCGCGCGAGGTCGCGGAGGTCCTCGAGCGCGGACTGCGTCTCGGACTCGATCTGCTCGAGCATCTCGGCCGCCTTGGCCGGATCGCGATCGGTGAGCGCCCGGGTCAGGCGAGCCTTCACGGCGAGCGCCACGAGCTGTTGCTGGGCGCCGTCGTGGATGTTGCGTTCGAGCTTGCGCCGCTCCTCATCCTGGGCGGCGACGAGCCGCCGCCGCGATCTCCGGAGATCCTCGACCAGCCGGACGTTCCGCAGCACCAACCCCGCTTGGGCCGCGAGGTCGGCGACCAGCTTCTCCTTGGCAGGGTCCATCGGATCGTTCGCCGGCATGGCCACTGAGAGCGCCCCGAGGAGATCCCCCTGATGCCGAACCTCGGCGAGGTGATCGTCGGGCCGCTCACGGCTCGCATCGGGCGGATAGACCGCGACCGGCCGGAACCCCCCGCCCTCGGCGAGCCACACGCGCGCACGATCGGCGCCGACGCCCTCGGCGAGGACCCGCGCGGTCCTTGGAAGCACGTCGTCGGCCGAGTAGGTCTCCGCGAGCTGGTCGCCGAACGCCGCGAGCACCTCGTACGGCGTGGCCCGATCGCCGTAGACGAGCCGGTCGGCGAACCGGCGTGCGCGGGTGAGCACCGGCTGGAAGAGGGTGGCCACGATGGCCGCGGCCGCGAACGAGAGCGCCGTGTTGCTGGAGCCCTCGACGAGCGCTCCGACGCCGCCCACGACGAGCGCGTACACGAGCACGAAGAACGCCGCGAGCACGGCGAGGATCACGGTCTTCTTGATCACGACGTCGATGTCGTAGAGCCGGTACTTCAGGATCGCGATCCCGATCGAAACGGGGATCGCCGCGTAGAAGCAGAGCACGATCGCGGTGACGACCGTGTCGGTCTCCACGGACACACCCAGCAGTTGCGCCAGGATGCCGAGCAGCCAGGCCGAGATGAACACGACAGCCCCGACCGCGATCCAGCGGATCTGGCGTCGCTCGTCGGCCGTCGTGTGACGCGCGCGCACGAAGAGCGACGCGATCGACAGGATCGCGCAGATCGCGAGTCCGATCAGCCCCGCCAACCCGATCAACGCGAGGCGCTCGTTCGCGACCGGGTTGTCGGGGGTCTCGGGCGAGAACAGGAGCCCGACGCTCAACACGACCATCGCGGTGGTGGCCAGGCGGGACACCCATCGCCACTTCGGCGACGGGAGACGACCGTTCGGCAGGCGCAACGGCAGGTGCGTCGCCATCAACCCGAAGGCGGGGACCCACCCCCATGACAGTGCCCAGCCCAGGGTTCCGTCGGGGGTCGGCGGGCTCACCCCGAGGCTCCAGATCGTGCCGATCACGAGCATCAGCCACCCGCAGGCGTTCTGCGGCTGACGGAGTGTGACGACCAGCCCGACGATCGAGAACGCGGCGGCCGGCGGCAGAAGGGTGAACTGGCTGATCACCACCGAGACCGAGAGCGAGCCGTCGGCCAGGCCGATGAGCAGCAGGACCGATCCAACCGCGACACACGCGGCGCCGAACAGGAACAAGGCCCACGCCAGCCGGCGTCGGGCAGGCGATGCCTCGGCCGGTTCAGCCGGTGACACCACGGCAGATTCAGCCGTCGACGTGGACACGGAACACCTCGACGGGCTCCGCCCGCCCCTTCACGATGCGAGGCCCGATCGACTCGCAGGCGACCTCAGGGGCGGCCGCGACGGTGCTCGCCGCGGCCACGATCTCGCCCCCTTCGGCCTCGGACTGCAGACGCGAGGCGACGTTCACGGCATCGCCCACCACCGTGTACTCGAGCCGCCCGGCGCCGCCGATCGTGCCGGCGATCACCGAGCCGGTGTTCACGCCGATCCCCACGCCCATCGTGGGCAGGTCCTCGACGCTCCATCCCTCGGCGTTCAGCTCGGATTGGCGCCGCTGCATCGAGATCGCGCAGCGCAAGGCGCGGGCGGCGTGGTCCTCGAGTGGCTCCGGCGCGCCGAACACCGCCATGACGGCGTCACCCTGAAACTTGTCGATCGTGCCGCCGTGCGAGACGACGACCTCGGCCATCGCCGTCAGGTGCCGCCCGACCACGGCCGCGACGTCGCGCGCCACGAGCCGCTCGGCGATGGTCGAGAACCCGCGGATGTCGGAGAATAGGACGGTCACCACGACCTCCTGCGGCTCGATCGCGGTCTCGGGATGGGCGGCGAGTCGGTCCGCCAGCTGCGACGGCACGAACGACGCGAGCGTCTTGCGCGACTCGGTCTGCTCGATCACCGCGGCATGCATGCGCTTGAACTCGTCGACCAGGCTGGAGCCGCCGCTGCCGTCGGCCATCCCGCGGAACAGCTCGGTCACCTGCCGGTCGACCGCTTCCTGCGTCGTGCCGAGCGCGGACGCGATCTCCTCGTAACCGAGGCCCTTCGCCATCATGTCGAGGAGCTGCCGGTCGCGATCGTCGGCGCCGCTGCGGTCCGAGAGGCGCTCGGCGATCGAGGGATCGACCATGCTCCCGCCCGCGTGGACCTCGCGGATGGCGCGGGCGAGCTCGTCGCCCTGCGCGATCCGGTCCTTCAGGAGGTAGCCGAGCCCGCTGTGGCCACGACCCAGCAGGGCGATCGCATACTCTTCGTCGTCGTGCGCGGACAGGACGACGACGCCCGTGTCGGGGTGGGCCTCGCGGATCGAGTGCGCGCAGTCGATGCCTTCGAGCTGGAACGTGGGAGGCATCTTGATGTCGGTGACGACCACGTCGGGCACGTGCTCGGCCGCCGCGGTCAGCAGCGAGGGCGCATCCTCGGCCACGCCCACCACCTCGATGTCGTCGTACGAGTCGAGCAACGCGCGAACGCCCTCGCGTACGAGCACGTTGTCCTCGCCGAGCACGACCTTGATGCTCACGCCGTCACGCCTTCCGCCGCATCTTCTGGCCGGAGCGGCCCGTGTACCATCCGCGGATGATCCGAGTGGTGTTCGCGGAGGATAACTACCTCGTGCGAGAAGGGACAGCGGCGCTGCTCGCGACGAGCGACGAGGTCGAGCTCGTCGGAACGGCCACCGACCGCGACGCCTTGCTCGCCGCCGTCGAGGAGTTGGCGCCCGACGCCGTCCTCACGGACATCCGCATGCCCCCCACGGGGACGAATGAAGGGATCGAGGCCGCCAAGACGATCCGCGCCGCGCACCCGGAGATCGGCGTCGTCGTGCTCTCCCAGTTCGCGGAAGAGGAGTACGCCTACGAGCTGCTGAAGGATGGCGCGGCCGGACTGGGCTACCTGCTGAAGGAGCGGGTGGCCGACGTCGACGAGCTCGTTCGCGCGCTCGGCGAGGTCGCGCGCGGCGGCAGCGTGCTGGACCCGAAGGTCGTCGAGGCGCTGGTGGCGGCGAAGGACCGCATGGCGCACTCGCCGCTCGCGTCGCTTACGGACCGCGAGCGCGAGGTGCTCTCCCACATGGCGCAGGGTGAGAACAACGCCGCGATCGCGAAGTCGCTGTTCCTGACGGAGCGGGCCGTCGAGAAGCACATCAACTCCCTGTTCCACAAGCTCGACCTCACCGAGGAACCCGACGTGCACCGGCGGGTGATGGCGGTCCTCGCGTTCCTCCGGGAGACCGACCAGGCCTGACGCCGACGCGAGGCAGTGCCGGCGTCGCGGGCCCGCGGATCGTCGCGTCACTGGGCCTTCCTCGTGTCCACCACGTAGACGCTGCACGGCGAGTGCCGCAGGACCAGGTTCGGGATGCTGTCGCGGACGCGCCACCAGTTCCCGTGCACGCCTCGGTTACCCACCACGATCGTGTCGGCACCCTCGTCGGCCGCCACCTCGCAGATGCGCTCGGCCGGGTCGCCCTGCTCGACCCGCGTCGTTGTCGACACTCCCTCGAAGCGTTGCACGAGCCCGGCGAGGTAGGCCTCGGGGCTGGCCGCCTTGCTCGGGTCGACGACGGCGCGGAGCTCGCCTTCCGGAGCCACGTAGAGCACGAGCAGTTCGGCGCCGCGCGCCCGGGCCAACTCAGCCGCGTCCCGCACCGCGAGGTCGGCCGAGGCCGTCGTGTCGGTTCCCACCAGGATCTTCTTCATCTCACGCCTCCTTCGGATGCTGCGAGTTCACCGTAGGGCTCGTGACCAGCGGAAACGACCCGGCCGCCACCACGGTTCAAGGGGGGTGCCTGCACCCGTCGACTGGGGATGTTCCGAGCGTCGGAACACGGGGGAGACCCACCTTCCTGCGGGCGGGCCGGTGGGAACAGAATGCCCCATGCCCAGGACCCGGCTCGGCCCCAGGACGGCGCTCCGCCTGGCGTACGCCTGCGACGCGGAGATCGCGGTGGTCCTGCTGGCGGGGATCGTCCTCAGCCTGACCGTTGCGAGCGCTCCCGGCGAGGGCAGGACCGTGACGGGGACGGTGCCGGCATGAACGAGCGAACGGCTCGACGGCTCGCGTACGGACTGGCCGGCGCGGTGGTCCTGGTGACCATCAGCAGCCTCGCGCTCGGCGCCGCGCGGATCACCTTCGTGGTCGCGCTCGCCGTCGTGGCGCTCACGTACGGGGTGAGCGGCGCGGTGCTGGCCTCCCGCCGGCCGCGCAACCCCATCGGATGGATCATGGTGGCGATCGGTCTCTCCGAGTCGACGCTCGTGATCGGCGCCGGGTACGTGGTCTTCACGCAGGATCACTGGTCTTCGGCTCCGTTCCAGGAGATCGCGGCGTGGACGGGTAACTGGATCTGGATCCCCGGACTCGGCGCGATCCTGACCTTCCTGCTCCTGCTGTTCCCGGACGGGCATCCCCCGTCTCCGCGCTGGCGGTGGGTGATGTGGGTGGCGGGCGCCGGCATGGTGGTGGGAACGATCGGATCGGCCGTCGGCCTGTGGTCCGCCCGATGGCTGATCCTCGCGAACCCGGATCGAACCGATGTGTCGCCATCCGGCCTCGCCGGAGCCGCAGGTCTCGCTGGGCTCATCCTGCTGTTCGGTGTCGCGGGCATCGCCGCGATCGCTTCCGTCGTCGTTCGGTGGCGTCGCGCCGTCGGAGACGAACGCCAACAACTGCGGTGGTTCCTCGTGGCAGCGACCGTCGCAGGCGTCGGGTTCTTCGCCGCCCTCCCCAGCGGCTCGAACGAGCTGCTGCTCGTCGCCGGGATCCTGCTCCTGCCGGTCTCGGTCGCGGTCGCGGTGATGAAGTACCGGCTCTACGAGCTCGACGTCGTGATCCGGAAGGCGGTGGTCGTCCTGCTCATCGCGATGGCGCTCACCGGGCTGTCGCTCGTGGTGCTCGCCCTGCCGCTGTTCGCGGTCGGCGGATTCTCGCGAGAGGCGAAATGGCTCTTCCTGGTCGGGCTGGGCGTCGGCACGTTGTTCGGACCGGTACGCAGGTATGCCCGACGGCTGGCGGACCGCGTCGTCTACGGGCGCCGAGCGACGCCGTACGAAGTGCTGGCCGACTTCTCCGAGCGGCTCGGCTCGACGTACTCCGATGACGACGTGACGGCTCGGATGCCGCAACTCCTGCTCGACGCCACCGGAGCCGACGCTGCGCACGTGTGGCTGTCCATCGGCGGACAGCTCCACGTCGTGGCATCCGCACCCGGTGGTGGCGCCGATCGCGCGTGGCCGATCGACGGGCACGAAGTGCACTACCGCGGTGAGCGTCTGGGCGGTCTCTCGGTCGAGATGCCGTCGAACGACCCACTGGACGCGTCCCGGGGACGGCTGATCGGTGATCTCGCCGCACAGGCAGGGCCCGTGCTGGCGAACGTCAGGCTGATCGAGGATCTCCGCGCATCACGGCGCCGGATCGTCGCGGCGCAGGACGAACGCGCCAAGAAGCTCGAGCGCGACATCCACGACGGCGCGCAACAGCAACTCGTGGCCCTCCAGGTGAAGGTTCGCCTCGCCCAGGCACAGGCCGCGAAGGAGGGAGCCAGCGCCACCGCGGCCTCGCTCGAGGTGCTCGGTACCGACGCCCAGAGCGCCCTCGAGAACCTTCGCGACCTCGCGCGGGGGATCTACCCGCCGCTGTTGGCCGACAAGGGGTTGGTGGCCGCGCTCCAGGCTCAGGCTCGCAAGGCCGCGGTCCCAACCACGGTCGAAGGCGACGGCGTCGGCCGCTTCGGTCAGGACGTGGAGGCCGCGGTCTACTTCAGTTGCCTCGAGGCGCTGCAGAACGTCGCGAAGTACGCGGAGGCTTCACTCGCCACGATCGCGCTCTCGAACGGCGACGGCACGCTCCGGTTCACCGTCACCGACGATGGGCGGGGGTTCGACCCGGCGACGACCGGCTACGGCACTGGACTTCAGGGCATCGCCGACCGGCTCGCGGCGCTCGACGGCACCATCGTCGTGCGGGGCGCAGACGGCTCGGGCACGATCTTGGAGGGGCGGATACCGCTCGCCGCGAAGGGAGAGAGGCCGTGACCGTGCCGACCGGTCGTCGGGTCGCGTGGACGACCTGGGCGTTCTCGATGGTCGGGATCATCGTGGCGTGTGTCGCCTCGATCGTCCGCCACAAGGGGAGCGCCGCTGGTGTGTCGGCCACCGTCGGAGCGCTCGTGTTCGCCGGTACCTGCCTGACGGTCGGGGCGCTGGTCGCCTCGAAACGCCCCGACAACTCCATCGGCTGGCTGTTGATGGCAGGCGGTGTGTGCTTCGTGGTGCCGGCCCTCGCGAGCGAGGTCCTGACGCCTTGGAAGCGGTACAGCGATTGGCTGGGTAGCTGGATCTGGATGGCAGGGATCGCGTTCGTCATGATCTTCGTCCCGCTGCTGTTCCCGGACGGCCGTCTGCCGAGCCCGCGCTGGCGACCAGCCTTATGGTTCGCCGGGCTGGGCCTCGCCGTCTTCATCGTCGGAAGCGCACTCCTCCCGGGAAGGATCGAGGAGACTCACGCCCTGAACCCGTTCGGAGTCGGGGGTGCGGTAGGGCACGCACTCTTCTCAGCGATGCGCACGATCGGGATGTTCGCGATCCTCGCCTCGGTCCCGCTCGCTCTCGCGTCGCTCGTGTTCCGCTACCGCGCCGCCGATCGGACCCAGCGCGAACAACTCCGTTGGCTGATCCTCGCTGGCGTGCTCGTGGCGTTCAGGGATCCTCGCCAACCCCATCGTCACGGCCCTCGTGAGCGATCTGTCGTCGGCAACCGACATCGGGAACGCGATCGTCAGCCTGACCGTTGCGTCCGTGCCGATCGCGATCGGCATCGCGATCTTGCGCTACCGCCTCTACGACATCGACGTCGTGCTGAACAAGACCGTCGTCTACGGTGCCCTCGCGGCGTTCATCACCGGCGTCTACGTGGCGATCGTCGTTGGCGTGAGCGCGGTGATCCCTGTCGGCGCCGACAGCCCGTTGCTCTCGATCGCCGCGACGGGGGTCGTGGCGCTCCTGTTCCAACCGGTCCGCGACCGCGTGCAGCGGCTCGCGAACCGGATCGTCTATGGACATCGCTCGACGCCGTACGAGGTCCTTACGCGCTTCAGCGACCGCGTAGGGAACACCTATGCGACCGACGACGTCCTCCCCCGCACGGCACGGGTGATCGCCGAGGGCGTGCACGCCGAACGGGCCACGATCTGGCTGAGCCTCGCCGGCGAGCTTCGACCCGCGGCCGGATGGCCCGAGCCCGATCCGGCGGCGGCGCCCGTCGCGCTCGTCGACGACCCGATCCCGGCCGTGCCCGGTGAACACGTCGCCGCGATCCGATACCAGGGCGACCTCCTGGGCGCCATCTCGGTCGAGAAGCCGCGCGGCGAGCCCATGAACCCGGGGGAGATCCGCCTGGTCGACGACCTCGCGGCGCAGGCCGGCATCGTCGTGTCCAACGTTCGCCTGACCGCGGACCTGGAAGCGCGGCTCGAGGTGATCACGCGCCAAGCCGCGGAGCTCAGGTTGTCCCGACAGCGCATCGTCGCCGCGCAGGACGAGGAGCGCCGCCGACTGGAACGCAACATCCACGACGGCGCCCAGCAGCACCTCGTGGCCCTTGCGGTCAAGCTGCGGCTGGCGCGCGGTCTCCTCGGCCGCGATCCCGAGAAGGCGCGCACGATGCTGGAGGAGACCGGGGGCCAGATCGACGAGGCCCTCGAGACCCTGCACGCGCTGGCGCTCGGGATCTACCCGCCGCGATTGGAGAGCGACGGCGTGGCCGCCGCCCTCGTGGCTCGCTACGCCTCCTCGGACCTCCCCGTCCGGTTCCACGCCGACGGCATCGCCCGTTATCCCCTCGACACCGAGGCGGCCGTCTACTTCTGTGTGTTGGAGGCCCTGCAGAACGCCGCGAAGTACGCGACCGCCGGCTCGATCGACGTGATCTTCAGCGAGCGGAACGGTGCCTTGACCTTCGAGGTGATCGACGACGGGGTGGGGTTCGATGCGGCGGTCGGCCGCAACGGCACGGGCCTGGACGGGATGCGCGACCGCCTGGCCGTGCTCGGGGGCGACGTCTCCCTCACCTCAGCACCGGGGCGAGGCACGACCGTTCGCGGCCAGGTGCCGCTGGCGGCTGGGGTGTCGACGTGACCGGCAGGGGCGAGCGGATCCTCGCCTGGGCGATCTTCGCCGCCAGTTGGGTGGGCATCGCCCAGCAGGCGTGGTTCGAGTGGCAGCTCCAGACGACCCCTCAGAGGGAGGCCTGGGCCGGCAGCAACAGCGCCCTCGAGGGTGTCCTGTTCGTGGCGCTGATCTCGAGCTTCACCCTGACGGGGCTCCTCATCGCCCTGCGCCGACCCCACAACCCCCTGGGGTGGATGCTGCTCTCGATCGGCGCGATCTTCGCACTTGGAACGACCGCATACGGCCGCTACTCGATCCTGGTCCACCCGTTGCCGTTCGGGACCTGGGCGCTCGGCTTCGACCAATGGACCTGGGTACCCGCGGTCGGGCTCCTCGGAACCTTCACGCTGCTCCTGTTCCCCGATGGCCACCTGCCCTCACCCCGCTGGCGCTGGCTCGGCCGGCTGATCACCGCCACGCTGGTGATCTCCTCGGTGGCGATCCTGTTCTCCTCCACCCCGATCCAGGTCGCGGAGCACGTGCACGTCGACAACCCCTTCTCGATCGCCGGCCTCGCTCCGGTGTTGGACCTCCTGCAGTTCGCGTTCCTGCTGATCCCCATCTGCATCATCGCCTCCGCGGCGAGCCTGGTCGTCCGGTTCCGTGGGTCGGGCGGTGTCGAGCGCCAGCAGGTCAAGTGGCTCGCCTTCGCGGGCGGTGCCGTCGCCACGCTCTACCTGTTCGTGATGTTCGTCTCGCTGGCGTACCCGGAGGGCACGGCGCAGCCCGGCTGGCTGGGCGCACTGCAGATCTACACGGTCTACACGTTCGCGCTGATCCCGATCGCGATCGGGATCGCCGTGCTGCGCTATCGGCTCTGGGACATCGACCTCGTGATCTCCAAGACCGTGGTCGCGGGACTGCTCGTCGCCTTCATCACACTGGTGTACGTCGCCCTCGTGGTCGGTCTCGGCGCGCTGCTCGGGAACCCCCACGACGCCTGGCTCTCGATCGGGGCCACCGCGCTCGTCGCGCTGCTCTTCGGCCCCGTCCGGGAACGCGTTCGGCGCTTCGCGAACCGGTTGGTCTACGGGAAGCGGGCGACGCCCTACGAGGTCATGGCGGGGTTCGCGCACCGGGTCTCCGGGTCGGTGTCGGTGGCAGACGTGCTGCCGGAGATGGCGGAGGTCGCCTCGCGTGGGGTGGGGGCGCGAGCGGCACGGGTGCGCGTCGCGCTGCCCGGCGGCGCCGAACGGATCCGGACCTGGCCGGAAGATGGCCCGAGCGCCGACGACGAGTACGACCGATCGCTCGACGTCATGTATCAGGGTGACGTGATCGGGTCGGTCGAGGTCGCGATGCCGGCGAACGAGCCGCTCCGCCCTGACGCGGAACGGCTCCTCGACGACCTCGCGGCGCAAGCGGGGCTCGCGCTGCACAACGTCCGACTCACCGAGGAGCTCGCGATCAGGGCGCGCGAGCTCGCGGTCCAGGCCGAGGGGCTCCGTGTCTCGCGGGAGCGCCTCGTGACGGCCCGCGACGCCCAGCGTCGTGGGCTCGAACGTGACATCCGAGAGGGGCCGGAGCGGCAACTCCGGCAGATCCGCGATGAGCTCGACGGGGTGGCGCTCGAGGGGCCCGACGCCGAGTCGCGTCTGGATGCGCTGACCGCGCGCGCGAACGACACCCTGGAAGATCTGCGCGACCTCGCCCGCGGGATCTTCCCTCCCCTCCTGGCCGACAAGGGTGTGGTCGCCGCGCTCGAGGCGCACATCCGGAAGGTCGGCGCGAACGCGGAGGTCCGCGCGAACGAGACGTTCTCCGCTCGGCGCTTCGACGCCGACGTCGAGGCGTGCCTCTACTTCTGTGCGCTGCAGGCGATCCAGAACGTGATGCGGCACGCTGGCAATACCGCCTGCATCGTGGAACTCGAGGCCGACCGCGGGGAGATCGCCTTCTCGCTGTCGGACACAGGGCCAGGGTTCGATCCGGCGACGACGCCACGCGGGATGGGGATGGACATCATGCAGGACCGGATCGATGCGCTCGAGGGCGCACTCGTCGTGAGGAGCGTCCCTGGTGCCGGCACCACGATCGAGGGGACCGTCCCGATCGACGGGCACGGATGGCTCGCGTCATGACCGCTGGCATGAAGCGGGGGCTGTCGATCGCGGTGCTCGTGGCGGCCGTTGCCGCCCCGTCGGTCACCGTGATCGTTTCGATGAGCACCGAGGCGAACGCACCGCCGCACAGGGTGAAGGTGGTCGGTGATCCGACGATCGCGGACGGCCCGACGGTGCTGAAGGAGATGGAACGGGACGCCGCGGCGCGCCCCATCGGGGTCACGACCGCGCCCAGCGTGGGGAACGTGGCGGCGCTGGTCCTGATGATCGTCTGGATCGTGACGGGGATCTTGATCCTCACCAGGCAACCGGGGAACAAGGCCGGTTGGGTCTTCCTGGCGATCGGCGTGTCGTGGCTCGCGAGCGCGCTCGCGGTGGCGCTCGTCACGTGGGACGTACGCACGCGTTCCGGCACGATCCCCTTGCGCGCGCCGCTCGCGCTCGTGGGCGAGGTCGGGGTCGGGCCCCTCATCCTGATCCCGCTGCTCTTCATCCTGTTCCCCGACGGACGCCCTCCCTCGCCTCGCTGGCGCTGGGTCGTGTGGGCACTCGTCGGCGGCGGTGGCCTGGCGATCGTGGGCACGCTCATCAACCCGGGGCCACTGAACAACTTCGTCAGCGCCGGCGTCTTCTACGAGAACCCCGTCGGCCTCGATCCGTTCGCCCGTCTCGCCCCCGTCATGATCGGGGTCGGCAGCATCGTGGCCCTCATCGGCGCGATCGCCTCGGTCTTCGGCGTACGGAGCCGATTCAAGCGATCGACCGGCGAGGCGCGACAGCAGCTCCGATGGCTCGTGACGGTCGCGACGGTCGCCCTGGCGATCATGGTGCTGGGGATCGTGGTGACGATCGTGACGCCGAAGGATCTCTCGGGGTTCGACTGGCTCTTCGTCACGATCCTCGGGCTGCTGGTGGTGACCGTCGCCGGCGGGATCCCGGTGGCCTATCTGGTCGCGATCTTCCGCTACGGCCTCTGGGATCTGGACGTCGTGATCAAGAAGACCGTGGTCTTCGCCCTCGTCGTGGTGCTGCTCATGGCGATCGGGGCGCTCGTCGCGGTGCTCGCGGGGATCGTCGCCGGCGAGGCGCTGTACGACGCCCCTCCGTTGATGCTCCTCTTGGGCCTGGTCACCGGACTCCTCGTGTTCCCCCTCTACCGCCTGGCGGCACGGATCGCGGATCGGGTCGTCTACGGCGGCCGCTCGAGCCCGTACGAGGTGCTCACCGAGTTCTCTGAGCGCGTCGGCGAAACCTACGCGACCGACGACGTCCTGCAGCGGATGGCGACGACGCTGGGCGAGGGGACGGGGGCAGATGCGGCGACCGTCTGGCTCCGGTTCGGCGACGAGCTCCGGCCCGCCGCCTCGTGGCCCGCGAGCGCCCAGTCGCCCACCGCCGGTCCCGTCGACCCGATCGAGGTGCGCCACCGCGGCGAGCCACTGGGCGCCCTGTCGGTCACGATGCCGGCGAGCGATCCGATGAACCCGTCGAAGGAGCGCCTCGTGCGCGACCTCGCCGCACAGGCCGGCCCGGTACTGGGCAACGTGCGCCTGATCGAGGAGCTCCGGGCGTCCCGCCAGCGCCTCGTCGCCGCCCAGGACGAAGAGCGCCGCAAGCTCGAGCGCAATCTCCATGACGGGGTGCAGCAGCAGCTCGTGGCGCTGGCGGTGAAGTTGAAGCTCGCGGACACGATGATCGATCGCAACCCGCGGGTTGCCCACGAGTCGCTCGCACGGCTCCAGGACGAGGCTCAGCAGACGCTCGAGGATCTGCGTGATCTCGCCCGAGGGATCTACCCCCCGCTGCTGGCCGACAAGGGGTTGAGCGCCGCGCTCGAGAGCCAGGCGCGACGAGCCGCGATCCCGGTCTCGCTGGCATCGGACGGGATCGGCCGATACGGTCGCGACGTGGAGGCAACCGTCTACTTCTGCGCCCTCGAGGCGCTCAACAACGTGGCCAAGTACGCGAGCGCCTCGAGCGCGACGATCGAGCTCTGCGAGACCGACGGCTCGCTGGCCTTCGCGGTGCACGACGACGGGGTGGGGTTCGATACCAGGCGCACCTCACGCGGAACCGGCTTACAGGGGATGGCCGACCGGCTCGACGCGGTGGGTGGCTCGTTCACGGTCGAGAGCGAGCCGGGCTCCGGGACCACGGTGACCGGACGCGTGCCGATCGGGGAGCCGGTCACCTCGTGAACGCCGGTCGGGCGCGCATCCTCGCAGGGGGCCTCTGGGTCCTCTCGATCGGGATCACCGTCGTCACCCTCGCGTTCGTCTGGATGAACCGCAGCCTCGAGGGCGATGGGCCGTTCATCGCCGTCGCGGTGCTGTTCATCCTCGCCTACGTGACGACCGGTGCCGCGATCGTCTCCCGTCTACCCAAGAACCCGATCGGCTGGTTGTTCATCGCCGTCGGGCTCGGATTCCTGCTCGGTGGCCTCGCCGACGAGTGGGTCAGGTACGCGGCGATCACGAACCGCGGTCAGATCGGCGGTGAGACGTTCTTCGTTTGGCTCTCGGGATGGGTCTCCATCCTCGCCGCGTGCATCCCGCTGATCTTCATCCTGTTCCCCGACGGGCATCCACCCACCCGCCGATGGCGACCCGTCGTCGTGCTGCTCGCGGGCGGGATCGTCCTCGGGCTGCTGCTGGGGATGTTCACACCGGGCCCGGCCGAATTCACGTCCGGATCGATCACGATCACGCTTCAGAAGCCTGTCGCGCTCGCGTTCCTCGACGGCTCGGTCGGCAACATCCTGGCCGTGATCTCGGTGGTGGCGATCACCGTTGGTGCGTTCGCGGCGATCGCTTCCCTCGTGCTCCGATGGCGCCGCGCGGTCGGGGATGAGCGTCAGCAGATCCGTTGGGTGGCCACGGCTGCGGGCTTCGCCGGCATGTCAGGCCTGGCCGTGCTCGCCACGAGCCTCTCTTCCGGCGGCGAGCCCACGACGGCCAACAACATCGCGTTCTTCGCGTTGCTGATCTCAGCGGGACTCGGCGTCCCGCTGGCGACCGGGGTCGCCGTGCTCAGGTACCGTCTGTACGACCTGGGCCTCGTGGTGAAGAAGACGCTCGTCTTCGCCGTGGTCGCGACGATGCTGACCGCGCTCTACGGGATCCTCGTGTTCATCGTGCCGCTGCTCGTCCTGGGCGTCGGCAGCGGGAGCGGCTTCAGCCCCTGGCAGTACCTGGTCACGATCGTGATCGCGCTCTCGTTCGCGCCGGTCCGGCGGCGAGCCCGCAAGCTCGCGGACCGGATCGTGTACGGCGGCCGTGCCACCCCGTACGAGGTGCTGTCCGACTTCTCCGAGCGGTTGGGGGAGACGTACTCGACCGACGACGTGCTCCCACGGATGGCGCAGCTGCTGGGCGCCAGCACCGGCGCCGCCGAGGTGAACGTGCTGCTGAAGACGGGCGACCGACTCGTGCCGTCGACGACGTGGCCGGAGCGCTCCGACGATACGCCGGCCGGGGAGGGCGCGGACGACGTCGCGGTGTTCCCGGTGGTCCACCAGGGTGAGGAGCTCGGTGCGATCACGCTCCGGATGTCGGCGCGCGACCCCATGAACCCCGCGAAGGAACAGCTCGTGCGCGACGTCGCATCGCAGGCGGGGCTCGTGCTCCGCAACGTGCGGCTGATCAACGACCTCCGAGACTCCCGCCGACGGATCGTGGCCGCGCAGGATGAGCGCGCGAAGCGCCTCGAGCGCAACATCCACGACGGCGCGCAGCAGCAGCTCGTCGCGCTCGCGGTGAAGCTCCGGCTCGCCGAGCAGCTGACCGATCGGGACCCGGGGCGGGCCAAGGCGATGCTCGGCGACCTGCAGACTGACGCGAACGACGCCCTCGAGAACCTGCGGGACCTCGCCCGAGGGGTCTATCCCCCACTGCTGGCGGACAAGGGCCTCACCGCGGCCCTCGAGGCGCAAGCCCGCAAGGCGCCGGTGCCGGTGCGGGTCGACGCGGACGGCGCGGGCCGCTACCCCGCCGAGGTGGAGGCGACGGTCTACTTCTGCACGCTCGAGGCGCTCCAGAACGTCGCGAAGTACGCGGAGGCGAGCGAGGTCACGGTGTCGCTGGCCCCCCGCGACGGCGGCCTCACGTTCACCGTCGCCGACGATGGACACGGCTTCGACCCTGCCACGGTCGTGGCCGGCAGCGGACTCCAAGGGATGCGCGATCGGGTCGAGGCCGTCGGTGGGAGCCTCGCGATCGAAAGCGGAGCCGGGCGGGGCACGACGGTGACGGGCACGGTGCCGATCACCGCCGTCTGAGACCCGGGCGCCATCGGGGCGTTGCGGCTCGGCGGCCCACCCCGATAACGTCCGACGTAGGAACCCCCCCGACCGGAGAGGACGACCCGATGAGAAGGCTGTTGACGGGTGTGCTCGCGTTGACGCTGATCCTGAGCACGAGCCTGAGTGCGGCGGCCGCGCCCTGGGTGCGCAAGGCCGTCGTGGACGGCGACTACGGCGGCCGCTACCGCCGGACCGAGTGCACGTACTCGGAATGCAGCAAGCGCACCGCCGCGTACCGGCTCGGCTGGCAGTTCACCCCCGTGGAGCGCGGGATACGCCTGACCGCGGTCGCGCAGGACTACCGGATGTTCCTGCGATGGGTGCCGGGCGAAGGCTACTACGTCGGCACGAACCTGGCGGAGCCGGGCCGTGCCCGCCGGATCACGATCCACGTGTCCCAGCAGACGCGGATCGCCGGCGTCTGGACCGCGCGGAAACTCGTCGGCTCGCTGCGCACGTGGTTGACCGATGCCCCCCGCTACCACGACGAAGGGACCGTGATCCTCACCCGGAAGTAGCGGCGGGCCGCGCTGGAGCGAGGCGGCGGCGCTCAGGCCCTCGCGATCTCCCACGCGCTCTCGAGCCGGTCGGGACCGAACACGGCCTTGGGGATGTAGGCGGCGGCACCGCACTCGACGGCGCGGGGCGCGTACTCCTCTTCCTCGTAGGTCGAGAGCAGCAGGACGACCACCGCGTCGCCGGCGCCTGAGAGGATCTGCCGCGTTGCGTCGAGCCCGTTGATGCCCGGCAGGTTCACGTCCATCAGCACGAGATCGGGTTTGAGATCGGCCGCCATCGCGACCGAATCCTCCCCGGTCTCGGCCTCCCCCACGACCTCGAAGCCGTCCGTGACCTCCACCACCATGCGGGCGGCCATCCGGAACGGCTCCTGGTCGTCGACGATGAGCACACGAACGGGCATCTGTGCATCTTCCTCCACCATCATCGTCGCATCGAGCACCCGACATCGACAGTGATGCCAGCACCACTGTTCCGCACCGGCAGACCCTCCGTCGTCGGCCACGACCGGCCCGCGCGTTGACCGTTGGCGATACGCGAGCCTAGGGTCGTGCGGTCGGTAACCCAGCGTCGATGGCGGGAGGCGAACGATGGTGCGCAGATGACGTCGGGCCTCGCCGCACTCCTCTCGCGGACGTCGCTCTTCCACGGGATCGAGCCGGAGGTCATCGAGGCCGTCGCCCATCAAGGGCACGAGCGATCCTTCGGTCGCGGTCAGACGATCTTCCTCGAGGGTCAGCCCAGCGACGCCTTCTACATCGTCGCGGAGGGGACCGTGAAGGTGTTCGTGCATTCCGACCGAGGCGAGCAGATGGTGTTCGCCACCCTCCGGCCGCCCGAAGCGCTCGGCGATGTCGCGCTCTTCGACGGCGGGCCGCGCTCGGCATCGGCGGAGGCGACAGAGCCGACGCGGCTCGTGGTCTTCCCGCTCAGCACCATGGAGGCGCTGGCGGAGCGCGACGCACGGGTGTCCCGCGCCCTGCTTCGAGCCGCAGGCACCCTGCTCCGCCGCCTCAGCGTTCAGACCGCCGACCTCGTGTTCCTCGATCTCGAAGGACGGGTGGCGAAGGTGCTCGCCCTCTCGGCCGGCCGGCGACGCTCTGATGGGAGCGAGCCGCTCCTTCTGGATCTCGGGCTCACCCAGAGCGAGCTCGGAGCGATGGTCGGAGGCTCCCGCCAGTCCGTGAACCAGAGCCTGCACGCGCTCTCGGATCGAGGCTTCATCTCGATCGAGGGGCGCAGCGTCGTCGTTCACGACCTCGATGCTCTGCGTCGCCGTGCCGGCATGGACTTGTCCGATATCTGACAGGGCATCCGTCGGCTACCCGACACCCTTCGACCCGCCCACGGCCGATGCTCGACCCATCGGACGAAGGAAGGGAGAGGGAGATGGGCGTCAACGCACAGGCGAGTCAGGTGGGAGCCGGACGAGGCGCAGGCAGTGGGGCGAGGATGTGGATCGTCGTGACGGTCGTCGTGGTGTCGATGACGATCGTCGCCATCGCGATGGCTCTCCGGACCGAGACGTCGACGCCGTCGAGTCAGATGGTGCCCTCGGTCACGAAGGGAGCGGCCACGGTCGTCGTCCCGGATGCGCCGGCGGCCGGTGCGGCCGTGGGAGACGGTTCACAGGGGAAGCGCCAGGTCGGGAGCGGCTCCGCGTTCGCCCCTGGCGGCTACGTCCTGAACGGCGGCACGCAGCACATCCCGCAGAGGTGACGGCCAGGATGAGGACGGCCGACGCCGTCGAGGCGCGCGGGGACCGGCCCGAACATGCGGGGGCCGGTCCCTTCGCTCGTACGCAGGATGCGCACCGGCACGAGGCACCCGCACGCGAGCGTGTCAGGCCGCGATCTCGGCGAACCGGAGGAACGCCCGCTCCAGCACGAGCCGGGTGTTCAGGTTCAGATCCTCGGCGAGCTCGGCCCGCGCCTCCTCGATCCCGGCGAGCCCACGGGCGGCTCGCGCGACCGTGAGCCGCTCGTCGGGCGGCAGATCCGGGTTCATCCGCGTCTCGTCGGCACCCACCGCGGAGGCGATCCGATCGCGCAGGAGCGACGAGACCGCCAGCAGCACCCAATCGACGTAGTCGCGCTCGGCTCGGCGCTCCCGGCGCTGGAACCGGGTCTGGATCCGTTTGATCGCGCCGCGGTACGCGTCTTCCGGGCGGCCGCGTTCGTCGAGGAATGGCGCGAGCTCCTCGTCGAGCTCGGCCTTCAGGTTCTTCTTGTACGCGGCGGCCGCGTCCAGCACGACCCCGGCAGCATCAAGCGCACCCGGCGGACCTTCCGCCGCATGGATCACGGCCTCCCGTGCCGCGTCCCGGAAGCGCAGCCCGTCCTCGGCCACCGCCAGCCGACGGGCCCGACCCAGGTTCCCACCCGCGAGACGTGCGGCGAGCCGCGCCCGAACGTCGGGCACGCCCTCGGCGGTCAGCACGTCGACGACGAAGGTCTCCGACAGGGCCGTGAACGTCACGACGTGGCATCGAGACAGGATCGTCTCGGGCAGCTCGTGCGCGCGCGCCGACAGCAGCAGGAACACGGCATCGGCCGGTGGCTCCTCCAGGACCTTGAGCAGGGTGTCGGCAGCCGCCGGCGAGAGCCGGTCGGCCTCGCGGATCACGAAGACCTTGCGCCCGGGTTCCGGCGCCGTGCGCGAGGCGGGCGTCCAGACCTCTTCCCGGATCGTGTCCACGTGGATGTCGCGTCCCTCCGGCTCGACCTGGAACTCGTTCGGGTGATGATCCTCGAGCGCGAGCCGGCAATCGCGGCACGTGCCGCAACCACCGTCCTTGCAGAGCATCGCGGCCACGAACGCTCGAGCCGCGAGCGACTTCCCGCTGCCTTCGGGTCCGGCCAGCACGTACGCGTGGTGCGGCCGCTCGGCCGCGCCGTCGAGGAACGCCATGGCGGCATCCTGGCCGGGAACACGGGCGAGGACCGGGGTGCGCATGAGGCGGATGCTACCGCGGTGGGGCGACGCGCCGGTCACGGCACGACGGCGCGGCTAGCCCGAGCTCATCTCCTCCTCGCGGTCGCGGATCCGTGCCTCGACCGCCTCGCGCACCGCCGTGAACACGTCGTCGGGACCTTGGTCACCGTCGACGACCACGAACCGCTCCGGGTGCTCCTCAGCGATCTTCAGGTAGGCGTCGGCGACCTTCGCGTGAAAGTCCTGCCCCTCCAGCTCCATCCGGTCGGGCGCCTCGGTCGAGCGGAGCAGCCCACGCTCGGGCTCGACGTGCAGCAGGACCACGAGGTCGGGGAAGAGTCCCTGCGTCGCCCAGACGTTCAACGTGAGGACGTCAGCCTCGCCCAGTCCTCGAGCCCATCCTTGGTACGCGAGCGAGGAGTCGACGTAGCGGTCACAGATCACGATCTTCCCGTCGGCGAGCGCCGGCCGGATCACCGATGAGACGGTCTGCGCACGAGCCGCCGCGAAGAGCAGCGCCTCGCTCCGCGCGTCGAGCTTCCCGGTCTTCGGATCGAGCAGGACCTCGCGGATCTGCTCACCGAGCTCGGTCCCACCGGGCTCGCGCGTCACGAGCACGTCGCGGCCCTCGGCGCGCAGATGCTCCTCGAGCTTGCGGATCTGGGTGCCCTTGCCCGCCCCCTCGACGCCCTCGAAGGCGATGAACACTCCGGTCGCCGGCGGGCGCTTCAGCTTGGGCACGAGCGCGAGGGGTTCGGGGCGGGAGAGACGGTGGCGGGCCAGCAGGCGGCGGGTGTTGAGGCCCGCCGCCAGGGCGAGCACGCCGGCGGTCCACAGCGCGAGGCGCGTCCCCGCGAAGTCGAACCGCTGACCGCCGACGTAGAGCTCGTGCGCGCCATAGACGCTCGACAGGATAGGGAACAAGGTCAGGGACAGGAAGAGCCCGAGCCGCGAGAGCACCGTCAGGGACGCGAACGTCCGGCCACGGAACTCGTCCTCGACGTTCTCCTGCAAGAGGGTGTACCCGCTCACCCACGCCAGCCCGCAGAACGTGCCGAGCCAGACGGCCACGACCGAGACGAGGGAGAGCGTGGGCATCGCGGCGAGCACGAAGAGTGCGCCCGCGGCGGCGATGAGCGACCACACGAACGTCGAACCCCGATCGAAGAACTTCGCCACCTGGTTCGTGCCCGCCATCCCGATCGCCATGCCGATCCCGAAGGCGACCACCACGATGCCCCAGCCCGACGGGTCGGCACCGATCGTGCTCTGCACGAAGATCGGACCCACCGCGAGGACCGCCCCCACCGAGGCGAAGGCGATCACGATGCCCGCGGTCATCGCCGACGCGATCGAGTCCTCACGCAGGAAGCGCAGTCCGTCGACGATGTCGCGCCACATGCGCGAGAGATCGAACTTGCCGCGCGTCCGACCGACCGGGTCCGGGATCGTGATGCCGCTGACCATCACGGCGGAGAAGGCGAACGTCCCGGCGTCGAGGAGCAGCGGCAGTGTCGTGGGCCACTCCCCGAGGTAGGGCACGCGGGCGGCGAGCCCGCTGGAGAACCCCGCGAGCAGCGCGAAGATCGCCGCCCCCAGCGGCAGGGTCGCGTAGGTACTCACGAGCCCGATCGAGTTCGCGTTGGCAAGTTGCCGGCGCGGCACCAGGTTCGGAAGCGACGCGTCGCGGGCGGGCGTCCACAGGAGCGAGAGGCACTCGATCGCGAACGACAGCAGGAAGATCGCCCACAACTCGTGCACGAAGGCCATCGAGGCGTACATGGCGCCCCGCCCGATGTCGGCCAGGATCATGATCTGCTTGCGGTTCACGCGGTCGACGAGCGCGCCCGCGATCGGCCCGAACAGGATCGCCGGCAGCATCCTGGCGGTCATCACGGCGCCGACCGCGAGACCGGCTGCGGCTGGCGATCCCGAGATCCGCGTTACGAGCGAGGTGACCGCCACGAACCCTATCCAGTCACCCAGCGAGGAGACCGACATCGCGGCGAGCAGCCGCGAGAACGCGGGATGGGTGAGGAGGTCCTTGAGGGTCGCCGGTTTGGTCCCGCGAAGGGCGGCGACCTCGTCGGCGATCGTCGACACCGGGGGCTAGCCCTCCCCGGGCGCCTCGGCGGACGGGCCCGACCCGGCGGCGGTGGGCTTCTTCTTGGCCGTCGACTTCTTGGCCGTCGACTTCGTGGCCGTCGACTTCTTGGCCGTGGACTTCTTGGCGGGCGACTTCTTCTTCTTCGCGGCGGCCCGAGCCGCACGTGCGGCCGCCTTGGCGGCGCGCGCCTCGGCCTCGACCTCGGCGTCGCCCTCCTTGGTCAGGCTGAACTCCAGGTCGAACTCGGCGCCGCAGTTCCAGCAGCGGATCGACTTCGGCCGCTGCACGAGGATCGAACCGCACTCGGGACACGGGTGATCCTTGATCGGCTCGTTGTTCACCCCGAAGTCGCAGTCCGGGTAGCGCTCGCACCCGAAGAACACGCCGAACCGGGTCCGCTTCTCGACGATCTCGCCTTCCTTGCACTGCGGGCAGGTGATGCCGAGCGTCCGCGGCGGGTCCTTCTTGATGTACTTGCAGTCCGGATAGCCGCTGCAGCCGATGAAGGGGCCGAACCGCCCGACACGCTTCTGGAGCTGCCGCCCGCAGTCGGGACAGGTCTCGTCGAGCATCTCGGGCTCCGGTCGAACGGACCCGTCCATGTTCCGGATGTACTTGCAGTCGGGGTAGTTCGTGCAGCCGACGAACTTGCCGAACCGGCCGAGCTTGACCTCGAGCTTCCCGGGCTCGCGCCCCTCGGTCGGGCAGAGCGGACACGTCTCGTCGAGCTCCTCGCTGTAGCGCTCGAACGAATGCTCGGCCTTCTCGAGCGCCCGCTCGAACGGCCCGTTGAACTCGTGGAGCACCTGGGTCCAGCCGATCTGGCCCTCGGCGATGTCGTCGAGTTCCTCCTCGAGGTGCGCGGTGAAGTTCACGTCCACGACGTCGGGGAAGTGCTCGATCAGCTTGTCCACGACGACGCCGGCCACGTCCTCGGGGAAGAACCGCTTGTCCTCGAGACGCACGTAGCCCCGGTCGACGATCGTCGACATGATCGAGGCGTAGGTCGACGGCCGCCCGATCCCGAGCTCCTCCAGCGTCTTCACGAGCGACGCCTCGGTGAACCGAGGCGGGGGCTGGGTGAAGTGCTGCTCGGGCAGGACCTCGAGCATCCGAAGGAGCTGCTCGGCCGTGAGCACCGGGAGCATCGACTCGGCGTCCTCGTCGGGCTGGTCGTCGCGGCCCTCGAAGTACACGCGCCGGAACCCGTCGAACACGAGCGTCTGCCCCGTGGCGCGGAGACCGTAGCGGACGTCGCCGGCGGGATCCCGCGTGCCGGCGGGCGCGATCGCCTCGATGTCGACGCCCACCTGGTTGAACCGGGCCTCGGCCATCTGCGTGGCCATCGTCCGCTGCCAGATCATCGTGTAGAGGCGCAGCTGGTCGCGGTCGAGGGCGCTCGCGACCCGGGCCGGGCTGCGGAGCACGCTCGTGGGGCGGACCGCCTCGTGCGCCTCCTGGGCGTTGCGCGACTTCGTCTTGTACCGGCGGAACTCCGGCAACCCGTAAGCGTCGCCGTAGTCGGTCTTCACGAGCTCGGCGATCTCGCGGAGCGCCGTTTCGGCGATGGTCACCGAGTCGGTCCTCATATAGGTGATGAGGCCTACGGTGCCCTCGCCCGGAAGATCGATGCCCTCGTACAGGCGCTGGGCCACCGACATCGTCTTGCGCGCGCCGAAGCCGAGCTTGCGGGCGGCCTCCTGTTGCAGCGTCGACGTGGTGAAGGGCGGGGCGGGCGAGCGCTTCCGCTCCTTCTGCTCGACCTTCGTGACGCGGTAGTCCGCACGGTTCAGCCGTTCGACGTGGGTGGCGGCGTCGGCCTCGGCCCCGAGCAAGATCCCCTTCTTGTCGGGCGCGGTGGCGAGCTTGCCCTCGGGCACCTCGGTCAGGCGGGCGGTGAACGGGGTCTCGGCATCCTGCGGCGTGAGGCGGACGTCGACGCTCCAGTATTCGACCGGGTTGAACGCCGCGATCTCACGCTCGCGCTCGACGATCAGCCGGACTGCCACCGACTGCACCCGCCCGGCGGAGAGGCCCGGTCGAACCCGTTTCCACAGGATCGGCGAGATCCGGTACCCGACGAGCCGATCCAGGACACGGCGCGCTTGCTGGGCGTCGACGAGCTTCATGTCGATGCCGCGGGGATTGGCGATCGCCTCCAGGATCGCGTCGCGCGTGATCTCGGTGAACGTCGCGCGTTTCGCGCCGATAGGGTCGACGCCGAGCAGCGCCGCAACGTGGAAGGCGATCGCTTCGCCCTCGCGATCGTAGTCCGTCGCGAGGATCAGGTCGTCGGCGCCGCGGAGGGCGCTCTTCAGCTCTCGGACGTGCCGTTCCGAGTCCTCGGGCACGATGTACTCGGGCTCGAAGTCTCGTTCGGGATCGACGCCGAGCTTGGACTTCGGGAGGTCCCGGATATGCCCATAGGAAGCCCGGACGGTGTAGTCACCGCCCAGGTACTTCTCGATGGTCTTCGCCTTGGCCGGCGATTCGACCACGACGAGGGTCTTCGGCATGCGCACCTTCTCGATCGAGCTCGAGAGCCCGAGTCCGGGGCCTCCCTGGGGCGGGACGGTACCACCGACCGTCCGCGCGTCCGTGCAGGTCAGACATCATGGGAACCGCACAGGGAGTCGATAACGTGCTGGTACCGTGCTCGTATTCCCCGGAACGGAAGGTCCTGCCCGTGCATGCCGTCGCGATCCTGACCGACCAGATCACGAGCCTGCTGCTCGACTACGGGTACGTCGGGATCTTCGTGCTCATGGCGCTCGAATCCGCGTGCGTCCCCATCCCGAGCGAGGTCACGATGCTGTTCGGCGGCGCGCTGACCACGGTGGCGGTCGCCGGGGCCGGGAACGAGCTCAGCATCTTCTGGGTGGGGTTCGCCGGGATCGCTGGCAACCTCGTGGGCTCATGGCTCGCGTACGGCGTCGGCTGGAAGGGTGGGCGCCCGATGATCGACCGGTACGGGCGGTACCTGCTGATCCGGCCGCACGAGGTGGACCGCGCCCACCTATGGTTCGAGACGAAGGGCGAGGCCACGGTGTTCGTGGCACGTCTGCTCCCGGTCGTGAGGACCTTCATCAGCCTGCCGGCAGGGATCGCGCGGATGCCCTTCTGGAAGTTCACCGTGTACACGGTGCTCGGCTGCGTTCCGTTCGTGTACGCGCTCACGCTGCTCGGCCACGCGGCCGGCCGCAACTGGGAGAAGGTCCAACACCTGCTCGCGCCGATCTCGTGGGCGATCCTCGCGGTCCTCATCGTGCTCGGCGTGATCTACGTCGCCCGGCGGTGGCGTCAGGTGCGCACCGAGTACGCCGCGCTCGACGCCCAGCGCGCGCTCGAGCGTGAGTCGTCCTCGGACGGTTGACCGGTCCGCACGATCGCCCTACAGGTTGACGAGCATCGTCCAGCTCTCGCCCTGCTCCCCGACCTTCTCGAACCCGACGCGCTGATACATCATCCGCGACCTGTTGTGGACGGCGACCGAGAGCGAGAGCGTCTGGTAGCCCTCCTCCCGGGCCTGCACCATCGCCGCCCGCAGGAGCGTCCCGCCGATCCCCTTGCGGCGGTGGAGCGGCTCGACCGCGATCGAGAGCTCGGGCGTCTTCTCGTCGACGAAGCCGTAGCCGGGCGCGTCCGCCGTGAACAGCCGGTACCAGGCGGCACCAACCGGGTGGCCGTCGAGTTCGCCGATCACGCCCCCGTCCCCGTCGCGACCCCAGTCTTCGTGGTACCGACGGAGCACCGGCTCGTCGAGCACGTCGGCCATCGGCTCACGCGGCCAGTCTGGGTTCCAGCGTGCAGCCTCGTACTGCATCGTCTTCAGGAACGCGACGTCGTCCTTGGTCACCGGCCGGATGTTCATCGGAGCCTCCCGTGCAGGGTCGTCACGCGAAACCTAGCGCAGCGGACTGCGATCACGCTCGTTCGGCCGCCGCGGGCGCCGTGTCGCGGCGCTGCGCCAGCACGAACGGCACGCTCGTGAGTACCGTTCGCTCCTCGAAGAGCAGGAGCCGCTTGATGAACAGGGCGTTCTGGTTGTGCAGCAGGAGGTGACGTCGCTTGCGCACGACGAACTCGGGGATCACGACGTTCACCACCGTGTCGACGCGTTTCGTGTGCCTGCGGATCTCGTCGAGCATCGGGGTCGCCAGGTCGCGGAACGAGGCCTCCACGACGTCGAGAGGGATCGGCATCCGCGCGTCCCACCATCGCGTCTCGATCCGGCGCGCCTCGTCGGGATCCAGGTCGAAGTAGATCGCGCGCGTCTCGGCGCCGGCGAGCGTCTGCGCGTAGTTCACGGCCCGGATCGTCGCGTCGTTGACCGACGCCACGAAGACCAGGGTCACGGTGCGGTTCGGGATCAGCGGTTTCGCGTCGACGCCCCGCGGGCCGCGGTCGGTGACGACCACCGGCACGTCCGTCACGACCACGTTCGGCTCGCGGAGGAGCCGACCCTTCAACCAGATCAGCTCCCGCTCGCGCACGACGTAGGAGAAGAGGCTCTCGCGCACGGCTTCGGGCACGACGACGGTCACGAAATCGTCCGGCGCCCGATCGATGCTGCGGACGAAGTCACGCACCCGATGGAAGAGGTCGCCGCCTCCGTCGGGCAGCGTCACCAGGTCCGGCGCGTCGCCCGCGAACACCCGCCATCGCTCGGGCAGGTCCCCGGCGCCACCTGGATAGAGACAGATCAGGTGGGACGGACGGAACGACCTGATGTAGCCGAGCGCCTCGGCCGTCGCGGCGTCGAGATCGCGCACGAGCAACACGATGTGGTTCGTCGTGGGCTCGCCGATCCGGTGCTCCCCGCGTCGCAGCTGCGCCGACACGGACAGGTAGTGACGATGGATCGAGAGCAGGAGTGGGACGATCATGGCCATCACCAGGATCGAGAGCCAGGCCCCTCCCTTGAACTTCGTGGCGGTGACGACGACGAGCACGAGCCCGGTCGTGACGGCTCCGATCGTGTTGATCACGATCGAGGTCTGCCAGCCCTTCTGTGCCTCGGCCCCCTTGTGGCGCTCCGCGAGCCAGTGTCTGATCATGCCCGTCTGCGACAGCGTGAAGGACGTGAACACCCCCACGACGTACATCTGGATCAGCTTGTTCAGGTCCGCATCGAACGCCACGATCACGAGGATCGAGCCGAGCCCGAGACCGATCACGCCGTTCGAGAACACCAGCCGGTCGCCGCGGTTCATGAACTGGCGCGGCATGTAACGGTCGCGGGCGAGGATCGAGGCCAGCCGCGGGAAGTCCTGGTACGCCGTGTTCGCGGCCAGGATCAAGATCGCGGCCGTGAACGCCTGGACGACGTAGAACGCGATCGAGCCCTCGCCGAACACCGCCGACCCGATCTGTGCCACGACCGAGCGCTCGGAACTGATCGTGATGCCGTCGATGTGGGTCGTGAGGAACGAGATCCCCAGGAACATCGCGATCGAGATCGCGCCCATCATCGCGAGGGTCGTCGAGGCGTTCCTCGCCTGCGGCCGGCGGAACGCCGGGACGCCGTTCGAGATCGCCTCGACGCCCGTCAGCGCGGTGGCACCCGAGGAGAACGCTCGAAGGATCGTGAAGATCCCGATCGCCGCGGCGGTGGTCGCGAGGTCTGCCTCCGGAGGGATGTCGGGGGGTAAGACGGAGACCGGGCAACCGTGCGAGCACTCGAAGAGCCCCACTCCGACCAGCGTGACGATGCACACGATGAAGCCGTAGGTGGGGATCGCGAAGAGCGTCCCCGCCTCCTTCACGCCACGGAGGTTCGCCAGCGTGACGAGGAGCACGAAGAATACGGACAGCCCGACGCGGTACGGCGCGAGCGACGGGATCGCCGAGATGATCGCGACCACCCCGGCGACCGTGGAGACGACCACGGTCATCATGTAGTCCACGAGCAGCGCTGACGCCGCGATCAGGCCGGGGGTCTGGCCGAGGTTCTCCCGGCTGACGATGTAGGCGCCGCCGCCGCTCGGGTACGCCTTCACGGTCTGCCGGTACGACAGGACGACGATCGCGAGGAGGAGCGAGATCGCGAGGGCGATCGGCCCGACGAGGTAGGCCGTTCCGATGCTCGCGATCAGCAGGACGCGGAGGATCTCCTCGCTCGCGTACGCCACCGAGGACAACGCGTCCGACGAGAACACGGGGAGGGCAAGAACCTTGGGGAGCAGCGTGTGTTCGAGCTTGCCGCTCGACACGGCGCGACCCACCAGGATCCGCTTCGTGACACCGCCGTGAGGTGTGGCCGCCTTCGACATCGCGGTGGATGCTACCCCGCGGACTCCCGTCCGCCCGTTGCCTCGCCCACCCAGCGGTACCCGACCCCGGGCTCGGTCACGATCAGCTCCGGTGCCTGCGCATCGTCTCCGAGCTTCTTGCGCAGGGCCCGGACGTACGTGCGCAGGTAGGTCGTCTCGGTCCCGTACCCCTGGCCCCAGACCTTCCGCAGGAGCCACTGGTGGGTCAGGAGCTTGCCCGGGTTCGCGACCAAGGCCTCCAGGAGTCCGTATTCGGTCGGGGTCAGGTGGACCTGCTCCCCATCGCGGGAGACGAGGCGACGCGCGAGGTCGACCTCGAGCGAGCCGAAAGTGAGGACGGGCGCGATGGGCTCCTCGGGAGCCTTGCGCCGCATCGCAGCGCGGGCCCGTGCGAGCAGCTCCTCCATGCCGAAGGGCTTCGTGACGTAGTCGTCGGCCCCGACGTCCAGCGCCGCCACTTTGTCTTGCTGTCCCTCGCGCACCGAGAGAACGATCACCGGGACGTCGCTGAAGGCGCGCACGCGCCGGATCACCTCGGTGCCGTCGATGTCGGGGAGGCCGAGGTCGAGCAGCACGAGGTCGGGAGCCTGTTCCGCCACGCCGACGACGCCTTCCTCACCAGTGCCGACCGTGGCCACCTCGTACCCGTGCGCCTCGAGGCTCGTCCGTAGGGCGCGCCGGATCTGCGGCTCGTCGTCGACCACCAGGACCCGGCTCACTCGCCCACCTCACCACCGATCGGGATCTCGAACACCACGGCCGCCCCACCGCCCGGAGCCCCCTCGACCCAGATCCGGCCTCCGTGCGCCGTGACGATCGCCTTCGCGATCGCGAGACCCAGCCCGCTCCCCGGCATCTCGGGGCTCCGGCCGCCACGATAGAACGCCTCGAAGACCCGCTCGCGCTCTTCCGGCGGGATCCCCGGGCCGCGGTCGCTCACGCGCACCTGCACGGCGTCACGGAACACCCCCGCCGATACCTGGATCTCGCTCCCCGCCGGCGTGTAGCGGGCAGCGTTCTCGAGCAGGTTCGTGAGCACCTGATCGAGCTGCATCTCGTCGACCATGACGTCGGGCAGGTCCGACCGGATCTTCGTCTCTACGCGGATCCCCTGCGACTGCAGCCGCGGGCGCATGCGCGCCAGTACGGCGCCGACGATCTCGTCGACGGCCGCCGCTTGTCGGGTCGGGATCAGCGCGCCTGCGCGGATCTTCGCGAGGTCGAGGATGTTGCCGACGAGCCGGTTCAGGCGGTCCGTCTCCTCGAGGATCGTCGTGAGGAGCTCGCGCTCCTGCTCAGGCTCGTACTCGACCGACGGATCGAGCAGGCTCGTCACACCGGCCTTGATCGAGGCGAGCGGGGTCCGCAGGTCGTGGGTGACCGAGGAGAACATCGCCGCGCGCAATTGGTTCGTCTCCGCATCGAGCTGCGCCATCCGGACGCGGACGTCGAGCCGCGCGCGGTCCAGGGCCGCGGCCGCCTGCTTGGCCGCCGCCTCCAGCAGGAGCTCTTCGTCCTTCGTGAGCGCGCGGCGGCCCATCGGCCGCTCCGCCTCGAGGGTCCCGAACGAGACCGCACCGACCACGAGGGGGACGAGCGCCTTCGGTCCGCCCGGCTCCGCGCCGGGACGTTCCGCCCTCGCATGCAACGGCTGCCCGTCGAGCTCCACGAGGATGTCGCACGAGGCCAGGCCGAACGGATCCAGCAGGATGTTCGCGAAGTCATCGAGCACGCGGTCGGGGATCTCGCCGGTCAGCAGCTTCGACGACAGGTAGCCGAGGAGCCGCGCCTCGCGCTCACGCCGGGCCGCCCGGGCGCGGTCCTCGGTCGCGCCACCCACGAGGAGGCCGACGACCAACGCGACCGCCAGGAACACGATCGCCGCGACCACGTCTTCGGCCCCGTCGAGCTGCAGCGAGAAGCGCTCGGTCCCGAACAGGAACGGCAGCGTGAACGAGGAGATCACCGCCGCCATCAGGCCGCTCCAGAGCCCACCGGCCACCGCCGCGATCACGCAGGCGAGCAGGAACACGGCGATCGCGCTCGCGGGACCGCTCGTGGCGAGCGGGACGGAGACGATCGCGGCGATCGCGGGCGCGAGGAACGCGATCACCACACCCCGCAGGGTGAACGCGTGCGAGCGGGGCTCGTCCGGAGTCGGGCGGTTCACGGTGCCACGCTAGCGGCTTTCACGCGATCTTCACGCGAGCCCCGGGATCCTTCACGCGCCCTTCACGGCTCACGCCCGAGACTTCAAGCACGGAGTCACCCATCCTCCGAGTCTCACCGCCCGGGGGACCGCCGACACCCTCCAGTCGGCAGTCCCTCGGGCACCGTCCTGTTCGGGATCCGAACGACATGCCCAGGCAACGACCGAGTCCTCCCACGGCGTGCGTCCCTGTCGCCGCCGCGCCGCTCAGCTAGGCTGACGCCCATGCGTGTGATCATCATGGGATGTGGCCGGGTCGGGTCCGAGCTGACGGTCCAGATCTGTGAAGCGGGGCACGACGTGGCCATCATCGACAAGCGCGGGACGGCCTTCGACCGGCTCCCACCAGGCTTCAACGCCCGGACCTTCGTCGGGCTCGGATTCGATCGCGACGTGCTCGAGGAAGCCGGTATCAAGGAGGCCGACGCCTTCATCGCCGTCTCGAGCGGCGACAACTCGAACATCGTCTCCGCGCGCGTCGCGCTCGAGCACTACCACGTGCCCAAGGTGATCGCGCGGATCTACGACCCACGGCGCGCCGAGATCTACGAGCGGTTGAACATCCCTACCGTGGCCACCACGAAGTGGGGCGTGAAACAGATCCAGCTGATGCTCTTCCACGACCGGAGCGAGCTGAGGGAGTCGATCGGCGGCGGGGACCTGTTGCGGATGCGCGTGCCGGTGCCCGAGCACCTGGTGGGCAAGTCCGTGAACGCGATCGACGTCCCGGGCAAGATCCTCACCGCGGGCGTATCCCGTGGCGGCGGCGGGTTCATCCCGACCCCCGACAGCACGCTGCAGCAGGGCGACTACCTCGTGGTGATGATGGCCAAGGACGGCATGGAGCTCCTCGACCAACAGCTCGCGCCCCCCGGGGAGCACCGCTGATGCGCGTCGTGGTGACGGGCGGCGGCGCCGTCGGGCGGCATCTCTCAGCGGACCTGGCCGCGCGCGGTCACGAGGTCACGCTGATCGAGCAGGAGTCCGACGTCGTCGACAAGGTGCGGCCGATCGTCCCTGACGTCCGGGTCGTGCTGGGTGACGCGTGCGAGCCCTGGGTGCTCGAGGAAGCCGAGCTCTCGCAGGCCGAGGTGGTGGTCGCGGCCACGGGAGACGACGAAGACAACCTCGTCACCTCGCTCCTGGCCAAGCAGGAGTTCGCGGTCCCCCGCGTGCTCGCCCGGGTGAACCATCCGAAGAACGAGTGGCTCTTCAACGACCAGTGGGGGGTCGACGCCGCGGTTTCGCCGCCACACATCCTGACGGCGATGGTCGAGGAGGCGGTCACGGTGGGCGACCTCGTCCGCCTGATCCGGCTCGAGGGCGGACGGGTCTCGATCGTGGAGATGACGCTGCCGGAGGTGGCGCCGTCGATCGGACGGCCG
Organism: uncultured Actinomycetes bacterium; assembly: GCA_963816275.1. Taxonomy (GTDB): domain Bacteria; phylum Actinomycetota; class UBA4738; order UBA4738; family HRBIN12; genus JAOUEA01. The sequence goes on from CAWFJU010000008.1 coordinate 171,161, forward strand.
ATCTATGAGCTCCGGCTTCCCACCGACGCCGCGATCGTCGCGATCCTGCGCGACGGTCATGTCGTGATCCCGCAGCCAGAGACCGTCTTCGCCGCCGGCGACGAGGTGGTCGCCCTCTCGAACGTCGCGTCGGAGCGCACGCTGCGCGACGCGATCGTCGGCGCCGAGACACCGGGCGGGGTCCCGTCCGACGACGCCGCCCAGGTCGAGCTGGGCGAGTAGCTCCCGCTGCTCAGGCGCCCGCGACCACCTGCCGCAGCAGCCGGTCCCGTTCCAGCACGAGCGCGAGTTGATTCGCGAACGCATCGAGGATCCGCCGCTCCGATGGGTCGAGCAGCGGACGTGACCCCCGGAGCACCAGAACGCCCAGGTTCCGTCGCCCGACGTTCAACGTGATCCGCTCCTCGGCGAGATCGGCCTCGCCCGTCACCTCGCCGACGAGCGCGGCACGTTCCATCCCGCCCAGATCGGCGTTCGGCGTGATCAGGAGCTCGACCTCCTCGAAGTTGAACCGCGACACGATCATCCGCAGGACCAGCTCGTAGTGGCTCGTGCCGGCCCGTGGATCGACCAGAGCCCGGGTCAGATCCTGCTGGGTCTGGAGCTCTCGCGCGCGGGACTCCGCGACCTCGGCGCGCGACCGGGCCTGCGCAAGGAGGTACGAGATCAAGACGGCGAGCCCGAGGAACGCGAACAGCACGACGACGTTCTGCGGCTCGGCGATCCTGAAGGTGTCGTACGGCGGGATGAAGAAGTAGTTGAAGGACAGGAACCCGAGCACCGAGGCGACCACGCCCGGCCAGAGCCCGCCCACCGCCACGGTCAGGACCACCAGGGCGAGGAATGCGAAGCCGTGACTCAGTGTGGTCACGTCCTCCCGCGAGGGCAGGAAGACCGCCACGAGGGCCGCGGAGCCGGCGACCGCGAGTACGTACCCGAAGATCATCCGTCGTCGGCTCGTGGGCCCGGATCCGGGCCGCTCGTTCTTGGTGCGTGCGTCGGCGGTCATCGGGCCTCCTCGGTCGTCCGCTCGAAGCGGTAGCCCATGCCCGGCTCCGTGATGAGGGAGCGAGGACGGGCGGGGTCCGGTTCGAGCTTACGGCGGATCTGCGCCACATAGACGCGCAGATAGTTGGTCTCTTCTTCGTAGCGCGAACCCAGACCTCCTGCGGGAGTTGGCGCTGGCTGGCGAGCATGCCGGGACGACGCGCGAGCGACTCGACGAGGGTGTCCCCACTCGGTGGGGGTCAGGTGCACCTCGCTGCGGCCAGCCGACGTCACCCTCACGGCAAGGTCTGACGTGGTCCGAGAGCGAGGCGTCGACCTTCTCGGATGGGCGGTCGAGATCACCTCCATGCCGGCGTCGAGCAACTCCGAACCCGCCCGCGCTTCTCGCTGCGGGAGAGCTCGGCGCGCTCGTATGCGCGACCTCGTTGTACCCCGCGTAGATCCGCAGCTCACCACGCTTCATCGTCCTCATCCGCGATCGAGCGTACGCCCCAGCGGTATCCGATCCCGGGCTCGGTGACGATCGCGCGTGGACGGCGGGGATCGGCCTCGATCTTGCGCCGGAGCTGACTCACGAACACCCGCAGGACCTCGACGTCATCGCTGTAGCCCTCGCCCCACACACGCTCGAGGAGGAAGCGGTGGGTCAGGAGCTTCCCCGACGCACCCGCGAAGACCTCGAGCAGTGCCCACTCCGTCTTGGTCAGGTGCACGTCCTCCCCGTCTCGGGTGACGCGATGGCTCTCCAGCTCGATCGTCACCCCATCGAAGGCGAAGCGAGTCTCGTGCCGGCCCGCCGCGATCTCCGATCGCCGGAGCAGCGCGTGCACCCGGGCGAGCAGCTCTCCCACGCCGAACGGCTTCGTGAGGTAGTCGTCCGCTCCCAGATCGAGGGCCGCGACCTTGTCGGGCTCATCCTCGCGGACCGAGAGCACGATGATGGGCACGTCGCTCCAGGCTCGGACCCTCCGGCACACCTCGAGCCCATCCAGCACGGGCATGTTCAGGTCGAGCACGATCAGGTCGGGCATGGACACGGCGGCCCGATCGACCGCCTCCTGGCCGTCCGCTGCGACATCGACGTCGTAGCCGCGGGCGGATAGGGCACGCTGCACCGCGAGTCTGATCTGCGCTTCGTCGTCGACGACCAGGACCTTGGTCATCCGCTCGGCACCGAGGGCAGGGAGAACGCGAACGTCGCCCCCCCGCCCGGGGTGTCCTCTACCCACAGCTGCCCGCCCATGAGATCGACGAACCCCTTGGCGATCGCGAGCCCGAGCCCCGGTCCGAGCTTCGTGTTGCGTTCCTCGAGGCGGTAGAAAGGGTAGAAGAGCTGTTCACGCGACGCGAGGTCCATACCGGCGCCGTGGTCGATGACGCGGACGACCACGGACCCGTCAACCAGCCGCGAGGTCACTTCGACGTCAGGGCGTGTGGCTCCATCCGCGGCACGCGCACCGTTGTCCAGCAGGTTGGCCAGCACCCGGGGGAGGAACACCGGGTCGGCGGTCACCGTCCCATGCGCTTCGTCGAGCCCGGTATCCATGCGGACGCCCGGCCATCGCCGGCTCACCGTGTCGACCTCGGCGGTGACGACCTCGACGAGATCGACGTGCTCGGGTCGTGCCGTCAGCACGCCCGCTTCGATCCGTGACATGTCCAACAGGTTCGCCACGAGCTCGTCGAGTCGGTCGGTCTCGGTATCGATCGTCCGGAGCGCGTCGTCGCGTTCCGTGTCCTCACGATCCACGGCGGGATCGAGCAGGTCGGTTACGGAGGCCTTGATCGCGGCAAGCGGGCTCCTGAGGTCATGCGAGACCGCGGCCAGCATGCTCCGCCGCACCGCGTCGGTCTGCTTGAGCACCTCCGCCTCGGTCGCGCGGCGCAGCAACCGGTCGCGCTCGAGGACGAGCGCGAGCTGATCGCAGACAGCGCGCAGGACATGTCCCTCGGACTCGATGAGCGACGCGCGCTCGCCGGCGAGCACGATGAGACCGAGGCTCCGGGACCCGACGCTCAGCGGTAGCCGCTCCGGGGCGCGACCGGGCTCCGCCGGGTTCCACGACGGCGAGAGGGTTCCCGGCGGGGCGCCTACCGCCAGCCGTTCCGCCAGGCCCTCGCCTTCCTCCTGCACGAACAATCCCGCGGCACGGAATCCGAACTCGTCGAGCAGATGCTCGAGGAGGAGGCGGTACGTTTCCTCGCCGGGACCCTGCACCACGAGATCTCGACTCAGGTCCTGCAGCATCTTCAGCTCCGCCTCGCGCTCTTCGGCCGCCTCGGCCCGGTCGGCCGCGCGGGCGAACAGGAGGGACACGAGCACGGACACGCCCAGGAAGACGAACAGCGAGACCACGTACTCGGCGTCACCGATCGCGAACGTGTCGTACGGCGGCAGGAAGAAGAAATTGAAGATGATGAAGCTGACGATCGAGGCGGTGATCCCTGGCCCCAGCCGGCCGATCGAGGCAGCGAGCACGACGACGATGAGCGTGACGAAGCCGATCGTGATCGGCTCGAGCTCCGACCGGAAGGGCAGGAAGCACAGCGTCACGACGATCGGGCCGGCGATCGCCAGCACGTAGCCGAGCGTCCGACGGCGGAGCGCCGTGGGCTCGCGAAGCAGCCCGAGGGCTCGACCCGCAGCCATGGCGAGAGCATATCCACCCACACCGGGACAACGCCTCGACGACAGGGGTTGGTGAGGTCCCCTTACGGAATCCGAACGTGTCCCAGACCCGCCCTTACGGGGTCCTCACACCACCCGTCTAGCGTGACGGGTAGGAGGTGAGACCACCGTGTGGGATATCTGGGTACTCGCGATCACGGCCGGGTTCTTCGTGCTGGCCTTCGCGCTGGTCCGGTGGTTCGACCGGATATGAACATCGCCGACGCCTTGGAGCTCGGGCTGAGCCTTGCCCTGCTCGTCTTCCTCGTCTACGTCCTGATCCGACCGGAGCGATTCTGACATGGGCACGATCGTCGTCTTTTCCATCCTGCTGATCGCCATCACACCGCCGCTGGGCGCCTACATGTACCGGGTGTACACGAACGAGCGGATCGGGCGGATCGAAGGGGTCTGCTACCGGATCCTCGGGGTGAACCCGGAGGCGGAACAGTCCTGGCGCCGATACGCCTCGGGGGTCCTTTGGTTCAGCGCGCTCAGCATGCTGCTCGTCTACCTCGTGATGCGCGTGCAGCACGGGCTGCCACTGAACCCGGACGGCATGGCGAACGTCAACCCCTACCTGTCGTTCAACACCGCCGCCAGCTTCATGACGAACACGAACTGGCAGTCCTACGGCGGCGAGACCACGATGAGCTACCTGACACAGATGCTGGGGCTCACGTTCCAGAACTTCGTGTCCGCGGCCGTCGGTATCGCGGTGCTGATCGCGATGATCCGTGGATTCACCCGCTCTGGTTCCGACGAGGTCGGCAACTTCTGGCGCGACCTGATCCGCAGCGTCGTCTACATCCTGATGCCGCTGGCCGTCATCGTCGCGGTCGTGCTGATCACGCAGGGCGTCGTCCAGACCCTGAGCGGGGCCCAGTCCGTCACCGGTGTGCAGGGCTTCCAGCAGATCATCGCCCGTGGCCCGGCGGCGTCGCAGATCGCGATCAAGCAGCTCGGCACGAACGGGGGCGGGTTCTTCAACGTCAACTCAGCCCATCCGTTCGAGAACGCCACACCGCTCGCCAACTTCGTCGAGGTGTTCTCGATCCTCGCGATCGCCGCGGCGCTCACGTACACCTTCGGCAGGATGGTCGGCAACGTCCGGCAGGGCTGGGTCCTGTTCGCAGCGATGTGGATCCTGATGGTCGGTGGCATCGCGATGACGGTGCCCGGCGAGCGCAGCGCTACCCCCGCGATGCAAGCCGCCGGTGTGGCCGCGACCGCGGACAACATGGAGGGCAAGGAGGTTCGTAACGGGCCCGACGAGTCCTCCCTGTGGGCGGTCGCCACGACCGATGCGTCGAACGGCAGCGTGAACTCGATGCACGACTCGTATCAATCCCTCGGAGCGCTCGCACCGATGTTCAACATGGCGATCGGCGAGGTGATCTTCGGCGGGGTCGGGAGCGGTCTCTACGGGATGGTCTTCTACGTCGTGATCGCCGTGTTCATCGGTGGTCTGATGGTGGGGCGGACGCCCGAGTACCTGGGCAAGAAGATCGGCGCGCGGCAGGTGAAGATCGTCGTGATCGCGGTGCTCGTGCCGTTCCTCGTCGCCCTGGCGTTCACCGCACTCGCGGTGGTGTTCCCCGCCGGACTGGCCGGACGGCTCAACAGCGGACCGCACGGGTTCAGCGAGATCTTCTATGCCTACCTCTCGATGGGGAACAACAACGGCTCGGCCTTCGCCGGCCTCACCGCGAACACCCCCTTCTACACCGTGACGGGCGGCATCGCGATGCTCGTCTCTCGCTTCGTACCCTTGATCGCCGCCTTGGCGCTGGGCGCCAGTGTCGGGCGCGAGAAGACCGTCCCGTTCACCGCGGGCACGCTCCGCACCGACACCCCGCTGTTCACGGGCCTGTTGATCGGCGTGATCCTGATCATCGGAGCCCTCACCTTCCTCCCCGGTCTGGCGCTCGGCCCGATCGTGGAGCACCTGATGGGAGGTCTTTCCTGAGATGTCGGTCGTAATCCCACCCCTTGTCGAAGAACCTCAGCCGGTAGAGGCTCGGCCGCTGTTCGACCCATCGATCGTCAAGCAAGCGATCAAGGACAGCTTCGTCAAGCTGAACCCCCGAACGCTGGTACGGAATCCCGTGATCTTCGTGGTCGAGGTCGTGTCGCTGGTCGTCACGATCCGGTTGATCGTGGACGCGCTCGAAGGCGGGCCGATCGCGTTCGATTCGGCGATCGCCGTTGGATTGTGGTTCACGGTTCTCTTCGCGAACTTCGCCGAAGCGATGGCCGAAGGACGGGGCAAGGCCCAGGCCGAGTCCCTCCGACGCACCCGCGCCGACCTCGTCGCACGACGCCTCGGCGACGACGGCAAAGAGTCGACCGTCCCCGCGAGCGACCTGCGGGCGGGCGACCTCGTCATGGTCTCCGCCGGGGAGCTGATCCCCGGTGACGGAGAGATCGTCGAGGGCATCGCCTCCGTGGACGAGTCCGCGATCACCGGCGAGTCCGCGCCCGTGATCCGGGAATCGGGCGGCGACCGCTCGGCCGTCACCGGCGGCACCAAGGTCCTCTCCGACTGGATCAAGGTGCAGATCATGGCGGAGCCGGGCGAGGGCTTCATCGACCGGATGATCCGGCTGGTCGAGGGCGCCGAGCGCCAGAAGACGCCGAACGAGATCGCCCTCTCGCTGCTCCTGGTCAAGTTCACGATCATCTTCCTGATCGTGTGCGTGGCGTTGCAGCCGTTCGCGATCTATGCGGGCGGGCGGGTGAGCGATGCGGTGCTGATCGCGCTCTTCGTCTGCCTGATCCCGACGACGATCGGCGGCCTCTTGTCGGCGATCGGGATCGCCGGCATGGACCGGCTCGTGCAGCGCAACGTGCTGGCGATGAGCGGGCGGGCGGTGGAGGCGGCCGGCGACGTCTCCACGCTCCTGCTGGACAAGACCGGGACGATCACGCTGGGCAACCGGCAAGCCGTCCGGTTCGTGCCCGCACCAGGCGTCGACGAGCGCGATCTCGCCGAGATCGCCCAGATGGCGTCGCTCGCCGACGAGACGCCCGAGGGCCGTTCGATCGTCGTCCTGGCGAAGGAGCGGTATGGCGTCAGGGAGCACGAGCTCCTCGAGTCACACGCCCACTTCGTTCCCTTCACGGCGCAGACGCGGATGAGCGGCGTAGACCTCGAGGGGTCCGAGATCCGCAAGGGCGCGGTGGACGCGATCGTGACCTGGTCGGGCCGCGAGCTCCCGCCCGAGCTCGCCGACGAGGTCGAGCGCATCTCGACGGCCGGCGGCACCCCGCTCGCGGTCGCGAAGGACCGGATCCCGCTGGGCGTCGTCGAGCTCAAGGACATCATCAAGCAGGGGCTGACCGAGCGGTTCGGCCAGCTCCGTCGGATGGGGATCCGATCCGTGATGATCACCGGCGACAACCCCCTCACCGCCGCCGCGATCGCGCAGGAGTCCGGCGTGGACGACTTCCTCGCGGAGGCCACGCCCGAGACCAAGATGGCGCTGATCCGCAAGGAGCAGGAGGGCGGCGTCCTCGTCGCGATGACCGGCGACGGGACGAACGACGCTCCGGCGCTCGCGCAGGCCGACGTGGGGGTGGCCATGAACACGGGCACGTCCGCGGCGAAGGAAGCGGGCAACATGGTCGATCTCGACTCCAACCCGACCAAGCTGATGGACATCGTCGAGATCGGCAAGCAGTTGTTGATCACGCGCGGAGCACTCACGACGTTCTCGATCGCGAACGACGTCGCGAAGTATTTCGCGATCATCCCGGCGATGTTCGTCGCGACGTACCCAGCGCTCGACAAGCTGAACATCATGAACCTGTCGTCACCCGAATCCGCGATCCTGTCTGCGGTCATCTTCAACGCGATCATCATCGTGCTGCTGGTGCCGCTCGCTCTGCGCGGCGTCCGATACCGGCCGGTGGGTGCCGAGGGATTGCTCCGGCGCAACCTCCTGATCTATGGCCTGGGCGGGATCATCGTCCCGTTCATCGGCATCAAGCTGATCGACGTCCTCCTAGGGTTGGTGAATTTCCCATGATCCGCACCATCGTCCGTGCACTTGTCGCGACACTCCTGCTCGCAGCGCTCACTGGGCTCGTCTACCCGCTCGCGATGACGCTCTTCGCGCAGGCAGCCTTCAGCACCAAGGCCGACGGGTCGTTGATCGAGGTGAACGGCCAGGTGGCCGGCAGTTCGCTGATCGGCCAGATGTGGGAAGGGCCGGAATGGTTCTACGGCCGCCCGTCGGCGATCGACGACGACGCCTCCACCTCGTCCGGCTCGAACCTCGGACCGCGGTCCCAAGATCTCGCCGACGAGATCGCGAAGCGGGTCGCGAGGATCGTGAAGGTCGAAGCTCCGTACGTGCCCGGCCTCCAGGCGGGGGACATCCCGGTGGACCTCGTGACCGCATCCGGCAGCGGACTCGACCCCCACATCTCACTCGAGGCCGCACGGTTCCAAGCTCCTCGGATCGCAGAGGTCCGCGGGCTCTCGCTCGAGGAGGTGCAGGCGCTGATCCAGGACCACACCGAGGGGCGCACCCTCGGCGTGCTGGGTATGCCTCGGGTCAACGTGCTCGAGCTCAACCTGGCCCTGGAGCAAGCGGCGCCGATGTCGTGATCACGATGACCGGCCGGCACCTCGTGCTCGTGCTCGGGACGGGCACGGTGGCCGGCCCGGCGTTGACGGCTAACGAGATGGCGGGGCTCACGAAGCTCACCGTGGTCACGCTGGGCTGGCCGGTGACTCCCGAGCAGCACGCGATCGTCGAGCACGGCCTGTCGCTCGCGAGGGGGGCGAGGATCGTCTTCGATGCGGTCCTCGCCCTCTCGCCTGCCGAGGCGGCGAGCCATCTCACCACCGAGGATCAGGTGGTGATCGACGGATCGCCGAAGGACCTCCGACGGATCGGGCGGGCGGTCAGCGCTCGTGGCCTCACCGTGACTCCCGCGCGATGACGTGGATGTCGACATTGGTGGCCTTCCGGATCAGTCGGTTGACGAATGACCCACGGAGGAGCTCCTTCCACCGCGAGCGCAGCGGCTCACCGACGACGATCAACGTCACGTATTGCCGGTAGGCGAACCCCAGGACCCCCTCCACAGGGTCGTCGGCGTCGATCACGTGCAGCTGTCCCCCGAGGTTCGAGACCAGGGATCCCAGTTCGGTCAGCCACCGGGTCGCGTCCGCATCGTCGCTCTCGCGCACGTGCACGACGAGCAGTTCGCCACGAGCGCGCTGCGCGACCCGGGCGCCGCGCCGGACGAGGTCGTGCGCGAAGTCCGGGTGCGACACGCAGACGAGCACGCGCTCCCGAGTCTCCGGCGTCGGGGCCTCCGACCACTTCGAGAGTAAGGAGTCGTCGACGAGGTTCGCGACGCGCATCAACGCGAGCTCTCTAAGCGCCGTCAGGTTCTCCGTCGTGAAGAACCGCTGGAGGGCGAGCTCGGCCTTCCGCGGATCGGGGTAGACGTTGCCGTGCAGCATCCGCCGCTGGAGCGCGTAGGGGGACATGTCGACGAGCTCGACCTGATCCGCGAGATCCACCAGCCAGTCGGGAACGGTCTCTCGCTGCCGGATCCCGGTCACGTCGGCCACGACGTCGTTCAGGCTCTCGATGTGCTGCACGTTCAGAGACGAAACGACCAAGATGCCTTCCGCGAGAAGGTCGATCACGTCCTCCCACCGCTTCGAACGGCGGCTCCCAGGGATGTTGGTGTGCGGCAGTTCGTCGACCAGCGCGACCTTGGGTCCTCGCCGGATCACCGCGTCCGCGTCCATCTCCTGGAAGGACCGGTCCCGGTATCCGATCGTTCGAGCCGGGATCCGCTCCAGGCCCTGTGTCATCTCGATCGTCCTGGGGCGGCCGTACGTCTCGACCCAGGCGATCACGACGTCCGTCCCGCGCTCGGCACGCCGCCGTCCTTCCGACAGCATCGCGTACGTCTTGCCCACGCCAGGCGCCGCGCCGAGGTAGAGGATCAGCCTCGCCTTCTTGGCGACCGTGGCCGCCTCGCGCGTCCATGCGGGTGGGGCGGTGGGCTCGGCCACCACCTCGTGGCCGACCAGCGATTCGACCGACTCGGTGCCCGTCTCCTCGAGGACCGTGCCGTCCGGGTCGTCCATGGCCGAAGCCTACGCCGCCTTCGATCCCGGGCAGTGCGCATTCACACGCTGAACTCCAGCCTCGGGTTGATCATCCGAACCGAGCCGCGTTGCTCGCCGAGCACGCCCTCGACCACCACGCGGGTCCCGAGGGACAGCCCGCTGATCCCACGGCGGCCCATGAAGACGACCGTCACTTGCCCGGTCCCGTCGGAGACCACGGCCTCGAGCGACTCGTGGTCCTGCATCGGGAAGACCGTGATGCGCTTGATCACGCCCGCGATCTTCACCCTGCCACGCATCGGCGCGTCGCCGATCCGAGTGGTGCCGGTGACCTTGTCGGCCCAGTCGCGCACCTCCGCGGCGAGGCGCGCCTCGTCGCTCTCGGTGAGTCGATCGAGCCAGCGACGAAGCGCGCCCATGCCGTGGATGTCTGCCTTCCGCCGTCTAGGCCGACGCCTTGACGTTGGCCCGCTTGATCTCCTCGCCCAGCTCCGACTTCCTGGACTTCGAGACGTAGATCGCGACGGCCAACACCGCGGCGACCACGATCACGATCGACATCCGCAGCGCGGTGTCCTCCGCGTGCGAGACCACGAGGGGGGCGATCAACAGGGCTACGAGGTTCATGACCTTGATCAGCGGGTTCAACGCGGGGCCGGCCGTGTCCTTGAAGGGGTCACCGACGGTGTCGCCGATCACCGCGGCCTTGTGGCTGTCCGAGCCCTTCCCGCCGTAGTTGCCCTCCTCGATGAACTTCTTCGCGTTGTCCCACGCGCCACCGGCGTTCGAGAGCATGACGGCCAGCAGCTGCCCGGTCAGGATCGCGCCGGCCAAGAAGCCACCCAGCGCCTCACCCTTCAGGAAGAAACCCGCGAAGATCGGCGAGAGCACGGCCAGGAGACCCGGCGTGGTGAGCTCGCGGAGCGAGGTCTTCGTGCAGATGTCGACGACCGCGCCGTAGTCCGGCTTCTCCTCGTAGGTCATGATCCCTGGGTGCAGACGGAACTGGTTCCGCACCTCGACCACGACCTGCGCGGCCGCCCGCCCCACCGCCCGGATCGCGAGCGACGAGAACAGGAACGGCACCGAGCCCCCGATCAGGAGCCCGACGAGCACGTCGGGACGGTCGATCCGGATCCCCTCGAACAGGAACCCAGCGCCGCGCAGGGCCTCCTCGAACGAGCCGAACAGCGACGTCGCCGCGAGCACCGCCGTCGCGATCGCCATGCCCTTCGTGATGGCCTTCGTCGAGTTGCCAACGGCATCCAGCCCGCCGAGGATCTCTGCGGGGCGACCCTCGAACTCGCCGGACATCTCGGCGATGCCCTGGGCGTTGTCCGAGATCGGGCCGTAGGTGTCCATCGAGACGACGACGCCCACCGTCGTGAGCATCCCCATGCCGGTCAACGAGATGAAGTACAGGCGTTCGGCCGTCGTACCCCCCAGGTAGAAGCTGGCCACGATCGCCCCGGCGAGGATCAGCGCCGAGTACACGGTCGATTCCATCCCCGTGGAGAAGCCCGAGAGGATCGTGGTGGCCGGGCCCGTCACGGTGGACTCCGCGATCTCCTGGACCGGCTTGAACTTCGTGTCGGTGAAGTACTGGGTCAGCACCTGGATCACCGCGGCGAGCACGAGCCCGATCGAGACCGCCACCGCCGGCTTGAGGTTCGGCATGTAGAGCCCGGCGATCACGAAGGCCGCGGCCGCCGAGATGAACGCCGAGATGAAGAACCCACGGTTGATCGCCTTCATCCCGGACTCGGCCTCGGTCCGGGGCGTGACCGCCATGATGCCGATGATCGACGTCACCACGCCCACGGCGCGGATGAACAGCGGGAACATCACGCCGATGATCGCGCCCTCGGTGGAGCCCGCGTATGCGGCCGCCCCGAGGATCAGCGAGGCGATCAGCGTGACCTCCGCGGACTCGAACAGGTCGGCAGCCATCCCGGCGCAGTCACCGACGTTGTCGCCGACGTTGTCGGCGATCGTCGCGGCGTTGCGCGGGTCGTCCTCGGGGATGCCCTGCTCGACCTTGCCCACCAGGTCGGCGCCCACGTCGGCCGCCTTCGTGAAGATCCCGCCGCCCACCCGCATGAACATCGCGAGCAGCGCGCCACCGAAGCCGAAGCCCACGAGCACGCTCGTGGCGTCCTGCTTATAGATGATCAGGATCGCGGTGGCGCCGAACAGGCCGAGGCCAACGGTGAACATGCCGGCCACCCCGCCCGCGCGGAACGCGAGTTTCACGGCCTGGCGCAGACCGGACTCGCGAGCGGCGTTCGCGGTGCGGACGTTCGCTCGCACGGCCAGCCACATGCCCACGTACCCGGTGATCGCCGAGAAGCCGGCGCCCAGGATGAACGCGATCGACCGGCCGAACCGGATCGCGAAGTCGGAATGGATCGCGTCCTCGGGCACCGGCAGCACGAAGAAGAGCGCGACGCCGATCACGACCACGAAGACCGCGAGCGTGCGGAACTGACGCGACAGGTAGGCGCTCGCGCCTTCCTGGATCGCCTTGGCGATCTCCTTCATCTTGTCGGTGCCCTCGGGTGCCGCCAGCACCTCACGCACGAGGAAGTAGGCGAATACGAGCGCGACCAGTGAGATGCCGAGGATCACCCAGAGCGCCGTGTTCTCGAACGAGTTGAAGACGACCTTGAGCGGGCCGCCCTCCTGGGCAAGGACGCCGAACATCGAACCTCCTGTGGTGGGGTTGGGGCCTCTCTCCCCGGCCTGAGCCGGAACCCGAGCAGTATAGGGAAGCCAACCGGCCACTGACCTGCATAGATGCTGGCGGGCGCCCGGATCGGGGTCGCGGTCGAGGCCGTGGGATCACGCCGTGGGCGACGTGCTAGGGGCCGAGCTCGTATCCCATGCGGCGCGGCAGCTTCGCCACGAACGAGGTCAGCGGGTCCGTGCGGCCTCCGCGGTCCTCCGCCTCGTCCTTGCGGACGATCGCGCGCTGGGTGACCGCCGCGCCGACCGAGAGGAGGGGCTCCGGCGGGAAGCGCATCATCTCCAGGTCGACGAGGGGGAGCGCGGTGTGCTCGTCCTCGACCCCCAGGGCCAGCGCCGAGAGGATCTTGCCCCCGAGGTGGCAGGGCCCCACGCCGCCGCCCGTGTAGCCCAGTCCGTAGTGCACGCTGCCGCCTGGCAGCGTGCCGAAGGACGGGAGGTGCCGCCCCGTGACGTCCATCGGTCCGCCCCAGGCCGCCTCGATCGCGATGTCGGACCACGACGGGAAGAACCGCCTGAAGTCCGCGACGAGCGTCGCCACCGACCCCTCGTCGTACCGCAACCGGGGACCGAGCCCGACACCCAGCCCGGCCGCCGCGGACGCCGCCCCGAACGCGATCCGCCCGTCGGGCGTCGTGCGGAAGTAACGGAGTGCGGTGCGCCAGTCGGCGAGGCCCTCGCCGCCGGTCCACCCGATCTCATCGAGGCGCTCGGGCGAGGGCTCGGTCACCACGATGTAGGTGCCGCGGGGCACGATGGACCGGCGGAACCGCGGGAGCGCGGCCGCCCATGCGCCGAGGCCGAGGACGCCCCGCTCGGCGATCACCTCGGCCCCGCGATCGGTCACGACGCGCACCGGCGGACCTTCCGCGAACCGGACGGCGGGACTCGACTCGTGGAGGCGGACTCCACGCTCGAGGAGGGCGGCGCGCAGCCCCAGGGCGAGGCGAGCCGGCTGCAGGGTCGCGTTCGCCGGCTGGAACAGGCCGGCCCTGAACACCGGCGACGCGCACCGCGCGCCCACCTGATCCTCGTCGAACTCCACGAATCGCCCTTCCCGGACCCCCAGGCGGTCGGCCTCGGCCAGGAGCGACGACCAAGCGCCGTCCTGCGCTGCCGCAGTCGCGACGGTGAGGTGTCCCGCGCGAGTGAACCAGGCGTCGACGTCGCGATCGGCGAGCCAGGACTGGATCTCGCCGACGCTCCGCTGCGCCGCGTAGGCGACCCGCAGGGCGTCATCGTCGCCGAAGAACCGAAGGAGCGCCTCGAGGTCCTCCCACATGCCGTAGCAGAACCCGCCGTTGCGTCCACTCGGTCCGCTCCCGCAGAGCTCGTCGGCCTCCAGGAGCACGACGTCGCAGGATGGGTCGCGCTCCTTCAGGAACCACGCGGTCCACATCCCGGTGTAGCCGCCTCCGAGGATCACGACGTCGGTCGCGATCGAGCGTTCCAGTGGAGGCGTGGGTTCGGGCCGGAGAGCCCGCCGGGCCTCCTCCATCCACCACGACACCAGAGCCGGCCTGGGCAGGCTCATGCGTCCTGCTCCGGCGCGACGCGAGCCGGCAGGAGTCGGAAGAGCACGTAGCCGGCGGCGCCCGCGATCACCGACGCCGCGAGGATCGCGACCTTCGCGTAGCCGAGGCGAACCGGATCGCCTTCGAAGGCGAGACCGGCGATGAAGAGCGCCATCGTGAAGCCGACACCCGCCGTCATCCCGAGCCCCGCCATATGACTCCAATCGACACCAGGCGCCAACCGACCCACGCCCGTTCTGACACCGGCCGCGGAGGCGAGGACGACGCCGATCGGCTTGCCGAGCACGAGGCCCAGAACGATCCCAAGGGCCACCACGCTGGTTAGGGCGTTGCCCACCACGCCACCGGTGAGCGTCACGCCGGCGTTCGCGAGCGCGAACAGTGGCAGGATCACGAAGCTGGACCACGGCAGAAGCACGTGCTCCACGCGGGCAAGCGGCGAGACGGCCTCTCGGGACAGCCAGGCGAGTCTGAGCCATGCCGTGGCGTCAGCGTCGGGCGGCTCCGGGTCGTCCATCGTCTCGTCGGCGACACGGTGAGCTTCTTCACTGACGGCTGCGGGACGCTGGAAGGGGTGAGCCGGTGTGAGGAGGCCGAGAACGACCCCGGCGATCGTCGGATGAACCCCCGCCCGGTAGGTGGCGTACCAGAGCGCCACGCCGAGCAACAGGTAGACACCGGTTGCTCGGATCTTGATCGTCTGGCTCACGAGCACGAGGGCGGTCAGCGACAGCGCCACCAGCAGCCACCACCAGACCACGCCATCCGAATAGAAGACCGCGATCACGATGATCGCCCCGATGTCGTCGACGATCGCGAGCGTGAGCAGCAGCGACTTCAGCGACGGCGGCGCGTGCGCCGCGGCCAGCGTGAGCACCCCCAGGGCGAACGCGATGTCAGTGGCCATCGGCACGCCCCAGCCACCGGGCGCCGTCCGCCCCGCGACCGCTACGTAGACCAGCGCGGGGACGACCATCCCGCCGATCGCGGCCAGAGCGGGCAGCGCCGCCGCTCGCGGATCGCGCAGCTCGCCGGAGACGACCTCTCGCTTGATCTCCAAACCGACGAGCACGAAGAAGAGCGCCATGAGCCCGTCGTCGATCCAGAAGCGGAGGTCCTTGTCGATCGCCCACGAGCCGACCCCCACCGAGACGCGCGTCAGCCACAGCTCCTCGTAGGCCACCTTCCAGGGCGAGTTCGCCCAGAGCAGGGCGATGACCACCGCGGCGAACAGCAGGATCGCGCCCGAGGTCGCCGTCTGCAGGAACTCCTGGAGAGGTCTGAGGACGACGCGGGGGACGGCACGGTCCGAGCGCGACCAGGTGGGTTCCACCGCAGGACGACCGGGACCGGGCGTCGGCGTGCCGCTTTCGGACATTCGGTCCTCCCCGCCGACCAGTCTTCCCGGCACACCGTTCTCGAGGGCGTCATCCTAGTCCGGGAGCGACAGGTCGGCCTTCACGGAACCTTGACATGAGCCTCCACTGATCCCCCGGAGGGCGCTGGTAGCCTGGTCGCGCTTTGCCTGAAGAAGGACGTCACGCGCCCGCCTCCTCCCGCCGCACGCCGCTGATGATCGCCGGTGCCGTGGGGCTGCTCGTCGTCCTCGGCATCGGCGCCGTGGTGCTCGCCGACGGGAGCGGTGGCGGCATCCTCCCCGGGAACGATCTCCCGCCCGCGCCGACGTTCGCTTTCGAGGTCTCGAAACCCACGGTCGAGACGACCGCGCAGATCGACCCCGAGGCGACGGTGAACGAGGCCAAGGCGCATGCGGAGGCCGCGCCCGCGGCCGCGCAGGTCGCCACCGAGCTGCACGATCTCTACGTGGCGGCCTTCCTCGAGCCCGCGAACTGGACCGAGGGCTCCTATGAGAGCGTGAACGACTTCTTCGCCGCGCCGGCGCAGGACGCCGCGGCCAAGCAGGCGAAGGTCCTTACGGCCGGCGAGGGCGTCACCGAGCTCGACTCGATCGTCCCCCAGGCCAGCACCCTCAAGCTCAAGGTGCTTCTCGATGCGCTCGGCAAACCCTCGTCCGTCGCCGGGATCGTGAACTTCACGGCCAAGGGCACGGGCGGCGGCTCCGTCTACATGTTCAAGAGCAAGGGCCAATACGTGTTCCGCAAGGTCGACGGTGAGTGGAAGATCGTCTCGTTCTCGGTGCGACGGGCCGACACGGAGAAGGCTCCCGCGAGCTCGACCGCATCGCCCACCGGGGAGAGCTCCTGATGAAGCGACTCGGGATCGGGATCCTGGCGCTCTCCGTCTGGGTGGCGGGCAGCGCCCTCGGGGCGATCGGCGGCGGCACCGCGGCGACGGCCCAGTCGGGCGTCATCGTGGGCAAGGCGCACGCGGGGTACACGCCGACCCTCGACGGCAAGGACCCGATCACGATCCTGGCGGTCGGCAGCGGCGCGCGGCCCGGTGACGACGTGCTCCACTCGCTCGCCGACTCACTGCACGTGATCTTCATCGACCCGGCCACGCACAAGGCTTCGATGATCGGCATCCCGCGCGACTCCTACGTGCCGATCGAGGGCCACGGCACCGGGAAGGTCAACTCGTCGCTCTTCTACGGCGGGCCCGAGCTCCTCGTGAAGACGATCGAACAGCTCGGCGGGTTCAAGATCGACTACTGGGCGATCACGACGTTCTGGGGCTTCACCGACATGGTCGACGACATCGGTGGCCTCACGATGGACGTACCCTTCGCGATGAGCGACAGCTACGCTCGGGCCGACTTCCAGCCCGGGGTGCAGGAGCTCTCGGGCCGCGACGCGCTGGCCTTCGCCCGCACGCGCCACGACCTCCAGCAGGGCGACTTCGGGCGGCAGGAGAACGGGGGCCGGCTCTTCCTCGCAGCGCTCGCCCAGTTCCAGAAGGAGTACAAGGCCGATCAGTCCAGCCTGTTCCGGTGGATCGGAGCGGGCATGAGGAACACCGACATGACGCTGTCGCTGAACGAGGTGATCGACCTCGCGTACACGGCGTCGCGCATCCCGGTCGCGAAGGTACAGAACCTCGTGCTGCCCGGGTCCGCCCAGATGGTCGGCAGCCTCTCGGTGGTCGTGCTCGACACGGCTCGGGCGAAGGCGATCTTCACCGACGCGAAGACCGACGCGGTCGTCGGCAAGAAGAACGTGCCGCCGAGCCCCACCGCGAACGAGTAGCCGTCTCCTTCGACACGGAGACCCAACCCGGCTGGTAGCTCAGACCTTCGTGATCACGTAGGTCACGTACCCCACGTAGAACACACCCTGGAACAGGAGCAGGGGTGCCGAGAGCCGCCCCTGATCCTCAACGTGAGCCAGAGCACCCCGCCCGCCGCGAGGGCGACGAGCGCCGCCACGAGCGCGTATCCGGTCAGATCCCACGGGGTCAGCAGCAGCCCGATCGTGACGGGGAACGAGGACTGGAACACCATCGCGCCGGTCATGTTGCCCATCGCGAGCGTGTCCTTGCGGCGACGGATCCAGATCACGCTGTTGAACTTCTCGGGGAGCTCGGTCGCGATCGGCGCGACGAGCAATGTGAACGCCAGGGGCGAGACCCCCAGCGACGCGCCGATCGTGTCGACCGCCCCGATGAACAGCTTCGCCCCGCCGACGATCAACCCGAGCGCCAGCGCGACCTGCACGAACGGCAGGATCGCGCTCCGATCGGCCGACCAGGCCGCGAGGCCGGTGCGGAGCCGTCCCCACCACGCCCAGAGATAGAGGTCCTTGATCTCGGTCGCTGCCTCGGTCTCGAGGTCCTCCTCGCCCGGGCTCGTGAAGTGACGCTTCACGTAGTAGCCGTAGCCGACGACGAGCACGATCGCCAGCGCGACGTGCAGCGTCTTCACGTGGATCAGCCCGGCCGCGACCGCCAGCGCGTACATCACGAGGAAGTAGCCGAGGTCCTGGCGGATCACTCCCCGGTCGATCTCGAGGTCGAGCGACCGGCGCCCACCGCGCCCGGTCACGAGGACCGCGACCGCCACGACGACCATCGCGAGCGTCGTGAGCATGAACGGTGCGCCCAGGATCGCCCCCGTGCCGATCTCCTCGCCGGCCGCGTGTCCCGAGAGGATCGCGACGAGTGGGAGCAGGGTCTCGGGGAGCGCCGTGCCGACGGCCGCCAGTACGGACCCGACCGCGCCCTCGGACAGACCGAAGCCCTCGCCGATCCATTCGACGCCGTTCGTGAAGAGCTCGGCGCCGCTGAGGATCACGACGAAGGACACGATCAGCGACATGGTGGCCATCGCCGGGCATTGTCTCAGCGACGGGATCGGGCGGCGTGAGGCTCGGCGGCCGGCACCACCCGAGGCCCGGCGGTCGGCTGCGGCGGAGGCCGATGGTACGCTCGCCCGCGATGTCCGGCCCCCGCCTCGACGCCTCCGACGTCCGCCCCGTTCGCGCCCGCATCTCGATCGGCCTTGCCGTGGCGATCACGTTGCCTGCGGTCGGCTACCAGCTCGTCCACCCCGACCTCGAGCACGCGCTGGCCGCGCTCATCTTCGGACTGGCCATCGTCGGGGCGGCGTTCCTGCTGTCGTGGGCGGCCGAGGTCGCGCAGCTCGACATCTCGGCGGGGCTCGCGATCGCGATCCTCGCGCTGATCGCGGTCCTGCCCGAGTACGCGGTCGACTTCGTGTTCGCATGGAAGGGTGGGCAATCGTTCGCGGCGACCGGCGTCGCCTGCCTCCCGATCGACGGCGGCACCGAGTCGCCGTGTTCGCTCGCGCTCGCGAACATGACCGGCGCGAACCGCCTGTTGATCGGCGTCGGCTGGACGATGGTC
Source organism: uncultured Actinomycetes bacterium (assembly GCA_963816275.1). Lineage (GTDB taxonomy): Bacteria > Actinomycetota > UBA4738 > UBA4738 > HRBIN12 > JAOUEA01. Next base: position 190,002 of record CAWFJU010000008.1, read on the forward strand.
GTCTTCGTGACCTTCTATCGGCTCCGCACGACCGGGAAGCTCCGCAAGGGTGGCCCCCGATGGGGGGGCGTGGTGCTCGACCGGGAGCACTCGATCGAGATCTCGTTCCTGGCCGTCGCGACCATGTACTCCCTCACGCTCCCGCTGAAGCACTCGATCTCGCTGGTCGACGCGGCCGTGCTGGTGACGATCTTCGTGCTCTACACGGTCCGGGTGTCGCGGGCGCCGGCCGAGGAGCCGCACCTCGTCGGGCCTGCCCGTTACCTGGGGACGTTCGGCGACACGAAGCGCCGCGCCACGATCGTCACGATGTTCGTCGTCGCGGCCGGCGTGATCCTCCTCAGCGCGGAGCCCTTCGCCGAGGCGCTCGTGGCGGCCGGCGAGAACTTCGGGGTGAGCGAGTTCCTGCTGGTGCAGTGGGTGGCGCCGCTGGCATCCGAGGCGCCTGAACTGCTCGTGGCCGGCCTCTACGCGTGGCGCCTGAACTCGAACGCGGCGCTCGGCACCCTCGTGTCCTCGAAGGTGAACCAATGGACGCTCCTCGTGGGGACGCTCCCGATCGTGTTCGCGATCTCGTCGGGCACGCTCCACGGTCTTCCGCTCGACGCGATGCAGCGCGAAGAGCTCTTCCTAACTGCGGCGCAGTCGTTCTTCGCGGTGGCCGTGATCTCGAGTCTCTCGATGTCCCTGCGCGAGGCGGGCTTCCTGTTCGGGCTCTTCTGGATCCAGTTCATCCTGGGGGCGGTGGTGCCCGAGTCGATGCAGGCGATCGAGCGGATCGGCGTCGGCATCGTGTACCTCGTGCTCGGAACCTGGGTGTTCGTGGGCGATCGAGGCCGGCTCCGGCACCTGTTCCACGACGGGTTCCTGGCGTCGTACGACGAACTCGCCGGCGAACGCGATGTCGACGAACGGGTCACGACGCCGAGCTGAGCCCGGACGCGTCCCGGCGCGCCGGTAGCCTGACGCCGTGGATCCCCGCGCGTTCCTCGACGAGCTCACCTCCGATCCGGACGTGGCGCCCTCCCTCGTCGGGGTCCGCGAACTCCCGGCCCGGGCGCCCGTGACCGACCCCTTCCCAGACGACCTGCCCGAGCTCCTCGTCCAGCGACTCGCCCTGCTCGGGATCGACGGGCTCTACCCCCACCAGTCGCGCGGTCTCGAGACCCTGCGAGCGGGCCGCAACCTGGTCATGGCGACCGGCACCGCGAGCGGGAAGACCCTCGTCTACAACGCGGCGTTCGCCGAGGCGGCCCTCACCACGCCGAAGGCGACGGCGCTCTACCTCTACCCAACGAAGGCCCTGGCGCGGGATCAACTGCGGGCGGTCCGGTCGCTGAAGATCCCTGAGGTGAAGGCGGCCGTGTACGACGGCGACACCCCGAAGGCCGAGCGGCCGCTGATCCGCAAGAACGCGAACCTCGTGATGACGAATCCCGACATGCTGCACCTGTCGCTCCTGCCCGATCACGCGCGGTGGGCCGACTTCTTCTTCCGACTGTCGATCGTGGTCGTGGATGAGGCGCACGTGTGCCGGGGCGTCTTCGGCTCCCACGTGGCGATGGTGCTGCGCCGACTCAGGCGTCTGGTGGCGCACTACGGAGGCGACCCGCGCTGGTGTCTCGCGAGCGCCACGGTCGGCAACCCCGGCGAGCTCGCGTCCCAACTCACCGGCCTCGAGGTCGACGAAGTGATCGACGACGCCTCGCCCCGCGGCGAGAAGCTCTTCGCCCTCTGGAACCCGCCGATCCTGGACGAGGACACCGGGCAGCGACGGAGCGCCCTGACCGAGGCATCCGGGATCATGGGGGCGCTCGTCGAAGGCGGGATCCGAACGATCGGGTTCGCGCGATCGCGGCGGGCGGCCGAGCTGCTCGCGGAGTTCGCGCGGCGAGCCGTGGGCGATGCGCAGACCCGGACCCGTATCAAGGCCTACCGTGCAGGCTATCTGGCGGAGGACCGGCGCAAGCTCGAGCAGCAGCTCGCGGACGGAGAGCTGCTGGGGGTGGCCTCGACGAACGCTCTCGAACTGGGCATCGACATCGGCTCGCTCGACGCGGCGGTCCTCGTCGGCTATCCAGGGACGCGCGCCTCGATGTGGCAGCAGGCCGGGCGCGCCGGGCGCCGCGACACCGACGCCCTCGCGGTGCTCGTGGCCCAGGACGACCCGCTCGACCAGTACCTCGTGCACCACCCCGACGACCTCTTCGACAAGCCGGCCGAGGCGGCCGTGATCGATCCGACGAACCCGTACGTGATGGAACCGCATCTGCGGTGCGCGGCCCGGGAGCTCCCCCTGCGCGTGCACGAGCTCGCCTTCTTCGGATCCCCGGCGGCCGGCGCGATCGAACGGATGGCCGAACGCGGCGAAGTCGTCGAACGGCGGGATGCCTGGCACGACCGCGGCACCGAATCGCCGCACCGCGCGGTCGACGTCCGCTCCGGCGGCGGGCACGTATTCACGATCGTCGTCGCGGAGACGGGTGAGCTGCTCGGCACCGCCGACGAGCGCCGGGCCTTCGCGACGCTGCATCCCGGTGCGGTCTACCTCCACCAGGGGGAGCAGTACCTGGTGCGCGAGCTGAATCTGGTCGACCGCGTAGCCGCCGTCAGCGAGGCCGACCCCGACTTCTACACGCAGGCACGCGACATCACCGACATCGAGGTGGGCGACGTCGAGATCGAGTCCTCGATCGACGACGTCGGCCAGCGGTTCGGCACGGTGCGGGTCACGAACCAGGTCGTGAGCTACGTGAAGAAGCTCGTCTCGACGAACGAGATCGTCGACGAGATCCCCCTGCCCCTGCCGCCCGTTCACCTCGAGACGAAGGCCGTGTGGTGGACGATCCCGCAGTGGGTGTTCGACCGGGCGGCGGTCGGTCCCCGGGATCTCCCGGGAGCGATCCACGCGGCCGAGCATGCGGCGATCGGCCTCCTGCCGCTCGTGGCGACCTGTGATCGATGGGACATCGGCGGGGTGTCGACGCCGATGCACGAGGACACGGGGATGACCACGATCTTCATCTACGACGGCCATCCGGGGGGCGCCGGGATCACCGAGCGGGGCGCCGCCACGAGCGAGCGGTGGCTGCGCGCCACGCTCGAGGCGATCCGCCAGTGTCCGTGCCCGCGCGGGTGCCCGTCGTGCGTTCAATCACCCAAGTGCGGCAACGGGAACGAGCCGCTCGACAAGGCTGGGGCCGCCTCGCTCCTCGCCGCGATCCTCGGCATCGCGTGGGGTTGACCGGGACCTGGAGCGTTCGTCTCAGCGACGGCCGGACGACCTGGGGCGTTCACCGTATTGCCGCACACTCGCGCCTGGGCGACCCTACGGGACCCGCCCACGGGGCGGGAACTTCGGAGGTCTGGCCCTTCCCCCCGAAGGAAGGAACCGTTGTCATGATCGGTGCCACGTTCGTCGCTCTCGCGACGGCCTGGACGGTCGTCGCTGCCGATGCCATCGCCGAGAGCGCCCGCACCGATGGTCGCTCCATCGTCGTCTTCGGGACCACCCTCGGCGATCCGGGGAGCCCCGGCGGGATCTGGATCCTGATCGGCGCCGCGGTCGTCGCGATGGTGCTGTGGGCGCTCGCGATCGCGATCCTGCACGGACGCCGGTTGCAGCGACGCGTCGACGCGCAGCTCGAGCAGGGATGGCTGCCCATGGGGTCCCCTGCGACGCCGCCGATGCCCCAGGCGCCGCACCCCGTGCGGTACGACCCCGAGATCGCGAGCCTCGAGCGCCGGCGGGACGGTTTGCTGCGGGAGCTCCGGGAGGTGCAGCGCGATCTGGAGGCGGCCCGCCGCGTGGTCGATCAGGCCGAGTGGTACGACCGGATCGAAGATGCCCTGATCGTGCTCCCCGAGCTGAGCGACGAGGACGAGCTGGCCTCACGACGGACCTCTCGCCGGGAACCGCTCGAAGGCTGACGCCGGTCGAGGTTCCATCCGGGAAGATGCCCGCATGGAGGATCCCTACTACCGAGCCGACCTGGCACGGATCCATCACCTCGGGTTCGGTTTCCACGCCGAGGGCACCGCGCCCGGCGTGCTGGCGTTGCTCGATCCCGTGCGAGGCGGGGTCGTGGTCGAGATCGGCTGCGGGAGCGGTCTCCTGACGCGATACCTCGTGGATGCGGGCCACCGCGTGATCGCGACCGATGCGTCGCCGGCGATGCTCGCGCTCGCGCACGACCACGCGGGCGATGCCGCGGAGCTCCGCCGGCTCACGCTCCCCGAGGACCCGATCCCCGACGCCGACGCGATCGTCGGCGTCGGACACGCCCTCAACTACCTCGACACGATCGACGATATCGAGCGGTCGCTCGCCGCGATCGCAGGGGCGCTCCGGCCCGGAGGCGTGCTGGCGATCGACCTGTGTGATCTGGAGTGGGCTGCCTCGCGCCGGGACCAACGGCCGGTCGGCTGGGTCGGCGAGGACTGGGCGCTCGTGACGGAGTTCTCCGTGCCCGCACCCGACCGGTACGTGCGGCTGATGGCGACCTTCACGAGGAACGACGACGGGACGTACCGTCGCGACGACGAACGCCACGACAACGTGATGGTCGACGTCTCGACGGTGCCGGCGCTGCTCGCGGAACACGGAGTCGAGGCCGAGGTGCGAGACGCCTTCGGGGACGAGGCGCTACCGCTCGGGCTGAAGGTGATCGTCGGCCGGAAGACCAGGTAGCGACGCGCGTGGGCGTCCGGCTCAGACGAACGTGAGCGCGAGGCGGGCCACCGCGTCGATGTCGTACTTCGTCGCGTTCCCCATCACGGCCGCGCCGACGCCCGCGGTCGGGTACAGCCGGATCACGTCGAAGAATCCCGCCCCGCCGCCGAGGTGCTCGACGAACGGCGGGTCGGCGTGGCGCGCATCGGCGGGCCGGAACCACCCCGATCCGAGGTCGTAGCGCTTGCCGTTCAGGGTGACGCGTCGCATCTCGATCGCGGCCTCCGCGGGCAGCACGCGCACCCCGTCGAGCTCGCCGTCGCACAGGTGCATCCGCACGAACCTCCCCGCGTCGCCAACCGTACCGACCAGGCCTCCGTACGCGGCGCCGTCCACCAGGAAGCGCCGCAGGGCGAGCCATCCGCCGCTCGTCTCCCCACGCACCCACCGGGGGAGCAGGAACCGCATCGGGCTGCGCGCGGGGTGATAGCCGGTCGCCGCGGGCACGACGTCGACGAACGTGAAGTCGGTGTGCGTCATGCCGATCGGTTCGAGGACCTCCTTCCGCACGACGTCCTCGAACCGGGAACCGGAGGCGCGCGCCATCGCCGCGCCAAGGATCAGCGTCCCGAGGTTCGAGTAGCTCGAGCGGGTGCCCGGAACGAACCGCAGCTTCGCGTGCTTCGCGAGGAGTCCCTGCAGGAACGCGTCGGGGTCGGGCCCCGGGGCGTCGGCAGGATGGATCCACGAGACCGGGATCGGGTTAACGAGCCCTCCGGCATGCTGGAGCAGGTGGCGCGCCGTGATGCCCGACGCCCAGTCCGAGGGCTTCAGCAACCGCATCGCGGGGACCATGGGCAGCACCGGCTCGTCGAGCGAGAGGACGTCCCGATCTGCGAGTCGGATCGCCGCGGTAGCCGTGGCGATCTTCGTCATCGAGAACCAGGGCATGGCCGTGTCCGTCGTCATCGGGATCGAGCGCACCAGATCGGCGTCGCCCACCGAAGCCGAGGCGCGGACGCCCTCACGACCGACGATCACGAGCGCGACACCCGGAACACCGGCGCCGACGGCCGTCCGGAGACGCTCTTCGAGTTGGGACGAGTCTTGCACCGTCACCTCCTTCCCGACGCCGTCGGGGGAGCGGGCACGACGAGGACTCTACGCCGGTTCGCGGTCGCTCGGCGCCTCGATCAGGCTTCGTCCGTGTCGAGCGCCCGGCGCGCCTGCGCGATGTGGAACCGGTCGTGCCCGGCGATCATGCGGAACGCGAGTTCGTAGCTCTCGGGGCCGCGCTCGGCATGCATCCCGACCCGCGCTCGATCGGCGTCGGTCGCCGAGCGCCACAGCGAGACGTTCGCGGCCCGCAACACATCGAACAGGTCGAGCATCGCATCGACATCACCCTCGTCGCCGTGGAGGCGATCGACCCACAGATCCTGGTCGTAGCCGATCAGCGGCGGCTCGTCGTGCGCGAGCACCCAGCGATAGCGTCCGCTCATCACGAGCTCGGCGTCGGCGACGTGCGCGAGACAGCCGTAGACCGACCACTCCCCCGGCTCGGGACGCGCGGTCAACCGCTCGCCCGCCTCGGCCACCAGGGCGCGGAGCGTGGCAGGGGTCGCCGCCTGCACGTCGGCAGGATCGTCGTCGCCGAGGAGTCGTAGCAGATGCTGCTGATACCCCGAAGGGTCGGTGAGTTCGCTGGGCGCGGGCAGAGCGGATGCAGGGTCCATCGGCTCAGCCTACCGGCGCCCCCTGACGTCCGCGGGCCTTCCCCACGAGCCTGACGACGCTCGCCTTCTCCCCGGGCGTCAGCCCGAAGAAGACGAGGGTCACGTAATACACGGCCCCACCGATCGCGCCGGTCGCGAGGAGGTCGAACGCCCAATGCGGTCCGCTCGTGACCGCGTGCACGGCGATCATCACCACGGCGCACGCCGCGGACGGGATCAGTAGCCGGGCGTAGTACCGGTCGTACGGCTGGATCCGGACGAACCGCCAGACGAGGTAGAGGCGGAGCGCGTTCGAGACCACCAGCGCGCTCGCCTGCGCGATCGCCGCACCCATCGCGCCCATGTCGAGGGAGCCGATCAGCGTGATCGCCAGCGCCAGGTCGAGCACGAAGGACAGCGCGTAGACCGTCAGATCCCACCCGGTGCGCTTCACCATGATCAGGATGAAGCCGGCGGCGCCGACGCTGACGTTCACCGCCTGGCCGATCAAGAGCACGCGGAGCCACGACGTCCCGGCGTCGTAGCTCTCGCCGAAGAGCGCCAAGACGGCGCTCGGCGCGATCATGAACAGCAGGAGCAACGGGATCGTGCCCGCGAGCGTCCACCGCGTGATCTGCTTGAAGAGGTCGTTCAGGCGGTCGTGCTCACCACGTTCGTGCAGGTCCGCGACGAACGGGCTGAACATGTACGACACGGCCGTAAGGAAGAGCACGAGCGCCTGCGCGATGCGGATCGCGGCCGCGTACTCGCTCACCTCGGGGCTATCGCCCAGGTAGTGGGAGAGGACGGCGAGGTCCGTGTAGAAGAGCGCCTGTGACAGCAACGCCGCCGGGGCGCGGGGGGCGCCGTACGTCGCGAGCGCCTTGGCCTCGCCCGCCTCGGCCGGCATGTGCGGGAACGGGGCGGTGACGCTCCGCCACGAGACGAACGCGACGATCGTCGCGAACACCCACGAGAGCGCGTAGGCCCACGCGGTCACCGCGACGGTCTGACCGATCGCCGCCCACATCGCGAGGGTGATCAGGATCCAGCTGATCGACTGACCGATCCAGTACGCGTAGAGCGTGTGCCGCATGATCTTCAGCCCACGGGAGCCGCCCAGGTAGACCTGGGCGACCGCCACGAAGATCAGGCCGAACGCCGCCGCCCGGACGCTCGCGCTGGGCACGTTCAGCAGGTCGCCGATCGGACCCGCCGCCAGGAACACGATGGCCGCGACCACGGCGCTCACGGCGCCGGCGATCCCGATCGCCAGGCGCACGATCGCCCGTGAGCGTCCTGACTCGCCCTTGCCGACCTCGATCGCGACCCGTCGCACCGCGGCCATGTCCATGCCGAACCGGGTGGCCGCGCCGGCAACGAAGGCGAGCTGCGTGATCAAGGTGATCTGGCCGAAGGCGGCGGAGCCCTTCCCGAAGGTCCGCGCGATCAGGATGTTCATCCCGAAGCTGGCGAGGACGAAGACGCCGAGGCCGACGATGTTCTGGCCAGTGCCCGCGAGGATCGTCTTGCGATCGCGGACCTCGTCCGCGTGGAGCGGGAGCGCGGCGTCTTCGGCGGTCGCGAGCTCGAGTGCGTCTTCTGGGGTTCCCACGGCCGGACCAGTATCGCGGACGGTCGGGGCCCCGCGCGGGTTCCACGCAGGAACATCACACCCGCGCGGGCGGGCGGTTCGGCCCCGGCGTCGGGGGTCGGGCGGCCATCGGCACGGAGCACCGGGAGTGCGAGACTCCCCTCGTGGGGACTCCTCACGAGGGGAGACGGCGACGATGCGAACGAAACTGACGATCTCGGGGATCGTGCTCGCGATCGTGCTCGGCGTGATCGCGATCACGGGCGTGCTCATCGCGTGGCTCGGCCCGTGGATCGGCGTCGCGCTGGTCGCGGGCCTCGCGGCGATGACGCTCCTCGTGTACCACGTCCTGATCGGCCCCCGGTGGCGCAACTGGGGCGCGACCTCGGAAGACCTCCGACGCCTGATGCCGGGCGACACCGCGTTCATGGAGGCTCCATCAACGACCCGAGCGATCTCGATCCGCGCGCGACCGGAGGACGTCTGGCCCTGGCTCGTGCAGATCGGCTATGGACGGGGCGGCTGGTACAGCTACGACTGGATCGACAACGATGGGAAGCCGAGTGCCCGCGGCATCGACCCGATGCTCCAAGATCTCGACGTCGGCGACCGGATCGAGATGGTGCCCGACGTGGGCCCGGTCGTGATGGAGATCGTGCCGAACGAGCACCTGTTGTGTGGCGGGCCGACCGACCGGTGGTGCCTCGCCCTGTATCCGGTGGTGGGCGGGACGCGGCTCGTGAGCCGCTGGCATCAGGCGTGGAAGCGGAGCGTCGCCACGGCGTTCTGGACGATGCTCGCCGACCCCGGCTCGTTCGTGATGGAGCGCAAGATGCTCCTGAACCTGAAGGACCGGGCAGAATCGCTCGCGAACGCGAGGGCACGTCACCCGTCCCGCGCCGTCCGCTGAGCTAGCGGGACCCCTTCGGCCGCCAATCGGTCACGCGCCGGTCCTCGGCGGCCTGCGCCACGGTCTCGGTCACCCGCTTCGCCCGTGTCGTCGGACGCTTGGCGTTCTCGATCCAGAAGTAGACCTGCTTCTTCGTGCTGGGTGGGAACGCCTCGAAGTGCCGGGCGGCGTCCGGCTCGGCCGCGAGCGCCTCGGCCAGGTCCTCTGGCATGACCAATGCGTCGCTGCGGTCGAGCGCCGTCCAGGCACCGTTCGCCTTCGCGACCTCGATCGCGGCGAGTCCCGCCGGCTGCATCAGGCCGTCCTCGGTCAGCCGCGCGACCCGCTCCTTGTTGATCGCCGACCAGACCCCCTTGGGCTTGCGCGGGGCGAGCCACAGCTTGTACCGCTCGTCGTCGAGGCGGTTCGCCGTCGAGTCGATCCAGCCGAAGCAGAGCGCCTCGAGCACGGCGTCCTCGTACGCGAGCGAGCCCGAGCGGCTCCCCTTCTTGTGGATCACGAGCCAGACGCCGCCGTCGCGGGCGTGGTGCCGCTTCAGCCACCGACGCCACGCGGCGCGATCCTTCGCCTCGACGACCTCGGCGTCGGCGTTCATCGCTCCACCACCTCAGTCGTGCGCGCTCGCGTAGCCGGTCGCGCCCTGCAGGTGGAGCGAGACGTAGGGCTCGTCGCCGAGCACCCAGCTGTCGTGGCCGCCGGGGATCGCGAACACGTCCCCGGGCTCCATCACGAACTCAGCGCCGTCGTCCATCTTCACGGCGGCGCGACCCGACACGACGATGCCGAAGTGCTCGACCGGACACGAGGTCTGTCCGAGCGCGGCGCCGACATGCTCCGACCACCTCCAGCCGGGGTCGTAGCTGGCCCGGCCGATGGTCATGCCCCCGGCCTCGATCAGCTCGAACCACCCGAACGGGAATTCCCGGCGTTCGTCGGGCTCTTCGAAACGGCGGATCGCGAGCTCCACGGAACCTCCCTCCACGTCGTTCGGTTCGACCGTAGCGCCCGGCCCCGACACCTGCGAGCCGGCCCGGGCGCCGCAAGGAACCGGAAGACCCTGTCGAGGAGTGGGCGTACCGTTCGTCGTTGGGATAGAAGCGCGGCCGTGGGCGCCGCGCGGGAGGAGGCAACGGTGAGCGAGTACGTACTGATCTACCAGGGCGGTTCGATGCCCGAGACCGAGGAGGCCCAGAAGGCGGTCATGGACGCGTGGACCGCGTGGTTCACCTCGATCGGCGGCGCGGTGAAAGATCCCGGCAACCCGTTCACGCCCGGCGCGGCCAAGACGATCTCGGCCGACGGCGCCGTCTCCGAGGGGGGATTGGGTGCCGCGTCCGGTTACACGATCCTGTCGGCGGATTCGCTCGACGAGGCCGTGACGCTGGCCAAGGACTGCCCGGTCCTCGCGGGCGGCGCCAGTATCGCGGTGCACGAGACCTTCGACGTGATGTGAGCGTCACATCCACACGGTGATGTACGGGGCCCGGGCTCGAACGCCCGGGCCTCACGCCGTCCGGAGCCGAACCAGGTGGGCCACCCCTCGCTCGGAACCGGGGCGGTGATCGGAGCACTCCCTCGCCGAGGTCTACAGATTCCAGGGAGCCAGAGCGTTACACCAGCGATGGATGACGTCGCACGCCTCGAAGGAACGTGGAACGCTGCGGGCCACGCGATGCCCGAGACCCTCACGTTCGACGCATTCTTCCTGGATGAGAGCGATCGACTCCTGCGCCTGCTCTGCGTCGTGACTGGGAGCCGGTCGCAAGCCGAGGACATCGCGCAGGAGGCGTTCACCAAGGTGTTCGAGCGCTGGGAGCAGGTCGCCGCGATGAACACCCCGAGCGGCTATCTGTACCGCACCGCGATGAACCTGTTCCGGAGCGACTACCGGCGTGCGGCACGGGCGCTGAAGCGCGTCGTGAGGTTCCGCGACGAGGCGGACGATGTGTTCGCGCAGGTCGAGGATCGCGACGAGGCCACCCGCGCCCTGGCGGCGCTCACGGCGCGTCAGCGCGCCGCGCTCGTGCTGACTGAGGCGCTCGGATACTCCGGCGAGGAGACCGGCGACCTGCTCGGGATAAAGGCGTCGACGGTCTACGCGCTCACGCACCAGGCCCGCGCGGCGCTGGCCGACACCGAGGAGGCGAGTCGATGACCGATCCCCGAACCCTCGTCGAACGCGAGATCCAGCGCGCCGACCCGCCCCCGTTCACGCTCGACGGTTTCCACCGCCGTCGAGCCCGCGGGCGCCGGAACGAGCGGATCGCCGCCGCTGGGGTGGCCTTGGCGATCGCCGCCGCTGGGGTGGCCTTCACGATCGGCACGATCGGCGCCGCCGACACCGGCATGCCCGTCGCCCCCATGTCCGACGACTCGATCGTCTTCCTCGATGGTGACCGACTGATGGTGACCGATGCCGGCGGTGGTGCCGCTCGGCCACTCCTCTCCCCCGAGACCCTGCGCGCGATGGACGGACCGGGGAACTGTCCTCCTTCGCGGTGCGGAGCGCCGTCCGTGTTCGCCGCGTCACCTGACGGCAGCAAGGTCATCTTCGCGTGGGGCGATCCGCGCACACCGCCTGACTCCGAGCACCGCTGGGACATGCTGTACGAGGTCGGCACTTCAGGGACCGGCGTCTCGGGGAACGTCCTGAACGAATCCGGATTCGTGAACTCGTGCGGCGACGCCGCGCTCCAAGGCGTCTGCACGAAGATCGCGTTCTCGCCTGACGGCGACACGTTGGCGTACATGACGAGCAACCGCGACCTGTGGACGACGCGAATCGGCTCCCAGGGAGGATCGCGCGTCGCCGACTCCGTGATCGACTTCGCGTGGGCGCCGAGCGGCAGGGAGCTCGCCTTCGTGCGCCCGTCGGGCGAGGTGCGAGTGGCAAGCGTGACGGAGGGGTCGGTGTCGCCTACCGAGTACGTGGCGAACGGGCCGAGGCACCTCGATTCGCTGGCCTGGTCATCCAACGGGGGCACCCTGCTCCTGACGAGCTCAGCCACGTCGTCGAACGAGTCGGATGTCATCGCCACGATCGATCGGGAAAGCGGCGAGCGGCGCATGATCGTCGATGGTGGTCAAGACCGCTTCCTGAGCGACGCCTCGTGGTCCCCAGACGGCAGGCGCATCACCTGGGCGGCGTTCCCAGGCAGGCAGAGATTCGGAGGGCCCGGCGGGCCCTTCGAGGTGGAGATCTGGGTCTCGAACGCCGACGGATCCGGCGCGCGCCGGGTCTACGCGACCGGCTGCTGCGCCGCCGGCATGATCGAGCACGCTTTCACCGGCCCGACGTTCTCTCCCGACGGGACGTCGATCGCCTTCAGCGTGATCGGCGACCGCGAGGATCCCCCGAACGACACCGGCGTCCTCGTAGTGAACCTGGATGGGAGCGACGTCCGACAGGTGTCGCAGACCGGCATCTTCCCGGCCTGGCAGCCGCTCCCCGAGGAGGGATGAGGTTACCGAGATGAGGGATCGACTCGTCGCGGCCGTGCTGACGGCGGTGCTGATGGCGGCCTGCAGTGAGGACGCCGTGTCCACGACTCCGCCAACGTCGCCCCCCAAGGCGACCGATGTGACCGAACCCATGACGGCGTTCGTCGACGTCGGCGGGTACGAGTTGTTCATCGCTTGCCGAGGCACAGGGTCCCCGACCGTCATCTACGAAGCGGGCGCAAGCGGCGACAACGGTTGGTTCTCGACGGTCGACGCCGAGGTGTACTCGACCACGAAGACGTGCGGCTACGACCGAGCAGGCATCGGCCTGAGCGACGCTCGTCCGGTGAGCCTGTCGCCGGTCTCGGCCGGGGACGTCGCCGACGAGCTCGACCGCCTGCTGGCCGGCGCCGCCATCGACGGACCACTCGTGCTCGTAGGCCACTCGTTCGGAGGGATGGTCGAACAGCTGTTCGCGGATCGCCATCCCGACCAGGTCGTGGGGCTCGTCTTCGACGACTCTTCGATGGCGGGGCAGTTGGTGGGCCCGGACAACGTCGTCTGGGAAGACGGACCAGGGAACCGGATCGACATGCGTGCGTCGAAGAAGGAGCTCCTTGCCGCCGGATCGTACGGCGACACGCCGATGGTCGTGCTGACCCAGAACTTCACCGACACGAACGAGATCCCGCCGAGATGGCAGCGGAAGTGGCGGGTGCTGCACGCGGAACTCGCTGCTCGGTCGATCGACTCCATCCACGTGATCGCGGTCGACTCGGGCCACATGATCCAGGAGGATGAACCCGACCTCGTGATCGCCGCGATCGAGGAAGTGCTCGCGGCGGCGCGGACGGGGCGGCCGCTGACGCCGTGCGACGATCGGTTCACCCACGTCGGCGGCGAGTGCGCTGTCTGACCCGCTACTCCACGACCGCAACGCCCTCGATCTCGACGAGCTGACCCGTGTAGCCGAGCAGCGCGACACCGAGCAAGGTCGATGGCGCAGCCCGTCGCTCCGATGGGTAAGCATCCTGACGCGGTTCGCCCCCTCACCCTGTGACATGCAGGATGCCGTGGTGACCGAGGACCGGGTCGAGCGCCTCTACCGCGACCAGGGACGTCGCTTGTACGCGGCGGTGCTCGCGTACGCACGCGACCGGGAGATCGCCGACGACGCGGTCTCCGAGGCGTTCGCGCAATTGCTGCATCGCGAGCGTGAGGTCCGCGACCCCCAAGCGTGGGTGTGGACCGCCGCCTTCAAGATCGCGGCCGGCGAGCTCATGCGGCAGCGTGGCACGGTCGCCGAGATCCCGGAATCGATCCACCTCGACGAACTGGCCGACACCGAGGTCCTCGACGCCGTCGCCCAGCTCCCCCGGCGGCAACGCGCGGCCGTCGTGCTCTTCTACTACGCCGACCGACCCGTGCGGGAGGCCGCGGAGATCCTCGGCATGAGCTCGTCCACGTTCCGCGTCCACCTCACGCGTGCCCGCCGGCACCTCACTCGAACGCTAGGTGGTCCCCGATGAACGACCTGAGGCAGGCATTCGAACGCGACCTCCAGCGGATCCCCGAGCCGCCCTCCTGGCGGGAGATCGAGCAGCGAGCCGCGGCGCCAAGGCTCGCGACCCCCCCGCCGACTCCGCGCGGTCTCCACCCCGCGTCGGCGCGTCGCGGCGACCCTGGTTGCCGCCACCCTCACCGCGGCGCTCGTCGCGGGCCTCGTGGCCGTGACGCGCGAGGACACCGCGCCGGCCCCTGGCTCCTCCCCGACGGTGAGTGCTCCGGTCGTGGATCCGCAGTCGGCGGTGATCGTCGACATCGACGGGAAGGTGGTCGAGCGGTTCGGTCGGTTCCCACGTGACGCGTTCGGTCTGACCCTCTCACCTGACGGTCGATCGATCGCCTTCGCGAGAACCGCCTACCCGGGCACCGATCGGCTCTTCGTGCGGCGCGGAGCCAGACTCGGGCGATCCTCCCCCCCGGCGTGTCCGGCTCGTTCCCCGTGTGGTCGTCCGGACGGGAGCCGGATCGCGTTCCAGGGGCACGGGAGCCACCCGGGTGAGGACATCTACGTCGTCGATGTCGACGGTGGACACCTCCGCCGCCTCACCAGAGACCCGGCCAACGACACGTGGCCCGCCTGGTCCCCCGACGGTACCTCTCTCGTGTACATCAACGAGGGCGATACCCCCAGCGACTCCCCGGGCTTCACGCCGACCTCCGCGATCTGGACGATCGCCATCGGCGGCGGGGCGCCGTCGCCCGTCCCCGGCGCTCCCGCGGGCGTGTCCACACCCGACTACTCACCTGACGGAAGACGGATCGCGTTCGGCTGGGACGGGATCGGCGTCATCGACACCGACGGCGGGAACCTGCGACGTGTGTCGACGATCGGTGGCGCTCCTCGATGGTCGCCAGACGGCTCGATGCTGGCGTTCACCGACTACGACGACTCTTGGCGGGCAGACGTCGACATCTTCGGCTCGATCCAGAGCGTGCCGGTCCTGGCCGTGCGACTGTTGGACATGGCGACCGGCGCCATCTCGTCAGTCGGGACGACGCAGGTGGCGACCCTGTCGAACGCACCCCGGTGGCTCCCCGCAGGCGACGCTCTCTTCATCTATCGGGTTCAGTGGCGAAGTGGCGAGTCCTGACGTGAGCGGCACCCGAGCTTGCGGATCCCGAGAAGGAGCGCGAACCATCATGGATGCAGAACGTCGTCGCTCTATCGAGGGTCGGATGCATCGCGGCGGCGACGCTCGTCGCGATGGCGGCGGGGTGCGCCCGCGATCCCGCGTCGCCCGCCAGCCCGGCCGAGACGGAGTCGTCCGCCCTCTCGAGCGAGCCCTCGGCCTCGCACGGGCACCTCGAGGGACGCTTCGACATCGGAGACGGACGGTCGCTCTCCATCCGGTGCGAAGGGACCGGATCTCCGACCGTCGTGATGGAGGCGGGCGACAACTCCGACGCGTCGACGTGGGATCCCATCTACTGGGACATCGCCGCCGAGACGAGGGTGTGCGCCTACGAGCGCGCAGGGATCGACCCACAGCAGCCCGCTGAGGGCTGCCGAGGGTTGAACGACCTCACGGGCGACCTCGGGGCGCTCCTCGTCGCGGCGCAGGTCGAAGGTCCGTACGTGATGGTCGCCCACTCCGGCGGCGGCTTCATCGCGTCGAGCTTCGCGTCGACGCATCCCGAGGACATCGCGGGCATCGTCTTCCTCGATGTCCCCGGGGCCATCCGAGAGCGGTTCCTCACGCCCCATCTCGCCAAGGTCCTACGATGCGACGCCCCGACGAACATCGAGCGACGCGATTACGTCCAGGTCGAACGAGATGCCTGGGACGCTCGAGAGGAGATCGGCGACATCCCCGTGAGCATCATCTCCGTCGACTACGGCCCCGATGCTCCCGCCGAGCAGCGAGGCAACGTTGCCTACCAGCGAGGGTGGCTCGTCCTGAGCCCGCAGGCGACCCAGGTCATCGCCCACACTAGCCACGATGTGCACTGGGACGATCCGGCGCTCGTGCTCGGCGAGATCGTCCGCGTCGTCGAGAGCGCCCGCGCGGCGGCCTGAGGAGTGGGCCAGGGCACGTTCCGGTGTCGATCTACTCGATGTAGCCGAGGCCCCGGAGGTGCTCCTCCATCTCGTCGGCCTCCGTGTCGGTGACCTGGCCCTCGTTGCCCATCCCGGGGATGGCTGAACCCGCCGATGACTGCTCCGTCGCGTCGCGTTCGGTGAGCGTCGCGCCGGAGCCGACGATCTCGGTGAGGACGCGACCGGTCGGCTTGACCGCCGTGGGGGCGTCCAGCGCCGCGACGATCGTCGGCGCCATGTCGATCAGGGCGGGCGTCTGCTCGAAGGGCGTCACGTTCGGGCCGACGGCCACGATCGTGCCCTCGATCCGGTGGTCGCCGCTCACCCAGTCGGCGTCCTCGTAGGCGGCCTTCGCATGCGTGAGTGAGTAGCCCTCGGCCGGCACCATCAGGATGTCGGGTGCCGTATCCACGAACTTCCCCTTGAAGATCTCTTCGCGCTTGTAGATCTCCTTGACGGGCTTCTTCCCCGTCTTGGGATCGACGAAGTTCCCCAGGCGGTCCATGACCTCGTCCCGCACCTTGTCGTAGTCGCCGGGGTCGACGACGCCGTCGATCTCGCGTCCTGCGAGGTTGATCGTGACGCCTTCGCCCGTCGACCGGATCGACGTGAACGCCTTTGTCTTGGCCCAGTTGATCGCCTGAGGCAGGGCGACCTTCCCGTGCAGGCCGAGCGTGTCGTAGACCTTACGGGCGACCTTGCGGACGGGGCCCCACTGCATCGGCCCCAGCACCACGTTCGAGGCGCTGAAGTCGAGGTAGCCCATCTCGTGGAGCAGGCGGTCCATGTTGATCGTTCGTGAGCACGACTGGAAGCCGTGGTCGCTGATGAACAGGATGATGTCGTCGGGACGGGCGTTCGCGACGAAGCGGCCGATGCCGTCGTCGGCCTGCCGGAAGATGTCGGCGACCTTGTTCCCGACTCGGGTGTCCTTGTTCTTCGCGTACTCGGGGTGGTCGGGAGCGATGTGGCTCGACAGGCAGTGCTGGGTACGGTCGATCGACACCCAGACGCTCGCCATCAGGTCCCAGTCCGTCTCCTTCATCAGGAACTCGGAGACGTCGATCCGCTTCTTCGTGACCTCGAACGCCTCGTCGAGGTAGGCGTCGGGCTTGTTGTGGTACGTGGTCCACGACATGCCGTTGATCGGCCACTCGAGGTTCGCCTTGCCGAGCGTGTCGGGGAGGTCGGCGGGCGAGGTGAACGGTCGGCCCTTCGGGAGGACGCCGCCGGCCAGGAGGTTCCCGTCGAACGGCTGCGGCGCAGGGAACGTGAGCGGCACATCGAGGAGCAGCTGGTGCTTGCCGGCCGCGGTGAGGTCGTCGAGGAACGTCCGTGCCTTGATCGACTTGTAGGTGACCGGGTACTGCTTGTGGGTCCCCGGCACGGTCTCCAGGATGTCGTAGACCCCGTGGTCCACGGGGTCGACGCCCGTGAGGAAGGACGGCCAGGCCGACCAAGAATGGGTCGGCACGGTGGAGCGCAGGACGTCCTTCTGCCCCCGGTCGATGAGCGCCTGCAGGTTCGGCAGCGCGCCCTGCTCGAGCAGGGGGTCGAGGATGCGCCAGTCGGCGCCGTCCCACGCGATCAGGATGACTCGTGACATGTAGGTCGTCTCCGCAGGTCAGGAAGGGTGGAAGTGTACCGAAGAGGTGACCGACGCCTGCATGCGGATCCCGGTCGGCGCTTCACGGAGCTAAGGAGGTCCCTACACGGTGACGACGATCTTGCCGGCCGCGTGACCTTCCGCCAGATACCGGATCGCATCCGGCGCCTCGATCAGCGGGTAGGTCCGATCGATCACGGGCATCAGCGTGCCGGCCTCGACCAGCGCCGAGAGGGCGACGAGGTCGTCGTGCTTGATCTTCGTGGCCAGCCCCCGCATCCGCTGACCCACGAACAGCGACACCAAGGGTGCGCGCAACACGCCGCGGAAGAATCCCCCGGTCCACCGTCCGCCGCCGTCGCCGCCCACGATGATGAGCGTCCCCTTGGGCGTGAGGGCGCGACGCAGCTGTGACAGCGGCCGGCGTCCCGCCGTGTCGATGATCAGATCCCACCGGCGCGACCCGTCCGCGAAGTCCTCGCGTGTGTAGTCGATCACCTCATCCGCGCCGATCGATCGCACCAGGTCCACCTTCGAGGTACTGCACACAGCCGTGACGATCGCGCCGGATCCTTTGGCGATCTGCACCGCGAGGGACCCTACGCCGCCGCTCGCGCCGATCACCAGCACGGACTGGCCCGGTCGCACCTTCCCCTCGTCACGGACGGCCCGCAGGGCCGTCATGCCGGAGACCGGGATCGCGGCTGCCTGATCGAAGGTGAGCTCGGCCGGCTTCGGCACGAGCTTATCGACGGGCGTGACCGAGAGCTCGGCGAACGACCCGTGCTCAGCGGTGCCCATCACCTCGTCGCCCGGCGTGAAGTCCGTGACCTTCGACCCGACGGCCTCGACCGTGCCGGCGACGTCCCAGCCTCGTACCGCGATCTTCGGGCGGCGGAACCCGATCATCGGGCGCGCCATGTACGGCATCCCGGCCATGATGTGCCACACGTCAGGACCGGCGCCCGCCGCGCGCACCCGCACGAGCACGTCGTTCTCACCCACCACGGGCTCCTCGATGTCCCGGAACTCCAGCACGTCCGCCGAGCCGTATCGGTCCTGGACGATGGCCTTCATATCGTTCTCCCTCTGGTCGGTGGCGAGAGATCGGTGTGTACGCCGTACACTGTCAACAAGGAGCGTACGTGTACGGTGTACACTTGTCAACCCGAACACGGAAGGTGAGGGGATGGGCACGGAGATCGACGCGGGCGCCCGGACCCGGACGCCGCTGACGAGGGAGCGGGTGCTGCGCACGGCCGTGGCCCTGGCCGACCAGAACGGCATCGAGTCGCTGAGCATGCGCAAACTCGCCCAGGCGCTCGACGTCGTCCCGATGGCGCTCTACCGGCACGTCGCGAACAAGGACGAGCTGCTGAACGCACTCGTCGACGTCGTCATCGGCGAGATCGATCCGCCCCTCAGCGGTGTCGACTGGAGGACCGCGATGCGGGAGCGGATCCTCTCGGCCCGGCGCGCGCTCCTCCGCCATCCGTGGGCATCGCGCGTGATGGAGTCGCGCACCACGCCCACGCCGGTCGTGCTCGCCTACATGGACTCGATGATCGGGCTGCTCCGCACCGGGGGCTTCTCGCTCGATCTGACCCACCACGCGTTGCACGCGATGGGCAGCCGGACGTTCGGCTTCACCCAGGAGGTGTTCAACGACACGGCGGCCGCCGAGCCGGAGGCCGCGGCGGCGATGTGGGAGGCGATGGCCGACACCTACCCGTTCATCCACGAGATCTTCGTGACGATCTCCCACGACGACGGGTCGGTCGTCGGGTCGGGGTGCGACGACCAACTCGAGTTCGAATTCGCCTTGGATCTGATGCTCGACGGGCTGGAGCGGCTGAGGGAGCAGGAGTGACGGCGAACCTCGCCGCGGGCTGCTAGGTCACTTCGGAGACGTCGTCGTCGGCCGCGTTGAAGGTCAGCCGGTCCCGGTGCGCCCCGTCGGGCGCGATCGTCCAGATCTCGATGTCCTCGCCCATGGGCCGCCCACCGAACGAGATCCGTCCGTTCGGCAGCCAGATCGCCTGCGTGACGTCGACGTCGACGTCCTTCGTGGCGTTGCGCACGTCCGTGCCGTCGAGGTCCATCGTCATCACGTCGCCGCGCCCCGACCCACCGGCGGCGACGAACGAGACACGGGTCCCGTCGGCGCTGAAGTCCGGCGACCCCTCGTATCGCTTCGGGGTGTCGGTGATGCGCTTGTGGCTCGATCCGTCATTCGTGTACCGGTACAGGTCGTAGTTGAAGACGGGGTCGTGGTCGTTGTTGGCCGACACCACGATCCACTTCCCGTCGGGCGACCACACGGGTTGGTATTCGTCGATGGCCGGCGTGTCGGTGATCTGCTTGGGCATGCCGCCGTTCGCGTTCACGGTGAACACCTCCAAGCTCGACGTCGCCGACACGTACACGGAGAACACGATCTTCGTCCCCGCCGGGTTCCAGCTCGGATCGAAGAAGAATCCGTCGAACGACGTCAGCTCCATCGCGTTCGCGCCGTCGATGTCGGCGACCCAGACGTCGAAGCCGGAGCCCATCCCCGAGTCGCTGACGAACGTGACGCGCGAGCCGTCGGGAGACAGCTGTCCCGGGAACGCGCCGGCGAACCCGGTCCCGATGGGCTGCTGTCCGTTGCCGTTGGCCTTCATCTTGAACAGCTCCGCCGAGCCGTTCCGCTGGCTCCAGAACACGATCGTGTTCGGCTGGCCCGGGAAGGCGGCCACGGCTGACGCCGAGGGTATGAGGGCGAGCACGAGCGTCGCGATCAGGAGCCACACCGTCCGAGTGCGCCTAGGCATCAACGAGACCTCCTCCGAAGACCGTCCTCGCGACGGTCGCGGCTAGGGTAGACCGACGGACCGAGACAGGCGGACACCCATGGCCACACATCTCCACTACTGCGTCACGGCGTGACCATGGATGTCCTGGCGGCCTCGAACGTCCCCCCATCCGCCGGGTCGATCGTGTTCGTCGAAGGGGTCAGTGACCAGCGCGCGCTCGAGACGCTCGCCGAACGACGAGGTCGGGACCTCGGCGCGGAAGGGGTCGCCGTCGTATCGATGGGGGGCTCCAAGAACATCCGGCGCTTCATGGACACGTACGGTCCGCGGGGCCGCGACCTCAGTCTCGCCGGCCTCGTCGACGAGGCGGAGGAGGGCGACTTCCGACGGGCGCTGGAGCGAGCCGGCCTCGGCGCCGACCTCTCGCGGCTCGACATGGAGGCGCTCGGCTTCTACGTCTGCGTCGCCGACCTGGAGGACGAGCTGATCCGGGCGCTCGGAGCCGCCTCGATCGAGCGCATCCTCGAGGCGCAGGGCGACCTCGGATCGTTCCGAACCTTCCAGCGCCAGCCGGCGCAGCGGGGGCGAAGCACCGAGGCGCACCTCCGTCGTTTCATGGGGACCCACAGCGGCCGGAAGATCGCGTACGCGGCCCTGCTCGTGGAGGCGCTGGACCTCGACCTGGTCCCCCGTCCGTTGGACCGCGTCCTGACCCACGTCTGAGTCCCACAGGGGCCAGGCGGTTTGCGCCATGTCGGTGCCCCTCCGTAGGGTCGGGGGATGACGAGCGCACCGATCATCCTGGTTCCCGGTTTCTGGCTCGGCGCGTGGGCGTGGGATGAGGTCGGCGACCTCCTGCGGGCCGACGGTCACGACGTCACCGCGCTGACGCTCCCCGGTCTCGAGTCGGCCGATGCCGATCGCTCCGCGGTCGCCCTGTCCGACCACGTCGAGGCGATCTGCGAGGCGGTTCGCGCCGCAGGGGCTCCCGTCGTGCTCGCCGTACACAGCGGCACGGGGTTCTCCGGCTACGCGGCGAGCGACCGCGTTCCCGAACTGATCGCGGCGATGGTCTACGTCGACTCCGCCCCCGGCGTGGGACCGCTCGACCCCGACTTCGACGCCGTCGAGAAGCCGATGTCCCTCGACGAGCTCCGAGCGGAGGAGAACTTCGACGGGCTCACGGAGGAGCAGATCGAGACCTTCGGGCGGCACGGCGTCCCCGAGCCGGGTGGCGTGATCCGCGAGGGACTCACGCTGACCGACGATGCTCGGCTCGACATCCCCAGCACGATGATCTGCACCGGGTACAGCTCCGAGCAGTACCAGGATGCCGTGAAGGAGGGCTACGCCTGGCTCGCGGGCCTCACCGAGCTCCGCAACGTCACCTGGGTCGATCTGCCGACGAGCCACTGGCCGATGTGGTCGCGCCCCAAGGAGCTCGCCGAGATCATCGGCCGGGTCGCGACCTCGAGCGCCCCCGGGGCCTAGCGGTCCTCGGCCAGTGTGGCCGCCACGAGCGCGTTGGCATGGCCGTGGCCCATCCCGTATTCGGACTTGAGCCAGTTCACGAGCTCCATGTGCTTCTCGAGGTCGCTGGCCCGGATCAGCCCCTGCCACTCCTCGATCGGGCGCCCGTAGGTGCGCTCGATGGACGGGAAGTACGAGGCGGGTCCCTTGACCTTCTCGGTCGGTGTGCCGGTGTCGTCCTTCGCTGGCATCGAGGTCGCTCCTCTCGGATCGGTCGTCATTCCGGCCAGGGGCGGAAGCCGGAGCACAGCACGCTCATGCGCGTGATCTTGCCCTCGACGACGTCGTAGTACCCCTGCTGCTCGACGAGGTGGTCGGCGCCTTCGCTCTCCACGCGCAACCGGTAGTGCAGCCGCTCTCGATCCGCGACCCGCTCGGTGTCGGTCTCGAGCGTCTCCCGGATGTGATCGCTCGGCTCGAACCACGAGCCGAAGACGATCTCACAGACCTCCTCGGGCGTCGACGCCTCCCAGCTCCGGCTCGGCGTGAGCCCACGGAACTCGATCCGTGGATCGAGGAGGGCCGCGAGCGCCTCGCGGTCCTTCGCGGCGAGCGCGCGCACGAACCTCGTTCCGATCTCGCTTCCGGAGTCCGGATCCGCCATGCGAAGGAGGGTACCCCTCGGTACAGTCGGATGATGACCACCCGGGACGACGTCCGCCGGATCGCGCTCACCCTCCCCGATACCGCTGAGGACGACGGCCACTTCGCGTTCTCGGTGCGCCGCGGTTCGAAGTCGAAGGGTTTCGCGTGGGTCTGGATGGAACGGATCGAACCGAAGCGGCCCCGCGTCCCCAACCCCGACGTGCTCGCGGTCCGCGTCTCGAGCCTCCAGGAGAAGGAGGTGCTCCTCGCCTCCGAGCCCGAGGTCCTGTTCACCGAACCCCACTACGATGGGTTCCCGGCGGTGCTGATCCGTCTCGCGGCGATCGAGTTCGACGAGCTCGAGGAGTTGCTCATCGACGCTTGGAGATGCCAGGCCTCGGCGACGCAAGTGACGGCGTTCGACCGGGCCGAGGAGAACGACGGTGGCTGAACCCGATCCAGGATCCGACGCGGTGGATGCGTTCCTCGCCGCGCTGCCCGACGAGCAGCGGGGCGCGCTCGAGGAGCTGCGCGCGACGATCCGGTCGGTCACGCCGACGGCCACCGAGGGCATCAGCTACGGGATCCCGACGTGCAAGCTGAACGGGCGTCCGCTCGTCGCGTTCGGAGCCGTGAAAGGTCACTGCGCGTTCTATCTGATGAGCACCGCGGTGATGGACGACCACCGGGACGAGCTCGCCGCGTACGACCTCGGCAAGGGCACGATCCGCTTCCAGCCCGACACGCCCATCCCCGCCCCGCTCGTCCGAACGCTCGTCGAAGCACGCATCGGCGAGAACGACCGCAGCGCCGAACGCTGAGCAGCGCGCGTACACGCGCGCCGAGGCCATGGCGACGACCGCGACGATCAGCAGCCCGAGGCTGACCCGCGCGGCCAACGTCAACCGTTGTTGGCGGCCCCTCTCGACGCCGACCTCCGGTACCGCCGGGGTCGTATCCGCGCCCGAGATCGCGCGATCTGCCTCGGCTGACGCCCGGCCGCTCGTCGACGACCGCTCCTAGACTGGTTCCATGAACCTGTCCGAGCGTGAGACGGAGTGGCTCCGCGAGCACCGGTCCGCGGCGATGATCACGACCGGCGAGGACGGCCTGCCCAAGGCCGTCCGCGTCGGCGTCGCGATGGTCGACGGCGGGCTGTGGAGCAGCGGGACCGCCCGGCGGCGACGCACCGAGCGGCTGCGCCGCGACCCCCGCTGCACGTTGTTCGTGTTCGACGCCGCCTACGCCTACCTCACGCTCGAGGCGACGGTCACGATCCTCGATGGGCCGGACGCTGCGGCGATGAACCTGCGTCTCTTCCGCGAGATGCAGGGCAAGCCGACCGGCGCGCTGACGTGGTTCGGGGCCGAGCTCGACGATGACGCGTTCGTGGCGCGGATGGCCGAAGAGCAGCGTCTGATCTACCGATTCGACGTCCAGCGAGCGTACGGACTCGTCTGAGGCGGGCCTTCGCCTCAGGCTTGACATCCTTCGCCGCCTTCTATAACTTCTCGTTTACATAACGGAGAGGTTATCGACTATGGTGGTCGAGATGGCGGTCGATCAGCTCGATGTGGTGTTCGGGGCGCTCGCGGATCCTACGCGGCGCGCGATCCTCACCCGGCTCTCGCACGGGGAGGCGACCGTCGCCGAGCTGGCCGCGCCGTTCAGCGTGACCCAGCCTGCGATCTCGCGGCACCTCAAGGTGCTGGAGCGCGCGGGACTGATCTCCCGGACGCGCCGCGCCACGGCCCGGCTCAGCCATCTCGAGGCCGAGCCGCTGAAGGAGGCGACCGTGTGGCTCGCCGACTACCGGGAGTTCTGGGAAGAGAGCTACGAGCGGCTCGACGAGCTGCTCGCGGCCCTGCAGGAACGTGAGACCGATCGATCGCAGCCAGGCGATCAGACAGGAAGGGGTACGACATGACCGAGTTGAAGGTCACCGCCGAACCGGGGGTGCCGCAGGTCTTCACCGAGCGCACCTTCGGCGCGCCGCGCGAGATGGTGTTCCGGGCGTTCGTCGAGCCGGACCTGCTCGTGCAGTGGCTCGGACCGCGGCAGTACACGATGACGATCGATCGGTTCGACCCCAGGGACGGGGGCACGTATCGGTACGTCCATTCCGACGACGCCGGCAACGCGTTCGGGTTCCACGGCGTCTTCCACGGGGAACCCTCGCCCGATGGGTTCGTGCAGACCTTCGAGTTCGAGGGCGCGCCTGGCCACGTCTCGATGGATACCCTCAGGCTCGAGGAGCGCGACGGGAAGACCACGGTGCGCACCAACTCGGTCTTCCAGTCGGTCCAGGCCCGCGACGCGATGGTGCAGAGCGGTATGACCGAAGGGATGAACGACGGCTACGACCGCCTCGAGGAACTGCTGGCGAAGCTCGACGCGAACCGCTGAGCCCGACCTGAGGGAAGGAGCATCGACATGCAGAGGATCACACCGTGCCTGTGGTTCGACACCCAGGCCGAGGAGGCCGCGAACTTTTACGTCTCACTGTTCGAGGACTCGGAGGTGACGAACGTCCAGCGCCTGAACGACACGCCCAGCGGCGACGACGTGGCGCTCGTGTTCTTCACGCTCGCAGGACTGGAGTACATGGCCATCAACGGCGGGCCCCAGTTCCCGTTCACCGAGGCGGTCTCGTTCAACGTCAACTGCAAGGACCAGGCCGAGGTCGACCGACTCTGGTCGGCGCTGACCGCCGACGGCGGCGAGGAGAGCATGTGCGGCTGGCTGAAGGATCGCTTCGGTCTGAGCTGGCAGATCGTGCCCGAGCGGATGGGCGAGCTCTTGAGCGACCCCGACCCGGGCCGCGCCGGGCGCGCGATGCAGGCGATGCTCCAGATGCGGAAGATCGACGTCCAGACCATGGAGGACGCGGCCGACGCCGCGTGACGCCTCAGCCTCCGGCGGTCCGCGACCTCACATCGTCCCTTCGAACAGGCCCATCACGTTGCCCTCGGGATCGGCGAAGTAGGCGAACGCGCCCATCTCCGGGATCGGGGTCCTCGGCGTGACGACCGTGCCGCCCGACGCCTCGACCTGCTTCAGGGCGTCGTCGATCGACGCCACGCCGATCGTGATCACGGGGTTCGGCGTGCTGTCGGAACGCTGCATCATCCCGCCGTTGATGCCCCCGGACTCGGTCGGCCGCATCGACTCGTCGACCGGCGTGGTGGTGACGAGGGTGTACTCGCCGTCGCCGATGGGCGTCGTGAACAGCTCCCATCCGAAGATGGCTCCGTAGAACGACTGCGCCCGCTCGAGATCGTCGACCGGGATCTCGAAGTGCACGACCTTGTCCATGGTTCCCTCCCGACTGTCCGTTCATCCGAGGGTAGCCCTCGCGGGCGACACCGTCGGGTGGTACCACCCGGCAACCCGGGTGGTCGTGTCCTCGCGCCCGACGGGCGCGTCCCCGAGGATGCCGGGATGCGGTCGCCGCGGACGATGCTCGTGATCGGCGTGGGCTTCATGACGGTGGCGGGCGCCGGTCTCCTCGCCGGGCCGAGCGGGTTCCCGTGGATCCCTCTGGGGGGACTCCTGCTGGGCACGGGGTTGCTCGTCGCCGGGCTGGTGAGCGGCCGACGTGCGACGCGTGACGCATCTCGGCTCGCGGCCGACCCGGACCGGGGCGACCGGCTCGTACGCGTGGCCGCCGTCGCGATGGCGGTCCTCGGATGCCTGGCGCTCATCGTCGCCCTCACGGTCCCCGAGCAAGACGCCCAGGCCCATGCGATCGGCCACTTCCTCACCGGGCTCGTCTGCGCCGGGCTGTTCGCCGTACTCGCGATCCCGTGGCATCCTCGGCCTGGTTCGGGAACCGCGATGGTCCGTGGGATCGCGCTGTCCCTGCTGGCGGCCGGCGCGATCGGTGCGTTCGCGGAGTCACTCGGCGGCTCCGGCTACGACGCGGCCAACGCTGGACATCGCATCGTCGCGCTCACGACGCTGCACAACCTCGTGGCCCCGCTCGGCGCCATCACGCTCGCGGCGGTGCCGGTCGGCGTGGCGACCGGGCTCGCGGTGCTGGTCGCATGGGCCATGCGCCGCAACCGACCCACGCCGGCGTGACCGGCTAGGCTGACGGCGCCCGCCTCAGGAGGAACGAGCCGTTGGAGCGCGTCGCGATCGGGGACCTGTCGATCGCCTTCGAGCGTCGTGGGGCCGGTTCGCCGCTCGTCCTTCTTCACGGCGGCCTGTCGGACCATCGCGAATGGCGGCCCCAGCTCGAGGGACTCGAGGGCGAGTTCCAGATCATCGCCTGGGACGCACCAGGCTGCGGAGGATCGACGGACCCACCCGACACCTTCCGGATGCCGCAGTACGCCGACGTGCTCGCCGGATTCATCGACGCGCTCGGGGTCGTTCGGCCGCACGTGGTCGGGTCGTCATGGGGATCCGCCCTCGCCCTCGAGCTGTACCGACGGTGTCCCGCGCTCCCGCGGACCCTCGTGCTCGCCTCCGCCTACGCGGGTTGGGCGGGCTCGCTGCCATCCGATGAGGTGGCAGTGCGGCTCCACGACATGCTCGGCGCGCTCGCCCGGCGGCCGCACGACGTCGCGCGGTCCTTCGCTCCGAGCCTGTTCACCGAGCGCGCTCCCGCGGCGATCGTCGAGGAGGCCGAGGCGATCATGAGCGGCTTCCGCCGATCGGGCAGCGAGCCGATGCTGCGCGCGATCGCCGAGGCAGATCTCCGCGACGTGCTGTCCACGATCGGGGTCCCCACCCTGCTGCTGTACGGCGAGGAGGATGAGCGGGCGCCGGCGACCGTCGCCCGCGCGATGCACGGGGCGATCCGAGGTTCGACGCTCGTGACGCTCCCCGCCGCCGGCCATCAGAGCAACCTGGAGGCGGCGGAGCGCTTCAACGACGCCGTCCGCCACTTCCTGACCGAGCGAGAGGAGCCACCGGATGCCTGACCCAACCTCGGACCCCGACCGGGCGCACAGCGATCCCGACGGTATCGAGATCGTGCGAACCTTCGATGCGCCACGGGAGCGTGTCTTCGAGGCCTGGACCCGAGCCGAGGGATGGGCCGCCTGGTTCGGCGAGCACGGGTCGACGATCCGGCCCGACCGGGTCGCCATGGATGCGCGACCAGGTGGGCGATGGAGCCTGGTCATGCTCCACGGTCCCGAGGAGGTCGAGCTCCACTTCTCGGGCACGTTCCTCGAGGTGGTCGCCCCCGAGCGCGTGGTGACCACCCTCAGCGATACGCCCGATCCCGAAACGGAGCAGGTCGAGGTCGTGACCGTCGTGCTCCACGACCTGGGCGAAGGCCGAACCGAGCTCACCTTCACCCAGCGCGGTGGCAACCTGCCGCCCGAGCAGTACGAGCAGGCGATGCGGGGATGGCTCGTCTTCCTCGAGCGCCAGGACGACTACCTCAAGATGCGCCACGACACGCCCTGACCCCGTCGCGCAACTCGTCGCGACGGACTTGCCAGGATCCCGATCGCGGCGTTGATCGTGCCCGTCGCCGGGACGATCGTGACCTCGTTCACCTGCCTCTTCGTGACCGGATCGCCTCGCACCGCCCGATCCTGCGCCCCCGCGAGATCGGCTAGACGCGTCGGTCGGGGCCGCATCCTTCCGGTTCTTCACGGCCGGATTCCGTCATAGTTCGCCCATGCGCTGTCCCGCCTGCGACGAGGAGAACCCGGACCGCGCGAAGTTCTGCCTGAACTGCGCGACGCCGCTCACGGCTCCGACCGAACCGGCCGGCGAGGTTCGCAAGGTCGTCACGATCGTCTTCGCGGACATGGCGGGGTCGACCGCCATCGGCGAGCGCCTCGACCCCGAGGCCCTCCGCCGCGTGCAGGCCCGGTACTTCGATGCGATGGCCGCGGTGATCGAGCGTCACGGCGGGACGGTCGAGAAATACATCGGCGACGCCGTGATGGCCGTCTTCGGGATCCCGCGGCTCCACGAGGACGACCCGCTCCGGGCCGTTCGAGCCGCCTTCGGGATGCAGGAAACGCTCGGCGCGCTCAACGACGAGCTCGAACGCGATCACGACGTCCGGATCGCGATCCGGATCGGGGTGAACACGGGCGAGGTGGTCGCGGGCGATCCCACGGCCGGGCAGCGGCTCGTCACGGGCGACACCGTGAACGTCGCCGCCCGGCTCGAGCAGGCGGCGAGATCCGGCGAAGTGCTGCTGGGCGGGACGACCTACCGCCTGGTGAAGGACGCGGTCGAGGTCGAGCCCGTCGAACCACTCGAGCTGAAGGGGAAGTCGGAGCGCGTGCCGGCGTTCCGGCTGCGCCAGGTGCTCGTCGACACGGCCGGCCATGTCCGGAACCTCGACTCGCCGATGGTCGGGCGAACGAAGGAACTGGAGCTGTTCCGACGCGGGCTCGAGCGTGCCCGCGACGAGCGCACCTCGCACCTGTTCACGCTGCTGGGCCCCGCGGGGGTCGGCAAGTCGCGGCTCGTTCGCGAGTTCCTGGCCGACGCGGACGCGACGGTCCTTCGAGGACGCTGCCTCTCCTACGGGGAAGGGATCACGTACTACGCGCTTGGCGAGATCGTGCGCCAGGCGGCGGGCATCGGAGAAGCCGAGGGTGCCGTCTCCTCGCTCGTGACGCTCACCGCGCTGCTCGCCGACGCCGAGGACGGCGACCGCATCGCGCGGCTGGTCGGCGGGCTGTTCAGCTGGTCGGATCCGGCCGGACCCGACGATGCCTCGTGGGGCGTCCGCAAGCTCTTCGAGCACCTCGCGAGAGACCGGCCGCTCGTCGTACTGTTCGACGACATCCACTGGGCCGAGCCCCTGCTCCTCGACCTGATCGAGCACCTCGCCGACTGGACTCGCGACGCCGAGCTGCTGCTCATCTGCGTCGCGCGCCCCGAGCTGCTCGAGATCCGACCCGGGTGGGGTGGCGGGAAGATGAACGCCACCTCGATCCTTCTGGAGCC
This sequence comes from uncultured Actinomycetes bacterium, assembly GCA_963816275.1. GTDB lineage: Bacteria > Actinomycetota > UBA4738 > UBA4738 > HRBIN12 > JAOUEA01. Next base: position 219,387 of record CAWFJU010000008.1, read on the forward strand.
GCTCGCCGGGGACGAAGCGGGGGCGCTGCTCGACAACCTGCTCGGCGAAGCGGACCTGCCGGGGACCGCTCGCGAGCGGATCCTTGCGGCCGCAGAGGGGAATCCCCTGTTCGTCGAGGAGATGATCGGCATGCTGATCGACGACGGCCTCCTGCGGTTCGAGGACGGAGCCTGGCGCGCGGTCGACGATCTCGCCGATCTGACCGTGCCGCCCACGATCCAGCTCCTACTCGCGGCGCGCCTCGACCGGCTCGACGCCGAAGAGCGCGCCGTGATCGAACGCGGTGCCGTGGAGGGGAAGGTCTTCCACACGGGCGCGGTGACCTCGCTGGTGTCGGAAGGCCTTCGCGGGCAGGTGCGGCCACGGCTGCTGGCGCTCGCGCGCAAGGAGCTGATCCGACCCGACCGGGCCGAGTTCGCCGGGGAGGACGCGTTCCGGTTCCGACACCTGCTGATCCGCGACGCCGCGTACCAGGCGATGCCGAAGGAGCAGCGAGCCGAGCTCCACGAGGGGTTCGCGCGATGGCTCACGAACGTGGCGGGTGAGCAGATCGGCGAGTACCAGGAGATCCTGGGCCACCACCTGGAGCAGGCGTACCGCTACCGGAGCGAGCTCGGTCCCGCCGACGATCGGACCAGCGCGCTCGCGCGGGACGCGGCAGGGGCGCTCCATGCGTCCGCGGAGCGAGCGATGGAGCGTGGTGATCTGGCCGGAGCCACGCATCTCCTCGAACGGACGATCGACCTGGCCGACGGCCTCGACCGAGCTCGGGCGATCGTCGACCTGGGAGAGATCTTGGAGTCACGCGGTGACTATGCGCGTGCGATCGAGGTGCTCGACGGGTTCCTCGGCTCCCCGGAGGCCGTCGAGGCCCCCGGCCTGCGGATCCGAGCGGACGTGTTCGAGCTGGTCTCCCAGTCCCAGATGGAGCCCGAACACGGGATCGTCGCCGGGCACGAGCGGTGCATCGCGCTCCTCGACGAAGCCGAGGCGCTCGGCGACGACGACGCGATCATCACGGCGCTGCTCGGTGTGTCGACGTTCGCGTTCTGGCGCGGTCGATGCGCGGAGGCGCTCGCGATCTCGGGACGCCTCCTGCCGCAGGTGAGCCACCTCAGCACGCTCTATCGGGGGCTCGTCGCGGTCGGGTTCATGACGGAGGCCTACTTCGGCTCGACCCCGGTCGATCAGGGCTTCGGGCTCGTCGAACGGATGCGCGAGACGATGGGCGACAGCGTGCTCGGCCGCATCCGATGCGACATCCTCTCCGCGAGCCTGTTCGCGATGGCCGGCGACGACGAGGCGTTCGATCTCGCGTTCGAGCGAGCGGATCGCGGGTGGGCAGAGCTGGGGAACCCGCAGGAGAAGAACATCCAGAACCAGCAGCGGGGGGAGAGCCTCTGGAGGCTCGGGCGCGAGGCCGAAGCGGAGGCGAGGCTGCGTGAGAGCAAGGCGTTCCTGGACCGCACGGGCGAGACCGGCTTCAACTCGACGATCACACCACTGCTCGCGACCTTCCTCGCCGAGTCGGGGCGGATCGATGAGGCGGATGCGCTGATCGCGGAGGCGAGACCGATGGCTTCCGCGGACGACTTCGGGGCCCTCGTCCCGATCGGATGGGCGAGCGGCCTCGTGGCGTCGGCTCGCGGCGAGCACGTCGAGGCGCTCCGCGCGATCGACGAGGCGCTCGCGCTGGTGCGGGAGACCGACTACCTGACCTTCCACGCGGACACCCTCAGGTTCCGCGGGCAGATCCTGTGGAGTGCGGGCCGGCACGAGGAAGCCGACCTCGCCTTCGCGGACGCGCTCGCGATGTACGAGCGCAAGGGGAACGTCGCGTCGGCGCGACGGATGCAGGCATGGCGCGACGGCGCGTCGCGCTCCTAGGGCGACCACACGGCCGGCACGGAGACGCGCACGCGACGCCCATCGATCGAACCTCTGAGGGTTCCTGGTCGGGCCGGACCGCGGGTCGATGCGCTGAGCCAAAGGATCCCGGCGCCATCACGCGTATGCACACGCACGGAACCTCGCAGCACCCCGTCCCGACGTAACCACATGACCCGGCCGTCCACCGAGACATCCCGCACGAAGCGCGCACCCCGCAGATCCACGACGAGTGGCACCGACGCACTCAGGTACGGCCCCCGGGTGGCGAACCCACCACCTCGGAGACCCACCCCGCCGCCGTACGTGACGTTCCACCAGCGCGAGAGGGCGTCGCCGACGGCCTCGCCCACGACCCAGGCGGCGCGACGGTCGGCGGCGCTCGAGCGATCACCCGCCCGAGGAGACGCCTGCGGCGCGCCGGCGAGACCCCAGCCCGGGAACGACTCGACCACGTGGATCTCGGGTGTCCGACCCGCGCAGGACGTGTCTCCCGCGTCCAGCGTCGAGATGAACCGGCGGACGATCACGGAGGCGCAGCCTTCGTAGTCATACAGGGCTGTGACGTGGATCTCGTTCGCCACCTCGACGAAGGTGGCGTTCGGCCAGGCGGCGGCGGCGGTCCTCCCGTTCGCAACGGGTGTCGTGATGTCGAACTCGCCGTTAAGGACGAGCACCGGCACCTCCGGATGAGGGACGCGCGTGGGCAGCGGCGGGTCGTCGACGCCCGGCTCGGGCTCAGGCCAGCCCAGGCACCCGTACACCAGCTGGTACTCGTAGGTGGAGTCGAGCCAGGCGCGGTTGGGCAGCGGGGCGAACGCGTCGTTCGGGAGCGAGGCGATCGCGGCCTCGAGCTCGGCGCGACGTTCCGCTTCGGATCCGGCCCGATCCCAGATCGTCGGATAGTCGTGGCACGCCACGGCGGCGTAGGCGCCCTCCGAGTATGAGGACGGCGCGCCACCTCCGAGGGTGGCGAGGTCTTCCGCCGCCAGCCGGAGGAAGGGTGCCTCGTCCCCGGCCCGGAGCGCCTCGATCGCGGCGGGCAGGTCGCGGTAGATCGTGAACACGTACGCAGCGTCGTAGACGAGTTGGGCGAGGTCGCCGGCCGTGACGCGCACCGCCACCCGGCGCCCGCCGCCGTCGATCCCGACGCCTTCGAGCGGGTGGGCCGCCAACCGCATCGCGAGTCCGTGGATGTCCTCCGAGATGTCGGGACACGTGCCCGCCCGCTCGCAGAGAGCCGCCCAGGATCGATCGACCGCAGCGGCCGCGTCCCGCGCGAAGGGGTCGAATCCGTCGTCGTACGCCCCGTCCAGGACGAGCGCTCTAACGAGCGCAGGATGGCGAAGGGCGAACACCTGCGCGAGGTAGGTGCCGTAGGAGTCGCCGTACACGTCGACCTCGTCGACCCGCAACCCGTCGAGGATCGCGGCCATGTCGTCGGCCGCCGCCGCGCTGCCGTACGTGTTGGCGTCGCTCCCCAGCTGCTCGGCACACGCCCGCACCGCATCGACGTAGTCGCCTCGTCCTCGCTGAAGGTCCGGGCAGTCGATCGCCTCGGAGCTCCCCGTCCCCCGCTGATCCATGAGGATCAGGTCGCGGGTGCGGAGCAGCGGTCGGAGCATGAACCGGTACGAGGACGCGGACCCGATCGAGCCGTAGCCGGGGCCACCTTCCATCGCCACGATCGGTTCGTCCGCTTCCGCACCGGGGTCGCGCCGGCCGAACACGCGGAACCGCACCCTGATCGTGGAGCCGGCGGGATCACTCCACCGGCGGGGTGCGTCGATCCAGCCACATCGATCCCGCGGGTCGTCCGGGCACGAGCGAACCCGGAACGCGTCGGACGCCAGATCCGGCAGGGATGCCGGTGTCTCGATCCTACCGGGTCCCGACGGCTCCCGGCTCTGCGAGTGGCCAGCGCCGACGCTCGTACAGGCTTCGACCAGGAGGACGAGCGCCAGCATGCCGGCCACCGGCCGCGGTCTTCGGTGCGATCGCGCGTTCGTCACGGTTCCCGTTCCCTATCGGCGAGCCCGCTCGGGGCCGAGCGATGACGGTACCGTGTCCGACCGGTGTTGAGGACGTCGAGCGTTGCCTGCTCCTCAGGCGTCCCGGTCCGCGCCCTCCGTCTCGACGATCTCGTCGGGCGTGTGGTGCGCGGCCGGGATCGAGCCGAGCTTGCCCGCCTGGTAATCCTCGAACGCCTCCATCAGCTCGGCGCGGGTGTTCATCACGAACGGCCCGTACCAGGCCACAGGCTCGCCGATCGGACGGCCGCCGAGCAGCAACACGTCCAGCGACGGCGATCGCCCCTCCTGGATCGTCGAAGCCTCGATCCGCAGCGCGTCGCCGGGGCCGAAGACGGCGAGCTGACCCATCTCGACGGGCCGGCGCTCGGCGCCGACGGTGCCTCGCCCGGCGAGCACGTAGGCGAGGGCGTTGAACGACGGATTCCAGGGGAGGTCCAGCTTCGCGCCGGGTGCGAGCGTCGCGTGGGCGTAGGTGATCGGCGTGTAGGTGTCGCCGGGCCCTCGATACCCCGCGAGGTCGCCGGCGATCACCCGCACCAGCGCGCCGGCGTCGGCCGACGCGAGCAGGCCGACCTCGCTCGCGCGCAGATCCTGGTATCGCGGCGGCGCCCACTTCTGGGCCTTCGGCAGGTTCACCCAGAGCTGCGAGCCGTGGAACAGGCCCCCGCTCATCACGAGCTGCTCGGGCGGCTTCTCGATGTGCAGGATGCCGGCGCCGGCCGTCATCCACTGGGTGTCGCCGTTCGTGATCACTCCGCCGCCGCCGTTCGAGTCTTGGTGCTCGAAGGTGCCGTCGATCATGTAGGTCACGGTCTCGAACCCGCGATGCGGGTGCCATGGCGTGCCCTTGGGCTCACCGGGGGCGTACTCGACCTCGCCCATCTGGTCCATGTGGACGAACGGATCGAGGTCGGCGAGATCGACCCCCGCGAACGCCCGGCGGACCGGGAACCCTTCGCCCTCGACACCGGTCGGCGCGGTGGTCACGGAGCGGACGGGGCGCTGGGCGGCCTCCGCCGCCATCGGGATACGGGGCAGGACGGTGACGTCGTCGACGGTGATCGCAGGCATGTCGGAGCTCCTCCTCGGGTATGCGGGCAACAACGCCGCGTGCCCCGGTCGGCATTCCGCCCCGGGGTTGACGCAGCCGGCGCGCGAGGTGATACTTAACCGTATGGTTCAGTCTCAGAGGCTCGACCGGACGTTCTCGGCGCTCTCGGATCCCACGCGCCGCGACATCCTGGATCACCTCTCCGCGGGGCCTGCATCGATCAGCCAGCTGGCCGAGCCGATCGGCATCTCGCTCCCGGGCGTGATGAAGCACATCCGCATCCTCGAGGAGGCCAAGCTCGTGACCACCGAGAAGCGAGGCCGCACCCGCGAATGCCGGATCGCACCGGGGGACATGGACGAGGTGACGGACTGGATCGAGCACTACCGCCGCACGTGGGAACAGCGCCTCGACCGACTCGAGGCGTACCTGGATCAGCAGACGGAAGGGGAACGCTGATGAGTGACACCGCACCCGACACCGACCTCGGCGAGGTCACGTTCACCCGGGTCCTCGATGCCCCGCGCGCGATCGTGTTCCGCGCATTCATCGAGCCCGAGCACCTCACGAACTTCTGGGGGCCCGCCGGCATGTCGACGCCGCTGGACCGGATCGTGATCGAACCCCGCCCGGGCGGCCGGTTCGAGACGGTGATGGTGAACGACGCCGACGGCACCGAGTACCCGACGACAGGCATCTTCATCGAGATCGTCGAGCCGGAGCGGCTGGTCTTCGGCGACCCCGACGGTCCCGAACGCCAGACGATCACGTTCAGCGATCTGGGAGGCAAAACCGAGCTGACGATCCTCCAGGAGGGACTCCCGGCCGCGTACCGCACGCCGGAGTCGCTGGAGGGCTTCAACAGCTACCTCGACAAGCTCGCCGCGTACGTCGCGCAGATCCAGGGAGAGGGAGCATGAGCCACGAACTCAAGATCGAGCGGCGGTACGACCCCACGCCCGAGCAGGTCTTCGACGCGTTCGTCGACCCCGCGACGCAGGAACAGCTGCACGGCGCCGGCCAGGGAGGCTGGACCGTGCGGTGTTGCGAGACCGACGTGCGGGTCGGCGGCACCTCCACATGACGACGGTCGATCCGATCGAGGCGCTCCGAGGCGTTGGCGTCGTCGGTGCCCTGATCACACCCGACGACGAGCGTTACGAACGCGCGCGCACGGTCTTCTACGGGGGCGTCGACCCGAGGCCCCCCGTGATCGTGCGCGCGGCCGACGCTCACGATGTGGCCCGCGTGATCGGGGTGGCGCGCGAGACCGCGGCGGAACTCGCCGTGCGCAGCGGCGGCCACAGCACGGCGGAGCACAGCACGACCGAGACGGGGATCCTCCTCGACCTACGCGACCTGAACGCGATCCAGATCGACATCGAGGACAGCACGGCGTGGGTCGGGGCCGGGATGACCGCCGTCGAGGTGGCGGAGGCGACCGCGGCCCACGGTCTCGCGATCGGGTTCGGGGACACCGGAACGGTCGGCGTCGGCGGGATCACCGTCGGCGGGGGCGTGGGCTACCTGGTACGCAAGTACGGGCTCACGATCGACGACCTGCTGGCCGCCGAGGTCGTGACCGCCGACGGCGACATCCTGCACGCGGACGAGAGCTCGCACCCGGACCTCTTCTGGGCGATCCGGGGCGGCGGCGGGAACTTCGGCGTCGTCACGCGGTTCCGGTTCCGGCTGCACCCGCTCGAGACGGTGATCGGCGGGATGCTCGTCCTGCCGGCCGCGCCCGGGACGATCGTCGGGTTCATCGAGGCGGCCGATGCCGCGCCTGACGAACTCTCCACGATCGCGAACGTGATGACGGCGCCGCCGATGCCCTTCCTGCCGGAGGCGGTGCACGGGGAACGCGTGATCCTCGCCTTGATGTGTTGGTCGGGTGAGCTCCAGGCGGGCGAACGCGCGCTCACGCCCTTCCGCGCGCTGGCCGAACCGCTCGCCGACCTGTTGCGGCCGATGCCGTACCCCGAGCTCTATCCACCGGACGACCCGGACTACCGGCCGATCGGGGCCCACCGGACGATGTTCGTGAACCGGGTCGACGAGGCCGTGGCGGGCACGATCCTCGACCGCCTCGAGACCTCGACCGCGCAGATGGCGGTCGCGCAGCTCCGGGTGCTGGGCGGCGCGATGGCGCGCGTCCCGTCGGACGCCACCGCGTTCGCGCACCGATCCTCGAAGATCATGGTGAATCTCGCCGCCCTCTGCGGCTCGGTCGAGGAGCTGCCCGAGCACGACGCCTGGGTCGGCGCGTTCGCCGACGTGCTTCGACAGGAGGACCACGGGGTGTACGCCAACTTCCTCGGGAACGAGGGCGAGGCGAGGATCCGCGATGCGTATCCGGGCGAGACGTGGGACCGGCTCAGGCGGATCAAGGCCCGGTACGATCCCTCGAACCTGTTCCGGCTGAACCAGAACATCCCGCCGGCCACCGATCGACCGAGGAGCGTTCGATGAACACGGCCGGTTCCGCCGACGGCACGACGATCGCGTTCGAGCGGACGGGGGACGGCCCTCCGCTGATCCTCGTCGGCGGCGCGCTGAGCGACCGGTCGGGGGCGGGCGCACTCGCCGCGATCATGGCGGCGAGGTTCACGGTGGTGGCCTACGACCGTCGGGGCCGAGGCGACAGCGGCGATACGCTGCCGTACGCCGTCGACCGCGAGGTCGACGACCTCGGCTCACTGATCGAAGCGGTCGGCGGGTCGGCGTGCGTCTTCGGCCACTCGTCGGGGGCGGCCCTCGCGATCGAGGCCGTGATCCGCGGGCTCCCGATCACGAAGCTCGCGCTCTACGAGCCACCCTTCATCGTGGACGACAACCGTCCCCCACTGCCCGATGACTACGTCGAGCACCTCGACGAGCTCATCGGCGGGGGCCGGCGCGGCGACGCCGTCGCCTACTTCATGACGGCCGGGGTCGGGCTGCCGGCCGCGACGGTCGACCAGATGCGCGGGGCACCGATGTGGCCCACGATGGAGGCGCTCGCGCACACGATCGCGTACGACGTCCGGGTCATGGGCGATCACATGTCGGGTCGGCCGCTGCCCGCCGGGTGGGCGAGCGCCGTCACGATCCCCACGCTCGTCATGGACGGTGGCAACAGCCCCGACTGGGCACGGAACGCGGTGGCCGCCGTCGCCGCGGCGATCCCCGGTGCCGAGCGTCGTACCCTCGACGGCCAGGAGCACGGCGCCGCTCCCGAGGTCCTGGCTCCCGTGCTGGCCTCGTTCTTCATGGCGTGACGCGGGGCGGCGGACGGCGGAGCGAAGGGGGCAACGAACGATGAGGTTCCGATCCACGATCCGGTTGAACGGCAAGACCGCGACGGGGATCCCGGTGCCCGCCGAGATCGTCGGCGGGCTGGAGGCCGGCAAGCGACCGAAGGTCCTCGTCACGATCGGCGATCACACCTACCGGAGCTCGATCGCCGCCTGGGGCGACGACTACATGCTGCCGTTCGCTGCCGAGCACCGCGACGCCACGGGGCTCGCCGCGGGCGACGATGTCGACGTCACCCTCGAGCTCGACACGGCCCCGCGCGAGGTCGAGGTGCCGCCGGACTTCGCGAAGGCGCTGAAGGCCGAGCCGACGGCGAAGTCGTTCTTCGAGGGACTCTCGTACAGCAACCAGCGGTGGCATGTGCTCTCGATCGAGGGGGCCAAGGCTGCGGAGACCCGACAGCGCCGGATCGAGCGGTCGGTCGCGATGCTCCGGGAGGGCCGCGCTCGCTGACGAGGACGAGCGGCCGGTGTCAGGCCCCGGGGCACCGGTCGGCGAGTTCGCTCTTCAGGTTGTCCAGGGCAGTTCCGACGCCCACCAACGCGGTCCCGATCTCGGTCGCTGACGACGCGAGGTTGCTCGTCGTCACGCCCTGCAACGCCGACTCCAGCTGGTCGAACGCGGACTGCACGTCGTCCACGGCGGGAGCCATCGCCGTCGACACGGCGGCCTTCGCGCCCACGAGGTCATCCTTCACCTGGGTGACCGCGTCCTGGAGCGCCGTGAGACCGTCCTGCGCCGGCTGGATCTCCGTCAGCGCGGTGACCGAGTCCTTCAGCGAGGCCACCGCAGCGCACTCCTGCTGGTCGGACACGGTCGAGCTCGGTTCGTCGGAGCTACACGCGGCGGCGATCAGGCCCATCACGGCGACCAGCATGACCATCGATGTCGCGAACCTGCGGTGCGTGCGCATGGGGACCTCTCTCTCGCGGGGATCTCCGGTAACGATACCCACGATCTCTCGTCGCTTGACATGTGACTATCTGGTCACCTATCTTGCACCCGTGGCCAACGACGACGACCGTGTGTTCAAAGCGCTCGCGGACCCGACGCGACGGTTCCTCCTCGACCGGCTCTTCTCGCGTGACGGCCGCACGCTGACCGAGCTCGAGTCCGAGTTGGCGATGACGCGGTTCGGCGTGATGAAGCACCTGCGCGTCCTGGAGGACGCCAATCTCGTGGTCACCCGGCGCTCGGGCAGGGAGAAGCTGCACTTCCTCAACCCGGTGCCGATCCGGCTGGTCCACGACCGGTGGATCGACAAGTACACGGAGGGGCAGGTAACGGCGCTCGCCGACCTGAAGCACGAGCTGGAAGGAGAGATGGCATGAGCGTCACCGAGACGAGCACCGCGACGCAGGTCTACCGCGTCTACATCAGGACCACGCCCCAGGCGATCTGGGACGCGATCACGAGCCCGGAGTGGACCGAGCGGTACGGCTACGGGGGCCGCGCCGAGTGGGACCCGGGTCTGGAGGTCGGCGCGACCTATCGAGGCATGGCGAGCGAGGCGATGCGCGCGACGGGCTCGCCCGACGTGGCGGTCGACGGCGAGATCCTCGAGATCGACCCGCCGAGGAGGCTCGTCCAGACCTGGCGCATGCTGATGGACGAGGCGATGATCGCCGAGGGCTTCACCCGTCTGACCTATGAGATCGCCGAGGGCAAGGGCGGCGTCTCGAAGCTGACCCTCACCCACGAGCTCGAGGGCAAGCCGCAGCTCGCGCTGCTGCTCTCCGGCGGCATGGAGGAGTACGGGGCCGGCGGCGGCTGGAGCTGGGTCCTCAGCGACCTCAAGACCCTCCTCGAGACGGGCGCCGCGATGGACCCGCACGACGGGCTCAACCAGGGCTCGCCGTAACGCCGGCGGATCTGCGAGGGAAGGCCGCCCGAGGGCGGGGGACGCGTTCCGACGTGAGCCTCCGCCCTCGCCTCGCGTCCGGGGTCAGCCCGGGTTCGAGGGATGGCCGGCGCTCCGGTCTGCGGCCGACTCCTCCTCGTCCTCCTCGTGGCGGATCCGCTCACGCGCCTCGGCGAACCGCACCGACTCGATGGCGATCATCGCGACCACCACCGCGGTGACGACGGCGAGCGAGCCGAGCGCGGGGAGGCCCGACGCCACGGGCGCCAGCGCGAGCACGACGAGCGCGGTTGTCACCCGGAGCCACTTGATCGTGTGTGCGACCCGGTGATGGAACGCCACGAGCGCGAGCAGGTAGAGCGCAACGCCGCAGTACATGGCGACGAGCGGCCCGGTCTCGAGGGGGTCGGTCCAATCGTGGCCGGCCTCCCCGCCGACGAAGGCGAGCACCTGCTTCAGGCCTAGCGCGAGCAGCACGATGCCGGCCACCATCGGCAGGTGAAGGTAGCTGTAGGCGTCGCGCGCGAGGCGTGCGCGGGCCTCACCGCTGGAACGTCGCAGCGCGCGCTCGGCGATCAGCGCTCCCACGTCGAAGTACGCCCACCAGATCGCCGCCGCGAGCGCGAGGCCGAGCACCGACGCCGCCACGATGGGCGCCGAGATCGGCAACGACGCGACGCCCGCGCCGATCGCGATGATCGACTCGCCGATCGCGATGATCAGGATCAGTCCGTGCCGCTCGGCGAAGTGCGCCGCCGAGTTCAGCCGCCAGCCCGACGCCCCGGCCAGGATCGTGCCCGCGTAGTCGACCGCGACGACCGCCACCCACGTCCACGTCTGGGCGGTGCCGTGCAGCTGCGAAGCCACCAGCAGCAGCGCCGTGCTCCCGATCACCGAGGGCGCGAACCGGATCAGCTGCCCGCGCAGACCGTAGTCGTCGCCCGCCGCGATCCAGAAGATCAGCAGGTGCAGCAGCCGAACGGCCAGGTACGCGATCGCGAACACGACCGGACCCGTGAGCCCGCCCGGGAGATCCTCGAACGCCTCGGGCACGCTCAGGGCGAGCACGAACATCGCGCCCATCGCGGCGAACATCGTGATCCGGCCAACGCCCTCGTCGGCCCGCACCACGTTGCCGAGCCAGGCGTAGCCCACCCAGCACCACCACAGCAGCGCGAGCACGAGGAGGCCCCGTATCACGCCGTGCGCCGTCAGGTCATGCGCCATCAACGCGGTGACCTGCGTGATCGCGAACACGAACACGAGGTCGAAGAAGAGCTCGATCGGGGTGACGCGCGACGCCTCAGAAACCGGAAGGATGCGCGGGTGACGCGTCTCGCTCATGCCGAGCATGGTCGCACGAGGCCGCGAGAACGACGTCGGTTCCGTGGTCGCCCGTGTCTCCCCTCCATGCCACGATGCGACCCATGCGGCTTCGACCGGTGACGCTCGACGACGTGGCGCTCTACGAGCGGCTGCGCTGCGACCCCGCGATGATGACCGAGCTCGGCGGTCCGCTCCCCCGCGAGGGGATCCCGGCGAAGGTCGCGAGCGATGTCGCCGACGTGGAGACCGGCGCGTGGATCTTCGTCGCGGAAGAGGACGACCGGGCGGTGGGGCACGTCTGCATCTGGGATCACGACGAGGACGGCGAGGTCATCAACGAGATCGGCTGGATGGTTCTCCCCGAGTTCCAGGGACGGGGTCTCGGACGCGAGGCCACGCGGACGATCCTCGAGAAGGCGCGGGCCGAGGGCCGCTGGGACGTGGTGCACGCCTTCCCGGGCGTCACGAACGCGCCGTCGAACGGGATCTGCCGCACGCTCGGGTTCGAGTTCGTCGACGAACTCGACATCGAGTTCCAGGGGCGGACGCTCCGCGCGAACCACTGGCGGCTCGATCTGCGGAACGCCCGCCCCTGACGCGCGCTACGGCACGATGGTCTGGTTCAGTCGTCGCTCGCCATGAAGTTGATGTTGCCGCCCTCGTCCGGACTCCCCGGTCGAGCCGCCTACTCGCCGAACACGGAGCGCGTGATGCGCGCCTTCACGGCCGCGCGCAGCACGAGCAACGCCGCGATCGCCACGAGCTGACCGCCCAGGATCACGCGGTTCACGTCGATCGCCGGTCGCCATGCCACGTCCCCGTCGGCGATCACGAACACCCCGAACGGCTTGGCGGAGATCCCGAACCCGGTGCCGGTGCCGCTGCCCTCACCGTCGGGCGCCTCACCCCCGCCGCCGCCGGCGCCGCCGCTCACGCGCGCGGCCGGGATCACCGTCACGCCGTCCTTCTCGTACGGCTCGCCGAACACGCGCCGCACCGAGATCGCCTCTTCCACCTGGTGGATCTTGTCCAGGAGTTCCGTCTGCATCGTCGCCATCGTCGTCCCCTCTCCGGCGCACCCTCCATCGGGTGCGCCTCGCGTCGACATCCCCATGGAACTCCCTGCCCGGGTGTCCGGCCCGGGTACTCCGGCCCGGAACGCAGGGGCGGTTCAGTCGAGCGATGAGCGCGCGAGCGCCGCGATCTCGAGCGCGACCGACTCCGTCCGCTCGAGCACGAGCATGTGACCGCTATCGGGATAGGAGACGTATCGGGCGTCGGGGAGGCCGGCGACGAGATCTTCGGCGAGCGCAGGACGGACGGAGGTGTCCCGTCCGCCCTGCAGCACGAGGACGGGCATCGTCACGCGGTCCAGATCCGGCGTGAGGTCGAAGTCGAGCACGGCCCTGGGCGCGGTGCGCATCGTCGCCTCCGGGTTGGAGGCGAGGATCCGCCGGACCCCTTCGAGCGTCGATCGCCCCGGATCCTCGGCGAAGAGCACCTTCGCGAACGCGCGCCCGAGCAACGGCCGACGAACGATGATCCCGAGGCCGCCGTTGAAGAGGACCGGCGCGGCGAGTCGTTCCTTCAGACCGCCGATGCTCGATGCCGACGTCGATATCAGCACGAGCCCGCTCGGCGGGGGCGCCGTCCCGGGATCCTCCGCGAACGCGAGCGCCCCCATCCCTCCCGAGGAATGGCCGGCCAGCACGTACGCGTCGGGCGCGAGCGTTTCGATCACGCGCGCGAGGTCACGTCCGTACCCCCGGATCGAGAACCTCTCACGGCCCCCGGTGGATCGACCGTGGCCTCGGAGATCCTGCGCGGCCACGGCATATCCCTCCGCCACGAGCCGGCGTGCGAGGGGGCCCATCACGTCGGACGAGACCAGCGTCCCGTGGAGCACGACGACCAGCGGCCCGTCACCCGCCACCTCGACGGCGAGCCGCGCACCGTCGTCGGTGTCGACGGAGAGCGAGCGATCCGTGGGGAAGGTCAGATCCGGCGCCACGACCACATTGTCGCGCGGGCTGCGGTGCCGCGAGCGACCTACGCGAGCGCGGTGACGCCCGCCTCCCAGGCCGCGTCGAGGTCGGCCCGCGGAGGGAACCGTCCGTCGAGCTCGAGGATCGTCATCCCGTGCGCGAACGCCCACGTCGCCCTCGCGCGGGACTCGCTCCCCGCGGCTCGCACCACGGGTTCCGCCGCCCATGCCTCGAGTCCCTCGGGGAGTTGCTCGCGAGGCAGCGGGCCCTCGGTCGCGAGCCGGTACAGGTGCGGATGCGCCAGCGCCCAGGTCCGGTAGACCCGCGCGAGCGCCTCGAGTTTGGCCTTCCGCGGAGCGCGCGTAGGGAGGTGCGCGACGGCCTCGTGCATCTCGGCGCCCTGATCGCGGAGGGCCTCCGCGATCAGCAGCACCTCGAGTTCGTCTTTGTCGGCGACGTGCTTGTAGAGCGATGGCGCGCGCATCCCGAGCCGCTCGCCGAGCGCACGCATCGTCAGGCCGCTCGGCCCCTGGGATTCCAGGAGCTCGCGGGCGGCCCCGACGATCTCCTCCAACCGCGCCGAGGGTTCGACGCTCACGCAGCGCCTCGCCCGCGGAGCTCGACGACCCGGCGGGCGAGCGCCTCGTTCACCTTCACGAAGGTCGTGGCCGTGTCCACCTCGATCAACGTCCTGAGGAACGGCACGAGCAGCCCCTTGAACCGCTCCCCCTGCACGAACGTGACGCTGCCCGGCGACACCTCGTGGATCTCGAATCGGTGCTCGCCGTCGAACACCCACGGCAGGAGGAAGCGCCCGAGCCAGCGGAGCTCTCGCCCCGGCTCGGCCACCAGCACGGTCGGTTCCATCGTCCTCGTGCGGCCGCCGTCCAGCGTGAACCTGATCGTGAGTCGGGTGCCGGCCTTCGCCTCGCCCTTCACCTCGTCCATGCCCGGGTTCCAGTCGCCGTACGAACCGAAGTCGCTGAGTACGGCCCAGACCTCGTCCGGGGTGCCCTGGATCGTCGTCTCGGACCGGATCTCGTTCCTGAAGCCCATCGGCGTCCTCCTTACGGTTCGCACGGCTAACATCGTTAGCCCACCATAGGCTAACGATGTTAGCTCGTCAACCCCGGATCCGACGGGGCCGGTTCGCTAGGCTCGGTCGATGCGGGTCCTCAGCCTCGTGCTCCGATTCCTCCTGGAACTGGCGATGCTCGCCGCCCTCGCCGTGTGGGGCTTCACGGTCGGCGGCGGGACCGTCACGAAGATCGTGCTCGGCGTCGGCGCGCCGCTCGCCGCGGCGATCGTGTGGGGGCTCTTCATCGCGCCGAAGGCGACGAGGCGGCTGGACGACCCCGCTCGATTCACGCTGGAGCTGTTCCTGTGGATGGCGGGAGGGCTCGCGCTGCTCGCGGCCGGCCACCCCGGGTGGGCGCTGATCTTCGGGACACTCGTGGCGGGGTCGCTCGGCCTGATGGTGATCTTGGGCCAACGACGCACCGCGTAGTCCCTTGCCGCTCGTCGCTCGGGGACGCACCCTGGGGGCATGGGTGGTGATCTCCCTCGCTCCGACGACGTCGAGCCGATCGACGGGTGGCGGCTCTGGCGGCTGGGCCTCGCGGCTGACGGCCGGCCGGTCCTGCTGCCGGCCGGCGGCGGGGTCGACGCATGGCCGCCCCGGCGGGCGGTCGAGGCACGATGCGCGATCCCGGCGTTGATCCGCGGCTCGCGCCGACCGCACGAGGCGCCCGACCCTCGCTGCATCTGCGGGATCCACGCGAGCCGCGCACTCGGCGACACGCCGCGAGACGCCCCCGCGTACCCGACCCCGCCGGTGGCGGGCACCGTCGCCCTGTGGGGCCGTGTGATCGAGCACGAACGAGGCTGGCGCGCGCGGTTCGGCTACCCGTCGCGGCTGACGCTCGTCTGCACGCTCTGTGCCGGGCTCGAACCGGGCCCGGGCGTCCCGATGGTGATCCACCGCTTCGACCGCCAGCTGTATCCGCTCTGCGAGCTCCACCACCGAGGGATCGAGCTGCCCGGGGGCCGGCGCACGGCGGACGCCGGACTCGACCCGATCGCGCTCCAGGCCGAGCTGCTCGACGTCTACGCGGTCGACCTCCTGCCCTTCGATCAGGTGGAGGTGATGCGTACGAGGCCGGCCGCGCCGGCGCCGCCCGCCTTCTTCCCCCGGATCGTGCCCGTCGCGGGCTAGATCGCGCGCATCCGGTTGTTGCGGGGCTCGTGCTCCAGCTCCGCCAGGCCCAGGGCCTCCAGGAGCGGCGGCACGTACATCCCGAACCGGCCGCGCAGCCCCTTCTTGGTTCCGTACCAGCCGCCGACCGGGTTGTCCGGCGAGCGGCCCCACGCCTCGACCGTCCCCTCTTTCGCCGGCTTCTGCTCGTCGGCCGCGCCGAGCGGCATCCAGTCCCCGTGCTCGATCAACATCGCGTGAAGGTCCTCGATGCACCGGAGCTGATACCCGAGCTTCGTCGACCCCACCTGACACACGAGCGTCGGCGGATCGGCAGCCTCGTCGCGGAACATCGTGTACTCCGAGGTTCCCGGGGGTGTCCTGAGGACCCAGGGATCGTCCTTCGTGCCGGAACCGCTCGTCATCGCGTCCCCTTCCCGATCGGAAAGCAGAGCCTGCCACGGATCGGCCTCCGAGCGACAGCCCCGGGCTCAGTGGACGGTGGGCGAGCCGAGGCCCCCCGGGCGTGCGGCGAGGGCGGCGATCTCCTCGGCCGGCACCGGGTGCGCGAACCAGAAGCCCTGGGCGAGCCGGCATCCGTTGGACCGCAGGAACAGGTACTCGCCCTCGGACTCGATGCCCTCGGCGAGCGGGACCATGTCGAGCGACTGGGCGACCTGGATCATCGCGCGCACCATCCCGGCCAGGCGCACGTCCCGGTCGACGTTGCGGATGAACTCCTGGTCGATCTTCAAGACGTCGACCGGCATGTGTTTGAGGCGTGCGAGCGACGAGTACCCCGTGCCGAAGTCGTCGATCGCGAGGCGGAGGCCCCACGCATGCAGATCGCGCAGGATCCGCTGGGTCCGGTCGGGATCGGCCATCACGGTGGACTCGGTGATCTCGGCCTGCAGCGTCGACGGGTCGAGGCCGGCGTCGCCGAGCTTCGAGATCAACCGCTCGGCCAGCCGCGGGGTCCACAGCTGTCGCGGCGACAGGTTGAACGAGACCTCGAGGTCGAGGCCCGCGTCACGCCACCTGCGCTGCTGTTGCGCCACCTCGTCGACGACCCAGTCCCCGATCGCCTCGATCAGCCCGAGCTCCTCGGCCACCGGGATGAATTCGCCGGGCGGGACGACCCCGGCCTGGACGTCGTTCCAGCGGATCAACGCCTCGGCGCCGACGACCCGCCGGTCGGAGAGATCCACCACCGGCTGGTAGTGGAGCAGCCAGTTCTCGTCCTGCACCGCCTGCCGAAGGCGCGTGGCGAACGACACCCGATCGATCGCGTCCTCGGGGTCGGCGGCGAAGAACACGTGCCCTCCCGGCTCCAGACGCTTCGCCCGGTACATCGCGATGTCGGCGGTCTTCAGGAGCTCCTCGGCGTCGAGCGCGTCCTGCGGGAACTGGCTGATGCCCATCGACCCGCGCGCCAGGAACTCGCTGCCCTGCAGCTCGAACGGCTCGTCCAGCGCCCCGTACACACGCTCGATCACCGCTCGCACCACGTCCTGCACGTCGTCGCCGTGCAGGTCGGCCAGGAGCACCAGGAACTCGTCGCCGCCTTGCCGGGCCACGAGGTCGGTCTCGCGCGTACACGCGCAGAGCCGGTCGGCGAGCTCGACCAGCATCTTGTCGCCGGCGTGGTGGCCGAGCGAGTCGTTCACGAGCTTGAAGTTGTCGAGGTCGAGGAAGAGCACCGCGACCACCGACCCATCGCGCTTGGCTCGCTCGACCGCGAGCGCGAGAGCCTCTTCGAACAGTTGCCGGTTCGCGAGCCCGGTGAGCGCGTCGTGGAAGGCCATATGCGCCACGCGGGCCTCGGCCTCCTTCAGCTCGGTGACGTCGAACATGACCCCGTGCTCGAAGACCACCCGGCCCGATTCGTCGCGCTCGGCGTAGGCACGGTCGCGGACCCACACCTCGCGGCCGTCGGGGCGGACCATGCGGTAGTCCGCGAGATCCCCGCCGACCCCTTCGATGAAGGCCTCGCTCTCGGCCTCGACCGTCGAGCGGTCGTCGGGATGCACCATGTTCAGCCACAGGTCGGGGTCGGCCTGGTAGGCCTCAGGCGTCACCCCCAGGATCTGCTCGATCTGGGGGCTCACGTAGATCGTCTCCTCCCCGGTGTCGGCGTAGACGACCGCAGGGATCTGCTCCACGAGGCTCCGGTACCGTGCCTCCGCCTCGGCGAGCGCCGACCGGGCCTCCCGGCCCTCGATCAAGTGGCGCGCGTCACGCAACGAGAGGACCACGAGCTCGACCCCGATCCGGCGCGCGCGGATCTCGACGGGCAGTTCAGAGCCGTCGCCCAGGACCAGCGTGGCCTCGAACGTCGCGGTGTCGTCGGGCCCCTCGGGCCAGTCGGGGATCGCCTCGCGCACGTCGAGTTCGGCGAGGTCGCGACCGGCCAACTCGATGGCGCGCTCGTTCGCGCACGCCACGCGATCCGCGCGGAGCACCAGCATCGCCTCAGGACCCGCGGCGAACAGGCGCGCGGCATCGATGGCGGTCTCGATCTTGATCTCGTCCTGCACCGAAGGTCCATCGACGCGTCGGGGAACGGACCTGAGCCCCGGCCGCGCCGGTCGTGACCGGTGGGCCTCGTCGGCACCCCGCCATATGCTGGGCCGATGACCTGCACCGTTTGCGGCGAGCCGCTTCCCGACGACGCTCGGTTCTGCCCGAACTGCGGCACCGTCGTGGGGACGTCGCTCGGCACGGAGGAACGCAAGCTCGTGACGGTGCTGTTCGCCGATCTGGTCGAGTCGACCGCCCTCGCTCAACGGCTCGACCCCGAGCGAGCTCGCGAGGTCCTCGGCCGCTTCTACGATGCGGTGACCGAGGAGCTCCGGGCGCTCCGCGGCCAGCCCGAGAAGTTCATCGGCGACGCCGTCATGGCGGTCTTCGGGCTGCCGCACGTGCACGAGGACGACGCGGCGCGGGCCGTGCGGGCCGGGCTCGCGATCCGGGGCCACACCCGGCGGCTCGCCGCGGAGCTCGGGCTCGATCAGCCCCTCGATGTCCGGGTCGGGGTCGAGACCGGTGAGGCGGCCACGGGCGTCGGCCCGTCCGGACAGCTCCTCGTGACCGGGCCGGTCGTGAACGCGGCGGCCCGGCTCCAGGCCGCTGCGCAGCCCGGGGAGGTCCTTGCCGGCGCGACGACGTTCGCGCTCACCGAGCACGCCGTCTCGTTCGGCGACCGGCGCGACGTCGACGCCAAGGGGTTCGCGGAACCGCTCGTCGCCTATCCGGTCGACGGACTCACGCCGCGAACGGCGCGGCGCACGATCCCCTTCGTCGGGAGGGCGAACGAGCTCACGCTCCTGCGCGATGCCCATGCGCGGGTCGAGGCGACGTCGCGGCCGCTGCTCGTGACGCTGATCGGCGAACCGGGGATCGGCAAGTCGCGGCTCGCCGACGAGTTCCTGGCCGGGATCGAGCACCCCGGGAACGTCTTGGTCGGACGGGGCCAGCTCGCCTCGGGCAGCGCGACGTTCGCGCCGGCCGCCACGATCGTGCGGGAGGCGGCGGGCATCGAGCACGGGGAGCCGGGCGAGACGTCGCTCCGCCGGCTTCGGGAGCTCGTCGAACGGTGGAGCGACGGCGACGAGGCCGACCGTACGGCCGAGCGCCTCGCGCTCGGGCTCGGGCTCGCGGCGGAGCGCCGTGAGGAGTCCGCGTTCATCCAGGAGGTCCAGTCGGGCGTCCTGTCGATGGTGGCGGGGCTCGCGACCGAGGCTCCGGTCACGCTCCTGTTCGAGGACGTGCACACGATGCGCACGCCGATGATGGACCTGGTCGAGCGGCTCGCCGGCCGGGCCAGCCAGAGCCCGGGACGCGCCACCGTCCTGGCCGCGGCTCGTCCCGAGCTGCTCGACGCCCGCCCCGGGTGGGGCTCGCGCGCCGCGAACCACATCCTGCTGCACCTCGAACCCCTCGGCGACGACGACGCCGTCGCGCTCGCGCGCCAGGCCGGCGGCCCGCGGATCCCCGAAACGGACGCTCGAACGATCGCGGCGCGCGCCGGTGGGAACCCCTTCTTCATCGTGGAGACCACCGGGATGCTGCTCGGGCGCGGCGAGGCGACCACCCCTGGATCGGAGGGAACCCTGCCACCGACCGTGCAGGCCGTGATCGCGGCGCGCCTCGACAGCCTGCCGAGCGATCAGCGGGAACTGGCGCGACGGCTCTCCGTCTACCTGTACTCGTTCGACGCGGAGGAGGCGGCGCTCGTCGCCGACTGCAGCGCCGACGCGATGGATCAGCTGGTCGACGCCGAACTCGTCGTCCCGGACCTCGGCGGGGGATCGCCGCGCTGGCGGTTCCGTCACGAGACCCTCCGCGACGTCGCGTACGCGAGCCTGCCGAAGCGGCTCCGACTCCAGCTGCATCTCACGATCGCCGACACGCTTCAGGATCTGGAGCCGACCTACGCGGCCGCGCACCTCGAACGCGCCGCGCTCGCCTCGATCGACCTCGATCCGGCCGACCGGACGGTCCCCGATCGCGCGGTGGCCGCGCTGGCCGATGCCGGCGACCGGCAGCGACGTCGCATGGAGAACCGGGGCGCCGTCGACTACTACGCACGGGCGCTGGCGCTCGCGGGCGACGACGAGCGCTTCGGGGTGCGCGAGGCGCGCGTCCTGGCGGGTCTGGGCGAGGCTCGGTACTGGCTGGGGGAGTACCCGGGGGCGGTCGAGGTGCTCGATCGGGCCGTCGACCTCGGTACGACGCTGCACGATCACTGGACCCTGACGCACGCGCTGCGGTTCCTCGGGGACATCGCGAACAACGTCGACGGCGACCTCGAGCGGGCCGAGACACTCCTCGCCCGGTCGCTGGCGGCCGCGGAAGCGCTCGAGGACCCCTGGGCGATCGTGCGGACGCTCCTGTTCACGGGGTGGATCCCATGGACCCGTCGCCGCTACGAGGAGGCCGAGCCGATCTGGCGCCGCGCGCTCGAGATCGCTCGCGAACACGACGATCGGTGGGCCGAGGTCCGGGCGCTCACCGCGCTCTCGATCAACGCGGAGAACATGGATGCGTACGACGAGGCGAAGACGTTGATCGGCGAGGCAGGTCGCCTCGCCGAGGAGATGGACGACTTGTTCAGCGCGGCGGTCGCGCGCGTCCAGCATGCCCGGCTGCACGAGGACGAGGAGGAGTACGAGGAGGCGCTCCCGGACTTCGAGCACGCGATCGTCGTCTTCTCGGACCTGGGGGCGCGGTGGGAGCTCGGCGACGCGCTCGCCGAACGCGGCATCGTCCTCCGCGAACTCGGCCGGCTCGACGAGGCCGAGGACGATCTGCGCCAGGCGATCCGGATCTCCGAGGAGCTCGGCGAACGTCAGCTCGCGAGCTGGACCTGGCGGGCGCTCGCGCGCGTGGCCGAGAAGCGCGGGGATCGCGCCGCAGCGGACGAGCGCTTCCGGCGCGCCGCGCAAGCGGAAGCCGAGCGGCTGCGATAGCGCCCGGGACGCCAGCCCCCGAGCACCCGACGCCGCCGAGGGAAGCCTCGCGGTGTCGGTGATACCGTCGCGCCGACCGCTCGTGGAGGGAACGCCGATGCTGCTGGAAGTCACCTGCTTCTGCGGGTTCCAGGCCCAAGGCACGGAGGACGAGGTCGTGGAGCAGATCCAGGCCCATGGCCTCGCCGACCACGGCCAGTTGTCGTCACGCGAGACGATCCTCGCGATGGCGGAACCGCTCGGCGAGGACTGACGCCGTGACGCCCGGCCCCGATCCCGATCATCCGCCGGTGATCGAGTGGGCTCCGGCCCTCACGAAGGTCGGGTGGTCGTCGGAGCTGGTCACGCAGACGATCGAAGCGCTGTTCGTGTGTCTCGAGCCCGACGGAGCCCATCACCTCCGGCCGATCCACGCCGAGACGCTCCGGCTCGGATGGCGCGCCGACCGTCAACCCGGCGAGATCGTGTCCGTGACGGCAACGCGCTACGGGCTGCAGCCGCTGCTGGTGCACTCCACCTCGTGGCGCTACGAGCACGCCCGCGTCGTGCTCACCTACGTGGTGGCCGTGGCGGCGCCCATCGAGCTCAGCGAACATCTCGCGGATGAGCCGGTCATGCGCGCGGATCTCGCGCGCGGCGACGCGATGGGTCCTCCCCCCGAGATCGGCGTCGACCAGGTGATCGAGCACGCCTTCCGCCACCTGTCGTGGCTCGTGAAGGACGACGAGGCCGTACTGGACGCGTTGCCCGAGTGGGTGGCGTTCCTCGACACGTACGAGCCCGAGCCCTTCCGCGCGTTCGGCTCGCCCGGCTGACGTCAGGCGGCGCGGCCCGCGAGGATCGACCGCAGTCGACCACCGATGCCGTCTTCGTCGAGTCCGAGGTCGCGGTCGTGCTCGGCCGCCGTGCCGTACGAGCGCAGGAACCGGCGCGGAACACCGATCGCGTCGATCCGGCTCGGCACGTGGGCGACGGCGGCGGCGATCACGCCGGTCTCCGAGCCTTCGTACCAGGGCTCGACCGCGATCAGGTGCGGGTGGTCACCGGCGATCGCGGCGAGCCCCGGTGCATCGAACGGCACCACGCTCGTGGCGTACGCGACGGTCACGTCGAGGCCCTCGGCCGCCTGGAGCGTCCGGGAGAGCATCGGACCGAAGGCGACGATGACCGGAGCGTCTCGGTGAGAGGCGTGGCGGACGACCTCGAGCCGCCCCGGTTCGATCTCGAACGAGACGGTGTTCTGCGCGATGCTCGCGCGGAGGTACGAGGCGCGCCCGTTCGCGTAGATCGCGCGCACGAGACGGTCGGCCTCGGCGGCGGTCCCCGGGGTCAGGATCTCCATCCCCGGGATCGTCGCCAGCACGCCGACGTCGCCGGGCGCGTGGTGCGTGCCGCCCTCGGCGCCGTAGTCGTACGAGCCGCCGACGCTCACGAAGGTCCCCTCGAGCGCCTGGTAGCCGAAGTCGAGCTTCAGCTGTTCGAGTGGCCGCTCGGCCATGAACGGACCGATCGTGTGGGCGACCGGATGGAAGCCTTCCATCGCGAACCCGGCGGCGACCCCCACCATCGTGGCCTCCATGATCCCGACGTTCACCGCGCGCGCGGGGTCGAGCCGCCGCGGACCGCGGAACAGGTCGGAGCTGATCTCCGCGAGGACGATCGCGAGCCGGTCGTCGCGCTCGAAGAGCTCGGTCAGGGTGGCCGCGATCTGCGGACGCATCTCGCTCACCATTCACCCTCCGGAACGTCGGCGACCACCGCGGTCGGCACGCGGTCGTCACGGATCGAGAGGGCCGCCTCGAGCGCCACGTGGTCGTGACCGTCGACCACCTCGACGCGCCAGCCGAACGCCCCGAGCCTCGCCTCCCACGGCGACATCGGGATCGTCGAGCTGTGGTTGTCGATCACGAGGAGCGTCAGGTTCCCGAGCGCCAAGTGGGGCGCCAGCATGATCGCCTCCCAGTTCGAGCCCTCGTTCAGCTCGGCGTCGCCGGTGAGCACCACGACCCGCGGTCCGTCGAGATGCTTGGCGCGCAACGCCTGTGCGACGCCCACCGCCATCGGGAGGCCGTGGCCGAGCGATCCGGTCGAGGCCTCGACCCCCGGGACCAGCAGCCGGTCGGGATGTGAACCCAGCCGGCTTCCCCACTCCATGAACCCGTCGAGCCACGCCTCCGGGAAGAACCCCTTGGCCGCCAGGATCGCGTAGAACGCCATCGGCCCGTGACCCTTGCTGAGGATGAAGCGGTCGCGATCCTCGCCGGTCGGATCGGCCGGATCGATCCGCAGGATCCGCTCGTACAGGACCCACAGCGCGTCCAGCGCCGACGTGCTGCTCTCTTCGTGCTTCTCGTCGCCGGTCGCGCGGCGCATCAGCTCACGCACGTGGGTCAGCGGGGTCAGGTCGACGTCCATGGCGATGCACGCTACAACCTCAAGTTCACTTGAAGTCAAGTATCCTTCTCTCATGGACCGGAACGACCTGCTGCCGATCGGGGAGGTGGCTGCGCGTAGCGGCGTCGCGGCCTCGGCGCTCCGCTTCTACGAGTCCGAGGGATTGATCGCCGCCCAGCGCTCGGCGGGTGGACGGCGGATGTTCCCTCGGCACGTGCTTCGACGCGTCGCGTTCATCCGGGTCGCGCAACGGGTCGGACTTTCGCTCGACGAGATCGCCGGGGCGCTTTCGCTACTCCCGCCCGACCGCGCCCCGACGGTGCGCGAATGGTCGCGGATCAGCGGCACCTGGCGTGCGCGGATCGACGAGCAGATCGCGACGCTCGAACGCACGCGCGACGATCTGACGAGCTGCATCGGGTGCGGCTGCCTCTCGCTCAGCCGGTGCCGCCTCTACAACCCCGGCGACGCCGCGGCTTCGCTGGGCGACGGGCCGCGGTTCCTGCTCGGGGACGACCCCGACGACGTCGCCGGCCCTGCGTGACCAGGGGGCGGCGTGCGGCCTACCCGGACGGACGCGGTGCGCCGATGGCATCGACCACCCCGTAGGCCAGCGCCTCGTCCGGCCCCAGGATGAAGTCCCGGTCCAGATCCCCGTGGATCCGTTCGACGGTCTGGCCCGTGTGCCGCGCGAGGATCTCCTCCATCTGACGGCGCTGCCGCCCGATCTCGACCGCGTGGATCCTGATGTCCTCGGACTGACCCTGAAGCCCGCCGTGCGGCTGGTGGAGCAGGACGCGCGCGTTCGGCAGCACATGGCGCTTCCCCGGCGCGCCTGAGGCCAGGATCACGGCGGCCGCGCTGGCGGCCTGCCCGATGCACCAGGTCGCGACGTCGCACCGGATCGCGCTCATCGCGTCGTAGATCGCGAAGAGCGCCGTCATGTCGCCGCCCGGCGAGTTCACGTACAGCGAGACTTCCTTCTCGGGTTCCTCCGCCTCGAGGAACAGCAGCTGGGCGACCACCAGGTTCGCGAGGACGTCGTCCATCTCGCCGCCGAGGAACACGACGCGGTCGCGGAGCAGACGGGAGTAGATGTCGAACGCGCGTTCGCCGCGCTCGCTCGGCTCGACGACGGTGGGGATCAGCTGGCTCGCGCCCATGGCGACCTCCTGTACGATGGCAACCGTTCGGTTGCCGACTACCGTACGCCGAGCGTTCGCTATCGGCAACCGTTCGGTTGCCGTCGATCTCACCGAGCGAGCCCAAGGAGCCGCCGATGCCTCCCACCTATCACGAGCAGCCGATCGAGGCGCCGATGGACGACGTATGGAGGTTCATCGTCGACCCGGCGGCACTCTCCGCGTGGTTCGGCGCCGATGCCTGGCTCGAGCCCGCCCTCGGCGCCGCGGTGCGGTTCCGCTTCGCGGACGGGCGCGAGCGGCGCGGCACGGTCACCGAGGTGGAGCCCGGCCGGCGCCTGACCTGGCGCTGGCGAGAGCTGCACGGCGCCGGCCTCACCGGGCTCGTGGTCGGCGAGCCCTCGAGCGTCGCGATCGAGCTGCGACCGGCGGACCACGGCGCCGGCACCGTGGTCACGATCTCCGAGACCGCCGACCGTCCGGCCGGCGCGGCGGAGGCATGGTCGTGACCCGCGAGCCCGACGACGTCTTCGAGGCGCTCGCCGATCCGACCCGACGGGCGGTGATCCGGGCGCTCGCCGACGGTGGCCCCTCGACCCTGTCCGAGCTCTCGGCGCGACTACCGGTCACGCGTCAGGCCGTCTCGAAGCACCTCGCGCTACTGCAGGAGGCCGGCCTCGTCGCGACGCAGGGCTCCGAGGCGCGCGGGCGCCGCTACGCGTTCACGCCGGCCCCGCTCACGGACGCCATGGGGTGGATGGTCGATGTCGGGGCCGACTGGGACCTGCGACTGGCCCGCCTCAAGCACATGGTGGAGGACGAGGACCGCCCCCGGTGACGAGACAGGAGCCCTTCAGGCCCGAGCGGCCCTGAACAACTCCACCGGGTCGGCGATCCCCTTGAGGCCAACCGCCCCGATCGATTCGAACGTCGCCTCGACCTCGGCCGACGCCTCGATCACCTCCCGGGTGACGAGCACCTCGTGGGCCTCCGCCTGACTCGAGATCCGCGCGGCCCAGTTCACCGTGCGGCCGAACACGTCCCCGTCGCGCATCACGACCGGTCCCGCGTGCAGCCCGATGTGGGCCGGAGGGAGCCCGGCGCCGGCCGTGGAGCCCACGACGTCGAGGGCCGCCCGGAGCCCGTCGGCGGCCTCCCGGAAGTGGAACATCACCCCGTCGCCCAGGAACTTCACGGCCTGGCCGCGGTTGCGCACCGCCGTGCCCTGCACGAGGTCGGCCATCGCCGTCGCGAGGTCGGCCGCGGCTTCGTCCCCGTGCTCCTCGGTGAGTCGCGTGTAGCCGGAGATGTCGGCGAACACCATCGCGGGCGGCCGCTCCAGCCGCTCATGCACGCCGGCCTCCTCGAGCGCGATCTGCACGTGCTCGACGAGATCGGCCATCCAGGCGGTCTCCTGCATCCGCCGGTACATGCTCAGGACCGCTTGGTCGATCAGCGGCATCACCGCTTCCCCGAACCCCTTTCCGGCCTCGAGGACCTCGCGCTGGCCCATGCCCGCCTGCTGCAGCGGCACGTCGACCTGCTCGTGCCACAGGCCGGTCTCGGCGCTCGCGATCCGACGCAGGCTCTCGCCGTACACGCGGAAGAGCCGGATCAGGGCGTTGGGGTCGATGCCCTGTGTGTACGCGACCGCGAGCACCGGCATGGTCTCCACCTCGTCGCTCCTCGGCCGGTCGTCGGGCGAGGGCGCCGGGAACCCCAGCGCTTCCTGCATCGAGCAGAGGACCTCCAGCGGCACACCGATCCGGGCAGCGAGCTGTTCGTACGTGACGTCGGCCTTGTCGCCCCAGCGCTGGTAGTGCGGGGCGTCGAGGGGGGCGAGGGTGAGCGTTCCCTTCGTCAGGGCCAGACCGATCGCCTCGACCGAGAGGCCGGCGTCGGCGCACGCGCGCACCAGCTGCGCACGACGGACGGCGCCCGAGGGGTACGTGCCGTCTCCAGCAGGCTCGACGATCCGGGCGGCTCCGAGCTCGGCCAGGAAGTCGGCGTCGATACCCGTGCGATCCACGACCTGCTCGACGGTCAGCCTCGGCTCGTCCATCGCGCCATCATGCCATCGGGCACGCGGCCGGTTGAAGGCGGAGGTGCGCCGCGCCGATACCCATGAGATGGCCGACGCGGTGATCCATGGTGCTCACACGATCGTCTCGCGCCGCGGTCCGCGGTCCGGGTGGATCGTGACGGTCCTCGCGATCGCCGCGATGGCGGCGTACGCGTGGATGCGGATCCCGACGGGCGCCGGGATCCGCATCGGCATGCAGCACTACTGCACGACGCTCGAGATGCGGCCCGGCGACTGGTTGTGCCAGGTCACCGCAACGCAGGGAGCCACCACCTTCGTCGGGGGATCCATCTTGCTCGCCCTCGCGCTCACGGGGCCGTGCGCGGTGTTGATCGCCACCGGGCGGCGCCTGACAGGGTTCGTTCCGCTCCTCGTCCCCCTCGCGGCCCTCGCGGGGGTCCGGCTCATGACCTGGATGCTCTCGGAGCGTCACGGTGTGGAGCAACCCTTCCTCGGGATCTATGAGGCGCCATTCGCCTACGGCCAGAGACCGGCCACCTACTGGGAGCTGCACCGCGGGGTCACGATCGCGATCGATACGGTGCTGCTCGCGGCGCCGCTCGTGGCGTTCGCCCTGGTACGCGGGCGGCGACGAGGCGCCGGACCGACCGGGTTCGGGCCGAGGCCCACAGCCCGCTCGGGGCTGATCGCGGCCACTGCGTGCGGCATCGGGATCTGGGCCGCCGCCACCCTGGCGGGCAAGACCGTGCCCGGGATGGATGCCTCCCTCTCTCCTCAGCCCGAGGATCTCTGGTTGCCGATCGCGGTGATCGCGAGCTTCGGAGCGCTCCTTGGGCCGGACCGTCGATGGTGGCCATGGATCCTCGCCCCCGCGGCGTTCCTCCTGTCGGGGGCGCTCAGCGACACGCTCTTCGGCACGGTCTACCGATGGGACAGCTTCTGGCGCTGGGGCTCGACAATCCCGCTGTTCTTCGCGGGGATGATCGCGTCGGGATGGCGCCCGCTGGCGCTGCGGATCGACCGAGCGCGCGGCGAGTCGGCGGTGGCATCCTGCGCCCTCGACGAGACACCGCCTGATCGCGTCCGTCGGGTCCGGCCGGTGGTCGCGGTGAACGCGATGGCGGCGGCACTCCTCATCACGTGCCTGATCGCCGCTCGGTACGACCCGCTCCCGGTCGAGATCTCGATCGCCCTCCCCACCTATCTCGGCGCACGGGACGCGGTGGCCGATCTGGCGGTCAAACAGCGCCTGGACGACGCGCTCCAGGTCGTGACGGACTACAGGGTGGACCACGGAGGCGTGGGCGGCTTCGACGCCGCGGCCGGGTCGCGCGCCGGCGATGGACTCAGGTGGATCGACGGTCTGCCGCGACCGATGGACGGGCGCCCCTCCGATCGGACGGTCTCAGTGCTCTCCGTGGCCGGCGGCGTACAGCTCGCGGCGCTCAGTCACAGCGGGCACGGGATCTGCGTTCGGGTCGCCCCCAGCGGCGGGTCAACCTTCGGCGTGAGCGCCGTCCGAGGCGGGTGGCCGGTCGTCATCGCCGATGCGGTGACGCATTGCGCCGATCGCACCTTCGAGGCGACCGTGCTCCGGCCGTTCCCGATCGCCTCGCTCTGCGACGACGTCGCAGACGAGTCGATCATGATCTGTCGCGCCGTGCAGCGGCTGCTGCGGCGGATGGAGTCCGGCACGACGGGCTAGCATCCCGGCGTGGACCTCCGCGACGCGTTCCGCGGCATCGGGCTCGGCTGCATGCCGATGTCCTTCGGGTATCTCGGTGAGACCGACGACGACCCGGTCGAGCTGATCCGTCGGGCCGTCGAGCTGGGCGTCACGCACGTCGACACGTCGGACGTCTACGGCCCGTTCACGAACGAAGCGCTCGTCGGCGAGGCGCTCGAACCCGTCCGTGACCGCGTCGGGATCGCGACGAAGGTCGGGCTCCTGGTCGGCCCGAACGGCGGCTACCCGCTCGTGAACGACGCCCGACCCGAGCACATCGTGGAGGCGGTCGAGGCCTCGCTCCGTCGGCTGCGTGTCGACGAGATCGACCTCTACTACCTGCATCGGATCGACCCGGCCGTGCCGCTCGAAGAGTCGTGGGGCGCGATGGCCGGTCTGGTCGATACCGGGAAGGTGCGCGCCCTCGGCCTCTCGGAGGTGACGATCGAGCAGCTCGAGGCGGCGCGCTCGATCCATCCGGTGACGGCCCTGCAGTCGGAGCTCTCGCTGTGGACGCGCGAGGCGCTCGACGACGTCGTCCCGTGGTGCCTCGCGAACGGCGTCGTGTTCGTGCCGTTCTCACCGCTGGGCCGCGGCTTCCTCACGGGCACGATCACCCGCGCATCGTTCGAGGACCTGGACTTCCGGGCGAACAACCCGCGGTTCACGCCCGAGGCGATCGACGCGAACCTCGCGATCGTCGACCGCGTGCGGGCCGTGGGCGAGCGCCACGGCGCGACCCCCGCCCAGATCGCCCTGGCGTGGGTGCTGGCGCAAGGCCACAACATCGCGCCGATCCCCGGAACGAAGCGCCTCCGCTACCTGGAGGAGGACCTCTCCGCCGCAACGATCATCCTCACCGAGGACGACCGTTCGGAGCTCGACGCGCTCCCGCCCGCGGTGGGCGCCCGCTACTGAGTCTCCGCGGGCGGTCCTCGAACACTCATCGTTTCCTCAGGTGGCTCTCGGGGGGGCCACAGCCTGCACGGCCACACTCGAGACGTGCACGAAAGGCACCCCGTCCGGCCGGACCCTCTCTCTCCGACCTCCGACCGGCCGGGCGGGGAGCGCCCTCGACGAGGAGGATCGCTTTGCCCACTCCCCATGCCCGTGACGCCGGCCTCCGACGGATCTCGTCCATCACCGGGTGGGTCGCCGCGGCCGCCGTCTCCGCCGTCACGCTGATCTCGGTCGGCGTGGCGCAGGCGAGCAGGCACGCCACATCGACGACGAACTCGGGAGGCACCGGACGCACCGATCCCGGTGTCGCCGATCCCGGCTTCACCGGCATCGGACCGGACGATCCTTGGGGGAGCACGGGGAGCGCCGGTCTGCAGCCTCCACTGAACCCACCGGCCCAGGGGCTCGGCGGCGGCCAGGCCGTCTCAGGAGGCTCATGATGCGTCCGCCGGCGAGCTGCTCGTTCCGCGCGCTCGGGACGTCGGCGACCGTGGTCGTCACCGATCCTCCCGCACTCCCCGACGCGGTCGTCGCGGTGCGCGCCGAGGTCGACGCGATCGACCGCACCTGCAGCCGGTTCCGGCCCGACAGCGAGCTCTCACGGCTGCACGACGGCGCCGGCGGGTGGGTCGAGGTCCACCCCGTGCTGATCGAGGCGATCGAGGTCGCCCTGCGGGCGGCGATCCTCACCGACGGCGACGTGGACCCGACGGTCGGCGAGGCGTTGCTCCTGGTCGGGTACGACCGTGATTTCGCGGGGCTCGAACCCGTCGGACCCCCGATCGGAGCGCTCCGCGCCGCCCCCGGCTGGCAGACCGTGGAGGTCGACGCGGCGCGCTCGCGGGTCCGGGTCCCCCGCGGCGTTCGACTCGATCTGGGCGCGACGGCCAAGGCCTTCGCCTCGGATCGGTCAGCCCGGGCGGCCGCCGACGCAACCGGGTCGGGGGTCCTCGTGAGCCTGGGGGGCGACATCGCTATCGCGGGTTCGCCGCCGCCCGGTGGTTGGGACGTCGGCCTGGCCGACTCCCACGCGGCCACGGCCGAGCCGGGCCACACGGTGCGGATCGAGGCCGGCGGTCTCGCCACGTCGAGCACCACCGTCCGCCGATGGCTGCGAGGCGGCCGGCAGGTCCATCACGTGGTCGACCCCGCGACCGGCCGCCCCGCGACCGAGGTCTGGCGCACCGTGAGCGTGGCGGCCGCCACCTGCGTGGACGCGAACGTCGCCGCCACGGCCGCGATCGTGCGGGGCGAGCGCGCCGCGATGTGGCTCCAGCGCCTCGGCCTCCCGGCCCGGCTCGTGCGCCTCGACGGCACGATCGTTCGAACGGGTGGATGGCCCCTGGAGGCCGCCGCGTGAGCGATACCGGCACGCAGGCCTTCTGGTTCCTCACGCGCGGCACCGGCGCGATCACGCTGCTGATGCTGACCGGCGTGGTGGTCCTCGGGATCACCGGGTCGGTGGGCTGGGAGAGCCGCCGCTGGCCTCGGTTCATCACCCAAGGGCTGCACCGCAACATCTCGTTGCTGGCGGTCACGTTCCTGGGTGTCCACGTGGCGATGGCGGTGTTCGATGGGTTCGCGCCGATCCGCTGGGTGGATGCCGTGATCCCGTTCGGCGGGTCTACCGCCCCATCTGGCTCGGTATGGGGGCGGTTGCGTTCGATCTGTTGCTCGCCCTCGTGATCACGAGCCTCGTGCGGGTTCGCCTCGGGTACCGCTCGTGGAAGGCGATCCATTGGCTCGCGTACGCGTGCTGGCCGCTCGCGCTCGTCCACGGGCTCGGCACCGGCAGCGACACCAGGGCGATCTGGATGCTCGCGCTCGTGGGCGTCAGCGTCGCGGCCGTGATCGGGGCGGTGTGGTGGCGCGCCTATGGCGTGCGGCCGCCCCAGCTCGCGCCGCGGCTCGCGGCCGTCGGCGCCACCGCCATCGGCTCGGTCGCCGTCGCGGCCTGGCTCGTGGCCGGCCCCCTGGCACCAGGCTGGGCGACGACCGCCGGCACCCCTGCGCAGGCCCTTGCTGCTGGCGGCGCGAGGCAGGCCCCTCCCGCCACGCTCCCGTCGACGTCCGCGTTCTCCGCTCAGGCGAGCGAACAACCCGGTGCCGGCGGTGCCGTTGTCCTCGACATCGTCGGGACCCTCGACACGTCGGCGATGCCGATCGAGATCGTGCTCGACGGCACCGCCACCTCGGGCGGCCTGGCCGTGCAGCACGGCCGGGTCTCGCTGGGCACCCCGTCAAACCGCTACGCGGGAACGATCGACTCCCTCGCCGACGGGCGGATCTCAGCGCGGCTGACCGATGCGGCGGGCGCCGCCGTGGACATCGATCTCACCCTGCAGATCCTGGACCAGGCCGGCACCACGCAGGGCACGGTTCGTCTGACCCCCGTCGGAAGCTCGGCGTAGGGAGCCCGTCATGGCCGCCGTCGACCCCCGCACGCCCGAGGCCCCCGTCGGGCTCCCCCGCCTCCTGGCGGCGGCGCCCGCGTCGCGCGGTCCGGCCGACCTCGCTGGACACCGGGCGCTGATGCCGGCGCCGCCGCGTCTCCGGCGCGGCGCGGATCTGGCGCTGATCGACGAGGTCGAGCACGCCGGGCTCCTGGGGCGAGGAGGCGCCGGGTTCCCCACCGCGACGAAGCTCCGCGCCGTGGCGTCGGGACGGCGGCGACCCGTCGTGGTCGTGAACGGCGCCGAGAGCGAGCCCGCCAGCCGGAAGGATCGCCTGCTCCTGACCACGAAGCCGCACCTCGTGCTCGATGGCGCGCTCGCGGCGGCAGCGGCGGTCGGGGCGGATCGGATCGAGATCGGGATCGACACCGACGACGCCGCCCAGGCGATCGAGGCGGCACTCGTGGCCCGGCGCGGACCCGAACGGCCCGGCGCGGCGATCCACATCGTCCGGGTCCCTCGTGCCTACCTGTCCGGCGAGGAGCGATCCCTCGTTCGCGCGATCGGCGGCGGGCCGGCGATCCCAGCGCTGGGACCCCGTCCGTTCGAACGCGGGGTCGGCGGCCGGCCGACGCTCGTCCAGAACGTCGAGACGCTCGCGCACCTCGCGCAGATCGCCGCGTTCGGCGGTACGTGGTTCCGGGAGGTTGGCGTCGACGACGAGCCCGGCAGCCGCCTCGTCACGGTGTCGGGCGCGGTCGGGAAGCCCGGCGTGTTCGAGGTCGCCGGCGGCACCCCGGTCGCGAACGTCCTCCGCGCGGCGGGCGGGCGGCGTGAGGACGTCGTCGCCGTGCTCGTGGGCGGGTACTTCGGCGCCTGGATCGACGTCGAGCACGCGCTCTCCGTGCGGCTGAGCGACGCCGACCTCGCCGCGCACGGAACGGCGTTCGGCGCCGGGGTGATCTGGTTCCTGCCGCGTGGCGCCTGTGGACTCCGCGAGACCGAACGCGTGGCGTCGTGGTTCGCGGGGCAGACCGCCAACCAGTGCGGGCCGTGCGTGCACGGCCTCGCCGCGATCGCCGGCGGACTCGGCTCCGTCGTCCGCGGTGGCGGCCGCGACGAGGTCGCTCGCCTCCGCCGATGGAGCCAGGACGTGGAGGGCCGTGGGGCCTGCCGGCTCCCGGACGGGGCCGTGCGGTTCATCGGGAGCGGCCTCAAGGTGTTCGCCGCCGACATCGAGCGGCACCGGGTCGACGGCCGATGCGACGCGCCCTCCAACCAGGCCCTCCTCCCCCTCTACTGATGAAGGACGGAACGGTGGACGACCCGATGACCCTGACGCTCGACCCGATCGCCTGTGACGGGCACGGGCTCTGCGCCGACCTGTTGCCGGAGATGATCCGGCTGGACGACTGGGGCTATCCGATCATCGATGGGCGCGAGGTGCCGCCGCAGCTGACGGCGCACGCGCAGCGCGCGGTCACTGCGTGCCCCGTGCTGGCGCTCAAGCTCCGGGGGGCGCGGCGGGCTCGGTCGGCGTAGGCGGCAGCGGGGTCGGATCCGGCGCCGACTCGCTCGACGCCGCTCCGGGGTCCTCGCCGTCCTCGTCCACCGGGATGTCCGGCGGACCAGCGACCGGGAGCCGCACCGAGAACGTCGCGCCCTTGCCGGGCTCGCTCGACACCGAGGCCGAGCCACCGTGCGCCTCGGCGATCGCGGCCACGATCGCGAGGCCCAGGCCGGTGCCGGCACCGGCCGCGTCGGCCGATCGACCCCGCGAGGGGTCGGCGCGGTAGAACGCCTCGAAGATGTGCGCGGACTCGTCAGGGGTCAGACCAGGCCCGTGGTCGGTGACGGCGAGCTCCACCCACCCGTCGGCCGTGCTCGCGCGCACCTGGATCGTCGAACCCTCGGGGGTGTGGGTGAGGGCGTTCGAGAGCAGGTTCGCGAGTACCTGACGGACGCGGCCCTCGTCGCCCACGATCGTGAGGGACCCAGGGGTCTCGAGCTCGATCTCGCGAGCGGGGTCCACGGCACGCGCGTCCTGCGCGGCATCGGTCGCCACGTGCGCGAGATCGAACGGCTCCCGGGCGATCGGGCGGCCCCGCCCCGAACGCGCGAGGAACAACAGGTCGTCGACCAGCACGCCCATCCGCGCGCTCTCCTGCTCGATGCGCCGCATCGCGAGTGCGGTATCGGCCGGGTCGTCACCGGCGCCGCGGCGGAACAGTTCCGCGTACCCCGGATCGAGGTCAGCGGTGTCCGCAACTCGTGCGAGGCGTCGGCCAGGAAC
Organism: uncultured Actinomycetes bacterium; assembly: GCA_963816275.1. Classification (GTDB taxonomy): domain Bacteria; phylum Actinomycetota; class UBA4738; order UBA4738; family HRBIN12; genus JAOUEA01. The sequence goes on from CAWFJU010000008.1 coordinate 253,445, forward strand.
CGCCGGAGGGCCTCCTCGGAAGCGCGCTGTTCGTCCATCGAGCGCTCGATCCGGCCGAGCATCACGTTGAGCGCCCCGCCGAGTCGGCCCACCTCGGTGCGGTCGTCGTCGTCCTCGACACGGCGCGAGAGGTCGCCCGCGGCGATCGCGCCGGCCGTCTGCTCGATCCGTTCGAGGGGCCGGAGTCCGCGCCGAACGATCGTCGAGGCGAGCACCGCCATGGCCGCGAGCACCGCGAGGGTGACGAGCGCGGCCACGACCACGAGCCGCCGGAGCGTCTGCTGCACCTCGGTCAGCGGGATCGCGACCACGACCGTGTACCCACCCTGGAAGTGCTCGGCGATCACCCGGAACGGCGAATCCGCCGACCACCGAGCCGGTCGACGTGAGCCGTGTCTGGCCGTCGAACGACTGGACATCGGGCGGCAGCTCAGGGGTCGGCACCTCACCCGAGCCGTAGCTGAAGGTGACGTGGTTCACCTCCTGGCCGCTCGGATCGTAGAGGACGGCGTAGGTCCCCGACGGGACCGCGGCGTCGTCCCCGTCGCTCGGCAGCGGGACGTCGCCCGACGGCACGTCCGGCGACGCCAGGAGGCGCCCGACCGGCACGGTCGCCGCCCGCAGCTGCTGGTCGACGCGCTGCACGAGGAAGGACCGCAGCGCGGCGAAGGTCGCCACGTCGGCCACGATCAGGCCGGCGGCCACGAGGACCATCAGCACGAGCGTCAGCCGTGCCCGGAGCGTCACGGGGTCAATCCTCCGCGGGCGGCGCGGCCAGGCGGTACCCCACACCTCGGACCGTCTGGATCAACGGCGGGCCACCCGCGTCGAGCTTGCGCCGGATATAGCTCACGTACGTCTCGACGATGTTCGCGTCGCCGCCGAAGTCGTAGTTCCACACGTGGTCCAGGATCTGCGCCTTCGACAGCACGCGGGGCGCGTTCTGCATCAGGTAGCGGAGCAGGCGGAACTCCGTCGCGGTCAGGTCGACCGTCTCCCCCGCGCGTCGCACCTCGTGCGTATCGTCGTCCAGTTCGAGGTCGGCGAAGACCAGCCGGCCGGTCTCCTCCTCGGCGCCGGCCCGGCGGAGCAGCACCCGCACGCGAGCGACGAGCTCTTCGAGGCTGAACGGCTTCGTCACGTAGTCGTCGCCCCCGAGCGTGAGCCCTCGCACCTTGTCCTCCACAGCGTCGCGCGCCGTGAGGAAGAGGATCGGCACCTTCACGCGGGCACTCTTGAGACGCTCGGTGACGGCGAAGCCGTCGACATCGGGGAGCATCACGTCGAGGATCACGACCTCGGGCCGGAACCGCTCGACCAGACGGATCGCGTCGCGTCCGGTGGCAGCCGTCTCGACCTCGAACCCCTCGTAGCGGAGGGCCATCGAGACGAGGTCCGTGATGTTCGACTCGTCGTCGACCACCAGGACCCGCGGCTCGCTCATGTCCCCAGGCTAGCTGGAGAACCTGTGTGATACCTGAGAGGAGCCTGAGTCGGTCTGGCAGTCCTGCCCGTAACGCTCAGCAACCGCTCAGCAACCACCCATCGGACTCCGAGGGAGGCAGGTTTGACTGCTGGAGACGACGGAAAGGGGCATCCACCCATGTTCTTCACCTACCTCTCGAACGAGCTGCGACGACGGCGTCGGCAGGCGTTCGTGGTCTCGCTCGGGCTCGCGCTCGGCATCGCCCTCGTCGTGGTCGTGACCGCCATGGCCGCGGGCGTGCAGGAGGCGCAGTCGACGGTGCTCCATTCCCTCTACGGGGTGGGCACCGATATCACGGTCACGCGGACCGCCGACCAGGGGTCGGCGCCGGGCGGTCCCATCCGGATCGGCTCGAACGACGCCTTCTCGAGGGACCAGATCGTCCCGAACCCCGGCCAGGCGACCTTCGCGGCGGCTCGAGTCGGCGACGTAGCCGCTGCCGACGGCGTGTCCGCTGCCTCGGGCGGCCTCACGCTGAGCTCGCTCCATATCGAGGGCGACCTACCGACCTTCGATACCGGCGGCGGGGTGCAGGGCACGGGACCGGGGTCGGCGTCGTCAACCGCGCCGGCCTTCGAACCGGGCCAACTCGACATAACGTCGGCATCGATCTCCGGTGTCGACGTCACGGCCGCGGACGTCGGTCCACTCTCGGCCGATCAGGTATCGGCCGGGCGGGCGTTCGCCGATCGCGAGGCCGCCGCGAAGGTCGCGATCGTCGACAAGGCGTATGCGAAACAGGAGGGACTCGCCATCGGGGACACGGTGACCCTCGGTGGCACGAAGTTCACCGTGGTGGGCCTGGCCGCGACGACCGCCCAGGGGGCGGGCTCCGACATCTACATCCCGCTGGCACGGGCGCAGGCGCTCGCGGATCTGGGCGGTCAGGTCAACACGATCTACGTGCGGGCGGCCGACTCGACGTCGATCTCGATCGCGAAGGCGTCGATCAAGGATGCGTTCCCAGACGCGACCGTCTCCACGGCGAGCGATCTGGCCGCGCAGACGTCGGGATCGCTCTCGAGCGCCTCGAACCTCGCCTCCACGCTCGGACGTTGGCTCGCGGTCGCCGTCCTCGGCGCCGGGATCTTGCTCGCGAGCCTCCTGACGCTGTCGTCGGTCGGCCGAAGGACGCGCGAACTCGGCACCCTGAAGGCCCTCGGATGGCGCACCCGGCGCGTGGTCGGCCAGGTGATGGGCGAGACCGTCGTGCAGGGCCTGATCGGTGGCGCGCTCGGCCTCGCGATCGGGGTCGCCGGGGCGTGGGTCGTGACACAGGTCGCCCCGTCCCTGACGGCGACCATGTCCTCGATGGGCGCCGGCATCCCGAGTGGTCCGGGTGGCCCGCCGGGGGGCGAGCCTCTGTCCGACTCTGTCTCGATCGCCCTGAGGGCGCCGATCGAGCGCGTCGCTCGTTGCGGCCGCGATCGGTCTCTCGCTCCTGGGCGGACTGGTGGCGGGCACCGTGGGTGGGTGGCGCGCCGCGCGCCTGCGCCCTGCGGACGCGATGCGACGACTGGCGTGAGAGGAGTTCCGATGTACGACCTGACCGATGTGACGAAGATCTACCGGCGAGGTGACGCCACGGTGCGCGCGCTCGACGGCGCGACGATGCGGATCGATGAGGGCGAGTTCCTCGCGATACAGGGACCCACCGGCCACGGCAAGAGCACGCTACTCCAATTGCTAGGCGGGCTCGATCGGCCGACCTCGGGCACCGTGTCCTACGAGGGGCGGGCGCTCGACGAGCTCTCCGAGGACGATCTCGCGGCACTGCGGGCCCAGGCCTTCGGGTTCGTGTTCCAGTCGTTCAACCTGATCCCCACGATGAACGCGCGGGAGAACGTCGAGACGGCCCTCGTGCCGCTCGGCGTGGGGTCGGATGAGCGGCGACGTCGGGCGATGGCGGCCCTCGAGGCGCTGGGGCTGGGAGGTCGTGCCGACCACCTCCCCGGTGAGCTCTCGGGCGGCGAGCAGCAGCGCGTCGCGATCGCGCGCGCATTGGTGAAGGATCCGCGCGTGATCCTCGCGGACGAACCGACCGGCAACCTCGACGAGGGTACCCGCGACGAGATCATCGCGCTGCTCGAGCGGCTGTGGCTCGACCGGGGCGTGACCTTGGTCGTCGTTACGCATGACGGTCAGGTGGCGGTCCGCGCTCGACGGCACGCCAGGATCGAGGATGGGAAGCTTGCGGCGGCGGATGCCGTCCCGATGACGAGCGAGGTGGACTGAGATGTGGTGGCGACCGGATGGACCGATGCACGAGACGGCCTGGTGGTCGAGTTGGCAGGGAGCGCTGATCATCGGGCTGCTGCTCCTGATCGTGAGCCTGCTGATCTGGCTCCTCGCGCGGTCCCGAGCGACGCCGCCGGGCGGCCCGGCGCGTGGTGGCCGCGGCGGCGACGACGAGGCCGTGGCCCACGCGCGGATGCGCTACGCGCGGGGAGAGCTCGATCGTGACGGCTTCATCCAGGTCGTACAGGACCTGACCGGAGCCTCTCCCGCGATCGCGCCCGCCGCTGCGACACCGGCGGCGACAACGTCCGCCGCGACGGCGCCGGTCGAACCTCCCGCGGCCCCCGGGCCTTCGGACCCGCCCGGGTCGACGGCGACGGAGCCCGCGTAGCCTGGTCGTCGTGCCCGACGACCTGACCCTGCTTCGACGGATCGACGCCTACCTCGACGCGGTGCCTCGACCCGTGGTCCGCACCGAGACGGTCGGCCCCTTCACGCTCTTCGTGCAGGACGGGAACGGCTGGCGCTACTACGCCCGCCCCACCCCCGGTGCCTCGGTCTTCACCGCCAGTGACGTCGGGGCCGTCCGGGCCCGCCAGCGCGAACTGGGACAGCCCGAAACGATCGAGTGGGTCGTTGACCTGGCCCCCGGCGTCGGACCGGCGGCGGCTGGGGCCGGCCTCACCACCCAACGGATGCCGCTGATGCACCTGCCGTCCGGCGCCGCGAGCGACGTCGCTCCGCCCGAGGACGTCGAGATCCGGTTCGCGGGGGAGGACGACGATCTCGCGACGCTGATCGGCGTCGCGATCGTCGGGTTCGGCACCCCGGGCACCGACGTCGGCGACGTCGCCCCGGGCGCCGTCGGCGAGGCGGCGGCCGCGATCGATCCCGCGATCGTCGCGTTCACGCGCGAGCGGCTACGTGCCGGCGGCACCGTGACCGTGGGGGCGTTCATCGACGGGGTGCCGGTCGCCGTCGGAAGTCACAATCCATGCGAGGGCGCCACCGAGATCGTGGGGGTCGCGACCCTCGCCACCCACCGGCGGCGCGGGATCGGCGCCGCGCTGACGTCCGCGTTGATCCGGCGACGCGATCCGCCGAGGCGCCGAGACGATCTGCCTGTCGGCGGGGAGCCAGGACGTCGCGCGGGTGTACGCGCAGGCGGGGTTCCGCCAGGTGGGCGAGGTCGGGGCGGCCGAGCCGGCGAGCGCCTGAGCCAACGAGCACGCCGAGGGAGAGCTTCATGACCGACGAACGCTACGAACGGGGACGAGCACGCTTCCTCGAGGTGCACGACGAGAAGGCGCTCGGCGCGGTCGAAGGACTCGGCGACCTCGGCCGGACCATCGTGGAGTTCATCTACGGAGACGTGTACGAGCGCCCGTCGCTGTCCATCCGTGATCGCGAGCTCGCCGCGGTGGTCGCGCTCGTCGCGCTGGGACGGTCCTCGCAGATCCCGCAGCATCTGCGCGCCTCCCTGAAGGCCGGGGTCACGCCCGACGAGCTCACGGAGGCCATCCTGCAGACGGCGACGATCGCGGGGTTCCCCGTGGCGATGAACGCGATGTCCACGCTGAAGAACGTGCTGGCCGAGTCCGACCGCCGGGCCTGATGGCTCAGCCTGCCGGACAGCCGGTCATGTTCGCGGACCAGGTGTCGCCCTCGCCGGCCACCTCGAGTCGGGCGACGATCTGCAGATCGCGAACGACGCGATACACGAGCGGGCTCGGGGGTTCGGCCGAGAAGGCCGATCCGGGGTAGGCCGCCCGCTCGATCGTGTCCGTGGGACGCACGCCCGCGGCCGCCAACCCGTCGCGCAGGGTCCCCAGATCGTCGTCGGCGAACCCGGGCGGGAGGTCGACGATGTCGTCGCAGCACCCCGACGCGGGACACTCCGGGCGAGCACGGAGGAAGACGTTGTCGGGATCGCGCACCTCGAAGACGCCGAGCGCGACCGAGGAGCTCACCTCGCCCGTCGCGGCACAGCCGACGCCCCACGCTCCCGGCTCGAGCGGCAGCCGGTAGGAGCCCGAGGGTTCGAACACCCACATGCGGTACACCGACGTCCCCTCGGCGGCGAAGGACAGCACCGCTCCCTCGTCGCCCACCACGCGAACGGGCGCCCCGGCGGACGAGGCATCGACGGCCTCGCCGTCCAGGGACGCTCCGTCGGCCCCGCAGTCGATCGCGAGCGCCGGTACCGAGAGCGCCGGCGAGGAACCGGGAGTGGTCGACGCCGCGCGCTCTGAGCCCCGGCGCGATCCGAGGGAGAGCATCAGCCCGACCCCGACCACCGCGGCCGCCACGAGGAGGACCAGGGCGCCGACCATCAGGGTCTCGATCCCGGACGAGCCCGTTTCCGGCGATGAAGGAACGATCCGACGCATGACGCTCCATCGGCACCCAGGAAAGGACCCCTTACCCGACCGACCCGTGATGCCACGGCCCATCGGCCGGATCGCGGGGCGCGGCCGCGCCGCAGCATGGTGACAGGAGGTGACGTCGATGGAGTCTGGATCGCACGGCGACGACGAGCTCCGGGAGCAGGCCGTCGCGCGCTTGGAACGCAAACAGGAGTTCACCGCGCACCTGCTCGCCTACGTGCTGGTGAACGGGATGCTCGTCGTGATCTGGGCGATGAGCGGCGGCGGGTTCTTCTGGCCGATCTTCCCGATCTTGGGTTGGGGCATCGGGATCGCGTTCCACGGGTGGGACACGTTCCGCCGGACCGAGCCCTCCGAGGCGAAGATCCGGCGCGAGATGCAGCATCTGCGCCGCAGCTGACGACGCGAGCGGGCGCGCCCATCGCGCGGCCGCCTATCCTGGGCAGGTGAACCTGATCCACGTCGTCCACCCGCTCGACGACCTCGCGGCGCCAGTGCTGCTGGGGGCGTTCGACGGATGGATCGACGCGGCCGGGTCGGCCTCGGCCACGGCCGACCATCTGGCGCACGACGCCGACGTCGTCGCGACCCTCGATCCGGACGCGCTCTTCGACTACCGGTCCCGGCGGCCGGTGCTCGACGTGGTGGATGGGGTGCTGAGCCGCCTCGACTACCCCGAGCTCTCGATCCGGCGTCGCCGGATCGGGGGACGCGACCTCCTGGTCCTGCACGGAGCGGAGCCCGACTTCCGCTGGAAGCAGCTCGCCGACGACGTGATGGAGTTCGCACTCACGCACGGCGTGGTCGAGTGGGTCAGCATCGGCGCGGTGCCGGCCGCCGTTCCGCACACGCGGCCGGTCCCGGTATTCGCGACGGCCTCCGACGCGAGCCGGCTCCGTCACGGCGAGACGCACGGGCCGGACGGGCTGCTGCGCGTGCCCGCCGCGGCTCTCAGCGTCGTCGAGATCGGCGTGGGTGGCGCCGGGATCCCGACCACGGGCTTCTACGCCCAGGTGCCGCCGTACGTCGGCGGGCCGTACGCGGCCGGCACGATCGCGCTCGTCGAGCACGTGGCGCGCCACCTCGAGATCGAGATCCCGCTGGGTTCGTTGATGGATGAGGCGAACGCCCAGCGGATCGGCCTCGATGCGGCCGTGCAGGCGCAGGAAGAGACCCGCGACTTCGTCACGAGGCTCGAGGCGCAGCAGCCCGAGGACGGGATCCCCTCAGGCGACGAGCTCGCCAGCGAGATCGAGCGGTACCTTCGCGACACGGGCGACGACCCACGGTAGTCGCCGCGTGTCGTCCGCCCTCCCGCTGATCCTGTTGCCGCCGTCCGAGGGCAAGGCGCCGGGTGGTGACGGACCCCGATGGGCCCCCGGGACGATGACCCTGAGCTTGGACGGCCGTCGCCGGCAGGCGCTCGACGCTCTGGCGCGCGCGATGCGGGGCAGCGCGACCGCGCGAGAGAAGCTCCTGGGCGTGAAGGGCGTCGCGCTCGCGGCCGCCACGGAGGCGAACCGCGACGCCGGCCTCGCGCCGACGCTGCCCGCGATCCGCCGCTACACAGGGGTGCTGTACGAGGCACTCGATGCCCCATCGCTCCGGGCCGGGCCGCGGCGGCGCCTGGACGACTGCGTCCTGATCCTCTCCGCGCTCTGGGGAGCCGTCGCTCCCGGCGATCCGATCCCCGACTACAAACTGAAGATGGGCTCGTCCCTCCCTCGACTCGGGAAGCTCTCGACGTGGTGGCGCGATCGATCTGTCGGCCGCGATCGCCGAGCGCGCGTCGGGCCGCAGCGTCTGGAACCTGCTCCCGAACGAGCACGCGGCCGCGTGGCGCGCGCCGGACGGACTCGCCCAGTACTCGGCGACCTTCCTGGAGCGACGCGCCGACGGATTCCCTGGCGGCCGTCTCGCACTGGAACAAGTCACTGAAAGGCGCGCTCGTCCGGTTCCTGCTAGCCCACCCCGGAGCGGGGCCGGCCGACCTCGCCGGATGGAACCACCCCGCGGGCTATCGCTTCGACCCGGCGCGCACCGAGCTCGTCCGCGGCATCACGGTGTTGCGGTTCGTGCAGGGGCGGTGACGGGAGGCAGCCCGTACTCCCACTGCCGGACGACCTTGCCCCCCTCGAGCTGGAGCGCGAGGACGCCGACGCCGTGACCGGCGCCGTTGTAGCGGTACGTGGCCGTCGCGTACTGGCCGTTGGGCGTGATCGAAACGTCGCCCGTGCGGACGATCGAGAAGTCGCGGCCCAACGACTTGGCGTCGGCGACGATCGCGTTCAGACCGGTCACCTTCGTGCCGTCCGCATGCACCACCACGGCGTCGCGCGAGTAGACGGCCGAGAAGGCCTCCGGGGCGCCCGTGTCCCAGGCGGAGACCGCTGCATCGGTGAGCCGGACGGGTTCGCTCGGCCGGAGCCGAGGCACGAACGTCAAGATCGCCAGCACGGCGAACGCCGCGGTCATGACCATCAGGCCGGCGATCAGCCACGGCGTCGAACGCGTGCTCGGCTGGGGGGCGTCCGGCACCCGCGTGACGGTAGCGGCCTTCCTGGCAGCAGGCTCCTTCGTCGGTTCCTGGCGAAGCGTTTCCATCGGGTTCACCTTCCAGACGGTCGGGTCCTGCCCTCCATGACACCCCGGGGTCGGTAAACACGGCGCTAAGGGAAGGGCAACGCTGGGGCATGATCTGGCGGTCGTTCCTCAGATTGGGCGGGCACGGTGTCGGCGTGCTAGCGTCCGAGCCGACACCGCGTCGCGGAGGCGAAGCCGGTCAGATTCCGGCGCTGTCCCGCAACTGTAGGTTCACCTTCGGGTGGACGAGCCAGGCCGCCCTGCGCGACGCACGGCCGAACGACCCTCGTGGACAGGGGATCGCGCCGCCGGGCTCAGGCCCCGACGCCGACCTCCCGTCACCGGGAGGTCGTTCCGTATGGCGCGCGGACGCCCGGAAAGGAGTCGACCCGATGGGTTCGACCCGATCGAGGTTCCTCACCCTCCTGTGTACCGGCCTGCTCCTGTTCGCCCTTCCGGCGACGGCGCTGGCCGCCACCGACCTGGGACGCGCCGAACGCGGCCTCGGCTACATCGCGTCCGGACAGAAGCCCAACGGGTCGATCCCGGCCTTCTCCCCGATCGGCTCGACGGCCGACGCGATCCTCGCGGCCGTCGCCGTCGGCAAGGGTCGCGCCATCGTGAAAGAGGCACTCGGCTACCTCTCCCGGCAGGTCGCCACGGGCACGGTCGACGCGATCGGGCTGCGGGCCAAGATCGTGCTCGCCGTGACCGCCGCCGGCCGGGACCCGCGCACCTTCGGCGGCAGGAACCTCGTCTCCGAGCTCCGCCACACGCTCTCAGGAGGACGGTTCGGGAACGCCGCTGTGTTCGACGACGCGCTCGCCACCCTCGCGCTCGTGAGCGCCGGGCTCAATCCGTCGCTCACGATCACCGACTGGCTCCGCAACGCCCAGTGCCCCGACGGCGGATGGGCGTACGACGAGCCATACAACGCCTCCACCGACGACGATTCGTGCTGGGACGGCACCGCCGGGGACTTCTTCACCTCGGACTCGAACACCACGTCCTACGTGGTGCAGGCGCTCGAGGCCGCGAACCGCGCGACCTTCGACGCGGATCCGTTCGCGTACTTCGACACGGTGCGTGACGCCGTCAACGGCGGCTGGAGCTACTCCGGCGGCTTCATCACGACCGACACGAACTCGACCGCGCTCGTGCTGCAGGCGTACGCGGCGACCGGCACCGCGGTCCCGACGGGGGGGCGCGTCGCGCTCCGCGCGCTCCAGTACCCGAACTGCGGCGCCTGGGCCTACACCTACGACGGCCCCGCGCGCGGCACGCCCGACATCGGCGCCACCATCGGCGCGATCCCGGGGCTCTTGCTGAAGCCGCTGCCGTTCACGGGTCCGGTCGTCGGGCCGATCGCGCCGACGCCAACGTGCGCCACCTAGCCCCGTGACGGCCGTCCGGGTCCGTGGCCTCGCGATCGCGCTGATCCTGACGCTGCCCGCGTTCGGGCCGGCGATCGCGGGGGCAGGGGCCGCCTGCGCCGCCGACGCCCCCCACGCCGCCCTGGTCGTCGACAACGGGAGCCGCACGACCACGTACTGCGTGGCGCTGGACGGGGCGAGCGTCAGCGGGCTCCACCTGATCCAGCTCGCCGCGGGCCAGTACGGCCTGCAGTACCGACTCGGGTTCGGCGGACAGGCGGTGTGTCAGCTCGACGGCATCGGCCCCGACGGCGGCGACTGCTTCGCCGACTACCCGGACTTCTGGGGGTACTGGCACGGCGACGGCCACGGTGGCTGGAGCTGGGCGGGGTCGGGCGCCGCGTCGGCATCGATCGGCGACGGCGACATGGAGGGCTGGACCTGGGGACCGGGGGACTCCGGCGCCACCCACGCCGCGCCTCCGGCGCTCGCCTTCGACGCCGTCTGCGAGCTTGTTCCCACGCCGAGCCCGAGCCCCCCGCCCGGAGGCGGCGGGTCGGGCGGTGGAGGCGGCTCCGGATCCGGCGGTGAAGGCTCCGGATCCGGCGGCTCGGGCTCGGGCGGCTCCGATCCTGGCGGCTCCGGCGGCGTCGACGCGACCGCCACGCCCACGACCGTTCCGACGCCCGGCGGCCACGCGAGCCACGCCGACCCTGCCGCAACCTCCGCGCCCACGGGTGACCCCGAGATCGTCCAGGCCAGCCCTGTGAGCACCCTGGCGGGCGCGCCGTCGAAGGGCGGGGGCGCGCCGGGGGCCGGGGCGCTGATCGCCCTCATCGCGGTATCCGCCCTGGGGGCCGGCGGCTGGCTCACGCTCCGCAGGAGGCGGGCCGATGATCGGTCGTAGCGGCATGCACCCGGGCGCGTGGATCCTGTGGGCGACGTGCGCCGGGATGGTCACGTTCACGACGACCAACCCCTTCTATCTGGCGCTCGTCGTGGCCGTATCCTTCTTCGTCTATGCGGCGCAACGGATCCCGGGGCCGACCGCACGGTCGTTCCGGGTGTTCGCGATCGCCGGGCTGATCACGATGGCGGTGCGTACGGCGCTCGTGTTCCTGGGCACCGTCGACGCCGGGAACGTGGCGTTCGCGGCCCTGGAAGGGGCTCGCCTGGCCACGCTGCTCATCGTGTTCGGGACCTTCAACGCGGTCACCGATCCGTTCGGGGTCGTTCGGCTGGCCCCCCGGCGGTTCCACGAGCCGGCGCTCGCGGCCGCGCTCGCCCTGTCGATCGCACCCCGGACGGTCGCGATGGTGGGCCGGGTCCGCGAGGCACAGTCGCTTCGCGGGATCCCGACGTCGTGGCGAACGCTCCCGGCGTTGGCCGTCCCCGTGCTCGAGACCGGCATGGAGGAGGCCGTCACCCTCGCAGAGAGCATGGACGCGCGCGGCCACGGGCGCGGCCGCCGCAGCCGGTACCGTCCGGCCCGCTGGACCGCCGCCTCCGTCGTGGTCTCGGTGACCTCGGTCGTGGCGGCCGGCGTCTTCGTCACGGCCGCCTGGACCCAGCGCGGCGACCTACATCCGTCGACCTCGCCGCTCGCGTGGCCCGACGTGCAGCCCGCCCTCCTGGCGGCGATCGGGTTGCTCGCGATCCCGGCCTTCGCCCCGCGCCCGCGGGAGGACTCGTGACCGAGGCGCTCCGCGTCGACGCCGTCTCATTCCGCTATCCGGACGCCGCGCGTCCCGCCCTCGTCGACGTCACGCTCGAGATCGAGGAGGGGACCTTCGCGCTCGCCATCGGGCCGACCGGCGCGGGCAAGTCGACCTTCCTGCGCGTCGTGAACGGCCTCGTCCCCCACTTCACGGGTGGAACGTTCGCCGGGCGGGTGTACGCGGCGGGCCGGGACACGCTCGCTTATCCGCCTCGCGCGCTGGCCGACGCGGTCGCGTTCGTCCCGCAGGACCCGGGGGCGTCCTTCGTGCTCGACCGCGTCGAGGAGGAGCTCGCCTACGGGATGGAGAACCTGGGCGTCGACCCCGCCCACATGCGCCGCCGCGTCGAGGAGATGCTCGATCTCCTCGACATCGAGCCGCTCCGGACTCGGAGCGTCCGGTCGATCTCGGGCGGCGAGCGCCAGCGGGTCGCGATCGCCGCCGCGCTCGCGGCTGGTCCGAGGATCATCGTCCTCGATGAGCCGACGTCGCAGCTCGACCCTCAGGGCGCCGAGCACGTGGTCGCGGCGCTGCAGCGGCTCGTACACGACCAGGGGATGACCGTGATCATCGCCGAACACCGGCTGGAACGGGTCGCCGGTCAGGTCGATCTCGCGCTGGGGTTCGACGAGGGCCGCGTCACCGCGGGCGATCCCGCCGCGGTGATCCGACGGCTCGCCCTCGGGCCTCCCGTCGCGCGCCTCGGCCGTCTGGTCGGATGGGACCCGGTGCCGCTCACGGTCCGCGATGCCCGGCGGCTGGCCGGGACGCTGCCCGAACGGCTCAGGCCGGCCGTGCCGGTCCCCGGCGACACACGCGTGGAGCTGCGCCACCTGTCGGCGCGGCACGGCGATGCCCCCGCCCTGCACGACGTCGACCTCACGGCCGGCGAGGGTGAGATCGTGGCCGTGATGGGGCGCAACGGCGCCGGCAAGACCACGCTCCTGCGCTCGATCGCCGGCGTCCATGCGCCCGCGACGGGATCGGTGCGGATCGGCGGTCGCGCTCCCCGCCCAGGGATCGATGCCGCCCTGTGTCCCCAGGAGCCCGAATCCGTGCTGTTCGCCGAGACCGTCGCCGGCGAGGTCGCCGTCACGCTCAAGGCGCGAGGGATCGACGACGTCCGGCCCGAGGCCGTGCTAGCCGAGCTCGGGATCGCCGAGCTCGAGAAGCATCACCCGCGCGACCTGTCGGCGGGTCAGCGGCTCCTTGTCGCCACCGCCGCGATCGCCGCCGGCAGGGCGCCCGTGCTCCTGCTCGACGAGCCGACCCGCGGTCTCGACCCTGAGGCGAAGGACCGCCTGGCACGGTTCCTGCGATCGCACGCGGCCGACGGAGGGACGGTGCTCTTCGCCACGCACGATGTCGAGCTCGCCGCGGCCGTCGCCACCCGGGTCGTGATGCTGGCGGGCGGGGAGGTGATCGCCGACGGCGATCCCGGGGCGGTGCTCGGCGACTCCCACGTCTTCGCGCCGCAGATGACGCGCGCGTTCGGGCCCGGCTGGCTGACGCCGGAACAGGTCGCGGAGGCACTCGCGTGAGTTCGGCCACGATCGCCCGGCCCCTGAGCGTACGCACCCTCACCGGAGGATCCCGCCTGCGCGCCGGGGCCTTGATCGTCCTGAACGTCGTGGGCCTGATGGCGTTCCTCTGGCCCTTCGCGCTCCCCGCGTTCACCGGGGGCAACGAGAACCATCACGCCGACGGACCCGTGGTCCTGGTCGTGCTGCTCGTCTGCCTCGGGACCCTGCTCTTCGTCGAGCTCGGCCGCGGCGGGATGGGGCCGAAGGCCGTCGCGCTCCTCGGCGTGCTGGGCGCGGCGATGGTGGCGCTCCGTCTCCCCGGGTTCGTCGCGGGGTTCAGCGCGATGTTCATCGTCGTCCTCGTGGCGGGGAACGCGTTCGGTCCCTCGTTCGGGTTCCTGCTGGGCGCGGTCGGAACGTTCGCGAGCGGGCTGTTCATCGGCGGGCTCGGGCCGTGGCTCCCCTTCCAGATGGTGGCCGTGGGCTGGGTTGGGATGGGCGCCGGTCTCCTGCCGCGCAGCGGTTCCTGGCGGGTGCGGATCTGGGCGTTGGCCGCCTACGGCGTGGTCGCCGGCTACCTGTTCGGCGCGCTGATGAACCTGTGGTCGTGGCCGTTTCTGACCGCCGGGTCGGCCGTGAGTTGGAGTCCCGACGCCACGCCGGCCCAGAACCTCCGTCACTACCTCACGTTCTACGCCGCCACCTCGCTCGTGTGGGACACGTTCCGGGCCGTGGGCAACGGCGTGCTCGTGCTCGCCCTCGGCCGGCCGCTCCTCGGCGCCCTCGACCGCGCGGCCCGGCGCATGCGACTGGAGGTCGGCGGTGATATGAACATGACCGGACCGGCGTTGCCGGTCACGAGGGAAGGAGCCGTCGATGTCGAAGATCCCGCCGCAGTTCTGGGAGGACCCCGAGGCGTTCCCGTCGGACGGTGACGCGGTCGAGCACCGGCGCCACGAGCACGACGACGATCACGTGCACGGCGAGGGGTGCGGCCACGAGGCCATCCAGCACGGCGACCACGTGGACTACGTGCACGAGGGCCACCGGCACTGGTGGCACCGCGACCACTGGGACGAGCACTGACCGCCGAACCCGAGGTCGAGCCGGACGCCCCGGGCCGGTCGGCGCCCCCCACCGACCGGGCCAGGGTTCGCCGGATCCCTGAGCGCGGGGAGTACGGCCTCGCGGTCGTGCGCGCCATCCTGGACGAGGCCCTGATCGTGCACGTCGCGTGGGTCGACGATGACGCCTCCCCCCGGCAGATCCCCACGCTCCATGCGCGCGTCGGCGACACGCTCTACGTGCACGGCTCGCGGGCGTCGCAGACGATGCGGGCCCTTCGGGACGGCGCCGAGGTGTGCATCACGGCCACGATCGTGGACGGGCTCGTGCTCGCTCGGTCGCTCTTCCACCACTCGATGAACTACCGGTCGGTCGTGGTCTACGGACGGGCGCGGGAGGTGACCGGTCGCGACGAGTTCGACGCGATGGCGCGGGCGCTCGCCGACCACGTCGCGCCCGGCCGTGGCGCCGAGGCCCGACTCCCGAACGAGGACGAGTTCCGCCAGACGATGATCCTCGCCGTCCCGATCAACGAGGCCTCGGCGAAGATCCGGACCGGGCCACCGACGGACGACGACGAAGACCTTCAGCTCCCCGTGTGGGCCGGTATCCTCCCGCTCGATCTAGCGACCGGGGAACCCGAGCCCGACCCCACGCTCGCCACGGGGATCGACGTCCCGGACTACCTCATGGACTACCACCGGCCGACCGCGTGAGCGAGGCTCCTCCGAGTCGCTCCTTGCGGGCGACCCTGCGAACCCTCCCGCGAGCGGCGTGGGTCCTGTTCGCCGGGGCCTTCGTGAACCGGCTCGGCACGTTCGTCCTGCCGTTCATCACGCTCTACCTGACCGAACGCGGGTACTCGGCCACCCAGGCGGGACTCGGCTTGGCGGCGTACGGCCTTGGAGCCACGGTGGCCCAGGGGGTCGGAGGGCTGCTCGCCGATCGCCTCGGGCGGAGGAACACGATCGCCGGCTCGATGTTCGGCGGCGCCGCCCTGACGCTCTCCCTGCTGTGGGTCGACGGCCTGCTCGCGATCGTCGGCGTGATCCTGCTGCTGGGCTTCGTGGCCGAGCTGTACCGGCCGGCGTCGAGCGCGCTCGTCGCGGACCTGGTCCCCTCAGAGGATCGCGTCGCGGCGTTCAGCGCCTACCGGCTGATGCTGAACCTCGGGTGGGCGGTCGGGCTCGGGATGGCCGGACTCCTCGCCGAGCGATCCTTCGACCTGCTCTTCATCGGGGACGCGATCACGTCGGCGGCGTTCGCGGTGATCGCGCTGGTCGCGCTCCCGCACGGCACCCGAACGACCAAGCACGAGGAGCGCCGCCTGGGCTCGGCCGGACGCTCGATCGCGGCCGACCGCGGGTTCCAGCTGTTCCTCGGCGCCGTCTTCCTCACCGCGGTCGTGTACATGCAGAACGCGAGCACGTTCGCCCTGCACGTCCGAGATCTCGGGTACTCGACCGCGACGTACGGCTTCCTCCAGGCGGCGAACGGCGTCCTCGTCGTGCTGTTCGAGCTCCCGATCACGTCGTGGGCGATGCGGCACGAACGGACGCGCATGGTGGCGGCCGGCGCCCTGCTCGTTGGACTCGGGTTCGCGACGCTCGCCGTCGTGGAGGGGCTCCCCGGCCTGGCGCTGATGGTCGTGATCTGGACGCTCGGGGAGATCGTTGAATCACCCTCGACGTCGGCGTTCGTCGCCGACCGCGCGCCCGAGCACGCCCGAGGTCGCTACCAGGGGTCGCTCGGCATGATGTACGCGACCGCGGCGATCGCCGGACCGCTCCTGGGGACCGCGATCTACGACGTGAGCACCACCGCGCTCTGGATCGGGTGCGGCGTCCTCGGGGTCCTCTCGGCGGGGATGGCGCTCGCGGCCGGCCGCCGACCCGCGCCCGAAGCCGTCACTCCAGCGTCAGCCTGACCGTCGCCGACTCGAGCCCCGCCGCGATGTCGAACAGGGTCAGCCGGCGCTGCGAGGTCATCCGGGTGAGCATCGCCAGTTCGTCGGGCTCGGCGTCGAGGTCCCAGCCGTTCAGGTTCAGGAAGACCGTGACCGCCAGGAGCGCGATCCGGTCGTTCCCCCGCGTGAACGGCTTCGTGCGCGCGAGCGCCTCGAGCAGCGCCGCGGCCTTCAGGTGGATGCCGGGATAGGCGTCGCGGTCGCCCTCCCGCGCCGCCGGCAGGTCGACGGCGGCGCGCAGGGTCTCGGGGTCGCAGGCGGCGTCCACACCCACCTCGATCGCGGCGACCGACTCGACGTCGTCGGGGGTCAGGTAGCGGATCTCGATGGCTCGGCGAGCAGGTCGAGCGCGCCTCGATGGCGTCGCCGGGCTCGCTCCGCGAACCCTGCCACCGCGGCCGCGTGGCCGCCGTCGTCGAGGTAGGCACGCAGGGCGCGTGCGGCATGCTCGTCGACCTCGATCCCGGACGCGAGCGCGACGGTACGCAACTCCTCGTAGAGAGCCCGGGGGACGGTGATGCTGGGGGGTTGGCGGATCTCGGTCACCTCCGACGTCCATCTTCCCCGAATCCAGGACCGGCCCCAACGACCCGACGGTTGACGAGGCCTCCCGGTGGCGATATAGATATATCGAAGCGATATATGTTCTCGATATATCGAAGCGCCACACCGACCCCGGGAAGGAACCCCGACCCAGATGCTCGAACTCGCGATCCTCGGTCTGCTCAAGGAGCAGCCGATGCACGGCTACCAGCTCTCCCGGGAGCTGGGCGACCAGCTCGGTGGGTTCTGGCGTGTCTCCTACGGCTCGCTGTACCCGACGCTGCGCCGGCTCGAACGCGACGGCGCGATCGAGGTCGTCCAGGGCGACCAGCCGGCGGCCGGGCGTCGCAAGCATGTCTACCGCATCACTGCGCACGGGGAGACCGAGTTCCTGGAGCTGCTGCAGGAGACCCCGCACGACAACTCGACCGAGGACACACGGTTCCGCGTTCGGCTCGCCTTCTTCCGGTACCTGCCGCCCGAGACCCGGATCCGCCTCCTGGAGCGCCGCCGGGCGACCCTGGAGGACCGTCTCAGTACGATCAGTGACTCGCTGCGCACCACGCGTGCCCGGGTCGACGACTACACGCTCTCGCTGATGGAGCACGGCCGCTCGGCCACCGAGTCCGACCTCGCGTGGGTCGTCGGCTTGCTCGCGGCGGAGCGTTCCCGCACGACGAAGCCAACGGAGCGACGATCGCTCCGCAGGAAGGAGCACACGTCATGAGCAAGGTGCGAATCGCGATCGTGGGCGTGGGCAACTGCGCCTCGTCGCTGGTCCAGGGCCTCGAGTACTACAAGGAGGCGAACCCCGACGACCGCGTACCCGGCCTGATGCACGTCGAGTTGGGCGGGTATCACGTCCGCGACGTCGAGGTCGTGGCCGCGTTCGACGTCGATGCCGCGAAGGTCGGCAAGGACGTCGCTGAGGCGATCTTCACCGCGCCCAACAACACGATCACGTTCTCCGACGTGCCCACGACCGGCGTGACCGTCCAGAAGGGCCGCACCCTCGACGGGCTCGGTACCTACTACCGCGAGATCGTCACGGAGTCCGAAGCGCCCGAGGTCGACGTCGTGCAGGTCCTGAAGGACAACCGCGCCGACGTGCTCGTCTGCTATCTGCCCGTGGGCTCCGAGCAGGCCGCGCGCCACTACGCGCAGTGCGCCCTCGACGCGGGCGTGGCGTTCGTGAATGCCCTGCCGGTGTTCATCGCGAGCGACCTCGCGTGGGCGAAGCGGTTCCGCGACGCGGGCGTGCCGATCGTTGGCGACGACATCAAGTCCCAGGTGGGGGCGACGATCACGCACCGGGTACTCGCGAAGCTCTTCGAGGACCGCGGCGTGGAGCTCGACCGCACGTACCAGCTGAACTTCGGCGGCAACATGGACTTCAAGAACATGCTCGAGCGTGAGCGTCTCGTCTCGAAGAAGATCTCGAAGACGCAGAGCGTGCAATCCCAGCTCGAGGAACCGCTCGCCACGGAGGACATCCACATCGGGCCGAGCGACCACGTGCCGTGGCTCGAGGACCGCAAGTGGGCGATGATCCGACTGGAGGGCCGCAACTTCGGTGACAGCCCGCTGACGATCGAGATGAAGCTCGAGGTCTGGGACTCCCCGAACTCCGCCGGCGTGATCATCGACGCGGTGCGCTGCGCGAAGCTCGCGCTCGACCGCGGGATCGGCGGTCCGCTGGTCGGCCCCTCGTCGTACTTCATGAAGTCGCCGCCGGTGCAGTTCACCGACGAAGAGGCGCATCAGATGGTCGAGGCCTTCATCGTCGGTAAGCCGGCCGACATCGAGGCGCAGCAGCGCCACCAGCAGGCGATCCAGATCGTGGACGCGCCGCGCCAGACCCAGCCGACGAGCTGAGCCGCGCCGACATCCAGACGCCGAAGGCCGGGCCCCGCGCCCGGCCTTCGTGCGGTCAGCGCCGGTCCAAGAGTTCGCGCACCGGGTCCAGGTCGAAGAGCGAGTCGCCGGTCGTCCCGAGTTCGACGATCAGGTGCTGCGCGCCGGCCTCGAGGTACGCGTCGACCTGCAGGTCGTCGTGTTCGATCAGGATGGTTCGCTCGATCTCGGCGGGATCGCGGCCGATCCGTGCGCACCATCCGTCGAGGATCGCGTTCTTCGCTGCGTAGGTTTCCGGCGGGCCGAAGCTGTTCCACATCGTCGCGTGCTCGGCGACGAGGCGCAGCGTCACCTTCTCGCCGCTCCCGCCGATCAGGATCGGCAGCGGCGAACGCACCGGCGGTGGGTTCAGCTTCGCGAGGCGAGCCTCGATCCGTGGGAGCGCCGCTTCCAGCGCCCGGAGCCGTTCGATCTTCGTGCCGAACGCATACCCGTACTCGTCGTAGTCGCGCTCGAACCAGCCCGACCCGATCCCCAGGATCATCCGGCCGTGGCTCAGGTGATCGATCGTCCGGGCCATGTCCGCGAGCAGCTCGGGGTTCCGGTAGGAGTTGCAGGTGACCATCGCCCCGAACTCCGCGCGCTGGGTGTCGCACGCGATCGCCGCCAGCAGGGACCACCCCTCGAAGTGGGAGCCATCGGGTTCGCCGTACAGCGGATAGAAGTGATCCCACGTCCAGATCGAATCAACGCCGAGCGCATCGGCCTCGCGCCAGCCGGCCCGGAGCACGTCGATGCTGGTGTGCTGCGGGTGGAATTGGGCGCCGACCTTGAAACGAACCATGGAGCTCTCCCCTCATCGGATGCCGAGGGGACGGTACCGCGGACGCGGATGACCCGGCGGCGGTTACCCCGCCCGGACCGAGGCCGGCTCGGACCAGCGTGACGTGGCCAGGCCCGACTCGCGGAGCCGTGCTCGGAAGCGGTAGGTCCCCGGGCCTGCGTCGGCGAAGAAGGGCGCGGTCGGCTCCACGACCGCCCTGAGCCAGGGGGTCCATCCCGACCCGGGGCGGCGGATCTGGACGTCGTAGCACGAACCCGTCGGGAGCGGGCTCGGCGGCGACCGTGATGACGCGCGCCCGTGCGAGGGGACCGGCGGCGGGCGCCGCCCGGACCGGCACGGAGACGCGCCCGCCCATGAACGGATGCGGCGTGCAGATGAACGGGTAGACCCCGGCCGCCTGGAACGTGTACGAGGTGGGCGGACTCGACGGACCCACGTTGCCCGAGTCGTAGAGCAGCATCCCGGTCGCATCCGTCGCGCTGTGGTGCGAGGGCCCCAGGTGGTCGAAGACGATCGTGCCCCCGCGGGGGAGCTCGACGTTGGCAGGCGTGAACCGGTAGTCAGTGACCGCGACGTGGACCTCGTTCGGGAGCGGGGTGGCCGGGCGGCTCGCCGAACGCACCGCTCCGGTAGCGTCGAGGGCCGGCATCGTGGCCCGGGAGGGCACGGCGGGGCCAGTGACCGCGAGGGATGTCGACAGCATCACGGCGGGATCAGAGAGAGCGAGGCGCGTCGCACCCCCCCGGTATCGGCAGCGACGGGGCGGTTTCCGTAGTCCGCACGGGTACGCTCGGTCCATGGCCGGGAAGATGGGGAGCGTCCGCGATGCCTTGCGACACCCCGACTTCCGGCGGCTCCTCGGCATCCGGCTCGTGAGTCAGACCGCCGACGGGTTCATCCAGGCCGCCCTCGTCGCCTCGCTCGCCTTCTCGCCGGACCGCGCGACGACCGCCGCCGGCTTCGCGCTCGCGTCCGCGGTCGTGATCATCCCGTACTCGATCCTCGGGCCGTTCGCCGGCGTGTTCATCGACCGCTGGTCGCGCCGACGGATCTTGGTGGTCGCGCCGATCCTGCGGGCCGCCCCCGTCTTCCTCGTCCTCCTGAACCCCGACCGCCGAGCGGTCCTCTTCTACGCGGGGGCCCTGTGGGTCACCTCCGTGAACCGGTTCTTCCTCGCGACCGCGCAGGCGGTTGTGCCCAGGCTCGTCCCGACCGAGGACCTCCTGGCCGCGAACTCGGTCGCGACGGTCGGGGGGACGGTCGCGCTGCTCGTCGGGGTCTTCGCGGGTGGGCTGGTATCGGACACCTACGGGAACGGCGCGATCGTGACGGTCGCCGCGGCCGCCTGGCTGGTGGCGTCGGGCATCGCGGCAACGATCCGAAGCGATCTGCGACCCCTCATGCTGCCCGAGTCGCCCGAGCTCCTCCGACACCAGATCCGGCGGGTCGGGGTCGAGTTCTCCGACGGGATCCGACACATCGTGCGGACCCCTCGGGCCGTCGCTCCGATCGCCTCCATCTCGGTCGACCAGCTGGGGCAGGGACTCGTGCTCGTGCTCGCGCTCGTCGTCTTCAAGGAGCGCTTCGACGAGGGCGTGGGATCGTTCTCCTGGCTGATCGGCGCCGGCGGGGTCGGCGTGTTCCTCGGGCTCGCCACCGTCGGGCAACTCGACCGGCGGTTCGCCCGCGAGCGGATCATCGCGTGGTCGTTCGTGCTCGGCGGCGCGTCCCTGCTCGCCGTGAGCCTGTTCCTCGACCGCTGGACCGTGCTGGGCGCGAGCTTCGCGATCGGCCTCTCGTTCGCCTGGAAGAAGATCCCCGTCGACACGATGGTGCAGGAGGCCGTCCCCGACGGGCTCCGCGGCCGGGTGTTCGCGGTCTACGACGTCGCATACAACCTGTCGCGCCTCCTGGCGGCGCTCCTCGCGGTCGTGCTGCTGCCGACGATCGGCGAGGCGGGCGCCGCCGCGGCCGTCGGCGTCGCCTTCCTGCTGTGGGCGCCGGTGCTGCCCCGCTGGATCCGGGGCGTGCCCGAGATCCGCCTACGGTTCCACGAGGGAGCCCGGGCCGAGGAGTGGCCGCGTGCGGTCGTCTGGGGCGGCGTCGAGGAGCCGGTCGAGGTCGTCCGCTCGGCGCTCGTCGACCGCGAGGGCGAGCGGTTCCGCACGTTCCGGCTCACCCTGACCGACGGGACGACGCTCGACGTCAGCAGCCGCGAGCCCGACGGTGAGTGGGCGATCGACCGCGAACTGACCGAGTGACCCGTGCGAGGTCGCGGTTCGGTCCGAAGGTCTCGGCCGGGTCGTCCGTTCGGCCGATGTGGATCCGTGCCCCGGGTGAGAACCTTCGGGATGAGTCCGCGGCGGTCGATCCCATCCCGCAGCCGCCACGGGAGCCCGCAGGGATGACAAAGGGAGGCATTCGGATGAAGCGCATCAGGCAACTGTCCGCCCTCGTGATGACCGGGGTCGTGGCGGCGTCGCTGCTGGTGACGGCGGGTACGGCCTCGGCCGCGCCCGGCGACGCGACGGTCTGGGTCGTGCAGGGCGTGCCGGGCGCGACCGTCGAGGTCTGCGTGAACGGGGTGCCGGCCAAGGAGGACTTCGCGTATCGCCAGAAGTACTCGAGCCTGATGCCGGCCGGTGACTACACCTTCTCGCTGTACGCGGCGGGCGCCGACTGCACCGGAATGCCGCTCGGGGTCGCCACCTTCACGAGACCGTGATGATGGACGGCAACTACACGATCGTGGCCTGCGTCGATGACCAGACCGGCAAGGTTCGGCTCTACTGGTACTCGAACGACGTGGCCAACACCCATCGCGGGATGTTCCGGTTGTCGATCCGGCCGGTCGCGGTCGCGCCGGCCGTGAACGTGCTCATGAACAAGGTCCGGATGACGGTCCCGGCGCTCAAGCAGGGCAACTCCAAGACGGTCCAGCAGTCGTGGGGCAACTACGTCACGCGCGTCAAGGTTGCGGGGTCGGGGACGACGCTCCTGGGTCCGGTGACGCTGGGCTACACGTCCAAGACCGCCGTGCAGCTCTACCTCGTCGGGAACTCGACCGTGGGCTACAAGTTCCTGCGGATCGATCAGGACGTGGTGAAGACGACGGTCTGACCGGGATCCCCCCGACCGGACTACCTACATCTGGATACGTAGTCCTACTTACTTAGTGCAAGGTAGCTAGGTTCCCCCGGTCACGGGTATTGGATCTGGGCTCGCCGGGGAGCACCATCGTGCAGGTCAGGACGGCACTCGGAGGAGCCATGGGCGATCACGCGACACACGGGGCGGGCGACGCGAACACCCATCCCGACGGCAGGCAGAGTGCGGACGAGCCCAGCTCGTACGCCTCGATGCTCGCCTTCTCCAAGGAGGAACGCGACGTGATCATCGTCTCGGCGGAGGAGGCGATCGCTTCGACGGCCGACCGATAGGTCGGAGCGGCAAGGGACGCAGCGAGAGCTCCCGGCCGGCCTCCGACGGCGCGGATCCCGCGCCATGCACCAACGCAACACCGACGACCCCGGACGGTGGGAGCGCTACCCCCTCCCCGTGGCACAGGTGACGACCCCCCCTCGGTCACACGTCACCGACCACCGTCCGGGGTCGTCGACCCCTCTTGCGGATCGACGCGCGCCCGGCCGTCAGGCCGTGACCGGCTGCACGGGGGCCCCAGCTCCGGCACGACGCCTGGCCCACAGCAGCGTGAGACCGAGCCCGGCGGCCACGAGGCCGCTCAAGACGAACCCCGTCTGCGGGCCGAGCCGCTGACCGATCACGCCCGCGATCGGCGCTCCGATCGGCGTGGATCCCAGGAACACGATCCCGTAGAGGGCCATCACTCGCCCGCGCGCCTGGGGCAACGCCCGCAGCTGCAGCATCGTGTTCCCAGTGATCATGAAGGCCATGACCGAGAAGCCGAGCGGCACCATCGCGACGGCGGCGAGCGGGAGGGTCGGCGCCAGGCCGGACAGCGCGAGCGCGACGCCGGCCGCGACGGCCCACAGGGCCAGCCCTCGCATCTGCGGCTCGGCCGCGCGACTCGCCATCGTCATGGCTCCGAAGAAGGAGCCCACGCCGGCGAGCGCCGACAGCATCCCGAACGTGCCGGCGTCGCCGCCGAAGGTCCGATCCGCGAGCAGCGGCACGAAGACCGCGAAGTTGAACGCGAACGTGAACACGACCGCCATCGCGATCAGCGGTCGGCGGAGCTCGTCGGCATGCCAGATGTACTTCAGCCCTGCGACGAGGTGGCCGCGCTCCCGCGTGCTCCGCGTCTGCGGATGCAGCTCAGCCTGGCGCATCAGGAGCAGCGCGGTCAGCACCGCCACGTAGGAGAGCCCGTCGATGAGGAAGCAGGTCGCGATCCCGACGGTGGCGATCAAGATCCCGGCGACCGCCGGTCCGATCACGCGCGAACCCGTGAAGGCGGCGCTGTTCAGGCTGACAGCGTTGCGCACGTGCTCCTCGCCGACCATCTCCACGTAGAAGCTCTGCCGGGTCGGGTTGTCGAAGGCCGTGACGAGCCCGCTCGCCAGCGAGAGCACGAACACGATCCACACGCGCCCCAGCACGAGATCGGTGGCGACGGCGCCCCACATCGTGAGCGCCACCACCGCGTAGGCGGATTGCGTCCAGATCAAGATCCGGCGCTTGTCGAAGCGGTCGGCGATCACGCCGCCGTAGGCCCCGAGGAGCAGGACGGGGAGGAAGTAGAGCGCGACGTTCGCGCCGAGCGCCGTGCCGCTGTCGGTCAGCTGCAGGACGAGCCACGCCGCGGCCGTGAAGTTCATCCAGGTCCCGACGGAGGAGACCAGCTGCCCGAACAGGTAGAGGCGGAAGTTCCGCGACGTGCGGAGCGACGAGAAGGTACGGCCGATCGCTGCGCCGACGCGCGGGCTCACCGGTCGTCCTCGGTCAGGCGATCCAGGAGGTCGGCGGCGTGCGCGAGCGTGTCGAGCTCCTCGGGCGTCAGGCGCTTCAGTCGCGCCGAGAGGAACGCATCCTTGCGGCGGCGCACCCGGTGCAGGAGCTTGCGGCCCTCGGCCGTGATCTGCACCCACGCCACGCGTCCGTCCAAGGGGTCGGGGGTGCGCTCGATCATCTCGAGCTCGATCAACGAGCCGATGATCCGGGTGGTGGTGGGCTTGCGGATGTGCTCGTGGGCGGCGAGCGCCCCGGGGGTCATCGGTCCGTGCCGCTCGATCGTGGCCAGCGCCGCGAGGAGCGTGGGGGAGACGCCGGCGTCGCCTTGATACCGCAGCCTCCTGGCAGTCCGGAACACGGAGATCCGCAGATGGGCCGCGAGGGCCGCCAGGTCGATCGTGCGGGGTGAGGGGCGTCCGTTCATGCCCACATGATAGTTCGTCATGCTAACTAGCGCCACGAACGACCTCGGATGTTGCACGGATGCCACGATCGCGGCCGTATCGTGACCGTCAGGACCCGGGGCGGGCCTGCAGATCAAGAGACGAGGCGGACGATGGCGGCACGGAACAACGGACACGGGAGGCCGAACGCCGCGCGCCAGGTCCGGCGGAACCGGACGATCGCGATCGCGGTGGTCCTCGTCCTCATGCTCGGCGCGTTCGGGGTGGGGTACGTGCTCGCGGCGGGCGGCGGGGATGCCCAACCCTCCTCGGCGCCGCCGGCGTCGTCGTCCGAGAGCCCGAGCCCGTCATCCGAGCCGTCCGAGAGCCCGTCCGAAGAGGCCAGCGAGAGCGTCTCCCCGGCCCCGAGCGGCGACATCCTCCCTGACGGACGATCCTTCGTCTACGCGAAGGATGTTTCGCAGGGCGTCGCAGGACCCGAGCTCACCTTCGACCTCGCGTACTTCCTGACCGACGAGGCGGCGCAGGAGGCCGCCGCCGCCGATGGCCAGGAAGCGGTGAACGGGTACTACATCGTGAACGACAACCCGAAGCTCCGAACGATGCCACTCGCACCGGACGCGATCGTGCGCTACGTGCCCGAGGGGACCTGCTGCAACCTCAAGGCCGGGAACCTTGAGGCCTGGAGTGAGGCCGTGAACGGCACCGCCCAGACCGACTACCCGAACATGGAATACACGGGGTGGTGGATCACCGTGCTCGACGGAGAGATCGTGCGGATCGCCCAGCAGTGGGTGCCGTGAGCCTGCCTCGCGACTGGGACGCCGCCACCTACGACCGGCTGCCGATCCCGATGACACGGTGGGGAACGAGGGTCGTCGGCTGGCTCGATCTCGCGGGGGACGAGCACGTGCTCGACGCCGGCTGCGGCACGGGGCAGGTCACCTCGACCCTGCGCGAGCGTCTTCCGCGCGGTCACGTGATCGCCCTCGACGGCTCACGGGCGATGATCGAGCGAGCTCGCGCGCGGCTCGGCGCCGACCGGGTCGAGTACCTCGTCGCCGATCTCCAGCATCCGCTCCCGATCGACGAGCCGGTGGACGCGATCCTCTCGACGGCCACGTTCCACTGGATCGCCGACCACGACGCCCTGTTCGCAAACCTGGCGGCCGTTCTGCGACCGGGCGGACAGCTCGCGGCTCAGTGCGGGGGTGCCGGGAACATCGCGTCGGTCGAGGCCGCCCTCCGAGCGATGGGTGCCGACCTGGGCCACAAGCACTTCGCGACCCCGGAGGCCACCGGCGCGAGGCTGGAGGCGGCCGGATTCGTCGAGGTGGAGACCTGGCTGCACGAGGAGCCCACCCCGCTGCCCGCGGAGGACCTCGAGCCCTACCTCGACGCGATCTGCCTGGGTGATCACGTCGAGCTCATGGCGCACGACGAGCGGCGGGCGTTCGTCCACGAGGTGGCGCGGCGGCTCCCCGAGCCGGCGATCGACTACGTCCGCCTGAACGTCCGCGCCCGTCGAGCGACCCGGTGAACCTTGTCGTTCAGATGAACAACGACACGGCCGCGTCGCGCATCTCGGCGATCGCCGTCGCGGCACCGATCGGCTCCTCGAGCCCGTCGATCAGGTCCTCGCGCTTCAGCCCGAGCAGATCCATCGTCATCTGACACGGGATCAGTCGCACGCCCAGGTCCTGAGCCGTCGCGATCAGCTCCTCCGGCTTGGCCACCTGGTTGTTGCTCGCGAGCTTCTTGAACATCGCCGGGCCGGCGCCGGCGAAGTGGTAGTGCGAGAGCTTCGCCTTCTGGGCCGAGCCCGGATTCATCGCCGACATCATCTTCTGCATCCAGTTGTCGCCGGTGATCCGCACGTCGGGTCGCACGATCGCGAACAGCCCCCAGAAGGTGAAGAACACGCTCGACTCCATCCCGCTCGCGGCGGCCGTCGTCGCGAGGATCGTGGTGGGCCAGATCCGGTCCAGATCGCCGCCCCACGCGATGATCGTGAGCTTGTTCTTCTTCTTGACCTGGCTCTGGCCGGCCTCGAGGGCCTCGATCCGTGCGAGGAGCTCGGCGTAGGTCGGGGCGTCGATGCCCGCTTCGGTCGTGGCCACGATCAGACCTTCCTGACGAGGTAGCGGAAGGCGCCGTCGGCGGTCTCCTCGGACTCGAGGAGCTCGTTGCCGCTGATCTCGGCCCAGCTGGGCACATCCGACCTCGAACCGGGGTCGGTGGCCAGGAGCTCGAGCAGGTCACCCGAGCCCGCGTCCTTCAGGGCCTTGGCGAGCGAGACGAGCGGGCCGGGGCACGACTGGCCCCGGGCGTCGACGGTGGTGGTGACGGTCGTGGACATGCGGAAGACCTCCCGGATGAGGTGAGGAACGAGGGATGAAGCGGGGAACGGGGTGCGCGAAGCGTCCTCTGTGTCAGCGGGGACAGCAGAGGCGATCGGGGATCATGGCCCCCACGATGCCGGCTTCGCGTGTGCAGATCATTTGCAGGTGCAACAGCTTACCTCACGTCGGGCTCCTCGGCCAGTCGGGTCGACGGAGAGCTAGGGGAACGCGCCGCCCGGACCCGGGGGCGGGCTGGTCAGGCAGCCGGCGTCGCGGCCGAGGTGCGCCAGACCGGCGAGGTCGCCCGGCCCGAACGAGGTCACCCCCCCTCCCGACGGCTCCATCAGGTTCCCGTCGGACTCGGCATGGCCGAGCCCCAGCACGTGGGCGAGCTCGTGCAGCAACACCGGCCCCTGCATGCCGGCGAGTTCGAAGCCCGAAGGGTTGGGATCCTCGACGTCGACGGCCACCCAGCCGCTGACGTACACGTCCTCGCTGCGGTCGTCCGGGAGCTGTGGCGACGCCACCGCGGCGGCATCGTGCCCCTCGTCCGTGAACGGGATGTCGGTCTCGTCCGGATGCACCCAGGCGATCAACACGGGGGCCCAGCGATCGCCGTACCGGCTCGGCTGGTACGAGCGGCGCCCGCGGCTGGGCTCCTCGTCGGTGAGCCCGTCGTAGGTGAACTCGATCCCGGTGACGTCGGTGATGCGGTCGATCGCGCCGTTGACGTCGTCGATCGCGCCCGTCGTGAGCCCGTCTCGACTCAGCACGTAGTGGATCGGCGCGCAGGGGTCCCAGCGCACCGGATCGGCGCCGGTCGTGAGGATGTACGAGTAGTCGCCCTCCGCCCCGACGGCCCTGGGTTGAAGTTCGTTCGCCCGGAAGATGGGCGCCACGGCCGCCGCCACGAGCGCCGCGACGACCAGGAGCGCCACCACGGCGGGCACCACCGACCGCCGTCTCGGTGGCTCGGGGCGGATCGTCGGCACCCATGGGCCGGGCGGTGGCGGGAAGCCATCGCCCCCGAGATCGGGGCGGGGCGGGACACCGATGCGGGCGGAAGGCTCCACAGGGGATAGGTCGGGTCGCTCGGCCCGCTCCTTTACGGCAACCGTACCGCTCCCGGGGATGAACGTGCTCGGCTATCGCACGAGGCGTCGGCGATCCCCCGGTCCGTACACCATGAGCACCTTCGCCCGGAGCGCCTCGCGACGCACAGGCCCGAAGTGGCGGCTGTCCGTGGACGCCGGCTCGTGGTCGCCCTCGACCCAGTACTCGTCGGTCGCGAGGCGGCGCTCCCCCACCCGGTCGCCGGGGACGCCGGCGAGCCGCTTCACCATCTCGTACCCCGGCCGGCCCGGGTGCTCGACGACGACGACGTCGCCACGATCGAACCGACGCGGGACCACGGTGAGAGCCCAGTCGCCCGGGAGGAGGGCCGGCGCCATCGATCCGCCCTCGATCTCGACGCGCTGGGGCCTGAAGCGCAGGCACGCCCAGGTGACGCCCGCCGCCACCGAGATCGCGGCCGTCACCTCCGCGACCCTATTCCGACCTCGGTGATAGGTTTCCGGCGGACGCTCGTCAGAAGGAGGCGGTTCCATGCTGGAAGCATTCCTCAAGCCACGTCGCTCCGTCCACGCGCACTGCGACCTGCCGTGCGGCGTGTACGACCCGGCCCAGGCCCGGATCGAGGCCGAGTCGGTCAAGGCCTGCCAGGAGAAGTACCAGGGCAGCGAGGACCCGGTGTTCCGAGCCCGCGCGATCTCGATCAAGGAAGCGCGGTCCACGATGGTCAAGGAGCACCTGTGGGTGCTGTGGACCGACTACTTCAAGCCCGAGCACCTGGAGAAGTTCCCGGACCTTCACGACAAGTTCTGGAAGGCCACGAAGCTCGCCGGTGAAGCCAAGAAGTCCCAGGACCCGGCGCAGGGGCAGCAGCTCCTCGACGCGATCGACGACCTCGCGAAGATCTTCTGGGAGACCAAGAGCTAGAGGCGTCGCCGTTGTCGCAGCATCGAAGAGGCCCGGGCCGGATGGCCCGGGCCTCGTTCTGGTTCGCGCCGGCCGTCCACCGGTACGTGCGCCGGGCGGACGGGGCCGTCGGATTCCCCGCCCGCCCGGACGATGCGCCCCCTCGGCGCACTCCGCAGTCACCCACCGTTCTTGATCCCACGAGACCGCGCCCGACGGACGCGGCAGAGAGCCCGGCGGAGTGGGGCGGGTCTGGCGGCGCCCCACCCCGCCCGGTCTCGGGAACCACATCGGCATCGCGCGGCTCGGTGGCGCAGTGCCCGAACGGCGGTACCTGTCGGACGAACGGATCGAATGCATCCATGGACCATCGGCGGGCCCAACGGCCCAGATCCGCGCCGGACGTCCCCCGCCGGGCAGGAACCCCCCTGTTAGCCTGCCGGACATGAAGGACGTGGGACTCGTCGGGGTGCCGTTCAGCGGGAAGTCGACGCTGTTCACGGCGCTGACCCGCGCCGGTTCGCACGGCGGTCAGGCGAACGTCGCGGTCGTGTCCGTCCCCGATCCGCGCCTCGAGGTGCTCACCGAGATGGAGACCTCGCAAGAAGACCGTGGCCTCCCAGGTCCGGTTCGTCGACGTGCCGGGCGGGGTCTCCAGCGCGCAGGGGATCGCGAAGCTCCGGGAGGTCGACGCGCTCGCCGTCGTCGTCCGCTGCTTCGGGCCCGACGCGACGCCGGCCGCCGAGCTGGCGGAGCGTTCGCGCCGAGCTGCTGCTCGCCGACCTCGCCGTGATCGAGAGCGCCCTCGAGAAGGCGCTCAAGCGCGCGAAGGGCAAGGTGAACGACGAGACCGCCGCGCTCCAGGCCGCCAAGGACGCCCTCGACGCCGAGACGCCGCTGCGCGACGCGACGCTCGACCCGCAGCAGGTCGAGGTCCTTCGGGGGATCGCGCCCCTGACGTTGAAGCCCCAGGTCGTGATCGCGAACCTCGAGGAGGGCACGCACGTGCCCGCGGACCTCGACGGGGAGGACGCGGTCGGCGTGTACGCGTCGATCGAGGCCGAGACCGCCGAGATGGACCCCGAGGAGGCGCGCGCGCTGCTCGAGGAGTTCGGCGTCGAGGAGCCCGGGCTCGACGCCGTGATCCACGCCTCGCTACCGGGCGCTCGACCTGATCACGTTCCTCACCACCGGCGAGGACGAGACGCGGGCATGGGAGGTGCGCCGCGGGGCGAAGGCGCCCGAGGCCGCCGGCGTGATCCACACGGACCTCGAGCGCGGCTTCATCCGCGCCGACGTGATCGGCTACGACGAGCTCGTCGCGCAGGGTTCGATGGACGCCGCCAAGCACCACGGCAAGATCCGGGTCGAGGGCAAGGACTACGAGGTCGCCGAGGGCGACATCCTGCACGTCCGCTTCGCGGTCTAGCGGCGGACCTACACTGCGAGCATCGGCACGAGGAGGCCCGCATGTTCCGGCACACCGGACCGAAGACCCGCTATCAGATGCGCGAGAAGCTCGCCTCGATCGGCGACGACTCATGGATCGAGGACGACGGCGGCAACAAGGTCTTCAAGGTCAACGGCAAGGCGATGCGGATCCGCGACACGTTCATCCTGGAGGACGCGCAGGGCAACGAGGTCGCGAAGATCCAGGAGCGCAAGCTCCACGTCCGCGACACGATGGCGATCGAGCGCGGCGGCACGAAGATCGCGACCGTCCACCACCGGCTCGTCGGGCTCCGCGACCACCTCAAGGTCGAGATCGAGGACGGCCACGACATGAAGGTCCACGGGAACCTCGTGGACCACGAGTACGAGATCGAGGGCGAGCACGGCAAGGTCGCCGAGATCTCGAAGAAGTGGTTCCGGGTGCGCGACACCTACGGCGTCGAGATCGAGGCCGACCAGGACGTGCCGCTGATCCTCGCGATCACGGTGGCGGTCGAGGACCTGACGAGCCGCCGGGGCGACTGACCCCTACCGCGAGGAGGGGCCGCCACCTCGCGGTGGCGACCCCTCGTCGAGGAACGCGGTGTCCGACCTAGCTGAGCGCCTTCGCCTTGATGGCGTCGAACTCCGCCTGGGAGATCGTGCCGGCGTCGAGCAGCTCCTTGGCCTTCGCGATCTGGTCGGCCGGGTTGCCCGCGGATGCGGTCGACTGCACGTAGCTGTCGAAGGCCGCCTTCTGGGCTGGTTGGCCGCCATGGCGCGCTTCTGCATGCCCTTGCCCCGAGCGATCAGATAGATCAGCAGCGAGAGGAACGGGGCGATGAAGAAGAACAGGATCCAGATCGCCTTGACCCATCCAGACGTCTCGTGGTCCCGGAAGAGGTCCCCGATGACGCTGAACAGGATCATGAGGTACATCGTGAAGAAGAAGATCCACACGATGGCCCAGATGATGTTGCTGAACGAGATCTCTGCGAGCACGACGTCACTCCTTCTCGAACGCGCGGCCGATAGGCCGCGGGTGGTTCGGCCGAACCCCCGCGGAACCCTATACCGGACGGGGGGTCCACGGCGACCCTGCGCCCATCCGCACTAAGCTCGCGCCGATGAGCGACGCGTACCGGATCGGCGAGGCGGCCAAGATGCTCGGCGTTCGCGTCGAGACGCTCCGGCGGTGGGAACGCGACGGGGTCGCTGCACGTCGAGCGGACCGAGGGCGGGCAGCGGCTCGTCCCCGCGAGCTGAGGTCGCGCGCATCCTCGCCGAGCGCCACGGGCAGGAGACGATCGCAGCCGGCAGCGCGCGGAACCGGTTCCCGGGCGTGATCACCGAGGTCAAGCGCGACGGACTCGCCGCGACCGTCGAGATCCAGGCGGGTCCGCACCGCGTGCTCGCGTTCATCACGCGCGAGGCGGCCGATCAGATGGAACTCGAGCCCGGCATGGAGGCGATCGCCACCGTGAAGGCCACCAGCGTGATGGTGAACCTTCCGGAGGACTGACCTCTCCGCGTTGGTCTCAGTCGATGCCGATCATCACGTCGGTGGCCTTGATGATGGCCGTGATCTCGGATCCCGCGGTGAGGCCGAGCCCCTCGGCGGACTCCTTCGTGATCGCCGCCACCACGGTCTGACCGCCGATGTCGACGACGACCTCTGCCATGACCGCCCCGATCGTCACCGACGTCACGGTGCCGGTGAGCTGGTTCTTCGCGCTCGTCCGCGATTCGCCGCCCTCTCCCTGTCGCTAGGTTCGCACTATCCCATCAACAGGTTTCCCTTGGTGCGACCCACGTGGAAGCGGTATGCTCCGCGCCTGTTCGGAGGGAGGCAACGTGCAGCGACCGATCATCGTGTTCTTCGTGCTCATGCTTATGGGGGCCGCGTGTTCGTCGGACGACTCGAGCGGTTCGGCGGCCACGGGCTCGACCGGCGCCGAGACCCAACTGACCGTCTTCGCCGCGTCCTCGCTCACCGCGGTCTTCCAGGACGCGATCGGCCCCGACTTCGAAGCGCAGCACGAAGGGCTGACGATCACGTTCAACTTCGGCGCCTCGGACAGCCTGGCCGGCCAGATCCAGAGCGAGGGGACCGCCGACGTCTTCGCGAGCGCGAGCGGCACCTGGATGGACGCCGTGCAGGACGATCCCGGGGTCACCGACCGGTCGGACTTCGCGACGAATCGGCTCGTGATCATCACGCCCCCCGACAACCCGGCGGACATCGCGTCGATCGACGACCTCGCGACGCCGGGGATCCAGCTCGTGCTCGCGGCCGAGGGCGTGCCGGTCGGAGACTACGCTCGCGAGGCGCTCGAGAACGCCGGCATCCTGAAGGAGGCCGAGGCCAACGTCGTCTCGAACGAGGAGGACAACGCCAGCGTCGTCGCGAAGATCACCGCGGACGAGGCCGACGCCGCGATCGTCTACACCTCGGACGTCTCGTCGGCCGCGGGGAACGACGTGACGGCGATCGAGATCCCGGAGGACGTCAACGTGCTGGCGACCTACCCGATCGCGGTGGTCACCGGGGCGCCCGACGCCACGCTCGCCGGCGAGTTCGTCAGCTACGTGCTGAGCGACGCCGGCCAGGCGAGCCTTGAGGAGTACGGGTTCGGCACGGCAAGCTAGGGGGATGCATCGCCGTCTTCCCCTCCCGTTGGTCTGCCTCGCCGCGATCGGTGCGGTCTTCGTCGCGCTCCCCGTCGTCGCGCTCGTCGTCCGCGCGCCCTGGGGTGACCTGGGCGAGGCGCTCGGCGGCGTCGGGGCCGGGAGCGCGTTCAGGCTCTCGGTGGTGGTTTCCGTCGCCGCCACCGTGCTCTCGGTCCTGTTCGGCGTGCCCCTCGCGTGGGTGCTCGCACGAGGCTCGTTCCCAGGTCGGTCCGTGCTGCGCGCCGTCGTCGTGCTCCCGCTCGTGCTCCCGCCGGTCGTGGGCGGGCTCGGACTGCTCTTCGCGCTCGGCCGCAGCGGCGTCGTCGGACGATGGCTGCACGAGGCCCTCGGGATCCAGCTGACCTTCACCACGTGGGGGGCGATCGTCGCCGCGACGTTCGTCTCGATGCCGCTCGTCGTGATCGCGACGGAGGCCGGTCTGCGCTCGATCGACCCGCGCTACGAGCTCGCCGCGGCCACGCTCGGCGCGCGGCCGAGCCGGGCGATGTGGCGGGTCGTGCTGCCGATGCTGGCGCCGCAGGTGGCGGCCGGGGCCGTGCTCGCCTGGGCACGGGCGCTCGGCGAGTTCGGCGCGACGATCACCTTCGCGGGGAACCTGGCGGGACGGACCCAGACCCTGCCGCTCGCCGTCTACCAGGCTCGGCAGACCGACCCCGGCGGGGCGATCTTCCTCTCGTTGATCCTCGTGGTGATCTCGATCGTCGTGCTCGTCTCGATGCGTCACCGCCTGACGGGCGGCCGTTGACGTGGGCCTGCGCGCCGATCTCATCGTGCGCCGGGGCGCGTTCGACGTCGCGGTCGTGCTCGAGGCCGGCGACGGGGAGACCCTGGCGATCGTCGGTCCCAACGGGGCCGGCAAGACCACCGTCCTGGAGGCGCTCGCCGGTCTCCTGCCCGAGGTCGCCGGAACGGTCGAGCTCGACGGCGTTCGGGTCGAGGCCACGCCCCCCGATCGCCGGCGGGTCGGCGTCTGCTTCCAGGACGACCTGCTCTTCCCGACGATGTCCGTGCTCGAGAACGTCGCGTTCGGACCCGAGGGCACGCGGGACCGACGCGCGCGCGGCGCGGGCGCGGGCGGCGGCGTTGCTGCGCGACCTCGCTCCGGCCGTCGAGCCGAGCGCGAAGCCGCGGACGCTGTCGGGCGGCGAGCGGCGGCGGGTCGCGCTCGCGCGCGCACTGGCGGCCGAGCCGCGGCTGCTGCTCCTCGACGAGCCGCTCGCCGGCGTCGACGTCGCGGCTCGCGCCCAGATCCGCGACCTGCTCAGGACGATCCTCGCGGGCTTCGATGGGGTGGCGATGCTCGTCGTCCACGATCCGGTGGACGCGCTGACGCTCGCCGACCGCGTCACGGTGCTCGAGGAGGGCCGCCAGATCCAGACCGGCACCCCCGAGGAGATCCGGTCGGCGCCGCGATCGGCCTACGCCGCCGAGCTGGTGGGCCTGAACCTGTTCGTCGGCACGCTCGAACCCCTCCCGGACGGCGCCGCGAGGCTCACGACGGACCTCGGGACGATCACGGTGGCGCCCGACGAGCCGGTCGCGCACGCGATGCGCGCCGTCGCCACCCTGAAGCCGATCGACGTGGCGCTCCACGCGGAGGAGCCCGAGGGATCCCCCCGCAACGTCGTGCACGGGCGCGTGGGCGAGGTCGCGATCGACGGCGAACGGGCGCGGGTCCGCATCGACGGCCGGCCGCCGCTGACGGCCGAGATCACCGCGGGTTCGGTCGCGCGCCTCGGCCTCGCCCCCGGCAGCGACGTCTGGGCCAGCTTCAAGGCCGTGGAGGTGCACCGTGATCACTCACGGACGAAGCGGGCCGCGCCCGGTACCCTGAGCGGGTGACGACGACCGCCGAGCGGGATTCCCTCGAGGCTCCCGAGCCCGAGACTCCCCCAGAAGCACCGGAATCCCGTCCTCCAGTTC
The DNA here is from genome assembly GCA_963816275.1 of uncultured Actinomycetes bacterium. Classification (GTDB taxonomy): domain Bacteria; phylum Actinomycetota; class UBA4738; order UBA4738; family HRBIN12; genus JAOUEA01. Next base: position 288,725 of record CAWFJU010000008.1, read on the forward strand.
CTCGGAGAGCTGCCGGGCCTGATCCTCATGGCGTTCGTCCTGGCGCTCCTGATCAAGACGTTCCTGGTGCAGGCGTTCTTCATCCCGTCGGGCTCGATGGAGCCCACCCTGATGCCGGGCGATCGGGTGATCGTGGTCAAGGTCCCGTACTACTTCCACGATCCGCGGCGCGGCGACATCATCGTGTTCGAGGACCCCGATCCGTCGAAGCAGCCGGACCGCGGCGTGGTCGGCGGGTTCTTCCACTGGCTCGTGCAGGGCCTCGGGGTGCGCCGCCCGACAACGAGGACTTCATCAAGCGGGTGATCGGGCTCCCCGGCGAGACGGTGTGGGCCAAGGGCGGCAACGTCTACGTCGACGGCGTCAAGATCGACGAGCCCTACCTCACGCAGCAGACCGACGACTTCCCGAAGACGAAGGTGCCCGAGGGCACGCCTCTTCGTGATGGGCGACAACCGCGGGAACTCGCTCGACTCCCGGTTCGGTCTCGGGTTCGTGCCGCTCGACAAGGTGATCGGGAAGGCCGACTTCGTGATCTGGCCGCCCGGCCGAGCCGGCGGCATCAACTAGTCCGTAACGGACTAGTCGGGCCGTCGCGTCGCCCGCGGCCCGATCGGCGCCTCGCCGGGCACGAACAGCCGCGCGAACGACCACGTGATCGCCGCGATCCCGAACGCCGCGAGCCACACGATCAGCGGCGGGCGGCTCGAGCGCGAAGAAGGTCTTCGTCGACCTCCAGGTTCAGCGCGAGCAGGAAGAGCCCGGCCATCGTCCAGATCAACGCGAGCCGCGCGCGCGTGAGCGGCGCCGCGAGGATCGAGAGCACCAGCAGCCCGATCCAGGTCAGCACCATCACCGCCGTGGTCTGCGCCTCGCACGAGCGTGACGCCCGGCTCCTGATCGCGCCAGCGGCGTAGGCGAGGAAGGTCGCGATCGCGGCGAGCGTGCCCGCGGGGATCGCGAACCGCAGCACGCGCTGCACGAAGCCCGGCCGGAACCGGTCCGTGTTCGGCGCGAGCGCCAGGAAGAACGACGGGATCCCGATCGTGAGGGCGCCGATCAGCGTGAGGTGCCGCGGCAGGAACGGGAACACGAAGCCCGGCCACCCCGATCGCGAGCGAGAGCAGCATCGCGTAGACGGTCTTCGTTCAGGTAGAGGCCCGACGTGCGTTCGATGTTGCCGAGCACGCGGCGGCCCTCGGCCACCACCGGCGGCAGCGCGTCGAAGTTGGAGTCCAGCAGCACGAGCTGCGCGACCGCGCGCGTGGCGTCGCGAGCCCGAGCCCATCGCGACCCCGATGTCGGCGTCCTTCAGCGCGAGCGCGTCGTTCACGCCGTCGCCGGTCATCGCCACCGTGTGGCCGTGGCGCCTGCAGCGCCTTGCACCATCGCGCGCTTCTGCTGCGGCGTGACGCGCCCGAACACCGAGTGCTGCTCCACGACCCCGCCGAGCTCGTCGCCGTCCTCGGGCAGCTCGCGCGCGTCGAACGGGCTCGTCGGCCCCTCGCAGGCCCAGGCTGCGCCGCGATCGCGCCCACGGTGCGCGGGTCGTCGCCCGAGATCACCTTCACCGTCACGTCCTGCTCGGCGAAGTAGCGGAGCGTGTCGGCGGCGTCGGGACGCGGGAGGTCGCCCGAGCACGACGATCGCGACCGGCGTCGAGCGTCGCGGGGAGCCGCTCGCTCGTCGAGCGCTGTCGCGCGTGCGCCAGCAGGACCACGCGGTGCCCCTGCTCGGCCTCGGCGTCGACCGCCGCGAGCACGTCGTCGTGGCCCGGCGCGGCCCTCGAGGAGCACGTCGGGCGCGCCGAGGAGCCAGGCGCCCTCGCCGTCGAACGCGGTCCCGCTCCACTTGCGCGCCGACGAGAACGGGACCGCGTCGGCCACGCGCCAGCCCGCCGGGGCGTCCGGGATAGCGCTCGCCGATCGCGCGCATCGTGGCGTTCGGGCGAGGCGTCGTGCGCCGCGAGGGCGGCGAGCGCTCGCTCGGCGGCGTTCGCGTCCGCCCCCTCGAGCGGGTCGAGCCGTTCGACCGAGAGCTTGCCCTCGGTGAGCGTGCCGGTCTTGTCGATGCAGAGCACGTCCACGCGCGCGAGCCCCTCGACCGCCTGCAGCTCCTGCACGAGCACGCGCTGGCGCGCGAGCCGCATCGACGGCGACCGCGAACGCCAGCGAGGTGAGCAGCACCAGACCCTCGGGCACCATCGCGACGGTGCCGGCCACCGCCCCGGAGACCGCCTCGCGCCACGAGTCGTGCGCGCGCAGCTGGCTGAAGAACAGCAGCGCCGCGGTCGGCACGATCGCGAACGTGACGTAGGTGAGGATCGTGTCGATGCCCGATGCGGAGCTCCGAGCGCGTGACGCGTGAACCGGCGGGCGTCCTGGGCGAGCTGCACCGCGTAGGCCTCGTCGCCCACCTTGCGTCGCGCGGTACCGCCCGATGCCCGCCGCGACGAACGACCCCGACAGCACCTCGTCGCCCGGCTGCTTGATCGACCGGTTCGGCCTCGCCGGTGAGGAGCGACTCGTCGACCTCGAGGCCCTCCGTGCGTGAGCGACCTCGCCGTCGACCACGATCTGGGCGCCCGCCGCGAGCGCTCGAGCACGTCGTCCAGCACGACCTGACCGACCGCGACCTCGAGCACCTCGCCGTCGCGCACGACCCGCGCCTTCGGGGCCGTCAGCAGCGTGAGCTGGTCGAGGGTGCGCTTCGCGCGCAGCTCCTGGACGATCCCGATCAGCGGCGTTCGCGACGAGCACGAACCCGAACAGCGCGTCCTGCACCGGGCCCGACCACGATGATGATCGCGAGCATCGCGCCGAGGATCGCGTTGAACCGCGTGAAGATGTTCGCGCGGACGATCTGGGCCACGGTGCGGGTGGGGGCGGCCGGGACGTCGTTCGTGCGGCCGTCGCGCGACGCGCTCGGCGACCTCGGCGGCGGAGAGGCCGCGGGCCGGGTCGACCTCGGATGACGGTCCTCGTGTCGCTCATGCCCGCCGAGCGTAACGGGCGCGAGCGAACCGCGGGGCGGTTGCCACCCGCGGTTCGCCGACGTGCCGGTCGCTCAGGTCCGGAGCTCGATCGGATGTCTCACGGACGAGGAGTGTCGCCGCTACCTCCACGTCGACCGCTGTACCGACTGACCTCCCCTACCCTGGACACGTGCGCACGTTCCTGATCGTCGTCGGGTTCACGCTCGCCGTCTGGGCGGTCGCGATCGTCGTGCTCTACGTCGTCGGCCGGCGGATGACCGCCGCGAAGCTCGCGCGCGCGATCCCCGACGTGCTCGCGCTCTTCCGAGGCCTGCTCGCCGACCCGCGCACGCCGCTCGGCTCGAAGATCGTCGTCGGACTCGGCTTCCTCTACCTCGTGAACCCGATCGACCTGATCCCGGAGTTCGTGCCGGTGATCGGCCGTTCGACGACGTGATCGTGACCGCGCTCGTCCTGCGCCACCTCGTCAAACGCGCCGGACGCGAGACGGTGGTCGCGCATTGGCGCGGCGATCCCGCGACCCTCGCCACGGTGTTCCGGCTCGCCGGCCTGCGGGTCGATCCCACGGCCGACACCGAGCCTCTCGCCCCGCTAGCCCAGCCCGCGTTCCTTCGCCCAGGCGTCGAGCAGCTCGAACGCCTCGGCCTCCTCGATCGGGCCGCGCTCCATCCGGTGCTCCATCAGGAACGCGAGCGCCTCGCCGACCTGCGGCCCCGGCGGCAGCCCGAGGTGCTCCATCACCTGCCGGCCGTCGAGCGGCGGCCGCATCGCCTCGAGGTTCTCCTGCTCGGCGAGGCGCGCGATCCGCTCCTCCAGGTCGTCCTGCAGTCGTGCGAACGCGCTCGCGCGGTCCGCGTTCCGCGTGGTGACGTCGGCGCGCGTGAGCTGGTTCAGCCTGTCGAGCAGCGGCCCGGCGTCGCGCACGTAGCGGCGCACCGCCGAGTCGCTCCAGCCCTCGCCGTACCCGTGGAAGCGCAGGTGCAGCTCCACGAGCGTGCGGACGTCGTCGATCACCGCGTTCGGGAACCGGAGCTCGCGCAGGCGCGCCTCGGCCATGCGCGCGCCCACCACCTCGTGGTGGTGGAACGTCACGCCCTGCGGCGTGATCTCGCGCGTCTTGGGCTTGCCGATGTCGTGCAGCAGCGCGGCGAGGCGGAGCGTGCCGGTCGGTTCGGCCTCGCACCGCTCGACCACCGCGTAGGTATGGCGGAGCACGTCCTTGTGCCGGTGCACCGGATCTTGCTCGAGGCTGCAGCGACGACAGCTCCGGCAGGAACTCGTCGGACAGGCCGGTGTCGACGAGCAGCTCGAGCCCGGCCGACGGCCGCGCACCATTCAGCAGCTTCACGAGCTCGTCGGCGATCCGCTCCGCGCTCACGATCGAGAGGCGCTCGCGCATGCGACCGATCGCCTCGACGACGCGCGGCGCGGGCGTGACCTCCAGCTGGGACACGAACCGGGCGGCGCGCAGCATCCGCAGCGGATCGTCGGTGAACGAGACCTCGGGCTCCAGCGGGGTATCGAGCGTCTTCGTCGCGAGGTGGCGCACGCCGCCGAACGGATCGACGAAGGTGCCCCCGGGCACCCGAACCGCCATCGCGTTGATCGTGAAGTCGCGGCGCGAGAGGTCGGTCTCGATGTCCTTGGCGAACGTGACCGCGGGCTTGCGGTGGGCCTCGTCGTACACGTCCTCGCGGAACGTGGTCACCTCGAGCGTGCGCCCGTCCTTGCGGGCGCCAACCGTCCCGAACTTCACGCCCACCAGGTAGATCCGATCGGCCCACGCCGCGCATCACCCTCGTGGTCTCGTGCGGCGCCGCGTCGGTGCAGAAGTCCAGGTCGGCCTCGGGGCCTTGGGTCCGACCCATCACGAGGTCGCGGACCGACCCGCCCACGAGGTACAGCTGATGGCCCGCGGCCTCGAACAGGGCGCCCAGCTCGTCGGCGAGCGGGTCGACCTCGATCGTGGCGCCCCCGGGCGAAGACGTGGGCTCGGTCATGACCGCACGAGGATACCCTCGGGCCCGAGCCGCCCTTGGGACGACGCGGCCTAGCGACCGCCTGTGGATGGCGCGGTACCGTCGGCAGGTGCCCACCTGGCTCGGTTTCATCTGGACGCTGCCGAATACCCTGCTCGGCCTCGTCGTCGGGCTGCTCACGTTCCAGCGTCCCGCGCCTCGCCGACGGGGCGCTGATCTTCGACCGGATCGCCCGCGCGGCGTCACCGCGCTGATGCCGCGCGCGGGGCGCTCCGCGATGACGCTCGGGTTCGTGATCGTCGCGTCGCGGCCGGTGACGGGAACGCTCCTCGCCCATGAGCGGCATCACATCCGCCAATACTGCGTGTGGGGGCCGTTCTTCATCCCCGTGTACCTGGCGCTCGCGATCGCGTTCGGGTATCGGCGCCACCCGATGGAGCTGCGGGCGCAACGTGCCGCGGGTGAGCTGGAGACGGGCGCCGGGCCTGCCTAGAACGGCAGTCCGGCGATCTCGTCGGTGGGGAGCGCCGACCCGCGGTCGAGCACGCCACGGAGCCGCAGGTCGAAGTCGTGCGGGTTCGTCGCCGTGCGGCGCGCCTCGGCCTCCTCGACGAGGCCCTCCCTCACGAGCTGCACGAGCGACTGGTCGAAGGACTGCATCCCGTAGAAGTCCCCCTCGTTGATCACCTCGGCGATCGAGTCGGTCTTGTCGGGATCGACGATCCGGTCGAAGACCCGACCGGTGTTCACCAGGACCTCGACGGCGGGCACACGGCCCTTCCCGTCGGCGCGTGTCACGAGCCGTTGCGACACGATCCCCCGGAGCGACCCGGCGAAGGACGTCCGCACCTCCTTCTGCTGCTGCGGCGGGAACAGGTCGAGCACCCGGTTGATCGTCTCAACGCAGTCGATCGTGTGCAGGGTCGAGATCACGAGGTGGCCCGTCTCCGCCGCCTGGATCGCCGACAGCGCGGATTCGGCGTCGCGGATCTCACCGATGAAGATCACGTCCGGGTCCTGCCGGATCACGTGGCGGAGGGCCGATGCGTACGAGCCGGTGTCGATCCCGATCTCGCGCTGTTGCACGATCGAGCGGATGTCGTCATGCATCACCTCGATGGGGTCCTCGATCGTCACGATGTGGGCGCGTCGGGTCCGGTTGATGTGGCCGATCATCGCGGCGATCGACGTGGTCTTGCCGGTGCCGGTCGGGCCGGTGATCAGGACCAGCCCTCGCGGCGAGTCCGCGAGCGTCTCCATCACCTGCGGCAGGCGGAGCTCCTCGAACGTCGGCACCTCGGACCGGACCCTGCGAACCGCGAGCCCGACCACCGCCCTCTGCCGGAAGATGTTGACGCGGAACCGGCCGACGCCGACGAGCGTGTAACCGAGGTCGGCCTCGTTCGTGTCCTCGAATTCATGCCGCTTGTGCTCGGTGAGCAACGCCTCGGCGAAGACCTCGGTATCCGCGGCGGTGAGCGACGCGAACGGCGTCGGATCCAGCGCGCCATCGACGCGGATGAACGGGACGTTCCCCACCTTGAGGTGGAGGTCGCTCGCCCCGCGTTCGACCGTGTATCTGAGCAGCTCGTTGATGTCCATACCGACGTCGTCGCTCCCGTTCCGTGCACCGTGCCCGCCCGCCGACGCGAGGGGGGCTCTCAACCACATCGGTCGTCGTCCCGGCCCACCTGAGCACGCGGCCTAGAATCGCCCGCGATGAGCGAACAGGGCGGCGGAGCGGCGAACGGGGGGTCGGGACGACGGCGCCGGCGGCGACGCCGTCGCAAACCCAGCCAGCCCGGGACGGCGGCGGCGCCCGCATCGGCGGGGTCGCCGGATCCCAGCGCGAAGGCGCAGCCCCCGCCGAAGGCCCAGCCCGCCCCGAAGACGACGGGGAAGCGGCGCAAGAAGAAGCCTCGCGCCACGACCCCCGGTAAGGGCCCGGTCCACAAGGAGGTATCGGCGGGAGGGGTCGTCTACCGGCGCGTGGACGACGGGATCGAGGTCGTGCTGGCCTCGCGGCGGACCCGGCGCGGCGAGCTCGCCTGGGGCCTGGCGAAGGGCGGGATCGAGGAGGGCGAGAGCCACGAGGAGGCCGCGATCCGCGAGGTGCAGGAGGAGACCGGCCTCACCGCGGAGATCGAGGCGTCCCTCGGCGAGACGAAGTATTTCTACGTATGGGAGGACACGCGGATCCGCAAGACCGTCCACTTCTTCCTGATGCGGCACACCGGCGGCGACCCGGCCGATCACGACGACGAGATGGAGGAGATCCGCTGGTTCCCGCTCGAGCGCGCGATGAAGCGGGCGGCCTACCGCGGTGAGCGAGACGTCATCGCCCGCGCCGCCGAGCTCCTCGGATGACCGAGCTCATCGTCGCCGTGCTGATCGGGCTCGTCGCCGGGATCCTCTCGGGACTGTTCGGGGTCGGCGGCGGGATCGTGATGACCCCGGGGATCCAGGTCCTGCTCGGCACGGCGCCGATCGTCGCGCTGGCGACGCCGCTCCCGGTGATCCTGCCGACCGCGATCGCCGGCGCGCTCACCTACCGACGGGCCGGCGAGATCGACGAGCGGGCGGCCCTGTGGATGTCGGTGCCCGGGATCGCGGCTGCCGCGGTCGGCGCCGCGCTCACGGACGTGATCGACACCCACGTGCTCCTGGTGGTCACGGCGCTCCTGTTGGCGTATCAAGCGGTCGGGATCCTGCGTGGCCGGCGCGCGACCGAGCCGAAGCCGAGGCGAGAGGCCACCGCCTGGACGTACGTTGGGATCGGGCTCGTCGCGGGGTTCGTCAGCGGGTTGCTCGGGATCGGCGGTGGGCTGATCATGGTGCCGCTGCTCGCGGGCTGGCTCGGGATGCCGCTCAAGCGCGCGCTCGGCACCTCGTTGCTCGCGATCGTGGTGCTCGTGATCCCGGGAACGATCGTGCACGCGGCCCTCGGACACATCGACTGGGCGATCTTCGCGGCCGTCACCCTGGGGGCCGTGCCCGGCGCGATGATCGGGGCCCGGATCGCGCTCGGAACCCAGGAGCGCACGCTCCGCCTCGCGGTCGGCGCGTTCCTGCTCGTCGTGGCGGTCGCGTACGGGATCTCGGAAGCGTTCGAGCTCCTCCGGGGCTGAGGGGCGGGCCGCTACGATGAGCCGGGCATGACCACCCGACGCGTCTCGCGCGCCCTCATCTCGCTGTTCCTCGCGGCCCTGCCGTGCTTGACCGGCGCGCCGGGGGTCCTGGCGCAGGACCGGACGGACGTGTCCCTGCGGCTCGTCGCGCAGACGGCCTGGACGACCTTCAAGGAGCCCTTGCTCTCGGTCACGGTCGAGGCGCGTAACGACGGGACGGAGCCGATCGGCGATCTCTCGTTCGGCATCACGCTCGGGCAGCCGATCCGGTCCCGAACCTTGTTCGAGGAGACCCTCGTGAACGGGCCGGGCGCGTTCCCCGTGTTCGGCGACACGCCGTCCAAGAAGAGCGAGCTGATCCCCGGGGAACCGCGTCTGTTCTCGTACGACCTCGACCTGTCGACGATCGGCGGGGTCAGCACGATCGAATCGCTCGTCTACCCGCTCCAGGTCGACCTCCGGAGCGGCGGGGTGCCGGTCGCATCCCTGAACTCCGCGGCGATCCACCTGGTCCGCAAGCCCGAGGAGCCGCTCCGGCTGTCGTGGTGGGCCGAGGTGACCGCGCCGAACGCCTTCGAGCCCGACGGACGCCTCACCGCCACCGGGTTCGAGGCGTCGATCGCCGAGGGAGGGGTGCTGCGGACCCAGGCTGGACGCGCTGCTGCGGATCGCCGAGGACCCGGACCGAGCGGCCTCGTTCGACCTCGTGCTCCAGCCCTCGACGCTCGAGCAGCTCGCACGGATGCGAGACGGGTACGAGCGGACCGACGGCTCCACGGTGGGGCCGGAGGGGCCGGGCGCCCGCGACGCGACGCGCCTGCTCGAGGACCTGTCGCGACTCGCTCAGGACCCCCTGGTCGAGCCATCCGCGATGCCCTTCTCCGCCCCGCTCCTCCCATCCTTGCTGGCGGCGGCGATCGCCCCGGACCTGACGACCCAGCTGTCGTTCGGGCGGCAGACGCTGGCGGCGACGCTAGGAACCCCCGCGGTTCGCGAGGTCATCCGCCCGCCGGCCGGCGCGCTCGACGATCCATCGGTGGCGACGCTCTCGGCGCGGGGGATCCACACGATCCTCGGCAACGTCGACACGGTCGAGCGGCCCGACGCGCCGGGCACGGGGACGCCGTTGTCCACCGGCCGGCTGGCCGTCGCCGCCGGCGAGACGGTCGACGCCGTCCTCCCGGACCCCGGCGTGACGGCCCTGCTGGCCGACCCCGTGCTCCGGGCGGACCCGATCCTGGCGGCGCAGGTGACCCTGGGCGCGCTCGCCACGATCTGGAAGGAGCTGCCGGTGCCCGTGCCGCCGGAGGTCCGAGGCGCCGCGCTGGCCCTTCCGTCCGATCTCCCCGCCGGGATCTGGGGTCCGCTCACGCGTCGTCTCGCGGACGCCCCCTTCCTGCGCGGGGTCACGGCGCGACAGCTCGTGCGCCAGGTGTTCCCGGTGGGCGAGACGACCGTGCTCGCCGCACCGTCGAGCGCCGCGTTCCCCCGGACCTATGCGGATGCGATCAGGGACGCCAGGCGCCGGGTGGACGCCTACGAGTCGATGCTGCGGCAGGACTCCCCCGTCCCGGACCGCCTGCGACGCGACCTGTTGATGGCGGAGTCGGGTGAGTACATGGAGGACCTCCCCGCGGGCGCACGCTGGATCGCACGAGCGGACGCGGTAACCAGCGCCCTGTTCGAGCGCGCCGCGCCCGACACGAGCCAGAGTTTCACGCTCGCCGCCCGGGAGGGAACGATCCCGATCCGCATGGGCGATCCCGGCGGGATGCCCATCACCGTCGAGCTCCAGTTCCGCTCGTCGCGGTTCACGTTCCCCGACGGCGACCGCCAGACGGTCCAGCTCGAGGGCCCGAACCAGATCGTGAACCTCCGGGTGGTCGCGACCGGCGCTGGACCCGGCACGATCGAGGTCGTGACCCGCGCGCCGAACAACCTCCCGCTGCACCAGCAGCAGCTCGTCGTGCGCGTGACGGCGGTGAACCGCATCGCCCTCATCATCACGGGGGCGGCGGCGATGCTCCTGGCGGCGCTCTGGGTGAGGAGGGTGATCCGACGGCGGACGTGACCCCCACTCCCGACCCGGTCGACTTCGCCGCCGAGGACGCGGGCTACGTCCGCAACGCTGCGGTCATGACCGCGGGCACGGCCCTGTCGCGCGTGACCGGGTTCCTCCGGCTCTCGGTGCAGGTGGCGGCGATCGGCGTGACCGGCAGCGCCCTCGCCGACACCTACACGACCGCCAACACCACGCCGAACATCCTCTACGAGCTCGCCCTCGGCGGGATCCTCACCTCGGTCTTCGTGCCGCTGTTCGTGGACTGGATGCAGCAGCACGGACGGGTGGCCTCCTGGGAGGTGGCGGACCGGGTCCTGACGCTCACGTTGGTGGTCCTCAGCGCGATCGCGGTGCTCGGCATCGTCTTCGCGCCGCAGATCATCGGGCTCTACAACTCACTCTCGGAGGCACCCGACCAAGCGGCCCAGCTCGCGCTGGGGACGTTCTTCCTGCGCTGGTTCATGCCCCAGATCGTGTTCTACGGGATCGGCGCCGTGGCGGGCGGCCTCCTGAACGCGAACCGGCGGTTCGCGGCGCCGATGTTCACGCCGGTCCTGAACAACCTCGTCGTGATCGCGACGTTCGGCGTCTATGCCTGGGTCCTGCACGGTGGCTCGCCCACCAGCGTGGCCGACGTCACCGGCCCCCAGAAGCTCGTGCTGGCGATCGGCACGACGCTCGGCGTCGTCGTGATGACCGTCGCGCTGTGGCCGTCGCTCCGGGCGGTCGGCTACCGCTGGCGACTCCGGTTCGACTGGGATCACCCGGCCCTCCGCCGCCTGGCTCGGCTCGCAGGATGGGTGGTCGTCTACGTCGCCGCGAACCAACTCGCCTACCTCGTGATCATCGTGCTGAACCGCCAGGTCCAGGGAGGTATCACCGCGTACGCGGCCGCCTTCATCGTGTTCTCGCTGCCGCACGCGATCTTCGCCGTCTCGATCTTCACGGCGCTGCTGCCCGCGATGTCGGCCGCTTGGTCCGATCGGAACCTCGACGACGTCCGCATGCTCTTCTCCCGCGGGATCCGCGACACCGCGGTCGTGATCGTGCCGGCCGCGTGCGGGTTCATCGCGATCGCGTTGCCGATCACCCGGCTGCTGTTCCAGCACGGGGAGTCCCACGCGAACGACGCCACCCTGATCGCCGACACCTTGCGTGCCTTCGCGGTCGGCCTCCCGTTCTTCTCGATGTTCCAGCTGCTGACCCGGACCTTCTACTCGATGCAGGACACGCGGACCCCCGCGCTCGTGAACGTGGGCGCGGCCGTGGTGAACGTGGCGGCCGACCTCGTGTACTTCTTCGTGCTCGACCTCGGGATCCCTGGGCTCGCCCTCGGACACGCCACCTCGTACGTCGCGGGCACCGTCGCGCTACTCGTGATCGCGCGAGGACGCCTCGGTGGACTCGACGGCGCACGGATCGGCCTGACGATCGCGAAGGTCGTCCCCGTGTCGGCCCTGGCCGGCTTGACGGCCTGGGCGGTGACGCTGCCCTTCCCCGAGTCGGGTGCCAGGCTCGGGACCTGGCTCATCGAGGTCGCGGTGGCCGTCACTGCGGGGCTGCTTGTCTTCCTCGCTGGGGCGCTTATCGTCAGGCTTCCGGAGGTCGATGACGTCAGGAACGCGGTCCGCAGGCGGTTCCGCGGCTGACGGAGGTCTGATGCGAACACGGATACACGATGAGGCCGGGATGATGGGCAAGCTCGTCATCGTCTGGGCCCTGCTGTTCGCCCTGGTGGGCGTGGCGGCGCTGGACACCATCTCGATCATGTTCACGACGTTCCACGTCTCCGACGTCGCGACCCGGGCGGCGAACGAGGCCGTCGAGGCCTACGCCCGCACGGGGAACGCCCGCGCCGCCTGCGACGAAGCCGCGGCCGCGATCCGCGAGGCGGACGACTCGATCAAGATCCCCAAGACCGGCTTCTGCACCGTCGACCCGCAGACGGGACAGGTCAAGATCACGCTCAGGACGTCGGCGCACACCTACCTGGCGTTCCACCTCAGCGCGACGAAGCACTACACCGAGGTGGTCGAGACCGCGACCGCCGGGCCGTCGGCCGTGTAGCGTCGCGTGAGCCGGCCCGACGACCTGCTGCTGCGCCGGGCCCGGGAGGGCGACACGGCCGCCTTCGGTGAGCTGGTCGAGCTGCATCAATCGAGGATCTACGCCGTGTGCCTGCGGATCCTCGCCGACCCAGACGACGCCCGCGACGCCGCGCAGGACGCCTTCGTTACGGCCTTCCGCAAGCTCGCGCAGTTCCGGGGCGACGCGGCCTTCACGACGTGGTTGCACCGGATCGCCGTGAACGCCTGCTACGACGAACTGCGGCGCGCGAAACGTCGGCCGATGCTGCACGCGCTGGCGGCGACCGACGACGATCGCGCTCCCGAGCCGGGACCTGGCGCTCCCGACCATGCCGACGAGATCGCCGGGACGGTCGACGTGACGAGGGCCTTGGCCGAGATCCCCGACGACTTCCGCATCGCACTCGTGCTGGCCGACGTCGAGGACCTGCCCTACGACGAGATCGCGCGCGTCCTCGAGGTGCCGGTGGGCACGGTCAAGTCGCGGGTCCACCGCGGCCGGGTCGCACTGGCCCGGCTGCTGGCGGGGGAACCGCCCACGGCCTCCGGAGCGTCGGAGGAAGGACGATGACGCATCCCGAAGATCTGCTCGCCGGATACGTCGACGGTTCTTCGTCCGGCCCGGACCGGAGCACCGTCGAGGCACACCTGGAGACGTGCGGGCGCTGCCGCGCCGAGGTCGAGGCGGCGGAGGCCGCCCGTGCCGCCCTCCGTGGTCTCCCGGACCCGGAGACGCCGGACCTCGCCCGCGCCGTGACGGCCGCGCTCGACGGCGAGCGCTCCGCGGCTCCGGGGGCGCCCCGCTGGTATCGGTACGTGGGGTTCGCGGCCGCCGCGGTGATCGCGGTTGCGGTCGTCGTCTCCCTCCCGAAGATCGGCTCAGGTCCCTCGGCGAACCGCGGGGCGGCCGAAACCAGCGGGACCGGGCCGACGGTGGGCCAGGCGGACACGCTGGCGGGCCTCACGCTCGAGCTGCAGCAGACCGACTACGACACCGCCGCCGTTCAGGCGCTCGCCGGCGAAGCGCGGGAGGCGCCTCCCTCGGAGTCGGCAGGAACCAGCAGCGCCGCGAGCATGCCGGTCGGGACCCCGGCTCAGACCGTACGGGCGCAAGCCTGTGTGTCGAAGGCGTTCCCCGGGTTCCCAGGAACGCCTACGCGACTGATCGCCGCCAGGTTCGAGGGCGCCCCCGCGTACCTCGCGGTGGTCCTCGACGGGCCGGCCCCCGGACAGCCGGCGGACACCAGCAGCGTCTGGGTCGCGGACCGCGCCTCCTGCGAGCCCCTGAGCTTCACCACGACGCGCATCTGACGCGAGGCCCCTCGCCTTTGGGAATATGTGGGCGTTGAAGCCGGTGGAGGGATAGGCATGGGCGACGTTCGTGACGTGATCATCATCGGGTCGGGACCGGCCGGGTACACGGCGGCGCTCTACGCGGCCCGCGCCAACCTCGAGCCGCTCGTGCTCAAGGGCCTCGAGGCCGGCGGGCAGCTCATGCTCACCACCGAGGTCGAGAACTACCCCGGGTTCGGCGACGGGATCATGGGCCCCGAACTGATGGAGCAGATGGAGAAGCAGGCCACCCGCTTCGGCGCCGAGATCCTCCCCGTGCACGTCACGCGGGTCGACCTCTCCTCGCGGCCGTTCGGCGTCTGGGCGGGTGATCAGGAGTGGCGCGCACGCGCGCTCATCATCGCCACGGGCGCCAGCGCGAAGTGGCTCGACGTCCCCGGCGAGGAGAAGCTCCGCGGACGGGGGGTCAGCGCGTGCGCCACGTGTGACGGATTCTTCTTCCGCGACCGCGAGCTCGTGGTCGTGGGTGGGGGCGACACCGCCATGGAAGAGGCGACGTTCCTCACCAAGTTCGCGAGCAAGGTCACGATCGTGCACCGCAGGGACGAGTTCCGTGCCTCGCCGATCATGGCTCGGCGGGCGCTCGACAACCCGAAGATCGAGGTGATCTGGGACTCCGTGGTCGAGGAGATCCTCGGCGACGACGCCGTGACGGGCGTCCGGCTGCGGAACGTGCGGACAGACGAGGTTAGCGAGTTCCCGACCGACGGCGTGTTTATGGGGATCGGCCACACCCCGAACACCTCCCTCTTCGAGGGTCAGCTCGAGCTCGCGGACGGGTACCTGAAGGTGGACGAGCCGCGCACGACGACCTCGGTCCCGGGCGTGTTCGCCGCGGGCGACGTCACCGATACGATCTACCGCCAGGCGGTCACGGCCGCCGGACAGGGCTGCAAGGCCGCGATCGACGCCGAGCACCTGCTGGAGGCCGAAGCCCACGCCTAGATCGGGGGATCCCCACGGGGTGGGTGGGTTCTGAGAACCTTAGGGAGCGGCCGCGGCCGCCCGAGCGAACGAACGAGGAGCGAGACGACATGGCCAACATCGGCGACGTGACCGACCAGGAATTCAAAACCACCGTCCTGGACTCCGAGGCGCCGGTCCTCGTGGACTTCTGGGCCGAGTGGTGCGTCCCCTGCCACATGGTCTCCCCGGTCGTCGAGGAGATCGGCCAGGAGAAGGGCGAGACCCTGAAGGTCGCCAAGCTCAACATCGACGACAACCCCGACGCCACGCGCCAGTACGGCGTCATGAGCATCCCCTCGCTGATCCTGTTCAAGGGCGGCCAGGAGGTCGCCCGGGTGATCGGCGCCCGCCCGAAGGACGCGATCATGCGCGACATCGAGCCGCACCTGAGCTGACCCGAAATCTGGGACCCGGTTGCCGCTCCGCGCGCGCGGAGCGCAGACTCGATGGGTGCGCATCTTCCGCCTCGGCGACGAGGGCACCGAGGTCCTCGACATCCAGCGACGCCTCCTCGAGCTCGGCGCGGTCCTCGACCCGGCCGAACTCGAGGGACGGTTCGGCGCGTCGACCGACCGGGCGGTCCGGGCGTTCCAGGACGCGCGGAACCTCCGGATCGACGGCCTCGTCGGCCCCGATACGTGGGGACAGCTGGTCGAGGCGGGCTGGCAGCTCGGCGACCGGACGCTCTATCTCCACTCGCCGCTGTTCCGCGGTGACGACGTGCGCTCGTTCCAGCGCAAGCTGAACGCCCTCGGGTTCGACGCGGGCAAGGAGGACGGCCTCTACGGACCCAACACCGACCGCGCCGCCCGGGAGTTCCAGCGCAACGTCGGCGACGAGGTCGACGGCATCGTGGGACCGCACATGATCGCTTCGCTGCTGCGCGTGCGACCCCAGGAATCGGCCCCGAGTCGCGCGCTCGTCCGCGAGGAGGAGGAGCTTCGACACGCGCGCGGGTCGATCGACGGGCGGATCGTCGCGATCGACACCGTCGACGGAGCCGACGAGCCGGCCGTCACGGCGATCGCCGCATCGCTGGCCGCCGATCTGCGGTCGATGGGCGCGGAGCCGGTCGTGATCGACGGCGCGGACGGAGCTGTCTCGGCCTCTGAGCGAGCCCGTGCCGCGAACGAGCTCGAGGCGGACATCTGTCTCTCGATGCGGCTGGCGGAGGGCCTGCCCGAGGCGGTCGGCCCGACGTGTTCGTATTTCGGGAGCCTCGTGACCCACTCTCCCGCCGGGATGCTTCTGGCGCAGCTGATCCTGGAGGAGCTCGAGGGAGCCCTGGACCGCCGGGGGCGGCTGCAGCGGCTCACCGCGAGCGTCCTGCGAGAGACGCGCATGCCGGCCGTCCAGATCGAGCCGGTGTTCGAGACGAACGAGGCCGAGCTCGCTCGCCTGGGCGATCCGGACGTCACCGGCGCGATCGGGCGGGCGGTGGCGGCGGGCGTCCGCCGTTACTTCAGCGGCTAGGACGGCCGGCGGCGACCGAGGATCACGAGCGCTAGGCCGAGGATCACGCCCAGCGCCATCGCGCGGATCGCGCGCTCGCGCTCGGTGGGCTCACCTGCCGACCCACCGTCGTCTCGTGCGTGGGGTGGCTCGGCTCCGGATCCCATGGCCCGACTATGCTACGCGCCGATGCGTGTCTGCCTGATGCTCGAGGGCCAGGAGGGCGTGACCTGGGAGGAGTGGGTCGCGGCGGCGCTTGCGGCCGAACGCCTCGGGTTCGAGGCGATCTTCACCTCGGATCACTACCTCAGCGTGCAGGGCGGCCGCGACCGGGGTTCCTCCGACGCGTGGACCAACCTCGCGGGGCTGGCGGCCGTGACCACGACGATCCGCCTCGGCACGCTCGTCTCGCCGGTGACGTTCCGTGAGCCCGCCGTGCTCGCGAAGTCGGCCGTAACCGT
The DNA here is from genome assembly GCA_963816275.1 of uncultured Actinomycetes bacterium. GTDB lineage: Bacteria > Actinomycetota > UBA4738 > UBA4738 > HRBIN12 > JAOUEA01. The sequence continues at coordinate 305,208 of CAWFJU010000008.1, forward strand.
CGACCGGATCAGTGGCGGCCGGGTCGAGCTGGGCATCGGCGCTGGATGGTGGGAGGAGGAGCATCGCACGCACGGCTTCCCGTTCCCGCCGGTCGTCGAGCGGTTCGACCGTCTCGAGGAGCAGCTCGAGATCGTGCACCGGCTGCTCACCGAAGACGTCGTCACGTTCGAGGGACGACACTATCGGCTCGAGGCGGCGCCGTTCGCACCCAAGGGCGTGCAGGAGCCGCACCCGCCCATCATCGTGGGAGGCGACGGCGGCCCGCGCGTCGCCGCGCTCGTCTCGCGGTGGGCCGATGAGTTCAATACGGTGAGCGGCCCTCCCGACAGCGTGCGCGAGCGGATCGGACGCGTGCGGGACCGCCTCGAGGCCGACGGGCGCGACCAGTCGACGCTCACGACCTCGTTGATGACGTGGTGCTACGTTGGCGGCACCGAGGCGGAGGCGCTCGAGCGGATCGAGGAGGCGCGGCGGCGAGCGATGCGGGCCGGGGCGTTCGAGGATGAGCTCGAGACCCTGCGCGCGGAGTGCGTCGTCGGCTCCCCCGGCCAGGCCATCGCCCGCTTGCGGGAGTACGAGGACGCGGGCGTGCAGCGCATCATGCTGAACCACGAGCTCTTCGACGATCTCGAGATGCTCGAAGTGCTTGCCGCGGAGATCATCCCCGGGGTGGTCGATCGGCGGTGATAGCCCCCGCTCCCGCTCCCGGTCGGCGCTGAGGCCGATGCTACGCTGGACCTCCCCATGGCCGAGTTCTCGATCGATCGGTTCGTCGACCGCTACGCCCGCCGCACCGAGGGCATGGCGGCCTCCGAGGTTCGCGCGCTGTTCGCGGTCGCATCCCGTCCCGACGTGGTCTCCCTCGCAGGCGGTATGCCCTATGTGCAGGCCCTGCCCTCCGAGGATGTGCTCGACGTCGTCCGGCAGGTTCTGGACGAGCACGGGTCGATGGCCCTCCAGTACGGGGGTGGTCAGGGGCACGTCGCGCTCCGTGAGCGCATGGTCGCGCTGATGGCCGAGGAGTCGGTCGCCGCCGACCCCGAGGACATGGTGATCACGACCGGCGCCCAGCAGGCGCTCGACCTCGTGGGCAAGATCTTCATCGACCCGGGCGACCTGATCGCCGTCGAGGCGCCGGCCTACGTCGGCGCGCTCACCGCCTTCGGCGCGTACGAACCCCGGTACCTGCAGATCGACCTCGACGAGGATGGCATGATCGTCGAGCAGCTGGAGGAGGCGTTCGTCCGAGGCGACCGACCCAAGTTCGTGTACACCTGTCCGAACTTCGGGAACCCGACTGGTGTGACGTTATCATACGCCAGGCGCCGGCGCCTCGTCGGCCTCTGCCGTGAGGCCGGCGTCCCGATCGTCGAGGACAACCCCTACGGGATGCTCCGCTTCGAGGGCGACGCGATCCCGGCCCTGCGAACCCTCGACCCCGACAACGTGATCTACCTCGGCACCGTCTCGAAGGTCTTTTCGCCCGGCGTACGTGTGGGGTGGGCGCTCGCCGAGCAGTCCGTGGTCCAGCGGTTGGTCCTGGCCAAGGAGGCCGCGGACCTCTGCGGCTCGTCCTTCAACATGCTCGTCACCGAGCGCTACTTCGCGGGGGACCGCTGGCGGACGAACCTGGCCACGTTGGTCGACACCTATCGCCGGCGGCGCGATGCGATGCTCGAGGCGATCCACGAGACGTTCCCGGACGGGGCGATGTGGACCCACCCGGCGGGTGGCTTCTACGTCTGGGTCACCCTCCCGGGCTGGGTCGACACCCGGGCGATGCTCGCGGCGGCGGTCGAGCGCAGGGTCGCCTACGTCCCCGGAACCGCCTTCTACCCCGACGGACGCGGCACGGATCAGATGCGCCTCGCGTTCTGTTACCCCACGGAGGACCGGATCCGCGAGGGCGTCGCGCGCCTCGGTTCGCTCCTCGCGGACGAGGAGCAGCTCTACCGGAGCCTGGGCGGATGAGGGTCGCGGTGCTGGCCGGGGGCCGTACGCCTGAACGCGACGTCTCGCTACGATCAGGGCATCGTGTGATGACATCACTCGTTGAGCTGGGGCACGATGCCTGGCTCATCGACCCGGCCGAGGCGCCGCTCGTCGAATCCCTGATCGAGCGGGAGCCGGACCTGTGCTACCTCACCCTCCACGGCAAAGAGGGGGAGGACGGCACCGTCCAGCGCCTCCTCCACCTGCTCGACCTCCCGTTCACGGGGACCGCACCCTTCGACTGCGAAGTCGCCTTCGACAAGGTTCTCGCCAAGGATGCGCTCCGCCGCGCCGGGGTCGACACCCCGGCGTGGGTGACGGTCGAGGGCTCGGCACTCCGCGATCTCGGGGCGGGCGCCGCCCTCGATCGGGTCCTCGAGCGGGTCGGTCTGCCGTGCGTCGTGAAGCCGTCGCGGAGCGGCTCCGCGCTCGGCGTGGGCTTCGTCGAGCGCGGTCCGGACCTGCCGGCGGCCGTGATGGCCGCGCTGTCCTTCAGCGGCGCCGCGATCGTGGAGCGCACGATCGCGGGCGTCGAGGTGGCGGTCGGCCTCGTCGGGTCGGCGCTCGAGGCGCTCCCGGCGGTCGAGATCGTGCCCAAGAACGGGGTCTACGACTACGCCGCCCGGTACACGGCCGGCGCGACGGAGTACTTCGCGCCCGCGCGACTCCCGGGTGAGGTCGCCGGCGCGGTCGCGGGGGTGGCGGCCCTGGCTGCCGAGGCCCTGCGGCTCCGCGACGTCACGCGGGTCGACGCGATCGTGGACGCCGACGGCCGCCCCTGGGTCCTCGAGGTCAATGTGAGCCCGGGGATGACCGAGACGAGCTTGTTGCCGATGGGCGCTCAGGCGGCGGGGATGTCGCTCGCGGACCTGTGCGACCGCGTCCTACGGTCGGCCGTCGAACGCCGGTAGCGAGCGGGTGGTCGCTACTCGGGCGCGAGCCCAGGGCCCGAGCCGATGATCTCCGAGACGATGCGCTCGAGATCGTCGGGGGAGCCGAACTCGATGATCACCTTGCCGCGCTTCTTGCCCATCTGGATCTGCACGCGGGTCGCCAGCTGCTCGGACAGGAGTTCCTCGACCTCGCCCATGCCGCCGTTCTCGGGTTTCGCCGGCGGCGCGTTCTTCGGGGCCTCCTTCGGCGTCTCGAGGTAGCGTCGGACTTGCTCCTCGGTCTCGCGGACCGACAGGTCCTCGGCGGCGACCCTGAGCGCGAGGGTAGTCTGCGCCTCCTGATCGCCGAGCGAGAGCAGCGCGCGCGCGTGCCCGGCCTGGATCTTCGAGTCCGTGAGCAGTTGCTGGACGTCGAGCGGCAGCTGCAGCAGCCGGATCGTGTTCGCGATGTGTGACCGCGACACACCGACCCGCTCGGCGAGTTCCTCCTGCTTGAGCGAGAGGTCCTCCAGCAGCGCCCGGAAGGCCTCGGCGAGCTCGATCGGGCCGAGATCCGCGCGATGGATGTTCTCGATCAAGGCCTCTCGCAGGATGTCGGAGTCGTCGGTGTCGCGCACGACGACCGGGACCGTGGCGAGGCCCGCCTGTTTGGCCGCTCGCAGTCGCCGCTCGCCCGCGACCAGCTCGTACGCGGAGTCGCCGGCCTTGCGGACGACGATCGGCTGGAGGATCCCTACCTCACGGATCGAGGCCGCCAGCGAGGCGAGCTCGTCGTCGGCGAAGTTCGTCCGGGGCTGCTTCGGGTTCGGCCTCACGGCGTTGACGGGGACCTCGAGCAATCCGGTCGACGACTCCCCCGCCTCGGGCGCGCCCGGGATCAGCGCCGACAGCCCTCGACCGAGCCCACCTCGCTTCGACATCACTCGCCTCCCTTGCGGAACAGTCGCCATCGGCGTTTCGGCAGCTGGTCGTCATCCTCGAGCGTGGCGCCGATGTCGCCCATCGCCTGATGCGGTTCGGGCGCGGCGTCGCCCGTCGACGGCGAACCCGCCGGGTCGGACGGCGTCACGTAGTCAGCAGCGTCCTCGTCGATGACCACGACCCGCCGTTCGGGAAGGTGGCCGGGTGGGGAGGGGGACCGGGGCGCTGAGACGCGCGGCGGCGCCGTGGGCGGCTCGTCGACCTCCTCCCACACGTCGTCGTCGTCCGCCACCGTGGCCGCGACGGTCTCGCCGATCGTCTCGGCGAGCGAGGGAGTCTCCTCGAGTTCGCGGGGCTCGGCCTCGTCGGCGACCCGTTCCTCGGTCTCCTCGGCCTGCGACGCCTCGACGTCGGCGGGCGTCAGAGCCGGACCTTCGTCGGTCTCGGCTGCCACGATCGCGTCATCGACCGCCACGGTGACCTCGGCCTGGATCGCCTCGACCTCGAGTTCGTCCTCGGCGGCGTCGGTCGTGGCGGGCTCGGTCGCCTCGTCCTCGGCGACGTCCTCCATGACCGCGTGAACGGTCGGCACTTCCTCGAGGTCGGCCTCGTCCATCGGCGGGCGGGCGATGGCATCGTCGGCCGCCGGCATCACCACCATAGGGAGGTCGTCGAAGATCGGCATCGGCTCGTCGGGCGGCGGGCGCAGGGCGACCTCCCGAGCGAGCTCCCGGTAGCACTCGGCGCCCTTGGACTTGGGGTCGTAGACGGTGATCGGCTGCCCGTAGCCCGGCGCCTCGGACAGGCGCACGGTCCTCGGGATGATGACGTCGTACACGAGCTCGCCGAAGAAGCGCTGGACCTCCTCAACCACCTGTTCCGAGAGCTTCGTTCGGGGGTCGAACATCGTCATCACGATCCCTGAGAGCCGCAGTCCCGGGTTGATGTTCTGCTGCACGAGGGAGACGTTGCGCAGGAGCTGGCCGAGGCCCTCCAGCGCGTAGTACTCGCACTGGATCGGGACGATGAGCTCCTCGGCCGCCGCGAGGGCGTTGACCGTGAGCAGCCCGAGGCTCGGCGGACAGTCGAGAAGGATGAAGTCATACACGCCCTCACGGACCTCGGCGAGGGCCTTCTTCAGGCGGTTCTCCCGCGAGAACTGACTGACGAGCTCGATCTCCGCCCCGGCGAGGTCGATCGTGGAGGGGATCGCGTGGAGGTGTTCGACGGGGGTCGGCACGATCGCGTCGCGAACGGGCGCTTCGGCGACCACCACGTCGTAGACCGTGATATCTCGCGCCTCGTGGCGGATCCCCATCCCGGTCGAGGCGTTGCCCTGCGGATCCAGGTCGACCACGAGGACCCGGAAGCCGACGTCGGCGAGGGCCGCTCCCAGGCTCACGGCGGTCGTCGACTTGCCCACACCGCCCTTCTGGTTCGCGATCGCGATGATGCGGGCGGTTCCAGGCGTCTCGGGCACCACCGGGCGCGGCTTCGCCTTCGGCCTGGCCTTGGATGCGGTGGATGAGGCACCCTTGCTGGAGCCGGAGGTACGCGAGGCTGAGGTGCCGGACGAGGCGTTGGTCACTGCCGGCTCATGATAACGAGTGCCCCCGCCCTTGCAAGCGCCGAGGTCTCGAAAACCGTGGACTCCACCCCTCGGGGCGCGTCCGCGCTCATGTCGTACCGTTCGCCCGCCCAGTAGATGAGCCGGCCGAGGGGCTCGAGCAGCGGATCGGCGGCCGCCCACGATCGGCGCGGGTCCGCGAAGGCCCGGGCCGTGCACACGTCGAATCGCTCGTGGAGCGTCTCGATCCGCCGAGCCCAGACGGACACACGGGGGAGTTCCAGCTCCTCGATCGCGGACTCGAGGAACGCCGCCCGGTTCCGCCGAACCTCGGTCAGCACAACCTCGAGATCGGGTCGCACGCACGCCAACACCAGCCCCGGGAGACCCGCTCCCGACCCAAGGTCGCAGATCCGCCGGTCGTGGCGGGCGAGCAGCGGCACCGCTCGCAGGCAGTCCAGGAGGTGCCGCTCGCGAACCCGCGCCACATCCCCCTTGGAGATCATCCCCATGGGGGCCGCTCGCTCCACCACCAGCGCCTCGAATCGCCCCAGCAGGCCCTCGCCCTCAGCGCTCAGCTCCACCCCCAGCGCAGCAGCCCCAGCCGCCCCCGCCCAACCCTCATGTTTCACGTGAAACATGCCCTCCCTCAAACACAAGTACGAGGCTATCCGACGGAACGGTGGCCCGAACTCGATTCCGGCGGTAGCCGCCAAGAGCACGAGGATCCCAGAGGCCAACGATCACGAGCGCAGCGAGCGCCAGCGAGCATGGCCGGCGGGAGCTCGGGCGAGCCGGGCGACGCGTCAGCTCCGACTCCCAGGGTCAGTCACACAGGTCGGATAACGACGTACCGCGACGGCTCTTCGCCCCGCGACACCGTCTCGACCCCGTCCACGCCGGCGACCGCGTCGTGCACGAGCTTGCGCTCGTAGGCGTTCATCGGGTCGAACTCGTACTCGCCGCCATCGGCCGCGACCCGGAGCGCTGCCTCGCGGGCGTCCTCCTCAAGGCGCGACTCGCGGCGCTTCCGGTAGTCCTCCACATCGACGATCACGCGGATGCGCTGATCGAGCCTGCGGCCGATCGCCATCCGCGCGAGCTCCTGGATCGCCTCCAGGGTCTGGCCGTGGCGCCCGATGAGGAGCGCCATGTCGTCGTCGGGGCCATCGACGATGTCGACGTACATGTGCCCGCCCTGAGGGTTCGGCTCGGCGATCGCATCGATGCCCATCTTCGCGAGCAGCTCGTCAACGAAGTCCGCGACGGCGTCTGCCTGCTCCTCGAGCTCGTCGAGCCCAGCGGCGGGCGGCGTCGAGGCGGCCGGCTCCTCGTCGTCCGACTCGTTGAGCCGGACCAGCACGATGGCGTCACGGGGCTCGTCACCCTCAGACCCGGGCTCCTGCAGCACCTCGACCTCGACGACGTCGGCCTCGACGCCCAGCGATGCCAGCGCGGCCGTGACGGCCTCGTCCACCGTCGGTGCGCTCCACTCGACCTCACGAGCCATCGGTGCCTCCCGGCTTCTTCGGCTTGGGACGCGGCTGGTTCTTGGGCGGTGGCTTCCGCGGGCCGCCCTTGGTCCCGCCGGTGCCCTTCGTTCCGCCCTTGGGGGAACCCTTCGGCGGGCGGCCCTTGGCAGGCGGCTGCTGGCGCGCCTGCTCAGCCCGCTCCATCATCCCGGCCATGAAGCCCTTCTTCTGGGGCTTCTCGGCCTCGGTCGCGGCACGGGCCTTCTGCTCGGCGATCCGGCGGTCGAGCGCGTCGGGTCCGATGTGTCCCGCCCGGAGAAGGGCCGCCTGCTGGCCGATCTGGAAGAGGTTGGACACCATCCAGTACAGGACCAGGCCGGCGGGGAAGCTGAAGCCGAAGATGCCGAACATCAAGGGCATGAACTTCATGATGGCCTGCTGCTGCGAGGAGGCCGCGCCAGGCGGGCTCGCCTTCTGCATCTGGCGCTGCTGGTAGAACGTCGTGCCGATCATCGCGATCAACAGGAGGAAGTACGGGATCTTGTCGGGGATGCCGTTCCCGCAGTTCAGGGTCCCGATGGACGTGTACGGGAGCGGGTTGCCCGAGCCGTCCTCGAGCGCCCATCCGTTCTGCACCGGCTGACCCTTGGTGTCGTTGAGCTGCGCCTGTGTGCCGCTCTGAAGCGCCGAGCACTGGAGGTTCACGAAGATCAGGCCCGTGTTGGTGTGTGTGATGACATCCTTGAACAGCGTGCTGTCGACGGGGAGGTGGTTGTTCTTGACGAGGTAGGTCTGCGGCGTGCCCTGGACCGGCTCGAGCACTGGAGCGCGGATCACCGCGTACATCGCGATCAGGATCGGGAACTGCAACAGGAGCGGGAGGCAGCCGCCGAGCGGGTTGACGCCGGCCTCCTTGTAGAGCTTCATCGTCTCTTCTTGGATCTTCTGCTTGTTGCCCTTGTACTTCTTCTGCAGGTCTTTGACCCGGGGCTGGATCGCCTGCATCGCCTGCATCGACTTGATCTGCTTGATGCCGAGCGGCAGCAGGACCACCCGGATCAGCAGCGTCAGCACGATGATCGACAGGCCGTAGTTCGGGATCAGGTCGAAGATGCGAGCGAGCACCCAGCCGATCGCGTCGAGCAGCGCCTGGAACGGAGCGAACGCCAGCATCTAGACGCGGGCTCCTTCGGGGCTCTGTATGACGTCCTCATACCCCGCGCGTGCGTGCGCCGCTGGAACGTGATCGATGCCGCCCTTACCGAATGGGTTGCACCGCAATATCCTCCAGGTCGCGAGCGCCGTTCCCTTGATCGCGCCGTGCGCACGGATCGCGGTTTCCGCGTAGTGGGAGCACGTGGGGTAGAACCGGCATTGGCCGCCGAGCCAGCCCGAGAGCGTGGCGCGGTAGAGACGGATCATCCCGAGCAGGAGGCCGCGGGCGGGGGCCCCGGCGATCCACAGGGCGCGGCGTGCCGCGTTCATGCGGGCGTCACGCCCCGGAGCAGCTCGGTCATCTCGGCCACCAGATCCTGTGTCGTGGCGCCCCGGATGGCCTCTCGAGCCACCAGGACGGCGTCGGAATCGCCTGTGACCTGCGGCGCGACCTGTCGCCAGGCCTCGCGCAGGATGCGTCGGGCTCGGTTCCGCTCGACGGCGCCACCCACGCGACGCGCGGCGACGACCGCGAACGACCCGGTCCCGGGCGCGAGAAACACTACCACCCGCCTCCCGTGCAGCGGACGTCCCTCATCGAAGACGCGGCGGACCTCCCGCGCACGCACGGGGAGGCGTTCAGACGGTGAGCCGAGCGCGGCCCTTGCGGCGGCGCGCCGCGAGGATCGAGCGGCCGGCGCGGGTCCGCATCCGCAGACGGAATCCGTGCCGCTTGTGGCGGCGACGGTTGTTCGGCTGGTACGTACGCTTGCCCTTGGCCATGATCGGTTCCTCGGTCGGTGGGTCGGAGGCGACATGAAGGCCGGCTCTCGCCGGCCAAGGTCACAGAGTATACGGGCCTGCATCGCCGCAGGACAAAGCGGTTGACAACAGAAAGAGTGCCAAGACCCCCCGCTCGGCGGGTCGTGTGGAAAAGCCCCGTGCTATCGTGCGCCCCGCGCTTCCCCCGGCGGTGCGGCCCCGTACCCCGCCCGCCAGCCAAAGCTCCCCGAGAGGGTTTTCCACCGTTGTGGAAAGGTTCTGTGGATACGCATGGCCCTAGCCGTTCCTGAGCACGACGCCCGTCACGTGTGGTCGGTCGTCCTCGAGCGTGCCCGTACCGAGCTGCCCGAGACGACCGTCGTGATGTGGTTCGCCGACGTGGCGCCCCTCTCCCTGTCCGGCGAGGCGCTGCAGCTGGCGGTCCCCAGCCAGCTCGTGCGGGAACGTCTGCAGCACCATCACCTCTCGATGATCGAGGAGGCGGCGGCCGAGTCGGTCGGGGTACCCCGTGAAGGTGGAGTTCGCGGTCGACGAGCGGCTCCGCGGCGACGCGGCGGGCGAGCTCGGAACGAGCACGGCGCGGGCCCCCGAAGAGCGCCCGCCGGCCGCCTACGCCGCGATCGGTGCGCCGCCCGAGTTGCTGCCGCCCAAGGACACCCTCGGCGCGCCCGGGCTGCCGTTCCCGAACTACACCTTCGACGCGTTCGTTCCCGGGCCGTCCAACCGGTTCGCGCACGCCGCCGCGATGGCGGTCGCCGAGGCCACGCCCTCCACGGCCTACAACCCGCTCTTCATCTACGGCGCAACGGGTCTCGGGCAAGACCCACCTGCTGATCGCGGTCGGCCACCACATGTACCGGCTCGCGCCGGGGCTCCGCGTGAAGTACGTGACCTCCGAGCAGTTCGTGACCGAGTTCATCAAGGCGGTGCGTGAGCGCCAGGGCGACGAGTTCCGCCAGCGCGTATCGCGAGGTCGACGTGCTGCTCGTCGACGACATCCAGTTCCTGGCCAAGCGCGAGGAGACCCAGACCGAGTTCTTCCACACGTTCAACCACCTCCACGGCGCCGGCAAGCAGATCGTGATCGCCTCCGACCGTCCGCCGCACGAGCTCTCCGGGCTCGAGGAGCGGCTCGTGAGCCGGTTCCGCTGGGGCCTGTGCGTCGACGTGCAGCCGCCGGACCTCGAGACGCGGATCGCGATCCTGCAGCTCAAGGCCGAGCGCGACCGCATCCAGGTCCCGGCCGACGGTGATCGAGTTCGTCGCCTCGAAGTTCGACCAGAGCGTGCGCGAGCTCGAGGGGGCGCTGGTGCGCGTGGTCGCGTGGTCCGAGCTCACGGGCCAGCCGATCGACGACGCGCTCGCCGAGCGTGCGCTCCAGGACCTGATCCCGCAGACCGAGACCGAGATCCCCGCCGCCGCTTGATCCTCGAGGAGACGGCGGCGTACTTCGCGCTCTCGGTCGACGAGCTGGTCTCGAAGAGCCGGTCGCGGCCGCTCACGCACGCCCGGCACATCGCGATGTACCTCATGCGCGAGAACACGGGCCTGTCGCTGGTCAAGATCGGCGAGATCTTCGGCGGGCGGGACCACACCACGGTCCTGCACGGCATCAAGAAGGTCGAGGACGAGATGCGGGCCCGCGACGCGACGTTCCGCCAGGTCCAGGACCTCACGCGGATCATCCGTGGGCGCGTGCGAGGTGCGGCGTGACGCGTCTCGCACGGCCTGTGGACAAGCGCCGCGCCCAGGGTGCAGTGTTCCTGTCGTTCCGCGCGGATCGGCCAGACCGACAGGGTTTCCCCACCGTTATCCACATGTCGGAGAACCGCTCTACGCTGCAGGAACGGTGCCTCCGTCCACCTTTCCACAGCGCCTACTACTACTGGTCTATGAGAACTCTTCAGGACAGAAGCAGGGGGTGGGCACGTGAAGTTCCGGTGTGATCGCGACGCGCTGTCCGAGGCGCTGCAGACCGTCCAGCGCGGGGTGTCGTCCCGGCCGGGGATCCCGGCGCTCACCGGCGTGCTGATGGAGGCGACCGACGACGGGCGGCTGACGCTCACGACGACCGACCTCGAGGTCTCGGCGCGGCTGTCGATCGAGGTCCAGGTCCAGGAGGCGGGGATCGCCCTCGTGCCGGCCCGGCTGCTCGGCGACACGGTGAAGTCGCTGTCCGACGCGCCCGTCGAGTTCGAGACCGATCAGTCGCAGGCGCACATCCGCTGCGCCGCGTACGAGGGCACGCTGCGGCTGCTGCCGGCCGAGGACTTCCCGGGGCTGCAGGAGCCGAGCGGCACCACGATCACGGCCGAGGCCGGCGCGTTCGCCGAGGCCGTGACCCAGGTGGCGCGGGCCGCGTCGCGGGACGAGGCCCGGCCGGTGCTCACCGGCGTGCTGGTCGAGGTGAGCCGCGAGGGCGTCGTGATGGTGGCGACGGACTCGTACCGGCTGGCGGTGCGCGACTCGTGGCGACCGCCGACGGCGAGGGCAAGGCGATCGTCCCCGAGCGCGCGCTGACGGAGGCGGGCCGGGCGGCCGCAGGCCGACGAGAAGGCCGACGATCGAGATCTTCGTGGACGAGTCGCAGGTGGCGTTCCGGATCGGGGAGCTCACGCTCACGTCGCGCCTGATCGAGGGCGAGTTCCCGAACTACCGCCAACTCCTGCCCGAACAGCACGAGAGCCGGCTCACGATCTCGCCGGCAGCAGCTGCTCGACGCGGTGCGCCGCGTGGGGCTGCTGGCCCGCGACACGACCCCGGTGCGGATCGAGTTCAACGCGCTGGGGGTCAAGCTCTCGAGCTCGAGCCCCGACCTCGGCCAGGCCGTCGAGACCGTCGAGGCGCGCTACGAGGGCGAGGACCTCACGGTGGCGTTCAACCCGCAGTACCTGGCCGACGGGCTCACCGCCTGCCACGGCGAGACGGTCCGGCTCGACGTGCGCGACGGGCTGAAGCCGGGGGTCGTGCGGGGCGACGGCGACGAGTTCACGTACCTCGTGATGCCGGTGCGGCTGCCCGCAGCGGTGTCGTAGCCGGCTGCGGCGCAAAGCTTCCCCGCGATGCGCCTGGCCTGGGTCGAGCTGCGCGACTTCCGCAACCACGCGCTGACGCGGATCGACCCCGTGCCCGACGGGCTGATCGTGGCGGTGGGGCCGAACGGCGAGGGCAAGACGAACCTGCTCGAGGGCATGCACTTCCTCTACGCGCTGCGGTCGCCGCGGACGTCCACGAACGCGCCGCTCGTGCGGGAGGGCGCCGACGCCGCGTACGTGCGCGGGGAGTTCGAGACGCGCGATGGCCGGGTGCTCGTCGAGGTCGAGATCCCCACGCAGGGCGCGAGCCGGGTCAAGGTGAACCGCTCGCCCGTGCGGCGCAAGCGCGACCTCCGCCGGCAGGTGCGCGCGGTGCTCTTCGGCCCGTTCGACCTGCCGATCGTGATCGGCGACCCCTCCAAGCGCCGCGCGTTCCTGGACGAGGCCGTGATCGGCGCTGTGGCCGCTCAAGGAGTCGCTGTTCACGGCCTACGATCGCGCGCTGCGCCAGCGGAACCGCCTGCTGAAGGAGTGGGAGGCCCGGGCGCGCCGGCCGGGATGGAGGCGTGGGACGAGGAGCTGGTCCAGGCGGGGTGCGCCGCTGATCCGGGCCCGCGCCGAGGCCGTCGAGCGGCTCGCCCCGCCGCGGAGCGAGGAGTTCCGAGCACCTCGCCGGGTACGGGCTCGAGTGCCGCTACGCGCCGAACGTGTGGGCCGCAGACGATCTCGAGGGAGCCTTCCGCGCGCAGACTCGCGGAGCGCCGCACGGACGAGCTCCAGCGGCGGACCACGCTGGTCGGGCCCGCACCGCGACGACCTCACGCTGGCGGTCCGCGACCTGGGCGCGCGGGCGTTCGCGCTCCACGGCGAGACGTGGGCGGCGGCGCTGTGCCTGCGCCTCGGGCTCGCCTCGGCGGTGGCGGCCGAGGTCGGCGAGCCGCCGGTCCTCCTGGTGGACGACCCGTTCAGCGCGCTCGACCCGCGCCGCCGCGACCAGATCGGCGAGCGGCTCGCCGCCCGCGGCGGCCAGGTGTTCGTCTCGGTCGCCGACGACGCGCACGTGCCGGCCGAACGCCGCCGCGGTCTGGGACGTGGCCGCGGGCACGGTCGCGCCGAGGAGCGCCTGACGTGCCGCACGCAAGGGGTTCGACAGGCGAAGGGGAAGCGATCGCGCGACGCCGTGGCGCTCGGCGACATCGTCGACGGCCTGCTGCCGAGGAAGCGTTCTCGCGCGGCATGCCGGTCGCCGAGCTCGCCTCGCGCTGGGCCGCCGGTCGTCGGTCAGCGCCTGGCCGCGGAGACGGCCCCGGTGACGCCTGGACGAGGGCTCCTGGTCGTCGGCGCGACCCGGCCCGTGGGGGCGCAGGCGACGTTCCTGCACGAGGAGATCCGCCGCAAGGCCGACGAGGCGCTCGGCGGCGGGCGCGTCACGGACGGTCCAGGATCGTCGGTGAGAAATCCGCAGGTAGAAGGCCGTTTTTCGACGGTCCGACGGCGTCGGACGTCGGTCCCGTGCGGTAGACTGACCGGGTTCGTGCGACCTTCCCGCGCACGGCCCCCGCAGGTCGGCGTGAGGCTGTCGCGCGGGCTCGATCGGAGGCTCGTTGGCAACCAAGACGAAGACGACGCAGCAGGCTACGACGCCGGCAACATCCAGGTCCTCGAGGGGCTCGAGCCCGTCCGCAAGCGGCCCGGCATGTACATCGGCACCACCAGCTCCCGCGGACTGCACCACCTCGTCTACGAGGTCGTCGACAACGCGATCGACGAGGCCATGGCCGGCTTCGCCGACAAGATCGTCGTCACGATCCACGCCGACGGCTCGGTGAGCGTCTACGACAACGGCCGCGGCATCCCCGTGAAGCCGATCCCCGGCGCCAAGGACCGCCGCCCGGCCGTCGAGGTCGTGCTCACGGTGCTGCACGCCGGCGGCAAGTTCGGCGGCGGCGGCTACGCGATCTCGGGCGGCCTGCACGGCGTCGGGCGTCTCGGTCGTGAACGCCCTGTCCGAGAAGCTCGACGGTCGAGGTCATGCGCGACGGCTTCACGTGGACGCCAGTCCTACGAGCGCGGCAAGCCGCTCGGCAAGCTCGACGAAGGGCAAGGCATCGACCAAGACCGGCACGCGCGTCCCGTTCTGGCCCGACCCCGAGATCTTCGTCGAGACCCTCGAGTTCAAGCGCGAGATGCTCGCCGAGCGCCTGCAGGAGCTCGCGTTCCTGAACAAGGGCGTCGAGATCACAGCTGGTCGACGAGCGCGAGGAGCCCGAGCCACGAGGAGGTCTTCAAGGCCAACGGCGGCCTCGTCGACTTCGTGAAGTACCTCGGCGCAGGGCAAGGAGACCGTCGAACGAGGTCATCGCCATCGAGACGAAGGCCGACGACGGCGAGGTCGAGATCGCCATGCAGTGGAACACCGGCTACACCGAGTCGCTCTACTCGTTCGCCAACACGATCAACACGCACGAGGGCGGCATGCACGAGGAGGGCCTGAAGAAGGCGCTCACGAACGTGCTCAACCGCTGCGCGCGCGCCAAGGGCCTGCTGAAGGAGAAGGAGGACAACCTGATCGGCGAGGACGTCCGCGAGGGCCTCATCGCGATCATCTCGGTGAAGCTGCGCGACCCGCAGTTCGAGGGCCAGACCAAGACCAAGCTCGGGCAACGCCTCGATGCGCTCGCTCGTCGAGACCACGGTGAACGCAGCAGCTCATCGACGTGGCTCGAGGAGCACCCCGGCGACGCCAAGCGGATCTTCACGAAGGCCTCGAGCGCCGCGAAGGCGCGCATGGCGGCGCGACAGGCGCGCGACCTCACCCGACGCAAGTCGTTCCTGGAGAGCGGGTCGCTGCCCGGCAAGCTCGCGGACTGCCAGCTGACCGACCCGGCGCTCTGCGAGCTCTACATCGTCGAGGGCGACTCGGCCGGCGGCTCGGCCAAGAGCGCGCGCGACCGCGGCCACGCCAGGCGATCCTGCCGATCCGCGGCAAGATCCTGAACGTCGAGAAGGCGCGGCTGCACAAGATCCTGGAGAACAACGAGATCCAGGCGCTCATCACCGCGATCGGCACCGGCATCGGCGAGGAGTTCGACCTCGAGAAGGCGCGGTACCACCGCATCGTGCTCATGGCCGACGCCGACGTCGACGGCGCGCACATCCGCACGCTGCTGCTCACGTTCTTCTTCCGCAACATGCCGCAGCTGATCGACGCCGGCTACATCTACCTCGCGCAGCCGCCGCTGTACCTGCTGAAGGAGGGCAAGCAGGAGCACTACTTCTACACCGAGCGCGAGTGGGACGAGTACCGCAAGAACGCCAACGGCAAGAAGCTCGGCGAGCCGCAGCGGTTCAAGGGCCTCGGCGAGATGGACGCGACCAGCTGTGGGACACCACGATGGACCCCGAGCAGCGCACGCTGCTGCAGGTGACGCTCGAGGACGCCGTCGCGGCCGACCGGCTGTTCACGATCCTGATGGGCGAGGACGTCGCCGGCGCGCAAGGAGTTCATCGAGCGCAACGCGAAGTACGTCCAGAACCTGGACGTCTAGAGGAGCTGATCGACAGGTCAGTGGCGCAGGAAGGGCTGTTCGCCGGGCGCATCGAGCCCGTCGAGCTCGAGGACGAGATCCAGCGCTCGTACCTCGACTACTCGATGTCGGTCATCGTCGGCCGCGCGCTGCCCGACGTCCGCGACGGCCTGAAGCCGGTCCACCGGCGGATCCTGTGGTCGATGCTCGAGGCCGGGCTACCGGCCCGACCGCCCGCACCGCAAGTCGCGCCGCCGTGTCGGCGAGGTGCTGAAGAAGTACCACCCGCACGGCGACCAGTCGGTCTACGACGCCTTGGTGCGCATGGCGCAGGACTGGTCGCTGCGCTACCCGCTCGTCGACGGCCACGGCAACTTCGGCTCGGTCGACGGCGACCCGCGCGGCCGCCTACCGCTACACCGAGGCGCGGCTCGCGCCCGATGGCGATGGAGCTGCTGCGCGACATCGACTCCGAGACGGTCGACTTCGTCCCGAACTTCGACGGGTACGAGCAGCAGCCGACCGTCCTGCCCGCGCGCTTCCCGAACCTGCTCGTCAACGGCGCCGGCGGCATCGCGGTCGGCATGGCCACCAACATCCCGCCGCACAACCTGGGCGAGGTGATCGACGCGCGTCGTGCACTACCTCGACAACCCCGAGTCGACGCCCGACGGACCTCATGAAGTTCGTCAAGGGCCCGGACTTCCCGACCGGCGCCACGATCATGGGCCGCCAGGGCATCAAGCGACGCCTACGAGACCGGGCGCGGCTCGATCAAGGTGCGCGCGGTCACGCAGATCGAGGAGGGCTCGCAACGGCAAGTCGAAGATCGTCGTCACCGAGCTGCCGTACCAGGTGAACAAGGCGCGGCTGGCCGAGAAGATCGCCGACCTGGTGAAGACGCGGAAGCTGAAGGACATCGCCGACCTGAAGGACGAGTCCAACCGCGAGGGCATGCGCCTGGTGATCGAGACCAAGCGCGGCGCCAACCCGCAGGTCGTCCTGAACCAGCTCTACAAGCACACGCAGCTGCAGGAGAACTTCGGCGTGATCATGCTCGCGCTCGTCGACGGCGTCCCGCGCACGCTGAACCTCGCCGAGATGATCGGCTACTACGTCGACCACCAGGTCGACGTCGTCACCCGCCGCACGCGCTACGACCTGCGCAAGGCCGAGGAGCGCGACCACATCGTCTCGGGCCTGCTGATCGCGCTCGATAACCTCGACGAGGTCATCAAGATCATCCGCGGCTCGCAGGACGCCGACGAGGCGCGCACGCAAGCTGATGAAGAAGTTCAAGCTCAGCGAGATCCAGGCGAACCACATCCTGGACATGCCGCTGCGCCGGCTCACCACGCCTGGCGCGCGAGCCGAGCTCGAGCAAGGAGCACAAGGACCTGCTCGAGCGCATCGAGCTACCTGAACGTCGCTGCTCGAGGACCCGGAGAAGCTCCGCGGCGTCATCAAGGAGGAGCTCGCTCGAGATCCGCAAGAAGCACGCGGACGCGCGCCGCACCCAGTCAAGGCCGACGACGGCGACCTCGACGTCGAGGACCTGATCGCCGAGGAGGACGTCGTCATCACGGTCAGCCGCGCCGGCTACGTGAAGCGCCTGCCGATCGACTCGTTCAAGCGCCAGGGGCGCGGCGGCAAGGGCGTCCGGGGGCAGAACCTCAAGGAAGAGGACGTGGTCAAGCACGTCTTCACCACCACCACGCACCACTGGATGCTGTTCTTCACCACCAAGGGCCGGGTCTACCGCGTGAAGGCGCACGAGATCCCCGAGTCGGGCCGCACCGCGCGCGGGCATCTACGCCGCGAACCTGCCGGGCGTCGCGCTCGACGGCGACGAGAAGATCAGCGCGGTCGATCGACCTCAAGGAGTACGACGGAGGGGCGCTACCTGCTGTTCGCGACCCGCAACGGGCATCGTGAAGAAGACCGCGCTGCCCGAGTACGACTCGCCGCGCACCGGCCTCGATCGCGATCAACCTGCGCGAGGGCGACGAGCTGATCGACGTGAAGTTCACCGACGGCAAGGACGAGGTCATCCTGGTCTCGCGCAAGGGCCAGGCGATCCGCTTCAAGGAGTCGCTCGCCCGCGCCGATGGGCCGCGCGACCGGCGGCGTGATCGGGATGCGCCTGCGCCGAGGACGACCGGGTGCTCGCCGTCGGGCATGGTCTCCGAGGGCGAGGAGCTGATCAGCGTCACCGAGCAGGGGTACGGCAAGCGCTCCAAGCTCGCCGACTACCCCACGAAGGGCCGCGGCGGCAAGGGCGTGATCGGCCACCAGCTCACGAAGAAGACCGGCCTGCTCGCCGGCGCCTTCATCGGGACGAAGGACCTGGACATGTTCGTGATCTCGTCCAGCGGCCAGGTGGTGCGCGTCCCCGCCGAGCAGATCCGCCGGGTGGGCCGGGCCAGCCAGGGCGTGCGCACGATGCGGGTCGAGGAGGGCGCCACCGTCGTGGCCCTCGCGCCCGTCATCACGCAGATGGACGAGGACGAGGAGTAGGAGCCCTGAGGGCGGCGGGGCGGCCGGCGCGCCCGCGGCCTCTCGAGCTCAGCCGCAGACCGCGGTCAGATAGACGTGGGGGTCGACCGCGCCGCCGTTGCCCGGGTGCCACTCGAAGTGGTCGTGCGGCGCGGTCGCGTCGCCGGTGGTGCCGACGTAGCCGATCACGGTGCCGGCCTTGACCGCGCCCGAGCTGCCGTAGCCGAGAGGTGGGCGTTGTAGACGTGCCGTCGGCGCCGTAGACCTTCACGGCCAGGCCGCCCAGCTCGCTCGCCGTTGCCACGGCCGTGCCGTCGAACGGCGCCACGATCGGGGTGCCGTCGCCGCCGAGATGTCGTTGCCCTGGTGGATGTGCCGCGGCACGCCGGGGATCTCTCGGATGACCCGAAGTTGTCCGCGATCGCGACCGGGCCGGCCACGGGGCAGGTCTGGAAGATGCCGTAGGTGTCGATCCAGTCGGCCGAGCTGCTCGGCGGCGCCTGCGGTGCGCGCGACGCGGGCGCTCGAACGAGCGGATGATCATCTCGCTCCTGCTTGCGCGAGCGCCGCACCGTGCTCTGGTGCTTCGCGGAGGTGCCGGTTGCGGCTGTCGGCGCCGATCGCGACCCGCGCCCGGGACGTTCGCGATCGCGTCGCGGTTGAAGCCGCGATCCGCTTGTGGATCGCGACCGCGCGTCGTGGCGCGACGCCGTGCAGATCCACGATCTTCGTCGCGCGAGGTCGTGCCGGATCTGCCACGCGCCTCGTCACGGAGGACGGCGCTGCGCGCCACCACGATCCAGCCCCACGACCAGGTGCCCGCCAGCCCCAACGCCGCCAGCCGGCGCAGCCCCGTTCGCTCATCGTATCCCTCCGACCTCGTCGTTCTGGTCCCGACATCTCACGACGTATCGGCGCGAACGGCGCTCGTCTTGAGGGCGGGGGAGACACGTAGTCATCGGTGACCGGATACGTCCGAGCGGCGCGACCGCGCATCGGCCGGCCATGCGAAGGCGGCGCCGCTGGAGGTCATCGGCGCCGTGACGCTGTCACGGCCGGGATCGGTGGTCGTCGGCCCGGCGGTCATGTGGGCGCGGGTCCCGGTCGCCCGTCGGGGACGCGCTCGTGGCCGTGGGGGGCTCGGTCTCGGCGTCGGGGCCCTGCTGTCATGGCCGACGCGGCCTCGCGCCTGGACCCTCACCCCGCCCGTGGTGGCGACGCTCGCGGTGCTGCACGTGCGGCTGCATGGTCGCGCCGCGGCGGACCGATGCGCACCTGAGGCTCGAGCTCCGGGTCTTGCCCTCGAGGGCGTACCCTTAGCAACTCAACCGAAGGGGATGGCGCACACGATCGAGAACCAGCAGGACGACGCCCCGCAGGAGCTCGCGGCCGCCGAAGGCCGGCGAGTGACGCCGCGCCCGACGGCGCCCGTGCGACCGGCGACCCCCGACGTGACCGAGGCGCCTGCCCGCTCGGAGCCCGAGCCAGCGGCCGATGCGTACCACGGATCCCCTGCCGGCCGCGCCGCGGCGGCTCGCACCCGCACCGCGGCGCATCCGCTCCGCGCCGGTCCGCCACGGGCGCGCGCCGGACCCGCGTCGTCGTCCGGCGCGTCGGGCCGCTCTCGGTGCTGAAGTTCTCGCTGATCTTCTACTTCTGCGTGATGCTGATCGTGTACTTCGCGCTGCTGATCATCTACCCGTGCTCTCGGCGGCCGGCGCCATGGATTCGTTCGCCAAGCTCCTGGGCTACATCTTCGGGACGGGCGAGACCAGCACGCGCGGTCCCGAGCCGATCGCGATCAACGGCGGGGCGGTCTTCACGTGGCTGTTCGTCGGCGGGCTCGTGTTCACGGTGCGTCTGGTCGCTGATCAACGTCTTCGTCGCGTTCCTCTACAACCTGATCAGCGACATCGTCGGCGGCATCGAGGTCACGCTCGCCGAGAAGCCTCCCGCGCTAGCCCCCCGGCGGCCGCCGCTTCGATTGACACGCTTTCCGACGCGTGGCTACGCTGGCCACGGGCTCATGCCCCGGCATCGTGGGGCCTGTAGCTCAGCTCGGTTAGAGCGCTTCCCTGATAAGGAAGAGGTCGATGGTTCAAGTCCATCCAGGCCCACTCCCGGAAGGAGGGACTCCATGGCAGAAGACACCACCGAGGCGACCGAGAAGAAGAAGGGCGGCTTCTTCCGCAAGCTCATGAAGATCGCGTTCATCGCCGCGATCTGGCGGCGTCGTCGCGATCTTGAAGCGCCGCAAGGGGCCAGACCTCGACGACGTCGAGTGGCAGGAGCTGCCGCCGCCCGCCGGCGGCTAGCCCGCTCCGACGGTTCGTGACGCATCGGAGGGCCCGCGCTCGGCCGCGGGTCCTTCGGCGTCCCGGCGCTAGACTCGGCGCCGATGGACGAGCGAGCGCGTGGGACGCTGGCGCATGACGGCCGCCGCGCGCGGCCGGCGTGACGCTGCGGCCGCTCGACCGCGCTGGAGGACGCCGACGCGATCCTCCAGGTGATGACGCGACCTGGGGCGAGACCAGCTGCTGCCGCGAGATGATCGTCGCGCTCGCCGAGAGCGGGAACGTGCCGTGGGGCGCCTTCGACGGCGACGAGCTGATCGGGTACGTGCTGGGCTGGGCGGGCGTCGACCCGAGGACGGCCTGCACGTGCACTCGCACATGCTCGCCGCGCTGCCCGGACCGGCGGCACGCGGGGTGGGGTACGCGCTGAAGCTCGCGCAGCGCGCGCAGGCGCTCGACCAGGGCATCCACCTGGTGCGCTGGACGTTCGATCCGCTGGTCGCGCGGAACGCCTGGCTCAACCTCGGCAAGCTCGGCGCGATCGGCCGACCGGTTCCGCCGCAACTTCTACGGCGACATGAGCGACGCGATCAACGCCGGGGAGCGCAGCGACCGGCTCGGTGGTGCGCTGGGAGCTCGACCGCGCGCCCGGGGCCGCGCGACACGCGCCGCGCCGTGCGACGCCGACGGTCGCCGAGTGCCGCGCCGACGGTCACGACGGCGCCTGCCGTGCCGCGCGATCCCGCCGGCCGCGCATGCTCGCCGAGCGCGACCGCGGTCGGCGCGACGCGACGCTCGAGGCCGCCGTGCGCGCGCGGCCGGACGTGGTCGTGCGGCCTTCGACCGCGGCCCGCTCCGCCTACCTGTTCGCCGCTCGCGCGCGGAGGTGCGCCGCGTGACGCGCGTCCGCGCGGTCGAGCTGTGCCTGGTCGGCCTGCCGCTCGTGCGGCCGTTCCGCACGAGCTTCGGCACGTCCACCGAGAAGGTCTGCGTGCTCGCCCGCGTCGAGACCGACGACGCCGAGGGCTGGGGCGAGTGCGTCGCCGACATCGACCCGGGCTTCGCGAGGAGTGCAACGAGGGCGCCTGGCTCGTGCTGCGCGACTTCCTCGCGCCGGCGCTGTTCGCGCGCCGGCGACGTCGACGTCGGACGACCTCGACGGAGTGTTCGCGTTCGTGCGCGGCAACCCGATGGCGAAGGCCACGCTCGTCGACGCGGTGCTCGACGCCGAGCTGCGCGCGCGGGCGAGTCGCTGGCCTCGTACCTGGGCGGCCGACGCGACCGCGTGGCTGCGGGGTCTCGGTCGGCATCACCGCCGACGACCGACGAGCTGCTCGCCCAGGTCGACGGGCTACCTCGAGCGAGGGCTACCGGCGGATCAAGCTGAAGATCGAGCCCGGCCTCGACGTCGAGCGGGTGGCGGCGGTCCGGGCGGCGCACCCGGAGATCCTGCTCAGTCGTGGACGCGAACGCCGCCTACACGCCTCGAGGACGTCGACGTGTTCCGCGCGCTCGACGCCTACGGCCTGCTGATGGTGGAGCAGCCGCTGCACTACGAGGACCTCGTGCGAGCACGCGGCGCTGCAGGCAGATGCTCACGACCGATCTCTGCCTCGACGAGTCGATCCGCTCGGCGGCGCCGCGGCCGCGCGCGATCGAGCTGGGCGCGTGCCGGATCGTGAACATCAAGCAGGGCCGGGTCGGCGGCGTGCTGGAGGCCCGGCGCGTGCACGACGTGGCGCGCGCGGCCGGCGTTCCGGTGTGGTGCGGCGGGATGCTCGAGACCGGGATCGGGCGCGCGCGCTGAACCTGGCGCTCGCCGCGCTGCCCGGGTTCACGCTGCCCGGCGACACGAGCGCGTCCGCGCGGTACTTCCCCGAGGATCTGACCGAGCCGTTCGTGATGGAGCCCGACGGGACGATGGCGGTGCCGCGCGGCCCGGGGATCGGCGTCGACCCGCGCCCCGACCGGCTCGAGGCGTGCACCCTGCGTCGCGAGACGATCCGCGCTTAGTGCTTCGTCGGGGCGCATCCCCGGTCTAGGGTTGCAGGAGGGCCTGCTCCCTGCCGATACCCCATCCACGACCCCGGACGAGGAGCCTTCACGTGCAGCCACCGACGCCGAACGACCCCACCACCCCCGACGGTCTGACCCGGGTCGAGGCGACCATCGAGGGCGCCGGCACGCCGATGCCGGCGCCTCCGGCCCGCCGGGGCCGCAAGGTCGCCGTGATCGCGCTGGCCTCGATCGTCGGTCTCGTGGGCGTCGGGGCGGCCGCGTCGTTCGTCGCCCTCAGCGGCTCGAGCGAGACCCTCACGACGAAGCTCCCTGCCGACACCGACGTCGTCGTGACGGCGTACCTCGATCCCGCCGCCTCGCAGAAGGTGAACCTGTTCCGCCTGACGAGCGCGTTCCCGTCGCTCGGCGGCGAGTCCGAGGTCACCGGCCGTGCCGGGGACTGGGTGGACTCGATGCTCCAGACCACCGGGCTCTCGCACGACGACGTCGGCTGGGTGGGCTCCCAGGTTGCCGTGGCGGTCGACGTCCGCCCCGAAGGCGAACCGGCGGTCGCGATCCTGCTCGACGCGACCGACACCGCCGACGCCGAGGTGAGCCTGCGCGTGCTCCGCGATGGCTCGCTGTTCAAGGGAACGACGTGGACCCGAGAGGACCACGGGGACGTATCGGTCTGGGCGGGCGACGACGGCCGGCAGCGGGGTACATGGGGATCGTCGACGGGACGGTCGTGATCGCGAACGACGCCGGGATCTTCGACGGCATCGTCGCGGCGTCGAACGGAGACGCTCCGTCGCTCGCCGACGATCCGGACTTCGTGGACACGATGGCGGGGCTCCCTGAGGCCCGGCTCGGCATGGCGTTCGTCGCACCCGACGATCTCCTGACCCTTCTGGAGCAGATGCGGGGGCCCGGTCTCTCCGACCTCGGCACGGCGGCCGGCGTGGACCCTGAGGCGATCCGGGGGATCGGTCTGACCCTGGCCGCCGAGTCCGACGCGCTGGCGCTCGACACCGAGATCTCGATCGACCCATCGAAGCTCACGCCGGAGCAGCTCGCTGCCTACGGCGCGGACGATCACGAGAACGTCTTGCTGTCGATGGTCCCCGCCGACGCCCTCGGGTTCGTCGGGGCGCAGCATCTCGACAGTGGGCTCGACGCCGCGCTCGCCGATCTCCCGCCGGATCAGCGGTCGGCGCTCGACAAGAGCGGGCTCGAGCCGGCGATCTCCTCGCTCACCGGCGACCTGGCGTTCGAGGTGTCGAAGCAGGCAGGCTCACCGGCCCCGAGTGGAGCATTGATGATCGGGACCGACGACGAGCGAGCGATGGCGGCGGCCCTCGAGATCGCTGCCGGGGCCATCTCGCCCGCCTCGATGTTCGTGATGAGCGACATGCCGACACCGGTCTGGAAGACGGTCGATCACGACGGCGTCACCGTCACCTATCTCTCCGGCAACGGCGGTGGGACCGGCCTCGCTGCGGCCTACGCCGTGTTCGACGGCACCGGGCTCCTGGCGAGCTCCAAGGACGAGGCGTTCCGGATCATCGACACCGCCCACGGGGCGCCGAGCGCGATCGACGCCGAGCAGGTGACGGCGGCCCTCGACGACGTGCCTGGTTCCGAGGACGTGCTGTACCTCGACCTCGCCGGGGTCGTGGATGCCGTCGCGAACACCGGGATGATGGACCCGGAGATCCGCGGCAACCTCGACGCGCTCGGCACCCTCGTGGCCGGCACCCAGACGGACACCGAGCACCAGCACGCGCGGCTGGTGCTGGGCGTGGGCTGACCCGCCCGCCACCCGCGCCCGCCCGCCGGTACCGCTCGCGTGCTTGAGCCGGGCCGGTGCGTGCGCCACCATACGGGCACGCCCGCGCCCGCGGGCACCCGGGAGCCTCCGTCATCGTGAAGAAGCGCGTCGTCCGAGCCGAGGAGTTCGAGGTCGTCGACGAGCAGGGCCACGTCCGCCTGCGGATCGGCGTCTCGAACGAGGATGCGCCGTTCTTCTCGCTCCTCTCGCCCGACGGACAGGTCCGCGCCCGGTTCGGCCTCGGTGCCGACGGCAGCGCCGGGCTCGCCGTCGGTGACGAGAACGGGAAGGTCCGGGCGACGCTCGGCCTGTCGAGCGACGGCAGTGCGAGCCTCGCGTTCGGAGACAAGAACGGCCGGATCCGGGCGAAGTTCGGCCTGGCCCCCGAGGCGTCGCCGACGATGGGGATGCAGGTGAAGGACGGCGAGCTCTCGCAGGTCTTCAGCCTCGCCGAGCAGGGGACGCCGACGCTCGGCCTCTACGACAAGGACGGCAAGGTCCGGGTACGCCTGGGGCTCGCCGCCGCAGGCTCCCCAGTGCTCCGGCTGCTCGATCCCGACGGGGAGCTTCGGGCCGTGGTGGGTCTGGCCTCGGACGGCTCGCCGTTCATCCAGTTCCTCGACCCCGACAAGCAGCCGACCTGGACGATGCACTGAGGTTCAGTCCCCGGGGCCGTTCGAGGTCGATACTGCGCTGCTGCAGCTCGGGGCGGTCCTGTACGAGGCCGTCAACGGCGGGCAAAGCATTCGAGATCGGAGGCGATCGCGAGCACCACGATTTCCCACAGCTCACGTAGCCGCCCACGCCTCCCCGGGACCTCGTAGGTTCGATCCCCGAAGGGATCGAAGGGGTGATCCTCGAGCTCCTCGGACGGGATCCGGCGATGCGTCCGCCGAGCGCGATGGGCGCACTTTCCTTGCTGTGGGGGAACCTCCCGCCGGGCGAAGAATGTCTGTGGCCTGGATGGGCCGACGCGTTGATGGCCCGACCGGACGCCGCGACCGCAGGCACCGGGCGTCTATCCTGACGGCGTATCGGCATCGGAGGGCCAGGTCCGATCGCAGGCCCCAGCTGACGGAGCGGGAGATGGGGAGACATCGGAGATCCCAACGAGGATCTGACGTGCGGCTCCCGGTCGGACTGCTCGTGGGCGGGTTCGGGCTCGCGGTCATCAGCGTGGTGCTCGGCACGAGCGGGGTGGGGTGGGCAGGCACTGCCTACCTGATCGGTGCCGCGCTCATCCTGCTCGCCGTTGCGGCGGTCGTTGCGTTCACCCGGCTGGTCACCTCTCCTCTCAGCCAGCGCAGGATCGGCCTCCTGATCGTGGTGCTTCCGAGCGCGGCCATCGTCCTGATGGAGGTGGGGCTCTACTTCCTGGACGACCGCCGATTCAGCGAGATGACCGAACACCTCCTGACGGCGACGCTCGCGGCCGGCGCCGTGCCGGTGACCGTGTTCATCCTGCGAGCCTTCTCGAGGATGCGCGAAGAACTCGAGCTACGGGCCAGGAGCCTGCAGATGTTGCACGAGCGATCCGTCGCGCTCACCGCTGAGCCCTCCCTGCTGCGTCTTCGTTCGATGATCGCGGAGGGTGCCGTCGAACTCCTACGATCCGAGCGCGCCGCGCACGTCGTCGCGTCCTCCACCGGGACAGACGATGAGGTCGTTCGCTTCGGAGTCGGGTCACTCGCGCCCGGGCAGCGGGAACCCAGGGACGCCGCCGCCGGCGTGGTAGACCCCGCGGAGAACCAGGTCGATGAGGGCGAACGGGTCCTCGTCGTCAAGGTCCCGAGCGACGATCCGACGGCGGGCGCCATCGTCGTGTCCCGGTCGAACGGGACCCCCTTCACCGAGGAGGATGAACTCCTGCTGGGGATGTTCAGCGTCGCGGCCTCGGCCGGCATCGACAACGCCCGCCGCCTCGAGGAGATGCAGTTCCTCGCCACGGTGGACGAGCGAGACCGGATCGCCCGCGAGCTGCACGACGAGCTCGGTCAGCTGCTCGGATTCCTTACGCTGCGGATCCACGCTGCCCAGGAACTGCGCGCGCGGGGTCGCTACGAGGAGCTGGACGCCGACCTGGCCGATCTCGAGCACGCCGCGGGCTCGCTCGGCGGGCAGGTGCGCGAGGCGATCCTGGGTCTACGGGCTCGGGTCGGCGCCGACCGGGCCCTCGGCGAGGTGCTGGCCGACTACGTGCAGGAGTACGGGCTCCAGACGGGTATCGCGACCGTGTACGACGGGGGACCCCGGGCGGGCGGCGATCTTCCGCTCGCGGTGCAGCACCAGATCCTCCGCGTCGCGCAGGAGTCCTTGTCGAACGTACGTCGACACGCGCAGGCGTCCCGGGTGGTGGTTCGCCTCGAACGGTCACAGGGCCAGGTCGAGCTCAGCGTCGCCGATGACGGCGTGGGGTTCTCCGTCGGCGAGCCCACGACCCGGCTCGGGTTGCGGACGATGGCGGAGCGGGCGGAGGGGATCGGGGGGACGTTCGAGATCCATTCGAGCCCTGGGACGGGCACGGCGGTCCGATTGCTGGTGCCGACGGTGGGGGGTGACGGAGATGCGCGCCGTCCTCGCCGATGACCACCCGCTCTTCCTGGACGGGCTCGCGAGCCTCCTCCGCGCCCGGGGCTGGGACATCGTCGGCATGGCGATGGACGGAGCCGATGCGGTCGAGCTCGCGCGACAGCATCGACCCGACGTCGTGTTCATGGATCTGACGATGCCCGGGATGGGGGGATTGGAGGCGACCAGGATCATCACGGACGAGCTCGAGGGCGTTCGCGTAGTGATCCTCACCGTGTCTGAAGGCGACACCGACCTGTTCCAAGCGATCCGCGACGGCGCCCACGGCTACCTCGTGAAGAACACCCCGGCCGACGAGTTCTCGGAGTTGCTCGATGCCCTCGAGGTCGGCGAGTCCCCGCTGTCACGAAGGCTGGCCGGGCGGATCATGGCGCACCTCACCAAACAGAGCGGCTCGTCATCCGCGCCCTGGCTCACTCCGCGAGAGGATGAGGTGCTCAGGCTCGTCGCCGAAGGCCACACGAACCGCGATATCGCCGAGAGGCTGGCGATCTCCGTGCCTACGGTGAAGTTCCATGTGACGAACATCCTGAACAAGCTCCACCTCCAGAACCGGGCGCAGGCGGTCGCGTACGCGCACCGCAAGGGCCTCACGAGTGAGGACGAGGACTCGCCCGAGGCCCCTTAGTCCGACTCGCCCGTGGCTTTGAGTGCGTCACGCCCATCCCTTGGTCGAGGTCGAGCGCCCACCTTGCGATGGAGCGACCACCGGGCTGCTCGGCCCTCCTCTCCGCGCTCGTCTCCACCTAGGTTGGAGGCAGGAACACGGAACGAGACACGACGAGCAAGGAGGACACGATGAGGACGAGGATGATGGTCGCGGCGGCCTCGATGGTAGGCCTGCTGGTGGTGATCGGGGCGCTCCCGGCGGCGTCGGCGATCGCGCCGGAACCCAACGCCGCGACCATGGGGGACTGCACCGGCGGCACCCGCGCGCGGCTGACGTTGTCCCGCGACGACGGACACATCGAGGCCGAGATCGAGCTCCACACCGCGAAGGTCGGGCAATCGTGGCGGGTGCAGTTCTCGACCGAAGGCGTCCGGTTCGCTTCGGTGGTGAAGAGGACCGTCCCCGAGGACGGTCGCGGGGGGCTCTCGGTCAGCCGGCTGGCGACCGACCACGCCGGCCCGGACATGGTCACCGTACGCGCGCGCAACCTCGGCTCCGGCGAGCGCTGCGTGGTGACCGGAAGGCTGTGATCGCACTCGTTGAACCACGGGATCACATGGATAGGAGGAGCAGCGGTCACCGCTGCTCCTCCTGCTTCTCCCCTCCCTGCTCGGTAGACTCGAACTCAGACGGATGCGGGGGGTGCCGTCGTTCGGGCACCAACCGCGCACCGCCCGGGGACGTAGCTCAGTTGGCAGAGCGCCGGCTTTGCAAGCCGGAGGTCGCCGGTTCGATCCCGGTCGTCTCCACCGCCGTACGATGACGCGTATGCGCCGCCTCGTCCCGATCGCGCTCTGCCTCGTGATCCTCATGCTGGCTCCGACCCCGGCCGGAGCCCGCCCGCCGTTCGGGTCGAGCATCTCGCCGATCGACGCGCCGACGCGCGAGCTGATGACGGGCAGGTCGTGGCGTCCCGGGTGCCCGGTGGGCTTCGCCGACCTGCGGCTCGTGGAGCTGACGTACTGGGGGTTCGACCACGCCGCCCACCGAGGGCACCTGGTCGTCCATCGGTGGTTCGCCGCCTCGATCGTGCGGGTCTTCAAGCGGCTGTACGAGGCGTCCTACCCGATCCGCAGGATGGTGCTGGTCGACCGGTACGGCGCGAACGACCATCGTTCGATGCGGGCCGACAACACCTCGTCGTTCAACTGCCGGTACCGGGGCGGTGTCTGCTGCACGTGGTCGCGGCACGCCTACGGGAAGGCGATCGACGTGAACCCGGTCGAGAACCCGTACGTCTGGAACGGCGGCTTCTCCCCGCCGAACGGCGAGCCGTTCCTCGATCGATCGCAGCACCGGCGCGGCATGATCCATCGCCACGACGCGGTGTGGTGGGCGTTCCACGCGGTGGGGTGGACGTGGGGCGGCGACTGGGCGGGCGAGAAGGACTACCAGCACTTCTCGGTGTGTGGGGCCGTCTGCTAGCGGGCTCCCTCAGCAGACCACGTCGAGGTACGGGTTCGGGTCGACGGCGCCGCCGTCCCACGGGTGCCACTCGAAGTGGTCGTGGGGAGCCGTCGCGTCCCCGGTGCTGCCGACGTAGCCGATCACGGCACCCGCGCGCACGTACCCGAGTCGTCCGTACGACATCAGGTGCGCGTTGTAGACGTAGCCACGATCCCCTTCGACGCGCACCTCGAGACCCCCCAACGGACTCGAGGACGCCGACGCGTAGCCGGCGAACGGCGCGACGATCGGGGTGCCCGTGGCCGCCGAGATGTCGTTGCCCATATGGCGGTGGACGGGGACGCCCTCCAGCCGCACGGTGATGCCGTAGTTGTCAGCCACCGCGTGTGGACCACCGACCGGACACGCGCGGAACACGCCCCAGATCTCGAGCCAGGCCACGATGCGGTCGCGCTTGCGGAGGAGCGTGTTCACCCGCCGGTTCGTGTACCGGTCGAGCCGGTGTAGACGGGTCTCGGCCTCCCACCGCGAATGCCGGATCTTGCGGCTGGCGTGCCTCCATCGCAAGGGGTCGAGCGCCCGACCCCGCGCTCCGTGCTGCAGCATGTGATCGGCGCGCGCGATCGTCGTCGTGAGCGTCCGGACCCTGCCCCGATGGTCGGCGCGGATGTCCCCGATCGTCACGTTGATCGTGCGGCGTTGGCGGAGCATGCCGCCGAGCACCGACGCGTTCGCCACGGGGGCGAGGACGCCGGCGAGGATCGCGCCGCATGCGAGGACCGCTAAGGTCCGGCGCGCCACGGGGGGAAGACGCACGGGAAGCCTCCAAACCGTTTCCGGACCGTTTCCGGATTCGTGGCTCTATCGGCAGGCGCGCCGGCTTCCCTGAGTGGGTTCGGCGGTCGGATTCAAGGTCACCGGATCCGTGACGACAACCCTGGAACCGAGACCGCTCCGCCGTGCCCGCGGTCGAGGAAGGGTGATTGGGTGAACGGGATCCACCGGAACGCGCGGTTCGCCCGTCTCGCATGGGCGGGGCTGGCGCTGCTGTGCCTCCTCGTGTTCCTGGTGGCGCGCGAGCAGCAACGCGCGGCACTGAGCGTGGAGGTGGGCGCCGCCGAGCGCCGCGCACATCTGTACGCGGACACGGTGCTCCACGATTCGCTCGAGTCCCGCGCCGTTTCCGCGCCGATCACCGGCGAGGACTACCGGAAGCTCCATGCCGACATCCGCGACGGGATGCTCGACGACCCGCTGGTCGCCCGGGTTCGGTTGTGGGCGCCCGACGGCACCCTGCTCTTCTCCACCGCCGCGGACGAACGCGACAAGATCGGCAGGCTCCGCGTGAACGAAGACCCCGCGATCACGGCGGCGGCCGGTGGATCCGTGTCGAGCCGGCTGGCGACCGCCACGCTGTCGACCTCGGCGAACGGCGGGCACGGGGCCGAGACGGACCTTCTCGAGACGTTCGTCCCGCTCCGGGTCAGCGATCGAACCGACGTGCTCGGTGCGGTGCAGATCGATCAGCATTATGACTCGATCCGCTCCCGTGCCGTCGTGCCGTGGAGCGCGATCCAGTGGGTGTGCCTCGGGCTGGCGGTGCTCTTCGGCGCGCTGCTGGTGTCGTCGCTCCGCCGCCGCGCCACCGACGTGGTCGTCGAACCCGCGACGTCGGCCTCGGGCTTCGACCCTCCCGCCGCCGTGCGCTCGTCGCGTGTCAAGGAGTCGCGCCGCGCCGAGGAATCGGACCGAGCCGAGGAGACGGCCGATCAGGGAGAGACGGCCCGCCCAGAGCAGTCGGCCCGCGCCGAGGAACGGGCCGATCGGGACGCCGTCACCTCGCTCCGGGCGGAGCACGAGGCGGGCGCTCACCTCGGGACCGCCGCCGAGACGCGGTCCGCCGAGTCCGACCGGCTGGCCGAGACGGAGCAGCGAGCGTCCGAAGCGGAGCAGCGAGCGTCCGAAGCGGAGCGCAGGGCCACGGACCTCGAGCTGATGCTAGTTGCCGCCCAGCGAGCCGCTCAGGACGCGGCCGAGGAGGCGCTCACGTCCCGCTCCGCATCGTCCGGCCCGACCGCGTCCCTCGAGGCTCAGGCGATCGAACTGCTGGAGGCCAGGGTGATCGCCGCCGAGCATCGGGCCGCCGAGGCCGAACGCCGGCTGGCCGAGCTCGGCTTCGAGGGTCCTCCCAACGGCTCGAACGGCCATGTGGCGCAACCCTCGTCGGGTCAGTGGGCCGCCGAGACCGAACCCTACGCTCCGACCGTCGATGACCCGATGGCGTTCGGGGCCTCGAACGGCCACCGCAGTGAGCCCGACGCACCTGAGCCGCCCGCCGGGCAGCTCGAGGACCAGGACGAGCCCGACGGGCAGCTCGAGGACCAGGACGAGCCCGACGGGCAGCTCGAGGACCAGGACGACCCCGCCGAGCAGCTCGAGGACCAGGACGAGCCCGACGGGCCGCCGGTGTCACCGATCAGCGCCGAGGCATCCGATCTGCGCGCCCGCCTGGCCCGCTCCGCCGCCCGCAAGAAGCGGTCCCTCGAACCGTAGTCAGATCGCGAGCGGGTCGACGGCGTACGCCTGCCGGAGCCGCTGATCCACGAGTTCGGCGGGGAGCAGCCTCCGGGGCCGCATCCCGTTCGCGTGGGCGAACTCCAGGTGGGTGGGGCAGAGCGGGACCAGTTCGTCTCGTCGGTAGGAGCCGACGACGGTCGGCGCCCCGCCGAGCGGACCCTTCTGCCAGAAGCAGAACTGGCAGATCAGACGCAGCCGCTGCGGGTACCCGAACCGTGCCCGGTATCCCAGCTCATGCTCGATGACCCGACCCCAGAGCGCCACGCGCCCGAGCACGGCCGGGCACTTCGTCCTCCGCAGGATGTCCAGGCGCTGGGCGGCGTGCAGGCCGCACGTGCATCCGATCGCCGGTGCCTCGTGGAAGACGCCGGCTCGCTTGCAGGTCGCGGTCGCCGGCTCGCGAGCGTGCCACGGATGCGCCCGGCCGGCGACGGGCCGAAGCAGGAGCCTCGTGCCATCGCTGCGACCGGTCAGCGACCAGGAGCGCCATGCGACGACGGGCTCCGTGGACCGGTCGGTCGCGGCGACGAGATCGACGTCGACGAGGGACAGGGCTAGCCCCCCGGCTCGACGGGCACCTGGGCAGGTTCGCTCGCGGGGAGCGGCTCCTCGTGGAGCGGCTCGGGGACGGGGAGCACGGCCGGCTCGATCTCGATGATGCGTTTCGGGGCGCCGATGTTCATGGTCACCTCCCGAGGGGTTCGTGCGGACCCGGGAACCGGGCGCTACGGGCAGGGTACTCTCACCGGGTCGATCGGGCGAGGGGCCCCGGCTCACGTGATCCGGTAGATCGCCTCGTAGTCGCTGAAGTAGATCGAGCCGTTCGGACCGACCTCCATCGAGTAGATCGAGGCGCCCGAGGCCGTCCCGACGTCCGTGCGCCCCAGGATGCCGTCGCGTCCCGCGTTCAGCTCGAGCTGTTGGATGATCCCCCCGTCGCAGCACGCCCCGACGAAGAGATCGCCCTCGGCGCTCATCCCGAGCCCACATCCGTCGCAGAAGGCCGCGCCCGTGATCCCGATCGTCGCCGCCCACCAGGACTCGGGGAGACGCCGGTTCATGCCGTCCTGGTTCGTGTCGTCCGGCGCGGTCCCGCTGCAGGTCTCGTTCGGCCCCCAGGCGTAGTTCCCGGCCCGCACGATCAGGTTCAGCTCGTCGTTGCACTCCGGGCCGTTCTCGGTCTCCCAGAGCCGCCCGGTCTGCGGATCGAAGGCGAACCCGAACGAATTGCGGATCCCGTACGCCCACCATTTGTGGCCGCCCGGGTTGTCGGCGGGGATCGTCCCGTCGGGATCCAGGCGGAGGATCTTGCCGCGCAGGTTGTTCGAGCGGTCCTGGGCGTTCGACGCGTCGTGTCCGTCGCCGACGATCGCGTACAGCTTGCGATCCGGACCGAACAGGATCCGGCCGCCGTTGTGGTACGGGTCCACGCTGGCGGGTACCGAGAGCAGCACCTTCATCGGCGTGCCGGGGCCGCTCGTGTCGTTGAGCCGCACGATCTGGTTCCGAAGGCCGTCGGCGGTCGAGCGCGTGACGTACACGTACACGAGTTTCTTCTGCGGCCACCGGGGATGGAGCGCCACGCCGAGCGCGCCGCGCTCGCCGCTCCCGTTCACGCCCGGGATCGTCGTGAGCAGTCGGTCGTGGTCGGTCGTGGGGTTCAAGTAGCGGATCTCGCCCGTGGCGCGCTCGGCGTAGACGATCACGCCTTTCGGGGTGAACGTGAACGCGGCCGGATCGTTCAGTCCGCCCTTCACCTTCACGGTGCCCACGCCGATGCCGGCGGTGGCGGGCCCCGGCGCGACGCCGACCAGGGCGGCGCCGGTGAGTGCGAGCGCCATGAGCCTCGCGGCGATCCTCGTCCCTCGCATCGATCCATGCTCCCCTCGGTCGCGGCGCGTCACGCGTGCGCCAGTCGGTAGATGCCACGGTAGTCGCTGAACCAGATGCGCCCGCTCGGCGAGACCTCCATCGAGTAGACGGGTCCGCCGAACCCCGTACGGACCTCCTGGGGTGCCGAGAGCCCGTCGCGGGCACCGTTCAGGTCGAAGCGGCCGAGCGGGCCGACCGTCGCCTTGCAGGTGCCGTTCGCGCACCCGAAGAGCAGGTCACCCTCGAACGATGCGCCGAGGCCGCACCCGTCGCAGAAGGCGGCGCCGGTGATCGCGATCGTCTGCTCGAACCACGAGTCCGGAAGCTGCCTCGGGCCGGGGCCGTCGCGGTTCGTGTCGAGCGGCGCGGCGTCGATCCCACATTGCTGGGTCGGCCCCCACGCGAAGTTCCCGCCCTCGACGATCAGGTTCACCTCGTCGTTGCAGTCGGGTCCGTTCTCCGTCTCCCAGAGCCGCCCGGTCTGCGGATCGAACGCGAACCCGATCGAGTTGCGGTGTCCGTACGACCACAGCGGGTTGCCCGGGATCGGGTTCGAGGCCGGGATCGTGCCGTTCGGGTTGAGCCGCAGGACCTTGCCGCGCGGCTCGGAGGCCGACAGATCTTGCGCCGTGCCGGGATCCTCACCGCCGTCGCCGATCACGACGTAGAGCTTCCCGTCCGGGCCGAACAGGATCCGACCGCCGTTGTGATTCGCCCGTGTCCCGATCGGCGAGCGCAGCAGGACCCGCATCCCCGTGCCGTGGCCGCCCGCGTCGCGGATCCGCACGAGTTGGTTCTGGAGGGGCCGACCGCCGAACGCGCGCGTCACGTAGACGTAGACGAACGGCTGACGGGGCCAGTCGGGATGGAGCGCTACCCCGAGAGCGCCGCGCTCACCCTCGCTGTTCACCCCGCCGATCCGGAAGAAGAGGCGGTCGGCGCCGGTCAGAGGGTTCAGGAACCGGACCTCGCCCGTGGCGCGCTCCAGGTAGACGACCCGCCCGTTCGGCGTGAACGTGAACCCGACCGGGACGTCGAGCGTCGCGACGGGCACCACCCGAGCCCGCGCAGCTACGGCGCCGGTCGCGGTCCCGAGGGCGAGCGCAACGGCGACGATCGCCGTCGCGACGGCGCGGAGATGCCTCATCGGGTCCTTCCCCCTCTGTGCGGGAGCCCGTGTGCGAGCATGGGCCCCGTGACGATCCTGCCTCCCTCGATGTTCGGCGTCCCGGCACTCCGTTCTGAAGACCCGAGGTTCCTCCGGGGCCGGGGCCGATACGTCGAGAACATCCCGATCGAGGGCGCGGCGCGTGCGATGTTCGTGCGCTCCATCATGCCCCACGCACGCCTGCTGGGGGTGGACCTGGACGCCGCGCGCGACGCTCGGGGGGTGATCGCCATCTACACGGCGGACGACCTCTCGCTGCCGCCGATGCCGCCGAGCGGCAACGTCGAGGGAGCGAGCGGGACCCTGGAAGGTGTGTTCGGCCGCGAGGTCCTCGCCCGCGACACGGTGCGGTTCGTCGGGGAACCGTTCGCGGTGATCCTCGCGGACTCGCTGGCGACCGCGGAGGACGCCGCCGAGCTGGTGCGGCCCGAGTTCGAGCCGCTGGAGGCCGTGACCGACGTGGAGCGTGCGGCGGCCGACGACGCGCCCCTGCTCTGGCCCGCCCGCGGGACGAACGTCGCGAACGACTTCGAGTCCGGTTGGGACGACGACGTGCTCGCGGGCGCCGACGTCGTGGTCGAGGAACGATTCGTGAACCAGCGGCTCGCGCCCGTGCCGATGGAAACGAACGCGATCGCCGTGGTCCCCGAGCCTGGGGGCGGGGTCACGGTGTGGGTGTCGACCCAGGTCCCGTTCGACGTCCGCGACGACCTCGCGGAGGCCCTCGGGCTGGAGAAGGCCGAGGTCCGGACGATCGCGCCCGATGTGGGTGGTGGCTTCGGCGCGAAGCTGCAGGTCTACCCCGAGTACCTCGCGGTGGCGAAGGCCGCGACCCTCGCAGGTCGGCCTGTCCGGTGGGCGGAGACGCGGAGCGAGAGCATGCTCGGCCTGACGCACGGACGTGGACAGGTCCAGCACGTGCAGATCGGCGCCCGCCGCGACGGTTCGATCGTCGGCTTGCGGGTCGACCTGCTCGCGGACATGGGCGCGTATCCGATCGCGGCGTTCCTGCCCGTCACGACGCAGGAGATGCTCTCGGGCGTGTACGCGATCCCTCGGATCGCCTGCCGTGGCCGGAGCATCGTGACGAACGCCACGCCGATCGCCCCGTACCGGGGCGCCGGGCGCCCCGAGGCGACCGCACTGATCGAACGCGCCATCGACCTGGTGGCCGACGCTCTAGATCTCGACCCCGCCGAGGTCCGTCGGAGGAACCTGATCCCGCGCGACGCCTTCCCGTATACGACCGCGTCCGGCACGACGTACGACTCGGGCGACTACGCGGGAGCGCTCGACGAGGTCCTCCGGCGCGCGGACCTTCCCGCGCTCCGGGCCGAGCAGGCGGCTCGCCGCGAGCGCGGGGACCATCTGCAGCTCGGCATCGGCCTGTGCACCTACGTCGAGATCACGTCGTTCTCCTCGAAGGAGTTCGGATCGGTCGAGGTCCTCCCGGACGGCGGCGTGACGGTGCTCACCGGGGTGACGCCGAACGGCCAGGGGCACGAGACCGCGTTCGCCCAGATGACCGCCGCCGTGCTCGGTGTGCCGTTCGACGCGGTGCGGGTGGTGCATTCCGACACCGGGGTCGTCCCACGGGGTCAGGGGACGTGGGGCTCCAGGTCGTTGCAGGCCGGGGGATCCGCGGTCGCCGAGCAGGCGGTGAAGGTCGTCGAGAAGGCCCGCCGCCTGGCCGCGCACGCGCTCGAGGCCGACGAAACCGACCTCGACGGCCCGTCCGACGGAGGGTTCAGCGTGCGGGGAGCGCCGGATCGGTCGATCACGTGGGCCGAGCTCGCCGCGGCGGCCGACGATCCCGCGGGGCGCCCGCCGGACCTCGAGCCAGGACTCGAGGCATCCGGTCGGTTCCGTCAGGCGTCGTCCTCGTTCCCCTTCGGGGCCCACGTGGCCGTCGTCGAGGTCGACGTCGAGACCGGTGAGGTGCGGTTGATCCGTCATGTCGCGGTGGATGACTGCGGGCGGATCCTGAACCCGATGCTCGTCGACGGCCAGGTGCACGGCGGCCTCGCTCAGGGGATCGCGCAGGCGCTGTTCGAGGAGGTCGTCTTCGACGAGTTCGGGAACCCGATGAGCGGCACCCTCACGACCTACGGCATGCCCACGGCCGCCGAGTTCCCGTGGTTCGAGACGGCGCATACTGAGACGCCGACGCCCACGAATCCCCTGGGCGCGAAGGGGATCGGTGAATCTGCGTGCATCGGCTCCACGCCCGCCGTGCAGAACGCCGCGGTCGACGCGCTGCGGCACCTGGGCGTCCGACATCTCGACCTGCCGTTGGCGCCCGAGCGGGTCCTCGACGCGATCAGGCGGGGCCGGGACTGATGCGGTCTCCCGCGGCGGGGCCGGTGGGCAAGAACCGGCAACCGGGGCGACTCGCCCGAGCCTCGTCCGCTCGTTAGGGTGTCCGGCATGAGTGAATCCTCGATGCCTCGATGGGAGCGGCGGTTCCGCGCGCCCACGCTGTCCATGCCCGACTGGCCCACCCGCGCCCCCGATCGGATCGCGTACGAGGGGACCGAGAGCGGGATCTGGCAGGTACACGTCTGGAACCCGGGAAGCGGCTTGCGGCGCAAGGTCACGGACCATCCGGTGGGTGTCGTGACCGGGTCGTTCGACGTCGACGGCGCGCACGTCCTGTACTGGCAGGACGAGACGGGAGACGAATCGGGCCGATGGTTCGCGCAGCCGTTCGAGGGCGGCGAGGCCCGCCCCTTCCTCGAGGGCGTACCGCAAGGCTGGAACGAAGGGTTCGCGGTCGCGCCGGGCGTCGTGGCGGCCTCGATCAGCGACCGCGACGGGTTCGCGATCTACGTTTCCCTCGAGGGCGGCGAGGCCAAGGAGCTCTATCGCAGCACCGAGTTCGTCGCGGTGGGCGGCGATGACGGCTACAACCGGGGCGGGCTCTCGGCCGATGGGGCCCTCCTCTGCCTCTCGCACAGCGAGCACGCCGACCTGATGCACCCGGCGCTCCGCGTCGTCGATCCGCGGACGGGCGCGGTGATCGCCGAGCAGCTCGACGAGGGCAAGAGCCTCACCTCCGCGGCCTGGTCGCCGGTCGACGGCGACCAGCGCCTCGCGGTGATCCACGAGCGTATGGGCGAGGAGGCCCCGGCGATCTGGGAGCCGTCGACCGGCGGCTGGCATGACCTCGAGACCGGGCTCGCCGGACCCGTGATCGTGCTCGACTGGTGGCCCGATGCGTCGGCGCTGCTGCTCCGCCACGAGCACGAGGGGCGTCATCGCCTCTACCGGTTCGACCTCGCCGAGGGGACGACGACCCCGATCGAGCACCCGGAGGGCCAGATCAGCGGAGGGCACGTGCGACCCGACGGCCGGGTGTGGCTCCGGCACAGCTCGGGCTCGACCGCCCCACGGATCATCGACGACGCCGGTGACGAGGTGCTCGCCCCCGAGGGCGAGCGGGCCCCCGCGGGCCGCCCGTACGTCTCGTGGCGGTTCGAGAACGAGCACGGTCAGTCCGTGCACGGCTACTACGTCATCCCCGAGGGCGAGGGGCCGTGGCCGTTCCTGATGCATCCGCACGGCGGTCCCACCTGGCTCGACGAGGATCGGTGGTCGCCGGAGGTCCAGGCCTACGTGGACGCAGGGTTCGCGGTGGGGCTGGTCAACTACCGCGGCTCGACGGGGTTCGGCGCCGAGTGGCGCGACGCCTTGATCGGCGATATCGGCGGCCCCGAGGTCGAGGACCTGAACGCGGCGCTCGCCGATCTCGTCGCCAAGGGCATCGCCGATCCCGACCGCGCGGCGATCGGTGGCTGGTCCTGGGGCGGGTACCTGACCCTGATGGAGCTCGGCACGCACCCCGAGCTGTGGATCGCAGGGCTGGCGGGGGTGCCGGTCGGCGACTACGTCATGAGCTACGACGACATGTCGCCGATCCTGCAGGCGTACGACCGGGCGCTGCTGGGCGGGGAACCGACCGAGGTGCCCGAGCTGATGGCGACGAGGAACCCCATCGTGCACGCCGATAAGGTGACGGCGCCGGTCCTGTTCGTGATCGGCGAGAACGACAGCCGGTGTCCGCTCCGACAGGCGCTCGCCTATGTGGATGCGCTGAAGGCGCGGAACCACCCCCACGAGGTGTACCTGTTCCCGACCGGGCACGGGTCGTTCGACATCGACGAGGACGTCCGGCAGCAGCGTGTGATCCTCGACTTCTTCGCACGCTCGGTCCCGGGGATCGACCGCGATCCCGCGTAGGCCGCGGCTGGCCACAACCGCAAGCGTCGCTGCGCCCGTGAGGCTTTCGGCCCTTCCCAGGCGCCCCGCAGATACCTAAACTCCGCGCAGGAAACGGAAACGGGGCGCGAGATGAGCGAGTACGTCGACGGACTGCTGCGCGATGTCCGGACGAAGAATCCGCACGAACCTGAGTACCTCCAGGCCGTGGCGGAAGTGATGGAGTCCCTCGAGCTGGTGCTCGACCGTCACCCCGAGTACCGCGATGCACGGATCGTCGAGCGGATCGTCGAGCCCGAGCGCGTGATCATGTTCCGGGTGCCGTGGATCGACGACGCGGGCGAGGTCCACGTGAACCGCGGGTACCGCGTCGAGATGAACAGCGCGATCGGCCCGTACAAGGGCGGCCTGCGGTTCCACCCGGCGGTCTACCTCGGCAAGTTGAAGTTCCTCGCCTTCGAGCAGGTCTTCAAGAACGCGCTGACGACCCTCCCGCTGGGCGCGGGCAAGGGTGGCGCGGACTTCGATCCGAAGGGCAAGAGCGAGGTCGAGGTGATGCGCTTCTGTCAGTCGTTCATGACGGAGCTGCAGCGCCACGTCGGCCCCGACACCGACGTGCCGGCGGGCGACATCGGGGTGGCCGGCCGCGAGATCGGCTATCTGTTCGGGCAATACAAGCGGATCCGGAACGAGCACACGGGCGTGTTGACGGGCAAGGGCCTCGGCTGGGGTGGCTCGCTGATCCGGCCCGAGGCCACGGGGTACGGCGCCGTGTACTTCGCCGAGGAGATGCTCGCCGCCCGCGACGACGCGCTCGAGGGCAAGCGGTGCCTCGTGTCGGGAGCCGGGAACGTCGCGCAGTACACGGTCGAGAAGCTGCTCGACCTCGGCGGCATCCCGATCACGCTCTCGGACACGGGCGGGTTCATCCACGACCCGGACGGGATCGACCGCGAGAAGCTCGTTTGGGTGATGGCCCTCAAGAACGAGCGCCGTGGCCGGATCTGAGAGTACGTCGAGGCGTTCCCGCGGGCGACGTTCACCCCGGCCGACCCGACGAGCGATCACAACCTCCTGTGGAACGTGCCGGCCGACGGGGCCTTCCCGAGCGCGATCGAGAACGAGATCAACGAGAAGGACGCACGCAACCTCGTGAACAACGGGATTCGGTTCGTGAGCGAGGGCGCCAACATGCCGACCGTGCCCGACGGCGTGCAGGCGTTCTACGACGGCGGCGTGATCTACGGCCCGGGGAAGGCCGCGAACGCCGGCGGCGTGGCGGTGAGCGGCCTGGAGATGTCGCAGAACTCGATGCGCGTGACCTGGGACCGGGAGGTCGTCGACGACCGGCTGCGCACGATCATGCGGCGGATCCACCAGCAGTGCCGCGAGACCGCCGAGGAGTACGGCAAGCCGAACAGCCTCTTCCACGGCGCGAACATCGCCGGCTTCACCCGTGTCGCCGACGCCATGCTCGCCCAGGGCGTGATCTAGCGGCCGTCGAGCCCGGCCCGGCTGCTACGGTGGTCGCATGCCTCGCTGGCTCCTGGTCATCTCCGCGATCGCGGTTGGCTACGCGATCTGGCGGGTCGGGATCGCGTCGATCCGGTCACTGGCGCCCGA
Organism: uncultured Actinomycetes bacterium; assembly: GCA_963816275.1. Classification (GTDB taxonomy): domain Bacteria; phylum Actinomycetota; class UBA4738; order UBA4738; family HRBIN12; genus JAOUEA01. The sequence goes on from CAWFJU010000008.1 coordinate 345,297, forward strand.
TCCCGACGCGGTGGCCGCGCCCGACGAACCCGAGGACGTGGACGCCCTGGACGTCTACCTCGTCTGCGGGGAGTGCGGCACCGAGTTCAAGGTCTCCCGGCTGGGGGAGCTCCAGGTGCCGCGGCACTGCGGCGAGACGATGCAGGTCGTGCGGCGCCCGGCCGACGCCTGAGGGCCGCGTCCCGATCCCTCCCCGTTCACCGAGAGGGCAACGGCTGTCCACCGGGTTTCCACAGCCCGCCGCCGGGGCGAACCGCTCGGTTCTCCACGTTGTGGACAACCGTTGTGGGGAATCACACGCCTGTGATCTAGTACCAGAACGTGGTGCCCACGAACCCCAGGCCGATCAGCCCCAGGCCGACCCACAGCCAGCCGTTCGAGGTACCGCCCGGGAGCACACCGAGGTAGTTCAGGACGATCGCCATCACCCCGAGCCCCATCACGACCAGGATCCCGGCGCCGTACCACCGCGGGCTGGTCTTGTGGCGCTTCTTCGGTGTGGGCGTCGCGCCGTACTTCCGCGGCTCCTTCTTCCTCGTGCGTCCCCGTGACTTCGGCATCGCGAGGATGTTACCCGGGGAGGAGGCGCAGGTCGCCAACCGTCGCGGCATCGACGGCTTCCTCGCTGAAGGGCAGCGGGTGCGGCATCCCGCCCACCCAGCGCTCGGTCTGGTCGTTCCAGTGCGGGCTCGCCGGGTTCCCGCTGATGCCCGCCGGCATCACGCCTACGCTCCGGTCGAGGTCGGCGAGGTCGTACACGGCGCGCCACGAGGGGATGACGGCCGCCGGGTAGCCCTCCCGCCCGTCGAACCCGGCCTGCATCACGGTCTGCTCGTCGCCCCCGAGCTCGACGTCGGCCGCGAGGAACAGCGGTTCGAGGCCCGGGATCGCCGCGAGGGGGTGGGCGAGCCGGAGCCGGTGGATCGCACCCCAGCGCCATCCGGCGGGGTCGTCGCCACCGATCTCCCGTAGCTCGGCGATGGCGTCGTCCAACGCCGCGCGCAGCAGGTCGTCGTCGAGCCATCCGTCCGGCTCGCGGAGGATCGAGGGGAGGGCCAGGCATTGGAAGGGCTCGCGCCACGCGTGGTAGTGACGGAACAGGTCCTCACCCAAACGCGGTTCGAGCATGCGCCGGGCGATCCGGCGCGACCAGGCGTTGAACAGGGCGGCGGCCGCCGAATCGGCCGACATGTCACCGTCCCAGGCGCGGAGCAGGTCGAGTCCCTCGCGAGCGTCGTCCGTGTGCGGCTCGAGGGTCAGGAGGAGGGCCACGGTCTCCCGGGCCGGAAGCGAGACCGTGTCGAGCTGCAGCCGCACCATGTCGTCGACCGTGCAACGGTCGTTCGCCTCGAGGATCTCGGCGATCCTCCGGGCCCGGAACGGCGTGTGGAAGTCGCGACCGATCAGATGGGGATACGCCGCATCGTGGATCCGGTTGTTGGCGGTCGCGAGGAACCCACGCCCGGGATCCTTCGACCAGGGGAGCTCTCCCGGCGGGATCCAGCCGTCCCATTCGTGCTCGGCGGTCCATCCGGGGACCGGGGCGGTGCCGTCTCCCGCCCGCCGCACGGGGAACCGACCGGTGCAGGCGTAGCCGATCGTTCCGTTGACGTCGGCGTACACCACGTTCTGACCGGGGCATTCCAGGCTGAGTACGGCCTCGCGGAAGGTCTCGAAGCTCATGGCCTGCGCGGCGCGGAGCGTCAGCGACGGGTGGATCCCCGCGTGGTGCCCGGCCCACCGAAGGGCATACGTCTCGCCCCCGGGCAGCTCGACCTGCTCGGCGTCGAGGACCCCGCTCGGGAACGTGTCGAGGATCGGCCCGTGCCGCGTCTCGCGCACCTCGAGCACGTGGGGCGCATCTTCGCCCCGCACGGCGATCTCTTCGCGGTGGATCGTGAGCGGTTCCCACCCACCCTCGAACGCCGCGGCGGTGCGGTCCTCGTTCAGGTGCTCGACGTAGAGGTCCTGGACGTCGCCGCTCACGTTCGTGACGCCCCACGCGTGGTGATCGGTCGTTCCGAGCAGGATGCCCGGTGAGAACGTCAGCGCGACCCCACGCGCCCGGTAGCCGGGCGCCGCCAGGTGTAGCTCGATCCACACGCCGGGCTGCAACGCCAGCAGGTGCGGGTCGTTGGCGAGCAGGGCGCCGCCCGTGGCGGTGCGGCTCGGTGCGACGACCCACTCGTTCGACCCCTGGGCCTTGGGGCGGGGGAGCGCGTCGAGGATCGCTCCGTGGAGCGCCCCCGCCGCCACGACCGGAGGGTCCTGTGGGAGTGGCGGCATCAAGCGGCGCACCGCGTCCTCGCCGGCGCGCTCCCCGATCCATGCCCGCAGCAGCTCCTGGTCCCAGTTTCCAGAGAGCCCCCAGGCCAGGAAGGCGAAGGTCGCAGCCCAGCTGGCCTCGTCGTCGGGGAGCTCGGGTCGCAGATCCAAGAGCGTGTACTCGACGGGCGGGGTCGGCATCTGCGCGACCCATGCGGCGACCCCGTCGCGGAACCGCCCGTGCATGGCGCGGTCGGTCTCGCCCCACCTCGCGGCCACGTTCGCGCCGGCCCGGTGGAGCCCGATCGTCCTGGCGAACCGGTCCTCGGGGAGCGTGCGTTCGCCGAACACCTCGCTGAGACGCCCGGTCGACGCGCGCAGGGCGAGGTCCAGCTGGAAGAGCCGCTCGCCGGCCGTGACGAACCCCTGTGCGAACCAGAGGTCGTCGAGGGTCGCGGCCTCGATGTACGGGACGCCCCAGGCATCGCGTCGCACCCTGACGGGCGCCTCGAGCCCGGGAGTCGTCAGCTCGCCCTCGGTCGGGAACAGCGCCGCCCCCGCGGCCGCCCGGAGCCCGTCGATGAAGTCGCTCACGCGCGGAGGTTACCGGACGGCCGCCGCACCCTATGCGTCGACCTGGGTGTTGCCGAGCCAGCTCTCGTAGAGGCCGGCGTACACCCCGCCCATCGCCACGAGCTCCATGTGCGTGCCCTGCTCGACGAGCCGACCGGCGTCGAACACGAACACGTGGTCTGCGGCCTCGGCCGTCGAGAGGCGGTGCGCGATCGTCACGGTGGTGCGACCCGTCGAGAGGCGGCGGAGCGCCTCGGTGATCCGCTGCTCGGTGGCCGGATCCACCGCGCTCGTCGCCTCGTCGAGGATCAGCAGGCCCGGGTCGCCGATCTGTGCCCTGGCCAGCGCGACCAACTGGCGCTCCCCGACGCTCAGCGCCTCGCCGCGCTCGCCCGCGCGCGTGTCGAACCCCTCGGGGAGCGAGATCACCCACTCGCCCAGTCCGAGCTCTTCGAATGCGGTGATCACATCGCGATCCGAGGCGCCGTCACGGCCGTACCGCACGTTCTCCCGCACCGTGGTGTCGAACAGGAAGCCGTCCTGCGGCACCATGCGGACCGAGGCGCGCCGCGAGGCCGGCGCCACCTCGCGCAGGTCGACGCCCCCCACGAGGATCCGCCCGCTCGCCGGATCGGCCAGCCTCGACATCAGCTTCACGAAGGTGGTCTTGCCGCACCCGGTCTCGCCCACGATCGCGACGTGACCGCCGCCCGGCACCGCCAGCGAGATCCCGTGCAGGACCTCCGGCCCGGTGCGGTAGGCGTAGCGGACCTCGTCGGCCGCCACGGAGAGCGCCCCCCGCTCGAGCTCGACCCCGGGGGTCGGCTCGACGATCTCGACCGGCAGGTCGAGCACCGCCAGGATCTTCCGCCACCCGGCGATCGCGTTCTGGGTCTCGGAGTAGACCTCGGGCAGGTCGGTGAACACGTGGAGGAACACGTCGGCCAGGAACAGGAACGCCGTGACCTTGCCGAAGGTCAGCCCCCACTCGGGTCCGTACGTGGCGCCGAGCACGATCACGGTCGAGAGCGCGACGGCGTAGAAGACCGACGACAACGGCCACAGCGTGGCGGCCCTGAAGTGCGCCAGCACCTCCGCCCGATACCGCTGGTCGATCGCGCGCTTCACACGCTCGTCGGTCATGTCCTCCAGGCCGTAGGCGCGCACGACCGCCGCCCCCATCACGGACTCGGAGACCTCTGAGAGCATCTCGCCCACGCGCGTGCGTGCCGCGTTGAACGCGGCCGTGAGCTTGGCCTGCAGCGACCCGACCACCAGGAGCAGCGGGATCACGAGCAGGACGACCGCCAGCGCCAGCTGCCAGGCGTACACGATCATCAGCGCGAGCGCCCCCAGGACCTGGGCCAGCGAGATGATCCACGCGATCCCGCCCCACTCCATGAACTGCTGCAGGGCGTCGACGTCGGCCGTCACGCGAGCGACGAACACCCCGCGCTTCTCGTCGGACTGCTCGGCGATCGAGAGGTCGTGGATATGCGCGAAGGTCCGCACGCGGAGCTCCATCATCGCGGCCTCGGCCGCCGTGACGAGCCGCCGCCCCGCCGCCCGGGCCGCCAGGAACGCCACGCCCACCAGGAGGATCGCGGCGAAGCAGATCGAGTACACGTAGACCGCGTTGAACCCGCCGTCGAAGCCGTTGTCGAAGACCTTCTGGATCAGGACCGGGGTCACGAGGGAGGTCACGGTCACGCCGAGCGAGACGACGACGGTGAAGCCCAGGCCGCGGCGGAGCTCGGGGCTCTCGCGGATGCCGCGACGGAGCACCGCCCAGGCACCCGACAACTCCTCGGGGACCGGGATCTGATCGTCGTCGACCGCGCGGGGGGCGTCGAGCTCGGCCACGTTACTCATCGTTCGCCCCGCTCGTAGGCGTGGATGATCGCGGCGTAGCCCGGCATCGTGGCGAGCAGATCCTCGTGGGTCGCGGCCGCCGCCACGCGGCCGTCCTCCAGGTAGATCACACGGTCGGCGAGCCGGATCGTCGAGAGCCGGTAGGCCACCACGATCAACGTGGTGCTGAGCTCCCGCCGCAGGGCCCCCAGGATGTCAGCCTCGATCGAGGGGTCCACGGCCGAGGTCGCGTCGTCGAGGATCAGCACGCGCGGGGCGCGCACGATCGCGCGGGCCAGGGCGACGCGCTGGCGTTCACCGCCCGAGAGCGTGTGGCCGCGCTCGCCGACCACCGTGTCGTACCCGTCCGGGAGCGCGCGGATGAACCGGTCGGCCGAGGCGATCCGGGCGGCCGCCTCCACCGCATCGTCGTCCGCGCCAGAGTCGAGCGCGATGTTCTCGCGCACGTTCGTCGAGAACAGGAAGCTCTCCTGGAAGACGATCGCGGTGGACCGTCGGAGCGAGGCCGGGTCGGTCTCGCGGAGATCGACGCCCCCGATCGCCACCGAGCCCTCGTCGGGGTCGGCGAGCCGCACGAGCAGCTGGGACAACGTGCTCTTGCCGACGCCGGTCTGCCCGACGATCGCCACCGACTCCGAGGGCGCCACCTCGAACGACATGCCGCCGAGGATCAGCTGGTCGTCGTAGCGGCGCCGCACGTCGCGGACCTCGACGCCGAGCGGGCCGTCCGGCAGCGGCCGCGGGTGCTCGGGCGGGATCACCGTGACCTGTTCCTCGAACACGGTCTGCAGCCGGTCCCAACCGACCACCGCGCGCGGGAGCTCGGCGAGGATCCAACCGATGAACCGCATCGGCCAGGCGAGTAGCCCGAAGAGCGCGACGAACCCCGTGAGCTCGCCCAAGGTGACCGCCCCGCTCGAGACCCGTGTGGCGCCCACGGCCAACAGCAGCGCGGTCGCGAGGGTCGGCAGGGAGTCGAGTGCGGCCTCGAACGTGGCGCGCACGTATCCGCCGGTCACGCGGTGGTCCCGGAGGGCGACCGCGCGACCCCGGAGCCGCGCGGTCTCGGCGGACTCCCGGCCGAGGGTCTTGACGACCAGGGCGCCGTCGATCGATTCGTGCGCGACCGCCGAGACCTCGCCGATCGCCTCCTGCGCGCCCCTCGCGGGCTCCTCCATCCGACGGGCGAAGCCCCGGTTCATCAGCGCGAGTGCGGGGAACATCACCAGGCCGATCAGCGCCAGCCAGACGTCGGCCCGGAAGAGCGAGCCGAGCGCCAGCACCACGAGCGCGAGCACGCCGATCGCGAACGGCACCGGCCAGAACACGTCGACCGCTGCCTTGACGTCGGCCTCCATGTGGGCGAGCAGCTCACCCGTGGGCGTCTCGCGGTGGTACTGGAGCGCGAGGTCCCGGTACCGGTCCGAGATGCGGGTCCGCAGGGTGGCCATCACGCGCTCCCCCGAAACCCCGCTGTAGTACCGACGGATCATGATGCCGAGCGCACGCAGGCATCCGAACAGCATCAGCGAGAACACGGCCGCCCAGATCGCGCTGCTGGACACCCCGCCCTCGAAGGCGGGACGCAGCACGTCGTCGGTGGCGCGTCCCAGGGCCTTCGTCAGCAGCAGGGACGAGACGGCGAACAGCAGGGCGCCGGCCACGGAGACCGCGAACGGCCACGGGTGCAGCTTGATGTACGCGACGACCAGGCGCATCCCGCGCATGAACAGGCCGCGCTGTCGCAGTCCCTGGTCGTCGATCGCAACCGCCATGAGCTCCCTCTCATCACCGCTCCGCCCCAGCATCGTACGCAGGCTCGGCTCGAGCGTCGGGCTCGGGTTGAGCGCTCCGCACCCCGCTGCGATGATGCGGCCATGACCGACGAGCGCCCGTGGCACGCGACGTATCCGCCCGACATCCCCGCCAGCCTGGCTCCGTACCCTCGAGAGTCGGTGTTCACCCTGCTGCAGAACGCGGCCGCGGGGTTCCCGGCTCGGCCGGCGTTCGCGTTCTTCGGACGGCACCTCAGCTACGGCTGGCTCCTGAAGGAGGTCGAACGGTTCTCGGCCGTGCTGGCGGGCCTCGGCGTGCAGAAGGGCGACCGCGTCGGGCTGATCCTGCCCAACTGCCCCGAGTACGTGATCGCCTGGTACGCGTGCATGAGGATCGGCGCGATCGCCGTGGGCAACAACCCCCTCTACACCGAGCGGGAGCTCGAGCATCAGATCAAGGACTCGGGCGCGCGCGTCATGGTGGTGCTCGACCAGGTCTACTCGCGCTTCGGTCGGATCCGCGACGCCGCGGGCGTCCGGGAGGTGATCGCCGTCCGTTTGAACCACTACATGAAGCCGCCGATCAAGTGGCTCGCCCCGCTGAAGTTCAGGTCCGACGCGAAGAAGCACGAGACCCCGCTCCCGTTCATCCCGCCGGAGCACGAGGTGCGCTGGTGGAGCGACGCGATGACGTCGGCGGGTCCGGTGCCTCCGGTCGCACAGGTCGAGAACCCCGAGACCGAGTGCGCCGCGCTGATCTACACCGGCGGGACGACGGGCCTGTCGAAGGGCGCGATGCTCTCGCACATGAACCTCGTGGCGAACGCGAGACAGGCCGCCACCTGGTTCCCGGTGATCCGCCAGGGTGAAGACGGGATCCTCGCGTCGCTGCCGTTCTTCCACTCCTTCGGGACGCTCGCGATGAACTTCGCGATCACGAAGGCCGCCAAGCTCGTGCTGATCCCCCGCTTCGAGATCGACATGGTGCTGAAGGCCCTCTCGAAGGAGAAGCCGTCGCTGTTCCCCGGCGTGCCGCGGATGTACATCGCCCTGAACGAGGACCCGCGCACGCCGAAGCACGACCTGGCCTCGCTGAAGGCCTGCGTGAGCGGCGCCGCGCCGCTCCCCATGGCGGTGGCCAAGCGCTTCGAGGAGATCACCGGAGGCGCGAAGGTCGTGGAGGGCTACGGCCTCACCGAGTGTTCCCCCGTGACCCATGCGAACCCGCTGGTCGGAGAGCGCCGCGAGGGATCGATCGGGATGCCGCTGCCCGACACCGACGTGAAGCTCACGGATCTCGACGAGCCCGACCGCATCGTGCCGCAGGGGGAGCGGGGCGAGATGTGCATCCGGGGCCCGCAGGTCATGCTGGGGTACTGGAACCGCCCCGACGAGAGCGCGATGGTGATCCGCAACGGGTGGCTGCACACCGGCGACGTGGCCGTGATGTCGCCCGACGGCTACTTCTCGATCGTCGACCGCATCAAGGACATGATCCTCGTGTCGGGGTTCAACGTGTACCCGACCGAGGTCGAGGCCGTGCTCTACCACCACCCCAAGATCCTCAAGTGCGCGGTGGCCGGCGTGCCCGACGACACGACGGGCGAGCGTGTCAAGGCCTACATCGTGCTCCGCGAGGGCGAGTCGGCGACGGCCGAGGAGATCACGGCGTGGTGCCGGGACCCGGAGCAGGGGCTCACCGGCTACCGCGTGCCCAAGGACATCGAGTTCCGCGACTCGTTGCCCGAGACCCTGATCGGCAAGGTCCTGCGGCGTGCCCTCCAGGACGAGGAACGCCACAAGGCCGCCGGCGCGGCGTCCGCGGATCCCCCCGCCCCGTGATCCGGATCGACTTCGACCTGGGCGACGGGATCCGCGTCCGCTCGCTCGATCCGGGCGACGCTGAGGCGCTCTTCGCGGTCGTCGAGGCGAACCGCGAACGCCTCCGTCCGTGGATGCCGTGGGAGGACGCCACCCGCTCGCCCGACGACATCCGCGACTTCATCGAGCGGGCCCGCGCGTCCTCGACCGACGCCGACGCGAACGGGATCTGGGTCGACGGCGAGCTCGCCGGCTCGATGGGGATGCGGATCGACACCTTGGCGAACTCTGCCGAGATCGGGTACTGGATCGACGGTCGTCACGAGGGGCGCGGCATCGTGACCCGCGCGTGCCGGCGGTTCATCGATGAAGCCTTCACCGCGTTCGGCCTGCACCGGGTCTCGCTGCACGCCGCGACCACGAACGCTCGGAGCCAGGCCGTGGCCGAGCGGCTGGGCATGACCCGAGAGGCGGTCCTGCGGGAGGCCGAACGCACGGTGGGGGGCTACCACGACATGGTGGTGTTCTCGCTCCTCGAGCGCGAGTGGCCGCCAGCATGACCGGAGGCCCGTTCGGGGCCGCCGTGTTCGACCTGTTCGGCACGCTGGTCCCCGAGTACACGACGGCGGAGTTCTACGACACGGTGGAGGCCGCGGCGCGCTCGCTGGGGGCCGACCCCGGTGCGTTCAGGACCGAGTTCGATCGCACGGCTCCCGCCCGCCAGTCGGGGGGGTTCGCGGACCTGCGGTCGAACGTCCGCGCGATCTGCGACACCCTCGGCATCGCGGCCGACGACGCGGCGATCGATCGCGCGCTGGCCCCACGCGACGCGATGTACGACCGGGGGTTCCACCCGCGCGACGGCGCCATCGAGACGCTCACCGAGCTGTCGGCGCGCGGCTACCAGATCGCGCTCGTCAGCGTGTGCTCGCCCGACATCCCCGAGCGGTGGCGTGGGCTCCCGCTCGCGCCGCTGGTGGACGTGACGGTCTTCTCGAGCGAGGTCGGGCTCCGAAAGCCCGATCCCGCGATCTACCTCGCGGCGTCGGAGGGGCTCGGCGTGTCACCGCAGGCGTGCCTCTACTGCGGCGACGGCGCGTACGGTGAGCTCACCGGCGCCGCCACGGTCGGCATGACGCCATATCTGATCCGCGACCCGTCACTCGACCACGACGCCCTGCTCACACCCGACCGTGACGACTGGGAGGGTGCGACGATCGGCGACCTCCGGGAGCTGCTGGCCGTGCTGCCGCCGCGCTGAGCCGTTCCGACCCGCCCGAGATCGTGACCCTCGGCCCCTCAAGCATGGACCGGGACTGCCGACCTACCCATCAACGACCGCTCCCCCCGAGCGTCGCGCATACCGCCGCCGGTGCGCCACGATCGCGGCGCCGCCGAGCGGGAGTGGCAGCCAGAACGAGACGAGTCGATAGGTCAACGTTGCGAGCGCCGCCTGACCCGCGCTCACCCCGGCCGCCGCGAGCAGTCCGGTCAGTCCGGCTTCGACGAACCCGAGTCCGCCCGGCGTGATCGGGATCATCGCGAGCACCATCGACGCCGTGTACGCGAGCAGCACGAGCGTGGGCCGCGGCAGGGCGCCCGCCGCCGCGAGCGCCGCGAGCAGCGCGAGGTAGTCGAAGAGCCAGTTGCCCAGGGCGAACAGCAGCGCCTTCCACCAGGAGTCCTCGAGGGCGTCGCCGATCTCGTTGCGTTCGCGCACGAGCAGGTCCGGGAGGTCGTGACGCGGTTCCCGCTTGCGCAGCAGGCGGTTACGGACCCACTGGATCCCCCGCCCCACCGATCGGAGCGCGCGCTCGCGACGGTAGAGGATCCAGGCGGTGACGAACGCCAGGACGAAGAGCACGCCGCCCAGCCACGCGGCCTGGGCGAGCCCGGACGGCACCGGGCGCCCCGCGATGGCTGCGGGGACCGAGAGGATCGGTAAGGCGAAGAGCGCCCCCGTGCTGATCAGCGAGGCCACCGCCAGCCCCGATCCGATCCGCGCGGTCTCGACCCCGGCGTCGGAGAGCATCTTGAACTGCATCGCGCCCCCCGCCGCGGCGCCGCCGGGGACGATACGGCTCACCGCGTTCCCGCCGAGTTGGGAAGTCGCCACCGCGAACCATCGGTTCGTGCGGAACGCCAACCGCTGGAGCCCCCACGCGCACAGGAAGCTGGCCGCCTCGAGCGCGAGCATCACCGGGTACCAGGCGGGGTTCAGCCTCAGGAGCTCGGGCCACGAGCGGAACACCGTGATGAGGCTCGGCCACAGCACGTACAAGGCGACCCCCGCCACGGCGAGGAACAGTAGCCGGGGCCAGATCGCCTTGAGGATCTCCTTCCCGCTGCGCTGCTCGAGACGCTCGACCTCGTCGATCTCGGCAGGGGTCGGGACGGGAACGGGCTCGCTCACGCAGGCAACCCTAGCGCGGGTGGCTCGAGCCGGATCAGCGGGGGGAGGCGGCGGTCGCGGAGCGCGGCGCCTCGGCGAGCTCACCGGCGAGCCCCGCGACCCCGCCCACGATGAGCGTGGCTGGCGGCCCGATCGAGACGGCCGCGGCGAGCGCCGGCAGACCCTCGTGGATCATCGTCCCGGTACCCCCTCGATACGTTCCGGAGCCGCGTGCGGCATCCGGATGCGCGAATCCCATCCCATGGGTGGGATTTGCAGGTGCAAAGGGTAGGCCGGGGTGGGCCGGGCGTCAAGCCGGGCGAGCTCAGGCGGCGCCGAGCTCGGCCGCGAGGCCCAGGACGGTCGCCCGCTCGGCGTCGGTGAGGCCGCGCAACGGCGGGCGGACGTCGGGGCGCAGCAGCACGTCGCGAGCGACGAGGATCTCCTTCAACGCGGCGTGGAAGGGGATCCCGACGAGTCGTTCTCGGAGCATCGCGACCCACCGATGGGCGTCGTCGCTCCGCTCGTGCACGAGCGCCGCGGTGATCTCAGGGAAGGCCGCCGCGAGCCCGCTGACGCACCCGACGGCGCCCGCCGCCATCCCTTCGAGCGCCAGCGGCTCCGACCCGACGAACACGTCGAGCCCGAGCCCGAGGTATGGCCGCACGGCCTCGAAGGGCGAGTCGGAGACCTTCATCCCGACGACGTTCGGGGCTCCGGCGCGCAGACGTTCCACGACCGCCGGCGAGATCGCGTACCCACTGCGTCCGGCGAACTCGTACACATAGAACGCGAGGGGATCGGCGGCGTTCGCGGCGCTCCGTAGGTGGCGGAGCAGCTCCTCCTCGTCGAGCGGGAAGTACGGCGGCGCGATCACGGCAACGGCATCGGCGCCAACCTCGACCGCGTGCGCGGCCAGCGCCACGGTGTCGGCGGTGGTCTGCGCCCCGGCGTGCACGGCGACCCGGAAGCCCGCGGGCCGGTTGTCGAGGAACAGCTCGGTCGCCGTCCGGCGTTCCGCGACGCTGAGCAGCACGCCTTCTCCGGTCGTGCCGCACGTGAGCACCCCGTCGACGCCGCCCTCGGCGAGGAACGCGGTGAGGGGCGCGAACGCCATCGTGTCGAGGGTTCGCCCGCCGTCCTTCATCGGTGTGACCGAGGCGGCGATCGCGCCGTGGAGGCGGGTCATACGAGGTTCCGCAGTGCCAGGAGGCTGTTCGTGACCGGCTTCTCGGCGATCCGCCGCATGAACCACGGGTACCAGTAGTCGCCGTACGAGATCAGCGTGCGGATCGAGTAGCCGTCGCGCGCGTACCGCAGCTGGTCGTCCGAGCGGATCCCGTACAACATCGCGAGCTCGAAACGATCCTTCGCGCCCTCGCCCAGCGCCCGCTCGATCCGGTCGACGAGCTCGGTGTCGTGGGTGCCGAGCACGGTGCGCCGGACCCTGCCGTCGGGGTCGTTCACGAGGTGCGTCGCGAGCCGCAGGTAGGCCTCGTCGATCAGCCGCCCGTCGCCGAACACGTGCTCGGGCGGCTCCTTGTAGGCGCCCTTCACGAGGCGGATCGAGGGGCGGTGCGGCAGCAGCCGCTGGACGTCGTCCCACGTGCGCTTGAGGTACGCCTGGATGCAGAGCCCGACGTCGTGGCCGTCGTCCAGGAGCCGCTCGTACAGGTCCAGGGTGCCGTCGACGTATCCCGTGGACTCGATGTCGATCCACACGGTCTTGCCGAGCGGCTTCGAGCGCTCCGCGAGCCGTGTTACCTGCATCGCCGTGTGGTCGGGATCCAGGTCGAAGCCGAGCTGGGTGAGCTTCACCGACACCTCGCTGTCGACGGCGAGGGCCTCGATCCGGTCGAGGAGGCGCAGGTACTCGGCCGTGGCCGCCGTCGCCTGGCTCAGGTCGGTGACGTTCTCCCCCAGCACCGTGAAGGTCGTCGGGATCCCGTCGGCCTGCAGCCGCTGCGCGGCCGCGAGCGCGTCGTCGGCCTCGGGACCGGGCATGAACTTCTCGACGGTCTTGCGTACGAACCACAGGCGAGGGAGCTGGGTCCGCAGGGTGGCGTTCCCGGACGCCCAGAGGATCGTGTCACGCAACGGGTGCATACGATCTGAGCCTATCGAACGCGGCCCGCCACCGTGGTCAGCACGGCGGCGCCGGCTCAGGTCGGAGTGGCCGCCTCGATCGCGCCGACGAGCTCACGACAGAAGTCGGGGATGTCCTCGACGACGCGTCCCCACACGATCTGACCGTCGCGGAACGCCGCCTCGTCGACCCACGTCGCGCCCGCGTTCTCGAGGTCGTCCTTGATGCCGAGGCTGCCGGTGGCGCGTCCCCCCGCGACGATGCCCGCGGAGATGCCCACCAGGCCGGCATGGCAGATCATGCCGACGATCGCGCCGCGATCGTGCAGGCTTCGCACGAGCGAGGTGACGGAGCCGTAGCGTCGCAGCTTGTCGGGGGCCCAGCCCCCGGGCACGACCACGGCGTCCAGCGCACCGGCGTCGACGTCGTCGATCGCGACGTCGGCCTCGGTCACGAGGCCGTTCTTGCCCGTGACCGGAGTCTTCGGCTGCAGACCGGCGACCGTGACGTCGGCGCCCTCTTCCCGCAGCCGCATCACGGGCACCCAGAACTCAAGGTCCTCGAAGCCCTCACCGAGGAGGACGACGATGCGCTTGCCCTCCAGCCTCCCGCTCATCGCTATGCCTCCACCTTCACGGTCGCCATCATCCCGTTGTCTTCGTGGGCCCGCGCCCGTCGACGCTAGGCCGGGAACCGCCCCGACCGCAAGTCGGTCACTCGGAGAACTGGGCCTCCTCGGTGGAGCCCTTGAGCGCGAGCGTGGACGAGCTGCCGCCGGTGATCACGGTGGAGACCTGGTCGAAGTATCCGGTGCCGACCTCGGCCTGGTGTCGTGTGGCGGTGTAGCCGTCCTCCTCCATCGCGAACTCCTGCTCCTGCAGGCGCACGTAGGCCGTCATGCCTTCGCTCGCATAGCCCTTCGCCAGATCGAACATGCTCGCGTTCAGCGCGTGGAAGCCGGCCAGCGTGATGAACTGGAACTTGTAGCCCATCGCGCCGAGCTCCTTCTGGAACCGCCCGATCGTGGCGTCGTCCAGGTGCTGCTTCCAGTTGAACGAGGGGGAGCAGTTGTACGCGAGGAGCTTGTCCGGATACAGCGCGTGGATCCTGTCGGCGAACGTCTTGGCCTCGTCGAGGTCCGGGGTGGGGGTCTCGCACCAGATCATGTCGGCGTACGGGGCATAGGCCCGGGCGCGGGCGATCGCGGCCTCGATCCCGTTCTGGACGTAGTAGAAGCCCTCGTGCGTGCGCTCGCCGTTCGTGAAGCGCCGGTCACGCGGGTCGATGTCGCTGGTCAGGAGGGTCGCGCCCAGCGCGTCGGTCCGGGCGACGACCAGCGAAGGCACGCCGAGCACGTCGCCGGCCAGCCGGGCGGCCGTGAGGGTGCGGATGAACTGGTCGGTCGGCACGAGGACCTTCCCGCCCAGGTGGCCGCACTTCTTCTCGGAGGCGAGCTGATCTTCGAAGTGCACGCCCGCGGCGCCCGCCTCGATCATCGACTTCATCAGCTCGAAGGCGTTCAGCGTGCCGCCGAAGCCGGCCTCGGCGTCGGCGACGATCGGCGCCATCGTGTCGGCGTGTCGCCCCTCGGCCCACGCGATCTGGTCGGCACGCTGCAGCGCGTTGTTGATGCGCCGCACCACCGACGGGACCGAGTTCGCGGGATAGAGCGACTGGTCAGGATAGGTGTGGCTCGCCAGGTTCGCGTCGGCGGCCACCTGCCATCCGCTCAGGTAGATCGCCTTCAGGCCCGCCTTGACCATCTCGACGGCCTGGCCGCCGGTGAGGGCGCCGAGCGCGGCCACGTAGTCCTGGTCGTGGACGAGTTCCCAGAGGCGCTCGGCGCCGCGGCGGGCGACCGAGTGCTCGACGCGGAACGACCCGCGGAGCCGCACGACCTCGTCGGCCGAGTACGGGCGCTCCACGCCACGCCAGCGCGGGCTGGTGTCCCACTCGCGTTCGAGCGCCTCCGCCTCCTGGAGGATCCGCTCCTCGATCCGCTGGTCCGTCATCGCTGCCGCCCCCTTGGGTTCCTCGCTCGTCGTGGTGCCTGGTCGTCCTCCGTGGCGCCCCTCGGCCCGGAAACGAAAGGACCCCTCGCGAGCGAGAGGTCCCCCGGGCGCACGGACGCCGAAGCGTCCGGGTCGCCCCTACTCGTTGGCTACGTCGTTGAACGAACGTTCAATCATCTGGCCCCATCTTGCCACACCCGGCTCCGGGGCTGTCAAACGGCCGAAGGACCTATCTCCGGGGGTCGTCTGACCTCAGGTCGGGCCGGGCCTTGCTAGGTGGCGAGGTACCGGGCGATCGCGAACCGGTGGACGCCCTCGACCTGGGCGTCGCCCACCACCACGATCTTGCCGTTCTCCTGGATCGTGAGGTCGCGGGCGGTGTCGTTGCCGCTGCCGAAGTCGGTGAACGTCTTGCCGTTGCCGCTCCACGCCTTGTCCAGCTTCCCGCCCGCCTGATAGCGGAACACGCCGAAGTTGTCGGCCGTGCCCTCGCGCGATGCCCGGCCGGCAACGACGAGCTTGCCGTTGGCCTGGACGGCGACCGCGGAGGCGAACTCGTACTCGGTCGTCATCTTCGTGATGACCTTCCCGTCGCCGCCGAAGTGCTGGTCGAGGCGGCCCTTGGGGCCGTAGCGCACGAGCCCCCAGTCGGCCTTCCCGGCGTTGTTCGCGTAGCCCACCACCACGATCTTGCCGTCGGGCTGCAGCGCGCCGCCGTAGCCGATGTCGGACCCCTTGCTCACGTCGGTCAGTTTGAAGCCCTTGTCGCCGAAGTCCGGGTCGAGCGTGCCCTTGGGTCGGAACTGCGCCACCGCGAACCGCGGGATCAGGCCGCTCTCCGCGTAGCCGACGCCGATGAGCTTGCCCCCCGGGACGAACAAGAGGTCGCGGATCGATTCGTCGCTCGGGCTCAGGTCGACGGTCACGCGTCCGTCCTTGCCCCACGACGGGTCGAGGACGCCGCGTGGTCCGTACCGGGCGATCGCCCAGCGGCCGGTCGAGCCGTTCGAGACGAACCCGCCCGCCGCGATGTTCCCGTTCGGGTAGACCACGACGGCGTTCGCGCCCTGGTAGCGCTTCCCGAAGTCCGTGAGGACGATCCCGTCGCCGCCGAAGTCCTTGTCGAGGCCGCCCTTCGGCAGGAGTCGCACGAGGGCGAAGTCGTTCTTGCTCTTCGTGTCACGCTCGCCCGCCACGACGATCTTGCCGTCCGATTGCAGGGCCAGGTCGAACCCGTAGTCGGCCCCGCCGAGGTCGACCGTCACTCGCCCGTCCTTGCTGAACGCCGTGTCGGGCGCGCCGTTGGGCAGGAACCGCGCCACCGCGAAGTCGGGCTTGGCCGTCTGGGTCGAGCCGGCCACCACGACGCGACCCTTGGCGTCGATCGCCACGGCGTAGCCGGTTGCCCCGTTCGCGAAGGCGGTCGCCTTCCCGTCGCCACTGAAGAAGGTGTCGAGCTTCCCCGGCTCGGCGTGGGCCGGCGCAACGAGGCCCGCGATCAGTGCGAGGGCGAGGGAGAACGGAAGGGCGGCGGTGCGGCCTCGGCTCATGGGAACCTCCCTGGGTTGCGTTCGCAGGGTATCTCGCCTGTCGGCCGGGTCAAGACCCGTGCGGCCCAGCGGCACCAGGCTACGGGACGATCTTGGAGATCGGGAGCTCGAGGATGTCGGTGGCGCCCGCCGCGAGCAGTTCGGGTATCAGCCGGTTCACGCCCCGCTTCTCGACGACGGTCTCGATCGCGAAGCCGCCGCCGGCCAGCGGGGAGACCGTGGGCGCCTTCATCGACGGCACCACGGCCAGCACGGCGTCGAGGTCCGCCTCCGAGACGTTCAGCTTGATCAACACGCGACCCTCGGCGCGGAGGGCGCCGAGCAGCAGGGTCGTGATGTCGTCCATCGCGGCCCGCTTGGTCGGGTCCGCCGCCGCCTCCCGGTTGGCCACCAGGACCGGATCGGAGGTCAGCAGCGTCTCGATGATCTTCATGCCGTGGGCGCGAAGGGTGCTGCCGGTCTCGGTCACGTCGACGATCGCGTCCACGATCTGCGGGACCTTGGCCTCGGTGGCGCCGTAGGACCAGGCGACCTTCACGGGGATCCCGAGCTCCGCGAAGTACCGCTCGGTCAGCTTCACGAACTCGGTCGAGATCCGCGAACCGCCGGGCAACTCCTTCGCGGCGTTCGCCGGGTGCTCGTTCGGCACGGCGAGCACGATCTTCGTCCCGTGTCCCGGGCCGGTCTTCGCGTAGGAGAGGCTCGCGAGCACCTCGACGTCGGCGGAGGTCTCGGCGATCCAGTCCTGCCCGGTGATCCCGAGGTCGAAGAGCCCGTCGGCCACGTAGACGGGGATCTCCTGCGGGCGGAGGACGCTCACGCGCTCGATCCGGTCATCGTCGATCGTGCCGTGGTAGTCGCGGCTCGAACCGCGACGTACCTGAAGGTCCGCGGCCTCGAACAGCCGGAGGGTCTGCTCCTCGAGCGAGCCCTTGGGGATGACCAGCGTCAGCATGGTCCCGGGAGTCTATCGGTGGTCAGGTGGCGAGGTTCCTGAAGAAGCAGGAGCGCTCGCCCGTGTGGCAGGCGGCTCCCTCCTGGTGGATCCGCGCGAGGACCACGTCGGCGTCGCAGTCGGCGCGGAGCTCTTCCCAGTGCTGGACGTGACCGCTCGTGTCACCCTTGCGCCAGAGCTCATCACGGGACCGGCTCCAATAGACCATGCGACCTTCGGTGAGCGTCCGCTCGAGGGCCTCGCGGTTCGCCCACGCCAGCATCAGGATCTGCCCGGTTCCGGCGTCCTGAGCGATCACGGGGATCAACCCTCGATCGTCGAACCGGAGCTCGTCCAGGTCGACGGGTGAGCGGTCGACGGGGTCGCTCACAGCCGCACCTCGAGGCCCTTCGACCGCAGGTACTCCTTGATCTCGCGGATCGTGAGCTGGCCCCGGTGCAGCCGGCTCGCGGCGAGCACGGCGTCGGCGTCTCCCTCGAGCAGCGCCTCGGCGAAGTGGTCGAGGTCGCCCGCCCCTCCACTCGCGATCACGGGCACCCGCACGGCGGCGGTGAGTGCCCGAAGCAGTCCCAGGTCGTAGCCCTCGCCGGTCCCGTCGCGGTCCATCGAGGTGAGCAGCACCTCGCCGGCTCCCCGGTCGGTCGTGGCCTCGACCGCCCACTCGATCGCGTCGCGCCCCGTGCCGGTCCGCCCCGCGTCGATGAAGACCTCCCAGCCGTCGCCCTCGGCGCGCCGCTTCGCGTCGATCGCGATCACCATGCACTGCGTGCCGAACCGGTCGGCGCACCGCTGGAGCGTCGCGGGCTCCCGCACGGCCGCGCTGTTCATCGAGACCTTGTCCGCGCCGGCGCGCAGCAACTCGTTCACGTCGTCCTCGGTGCGTACGCCGCCCCCCACGGTCAGCGGGATGAACACCTGCTCGGCGGTCCGCGAGATCACGTCGAGGGTGGCGGTGCGTCCCTCCACGGTCGCGGTGATGTCCAGGAAGACGAGCTCGTCGGCGCCCTCGCGGTCGTAGTGCCCCGCCATCTGCACGGGGTCGCCGGCGTCGCGCATGTCCTGGAACCTCGTGCCCTTCACGACGCGTCCGCCGTCGACGTCGAGGCACGGGATCAGGCGCTTCGCGAGCAT
>CAWFJU010000009.1:0-49485 GCA_963816275.1 uncultured Actinomycetes bacterium
TGCGCCTTCGTCGGCGATCGCCACGACGGGCGGCAGGAACTCGCGGACCTGCCCGGCGAGGAGCTCCACGTTGCCGCCGGCCGCCGACAGGCCCACGACCCTGAATCGATCCGCGTTATGACGGATCTACGTCGAGCGCCTGCGTGCCGATCGACCCCGTCGACCCGAGGATGGTGACCGACTTCATGCCCCCAAGGGTACCCCGGCCAACCGCCTACGCGGGGAGGAACCCCAAGCCCAGGGCCGGATCGCGGTCAGGCGAAGATCACGCGAAGCAACAGGAACGCGGCCGGCGCCACGAACAGGAGCGAGTCGATCCGATCGAGGACGCCCCCGTGCCCCGGGAGCACGGTGCCCATGTCCTTGATGCCCAGATCGCGTTTGACGAGCGACTCCGCGAGGTCGCCGAGCGTCGCGGCCGCGGCGACCACGATCGCGAGCAGCAGCGACTCGATCTTCATGTTCTCGAAGGGCTCGACGAACGAGGTCACGAGCGCCACGGACACGACCATCGTGGCCAGCGTGGCGATCACGAGCCCCTCGATCGACTTCTTGGGGCTAACGCTCGGGGCCAGAGGGCGCTGGAAGAACTGGCCGCCCATGATCGAGCCACCGAGGAACGCGGCGGTGTCGAAGACGAACGTCAGGCCGATCACCGCGATCACGAGCTGCGTGCCGTGCTCGAGATCGAGCATGGCGAGCAGGTAGCTGGCGAGCAGCGGGATCCATGCGACGTTCACGAGCGTCAGCCCGATGTTCACGATCGTGTCCTTGCGATGCGCGGCCGGCCCAGCCATGAACCACAGGAACGTGGCCATCACCCCGAGCGCGAACATCGCGAGCACCGCCGATTCGCCGTGGAAGTAGGCGCCGCCCATCATCAGCAGGCCCACGAGGAGTCCGATCGCCGTGGCGGGCTGGCGGTGGTGCGTGACCAACACGCCGAAGAACTCGCCCTGGGCCAAGAGGACGACCGCGGTCGCGATCACCGCGAACACGGCCTCACCGATCAGCAAGGCGCCCAGGGCCACCCCCGCCAGGACGACGCCGGTGAGGAAGGCGGCCGGCACGTCTCGCTCGCCGGCGTTCGGCCCTCGTCGATCGATGTCGGCACCGACCTCGATCGACCCCGGGTCCTGCCAGCTGGGACCGTCGAGCCCCTCGGAGACCATCACGGTTCGGGGCTCGGACGCGCCGAGATCGGACAGGATGTCCTGCTCCACCTCGTCGGCACCCATGTCGTCCATCAGGTCACCGCCCGAAGCCGCGGCCATGGCGACCGGTTCCTCGACCCCCCTGACCGAGCCGGCGAAGTGCTCAGCGGCAGCCTCGAGATCCTCCTCGGAGGGCGGCGCGGCGGCCTCGTCGGACTCGTCGAGGAAGGACGGGAGAGGTGCCGCCGGCGCGGCGACGACCGGCTCGTCGTCCTGATCGAGCGTCCACTCGGCGGTGACCGTATCGAGGTCCTCGGCCTCCTCGGGCGCCGCCTCGGCCTCTTCGGCCAGGAGCTCGTCGATCGTCGGACCCTCGTTCTCGTCGGTACCGGCGTCGTTCGCCTCGAACAGATCGGCCTGCGGAGTCTCCTCGTTCTGCTGAAGCGCTTCGACCTCGTCGACCTCGTCGACCTCGATCCCCTCGACGACCTCGCCCTCGGCGCCGGCGCCTTCATCGACGTACAGGTCCTCGCCTACCCTTTGGATCGGCTCGATCACCGAGGTGTCGTACCAGTCGTCCTCGTCGTCCTCGTGCCCGGCGGCCGTCGGGGGCTCGGGCTCGGCCCCGGGATCGGCGGCGTGCACGGCGACGTGCTCCTCGCTGGGGGTCTCACGTGCCCCCGCGGACGCGGGCTCGTCCCAGTCGACGTCCTTGATCGGCGCGAAGAACTTGTCGAGATCCTCGAACAGGTCGTCGCCACCGTCGCGCTTGTCGTCCGCCACTAGACCTCCATCAGCTCCTGCTCCTTGTGGTGCTGGATCTCGTCGATCTCGCCCACGAAGCGGTCGGTGACCTTCTGGAGTTCCTTCTCGCCCCGCACGAGGTCATCTTGCGAGATGCCGCCCTCGCGCTCAAGCTTCTCCATCTCTTCCTTCGCGTGCCGGCGGACGTTGCGGACGGCCACCCGGCCCTCCTCCGCACGGTGGTGCACCTGCTTCACGAGCTCCTTGCGGCGCTCCTCGGTGAGCGGCGGGAAGGCCAGCCTGATCACCTGCCCGTCGTTCGACGGCGTGATCCCGAGGTCGCTCGACTGGATCGCCTTCTCGATCGACCCGAGCGCACCCTTGTCGAAGGGCGTGACGGCCAGGAGCCGTGGCTCCGGCACCGTGATGCTCGCCAGCTGGTTGAGGGGCACGGGGGTACCGTAGTACTCCACGGTCACGCGGTTGAGCACCGACGCTGATGCACGGCCGGTACGGATGCCCGCGAGGTCCTCCTTCAGATGGCTCACGGCGGCCTCCATCTTGTGGCCGGCGTCCTTCAGGCTCGAATCGATCGTCATCGCACTCCTCCGTGGACCAGCGTGCCGATCGGGTCCCCGCTCACGACCCGCCGGATGTTGCCCTCCTCGCGGAGGTCGAACACGATGATCGGCAACCCGTTCTCCATGCAGAGGGAGATCGCGGTGGCGTCCATCACCTGGTAACCCTCCTTGAGGACGTCCACGTACTCGATCGTGTCGAACCTGGTGGCCGATGGATCCACGTGTGGGTCTGACGTGTACACGCCGTCGACCTTCGTGCCCTTCAGGAGGGCGTCCGCGCCGATCTCGAGCGCCCGCTGCGCCGCGCACGTGTCGGTGGAGAAGAACGGCACGCCGAGGCCTGCCGCGAACACCACGACCCGGCCCTTCTCGAGGTGGCGACGCGCGCGCAGCGGCATGAATGGCTCGGCGAGCTGCGTCATGGCGATCGCGGTCTGTACGCGGGTCGTCACGTGGATCTTCTCGAGCGCGTCCTGGAGTGCGAGCGCGTTCATCACGGTGGCGAGCATGCCCATGTAGTCGGCGCGGTTCCGGTCGATGTCGGGTGCCTGGCGGCCCCGCCAGATGTTGCCCCCGCCCACGACGACGGCCGTCTCCACCCCGAGGTCGATGATCTCGGCAAGCTGACGCGCCACGAGGCTCGTGGCAACGCTGCTGATCCCGGACTGGGAGTCGCCGGGCGCGAACGCCTCGCCGGAGAGCTTCAACAGGACCCGCTTGTACGTGGGCCGCGTCGCTCCCCCGTCGGTCATCGGCTGCGGTCTCCCCTCGACGCCGCTATTCGGCGTCCTCGCCCAGCTTGTATCGCGCGAAGCGCTTGACGGCAACCTTCTCGCCGACCTTGGCTGATATCTCGTCGAGCAGCTGCTGCACGGTCTTGCTGTCGTCCTTCACGAACGGCTGGTCGAGCAGCACGATGTCTCTGAGGTGGGCGGAGAGCTTGCCCTCGACGATCTTCTCCATCACGTTCTCGGGCTTGCCGGACTCCTTGGCCTGGGCCTCGAAGATCCTGCGCTCGGCGTCGAGCTCGGCCTGCGGCACCTGGTCGCCGTTGACGAAGCGCGGGGCGGCCGGGCTCGCGATGTGAAGCGCCAGGTCCTTGGCGAGCGCCTGGAACTCGTCGGTGTTCGCGACGAAGTCCGTCTCGCAGTTGACCTCGACGAGCACGCCCACGGTCTTGTTGAAGTGGATGTAGCTCTCGACGACGCCCTGGTTCGCGGAACGGCCGGCACGCTTGGCGGCCGAGGCCAGCCCCTTCTCGCGGAGGAACTCGACCGCCTTGTCGAAGTCGCCGGCCGTCTCGACCAGGGCCTTCTTGCAGTCCATCATCCCGGCGCCGGTTGCCTCCCGGAGCTGCTTGACCTGCTCGGCTGAGATGTCGCTCATCGGGTCTCCTCGGCCGGCGCGGCGGGCTCCTCGGGGGCGGCTGGCCCTGCGTCCTCGGAGGCGGATTCGGAGGTGACCGGTGCCTCGACGGGCACATCGGCGGCGGCCTCGGCCGGCGCGGCGGGCTCGGCGGCCTCCGTGGCCGGCTGCGGCCCGGGCTCGGCGGCGGCCTCGGCCGGTGCGTCGGGCTCGAACACGGTGCTCGCGGCGATCGCGGCCGCGTCCTCTGGCGACGGGGTCTCGTCGACGGCCGCGGGAGCGGCCGTGGGCTTCGCGCCGGTCGGCGCCGGCGGGGCCTGTCCGGTCGCCTTCTCGACGATCTCGTCCTTGGCCATGCCGTACCCCTCGGCGAGCGCGTCGGCGACCACGCGGGTCACGAGGTTCACGGCGCGGATCGCGTCGTCGTTGCCCGGGATCACGAAGTCGACCTCGTCGGGGTCGCAGTTCGTGTCGACGATCGCGATCACGGGGATGTTCAGCTTGCGCGCCTCGTTGACCGCGATGTGCTCCTTCTTCGTGTCGACCACGAAGACGGCGTCGGGCAGGCGCTCGAGGTCCTGGATCCCGCCGAGGTTGCGCTCGAGCTTCTCGCGCTCGTGACGCAAGCGGATGCCCTCCTTCTTGGGGAGGAAGTCGATCGCGCCGGAGCGCTCCATCTCGCGGAGCTCGCGCAGGCGCAACAACCGCTTGGAGATCGTCGTGAAGTTCGTGAGCATGCCGCCGAGCCAGCGATGGTTCACGAACGGCATGCCGACGCGGTTCGCCTGCTCCTCGACGACCTCCTGAGCCTGCTTCTTCGTCCCGATGAACAGGACGATCCCTCGCCGGCGGCCGAGGCCACGCACGAACTCGTAGGTCTCCTCGATGCCCGACAGGGACTTCTCGAGGTCGATGATGTAGATCCCGGAACGCTCCCCGTACAGGTAGCGGTGCATCTTCGGGTTCCACCGTCGGGTCTGGTGGCCGAAGTGCACGCCCGCCTCGAGGAGCTCCCGCCTGGTCACGACAGGCATGGCAGCGACTCCTTGTGCTCGGTTGTCATCCTCCGCCCGGATCTTCCCGTCGCCGGCCCGCCCGTACGGGCGCGGGACCTCCGGCGATGCGGTCCTCGGACGTGTGTGCTCGGCGCTGTGCGCCGGCGGGACGGAGTCTAGCAGCGGGGTCGTCGCGCCGACCCCCTGACGGCCGCTCAGCGCGTGCGCGCGGGACGGCCTGGCCGGGCCTCGCGGACGGGCTCGGGCACCTCGTGCGCGATCGAGAGGTAGCGGAAGGCGAAGGCGGCGAGCATCGAGACCTGCAGGAGGTTGATCGCGAGCACGAAGACCCAGGCCGCGATCGATGGGTTCACGCCGACGTCGGAGCCGGGCTTGCCGGGGGCCACGAGCAGCGCGATCGTGGGGATCACGTAGAGGACCGCGAAGCCGAGGTTCCCCGCGCCAGGCATCCGGCCGGCCCGGATCGACCGCGACATGCATTCGGGCATCCCGCGGCCCTCCGCGACCGCGATCGTCGGGGCATACACGAAGAGGTAGATGCCGGCCACGAGCGCGCCGATCTGCAGCAGGGCGCCGAGCCCCAGACCGAGGATCGGCCCGATGAAGATCGCCACGGTAACGAGCCCCATCGAGGCGACGCTCGCCGCGATCGCGGTCGGGATCGCGCGCATCCCTCGGACGAGGGACCAGCGCGACGCCGTCCCCGTCTGCAGAACGTCGACGATGGCGCCCGTGAACAGGGCCATGACGATCCCGCGGAACGCGACGAAGCCCAGGACGGCGAACAGCCCACCCTGCACCCCGAACACGCCCTGCGCGAGCTGGAAGTCGAAGCTCGTGCCGACGGGCGGGATCGCGAGCGCGTTGACGAAGATCGCGAACGGCCCTTGGAAGCCGAGCCCCACCGCGAGTCCCCACTCGAGGAACACGACCAGGGCGATCGCCACGACGATGCCGGGCGTCCCCGCGGCCGTGATGAACCCGCGGCCGATCGCGGTCCGCATCTTCGGCATGTCGGTGTCGACGGCGACACGTGGCGACAGGAGGGACCCGAACAGTCCCTTGCGCTGTGGCGGCGAGGTTCGGCGCGTGGCACCCGCGGGCTGCGGTGCCCGATAGCCGCTCGGCGAACGTCGCTTCCTATTCTTGTTGGTCATGCGTCGTCCTCGTCGTCCTCGTCGGATGGGGTCCCGGCCTCGTCGCCCGATCCCTCGATCGCGAACGCGGGGCCGGCTCGGCCTAGGAGCCAGCGTCCCGCCAGGATCGCGACGGCGCAGAACGCCAGCGCGCCGACCGCGAAGGTGCCGAAGAACCCGCCCGCGTCGAGGACGGTCGGCGAGGTCACCCGCACGAGCACGCCCTCGGGGTCGGTGTCGAAGGCGATCAATCCCGAGTGCTGGCCGCCGCCGACCGCCACGAGACGATCGGGCGTGACCGCGATCGAGCGGAGCAGCCCGCCCGGCAGCTGCGCCTGCCACACGAGGTCGCCGGAGCCGGTCTCCACGGCAGCGAGGAGGCCGCTCGTCGTGCCGAGCACCACGTGGTCGCCGACCACGACGGGCCCGGACCGCAGCGCGAGCTCGTTGAGCGCGAAGTCCCATGTGCGCCGACCCGTCGCAGGATCGAACCGGTAGAGCTGTCCGCGGAAGTCGAGCACGTACACGGCGTCGTGGGTCACCGCGGGCGCCGACACGAGGTTGACAGCGGCGTTCAGGCGGGCGGTCCAGGCCAGCGAGCCCTTCTCCAGGTCGAGCGCGCGGATCGTGCCGTTCTGATCGGACAACCCAACGTAGATGTGGGCGTCGTCGGCCGAGGCGGCCGAGAGTCGGAACCCGGGGGTGTCGGCCTTCCAACGCCACGTTTCCGATCCGTCGGGGGTGGCGAGCGCCACGACGGAAGCCGGCTCATCGTTCGTGGCGCGCGTGGCCGCGATCACGAGCCCGTGGGAGACGATCAGCGGCGTGTCGATCGACGTGCCCGCGTCGACCGTCCACGCGAGCTCGCCCGTCCCGAGCTCCACGGCGTAGACGGTTCCCGCGTCGGTGGCGGCGTAGGCGACCCCGTCGGCGGCCGTCACCCCGGAGTAGCTCACGGCGTCGAGCTCGACCGGCTTCCAGAGCGGTTCCTGCGTCACGAGGTCGATCGCGGCGAGGTGCGAGTCGACCGGCGCGCCGCCGGGTTCGTCGGCCGACGGGGAGGCGCCGGCCGACGGGGAGGCGCTGGAGGTCGTGCTGGAGGTCGCCGACGCGGAGACCCGGCTGCCGGGGGGGTGCGGCCCGAAGCCCTCCGTGTAGGCGATCGCGACCCTGTCACCGAGCGCCAGCGCCGCCGGCGTGGCGGCAGGTCCTGGGTCCCGGTCGACGGACCACGTCCGCTCACCCGTCGCGAGGTCGACGCCCACGATCGCCTCGGTGCCGACCGCGACCACGGTGTCGCCGACGACGATGGGTTGCGAAAGACCGAACTGTGCGGACGTTCCGCCGGGTTCCGTCGCCAGCGTCCATGCCTCGGTGTACGGCGGAGGCGGCCCGTCGGCGGCGAACCCCGTGTGCGACGGATCACCCTGGAACCCCGACCAGACGACGGCGGGCGAGGCGACGACCGGCAGCGCGGTCGCGAGGGTCAGCCCCGCGATCAGGGCGGCGGATGCCAGGAAGCGGCCACGACGACCACGGCGAACGGGTTGGATGGGGCGAGGGGTGTCCAAGGCCGGGTCATCCTAAACGTCAGCGGCCCTGGCGCCCCGCCGAGCGTGGGAGCCGCCGGTGCGCGGGCGGCCACGGCGCCGATGGGCGCGAGCCGGATGAGCGAGCTCACGTCCATGGGGGTCAGGTACGCGAGCGGATCGACGTACGCCCCGTCGAGCCGGACGCTGAAGTGGAGGTGCGGCAGCGGGCTGGCCGCGTGGCCCCAGCCCGTGTGGGCGACCACCTGTCTCTCGGCGACCACGTCGCCCTTGTGCACGACCACGTCGGTGAGCCACGACGCTGTCGACTGCAGCGCGCCGCCGTGCGCGATCGTCAGGAACAGCTGGCCACCGACCTTCCCGGCGAACGAGACGACGCCGGCCGCCGGCGCCACGATCACCGTTCCGACCTCGGTGCCGATGTCGAGGCCGCGATGGCCCGAGCCGTACGGGTTGGCCGGCGGGTCGAAGGCCTGGAGGATCGGTCCGACGACCGGCCAGGTCCAGAGCCCCGCGGCCGGGGCGGGTGGCGCGTCGGCCAACGCGAGGGTGGTCACGAGGAGCAGCAGGAGGGCGATCCGTTTCATTGGCCGACCGTACGTCGGGCCAACGGTGCGCACCGTGACGGGCGTCACGTAAGGGGAGCGGTCGGGGATCGGGAGCGGTCGGCGCCCGGGGGTCAGTCGACCTCGGTGAGCTGGCCGCGGAGCACCCCGACGGCTTTCGTGTGGATCTGGCAGACGCGCGACTCGGTCACGCCGAGGATCTCGCCGATCTCGGCGAGGGTCAGCCCCTCGAAGTAGTAGAGCGTCACGACGATCTTCTCGCGCTCACTGAGATCGTTGATGGCCGCGTTGAGGAGGCTCCGCGTCTCCTGGGACTCGACGCCCTGGGTCGGATCGATGCCCTTGTCGGCGAGGGTGTCGATCAGCGAGACCTGCTCGCCGCGGTCGGCGCCCACCGACACCATCTCGTCGAGTGCGAGCACCGACACGAACGAGATCTGCGACACCACGTCGTGGAGCTCCCGCAGCGTGATCCCGAGACGTTCGGCGAGCTCCTTCTCGCTCGGCTGGCGCTTCAGCATCGCCTCGAGGTCGGCGTTCGCCTTCTCGATCTCGCGGGCCTTGAAGCGGATCGACCGCGGGACCCAATCCATCGCCCGCAGCTCATCGATGATCGCTCCCTTGATCCGGGGGATCGCGTAGGTCTCGAACTTGTTGCCGCGGCCGGGCTCGAACTTGCCGAGCGCATCGATCAGCCCGAACATCCCGTAGCTCACGAGGTCGGCCTGCTCGACGCTGGACGGCAGGCCGGTCGCCACGCGGCTCGCCACGTACTTCACGAGCGGGGCGTAGTGCAGGATCAGCTTCTCGCGGGCCCCGATCTCGCCGTCGCCCTTGAACGCCGCCCACTGGAGACCGAGCTCGTCGTCGACGTGGGGCGGGACCGTGACGGTGGCCGTGCCGGCCGTGGCCTTCTTCGGGGCGGTCTTGGCGGGCGCCTTCTTCGTCGTCGCCACGTCAGGCCCTCGGGTGGGAGCGCTCGTAGGCCTCGAAGAGCCGCGAGCGGGAGACATGCGTGTAACGCTGCGTGGTGGCCACGCTGGCGTGTCCCAACAGCTCCTGTACCGCTCTGATGTCGGCCCCTCCTTCAAGCAGATGCGTGGCGAACGAATGTCGCAGGGTGTGGGGAGTGACCCGCCGGCCCGGCAACAACCGCTCGACATATTGTTCCAGCATCGAACGGATGTCCCGCTCGCTGAAGCACTTCTTCTTACGATTGAAGAAGAGGGTACGCGTCCCCGGCTCCGCCAACACCCCGCGGCCGTCCGCGAGGTAGTCCCGGAGCGCCGCCGCCGCGAACTCCGACATCGGGATCTCGCGTTCCTTGTCCCCCTTCCCGCGGACCCGCACGCGGGCCCGGTCGATATCGATCCGATCCAGCGTGAGGCCGGCCACCTCGCCCACGCGAAGACCCGACCCGTACAGGAGCTCGAGCACGGCGCGGTCCCGGAGCGCCACGGCCCGCTCCCCCGGGGAGAGGTCGCCGCCGGGTTCGGGAGGCGCCTCCGCCAGCTCGGCTGCCTCCCGCGGCCGGAGCACGGTGGGCAGCCGGTTCACGACCTTCGGCCGCCCGAGCAGGACCGACGGATCGTCGGCCACCCGCCCCTCGGCGGTCGCCCAGCGATAGAACGTGTGGATCGCGCCGACCTTGCGGGCGATCGAGGCCCGGGCGTACCCGAGCGTGTGCTGCTGGGCGAGGAACCGCCGCAGGAGGGGATACGTGGAGGCGGTGAGCGAGGACCGATCCCGGTGCAGGAACGTGGCGAGCTGGCCGAGATCGCGGCGGTAGGCGGTCACCGTGTTCGGTGAGAGATGGCGTTCGAGCGCCAAGTGGTCGGCGAACGCGCCGATCAGGGCGAGCTCGGCCGGGGGAAGGTCGGACGGCACGGATCCTCCGAACGGTCTACGGGCGTGCCGCCTTGTGTAGCAGCGCCCAGAGGGCGGTGCAAGGAGCCCGGCTCACCCGCCCACCGACGGCCGGAGGGTGCGCTCGAACCGTCCTCCCGCTCCCCGGACGAGTCCGCGGAGCTCGAGGCCGAGCAGCGCGGAGAGCGTATCTGAGAGCGTGAGCCCCGCATCGCGTGCGAGGGCGTCGGCCGGAACCGGCGAGGTGAGCGCCTCGAGCACCAACCGCTCCTGAGCCGGGAGCTCGACGGGTGGCGCGAGTGGTGACCAGGTGATCCCGAGGTCGTCGAGAAGGTCGTCGGCCCCACGGATCATCGTGGCTCCCTCCCTGATCAGCGCGAGCGGCACCTGGGCGAGCGGGCTCGTCACGGGGCCGGGCACCGCGAACACGTCGCGTCCCAGGTCGAGCGCGTGGTCGACCGAGATGCGCGAGCCGCTCTTGCCCGCGCCCTCCACGACGACGAGCGCGCGGGCCAGCCCGGCGACGATCCGGTTGCGAGCCGGGAAGTTGCGCGGCACCGCCGGCACGCCCGGTGGGTATTCGCTCACGACCGTCCCGGTCGCGAGGATCCGCTCGAGCAGCGCCGCGTTCGAGCGCGGGTACGCGACATCGATCCCGGCGCCGAGGACCGCGACCGTGCGGCCGGGCGCGGCCAGCGCGCCTCGGTGGGAGGCCTCGTCGATGCCGTGCGCGGCGCCGCTCACCACGTGCACGCCGGCGCCGGCGAGGCGGCGGCCGAGATCGTGCGCGACCTCACGTCCGAGCACCGAACAGCTGCGAGACCCGACGATCGCGATCCGCCGGTCGCCTCGCTCGAAGGGACGGCCGCGCACGAAGAGCCAGGCGGGCGGGTCGTGCTGGAGGTCCTCGAGGTCGGGCGGGTAGCCGGGATCGCCGTACGCGACGAGCGTGGCTCCGCACGCGTCGAGCGCCGCCGCGATCGCGGCCGGGTCCGTCCGCTCCGCGTACTCGCGGTCGAGGCGGCTTCCGGAGCGACCCTCCCGGATCGCGGCGAGGCAACCCCGCGCCGATCCCTCGGCCCACGCCACGCGCCGCAGCCGCCTCGGCGTGATCCCCTGCAGGCTCGAGAGCACCAGGAGCGCGTCGCGCTCTCGCCGGTGCCCGGCGCCGAACCCCGGCGGCCATCCCCACGGCTCGTCGTCAACCCGCACGGGCAAGGTCCTCGTCTCCGTCGAACCCGGTCCGATAGGACAGGGCCTCGGCCAGGTGCGTCGGCGCCACGCGCTCGGAGCCGTCCAGGTCGGCGATCGTCCGGCCCACCCGGAGCGCGCGGTCGAACCCGCGCCCGGTGAGCGCGAGCGCATCGACCGCGCGAGCCAGGAGCTCGTCGGCGCCGGGAGCGAGCCGGGTCTCACGTCGGACGACCGGCCCCGGCAGGTGGGCGTTGCACAGCGCCCCGAACGCCGAATACCGCCTCCGCTGACGTTCGCGGGCCGCCTCGACCCGGTCGCGGACCCGGGCGGACGACTCGCCTCCGTCGGCGCCCATGAGCTCCTCCTTCGTGAGCCGGGGGACCCGGAGCCGCAGGTCGATCCGGTCGAGCAGCGGACCTGACAGCTTCTGGCGGTACTGCTGGACGCGGTGGTCCGGGCATCGGCAGTGGCGTCGCTGGTCGCCGTGGTAGCCGCACGGGCACGGGTTGGCCGCGGCGACCAGGGTGAACCGCGCCGGGAACTCGACCGACCCGGCGGCGCGCGTCACGATCACGCGGCCGTCTTCGAGCGGCTGGCGGAGCGCCTCGATCGCATCACGCCGGAACTCCGTCAGCTCGTCGAGGAAGAGCACGCCGTGCGTCGCGAGGCTCGCCTCTCCCGGCCGGAAGACGGTGGCGCCACCGCCCAGCAATCCCGCGGTCGAGATCGAGTGGTGCGGGGCGCGGAACGGTCGCGCCCGCAAGAGCCCTCGCCCGGCCAGCAGCCCGGCCACCGAATGGAGCTGACTCGCCTCGAGCGCCTCCTCGCGGGTCGGCGCCGGGAGGATCGAGGGCAGTCGTCGGGCGAGCATCGTCTTGCCGGCTCCCGGCGAGCCCACCATGAGCAGGTTGTGTCCCCCGGCCGCAGCCACCTCGAGCGCGCGCCGCGCCTGTTGCTGCCCGCGCACCTCCGCCAGGTCCACGTCGGCCCCGGGATCCGCCGTCCCCGGCCCGGGCGCGACCTCGGGCGGTGACCAGCTCCCCTTCACGAGTCCGACCACCTCCCGCAGCGAGGGAGCGCCCACGACCCGCAGCCCGTCGACCTGCGCCGCTTCCAGAGCGTTCGCCTCGGGCACGACGACGCCCTCGAGCCCACCGCGCGCGGCCGCGATGGCCACCGAGAGGATGCCGGGGGTGGGCAGGAGCTCGCCCCTGAGCGACAGCTCACCCGCGAACGCCCAGCGCGCGGCCTCGCGGCCCTTCAGCTGGCCGGTCGCCACCAGGAGCGCCGCCGCGATCGGCAGGTCGAGTCCCGGCCCTTCCTTCCGCAGGTTGCCCGGCGCCAGGTTCACCACCACCCGACGGAGCGGCCACTCGAGACCGGCGTGCTCCACCGCGGGGCGGATGCGCTCCCGGGCGTCCTGGACCGCCGCCCCGGGGAGGCCCGTGAAGGTCAATGACGGCAGGCCGCGCCCCACGAAGGCCTCCACGGTGACGAGGTGGCCGCCCACCCCCAGCACCGTCACGCCGAGCACCCGTCCGTACATGCGACCGACGCTACGAGCGACCCGGGATCGGTTCCGTGACCGCCGTCACACCGGGACCATGCGCGGGCCGGGCTATCATCCGCGGGTCGCGGTCCGGGCGCGCGTGGGAAGGAGGCCCGTGACGGGGTTCCGGCTCGCCATCGCCATGGCGTTCGCGTTCGCGGTCACCAACGGGTTCCACGACGCCTCGAACGCGATCGCCACCCTGGTCGCCACGCGCGTCGCGCGCCCGATGCAGGCGATCGTGCTCGCCGCGGTCTGCAACCTCCTCGGGCCCCTCCTGCTCGGTGCCGCGGTCGCCAACACGATCGCGACGATCGTGACGGTCCCGGCGAGCCAGGAGGTCACGGTGGTGGGCGCCGGCCTCACCGGCGCCGTCGTCTGGAACCTGCTCACGTGGTGGCGCGGGATCCCCTCGAGTTCCAGCCACGCGCTGGTCGGCGGGCTCGTGGGCTCAGCCCTTGCGACCGCCGGGACGAGCGCCGTGAACTGGGGCGGGATCGAGCACGGCCGTCCCGTCGGGGTGATCGGGTCGCTGGTCGCGCTCGCGATCTCGCCGGTGTTCGGCTTCCTGGCGGCGGCCGTGATCACGCGGCTCGCCCGGCGGGCCCTCCGACGCGCCTCGGTGCGGATCGAAGGCGTGATCCGGAACTCCCAGTGGGTGACGTCCGGGTGGCTCGCGTTCAGCCACGGCGCGAACGACGCGCAGAAGGCGGTCGGCATCATCGCGGCGCTCCTGCTGGCGACAGGTCGCACGACCTCGCTGCACGCCCCGACCTGGGTAACCCTGGCCTGCGCGTTCGCCCTGACGCTCGGCACGGCCATGGGCGGCTGGAGCATCGTCCGGACGATCGGGAGCCGGATCGTGCGCCTCCGTCCGCTGGACGGGCTCGTCAGCCAGGCCAGCTCGGCCGGCGTGATCCTCGCGTCGTCGGTGATCGGCGCGCCTGTCAGCACCTCGCAGATCGTTGCGTCGTCGGTCGTCGGCGTCGGCGTCGGTCGGCATCGCACCCGCCACGTGAACTGGCGGATCGTGAGCGGCATCGGCTTCGCGTGGCTGACGACGATGCCCGCGGCAGCGGCGATCGCCGTAGTCTCGCTCCCAGTCTGGAGGTGGCTCGCCTGAAGCTCCCATGGTTCCTCCCCGAGGATCAGGACGTGATCGGTCTGCTCAGAGCGCAGGCGGCCGTGACGATCGAGGGGCTGGAGGCGCTCGTCGCGTGGTCGTCCACCGGCGACGACGGCGAAGCCGACCGCGTCCGCGTGCTCGAGCACACGGCCGACGACCGTAAACGGGAGGTGCGAGCGGCCCTGACGAGATCGTTCACGACGCCCCTCGACGCCGAGGATCTGTACACGATGTCGGAGCGGCTCGACGCGGTGATGAACGGCGCGAAGGACGCGGTGCGGGAGGCCGAGGTGATGGGGATCTCCCCCGACGAGCACGTCCGGGAGATGGCCGAGCTCTTGCTCGAGGGGGTCCGTCGGCTCGACGATGCGTTCGGCCGTCTCACGAAGCAAGGGGCGAAGGAGTACGGGCCCGCCACGGAGGCGGCCGACGCCGCGATCAAGGCGCAGCGCCGCCTCGAGCGCGCGTACCGCGACGCCGCCTCGGCCCTGATCGAGGTCGACGACCTGCGCATCGTGATGGGCAAGCGTGAGCTCTACCGACGGATCTCCCGGGTCTCGGACGACGTCGTCGAGGTCGCCGAGCGGGTCTGGTACGCCACCGTGAAGGAGGGCTGAGCCCGCGCTGCTAGCCTTCCGCCGATGGCCGACGAGCGCGATGCCCTGGGTCCCGAGCCCGAGCTGACCGAGTACCGCGATCCGTCGGCGCGGGCCGCGCTCGAAGCCCTCGGCGAGTCCACCTGGCGGGCGGCGCTGGACTGGCTCTACGGGGAGGCGCTCCGCCGCCCGATGCACGCGAACACCTACCCGGAGGCCCGCGAGGCGTTCTTCGGTCCGACGTCGCGGCCGGGCCCTGCGCCCGTCTCGCCACGCCGGTGGGAGGACGTCCTCGGCGAGTTCCGCACGCGGATCGCCCCGGCCACCTACAACGCGCAGCACCCGGGATCCTTCTCGTATTTCACCCCGCCGCCCCTCCCTTCCTCGATCGCCGGGGAGGTGCTCGCCCAGTGGATCCACCAGGGGGTCGACGTCTGGCACGCGGGTCCGGTCGGCACGTTCGTCGAGGAGGAGGTCACCGCCTGGCTCCGCGAGCTCGTCGGGATCGGCGATGACGGCTGGGGCGTGCTCACGAGCGGCGGCGTGATGGCGAACCTCATGGCGATGACGGTCGCGCGCGACGTCTGGCTCCCGACGGTTCGGGGCACGGTCGGCGCCCCGCGGGGGGCGGCGCTCGAGGGCGCCCGCGTCTACGTTAGCGACCAGGCCCACTTCTCGATCTCGCGGGCGCTCGGCGTGCTCGGCTTCCCGGACGAAACCCTCCGGGTGTTGCCTTCCGACGACAGGTTCCGGCTTGAGGCGGCGCCCGTGGCCGAGGCGATCGAGGCGGACCGGGCGGCCGGGCTCACCCCGCTCGCGATCGCGGCCGTCGCGGGGTCCACGAACACCGGCTCGGTCGACGACGTTCCGGGGCTCGCCGACGTTGCCGAGCGCGAGAGCGTCTGGCTGCACGTCGACGCGGCCTACGGCGGCGCCGCGCGCCTGTCGACCCGCGACGCACATCGCGTCCCCGGCCTGGAGCGGGCCGACAGCGTCACGGTCGATCCGCACAAGTGGTTCTTCCAGGCGTACGACATCGGGGGGCTGGTCGTGCGCCGCCGCGAGGACCTCCTCCGAACGTTCCACAAGTCGCCCGAGTACTACCGGTCGGCACGCCCCGAGGACGAGCCGCTCGACTGGTACCAGTACTCCCTCGAGGGCACGCGCCGGTTCCGGGCGCTCAAGCTCTGGATGAGCTGGAAGCAGCTCGGCACCGCCGGCCTCGGCGCGCTCGTGGAGCGGACGGACGACCTGGCCGCGTACTTCGCCCGCCGGTGCGCGACCGAATCCGACCTGGAGCCAGCGCCGCCGGCGCCCGAGCTCTCGATCGTGTGTTTCCGCCACCTCCCGACCGGGTCGGACCGGTGGCCGCCGGACGCCCTCGACCGCTACGAGGCAGCGCTGCAGCGGGCGCTCGAGGTCAGTGGGGAGGCCTGGGTGAGCGTGACGACGCTCCGCGGCCGGACGTACCTGCGGGCCGGCTTCGTGAACTACCTGAGCGTGGAGGCCGACGTCGACGCGATGATCGACGCCCTGCGCCGCCTCTCAGAAGGCGTCCTCGAAGACCTGGACCTGGGCTGAGTCGTCGGCGTCCAACCGGACGCTCGCGACGTCGAACCTGACGGCGGCGCCGCTCGACCCCGTCGCCTCCAGGAACGCGGCGGCCACCGATCGGAGCTTCCTCCGCTTGCGGGCGTCGACCGCCTCCCAGCCCTCGCCGAACCCTCGGCCGCGTCGCGCCTTCACCTCGCAGATCACCAGGCGACCGCCTCCCTCGAGGACGAGGTCGAGCTCCCCGATCGGACACCGCCAGTTGCGTGCCACGAGGCGGTACCCGCGCCGGCGGTAGGCATGGAGCGCCGCTCGTTCGCCGGCGGCGCCGGTCGCCAGTCGCTCCCGGGTCATCGCGCCACGCTAGCCGGGGCCACCGACAGCGGCCCGAGCGGCGCGGATCATGGAGTGTCGGGGATCGTCGTGGGCTCGCCGGGACGGGAGAGCTCCTCGACGTTGACGTCGCGGCGGGTCATCACCCGGACGTTCGCGACGAACCGTGCCGGGCGGAACATGTCCCATACCCACGCGTCGGTGAGCTCGACGCGGACCCAGCCTCCGTCGAGGCTCGTGAGCTCGACCGTGTTGGCCAGGTAGAAGCGGCGCTCGGTCTCGATCACGTACGCGAACATCGGGAGCACGTCGCGGTACTCTCGGTAGAGCTCCAGCTCGCGCTCCTCTTCGAACCGCTCGATGTCGTCGTCGCTCATCATGTCCCCCAGCTTCTCATGCGGGCGCGACTACCCCCCGCCCCATCCCCGGGAGCGACGGCTGGCCCACTCCGGCGAACGACAGGCGGTGGACCCGCGTGGGCCCGAGGCGTTCGATCGCCTCCAGATGGTCCCCGGTGCCGTAGCCCTTGTTCGCGTCGAACCCGAACTCCGGGTAGCGGCGGTGGAGCTCGTCCATGATCCGGTCTCGCGTGACCTTCGCCACGATCGAGGCGGCCGCGATGCTCGCGCTCACGGCATCGCCCTTCTTCACGGCCAGGGTCGGATACGGCATCCGCGGCGGGGCGAAGCCATCCGTCAGGACGTAGTCGGGCTCGAGGGCCAGATCGCACGCCGCGGTCCGCAGCAGCGAGATGTTGCACCGGTGGAGCCCTCGCTTGTCGATCGCGGCGGGCGTGACCTTCGCGACGGCGACGCAGGCCCCGGCGTGGATCCGCGCGAAGGCGTCGTCGCGCTGCTTCGCGGTCAACTGCTTCGAATCCCGGATCCCCTCGAGGTCGAACCCATCGGGCAGGATCACGGCGGCGGCGACCATCGGGCCGGCGAGCGCTCCCCTGCCTGCCTCGTCGACGCCGGCCACCCGCTCGAACCCCTGCGCTCGCAGCGCGCGCTCGTACCGGTCCATGTCGGCGATCATCGGATCCATCCTGCGCGCGACGGTGGCCAGATCTTCACGAACGCCTTCCCGATCACCCTGTCGATCGGCACGTAGCCGAGCCCCTGCGGTGGTTGGAACCGGGAGTCCCCGGACTCGAGTCGATTGTCCCCGAGCATGAACAGCATGCCATCGGGGACCGTCTCGGGTCCGTAGGAGGCGGTGTCGGTCGGCAGCTTCAGGAACGGCTCATCGACCGCCTGCCCCTCGACGTACAGCTGGCCCTGACGGATCTCCCACGTCTGGCCGGGGAGCGCCGCCACCCGCTTGATGAAGTCCTCGTCCTGGGGCTGAGCCACGCCCACCCCCTCGCCGAGCCAGTGCAGCAACCCGTCAACGATCCCGCGCTCGGCGCCGGGCTGCGGATGAGGATCCGAGAACACCAGCACGTCGCCGCGGTGGATGTCCGACACGTGCAGGCACACGCGGCAGACGAGGATCCGATCGCCGTGCTGCAGCAACGGCTCCATCGACGGTGACGGGATGAAGAACGCCTGGATGAGGAAGGACTTGATGACGACCGCGATCGCGAGCGCGATCAGAAGCATCAGGGGGAGCTCGTGCCAGGCGGCGCGGCGCGGCGCGGACATCTCCGGCGAGGTCCCGGGGTCGCTCGCCTCGGGGGTCTCCGGCTCCGTCCCCGGGTCGCTCGTCGCCTCGGCGGTAGGCGCCTCGACGGGCGGCGTCTCGCTCGCCCGGTCGTCGGTCACGGACTAGGCCTCGGCCGGCTCCTGCGCCTCGGCGGCGGGCTCGGCGTCATCGGCCGATGACTCCTCGGCGGGCGCATCCGTAGCCTCTGAGGGCTCGTCGCCCGCGATCTCGTCGGCGGCGGCGGCCCTGTCGGCCTCGGCGGTCTCGTCGACCTCAGCCGCGACGACGTCGTCGATCTCGTCAGCGTCGCCCTCGGCCTCGGCCGACGCAAGCGCCGCCGCTTCCATCGCTGCGAGCTTCGCGTCGTCGATCCGGCGCTCCTTGATGCGAGCCTTCTTGCCCCGGAGCTCACGCAGGTAGTACAGCTTGGCCCGGCGGACCGCGCCGCGCGAGACGAGCTCGAGCTTCGCGATCGATGGCGAGTGGACCGGGAACGTCCGCTCCACCCCGACCCCGAACGAGATCTTGCGGACGGTGAAGGTCTCGCGCAGCCCGCCGTTCTGGCGACGGATCACGACGCCCTGGAACACCTGTACGCGCTCGCGGTTCCCCTCGACGACCCGCACGTGCACCTTGACGGTGTCACCGGGCCGGAAGTCGGGGATATCCGAGCGGAGGAACGGCTTCTCGATCAGGTCGGTCTTGTTCATGGCAACGGTGGTCGATGATACCAGTGGCGGAGCAGGCCACCCGAACTGGTCCTACGCGGGGTCCTGCGGCGCCAGGTCGGGGCGGTTGCGCCGGCCCTTCGCGCGCGCAGCCTCGGTCCGCCATGCGTCGATCGCCGCGTGGTCACCTGAGAGCAGCACCTCGGGCACGGACAGGCCACGGAACTCCCGCGGCCTCGTGTAGTGGGGATGATCCAGCACCCCGGGCTCGGCGAACGAATCACGCTCGTGCGACTCCTCGCGCCCGATCACACCCGGGATCAGCCGCGCCACCGCCTCGATCGTCGCGAGCGCCGGGATCTCGCCCCCCGAGAGCACGTAGTCGCCGATCGAGACCTCCTCGGCCGGAAGGCCGTCCACCACGCGCTCGTCGATCCCCTCGTACCGCCCGCAGACCAACGTCAGGTGCGGCTCGACGGCCAGCTCAC
The DNA here is from genome assembly GCA_963816275.1 of uncultured Actinomycetes bacterium. Lineage (GTDB taxonomy): Bacteria > Actinomycetota > UBA4738 > UBA4738 > HRBIN12 > JAOUEA01. The sequence continues at coordinate 19,128 of CAWFJU010000009.1, forward strand.
GGACGAACGCCTGGTCGAGGCGCCGACCCGCCGGGGACAGCAGCAGGACCCGGCCCCGGTCGGGGTCGAGCGACTCGACCGCGTCGAAGACGGGCTGGGCCTGCATCACCATGCCCGGCCCGCCGCCGAACGAGGCGTCGTCGACCTTGCCGTGGGGGTCAGAGGTCCAGTCGCGCAGGTCGTGGACCCGGACGTCGAGCAACCCACCGTCGAGCGCCTTGCCCAGCAAGCTCTCGCGCAGGGGGCTCTCGAAGATCCCCGGGAAGATCGTGAAGACGTCGATCCGCATCGGAGCGAGGCTAGCAGCGCCCGTCGGCGGCTTGCGGTTCCTTGCGCCGCACGATGGCCGGGGGCGTATGCTCCGGCGGTCCGACGCGTGTGGAGGGGGCCCCCGTGATCTACATCGTGCTCGCGGTGCTCCTGACGGTCGCCGCGGTGATCGCCGCCGACGAGGTGCTCGCGCGCCGTCGACGCGCCGCCCGGTCGATCGGGCTCGACCGGCTGCTGCGTGAACGTGTCGGCGTGCCCGCCGCCAGCGGACCCGACCCCTGGGCGATCCTCGAGGCGGCCCTGGAGACCGAGGAGGCGGAGCCCGACCTCTACGAGACCCTCGATGCACGTACCGATCCCACGAGGTTCCGCCCGCGCCTGGCCGACGGCGTGGAGATCAAGGTGTTCGAGCTCCGCTGGGGCAACGACTACGCGATGGTGGCCAACCCCGCACGCGCCCAACATTTCAAGCTCGAGGTCTGGGAGGCCGAACTCCTGCCCCTCATGGACGGCGAACGGACCGCGGCCGACCTCGTCGCCGAGCGCATGAGCGACGTCGGCGACCTCGAGACGACGGGCGTGACCTCGCTCGTCGCCGCGCTGCACACGGGCGGGTTCCTGGATCCCCCGCCGCTCGATGTGCCCGCGGCCGTCGCCGCCCACCTCGATCCCTCGACCCCCGCCCGGCGGAAGATCAGGACGTTCGCGAAGTCCCTGTTGATCGACTGGGCCGGCGCGGACCGTCTCGTCACCTGGTGCTACCGATGGCTGCTCCGGCCGTTCTTCCATCCGGTGGGCCTGGTCGTGGGCGGCCTGGTCGCGGCCGCGGGGTTCGTCGCGTTCATCGAGGCACAGCGCTCGGGGAACTTCTCACTGGGGGGTGAGACGGCACCAGCGGAGACGGCCCTCCTCCTGCTCCTCAGCTTCGTGCTCACCTTCGCGCACGAGCTCGCGCACGCGAGCGTGATGGCCCACTACGGCCGAAGGGTGAAGAGCGCCGGGTTCATGATCTATTTCGGCTCACCCGCGTTCTTCGTCGAGGCCTCGGACAGTCTGATGATGGAGCGGCGCCAGCGGATCATGCAGTCGGCGGCCGGCCCCTTCGCCGAGCTCGTGCTCGCCGGCTTCGCCTCGCTGGCGATCGTGGCGTTCCCCGACTCGGGCGGCGCCGACCTCCTCTACAAGTTCGCGATCTTGAACTACTTCGTGATCTTCCTGAACCTGATCCCGCTGCTCGAGCTCGACGGGTACTGGATCCTCTCGGACCTGATCCAGATGCCCGACCTGCGGCCGCGGTCGCTCCAGTTCATCCAGCGGGACCTGTGGCACAAGCTGCGGGTCCGCGAGCACTTCACCCCGCAGGAGGTCGGGCTCGGGCTATACGGCTTCGTCGGCGTCCTCTTCACGATCTTCTCGTTCTACGGGGCGTACTTCTTCTGGCAGGAGATCTTCGGGGACCTCATCACGAGCCTGTGGGACGGGGGGCTCGGACCGCGGCTCCTCCTCCTGGTGCTGGCCCTGTTCCTGGGCGGCCCGGCGATCCGTGGGCTGATCAACCTCGTGCGCACCCTCGTCCGGCGCGGCAAGGCGATCTGGGCCAAGGTGAAGTTCCGCCTGGAGACGTCGTGGCGGATCGAGGCGGCCGAGCTGATCGACGCGCTCCCCGTCTTCGACGACCTCCCCGGCGAGGTGCTGAGCGACCTGGCGGGTCGGGTGGGGCTGCGCACCGTTCGGCCCGGCCAGGCCGTGTTCCGGCAGGGAGACCGCGCTGACGGCTTCTACGTCGTGCGCAAGGGTCGCGTCTCGATCGAGGACGAGCACCCCGAGACCGGCGACACCCGCGTGCTCCAGACGTTGGGACGGGGCGAGGCGTTCGGTGAGATGGCGCTTCTCACGACCGCGCCGCGACAGGCCACCGCCCGCGCCGTCGGCGAGGTCGAGCTCTTCCTCGTCGACCGCGGGACGTTCGACCGGCTGCTGGCGGACTCGATCCACGCTCCCGACTTCGCGCCCACGATGCAGGCGCTCGCCGAGCTGCGGGAGCTCCCCGTCTTCCGATACCTGCGGAGCGAGGCGCTCTCGTACCTCCTGGAGCACGGTGAGTGGGTGACGTGGGCGCCCGGCGACGAACCGATCGTGCAGGGTGAACCGGGCGACGCCTTCTTCGCCGTGGCATCGGGCCACGCCGACGTGGTCCGCGACGGGACGCCGATCGACACGGTCGGCGCCGGCGACTACGTCGGCGAGGCCGCACTCCTCACCGACGCCCCCCGCAACGCGACCGTCGTTGCCACGACGCCGGTTCGTGCGTACCGCCTGGACCGCGAGGGGTTCGAGCAGGTCGTGGCCGAGGGTCTGCGGAAGGCCGGACCCCGCTACATCGCCGAGCGCAACGAGACGCACTGACGAGTGGTACCGAGGAAGGGAGCACGATGGACTGCTGGACCTGCCGACGAACCGCCGTCGGAGCCTGCCGGTTCTGCGGACGGGGGACGTGCGAGGACCACGCGGAGACGCAGCCGTTCGTCCTCGAGCTGTTCCGCACCCACGAGGTCACCCGCGCGCTGGTGGTCGAGGACGCCCTCTATTGCGGGCAGTGCTCGCCACGGCCCGACCCGATCGACCTGCCCGAGCTGGACGCGTGACGACGGTCGCGGTGGCGGTGATGCCCGTCACATCCATGCGTGACCTGCGTCACACGGGACGGTGTGACGGGAAGCACCGGAGTTCCGTGACCCGGAGCACGGCGATCGCCCCCGGGCCGTGCGAGCATCTGGTCATCGCAACGGAGCACCGATCCGAGGGGCTCCCGGACAGGAGGGAACGAGATGGCCGAGAAGAAGATCACCCCGCAGCCGCCCACGGCCGCCGCCGCAGCGACCGACGACAGCAAAGCGGCCGCACGCGTCACGATGAAGAAGCTCTCGCACAAGAAGGTCTCCCGCAAGAAGGTTTCCCGCAAGCAGGCCGCGCGGTAAGCAGTCTCGCATCACCGTCTTCGGAAAGGGGCTCGGTGACCCGAGCCCCTTTCTCCGTGCCGGTCGTCGTCCCGGGGCTCCCGCGGGCGCCTCAAGCTGGGTAGGCTTCGACGATGGCCAAGTCCGCGACCCCCGAGATCGCCCTGCGCGACGCGATGGCGGTGACCCCGTTCTTCGAGAACGTGGCGAAGGGCCGCGTCGCCGAACTCGCCATCGCCGGGGCGGTACACCGCTACCGCAAGGGGACGTACCTCTGCCACCAGGGCGACGACGCTCCCGACGTGTTCTTCCTGGTCGAGGGGAAGGTCGAGATGAGCTCGGTCAACCCCCACGGGACCCGAGTGCTGCACGCGACGCTCGACTCGCCACAGTTCTTCGGCGAGCTCGGCGTCCTTGGAGGGATCGACCGGAGCACCGACGCCGTCACCCTCACCGACAGCTCGGTGTGGTCCGTGGACGCCGACGACTTCGTCACCTTCGTGACGAGCGAGCCCGGGGCGGCGCGCGCGGTGATCCGCGCGCTCGCCGAACAGGTCACCGCGAACCAGGCGTTCGTCGACGACCTGCTCTTCCTCGACCTGAAGGGCCGCGTGGCCAAGCGGCTCCTCCAGCTCGTGACGCCGAGCCTCGAGCGTCTGCCCGACGACGGCGTGGTGGTCCCCTCGATCACGCACGCCGACCTCGCGAGCCTGTGCGGCGGGAGCCGCGAGAACGTCACGCGGATCCTCACCGACCTGCAACGGCGCGGCATCGTCAAGCGCGACGAGCACCGCTACGTGATCAAGAAGGTCGGCTCGCTCGCGAAGATCGCCGGGTTGTAGGCCCGGCTCAGCCCCCGTCGAAGACCGTCAGACCGGGGACGTCCCGCACGAGGATGCGCTTGCCCGCCACGTCGACCTCGACGATGAGATCCCGGAGCGCCGGCACCAGCGTCTCGGCGCCGGCCCCGTCGACGGCGACCCAGAGGTCGTTCGCGGGATTGGGGATCACCTCGGCCACGACGCCCAGGTCGCGGCCCGACTCCGTCAGCACCGTGCACCCTTCGAGCTGAAAGGGCCAGTACTCGCCGTCCGCGAGCTCGGGGAGCCAGGACTCGGGGACCTCGAGGAGCGTGCCCGCGAGCGCCTCGGCCGCGGTGCGGTCGGCGACACCGGCGAATCGGACCAGCGTCCGCTGACCGTGGGCGTGGACCCGCTCGATCGTCAGCTCCCGTCCGTCGGGCGTGAACACGATCGCGCCGTCGGTGAACCGATCAGGGTTGTCGGAGCGGAGTTCGACGGCGACCTCGCCGCGCACGCCGTGCGCCCTCGTCACCTTGCCGACGACGACGGTCGGCTCGCGGGTCACCGGTCGACGATGTCGACGTACGCGCTCGTGTCCTGGCGGGTCGCCGCGGCACGGACGACGGCGCGGATCGCCTTGGCGGTGCGGCCGCCGCGGCCGATCACCTTGCCCATGTCCTCGGGCGCCACCGACAGGGTGTAGCGAGGCCCGCGATCGTCGAAGGACTCCTCGACCTCGACCGCGTCGGGGTCGTCGACGAGCTCGCGGGCGAGGAACTCGACGAGCTCCTTCACGGCGACTAGGCCTCCGCGTCGGCCTCGGCGGGCGCGTCAGCCTCGGGGGTCGCGTCAGCCTCGGGGGTCGCGTCAGCCTCGGGGGTCGCGTCAGCCTCGGGGGTCGCGTCAGCCTCGGGGGTCGCGTCAGCCTCGGGGGTCGCGTCAGCCTCGGGGGTCGCGTCAGCCTTGGGGGTCGCGTCAGCTGGGGTCTCGACGGGCTCGGGCTCGGGAGCCGCTTCGACCTCGGCCGCGGGCTCCTCGGCCTTCGGGGTTGGCGCGGCCTTCTCTTCGGCGGCGGCCGCGGCCTTGGCGGCGGCCTTCTTCGAGAGCTTGGGCGCCTCGGACTTCTCGGTGCGGACGCGCACCTGGCCGGCCGCCGACGGGCGCTCGGCCACGAAGGCGTCCCAGATGCCGGTCTTGACCATCAGGTTGCGGACCTGCGCGCTCGGCTGGGCCCCGGTGCGGAGCCAGTGCAGGGCGCGCTCCTGGTCGATCTCGATCAGCGAGGGGTCCTCGAGGGGGTGGTACTTCCCGATGTTCTCGATGAACCGACCGTCGCGGGGCGCCCGCTGGTCGGCCACCACCACGCGGTAGTAGGGGCGCTTGTTCGCGCCCAGCCGCCGCAGCCGGATCCTGGTCGACATGCCTTCGTTCCTTCTCTTCCTGTCGTCTGGTCGTTATCGCTTGGGGGCCTTGCCCGCGGGCATCTTCACCATGCCCGGCATCCGCTTGCCACCCATCATCGTCCGCATCATCTTGCGAGCGCCCTCGAAGTCCTTGAGCAGCCCGTTGACGTCGGAGGTCGTCACCCCGGATCCGTTCGCGATCCGCAGGCGTCGCGACCCGGAGATGATACCGGGATTCCGCCGCTCCTCGACGGTCATGCTGAGGATCACCGCTTCGGCTCGAGCGAGCTCGCCCTCGTCGATCGCCCCGGCCATGTCCTTGATCGCGTTCTTGCCCCCGGGAACGCCGGGCAGCATCTTCAGCAGGTCCTGGATCGGCCCGAGCTTGCGCATCTCCCGGAGCTGGGTCAGGAAGTCCTCGAGGGTGAATTCGTTCTTCAGCATGCGCTCGGCGGCCTTCTGGACCTGCTCCGCGTCCATCGACTCCTGAGCCCTGTCGATCAGCGTGAGCACATCGCCCATGCCGAGGATCCGCCCGGCCATCCGGTCGGGGTAGAACGGCTCCAGGTCCTCCGGCTTCTCCCCGGTCCCCACGAAGTACACGGGCTTGCCGGTCACCGCGGTGATCGAGAGCGCGGCGCCGCCGCGGGCGTCGCCGTCGAGCTTCGTGAGGATGAACCCGGTCGTGTCGACCTCGCGCATGAACTCGCGGGCCTGGACGACGGCGTCCTGACCGGTCATCGAGTCGCACGCCATCAGCACGTGGTACGGCTTCGTGACGTCGCGGATCCGGCGAGCCTGCTTCATCATCTCGGCGTCGACGTGCAGGCGGCCGGCGGTGTCGATGATCACGATGTCGGCGTTCTGGCGCTCGGCCTCCTTGAGCGACGCCTTCGCCACCTTCACGGGATCCTTGCCGTCGGACACGACGGGCACCCCGATCTCGCGACCGAGCGTGCGCAGCTGCTCGATCGCGGCGGGACGCTCGAGGTCGGCGGCCACCAGCAGCGGGCGACGGCCCTGCTTCTTCAAGAGCGCCGCGAGCTTCGCGCAGGCGGTCGTCTTCCCGGAGCCTTGGACGCCGGCCATCATGATCACGACCGGGCGCCTGGGGCCGAGGTCGAAGGGACGGTGCTCGCCGCCCATCGTGACCGTCAGCTCCTCGTCGACGACCTTCACCACCTGCTGGCCGGGCGTGAGGCTCTTCATGACCTCTTCGGAGAGGGATCGTTCGCGGACGCGGGCCAAGAAGTCGTCGGCCACGTCCACGGCGACGTCGGCCTCCAGCAGCGCGGTCCGCATGTCGGTGAGGGCGTTGTCCACCTGCTTGGGGTGGAGCTTGCCCTTGGACCGGAGCTTCTTGAAGGTCGCGTCGAGACGGTCGGTGAGGGTGTCGAACATAGGCCGTTCGGAGGTACCCGGAGGGTCCGGGCTCAAGCGTAGGATTCTACCCGGGGACGAGGGGAGCCCGAGGCGATGGCGGATCAGCAGCTCCGTGACCTGGATCTGGTCGCGGTCACGAGCCACGAGATGCGAACACCGCTGTCCGCGATCCGCGGCTTCGTCGATACCCTGCGCCGTCGGCGTCACTCGATGGACGACCAGCAGATCGACGAGTTCCTCGCGGTGATCGCGTCCCAGACCGACCGCCTCACGCGACTCGTCGACGATCTGCTCGTGCTGGCCGGGCTCGAGGCGGGCGGGATCGTCGTGAGGCCCGAGCCGGTGCTCCTCGTCCCGTTCCTCGAGACCGTGATCCGGGACGAGCCGGGCGCCGATGACCGCGTCCGGCTGTCGGTATCCGCGGAGGCGCCGGCGACGATCCACACCGACCCGCTCCGCCTGCACCAGATCGTCGCCAACGTGCTCGCCAACGCCCTGAAGTACTCGCCCGACGACCTGCCGGTGTCGCTCGTCGTCACCGCCGAGGGCGGCGACGTCGTCGTCGACGTCGCCGACCACGGACCGGGGATCCCCGATGAGGATCTCCCCCGGATCTTCGAGCCCTACTACCGCGCGGCGGGGGGCCGGGCCCTGGCCGACGGCTCCGGCCTCGGTCTCTCGATCACCCGGCGACTGGCCGAGGCCCTCGGTGGGCATCTCACGGTGAGCTCGGTGGTCGGTGAGGGCTCGGTGTTCCGGGTCAGGCTTCCGGCGGGGCGAGCACGCGTTCGACCGTCTTGAGCAGGGTGATCGGGCTGAACGGCTTCGTGAAGTACTCGTCGGCGCCCATCGCCATCGCGGGCTCACGCCCCTCCTCGCCGTCGGCGGTCACCACGATCACGCGCACGCCGGACGTTGCCGGATCCGCCTTGACGGCCGCGAGCACCTCGGCCCCGCTCGCACCCGGGATGTGCAGGTCCAGGAAGACCAGGTCGGGCACGTCCTGACGGATCGCCTCGAGGGCGGCCTGCCCGTCCGCCGCCTCCGAGATCTCGAAGCCCTCTCCCTCGAGCACGAGCCGCATCGCCTCGCGCATCGTCGGGTGGTCCTCGACGATCAGGATCCTGGCCCCCTCCATACCGGGCTCAGCCCGCCAGGAGTCGTTGGGCGAACGCACGCGCCTCGAACGGCCGGAGGTCGTCGGCGCCCTCGCCGACCCCCACGAAGCGCACCGGCACCCCGAGCTCCTCGCGCACCTGCAGCACGACGCCGCCCTTGGCGGAGCCGTCGGTCTTCGTGAGAACCACCCCGGTGACCTCGACCGCCTCCGTGAAGGCGCGCGCCTGCGCGATGCCGTTCTGGCCCGTCTGCGCGTCGAGCACGAGGAGGGTCTCGTCGACCTCGGCCCCCGCCTTCTCGATCGTGCGCTTCACCTTCGTGAGCTCGTCCATCAGTGGTGCCTTCGTGTGCAGGCGGCCCGCGGTATCGACGATCAGCACGTCGCCCCCTCGGGCGATCGAGGACTTCACCGCGTCGAAGGCCACGGCGCTCGGATCGGCGCCCCGTTCCTGACTCACCAGGTGCGCCCCCGCCCGCTTCGCCCACACCTCGAGCTGCTCGCCCGCCGCGGCCCTGAACGTATCGCTCGCCGCGAGGCTGACCTGATGACCCTCGTGCGTGAGTCGTTTGGCCAGGCGCCCGATCGTGGTGGTCTTGCCGGTGCCGTTCACCCCGACCACGAGGATCACGCCGAGCCTTCCCTGCGGGAGACGGAGCGGCTCGTCCTCGCCGAGGACGGCCACGATCTCGTTCTCGAGGAGCGTCACCGCGTTCGCCCCGTGCGTGTAGTCCGCCTTGATCCGCGCGACGAGGTCACCGGCCCCCTTGGGGCCGATGTCGGCCTTCAGGAGCAGGTCCTCGAGCCCCTTCCAGGTCTCATCACCCGTGCCCTGATGGAACAGGGCCTTGACCCTGGCGCCGAGCCCCTCCTTGTGGAACCCGCCCCCCGAGGCGCCCGCCTCCTTCGGCGGCGCCGCGTGGCGTTGCTCGGCGGGGTGGTCGAGGACGGGCGCCCGCGTGTGGCCGGCGCCCGTGTGCATGTCGCGCTCCATGTCGTGGAGCTCGCTCCCGCGCCGTCGGTACATCGTGAGGCCGGCGAAGACGAGCACGACCGCGAGGATCGCGAAGACGACGATGTAGAAGGCCATAGCGGGAAGGCTAGCCGACGGGCTCGTCCTGCGGCACGTCGAGGACGAGCGGCTCGTCGTCGGCGGACGACTGCAGCGCGTGCGCGGTCTCGTACCGCTCCTGCTCCGCCTCGGCCCGGGCGGCCTCCTCGGCGGCCAGCTGCGGCTGCTCGAGCCGCTGGCAGACGATCTTCGTGGTGCCGTCCTTGTTGAGCGAGACCCCGTACATCATCCCGGCGATCTCCATCGTGCGCTTCTGGTGCGTGACGATCAGCACCTGCGACTCGCGCGCGAATCCCTCCACGAGCCGGAGGAACCGGTGCAGGTTCACGTCGTCGAGCGCGGGCTCGACCTCGTCCATCAGATAGAAGGGCGAGGGTCGCGCCGTGAAGATCGCGAACAGGAACGCCATCGCGGTGAGCGACCGCTCGCCACCCGAGAGCAGCGAGATCCGCTTCACGCGTTTGCGGCCGGGACTGGCCTCGATCTCGATCCCGCTCGTGAGCGGCTCGGCCGGATCCGTGAGCAGGAGCCGTCCCTCGCCGCCCGGGAAGAGTTCCCCGATCAGACGCTCGAACTGCATCGCGACGTCGCGGAAGGCGGTGGTGAACGTCTCGGTGATCTCTCGGTCGACCTTGCCGACGACCTCGATGAGGTCGCGCCGGGCCTTGCGCACGTCGTCGAGCTCGCGGGCCATGAAGTCGTGCCGCTCCTGGAGCGCCTCGAACTCGCCGGTCGCGAGAAGGTTGACCCGGCCGAGGAGACCGAGCCGCCGCTGGACGAGCTCCGAGCGCTTCTCGAGGGTCTCCACCGTGTCGTCGTCGCTGAGCGAGGCAACGAGTTCGTCCGGGTCGGCCCGATGGCCTTCCCGGAGCAGCCGTTCGGCCTCGCGGATCCGCCGCTCGATGTCGCCGCGGGTGCGGTCCTCCTCGTCGTAGCGCTCGCGGAGCCGATCGAGCTCGGTGGACGCGTCGCGCCACGCCTTGTTCACCGTGGCCTCGCGCTCGGCTTCGACGCGCTCGGCCTGTGCCGCCCGCTCACGCGCCTCGGTGGCTGCGGCGGCCGCCTCGTCGGCTCGGGCGACCGCCGCTTCGGCATCGGCGCGGGCCTGCTCGGCGGACTCGACCTCGGCTCGCAGCTGCACGGGGTCGGTGGCGGCGAGCACGTCGCGCTCGGCGCGCAGCGAGTGGAGCTTCCCGTCGAGGGCCCCGCGATCACGACGAAGCGTCTCGACGGTCACGCGGTGCTGGATCGGTGGCTGCGGCGTCGGCGGCACGTCGGGCATCGGCTCGGCCGACGTGGGGCCAAGCGAGGCGAGCCGGTCGCGCGCGACCGCCGCGGTCTCCTCGAGCGCGGTGAGGCGCTGTTGGACCAGCTCCTCCTCCTTGCGCATGCCACTCAGGTCGCGCTCGAGGAGCCCGAGTCGCTCGGCCGTGGCCGTGATCTCGGCATCGGCGCCCTCGATCTGCTCGCGCAGGAAGTCGATCTCGCTCGCGATCTCGCCGAGGCGCTCCCGCTTGGGCTTGAGGGACTGGAGCGTGGCCGAGAGGTCGTGCGCGACCACCTTGAGCTCCGCCCGGATCTCGCGGGCGCGGGCGTCGGCCTCCTTGGCCGTGTGGATCACCGCGGGGCCGACCAGCACCCCTTCGGGCGTGACGAACGAGGCCGTCGGATGCGCCCGCTGCTTCTGGGAGGCCTCATCGACCGACCCGGCCAGGTACACGTCGCGGAGGATCGTGCTGGCGATGCCGCGAGCGGCCGGGTCGGCGTCGACGACGCTCAGCAGCTTCCGCTCGTCCTTCAGGCCGAGCGGTACGGGCCCGCCGGCCGCGATCGCGAGGATCGCGCCGTCCCCCTCGGGAGCGTCGGCGAGCGCGCGTTCGCCGTCGTCGTAGACGACCGCGTCGGCGAGCGGGCCGAGCGCGGCGACGAGCGCCCGCTCCAGGCCGGCCTCGACGCGCACGAGGTCCTTGAGCAGGCCGATCGCCCGTCCCTTGTGCGAGGCGAGGAAGCGCGACCCGGCGGTCTCCTCGATATCCCGGCGCCGTGCCTCGAGCAGATCGCGCCGGCTCTCATGCCGGCGGCGGATGTCGTCGAGCTCCTCGATCTTGTCGACGAGCCCCCGCCGCTCGGCCTCGAGCTGGGTGCGCTTCTCGCTCATCGGGCCTGACTGATCGTCGAAGGTCTCGATCTCGTGCTCGAGCCCGTCGCGGCGAGCCTCGGTCTCCGAGATCCGTTCGCGCACGGCGTCGAGGGACGCCACGAGCCGCTCGCGCTCCCGATCGCCCGCGGCCACGGAGCGCTCGAGGGCCTCGACCTCGGCCCGCCGGCCGGCGGCTTCCTCGCCGATCCGGCGGCGGACATCCTCGATCCGGCGGCGCTCCTCCTCCGCGGTGCGGAACACCTCCTCCGCCTCCTCGAGCTCGCGCTCCCGGAGTGCGAGCTCGTCGACGACCGCGGCGAGTTCCGCCTCGATCCGTTCGAGCTCGTCGTGGACGCTGTCCAGGCGGGCGGCCCGTCCGGCCTGGGCCGCGAGCGCCTCACGGGCGTCGGTCTCGCGGGCCACGGCGGCCCGGAACCGCTCCTGGGCTCCGGTCCGGTCGAACTGCGTGGCGCGGAACGCCTGCTCGGACTCGGCGACCGCCCGAGCAGCGACCGCCCGGGCGTCGGCCGCGGCGAGCACCTCGCCGTCGAGACCGTCGAGCCGTTCGCGCGCGGTCTTGCGCAGCGCCAGCCCTTCGTCCCATCCCGAGCTTCGACGGTCGCGCTCGCGGAGCAGCGCCCGCAGACGGGCGGCGGCGAGCTTGCGCGAGAGCGTCTCGGCCTCGGCGGTCAGGGTCTCGTGCTTCTTCGCCATCTCGGCCTGCTGCTGCAGGGGCTTCAGCTGGCGACGCAGCTCGGCGTGGACGTCCTGGAGCCGGAGGAGGTCCTGGTCGAGCCCGGCGAGCTTGCGCTCGGCGCGCTCCTTGCGGCGCCGGTGCTTCGCGACCCCGGCGGCCTCCTCGATGTACTTGCGGCGATCCTCGGGCTTGGCGAGCAGGACCTCCTCGAGCTGCCCCTGTCCCACGACCGTGTGGAGGGCGCGGCCGATGCCCGTCTCGCTGAGGAGCTCCTGCACGTCGAGCAGTCGAACCACCCGCCCGTTGATCCGGTACTCGCTCTCGCCGGAGCGGAAGATCGTGCGCGAGACCTCGATCTCGCTCATCGACACGGGGATCTTGCCCGCGGCGTTGTCGATCACGAGCTTGACCTCGGCCATGCCGAGCGCGGGGCGCGACGGCGTGCCCGCGAAGATCACGTCGGCCATGTGCCCGCCGCGCAGCGCCCGCGCCCCCTGTTCGCCCAGGGCCCAGCTGATCGCGTCGACGAGGTTCGACTTCCCGGAGCCGTTGGGGCCGACGATCACCGACACGCCGGGGACGAACTCCATGACGTGCTTGTCCGCGAAGGACTTGAACCCGCGGATCGAGATCGATCGGAGGAACATCGGGCGGATGCTAACAGGCTTGTGATTCACACGCCCGTAGGCGGGCGAGACGGGTTGGGAGCCTGTGAGCTTCGCCTACTCCACGACGCGGAATCCGTCCTCGCCCAGCGCCGGTTCCTCCTCGATCGTCAATGCGGTGACCCTCGCTCGCGGCGGGCCCTGCCGGCACCAGGCCACGAGCGCGTCGACGTCGTCCGACGGCCCCTCGAAGGCCGCCTCGACCCGCCCGTCGACCAGGTTACGTACCCAACCCCCCAGGCGCAGGGCGCGGGCTCGTTCGATGCACGTGGAACGGTAGAAGACGCCCTGGACGCGTCCGCTCACGATCACGTGCACGCGACGGCGCCCTTCCATATCGCCAGTGTCTCGCACGGGTGGGTAGGCTGACTCCATGCCCACCTACGACGCGAGCGTGGCGCTCATCGTGGTCGATGTCCAGAACGACTTCGCGGACCCCGCCGGCAGCCTCTACGTTCGCGGCGCCGAAGACGCCGTCGGCTCGGTGAACGACGAGATCGCGGCCGCGCGCTCGGGCGGCGCCCTGGTCGTCTGCACGCAGGACTGGCACCCGCCGGTGACGCCGCACTTCGAGAAGGACGGAGGCATCTGGCCGGTGCACTGCGTCGAGGACACGTGGGGCGCGGAGTTCCACCCCGATCTGCCCGAGGGCCTCGAGGTCGTCCGTAAGGGCGCCGACGGCGGTGACGGCTACTCGGGGTTCAGCGTTCGGCATCCCGTGACCGGCGAGACCGCGCCGACCCTCCTGGTCGAGCTGCTGCGCTCCCACGGGATCCAACGACTCGTCGTGTGCGGCCTCGCGACCGACTACTGCGTGGTCGAAACGGTGGTGGACGCGCGGATGCTCGGCTTCCCCGTCAAGGTGGTCCTGGAGGGGATCCGCGCCGTCGACCTCGCCGACGGTGACGGCGAGAAGGCCCTGATCCGGATGCGCGATGCCGGGGCCGAGGTCGTCTGACCCCTCGGGGGAAGCACGTCTGGTCCGACCGGATCGCCTACGACTGACACTGCGGGCAGAAGTACGAGCTCCGTTGCGCGATCTTCACGCTCTGGATCGGCGTTCGGCAGCGGCGGCACGGGAGGCCCTCGCGGCCGTACACCTTGAGCTCGCTCTGGTACTCGCCGGGCTTGCCGAACAGGTCGACGTAGGCCTCGTCCTCGAGCGTCGTGCCGCGCAACTTGATCGCGTCCTGGATGATCTCCTGGATCGCGCGGTACAGGCGGCGGACCTCCTGGGACGACAGGGTGTCGCTGAGCCGATCGAACCGGATCCCCGCGTGGAACAGGACCTCGTCGGAGTAGATGTTGCCGAGGCCGCTGATGAACTTCTGGTCCATCATCAGCGGCTTCATCTTCGCGCCGCGCTGCGCGAGCAGGTATTGGAAGGTGGGCCAGGTGAAGACCTGGTCGAGCGGGTCGATCGCGAGGTGTTGGAGTTCCTTCACCTTGCCGAGCTCGTCGGTCGCGGTGACGAACAGCTCGCCGAACGTGCGAGGGTCGATGAAGCGGAGGTCGCCGCCCTGCTGGAACGTCAGTACGACATGCGTGTGCGGCTCGATCGCCACCCGACCGGTGCCGCGCATGAACCGCCCGCTCATGCCGAAGTGCGCGACGAGGACATCGCCTCCGTCGAGCGAGAGCAGCAGGTACTTCCCCCGGCGCTCGACCTTCGCGATCTTGTGGCCGGTCAGGTGCGAGGTGAACTCTTTGCGCGTCTTGTGTCGCCGGATCACGCGCATCGCGTTCTTGGAGCTCTTGACCTCGGCGTCCTTGATGCGACGACCCACGACGTCCTTCTCGAGATCCCGCCGCATCACTTCGACTTCAGGAAGCTCCACCTCGTCCCCCCTATGAGCCGGCGAGCCGCTCGGACAAGCGTCCGTGCGCCTCGCGGGCGGCCTGTTGTTCGGCTTCCTTCTTGGACCGGCCGACCCCGGTCCCGAGCGGCTCGCCGCTCAGGAACACCGTGGCCGTGAACTCCTTCTCGTGGTCGGGCCCCCGCTCCTCGATGCGGTAGTCCGGCATCGTGCGGAGCGCCTGGGACGCGAGTTCCTGAAGGATCGTCTTGTAGTCGCGATCCCCCTCGCCTCGCTCGTAGGCCTCCATGCGGGGCCGGAAGAGCCGCTCGATCACCGTGCGGGCCGTACCGAGCCCCAGGTCGAGATAGATCGCGCCGAACACCGCCTCGAGCGCGTCGGCCAGGATGCTCGACTTGTCGCGGCCGCCGCTCTGCTCCTCGCCCTTGCCGAGCAGCACCAGTTGCCCGAGCCCGAGCCCGCGCGCGACGTCGGCGAGCGCCGCCATGTTGACGATCGCGGCCCGCAGCTTGGCGAGGGAGCCCTCGGGCAGGTCCGGGTACTCGCGGTAGGCCATGTCGGTCACCACGAGCCCCAGCACGGCGTCGCCCAGGAACTCCAGGCGTTCGTTCGTCACCGGACGGCCGTGCTCGAACGCGAACGACCGGTGCGTGAGCGCGGTCTCGCGGAGCTCAGGGTCCTCGAACGAGATGCCCAGCGCTCGGTCCAGCGCCTCGACGGGCACCTCGACGGGAGCGGCGGTCACGCGACTACTCGACCTCGATCGCCTGCCGACCCGCGTAGTACCCGCAGTTGGCGCAGACGCGGTGAGGGATCGTCGGCTGCTTGCACTGCGGGCATTCGCTATAGGCCGGCGCCTTCGCCTTCCAGTTCGCCGCGCGCTTGTCACCGCGCGTCTTGCTCTGCTTCTTCTTCGGGACGGCCATCGGGTCCTTTCCTTCCTTGGTCGCGTGTCATCGCTCCATCTGCTCGAGCAGCTGCTCGAGCCCGGCCCAGCGCGGGTCGGTGACGGGGTGGTCGCCGGGGCACTCCCCGAGGTTGCGGTCGCCGCCGCACACCGGACAGAGTCCCTGACAATCGGGGCTGTGCAGCGGCGAGAACGGGATCTCGACCCCGATCGCGTCGCGCACCATCTGCTCGACCTCGAGCGCACCCTCGGGATCGAGGGGGTAGTCGTCGGCGTCTTCGTCGGGCGCCGGCACGAACAACTCGTGGACCTCGACGTCGAACGGCTGGGAGAAGTCCTTCAAGCAGCGCGCGCAGCGCAACCGGAAGGTGCCCCGAAGGTGCCCGGAGACGAGGATCCCCTCGATCACCGACTCCAACAGGAGGTCACCCGCGATCTCGTCCGGTACCTCGGCGAGCTCCCCGGCCAGACCCTCCATGACACCCCGGACACCCACCTCGCGTGAGGCACCAGGGTGGCCGATCAGATCGCGGACGTCGATCGCCTCGATCGTCACTCCTGCTCCTCCTCGTCGAAGAACGGCGTCTCGGCGCGCTGGTCGTCCGCCGGCGGCGTGAACTCCTGCTCGGCGGCGGTGGTCGGGTGCCGCAACCGGTCCCGTCCGGCCTCGACCTGGTCGAGCGTGCGCGCCAGGCCCTTCGTCGCCGCCTGCGAGTCCTCCAGGATCTTGCGGAGCGCGATCTCGAACTGGGCGAGCTTCGCGTCGACGTAGTCCTCGGCCTCGGAGCGCATCGAGCGCGTCCGGTCGTCGGCCTCGGTGAGCAGGCGCTCCGCCTCCTCGCGAGCCCGTTCGACCACCTCCTCTTTGCGAGCCATGCGCAGCTGTTCCTCGCGGGCGTGCTCGATCAGCTTGTCGCCCTCGGCACGGGCCTTCGCGAGGAGGTCCTCGCGGTCCTTCACGATCCACCTGGCTTGCTTGATCTCGTCGGGCAGGTCCTCCTGCATCTGCAGCAGCAGCTCCAGCACCTCGTCCTTGTTGATCAGGACCGAGGAGGACAGCGGCATCGACTTGGCCTCGCGGACGATGTCTTCGAGCTGCTGCAGGCGGCCGGCGATGTCCATCAGACGCGCGCTCCCACGCGTTCACGAAGGCGCGCGATCACCGAAGGGGGCACGAGACCGTCGACGTCGCCACCGAAGCGGGCGACCTCCTTGACGAGCGAGGACGACAGGAACGACCACGACGGATTCGTGGACATGAACAGGGTCTCCACCCCGCCGAGCCGGTGATTCATCTGCGCCATCTGGATCTCGGATTCGTAGTCACTCACGGCCCGCAGGCCCTTCACGATCACCGAGGGGCCGTGCTGTTTCGCGAACTCGACGAGCAGGCCCTTGAAGGCGCCAACGGTCACGTTCTCCATGGCCCCGCACGCCTCCTCGAGCATCTGCACCCGCTCGTTGACGGAGAAGAGCGGCTGCTTCGACGGGTTCTCGAGCACCGCGACGACCACACGATCGAAGGTCGTGCTGGTGCGGCCGATGATGTCGAGATGGCCGTTGGTTACCGGGTCGAACGTCCCCGGACACAGGGCGGTCAGGCCCATCACGCCTCCTGGTCGTCTCGCCGGTACAGGGTCAGGATGCTGTCGCCGTAGCGGAGCTCCCTCGCAGCCGCCCAGTGTAGCGGAACCACAGGCGCGGAACCCTTGTTGCCCCTGGTGAGCACCACCGTCGCGCCGACGGCCAGGCGACCCTCGCGTGCCAGCTCGCCCATGAGGTCGTCCAGGAGAGGTGAACCGGCCTCGTACGGGGGGTCGAGGATCACCAGGTCCCAGCCTTCGTCACCGCGATGCCGCCGCATGAAGGCGAGCGCGTCGCTCGTCACCACCTCTCCCAGCTCCTCACAATAGCTGCGCCGCAGGTTCTCTCGGATGGCATCCGTGGCAGGCCGGGAGGCGTCGACGAACGTGCAGGACGCGGCCCCCCGCGAGAGCGCCTCGATCCCCGTGGCGCCGGTCCCCGCGAACAGGTCCAGCACCCGAGCGCCGGCGGCCCGTTCCCCGAGACTGGCGAACAGTCCCTCTCGGGCCCGATCCGAGAGGGGGCGCACGCCGGCCGGGACCGGCGCGAGCCGCGTGCCCTTGGCGGAGCCGGCCACGATGCGCATCGGCTCAGCGTACGCGCGAGGGCGGGCTCAGCTCCGGAAGAGCCAGTCGATCGAGCGTTCGAAGCGGTGCCGGAGCTCCTCGAGGAGCTCCGGGTGGCGCTCCAACCGAGGATCGCCCTCGATCACGGCGAACGCCCGGGCACGGGCCCGTTTCACCAGGTCCATGTCCTCGGCGAGCCGAGCCAGGCGCAGGTCCGGCATCCCGGACTGCTTCGTGTCGAACAGGGTCCCCTCGCCGCGGAGCCGCAGGTCCTCGTCCGCGAGCTCGAAGCCGTCGGTCGTGCGGACCATGGCGTCGATCCGCGCCTTCGCCTCCAGGTTCTGGCCGTCGGACTCGTCGAACAGGACGCAGTAGCTGCGATGTGCGCCTCGGCCGATCCGGCCGCGGAGCTGGTGGAGCTGGGCGAGGCCGAACCGCTCGGCGTTCTCGACCAGCATCACGGTCGCGTTCGCGACGTCGACCCCCACTTCGATCACCGTGGTCGAGATCAGGAGATCGGCCTCGCCGCTCCGGAACCGCGCCATCGCGGCCTCCTTGTCCTTGGGCCGCATCCGCCCGTGCAGGAGGTCGACCCGCAGGTCCGGGAAGACGTCGGTGGCGAGGCGCTCGGCCTCCGTCTCGGCCGCCTTGACCTGGGTGCGGTTGCCCTCGTCGATCGCGGCGCACACCACGAACGCCTGGCGTCCGGCGGCCACCTGCTCCCGCACGAGGTCATAGGCCGCGGCGCGCTCGAGCGCCGTGCGCGCCGCGCGCGTCTCGATCGGCTGCCGGCCCTTGGGCAGCTCGTCGAGGGTCACGACGTCGAGGTCGCCGTAGTACGTGAGGGCGAGGGTCCGCGGGATCGGCGTGGCGGTCATGATCAGGACGTCCGCCTCGCCGCCCTTGCGCTTGAGGGCGGTGCGCTGGTGCAGCCCGAACCGGTGCTGCTCGTCGACCACGGCGAGCGAGAGGTCCGCGAACGTCACCGCCTCCTGCACCAGGGCATGGGTGCCGATCACGAGATCGACGCTCCCATCGGCGACGCCCTCGAGCACGCGCTGGCGGTCCTTCCCGGTCACCGCCGCGGTCAGGAGCGCCCAGGTCACGCGGGGAAGATCGTCGGTGACGCCGGGGACCGCCTGTGGCTCCGGCTCGGGGAGCGCGTCGAGGAGCGAGCCCTGCCCGGCGGGCGCGGGCGCCGGACGTTTCGCGCCCGCGAGCTCGAGGAACGGCACCCCCCCGAGCCCCTGGAGAAGCGCGGCCACCGATCGGGCGTGCTGGCCCGCCAGCACCTCGGTCGGGGCCATGATCGCGGCCTGATGGCCGGACTGGATCGCGACCAGTGCCGCGTGCAGCGCCACCAGGGTCTTGCCAGCGCCGACGTCCCCTTGCAGGAGCACGTTCATCGGTCGAGCGCGAGCCATCGCCGCGTCGAGCTCGCCGATCGCCCGGCGCTGCGCGCCGGTCGGTTCGAACGGCAGCGTCGCGAGCAGCCGCTCGGTCAACGTGCCTGCGGGCTCGTGCGCGACGCCCTGCTGGTCCGTCTCGACCCGATGCTTGCGGAACGCCACCCCCAGCTCGAGCACGAACAGCTCGTCGAACTTCAGGCGCTCACGCGCGGCGGCGAGGGCCGCGTCGTCCTCGGGGAAGTGGACGTCGCGAAGGGCCCGGTCGTAGGAGCCCAGCCGCTCGCCGTCGACCACATCGAGCGGCATCGGGTCGTCGACCGGGCCGAGATGCTCGAAGACCCGGTAGACCAGCTCGCGGATCGTGCGGGTCGTGATGCCTTCCGAGGCAGGGTGGACCGGCGTGATGCGCCCGGTGTGAACGAGGTCGGCGTCGCCGCCTCCGAGCACCTCCACCTCCTGATTCGCGAGCTGGAGCCGCCCCTGATACCGCGAGGCCACGCCGGAGACGGCGACCTCCATCCCCTCCTTGTAGAGGTTCGCGGCCCACGGCTGATTGAAGAACGTCAGGTCGAGGTACCCAGAACCGTCGGCGAGCGTGACCGTGACCATGGTCTGCCGGCGCCGCGTGAGCCGCTTCGCCACCTTGCGAACCGTGGCGATCACGGTGACGTACTGCCCGATCCTCATGTCGCGGATCGTCTGGACGTGCGAGCGGTCGATGTATCGACGTGGGTAGTGGTGCACGAGGTCGCCGACGGTCTCGATCTCGAAGGCATCGCGGAGCACCTCCCACGCCTCCCTGACCGTGGCGCCCTTCGACCGACCGCCCCCCTTGCGGTGCGCGATCTTCGCGTCGATCTCGGCGATCGGCGAGGCGAGCGTCAGCGGCATCGGGGGCTCCACATCCGCCTCCGGTTCTACCATGGCCGGGATGACATCCCGCCGGACCCGCTCGTTCGCCACGCTGATCGTCGTCGCGCTGGCGGCGTGCGGCAGCGGCTCCTCGGCCGACCCGTCCGCGACCGCGAGCCCCGCGCTCATCGTGCGCCCGGTCGCCGGCCTACCCGGCACGGTCGACGAGCTCCCCGAGATGGACGTGGCGGGGTACGACGCCCTGCTCGAGCGGCTCCACGGCACGCCGGTGGTGGTGAACGTCTGGGCGACCTGGTGCGGACCGTGCCAGACGGAGGCACCGCGGTTGACGGCCGCCGCCGCCGAGTACGGCGACCGGGTGCAGTTCCTGGGGGTCGACATCCTCGACGACCGCGACAGCGCCCGCGGGTTCATCTCGGATCACGGTCTCCCCTACCCCAACGTCTTCGATCCGGGAGGTGCGATCCGGACGAGCCTCGGCAGTATCGGCCAGCCGGTGACGGCCTTCTACGACGCGGATGGCACCCTGGTCGCCAAGATCGACGGCGAGATCAGCGAGGAGGATCTGGCCGCGAACCTCGAGGCGATCACGGCCTGACGTCGGCCGCGCAGGGCGTCTGGTAGCCTCGTCCGGCGATGGCAGCGACCTGTGATGTGTGTGGCAAGAAGCCGTGGTTCGGCAAGTCGGTGACGTTCTCGCACAAGCGGAACAACCGCCGATGGGACCCGAACATCCAGCGCGTTCGCGCGCTCGTCAACGGCACCCCGAAGCGCCTGAACGCCTGCACGAGCTGCATCAAGGCCGGCAAGGTCACCCGCATCCCGCACGCCTGACGACGGCCGCGCCGCGAGCCGGCCGTCGACCTGACACCCCGGTCGCGCCCCACCGGAACGAGCCTCGACCCACCGTGTCCTCTGGAGGGATCAGCCGTCACGGTCGCGGGATCGACCAGAGCTGGTCGACCGGCCCGATCCCGCCTCCCAGCGGGAGCGCGTGACGGATCGCCTCGAACACGAACGACTTCCCCGCGGCGACGGCCGGGTGCAGGTCGCTGCCGCGAGCGAGGTGCGCCGCGATCGCGGCGCTCAGCGTGCACCCCGTTCCGTGCGTGTGGGGCGTGTCGATCCGCGGCGATGCGAGCCACGTCTCGCCGGCGGCATCGACGAGAAGATCGGACGCTTCCTCCGGGTCCTCGAGGTGGCCGCCTTTGACGAGGACGGCCTCCGGTCCCATCGCGAGGATCGCGTCGGCCGCCCGTCGCATCGCGTCACGCGACCCGACCTCGAGGCCCGTGAGGCCCGCGGCCTCCGACAGGTTCGGCGTCACGAGCCTGGCGAGCGGCAGGATCCTCACGCGCAGCGCGTCCACCCCGTCCGGCGCGAGCAACGCGTGGCCGTGCTTGCTCACGAAGACCGGGTCGACGACCAGGTTCCCGATGCCGATCCCGGCGACCGCGTCCGCGACGGCCTCCACGATGCGGGCGGTGGCCAGCATCCCGGTCTTCGCGGCATCGACCCCGATGTCGGTGGCCACCGCCCGGATCTGGTCGCCGACGAGCTGGGGCGAGAGCGCCTCGTAGCCGGTGACGCCCACGGTGTTCTGGACCGTGACCGCCGTGATCGCGGTCATGCCGAAGACGCCGAGCGCGCTGAAGGTCTTGAGATCCGCCTGGATCCCGGCACCGCCGCCCGAGTCGCTGCCCGCGATCGAGAGCGCACGAGGGCGCGGAGGCGCGCTCACGCGAAATGGTCCCATCCGGCCGGATCGAGGGGTGCCTCGTGGCCGGTCGTACCGATCGCCACCAGGCCCGGTTCGACGACGATCACGCCGATCTCGGCGAGCGGCACGCCGAACGCCTCATCGAGCTCCTCGCGCGCGCCGTCGGCACTCGCCTCGTCGGGGAGGGTGGCCACCAGCTCGTAGTCCTCCCCGCCGCCGAGCGCGTCGTCGAGGGTCGCCGCAGGGCCGATCGGCACGTCGGCGAGCCGGATCCGCGCCCCGACCCCGCTCGCCGCGCAGAGCCTCGACAGATCCAGGCCGAGCCCGTCGCTGACGTCGATCATCGCGCTGGCCCCGAACCGGGCCAGCACCCCCGCCTCGCCGATCCGTGGGATCGGCCTCGTGTGCCGCACGATCGCGGCCCGCTCCTCGTCCGAGGGGGGCGTCCGTCCCGACGAGAGCCGCAGACCGGCCGCCGCCCCCCCGAAGGACCCGGTGACCACGATCACCTCACCTGGTCGCGCGCCCGCGCGCGTGATCGCCCGCCCCGGCGCCACCTCACCCGTGACCGTCACGGCCACCGTCACCTCGGGGCCGAGCGCGAGGTTCCCGCCCACCAGACGCAGGGCGTGTTCATCACACGCTTCGAGCATCCCGCCGAAGAGCTCCATCACCCACGCCGCGTCGACGGCGTCCGACAGGGTCAGCGCGCACAGCGCGAACCGCGGCGACGCGCCCATCGCGGCGATGTCGCTGACGTTCACCGCGATCGCCTTGTACCCGATGTCGCGGGCCGAGGCGGTCGCCCGGGAGAAGTGCGAACCCTCGACGAGCGCGTCGGTCGTGAGAACGAGCTCGCCCGAACCCGAGGCGACCACCGCCGCATCGTCGCCCACCCCGACGACCACGTCGGGCGCCGCGCCCGAGAGGACGCGCCGGATCGCGGCGAGCAGCTCCTGTTCCGAGACGTCCATATCGTTGTCCGTTCCGTGCGGCCGGATCGGGGGTGGTGAGCCTCACGGGCCCAGGGGGGCGTCGGAGGGCGTTCGATAGACTCTAGCCGTACTCCTGACTGTCCCAACACGCGGCGTCGCCGCGTTCCCCTGCAAGGAGGCCCACCGTGGCAGAGGTCTACGTCAACCCCACGCCCGAGGAGCTCCGGGCGTTCACCGAGGAGATGCCGGAGACGCGCATCTCCGAGTACGGGAATACCGATACCCAGACCCAGGTGCTCTCTCGGAGCGCGGCCAGCACGTACGTCGTCGACCGTCCCTCGAGCGGCAAGACGATGTCGCGCGAGGACTTCGACACGGTCGCCACGATGCAGGACGCCTACATCGCCGAACACGACATGATCCAGATCGACGGCTACATCGGGAACGACCCCGACATGCGAACGGCGGCACGACTGCTGATGGAGAAGCGCTACGCGAACATCGCGGGCATGCAGCAGAAGCTCTACTTCGAGCGGAACGACGGGGCGGAGCCGGAGGTGCAGGTGATCTACACCCCGGGGCTCGCGGCCCCCGGCTACCCCGACGACCGACTGATCGCCGTGGACCTCGACCACAACGTCACGCGCGTCCTGAACTCGGACTACTTCGGTGAGTCCAAGAAGGGCGGCCTGCGGATGTGGAACAACATCGTGTACGAGAAGGGCGGCCTCGCACTGCACTCGGGCCTCAAGGTGATCCCGACGCCGCACGGCGACAAGGTCTTCATGATCCTCGGCCTCTCGGGGACCGGGAAGACCACCACGACGTTCACGACGCAGAACGGCTCGAACCCGATCCAGGACGACTTCGTCGGCCTGATGCCCGGCGGCAAGGCGTACGGCACCGAGAACGGCTGCTTCGCCAAGACGTTCGGCCTCGACCCCGACTTCGAGCCCTCGATCCACGGCGCGGTCGTCAGGCCCACCGCCTACCTCGAGAACGTGTACATGGATGACGACGGCTTGGTGGACTTCTTCAACGAGCACTACACGAAGAACGGCCGGGCCGTCTTCGAGATGGCCGACCTCATGTCGTTCGAGGACGCCCGCAACGTCGGGCACGGTGGACTACCTGCTGATCCTGAACCGGAACGAGAACATCATCCCGGGCGTGGCGCGCCTGAACAGCGAGCAGGCGGCCGCGTACTTCATGCTTGGCGAGACGACCGGGACCGCGGCCGGCGGTTCCGCCGAGGAGGGCAAGTTCCTCCGGGTGCCCGGGACGAACCCGTTCTTCCCGCTCCCCCACGGGCTCCAGGGCAACCGCATGCTGGAGCTGCTCGCGTCGCACCCGATCGAGACGTATCTGCTGAACACCGGGCGCGTGGGCGGCAAGGACAGCGACGACCGCTCGAAGAAGGTGAAGATCCCGCACACGTCCGCGTGCGTGAAGGGGATCGCCGAGCAGACGATCGCGTGGGACGACGACCCCGACTTCGGCTATCAGGTCGCGAGCGCGGTCCCGGACTTCGACGACGACGAGCTGCTGCAGCCCCGCCGGCTCTACGAGCGCCAGGGCCGCCTCGACGAGTACGACGCGACGGTGGAACGCCTGAAGGGCGAGCGCGTCGCGCATCTCCAGGAGTTCCCGGAGCTCTCCGAGGAGATCATCAAGGCCGTCGGCTGATCCGACAGGTCGAACGCGACGAGGGTGGGCGCCTCCGGGGGCTCACCCTCGTCGGTGCCCGGTCGGCGACGGACTACGACGTGACGTCGCGCCGCCGGAATCCCCAGAGCGCCAGCCCCAGGCACGCCGCGCTGTACGCGGCGCTCGCCGTCAGCCCGCCCCGCATCTGATCCCAATCCACGGGGAATCGGAAGAACCCGATGAAGCCCAGCCACCCGTAGGTGGGCAGGTACGGGTGGATCGCATCCAGGCTGGGGATCTGCCCCATGATCTGGCTCGCGATCGCGATCACGATCGTCGCGACCGCCGCTCCCGGGCCCGAGTCCGTCCTCGTCGAGATCAGCAGGCCGATGCAGGCGATCCCCGAGAGAGCCAGCACCATGTACATGCCGCTCCCGACGATCCGCGCGAGCCCCTGCACGACCGAGAGCGACGTGCCCGACAGCGTCGGCATCGGTCCGAGCCCGAACACGATCGCCCCTGCCGCGAGCCCGCTCACGATCGTCACGGCGACGAGCACGCCGAGCAGAGCCATCGCCGAGCCGTACTTCGAGAGCACGAGGCGGGACCGCCCGACCGGACGCAGCAACAGGTAGCGCAGCGTGCCGCCCTGCGCCTCGCCCGCGATCGCGTCGCCCGCGAACAGCCCGGCCGCGAGCGGGAGGAAGAACGGCTGGACGACCGCGAGTCCGGTGAGGGCCGCGTACAGACCGTTCGTCGCGATCTGGAACAGGAACGGGGGCGCATCCTCGGCCGCGGCCGGCTGCGGTGGCGAGACCCTGATCGCGAAGACGATCACCGCGGGGATCCCGGCGATCGCGGCGGCGAGCAGCCACGTCCGCCACCGTCGGGCCGCCTTCAGCAGCTCAACGCGGAGCATCGGCGCCCTCCACGAGGTGCAGGAAGACCTCTTCCAGGGTGTCGCGATGCGGTTCGAGCAGGGCCACGCGCACCCCGCCCCCGACGAGCGCCGCGTTCAGGTCCGCCGGGCCGATCTCGTCGAGCACGAAGGTGATCGACCCGGGGCCTGACACCGGCCCCGCGACTGACCTCGCCGTTCCGTCGGCCGTGACGCCCGGCAGGCTCGACGCGACCGCCCGCGCCCGGTCGACGTCGTCGACCTCGACGCGGACGCGGTCGGCGCCACCGCGGAGCGTCCCCGGCGGTCCCTCGGCCACGAGCCGACCGCTCGCCATCACCCCGACCCGGTCGCACATCGCCTCGACCTCGGACAGGAGGTGGCTCGAGACGAAGATCGTGATGCCGTCGTCGGCGAGCCGGCGCAGCAGGAGCCGCATCTCGCGCATCCCCGTGGGGTCGAGCCCGTTCGTCGGTTCGTCGAGCACGAGCAGGTCGGGCGCCCCCACGAGCGCCTGCGCGAGCCCGAGCCGCTGGCGCATCCCCTGGCTGTACGCCTTGACGCGCTTGTCGGCGGCGGCGGCCAGGCCCACGACCTCCAGCGTCTCGTCGACCCGAGCGAGCCGCGCGCGGATCTCTCCTCGGTCGCGCCCGGCGCGCGCGACGTACTCGAGGTTCCGACGCCCCGAGAGGTACTTCCAGAACGCGGGCTCCTCGACCAAGGCCCCCACGCGCGCGAGCGGCGCACGGTCGCGGACGACGGGCTCCCCCAGCAGCTCGACCGCTCCCTCGGTCGGGAAGACGAGCCCCAGGGCCATCCGGATCGTGGTGGTCTTCCCGGCACCGTTCGGCCCGAGGAACCCGAAGAGCTCCCCCCGCTCTACCGAGAGATCGAGCGCGTCGACCGCGGCAAGGTCGCCGTACCGCTTGGTCAGCCCGCGCGTGACGAGCGCCGGCGTCACGGGAGCCGGTCGGCGTCCCGTTGGAGCGTCGCCACCGGCACCGGGCCGACCAACAACCAGCTGCCGCCGTCCCGTTGGATGACGATCGCGGAGAACAGCGGCCCCGCATACGGGAGCAGCGCGCGGGCCTGATCCGGGACCGGGCCCGAGAGCGCGATCGCGACCCGCGCCGAGAAGCCCGATCCGAAGGTGCGGACGTCACCGGGCCGGGTGAACGGATCCCCCTGGGTCGAGCCGATGGTCATGCCATGGTGGGGTTCAGCGGCGGGAGGCGTGACGTCCGACACCCTCGCACCCTCGGGCGGCGTGAACGCGAACATCGCGGGGTCGATCGGGTCGAACGAGACGGTGTCGAACCCGATCGCGGCCGCCGGGTCGTCCGCACCTTTCGGCGTGATCGAGAACCGGAGCGGCAACCGCGTCTCGGCGTCGATCGAGACGGTCACACGCGCCGATCAGCGTCGGCCCGGGCGCCGGGGTGAGGACCAGGTCGTACGCGGGACGACCGGCAACCTCGCCCCCCGGATCGACCGACACGTCGGCGTAGGGGGCGAGCGCCCTCAGGGCGGAGCCGATCCAGCTCGTGAGGTCGGCCCGCGTCGGCGCCGCCACCTCGGCCCAGGCCGGATCGGTGGCCGCTCGGCGGGTCAGCGCGGCGAGATCCAGCCGCGTCGCGGTCATCCCGTTCGAGTCCCAGTACCAGGCCGCATCGTGGTTCGCGACGAGGTCCTGCTCTGAGAGGTCGGTCACGCGCGCGATCCGGACGCCGTCGTCGGAGCGCCAGACCTTGTAGTGCTGGGTGCCCAGGAGCGCGGTCGCGAGTCCGCCCAGACCCGTCCCCGTGCTGCCGAGCGTCCCGGAGATGTCGGGGAGCCCGGTCTCGAAGGTCGTCGTGACGTCGCCCGAGATCGAGAACGGGGCGGCCATCGCCTCGAGCGAGGAAGCGAGGAGCTCCTGCGGCGGGACGGCGGGGAGCTGGGTCGGGGACCCGGCCCGCACGGCGGAGACCCCCGCGATGCCCAGCAGGACCATCGCCACGACGATCAGGGCCGTCACCCGGGTCCGCGCGCGCGTCGTCATGACTCCGTTGTAGCACCGTTCGGGCCTTCCGCCGACCTCGCAGCGAGGTCGGAACAGGTTCGTCACACGCTCCCGGTCGGTCCCGAACGTTCGTGCCGTCGCCCCAAGAAGTACCCGGCGACGAACTGCAGGACGAGGAACCCGACCACGACGAGGGGGTACCACCAGTACCGGGCGCGGTACTCGTCGACGAATGCGCGGCCGGCGAGCGTCGCACCGCCGCCGAGCGGATCGGGGTTGCGGACCGTGGCCGACAGGACGAAGAGGCCCGCGAGCGACCACCAGATCCCCACTCGGCCGAGCACGAACGCGGCGAACAGGACGTGATCGCGGACGTCGGTGCTCTCGAACGGCCGACGCGCCCAGTGCACGAGGGACCGGAGCCCGAGCAGGCCCAGGATGCCGGCCACGACCCATTCGATCGCGTTCATGACCCCAACGCCGTTCGCACCTGATCGTCGGAGACCTGGCCGAACCGCTCGTACCACTCGCCCACCGCACCGAACCCCGGCGGCGTCTCGACAAGGACGACCTCGTCGCATTCGGCGCCGAGCCGCGTCACCGCGTCGGGCGGACCGACCGGCGCCGCGAACACCACGCGCTCGGCGCCGGCGTTACGAGCCCACCGGAGGGCGGCGATCGCGGTGGCACCGGTCGCGACGCCGTCGTCGACCACGACCACGGTCCGGCCAGCGAGGGCCAGCGGGGGCCGGTCGTTCCGGTAGCGCGCCGTCCGCCGCGCGATCTCGGCCTCCGCGCGCGCCACTTCGTCCCGCAGGTACGCCTCGTCGACGCCGAGCACGTGCACGAGCCGATCGTCGACGACCTGCACCCCAGGGGCGACCGCGCCGATCGCCAGCTCCGGGTTGCTCGGCGCTCGGAGCTTCCGCGGGACGACCACATCGAGCGGGGCGTCGAGCGCCTCGGCCACGGGCACGGCGACCACGACGCCGCCTCGCGGGATCGCGAGCACCACGGCGGGGCCGGTCACCCTCGCGGCCACGGCATCGGCGAGCCGTCTGCCAGCGTGGTCCCGATCCTTGAACACGATCCGATGATGCCACCCGGCGCCTGGCAGCGGCTTCGAGGGGCCGGGTCGCCGGGGCCGCGTTGCGGCGCACTCGCGCACACGACTAGCATGGCGGCCTCAACGACGGCAGGAGGTTCCCGGTGGTGCACGCGTACATCCTGATCCAGACGGAGGTGGGCAAGGCCGCCGCCGTGGCGACCGAGGTCCGCTCGATCGGCGGCGTCGCCGAGGCCGAGGACGTCACCGGCCCGTACGACGTGATCGTGCGCGCCGAGGCCAAGACGGTGGACGAGCTGGGCAAGCTGGTCGTGGCCCGCATCCAGTCGGTCGAAGGCATCACCCGCACGTTGACCTGCCCGGTGGTCCACCTCTAGGGTCGCCCGGCCGCCGGCCGAGGAGCCGGCCCAGTCAGACGTCGAGCTCGCGAGCGACCGCGCTCTTGCCGCGCTCGAGCTCGTGGCGCTCGACCGCGAGGTCGAGCAGCCGCTCGATCAGGTCGGGGTAGGACAGGCCGCTCGCCTCCCACAGCTTCGGGTACATCGAGATCGACGTGAACCCCGGGATCGTGTTGATCTCGTTGATCCACAGCTGCGTCGCCGCGATCACGAAGAAGTCCACCCGCGCCATCCCCCAGCACTCGACCGCGCGGAACGCGGTCACGGCCATGCGCTGGATCCGCTCCGACCAGCTCGGGGGTCAACGGCGCCGGGATCACGAGCTCGCGCCCCGTCGGCGTCGAGGTACTTCGCCGCGTAGTCGTAGAACTCGTGGCCGCTCGGGCACGATCTCGCCGCACACCGAGGCCACCGGATCGTCGTTGCCGAGGACCGCGCACTCGATCTCGCGCGCGTCGGTCGCAGCCCGCGCTCGACGACCGCCTTGCGCGCGAACCGGAAGGCCTCCTCGAGCGCGGCGACCGAGCTCCTCGTGGTCGTGCGACCTTCGAGATGCCCACCGACGAGCCCGAGCGTGGCGGGCTTCGACGAACAGCGGGATACCCGAGCGCCTCCGCGCGCGCCGCCACGCCCTCGGGGTCCTCGTCCCAGTCGGGCTCGCGCACGACCGTCCCACGGCAGCGACGGGCAGGCCGGCCGCGGCGAACAGCACCTTCTGCATCGCCTTGTCCATCCCCACCGCGGACCCCAGCACCCCCGCGCCCACGTAGGGCACGCCCGCGAGCTCGAACAGCCCCTGGACCGCGCCGTCCTCGCCCATGGGGCCGTGGAGCACGGGGAAGACCACGTCGATCGGCTCGCGGCGTGCCGTCGGCGGCCACGAGCTCGCCGCGACGCGCCCTCGGTCGCGAGCTCCACGGCGCGTGCCGCTCCGTCGCGTCGACCTCCGGCATGCGGCCGGTCTCGGACGGGCAGCGCCGGCGGGCCGGGCAGCAGGTGCCAGCGGCCCTCCTTCGTGATGCCGATCGGCACGACCTCGTACGCGCTCGGGATCGAGCGCGTCGATCACGGAGCGCGCGGAGATGCACGAGATCTCGTGCTCGGCTGAGCGCCCGCCGAACAGGACCGCCACCCGCCGCTTGGCGCCGCTCACACCTTCTCCAGCGCCTGCGCGAAGTCCTCGAGCAGGTCGTCGGCGTCCTCGATCCCGGCGCTCACGCGCACGAGCCCGTCGGCGATCCCCGCCGCGCGGCGCGCCTCCGGATCCATCTGCCGGTGCGTGGTGGAGGCCGCGTGCCCGACCAGCGTGTGCGTCCCGCCCAGGCTCGTGGCCACCCACGCGAGCTCGAGGGCGTCGCAGAACGCGCTGCCCGCCCTCCGACCCCGCCGGCGACCTCGACCGCGAGCATCCCGCCGAGCCCCGCGCGGCGAACTCCCGCGCCGCGACCTCGTGGTGCGGGTGCGAGGCGAGGCCCGGGTACCAGACGCGCTCGACCTTCGGGTGCGCCTCCAGGAACGTGGCGAGCGCCATCGCGTTCTGCGCCGTGCCGGTCCATCCGCAGCGCGAGGGTCATGAGGCCGCGCAGGCACGAGCCACGCCTCGAACGGGCGCCATCGTGCCGCCGGTGTCGATCGCGGTGTCGCGCAGGCGGCCGCGCCCCTCCTCGGACGTGCACACGACGCCGCCGATCAGGTCGTGATGGCCCCCGATGTACTTCGTCGCCGAATGCAGCACGTAGTCGAACCCGGCCGCGGCGGGGTGCACAGGTACGGCGAGGCGAACGTGTTGTCGACCGCCGCGGGCACGCCCGGCCTCCCGGCACAGGGCGCCGAGCGCCGCGAGGTCCGCCACCGTCACGTTGGGGTTCGCGATGGTCTCGACGTAGAAGAGCGCGGCGCCCGGGCAGCGCCGCCGCGCACGGCGTCGAGGTCGTGCGGGTCCACCAGATCCACCGTCGACGCCGAACCGCGGGCAACAGCTTCGTGGCGATGGAGTAGCGTGCCGCCGTAGAGCTCGTTGCTGATTACG
>CAWFJU010000010.1:0-72218 GCA_963816275.1 uncultured Actinomycetes bacterium
GTCGACCTCGGGGCGCAGTACGCGCAGCTGATCGCCCGGCGCGTCCGCGAGGCGCACGTCTACTCCGAGATCGTCGCGCACGACGCCACGGCCGACGACCTCCAAGCGAGGCAGCCCGCGGGCATCATCCTGTCGGGCGGTCCGGCCAGTGTGTACGAGCCCGACGGCCCGCAGGTCGACCCCGGGCTGTTCGAGTTGGGCGTCCCCGTGCTGGGCATCTGCTACGGGCATCAGCTGATGGCTCGGGCGCTCGGCGGCGAGGTGGCGGCCACCGGCCAACGCGAGTACGGCGGCACCCGCCTCCACGTGACAGCCGGCTCCCGGCTGCTCCAGGATCTACCCGGCCGAGGACACCGTGTGGATGAGCCACGGCGACGCCGTCACGCGGGCGCCCGAGGGGTTCCGCGTCACGGCCACCACCGACCAAATCCCGATCGCCGCGATGGAGGCCCCGAACGGGGCCTCTACGCGGTCCAGTTCCACCCGGAGGTCTCCCACACGCCGCACGGCCAGGACGTGATGAAGCGGTTCCTGTACGAGGGCTGCGACCTGCTGCCCGACTGGACCCCGACGAACATCATCGAGGACGCGGTCGGGCGGATCCGTGCCCAGGTCGGGGACGCGGAGGTGCTCTGCGCCCTCTCGGGCGGTGTCGACTCCGCGGTCGCCGCGCTGCTGGTGCACCGAGCGGTGGGGGATCAGCTCACGTGCGTCTTCGTCGATCACGGCCTCAACCGCGAGGGCGAGCCCGATCAGGTCGAGGAGACGTTCGGCCGGCACTTCCACATCCCGCTCGTGCACGTGAAGGCCGCGGACCGCTTCCTCGCCAAGCTCGCCGGCGTCACCGAGCCCGAGACGAAGCGCAAGGCGATCGGCGAGGAGTTCATCCGGGTGTTCGAGGAGGTGGCGCTCGAGCACACGGGCGCGCGATTCCTGGTGCAGGGCACGCTCTATCCTGACGTGATCGAGTCGGGCTCGACGACGGCCGCCAACATCAAGAGCCACCACAACGTGGGCGGCCTGCCCGAGGACATGGCGTTCGAGCTCGTGGAGCCGCTCCGCGACCTGTTCAAGGACGAGGTGCGGCAGGTGGGTGGCGAGCTCGGGCTCCCCGAGGAGATCACGCAGCGTCAACCGTTCCCCGGCCCCGGCCTCGCGGTGCGGATCGTGGGGGAGGTCACCGCGGACAACCTCGCGAAGGTGCGGGGCGCCGACCACATCGTGCGCGAGGAGATCAGGCGCGCCGGGCTGGACCGCGAGACCTGGCAGGCGTTCTGCGTGCTGCTCGCCGACGTCAAGAGTGTGGGCGTGATGGGCGACGGGCGCACGTACGAGGCGCCGGTCGTGATCCGCGCCGTCACGAGCGAGGACGCGATGACCGCCGACTGGGCGCGGCTCCCGTACGAGGTCCTCGACACGATCTCGAGCCGGATCATCCGGGAGGTCCCCGGCGTGAACCGCGTGGCCTACGACATCACGAGCAAGCCGCCCGGCACGATCGAGTGGGAGTAGTGGTCCCGCTAGGTGTCCGGGCGGTCTACCTCGGCCGTCAGACCCGGCGAGCCGTCACGATCAGCCGCTCGTAGCTCGCGTACACGGGGTTGCACGTCGTCAGGACCAGGGACGGCGCGTTGGTCTGCGTGAGCACACGACCGGACCCCTGTTCGGGGATGACGAAGACCCGGTCCACCTCGTACCGGTACGTCCCGTACTCCGTCTGCAGGGTGATCG
Source organism: uncultured Actinomycetes bacterium (assembly GCA_963816275.1). GTDB lineage: Bacteria > Actinomycetota > UBA4738 > UBA4738 > HRBIN12 > JAOUEA01. The sequence goes on from CAWFJU010000010.1 coordinate 1,732, forward strand.
CGTCGCCCGGCGTGAGGTCGTTCAGCTTGAAGAACGGGTGCAGGTACGTGGTGCGGTGGCCCGGCGATCCCCACCCGCCCCCGGTCGTCCCAGGGGTCGGCCGTGTCGAGGTAGTGGCCGGGTCCTTCCTTCAGCGCCTCGTGCCCCGTCCCCTGCACGACCATGAAGTTCAGGCCGATCTCGGGGATCAGGATCCGGGCGTACGCGCGGCCGAGCGGGACGGCCTGCACGTCGGCGGGAGGGCGGACGTCGCGGGCGACGAACCCGGTGCGCAGCCGGTCCTGCGCGTGCGCGGTCTCGATCCCCGTGCCCCAGAGCAGCCAGCCGACGTAGCCGGCGATGCCGGAGGCGAGCATCAGGCATCCCATGCCGAACCAGTGCACGACCGCGGCCCATCCTCGGCGGCGCGGCCGGGGGGTGCGAGGCTCCTCGGAGAGGTCGGAGGGTGTGATCGGGGGCGGTTGATTCGGTCATCTCGGCATCGCCCGAAAGGGTAGCCGAGGACGGCATCCACGTCGGGACCGGGTTCGGTCCGAACGACCTAGGGCAAGTGTCGCCGGAATCTCGTGGATTCGTTGCAGGTCCTAGGGCAAACCTCGTAGGCTGCGGTGCGCTGAGGTGAAACGGATAGGTCCAGGGCCGGATGCCGGCCGGAACGGGAGGAACTCGAATGCGCAGAGGGGTCGCCACCCTCATCCTGGCGGTCACGGCCGCCCTCATCCCCGGGGTGGCGCACGCCGGCCCCTACTCGCCGGATCCTCCTACCAGGCGAACGCGGATCGTCCGCGACGCCAAGTTCGCGAAGGGCGCGATCTACCTGGCGGGCGACTTCACGAGCATGCGGCCGGCCGGCAACGACCTCGGTGTGGGCGAAGTCACGCGGAACCACGCGGCCGCGATCGATGCCGCGACCGGCGCGCTCCGGCCCTGGAACCCGAACGTGAACGGTCAGGTGTACAGCCTCGTGGTCGTCGGCAACACGGTCTACCTGGCGGGGGACTTCACGACCGTGAACAACGTCGCGCGGTCGAACCTGGCCGCGGTCGACGCCACGACCGGTGCCCTGACGTCGTGGAACCCGAAGGCGGGTGGCTCCGGTCCGCGTGATCGTGCAGGGTCCGAACGGGAACTTCTTCATCGGCGGCGGGTTCGGCACCGTCAACAGCCAGACCCGGAAGCGCCTCGCTCAGGTCACACCGGCCGGGGCGGTCACGTCGTGGTCGGTCAACGTCGGGCAGATCTCGGGCTTGGCCTGCCCGCCCCGGTGCAAGCCCACGGTGTACACGATCGACTTCTCGACGGACGGCCAGACCGTGTACTTCGGCGGGCACTTCGGCCTCGTGAACGGCGTCACGCGCAACGAGGTCGCGGCCGTGCCGATCGCGAACGGCGCCACGGTGCTGCCGTGGGACCCCGACGTGTACGCCGACGCCAACTGCCCGACCTGTACCACCGCCGAGACCGCCCGCGTCTACCACCTCATCATCACGTCGAACAAGGCGTACATGTGCGGTGGCTTCTGGAAGGTGTGGCACGGGACCCGGCGCGCGTACAACGTGCTCGTGACGAACCTGACCACCGGCCAGCCCGACCCGGTCTACTCCGCCGGTAACGACGGTGATACCCCCGGGTGTGCGTTGCGGGGCAACGTGCTCTACTTCGGCGGGCACTTCAACTACGTCGGCAAGATCTGCTCGCAGAACCCGGGCGGCGGCTCGACGAAGTGCACGGTCGACAACGCGACCACCCGGCACCACGTCGCGGCGGTGGACGCGACGACCGGCGCGATCTTGGCCTGGGACGCGAACGCGAACTCGAACCACGGGATCTGGTCGATCGAGGCCGGGCCGAACGGCCGGATGGCCTTCACCGGCTACTTCACGAGGATCGGCGGCAGCAAGCAGCAGATGATCGCGAAGTACTCGGCGGCGCACCTGATCTGATCCGGATCCAGGCCGGGCGGACCGTCGGACCGCCCGGCCTCCGGATCGGTCCCACTGATCGGGACCGACCGGGTCGCCGGCCGCCTCTATGATGCCGGGGTGTTCGACGTCTCCCCCCTGGTCGAGGGGCTCAACGACATCCAGCGAGAGGCCGTCCTCCACACGGAGGGCCCGGTGCTCATCGTCGCGGGGGCCGGATCGGGCAAGACGCGCGCGCTCACGCACCGGATCGCCTACCTGATCCGCGAGAAGGGCGTCGCTCCAGGAGCGATCCTCGCGATCACCTTCACGAACAAGGCCGCCCGCGAGATGGCGGAGCGGGTCGAGGTCCTCGTCGGCGGCCGCGTCGCCCAGGGGATGTGGGTCCTCACGTTCCACTCGATGTGCGCCCGGATCCTGCGCCGCGAGCACACGCACCTGGGGATCCCCAGCGCCTTCACGATCTACGACGACGCCGACACCGAACGGCTGATCTCGAGCATCTGCAAGGAGTTCGACATCGACCTCAAGCGCTACGCGCCGCGCGCGATCGCGAGCGCGATCGGCAAGGCCAAGGACCGGGTGCTCTCGCCGGGCGAATTCAAAGCGATGGCGAGCAATCCCTACGAGGACACGATCGCCTCGGTCTTCGAGGCGTACGAGCGTCGCAAGCGCGAGGCCGGGGCGCTCGACTTCGACGATCTGATCTCCGAGACGGTCCGGTTGTTCCGGGACCATCCGCCGGTGCTCCACCACTACCAGGAGCGCTTCACGTACGTGATGGTCGACGAGTACCAGGACACGAACCGCGCCCAGTACGAGCTGGTGAACCAGCTGTCGGCGGCCCACCACAACGTGTGCGTGGTGGGCGACGCCGACCAGGGCGTGTACTCGTGGCGCGGGGCGACGATCCAGAACATCCTCGATTTCGAACGCGACTACCCCGACGCGAACGTGTTCCTGATGGAACAGAACTACCGCTCCACGCAGAACATCCTGGCGGTCGCGAACGCGCTGATCGAGAAGAACCAGATGCGGAAGCCGAAGACCCTGTGGACCGAGGCCGGCAACGGCGAGCTCTCGATCCACTACCGCGCGCAGGACGAGCACGAGGAGGCGATGTGGGTCGCCTCCGAGATCGAGCGGCTACGCGAGAGCGAGGGGTATCGGTTCCGCGACGTCGCGATCTTCTACCGGACGAACGCCCAGTCTCGCGTGCTCGAGGACATCTTCATGCGGGCGGGCACCCCGTATCGGGTGTTCGGCGGCGTGCGCTTCTACCAGCGTCGCGAGATCAAGGACGTGGTGGGCTACCTGCGACTGCTGCTGAACCCGCAGGACGTGATCAGCTTCCGGCGCGTCGTGAACACGCCGAAGCGCGGGATCGGCGACGCGACCGTGGCCGCCCTCGAGTCGTTCGCCCGCGACGAGGGCATCACGATCACCGATGCCTGCCGCCGGGTCGACGAGATCCCGGTGCTCGCCGCTCGGGCGAAAGGCGCGGTGGCGGGGTTCGTGCACATCATGGCCGCGATCCAAGGGCACCTCGACGACGGTGCCGGGCCGGCGCGCATGGTCGAGTTCGCCGCGCAGGAATCCGGATACCTCGCCGAGTTGGAGGAGGAGCGGTCGGTCGAGGCCCAGGGACGGATCGAGAACCTGCAGGAGCTCGCGGGCGTGGCGGCGGAGTTGCTCGCCCGTGAGCCCGAGGCCGGCCTCGAGGCGTTCCTCGAGCAGCTTTCCCTCCTCGGCGAGCAGGACGAGTACGAGGAGGACGACTCCCAGGTCACGCTGATGACCCTGCACATCGCGAAGGGGCTGGAGTTCCCCGTGGTGTTCATGGTCGGGATGGAGGATGGCGTCTTCCCGCACTTCCGGTCGATGACCGACGCCGCGGCGCTCGAGGAGGAGCGCCGGCTCGCGTACGTGGGAGTGACCCGCGCGCGGGAGCGCCTCTATCTCACGAACGCCTGGAGCCGCACCCTCTTCGGCCAGTCGCAGTACAACCCCGAGTCTCGGTTCCTGAAGGAGATCCCGGAGCACCTGCTCGAGCGTCGGGAAGGGGAGGCTGCGAGTCGGCGACCTCGCGGGGGGTCGGGCGCCGGCTATCGGAGCGGTGCGCTGGGCGGGGGCGGCGGGCACACCGTGATCGGGCTGCCCGGACGCGAACGCGAGATGGTGCCCGCCCGCGACTGGAGCCCGCAGAAACCGACCGGCGTGCCGAAACGCGAGGCGCCGTCGATCTCGGCCGGCGACACCGTGCTCCATGAGACATGGGGCGAAGGCGTCGTGCTCGACGTCTCCGGTGACGGGGACGGCGCGGTCGCCGCGGTCGCGTTCCGCGAGGTGGGGGAGAAGCGCGTCCTGCTCGCCTACGCGCCCTTGCAGCGGGTCGCCGACTAGGGCCGGGCCCTCAGTCAGTGCGGCGCGCGCTCCCAAAGTCCGCCGATGCCCATCAGGAGCTCGCCTTCGGCGACGTCGACCTCGCACGGGCTCACGCGCTCACGCGCGCCGTGCCGTCGGGCCGGATCGTGCCCAGGAAGACGAGCTCGTCCGCGCGGAAGCGCGCCTCGGCGGTCTCGGCGATCTCCGGGCTTGCGGCGACGAACTCGCTCCAGCGCAAGGGGTCTCCTGCGATCTATCGGAAGAGGGCGACGTAGCCGGCGACCAGGATGACGGCCCCGGCGACGATCGGCGCGATCACCCAGGCGAGGCCGAGCCGACCGCGATAGGGACCGAGGGTCCCGACCTTCGTGGTGGGCTTGAGGCCCGGCGGGCGGATCTGCACCTTCTTCGGCATCGGTCCCGAGTATAGGAGCGGCCGCCTATCCGCCGCCGAGCCGCTCGAGAACGTTCCGCGTGATGCGTTCGACGGCCGGGTCTCCGAGGCCATCGGTCCAGTCGGTGCATCCGGCGTTGAAGACCGTCCCGCCGCCGGGGGTAGTGAACGCCGCGACCGCCGCGTGGTTGTGCCGCAGGTGGTCGAGGTGTGTCCTGCCAGTCGTCGCCGTGGATCGCCATCGCGACGGACTCGAGCTCGCCCGGTTCGTGCGCGTAGCGGCTGGGCTGCTCGTGCTGGCTCCAGAGCTTCGCGGGCGCGGTCGCGAGCACCTCGAGGGTCTCGGGCGCCCCATCGGCGTGGGTGGGGACCGGGAGGCCGTCGACCAAGGTCAGCTCGCACCCGTCGACCTCGTAGGCGACGATCGCGTCCGCGAGGCCGAGCGCATCGCCGTACGCGAGGTCGGCGCCCTCGAACACCCAGTGGTCGGGTCGCCAGACCGTGTAGGCGCCGCTCGCCTTCGGCACCCCGAGTCCGTACCGCGAGTACCCGCCCCTCGAGAACGACAGCCCGATCGTGGAGAACTCGCTCCAGCCGATCCGACGATCGACCCAGGCGCTCGTGACGAACCCTTCGTCCGGGGTGCCGATCACGCGGGTCCTGGTCCGCGCCGTACTTGTACCCGACCATGTGCCGGCGGTCGTCCTCGAACCGGATCTGCCAGTAGCACGTGTTCCCGCTGAAGAACGCGGCGTTCCCGCCGGCGCCCGTGAATCCCTCGACCGTCTCGCCGCATCCCCCACGACCAGTACTCGTCGTGGCCCACGGAGAGAAGCATCCGGCGTCCGTCGAGGATATCGGGGTGCGCCTCGAGGTCCTGCGAGACGGCCAGGTCGACCCGGAAGCCGTTCGCCTCCGCCCAGCGGAAGAACGGCCGCTCCCAGTTCCACCACCCGGCCCCGCCGCTCCACACCGAGAGGCCGAGCGGCTCCGCCCACTCGAAGAACCAGAGCGCCTCGCGGTCGGGCGTCGGCTGGGACTTGCGGCGGTGCGGCTCGGGCTTCACGAGGAACCCGGGCGCCATCGGCCGCTCGAAGGAGACCCGTGTGCCGCCGGTGTAGAGCGACGGCCCGCCCCAGTCGTTGTAGGCGTTCCAGGTGGAGGTGCTGAGCACCATCAGGATCGGCGAGGGCGCGGCGTCGAGCCATGGGTCGCACGACGAGGAAGGCGTCCGCGCGTTGGTCGCCGGCGGTGACCGTCACGGCGTAGTAGCCGGTCCGCCAGTCGGTGCCGACCGGGATCTCGAGCGCCGCCGGCCAGCCGCACCCCTGGGAGGATGCGTCGTCGGGGGTGGGGTAGAAGTCCCCCTCAGTCTCGCCACGCCAGACGACCTCGCGCTCGGCGCCGTCGCGGGCGACCTCGATCTGCACCGTCGGGGTGTACGTGGACAGATGCAGCGCGACGGGCTCGCCGGGCACCACGGACTGTGGCCAGCAGTACGCCTCGATCATGCCGGGAGTCTAGGCGACGCGGTACAGGCGCCACCGACCAGGCACGCCCTTCAGCTCGTGCTCGCCGGCGTCCTCGAAGGGGAGATCTCGCCCTTGCAGAGCGTCGCCACGGTCTCGGACACGAGGATCTCGTTCGCGCCGGCCGCCGACATGATGCGAGCGGCCTCGTGGACGGTGACGCCTCGGACGTCGTCGCCGGCGAGCTCGACCTCGCCCACGTGCACGCCTGCGCGAACCGCGACCCCCTGACGCCGGGCGGTCTCGCGGATGGCAGCCGCACAGCGGATCGCGCCCCGGGCCGCATCGAACACGGCCAGCACGCCGTCACCGGTGGTCGCCACCTGACGCCCGCCGAACCGCTCGATCGCATCGCGGCTCGTATGAAGGTGCATCGAGAGCAACTCGTGCCAGGCGGCGTCGCCGAGGCGGACGGCGGTGCCGGTGGAGTCGACGACGTCGGTGAAGAGCAAGGTTGCGAGCACCCGCTGGCCTGAGGCGCCCCCCACCCAGCGGCGCATCCCCGACCATTCGATCATCACGCACGGTTCGTCTCCCACGGTCCAGCCGTCGTGCGCGGTGCGGGGATGTCGTAGTGGTCGCCCTCCCCTCGAGTTCACCACCCGAAAGAGCCGCCACCGGCCCGGGACGCCCTTCAGTCGTGCTCGCCGGCGTCCTCGAAGCCAGACCCGGGCCGGCGGAGAGATCCTTCACCGTCTGTGAGCACGAGCACCTCCGACGCACCCGCGCGGGCCGCCACGCGAGCGCCGATGTTCACCGCGATGCCACCGATCTGCCGCCGATCATGTCGACCTCTCCGGTATGCAGACCCGGCGCGAACGGTCGAGGCCGATGTCAGCGACGCGATCCGACTATCTCTGCGGCGCATCGCACGGCTCGAGCGGGACCGTCGAAGGTGGCGAAGAATCCATCACCGGCGGTGCTGACCTCCCGGCCCCGCCAGCGGTCGAGAGGCCGCCCGCACGGTCGCGTGATGATGCTCGACCAGCTCGCGTCCACGCCGTGTCTCCGATCGCAGCCTGCCGCTCGGTCGACGCGACGATGTCGGTGAACAGCACGGTCGCAAGCACGGTGTCGAGGCCGGCGGGCGCGGGTTCGACGCCGAGCCAGCGCTGGATCTCCTGCAGCACGGGCGCCTGCGTGGATGGCGATTCGGCGCGCCCGGGCAACGCACGGAGCTCCGCCTGCGGGAGGCGGGAGGCGACGAACTCCGCCTCGGCGAGGGCATCGTCGTCGTCGCTCGTCGCCAGCAGGAGGGTCGGGACGGTGACGGCGGGGAGGATCTCCCGGACGTCGGTTTCCGCCCAGATGCGGGCCATCCGAACCGCGACGTCAGGAGTGGCGGTGTGTCGCGTGAGTCGCCCCGCGGCCCGACGCCACTCTCCGGCGACGCGCTCGGACTCGAACGTCTCTGGTCCCAGGCGTTCGTAGCCCTCGGTTCCCCACGCTCGTTCGATGTGATGCAGGTACCCGTCGAACCACTCCGGGGAGAGCCCCCACGGGGCGTCCGGGGCGGCAAGGGTCTTCACGACCGGCGACCACCATACGAGCGATCGCACGGCGCCAGGGTCGGTGGCCGCGATGGACAACGTTGATCGCGCCACCCTCGAACGATCCGCGAGGACGGGTCGGTGCGAGCCCGCCGCCTCGAGCACCGCCCGCTGGTCATTCACCCTCGTCTCGAGGTCGCCGATGGGGACGTCGCGACTCGACATGCCCGTCCCCGAGGGTCGTGGAGGACGACCCGGGCGAAGGAGGCGAGGCCACGGAGCCAGGCGCCCATGCCAGGGTGTTCCCAGGCCAGGTCGATCGTTCGGACCGGTTCGAAGGTCCAGGTGAGATCGATCGGACCGCTCCCGCTCGTCTGATAGGCGAGGTAGACATCCTCCGGGGTGCGCACGTACCGGGTGTCGATGACGGGCTCCGTCACGGCACCACCCGGTAGAGGTGCAAGCGATCGGGGACACCCTTCAGCACAGCTGGTGCCCCCGGCGTTTCACGAGATCACCCGATACAGCCGCCACCGTGTCTGGGACGCCCTTGAGTTCGTGCTCGCCGGCGTCTTCGAAGGTGAGGCCGCTGCCGGCGACGAGATCCTTCACGGTCTGGGAAACGAGCACCTGCGAGGGACCGGCGAGGGCGCCGACGCGGGCGCCGATCGTCCACGGCGATGCCGCCGACCTTGTCGCCCTCGTTCGCAATTCGCCGGTGTGGGAGGCCGGCTCGGACCTCGATGCCGACGGACCGACCGCTTCGATGATCGCCTGTGCACACCGGACCCCGCCCGGCCCGTCGAACGTCGCGAGGAATCCGTCGCCGGCCGTATCGATCTCGCGTCCGCGGAACCGGGCCAGTCTGGCCCCGGACGCGGGCGTGGTGCGCTTCGACCAGTGTCTTCCACGCTCGGTCGCCCAGGCGCGCTCCGGTCTCGGTCGAGCCGACGATGTCGGTGAACAGCACGGTCGCGAGGAAGCGCTCCAGCGCGGCTTCCTCGACGCTGGAACTCGCCCACGAACCGTTCGATCTCCGCCAGCATCGTGTCGTACTCGGCGACCCAGAAGAAGTGCTCGTCGCCGGGGAGCTCGACGAGCCGCGCTCCCGCGATCCTCGAAGCGAGCTCCCGCATCCGCACGATGGGGAACTGCACGTCCTCGGTCTTGGCGATCACCAGGGTCGGGACGTGGATCGCGAGGGAGAGCGTGACTCACGTCGATCTCCCGGTTCATCCTCGCAAGGGCGATCGCGGCTCCGGGGCTCGCCGCCCGCCGCAGGTACGAGGCGAGCCACGTCGCGAGTCGCTCGTCATCGGCGTGGCTCGGCGCGCCCCACGTGGCGATCTCGAGGCGCGCGTGCGCGATCGTTCCCCAGTGCTCGTCGATGTACTCCAGGTACTCGTCACCCTCGGCGACCATCGGATCGTCCGTCTCCATCGACGTGTAATCCGGCGATCGGTGCCGTACGAGCACCGCGCGATCGTCCGCTCGGGGTACGTCGCGGCGAACAGCATCGCCATCGGGCCGCCCTCCGAGACCCCGAACACCACCGCACGCTCCGATCCCGCCGCGTCCATCACGGCGCGCACGTCGTCCATCCGTGTCTCCATCGATGGCAGCTGGGTCTCGGGGACCCGATCCGAGAGCCCCATGCCGCGCTTGTCGAACAGGATCAGCCGGCTGAAGGAAGAGAGCGTCGAGAGGAAGCGAGCCAGATCCGGCTCCTCCCACATCGCCTCGACGTTGCTGGTCCAGCCCATCACCCACACGAGGTCCACCGGTCCATCGCCGACGACCTGGTAGGCGATGTGCACCCCGCCGGCTGCCTTGGCGAACCTCGTCTCCGGCATCCTCACGCTCTCACCACCCGATAGAGCCGCCACCGGTCGGGGACCCCCTTCAGCTCGTGCTCGCCGGCGTCCTCGAACGCGAGCCCCGAACCCGCCACGAGGTCCTTCACGGTCTGGGAGGCGAGGACTTCGGAGGGGCCTGCGTACCCGGCCACGCGGGCCCCGATCGAGACGGTGAGCCCGCCACACTTCGAATCGATCACCTCGCACTCCCCGGTGTGGACGCCGGCGCGGATCTCGATACCCAGGGCGCGGACGCGCTCGACGACCTCCATCGCGCACCGGATCGCGCGCGCCGGACCGTCGAAGGTCGCGTAGAACCCGTCGCCGGCTGTGTCGTTCTCGATCCCTCGCCAGCGCGCGAGGGACTCGCGCACCACGGCGTGGTGACCGAGCACGAGCTCCTTCCACGCCCGGTCACCGAGCGCCGCCTGGCGCTCGGTCGAGCCGACGATGTCCGTGAACAGCACCGTCGACAGGATGGTGTCGTATCCGGCCCGGAGCGGCGCCACGCCGACCCATCGCCGGATCGCCTCGACCAGGGCATCCTGCTCCTCCCACTGGTCGATCGAGGTGCCGGCGAACAGCTCGACGGTGGCGTTCGGCATCAGCGAAGCGATGTGCAGCGCCTCCTCAGGGTGCGCCCGTCGGCTCATGAGCAGCGTGGGGGTCTTGACCGAGGGCAACACCGCCCGAACGTCCGTGTCCCGCCAGACCCGGCTCAGTGCCAGCCCGACGTCTGGGGTCCCGGTATGCCGGCTCAACCTGGCCAAGGCGGCCGTCACCGTCGGATCGATCGCATGCTCGGCCCCGGAGACGGCCTCCGCCTCGGCGAACAGCGCCGCATACTCCGGCGTGCCCCAGGCCTCCCTCGTCGCTCGGTCGGAGCGATCGAGGTACTCGGGCGGCGCGCCCCACGGGTAGTCGCTCGTCGCGGACGCGCGCGCGTTGGGCTCCCACCAGACCGTCGAGCTCACGCGCTCGGGATCCGTGCTCGCGAACAGCACGTTGGGCGCCCCACCCTCGAGGTGCCCTCCGAGCACCACGCGTTCGGACCCGACGGTATCGAGGACGCACCGCAGATCTTGGACGCGCGTCTCCAGGTCCGGCACGGGGACGTTCCGGCTCGACAAGCCGGTGCCACGGCGGTCGTGCAGGATCAGTCGGCTGAACGAAGCGAGCTCGCTCCACCACGACGAGTAACGATGTTGCTCCCAGACGATGTCGACGTTGCCGAAGAAATCGAACTGCCAGACGAGGTCGACGGGGCCGTCACCGACCACCTGGTAGGCGATGTAGGCCCCGTCCGGGGCGACCGCATACCGCGTGTCGGGCGTCGCCACGCTCACCCGCTCACCACCCGGAACAAGCGCCACCGGTCAGGGACCCCTTTGAGCTCGTGCTCGCCGGCGTCCTCGAAGGAGAGCCCCGACCCGGCGACGAGGTCCTTCACGGTCTGCGAGACGAGGACCTCGGAGGGGCCTGCGTAGCCGGCCACGCGGGCGCCGATCGACACCGTCAGTCCACCCAGTTTCGCGTCGATGACCTCGCACTCGCCCGTGTGGATCCCGGCACGCACCTCGATCCCGAGATCGTGGACCCGCTCGACGATCTCCAGCGCGCATCGGATCGCCCGGGCCGGTCCGTCGAAGGTCGCGTAGAAGCCGTCGCCGGCCGTATCGTTCTCGATGCCCCGCCACCTCGTCAGCGCGTCGCGGACGACCGCGTGGTGCTTCAGGACGAGCTCCTTCCAGCCACGGTCGCCCGCCTCGGCCTGGATCCGCGTCGAGTCCACGATGTCCGTGAACATGACGGCGGCGAGCACGGTTTCCAATTCGGGATGCGGCACGTCCGTGCCGAGGAACGCGCGCACCGCCTCCACCACATGCTCCATGCCTGAGCTGAGCATGACACCCGGGACCGAGGCCACCGAAGCGACCGGCATCAGCGATGCGATGTGGTCCGTCTCCGCGATCCCGAGGGGGTCGTCCTCGTGTTGGATCAAGAGCGACGGCACCTGGATCGCCGGCAAGAGCTCGCGGACGTCGGTCTCGTACCACACCCGCTCCATCTCGGCCGCCACGTCCGGCGTACACGTCTGGCGGCTCATCAGATCGAGCCAGGTGAGGTCGTCGCCGTCGACCTCTCGCGGGTTGTTCGTGTCCGCGAACAGGCGGCCGAACCCTGGCGTGCCCCACAGCTCGAGGGCGCGTTGGTTCCGCTCATGGTGCTCCTGGCCGACTCCCCATGGATAGTCCGGAGCCCACAGTTGCCGCGCCTGTGGGCCGTACCAGATGAACGAGCTCACCCGGCTCGGATCCGTGGCGGCCAGCATCGCTCCGGGGGCGCCTCCCTCGAGCATGCCGAGGATCGCCGGCCGGTCGGATCCGACCGCGTCGAGCACGGCCCGGAGGTCGTCCACCCTCGTCTCGAGGTTGGGAGCGTCGACGTTGCGGCTCGACAAACCGGTCGCCCTGCGGTCGTGGAGGATCAGCCGGGTGGACTCGGCGAGCCCGCGGAACAGAGGGCCGAAGGTGGGTTCCTGCCAGAGCACGTCGAGGTTCCCGAACACGTCCAGCAAGCACGCGAGGTCGACGGGTCCATCGCCCGCGACCTGGTACGCGATGTAGGCCCCGTCCCCCGCTCGCGCGTAGCGCGTCTCATGGATGTCCACGTCGGCATCCTGCGCCGCCGCGGGAGGAGCTCGCAACCCGGGCCGCGCGGCCTGCCCAGCCGGGGCGATGCGTCACCGTTGACGATCGGTGGATCCTGGGGTGACACGCAAGCTCGACGTGGCCAGTCCTCCGCAGGTTGACGGGTCGATCGAGCGCATGAGAGTTTCCGAGCGTTGTCCCCCCGAAGGAGTCCAGCATGAAGCGTATCGCCCGCGCAGGTTCGTTGGTTGTGCTCCTGATCCTTGCGTTCCCACCGAGCGCAACGGCCGCCACCACGGTCGTGACGATCCGCGAAACGCCCACATCAACGTGGTCGAAGCCTAGTCCCGATCCGACAGGCCTCACCTACCGCCCAGACACGAAGACGTTCTTGATCTCCGATTCGGAAGTCGACGAGATCCCCGCCTTGTGGCGACACAAGGATCTGTTCCTGATGTCGCCACGGGGACGCTTGCGCACGGCTCGGAACCTGCGGATCTCACTCGAGGCCGAGGACCTCGCCTGGGACAGCGCGAACCACGTGCTGTACGTGGCGGACGACGATGCGCACGCCGTCTATCGCGTGCGAGCTGGGGCGGACGGCAAGCTCGGCACGGCGGACGACCTGGAGAAGCGGGTCCTGGCCACCTACCGGTTCGGATCCGATCGATCCCGAGGGGCTGGATGTCTCCCGGGGCGGCGCGACCCTCTTCATCACCGACGCGACCGGCCGTCGGGTCTACATCGTGCGGCGCGGGCCTGACGGTCGGTTCGACACCCGTGACGACCGTGTCGAGAGCTTCAGGACCCGACGGCTCGGCCTGCGCGACCCCGAAGGCGTCGCATACGACCGGCGCCACCGGCACCTCTTCCTGGTCAGCAGCTTCGACAAGGTGATCGTCGAGACGACGCTGACCGGAAGACTCGTACGGCGGATCGACATCTCCGGCACGGGCATCACCGCCCCATCGAGCATCGAGCTCGCGCCCGCGTCCACCGACCCGACCAAGACCCACATCTACGTGACGGACAGAGGACGGGACAACCAGGCGAACCCCTCGGAGAACGACGGTCGGATCTTCGAGTACCGACTCAAGAGCGGTTGACGCTGGCCGATCGATGAGCCGGGGGTAGGGGTGGCGCCTACGACTCCAGAGCCTCGGCTGATCGCTTCGTTAGACTGCCCGGGCCATGGCCGGGACGCATCGCGTCATCGTCGCGAAGCCGGGCCTCGACGGGCACGACCGCGGGGCCAAGGTGGTCGCGCGTGCCCTGCGCGACGCCGGATTCGAGGTGATCTACACCGGGCCTGCACCAGACCCCCGAGCAGATCGCCGAGACCGCGGTCCAGGAGGACGCCGACGCGGTCGGGCTCTCGAGCCACTCGGGCGCGCACATGACGCTCTTCCCGAAGGTCGTGGCGGCATTGCGCGAGCGCGGCGCGGACGACATCGTGGTCTTCGCGGGCGGGATCATCCCGGCCGGCGACGTTCCGGCGCTCGAGACGGCCGGAATCGAGAAGGTCTTCACCCCCGGCGCCTCCACCGGCGACATCGCCGCGTGGCTCAGCGACCGGCTCTCCTGAAGGGACGCATCCGGACGTGGATCTCTACGAGCATCAAGGCAAGGAGCTCTTCCGGGCGCAGGGGATCGCCACCCCGCGCGGGATCGTGGCCACGACGCCCGACGAGGCGTCGGCGGCGACCGCCGAGCTCGGCGGGAGGTCGGTCGTCAAGGTGCAGGTCCAGGTCGGCGGCCGCGGCAAGGGCGGCGGCGTCGTGCTCGTCGACTCGCCCGAGCGGGCGGCCGAGGAAGCCGCGCGGATGCTCGGCTCGGACTTCAAGGGTCACCAGGTCACGCAGGTGCTCTGCGAGGAGCTGCTCCCGATCGCCCAGGAGTTCTACACGTCGATCATCCTCGACCGATCCACGGGCGACTACCTCGCGATGATGACCGCCGAGGGCGGCATGGACATCGAGGAGCTCGCGACCACGCGGCCCGAGGCGCTCCGCCGGGTGCAGATCGACGCGATGCTGGGGATGCGCGCCTTCCACGTGCGGGAGCTGACGGGGTGCCTGCCCGCCGAGGCGCGCGAGGGTGCCGGCGACGTGCTCCGCCGGATGTACGTGTTGGTCCAGGAACGCGACGCGACGCTCGTCGAGGTGAACCCGCTCGTGCTGCTCGAGGACGGCCGCGTGGTCGCGCTCGACGCCAAGGTCACGGTCGACGACAACGCGCTCTTCCGCCACGAGGACATCGAGGCGATGAAGGCGGCCTTCCCGATCGACCCCGTGCAGGCGCGGGCCAACGAGAAGGGTCTGCAGTACGTGAAGCTCGACGGGAACGTCGGCATCATCGGGAACGGGGCGGGGCTCGTGATGTCGACCCTGGACGTCGTGGCGCAGGCAGGCGCGCACGCCGCGAACTTCCTGGACGTCGGGGGCGGCGCGAGCGCCGACCAGATGGCGACCTCCCTCGAGGTCGTGCTGAGCGACCCGGCCGTCAAGGCCGTGTTCATCAACATCTTCGGCGGGATCACGCGGTGCGACCTGGTCGCCGAGGGTGTGCTGGGTGCCCTGGAGCGCGTCGAGGCCGAGGTCCCGCTCGTGGTCCGGCTCGACGGCACGAACGCCGAGGAGGGCCGGCGCATCCTCGCGGAGGCTGCGCATCCGAGGATCGTGCCGGCCGCGACGATGCTGGAGGCCGCCGAACGAGCGGCCGCCCTCGCGAACGGGCCAGATGAAGGGGCGGCGGCATGAGCATCCTGGTCGGCGCCGACACGAGGCTCGTGGTTCAGGGCCTCACCGGGAAGGAAGGCACGTTCCACACCCTGCGGAACCGCGCCTACGGTACGCAGGTGGTCGCCGGGGTCACGCCCGGCAAGGCGGGCCAGGACGTGGAGGGCATCCCCGTCCACGACACCGTCGCCGACGCCGTCCGCGAGACCGGCGCGAACACGTCGATGATCTTCGTGCCGCCGCGGTTCGCGGCCGAAGCGATCCTGGAATCGGCCGACGCGGGGATCGGCCTCGTCGTGTGCATCACCGAGGGGATACCGGTCAAGGACATGGCGCACGTGCACAGCTACCTCAAGGGCCGCCACACCACGCTGATCGGCCCGAACTGCCCAGGGGCGATCTCACCGGGTGTGGCCAACGTCGGGATCATCCCGCCGGAGGTGTGCCTGCCCGGCCGGGTCGGCTTCGTCAGCCGCTCGGGGACGCTCGTGTATCAGATCGTGCACGAACTCACGCAGCGGGGGATCGGCCAGTCGACCTGCGTCGGCATGGGCGGAGACCCCGTGCACGGCATCGGGTTCATCGAGGCGCTGGCGGCGTTCGAGGCCGATCCCGAGACCGACCTGATGATCATGACCGGTGAGATCGGCGGCGACGACGAGGAGCGGGCCGCCGCCTACATCGCCGAGCGCGTGACGAAGCCGGTGGTTGCCTACATCGCCGGCTTCGAGGCGCCGCCGGGCAAACGCATGGGCCACGCCGGCGCGATCGTGACCGGTTCCCAGGGCACCGCGGCCGCGAAGGCCGAGGCCCTCGAGGCGAACGGCGTCCGGGTCGCCCGCACCCCGAGTCAGGTCGCCGAGCTCGTCCAGGACGCCCTGGCGTGACCGACGGAGCGGGTCGCGCGCGCGGCCCGCTCGTCGCCGCGCTCACACGCGGCGCGCTGGCGTTCGCCTGGGTCGCGTTGGCTGGTCAGGCGATCGCGTTCGCGCTCTACGCGGTCTCCGGCCTCTACCGGCCCTGGTCGTGGGTGAAGATCGGCGTGCTCTACGTCCTGTCGTTCTGCGGGGTGGCGGTCCAGGTGACGGTGCCCGCGCTCGGCCCCGATCCGATCCGGGTCCGCCTGGTGCTGATGCTCGGCACGGGGTTGGTGGTGTGGGTCGCCTTCCGCGCGGGCGCGAAGGTCGTCGGGGCGGTCTGGCCCAGCAGGGCGGTCGCCGCCTGCCTGTTGGGCGCCGCGCCGGCCGTGCCGTTCGCCCTCCTCGCCGGACTCGGGTCGCTGGTCGTGTCGCTTCGGTTCCCCGACAACGGGATCGAGCGCCTGGCCCCGGTGACCTGGGAATCGTTCGTGCTGCCGCTGATCGTCGTGGCCGGGGCGGGGGCGGCCGGCGGTGTCTCGGAGTCCGTCCGCGGCCGGCCGACCCGCGTGACCGAGGCGACCGCGGGGGGGTGGAGGATGTTCGTGGCGGCCCTCCTGCTCGCGCTCGCCGGGGTGCTCGTGCTGGCGGCCGCGGAGCCCGGGGTCACGAGGGCGTACGCGCGAGGACTCCGATCGATGGACGCCGGCGGCGACCTGCTCTTCGCTCACCATCTGTTGCTGCTCCCGAACCAATCGATCGACGTGCTCGCGCCCTCGATGGGCGGGGCGACCGAGCTCCAGGTCGGCGATGGCGGAGCCCGGCTCACGATCTCCGGGATCTCGCGGCTCGAGGGGATCGGCCTGCTCACGGGGTGGGGCCCCGAGGGCGTGGCCTTCCCGTCCACCTACCTGCTGTTCTTCGCGGTGCCCGCCGTGGCGACGGTCATGGGGGGACGCAGAGCGGGTGAGGACGCGATGGGGCGCCGGGAGCGCGCGATCCGCGGAGGGATCTCCGGGGTGGTGTTCTCCGCACTCGTGGCCCTCGGCTCAGTGATGGCGACGATCGTCGTCGCGGGCCCGACGTTCTGGCACGGACGGTTCGGTCCCGTGATGCCCTCGATCGTGTTGCTGGCGCTGGGGTGGGGCGTCGCGGGCGGCATCGCCGGCGCGCTGCTACCCCACCGCCGCTAGGCGGTCGGCGAGGCGCCCTCGCCCGACTGGTTGCCGAGGGTCACCTCGGCGTAGTGCTGTTCGATCGACGTGTAGCGCCGCCACGCGGCGGCCCATCCGGCGTCGTCCCGCGCGAACTTCTCGATCGGCGCCTGGGGAGCCTGGCGGTCCCAGATGCCGAAGAATGTCCGTCCGTAGCCGAGCAGGTACCGCTGCCCCGAGTGCGTGTACTGGAGCACGTCGTTGTCGACCACCGAGTCCGTCGCCGGGCTCGGGACCGGCTGGGCCTCGCTTCCACCCTGGGGGACGGCCACGTGGTTCGGCTCGAGCGTGGCGAACCGCGTCCAGGCCATGCGCCAGCCCTCGTCGGTGCGCGCGAAGCGCTCCATGGGCTCGGTCGGCGCTTGTCGATCCCAGACCCCGAAGAAGTCCGAGCCGTACCCCAGCACGTATCGGTAGCCGGAGTGCGTGTAGCGAACGTTCGACGGCTCGGTGAGCGACGTCGCTGGGGAGGCCTCGGGAGCGACGGCGGAGGGCGTCGGCGTCACGTCGCTCGTGGGAGCGGGCTCGGATGGGGGCTCTTCGGCCGCGGCGGGAGCGACGTCGTCCTCAACGTCCGACGTGACCGACTCCTCGGCGGCGGCCGTGACCGGCTCCTCGTCGGCAGCGGCCGCGACGGGCTCCTCTGCGGCGGCGGCAACCGGCGCGTCAGCCACCGCTCGGTCCCGGGGCACGCTCTCGGTGGGCGCCGCGGGCCCTGCGTCGACCGTGGCCGGCGGGTCAACGGGCGTCGCCGCCGATGCCGTTGGGGGCGGCACGGTGAGATCGCTCTGGCAGTAGCGGCATTTGATCGCGGCGTCCTGGATCTCTTCCGCGCAGTAAGGGCAGGTCTTCACGGGTCGTCCTTCCGCTCCGGTGCATCCTAAGGCTAGCGGAACCCGGGCACGCACGAGGCCCGGCCTTCGGCCGGGCCTCGTGGACGATCGTCGACCTACAGCTCGGTCTGCGGCGGCGGCGGCGTTGTCGCCGCCTCCTCCGCCTTCAGGTACAGGAAGGAGAAGTACCCGAGCGCCGCGAGCAGGACGATGCCGATCCATGCTCCGAAGCCCGGCTCGTTCGTGACGACGAGTAGGAACTTGATCAGCCCGAACGCCACGACGGCGAACCCGAGATACGCGGTGGCCTTCGACGGCTCGATCGGTAGTTGCAGGCTCATGTTCGCGAGCTTCGAGATCTCGAAGAGGATCAGCACGATGAGCAGGATGCCCATCAGGAAGCCGGCCCAGCCCCCGTTCCCACCCCACGCGCTTGCCGAGGCGCAGAATCCCACGATGCAGACCTGCTGCCAGGCAAGGAAGCTGTCGATCAGCAGGAGGACACCCACGACCAGGATCCCCTTCATCGCCATCGACATCGCGGCGATGTCGAAGCTCGGCTTCGATCCGCCCTGTGACTCCATCGCATGCCCCTTTCTACTCACCTGGACACGGTGCACAGGCGACGACTGATTGAAGCAGGCTTCGGCCTCGGGTCAATCACCTACGGCAGACGAGGCCAAGGTGGCGGGCAGGGCGTCGCGGTAGCATGCCGCCCTCATGGGGGCGCGGATCGCGGTGCTGGTGTCCGGCTCGGGGACGAACCTGCAGGTCCTCCTCGACGACGAAGCGATCGGTCCCCACATCGCGGTGGTGCTCTCGGATCGCCCCGGCGTGGCCGCGCTGGACCGGGCCTCGGCTCACGGCGTCGAGGCCGCGGTGCTCGAGCCTTCGGCCCACGCCGATCGCGACGCCTACACCGACGCGGTGCGCGACGCGCTCCTGGAGCGGACGGTCGACACCGTGGTCCTGGCCGGGTACATGCGCGTGCTCGGCGCGTCGTTCTTCGGGGCCTTCCCCGATCGGGTCCTGAACGTGCACCCGGCGCTGCTCCCGTCGTTCCCGGGGGCGCACGGCGTCGCCGATGCCCTCGACTGGGGAGTGAAGGTCACGGGCGTCACGGTGCACCTTGTCGACGAGGAGGTCGATCACGGGCCGATCGTGCTGCAGGAGGCGATCGAGGTCCACCACGACGACACGTGGGCGACGCTGGAACCACGCATCCACGCCCTCGAGCACCGCTTGCTGCCCGCGGCGGTCCAGGCGTTGCTGGAAGGGCGCGTGGTCGTGGAGGGCCGGAAGGTTCGGATCATCGACGAAGAGGAGCCATCACGATGAGCGACGCGACGACGCCCGTGCGGAGGGCGCTGCTGGCCGTCTACGACAAGTTCGGGGTGGTGGCCTTCGCGGGCGAGCTCGTGGCCCGCGGGGTCTCGCTCGTCTCGAGCGGCGGGACCGCGGCCACGCTCCGCGAGGCGGGCCTTCCCGTCACCCCTGTGGAGGAGGTCACGGGCTCGCCCGAGATGCTCGGCGGCCGCGTGAAGACCCTCCATCCCGCGATCCACGGCGGGATCCTCGCCGACCGCCGCAAGCAGGACCACGTCGATCAGCTGGTCGAGCAGGGGATCGAGCCCTTCGACCTGGTCGTGGTGAACCTCTACCCGTTCCGAGAGACCGTCGCTCGAGGCGCGACGTTCGAGGAGACGATCGAGCAGATCGACATCGGGGGCCCGGCCATGGTGCGTGCGGCCGCGAAGAACCACGCGAACGTCGGCGTCGTGGTCGACCCCGCCCGGTACGACGCGATCGTGGCCGAGCTCGACGCCGAAGGCGGCCTCACCGCGGGGACCCGCCGCGCGCTCGCGGCCGCGGCGTACGCGCACACAGCGGCTTACGACGCGGCCGTCGCGGGGTGGTTCGCGCAGCAGGGGGTCGTCGGCGCGGCCGCGTCGGGCGACGAGCCCGAGTCGCTCCCGGCGTTCGTCGGGCTCGCCTACGAGAAGGTCGGCGAGCTCCGCTACGGCGAGAACCCTCATCAGCGAGGCGCCCTCTACCGGGAGTCGGGCTCGCCGGGCGTGTTCGGGGGCGCAAGTGTGCTCCAGGGCAAGGACATGTCGTTCAACAACTGGCTCGACGCGTACGCCGCGTACGACCTCGTGGCCGCGATGCCGGAGGGCTCGGCCGTGATCGTGAAGCACAACAACCCGTGCGGAGCGGCGGCCCGCGGGACGCTGGCCGATTCGTACCGGGCGGCGTTCGAGTGCGACACGGTGAGCGCGTTCGGTGGGATCGTCGCCTTCCACGGCGAGGTCGACGCCGACGCCGCGGACGCGATGGCCGAGGTATTCACCGAGGTCGTGATCGCGCCGTCGTTCACGGCGGCGGCGAGCGCCGCCTTCGGCGAGCGCCGGAACCTGCGGGTCGTGGCGGCGCCGCTGCCCGACGTCGGCGGGCTCGACGTGCGGCCGCTCCCCGGTGGGGCGCTCGTGCAGGACCGGGACCTCGTGACCGAGACGCGTGCCGACTGGAAGGTCGTCTCGAGCCGGGAGCCGACCGCCCAGGAGTGGACCGACCTGGAGCTCGCGTGGACGATCGCATGGCGCGTGAAGTCGAACACGATCGTGCTCGTGCGCAACGGCGCCACCGTTGGCGTGGGCGCGGGACAGATGTCGCGCGTGGACTCGTCGTGGATCGCGACACGGAAGGCGGGGGAGCGGGCGCAGGGCGCGGTGGTCGCGAGCGACGCGTTCTTCCCCTTCCCCGACGCGCTCGAGGTGGCCGCCGACGCCGGGTGCACGGCCGTGATCCACCCGGGTGGCTCCAAGGGCGACGAGGAGGTGCTCGCGGCGGCCGAGGCGCGTGGCATGGCCGTCGTGCTCACCGGGCGGCGTCACTTCCGGCACTGATCGCGGGCTTGGTCGCCGCTCGGACCCCCGGGGTAGGATTCGCCGCGTGACCGCCCGGACCCTCGATGGCAGAGCCGTCGCAGCCCAGATCCGCTCGGAGGTATCCGAGCGGGTGCACGCGCTCAGCGAGCGCGGCGTGACCCCCGGCCTGGCCGCCGTCCTCGTGGGCGACGACCAGGCCTCTCGCATCTACGTTGGCGCGAAGCACAAGGCTTGCGCCGACGTCGGGATCCGCTCCGAGCAGGTCGACCTGCCCTCGTACGTCACCGAGGGCGAGCTGATGGCCACGCTCCGCCGGTTGAACCGGGACCCCGAGATCCACGGGATCATCGTGCAGCTGCCGCTCCCGGATCATCTGCGCGAGCTCGAGGTCCAGCGGACGGTCGCCCCCGAGAAGGACGTCGACGGGCTCCACCCGTGGAACATCGGGATGATGCTTCGCAGCGAGCCGACGTTCCTCCCGGCCACGCCGTACGGCATCGTCGAGCTCCTGCTCCGCGAGGGGATCCCGCTCGAGGGGGCCGAGGTCTGCATCGTTGGCTACGGCGACCTGGTGGGCGCACCGCTCTCGATCATGCTCACGCAGGACTCGATCCGCGGCAACGCCACCGTCACGAGCACCCACATCAAGACGAGGGACCTGAAGGCCCACACGCTGAACGCCGACATCCTCGTGGCGGCGGCCGGCGTGCCGCAGCTGATCGGCGGCGACATGATCAAGCCCGGCGCGACCGTCGTCGACGTCGGTGTGCACCGGACGGCCGAGGGGCTCGTCGGCGACGTGAAGCACGACGAGGCCGCCGCGGTCGCCGGCGCGATCACCCCTGTCCCGGGCGGGGTCGGGCCGATGACCGTCGCGATGCTCCTCGTGAACACGGTCGCCGCCGCGGAACAGCAGGCGTTCGGACGGTGACGGCAGGCGGGCGTCTCGCCGCCCTCCTCGCGGCCGGCGAGTTCTGCGTGACCGGCGAGATCGTGCCGCCGCGCGGCGGCGACGGGACGGCGGTGACTGATCACGCCCGGGCGCTGGTCGGGTCGATCGATGCGGCGAACGTGACCGACAACCCGACCGCGACCGCGCACATGTCTCCGGCGGCCGCCGCCGCGTTCGTCGCGCGCGCCGGGGTCGAGCCGACGCTTCAGCTCACGGTCCGCGACCGGAACCGTCTGGCGTTCATCTCCGAGCTCCTCGGCGGATGGGCGCTCGGCGCCCGGAACGTGCTCTGCCTCTCGGGCGATCCGATCCACCTCGGCGACCACCCGGATGCCGCGGCCGTCCAGGACCTCGACGTGCTCGAGGCGGTGCGGCTCGTTCGGCGCCTGCGCGACGAGGGCATGACGCTCGGCGGCACCGAGATCGAAGATCCGCCCCGCTACCTGATCGGCGTGGCCGACGCGCCGCTCGCCGATCCGTACGACCCCGCTCGCCTCGAGCAGAAGCTCGATGCCGGCGCCGACGTCGTGTGGACCCAGATCGCGTACGACGTGGAGGCGTTGTCGGCCTGGGCCGACGTGGTTCGTGCGCGAGGCGTCTTCGAGCGATCGAAGGTGCTGATCGGGGTCGTGCCGCTCCGCACGGCGAAGGGCGCCCGGTTCATGGCCGAGAAGCTGCCGGGCGTGCTCGTGCCTCCGGAGACGATCGCCGAGCTGGAGGAAGCGGGCGACGACGCGGCCGAGGTGGGCCTGCGGCTCTCGATCGACGTGGTCGAGGGCCTGAAGGGGATCGAGGGCGTGGCGGGGGTCCACCTGATGGGAATGGGTCACGACGACGCGGTGCGTGCGGTGGTCGAGGGCGCGGGCCTCTTCCCGCGTCCGACGGGGGCGCTTTCGGGGCCCTAAGTCGTCGCGTCGCGTTCGTGTGACGACCCCCGCGGAGTGGTTCCCTGTGCGGGGATCCGGTCGGTAGGGTTCCCGCCATGGCGTCGGAACCCGCTCGGCGGATGCGCCCGGTTGGCCTCCTGATCGTGATCGCGGGGGCGGCGACGATGGCCGTCGCCGCGTTCGTCCCTGTGACGTTCGGCCCTGAGAGCCTATTCAGGGACGTCCATCGCCAGTACTTCGTGTTCGACGACGCCGTCCAGTACGCGGGAGCGATCCTGCTCTCATCCGGGATCGCGATCGCTGCCGTCTCGGGATTGGCTCACCCAGGGTCGAGGTCCGCTCGGCGGTTCGTCATCGCGGCGGGCATCGTGGCCATCGCCGCGTGGATCGTGATGGCCGCGTTTGTCTTCCAACTGAGCCTGACCGCGGGTCGACCCTTCCAACCGTTCCAGTTCCAGCCGTTCCAGCTGGACCAACCCGCGGTCAAGTCGGCCTACGTTCGGGGGCTCGTCGCCCTGGCGGTTGGCGTGCTCGTCGTCGTCACCGGTGTCATCGTGGCTCGGCCCCGGTCGCCGGTCACCGAACCCGACCCGCCCGGGTCTGCGTCCGGCGCCGTGCTTGGCTTCATCGGGGGGGTGATCCTCATCGTGGCCGACTTCGCGGTGCTCGCTCTGTGGGCAGAGGCGTGGCAGTGGAACGGCCAGCGCCCCTACATGACGAAGGTGGCCTGGACCTTCTGGGAGCATCGGCTCGTGCACCTGGGGGCGCTCCTGCCGGGGGTCGCGGTCACCACAGTGGCGTTGTGGGCGCTCGCCTCGCCGGGCTCGCGTCGCGCCTCGCGATGGTTCCTCGTCGTCACGAGCACGGTCGCAGCCGGCATCGTGGTGGCGACCGTGGTGTCCCTGAGCCGCTCTGGGTCTCCTGGCTGGACGGCCTTCGTGCTCCGGTTGGCGGCGGTCGAAGGCGTCGGCGCCCTGCTCGCGCTCGTGGGCGCGATCGCCCTCAGCCGCGGTCCTCGATCGGCACCCAGACCTGGTCGCGTGGCCCCACGTACTCGCTCCCCGGCCTGATCACCTTGTTGTCGGCGTACTGCTCGCGCACGTGCGCCGTCCATCCGGCCATCCGGGCCAGGGCGAACACCGGCGTCATCAGGTCGGTCGGGATCCCGAGCACGTGGTAGACAGCCGCCGCGTACAGGTCGACGTTCGGCCAGAGCTGCTTCTGTTCGTAGACCGTCGCCTGGAGCGCCTCGAAGATGTCGGCCCACACGATGTCGTCGTGGCGCGCGCCGACCTCGCGCGCCAGGCCTTTCAGCACGGTCGCGCGCGGGTCCATCGTGCGGTAGACGGCGTGCCCGAAGCCCATGACCTTCTCGTGGCGCGAGAGCCGGTCGGCCACGTACGCGGCCGCCCGGTCGGGCGTGCCGATCTCCTCGGCCATCTTCATCGATTCCTCGTTCGCCCCGCCGTGGAGCGGTCCCTTCAGCGCACCGATCGCTCCGGTGATCGCACTGAACATGTCGGACAGGGTGGAGGCGATGATCCGCGCCGTGAACGTGGAGGCGTTCATCGTGTGGTCCGCGTACAGGGTGAACGTGGAGTCGAGCGCCATCGCGTCCTCGATGTCGGGCTCCTCGCCGGAGAGCATCCACAGGAAGTTCGCCGCGTGCGGGAGCTTCGGGTTCGGCGGGACGATCTCCTGCCCGGTGCGGAGCCGGTGGTAGGTCGCGATGAACGTCGGCGTCTCGGCCACCAGGCGCATCGCCTTGCGGTACTCGGCGGCGGGGGAGTCGTCCCAGCCGTCGGGGTCGTACGTCGAGGCCGCCGAGATCGAGGTCCGCAGCATCGACATCGGCGACGCCTGCTGGGCGAGCGTCGCCATCAGGTCGCTCATGAACGGGCTCAGGTCGCGTTCGGGCGTGAGGAACTCGTTCAGCTCGTCGAGCTCGTCCTGCGTCGGGAGCGTTCCGTGGTGCAGCAGGTAGACGACTTCCTCGAAGGTGGCACGCTCGGCGAGGTCGGCGATGTCGTAGCCGACGTACCAGAGCTTGCCGAGTTCCCCGTCGATGTCGGAGATCTTCGTCTGCGCGGCGACGATCTCGCGGAGCCCCTTCTCGGTCACGGTGGCACGTCCTGTTCGGTCGGGTGCGGGCGGGGCACGGTGCCCAGGGGCACCGGGCTGTCCCGGCGGTATCTGTCAGGATATCCCGCGGGCCGCGAACGTCCCAAACCGGCCCCACGGTCCGTACGTGAGAGGAACGAGTTGCCGCACCACGTCACCCTGATCCCGGGCGACGGGATCGGCCCCGAGGTGATCGAGGCCGCCCGCCGTGCGATCGAGGCTACCGGCGTCGCGATCGAGTGGGACCGCCAGCCGATGGGAGGGACCGCCTTCTCCCGGACCGGCAGATCGCTTCCCGCGCAGACCCTCGACGCGATCCGCGCGAGCCGCGTGGCACTGAAGGGCCCGATCGAGACGCCCGTCACGAGCGGGCTGCGGAGCGCGAACCTCGAGCTTCGCAAGAGCCTCGACCTCTACGCGAACGTCCGGCCGTGCCGTCTGTACCCAGGGGTCCCGAGCGTCTACGAACAGGTCGACCTCGTCGTGGTCCGCGAGGGCACCGAGGGGATGTACACGGGGTGGGAGTTCGAGATGGGCACCGAGGAGGTTCGCCACCTGATGGGGTTCATCGAGGGATCCACCGGCCGGCGGATCCGCGAGGACTCGGGCATCTCGATCAAGACGATCACCGAGCACGGGAGCGAGCGGATCGTACGGTTCGCGTTCGAGTGGGCGGAGCGGTACGGGCGCCGGAAGGTCACCGCCAGCCACAAGGCGAACATCATGAAGTTCTCCGACGGGCTCTTCCTGGAGGTCGCCCGTCGAGTCGCCGCACGCTACCCGGACATCGCGTTCGAGGATCGGATCATCGACGCGCTCTGCATGCAGATGATCCAGTCGCCCGAGCGGTTCGACGTGCTCGTGATGGCCAACCTGTACGGCGATGTGGCCGCCGAGCTCGGGGCGGGGCTCACGGGCGGCGTCGGGATGGCGCCGGGCGGCCACTTCGGCGGCGCCGAAGGCCGGGAGCTCGCCGTCTTCGAGGCGACGCACGGCGCGGCCCACGACCTCGCCGGCACGAACCAGGCGAACCCGATGGGCGTGATGCTGAGCGGCGCGATGCTGCTGCGCTACCTCGGCGAGGCCGACGCTGGGGACGGCCTCGAGGCCGCGATCGCCGGGGTGCTGGCCGAGGGCGTGGATGTCACGCGCGACCTCCGGGCGCCCGGCGACGACCGTCCCGGCGCGGGCACCTTCCAGGTCGCCGACGCGGTGATCGCGAGGCTCTAGGGACGGTTCCGCCGGGACCCGACGCTAGGCTGGATGTATGGCCCCGCGCGATCCCATCGAGCACCAGGAGGCGCCGCGCACCGCCCGCCTGATCCGGCATCCCGCCTTCCGCGCGTTGTTCATGGGGCTCGCGATGGTGGCAGCGGCCATCGGTGCGCCGTTGAAGGTGGAGCCCCCGCCTCCCGGGCGGGTCCCGGTCGAGGTCGTGCGCGGCGAGGGCGACGACGAGGACGGCCCCGGGCCGTCCACGGACCCCTCGGAGTCCGTTCGGTAGCCTGAAGGTGATCACCCTCACCGAAGGAGTCTCGTCATGAAGGTCACCGTCGTCGGCAGCGGGTTCGTGGGGCAGACCACCGCGATGCGCATCCTCGAGAAGGGCCTCGGCGAGGTCGTGCTGATCGACATCATCGAGGGCAAGCCCCAGGGCCTCGCGCTCGACCTGAAGCAGGCCGCGCCCGTCGAGGGCTACGAGCCGCTGATCACCGGCACGAACGAGTACGCGGACACGGCGGGTAGCGACATCGTCGTGATCACCGCCGGGTTCCCGCGTCAGCCCGGGATGAGCCGGATGGACCTGCTGGGCAAGAACGCCGCGATCATGACCTCGGTCGTGGACGCCGTGGTGCCCGGCTCGCCGAACGCGATCATCATCGTGGTCTCGAACCCGCTCGACGAGATGACGTTCCTCGCGTCGGAGAGGTCCGGGTTCCCGAAGGAGCGCGTGTTCGGGATGGCCGGTGTGCTCGACTCGGCCCGCCTGCGGTACTTCATCAGCGAGATCACCGGGGTGTCCCCGGCGAAGATCGACGCGATCACGCTCGGCTCGCACGGCGACGCGATGATCGCCCTGCCGCGCCACGCGACGGTCGACGGTAAGCCACTGCCGGAGCTCGTCGACGAGGCGATGCTGGAGGCCCTCGTCCAGCGGACGCGGGACGGCGGCGCCGAGATCGTCGGCCTCCTCAAGACCGGTTCGGCGTACTACGCGCCGAGCGCCTCCGTGGTCGCGATGGTCGAGGCGATCGCCACGGACTCGAAGGCGGTCCTGCCCGTGTGCGCGTGGGCGACCGGCCAGTACGGGATCGACGACGTGTACGTCGGCGTACCGGCTCGGCTCGGCGCCAAAGGCGTCGAGGAGATCGTCGAGCTCGAGCTGAACGAGGACGAGCTCACCGCGCTCCGTGGAGCCGCCGAGGGCATCCGCACCAAGTGCGAGGACCTCGCGAAACTGTGACGCGGGTTCCGGGTCAGATCGCCGGGACGACGCCCTCGTCGTCCTCGGTGAGCCGCGTGGCGTAGGCGAGGGAGAGCGTCCCTCCGACGAAGCCGAGGAACCCTCCGGCGAGGGTGAGCCAGATGCCCGCGCCGAGCGACGTTTCGACCATGTCCTCGAGTTGTCGTCGGGTCGCGTCGTCCGCGCTGCCTGAACCACGCCCGGGAGACGACGCCACGAGGTCGTCGACGAACTGGCTCTCGAGGCTGCTTCCCGCGGTGAGGATCGCGGCACCCGCGGATCCAGCCGCCACGATCCCGGCCACGATCATCAACACGGCCACCGCCGTCTTGCCGGCCCGCGCCAGCCGGCGGAGCACCATCGTGCCCACCAGCAGGACGATCGCGCATCCCAGCGCGACCATGCCCTCCGTGAGATCGACGCCCTTGTAGACCTGGTCGAGCGCCGCCGCATTCGGGTCGCTCAGGCCGAACGTCACCCACGTGAGGAGCGCCCCGAGCCCGACCAACAGCCCGGCGATCACAGTGCAGAGGAAGGCGGCGCCCCGCAGGGACCCGGAGCCGTCGCCGACGGCGTCGTCGTCGGTCGGGTCGGCGCTGGGTGTTGCGTCGGTCGGTTCGTCGCTCATCCCGCGGAGTCTCGCATCCCATGCATCGCGGTCCAAGCACGCTCGGCGGGCGGCCGCGTGGCTACGATGGTGCCATGGACGATCGCGGCTCCTTCATGGATCAGCTCCGCGAGCACGTCCGGGCGTTCTTCACGAACTGGCAGGAGTACGACGCGGGCTTCTGGACCAAGGTCGGTCTTACGCTGAAGAACCGCACGCGCGCGGTCGTGATGCTGCAGGGCTGCTGCGGGAACCACGGCCAACCCGGCTGTTGACAGCTCCCTCGGGGCTCCGGTCGGGGCTCGCACGAGCACCACGACCATGGGGACGACGGCTCGAACGGGCACGCGCACTAACCTTCAGGCGATCTCGAGCCGAAGGTCGGCGTAGTCCGTTGCTCCAGGAGAGGGTCCGGCACGATAGAGGCGTCCGTCGGGGCGGAACCATCTGACCTGGCCGTCCGACCCCCGGCGGAGCCTCCAACCGAGCTCGTGCACCAGCTTGTGGTGGAACGAGCAGATCAAGACGAGGTTGTCGAGGTCGGTACGGCCTCCATGACGCCAGAACGTGACGTGGTGTGACTCGGTGAAGGCTCGTGCCCCGCATCCCGGGAATCGGCACTCGCGGTCGCGGTGGCGGATCTGCCGCACCATCCAGGCCGAGGGTTCGCGCGTGAGGCGGCCCACGCCGATCACGTCGCCGCTCTCGTTCTCGACCACGGTCTGGACCCGCGCGTTGCACAGCAGCCGCCTGACGGTCTCCGGGTGGATCACCGGCCCGCCCTCCAACTCGGCGCCTCCGGAGCCGTTCTCCAGGCCGTCGAGCTGCGCGTGCACCACGACCGTCGCGCGATCGGGGTCGGGATCAGAGGCGATCCGCGCCGAACAGAGCGCGACCAGGGCGTCGGCGCGTCGCGCGGAGGCATCGGCGACGACGTCTTCATCGGGCGACTCGGGCACCTGGGTGGCCATGCGCTCGATCGCCCGCACGACGACGGCCCCGGCGGCGGCGGGCAACTCGGCCTGCAGGTTCCAGCGCCGGCCCTCCTCCGAATACCACCAGGACAGGGACCGATCCCGGTCGGCGTCACGGTCCTCGTGGAGATCGAGGCGACTCATGAGGTCCGCTCGCCGACGGATCGCGCCGCACGAGACGGTCGTCGCCCACCAGATGAGTCCACGTTCGGTCTTGGGCGTGGCCAAGCGGGTGAGTTCCACCACCTTGTCGATGCCGAGCCGACCGGAGCCGAGCGCTTCGGCCGTGGTGGGAAGCTCGGCCAGTGCGTGCGCGGCCGCCACCCACCGATGGGCTTTCCACGCGGAGATGCCGTAGCGCATCCCGACCCAGTGGGCGACGTCGCGGGCTCCGTCGCCCTGCCAGGCCTCGGTCCGGTCGACCTCGGCGATCGAACCCAGCAGGTCGCGCTGGGCGGCACCCATGCGAGCGTTCGCCGCATCGGCGGCTGCGATCGGATCGTTCGAGGCGTCGAACATGTGTGCGACGGTACCGGAGCGTCCAACCTGGGTCAGTGACCGGGGTCACTCGCCGGGGCAGGTTCCTCGAGTCAATAGGATCCTCAAGGCAGCAGCTCCTCGGGTCAGCAGCCCAGCCGTTTCCCGAACGCCTAACGAGACCTAGCTCGGACCGTGTTCCCAGGCGCTGACGGCCGCGGCGATCTCCTCGCCGACCCGCATCGTCGTGGCGGAGCCGCCGAGATCCGGCGTGCGGACCTGGCCGCGTCGCAGCACCTCGTCGACGGCCCACTCGACGTTCTCGGCGGCCGCCGGCTCGCCGACGTGGCGCAGGAGCATCGCGCCCGACAGGATCATCGCGATCGGGTTCGCGAGCCCTTGTCCGGCGATGTCGGGCGCGCTCCCGTGCACGGGCTCGAACACCGCGTATTCCCAACCGATGTTCGCGCCCGGGATCAAGCCGAGGCCGCCCACCAGGCCGGCGCAGACGTCCGACAGGATGTCGCCGTACAGGTTCGGGAGGAGCAGCACGTCGAACTGGTCGGGATCGTGCGCGAGCCGGTTCGTCAGGTGGTCGATCTGGATCGCCTCGTACTCGAGCCCGTCCCCGGCCTCCGCCGCGATCTCGTCGGCCGTCCTCAGGAAGAGCCCGTCCGAGTACCGCATCACGTTCGCCTTGTGGCCGACCGTCACCTTCTTGCGGCCGTTCGCCTTCGCGTACTCGAACGCGAACCGAACGATGCGCTGGGTGCCGGAGACGCTGATCGGCTTCAAGGTGATCCCGGCGTCCTCGGGGACGTCGTAGCCGCCCAGCTCCTTCAGCTCCGCGCGGAGCCCAGCCGCGCCCTCGGAGCCTCGCTCGAACTCGATCCCCGCGTACAGGTCCTCGGTGTTCTCGCGGATCACGACGAGGTCCACGCTCGGGTGGCGGATCGGCACGCCGGGCAGGGCCCGCGCCGGGCGGACGGCACCGAAGAGGTCGAGACCCTGCCGCAGGGCGACGTTCACGCTGCGGAACCCCGTGCCCACGGGCGTCGTGATCGGCCCCTTGATCGCCACCCGCGCCTGGCGGATCGCGTCCAGCGTCTCCTCGGGCATCAGCTCGCCGTAGTCGTCGAGCGCGGCCGTCCCGGCCGGGCGTTCGACCCACTCGATGCCGACGTCGGCCGCGTCCAGCACGAGCCGGGCGGCCGCGGACACCTCGGGGCCGATCCCGTCGCCGGGGATGAGGGTGACTCGGTGCGCCATCGCGGGAACCCTACCGAACGCCTGGGACGGGCTCGGAGGGACTCAGAATCGCTCGAACAGGATCGCGCGCTTGACCTCCTGCACGGCCTGCGTGACCTGGATCCCGCGTGGGCAGGCGTCGGTGCAATTGAAGGTCGTGCGGCAGCGGAAGACCCCCGTCTTCTCCGAGAGGATCTTCATGCGGGTCGAGCCGGCCTCGTCGCGCGAATCGAAGATGAACCGGTGCGCGTTCACGATCGCGGCGGGGCCGACGTACCCCTCGTCGCCCCAGAAGACCGGGCACGACGTGGTGCAGGCGGCGCAGAGGATGCACTTGGTGGTGTCGTCGTACCGGGCGCGCTCCTCGGGGGACTGGAACCGCTCCTTGTCGGGCTCGCCTCCCTCGTTCACGAGATAGGGGAGGATCGACTTGTAGCCGTCCAGGAACGGGTCCATGTCCACGATCAGGTCCTTCAGCACGGCCAGGCCGCGGATCGGCTCGATCGTGACCTTGTCGCCGACGTCGGCGACCAGCACCTTGCAGGCCAGGGCGTTCCGCCCGTTGATCATCATCGCGTCGGAGCCGCAGATCCCGTGCGCGCACGACCGGCGGAAGCTGAGCGTGCCGTCCTGGTGCCACTTGATCTCGTGCAGCACCTCGACGAGCCGCTCCAGCGGATCGGCCTCCACGATGAACTCGTCCCACCAAGAGTCCTGCGAGACTTCGGGATTGAAGCGGCGGATCTTCACGGTGAGCCGCACCAGGTCGGTGCCCGTGCCCACCTCTCGCTGGTCGGAGCTGCTGAGGACGTCACCCACCGTCGCCATCAGTACTTCCTCTCCATCGGGACGTAGGGGCCCATCTTCACGGGCTTGAAGTCGAGCCGGATCGAGCCGTCGTCGTTGCGGTAGGCGAGCGTGTGCTTCAGCCAGTTCGCGTCGTCGCGGAGCGGATGGTCGTCGCGGTAGTGACCGCCGCGACTCTCGGTGCGGGCGCGGGCCGAGACGACGAGCGCCTCCGCGCAGTCCAGCAGGAATCCGACCTCGACGGCCTCCATGAGGTCGGTGTTGTACACGCTGCCCTTGTCGGTGATCGCGACCCGGTCGTGGCGCGCACGCAAGTTCCCGAGGATCTCCTGCATCTTCGACAGGCCCTCCTCGGTGCGCACCACGAACGCCAGATCGAACATGTTGTCCTGGAGCTCCTTGCGGATGTCGGCGGCGTTGTCGCCCGCCTCGCGCGTGAGGATCGCGTCCAGCATGCCGAGGGTCCGCGAGGCCGGCTGATCGGGGAGCGCCGGCAGGCCGGCGCCCTTCACGAAGTTCGCCATGTCGGCGCCGCCCCGGCGCCCGAACACCACGATGTCGAGCAGCGAGTTCGTCCCGAGGCGGTTCGCGCCGTGGACGCTCACGCAGGCGCACTCACCGGCCGCGTACAGCCCCGGCACCGGCGTCTCGTCGGCCCCCAGCACGACCCGGCCGTCGACGTCGGTCGGGATGCCGCCCATCGCGTAGTGCGCCGTGGGCTGGATCGGCACCGGTTCCTTCGTCGGCTCGACCTTCAGGTAGATCCGCGCGAACTCCGTGATGTCGGGGAGCTTCTCCTCGATCAGCTTCGGATCCAGGTGCGAGATGTCGAGGTAGGCCCAGTCGTTGTTGGGACCGGCGCCGCGTCCCTCCTTGATCTCCTGGTAGATCGCGCGGCTCACCATGTCCCGGGGCGCGAGGTCCTTGATCGTGGGCGCGTACCGCTCCATGAAACGCTCGCCGTCCTTGTTCAGGACGATGCCGCCCTCGCCACGGGCCGCCTCGGACAGCAGCACGCCGAGCTTCGCGAGGCCCGTTGGGTGGAACTGGAACATCTCCATGTCCTCGAGCGGCAGGCCCCGGCGGAACACGACCGCGGGGCCGTCGCCGGTGAGCGCGTGCGCGTTCGAGGTGACGCGGAACATCCGGCCGTAGCCGCCCGTCGCGAAGAGCACGCCCTTCGCCCGGAAGATGTGGATCTCGCCGGTGGCCAGCTCGTACGCCACGACGCCGGCCGTGGCGCCCGCGTCGTCGAGCAGCAGGTCGAGGCAGTAGAACTCGTTGAAGAACTTCACGTCGCGCTTCACGCACTGCTGGTACAGGGTCTGCAGGATCATGTGGCCCGTTCGGTCCGCGGCGTAGCAGGCCCGCATCACGGGGCGCTCGCCGTGGTTCGCGGTGTGGCCGCCGAAGCGGCGCTGGGCGATCTTCCCGTCGGGCGTCCGGTTGAACGGCAGGCCCCAGTGCTCGAGCTCGTAGATCGCGTCGATCGCCTCTTCGGTCATCAGCTGGGCGGCCGGCTGATCCACGAGGTAGTCGCCGCCCTTGACCGTGTCGAACGCGTGCCACTCGGGCGAGTCCTCCTCCATGTTGCCGAGCGCGGCGCACACGCCCCCCTGCGCGGCTCCCGTGTGGGATCGCGTCGGGTAGAGCTTCGAGATCACCGCCGTCCGGCAGTGCTCGGAGGACTCGATCGCGGCGCGCATCCCGGCGCCACCGGCGCCGATCACGAGCGCGTCGTACGTGTGGGTGGTGACCATCAGACGGCCCCCGGCCACTTCGACGGATCGAACGTGACCACGATGATCGTGCCGAGCACGAACAAGACGAACCCCAGGACGTAGAAGAACATGTTGGCCGCGAACCGCACGCCGGTGCGTTCGACGTGGTCCAGCGTGATGTTGCGCAGCCCGTTGATCCCGTGGATCAGGGCGAGCGAGAGCAGCATCCAGTCCCACGTCTGCCAGAACGGGCTCTCCCACCGGGTGGCCACGAACCCGAAGTCGATCCGGGAGACCCCGCCGCCGGGGATGTGCATGATCAGGACGTGTCCCACCGCGAGGATCAGGAGCAGCAGCCCGCTGATCCGCATGAAGAGCCAGGCCCACAGCTCGAAGCCGCCGAGCGGGCGCTCCCGCCCCATCCGGAGGTCGCGGCTCGGCGGTGCGCCACCGCCGCGCGGCGCCGAGGTCGTCGGGTCGGTGGTGGTCGCCATCACGCGTTCCAGAGGTCGAGGGCTTGCTTGCCCATGATCAGTGCGATCGGGATCATCGTGCCGACGAACAGCAGCAGTGTCGCGATGCTGATCGCCTTGATGTGCCGCACCAGCCGCGGGAAGAAGTCGATCAGGGTGATCTTGATCCCGTTCAGCGAGTGGTACATCACGGCCGTCACGAGGCCGAGCTCGAGGAGCCGGACGAACGGGTTCTCGTAGGCCGAGAGCACCCGGTTGTAGGCCTCGGGACCCCAGCCGATCACCGCCGTATCGACGACGTGGGCGAACAGGAAGAGGATGATCGCCACGCCGGTGACGCGGTGGAAGAGCCAGGACCACTGCCCGGGATGGCCCCGGTACACGGAGCCGTAGTCGCTCTTGCGCTTGCTCGCTCGGATCGCCACGTCGGATCGCTCCCAGGTTATCTCGGCAGGCGCCGGCGCCGTGGGCCGGACCGTCCAGCGGACGGCGCGGAGTCTACTCCGGAACGTCCAGGCCCGACCTGACCGCCACGTCCTCTCCATTCCGGCGCGTCGGCGTTGGGCTAGGTCCTTGCGTTACTTTGAGGCCGTCGCGTGGCGGGCGTGATGAGTCCGACTCGTAGATCGAGCGGAGGTGGCGACGTGAGGGGAGTCCGGGGGTTCGCTTTGGGGTTGGCCGCGGGTGTCGTGCTCACGGCCGGCATCGGAGCGGCGACGGGTGGGGGAGAGTGGGGACAGGCGCCCATGAACGCGAAGGTCGGTACTCATCTGTATCGAGAAGGCTGGTGCAAGCACCCTAAGCGGATGACGCCGGTTCAAGTGTTCTCTCCTCACTCGGCGATGTACCAGTGCAAGCCCACGTTCAAGCCCCCGGCACCGCCGTGAGCGAGAGGGAGTGCTGGCCCCTCACGCGATCCGCAGGGCCACCATCACGCCGTCGCGGATCGGCAGGATCGACGACACGTAACGCTCGTCGGCCGCGATCATCGCGTTGTGCTCCCGGATCGCGTCGGTGACGCCGTCGGGCGGCTCGCCGTCGGCGGGCACCCGGCCCGACCAGAGCACGTTGTCGCAGACGTAGAGGCCACCGACGCGGACACGGTCGCGTGCCGCGCGCCAGGCCTCCGGGTAGCCGTCCTTGTCGATGTCGTCGTAGACGATGTCGAAGTCGCCCACGAGCTCGCGGAGCGAGGTCACGGCGTCGCCCACGTGGAAGGTCACGACCGGCCCGACGCCGGCGCGAGCGAGGTACGCCTCCGCCTGCGAGGCGTTCGCGGAGTCGCCGTCGGTGAGGTGGAGCTCGCCGCCCGAGGTCATGCCACGGGCGAACCAGTAGGCGGAGTAGCCGAACCCCGATCCGAGCTCGACCACGCGCTGCGCGCTGACCGATCGGGCCAGCATCTCGAGCACCACGCCGACGTTCCGGCCGACGATCGGGAAGCCACGGCGCTCACCCTCGGCCTCCATCTCGAGCAGCACGGGCTCGTCGTACCGGGCCTGCAGAGTTCGGGTGTAGGCCTCGATCCGGGGGTCCACGATGTCCATCGGGGCAGCCTACCCCGCTCACGGCTTCGGCCGACGGGCCCCTAGACTGCTGCCATGACCACGCCGTCCGAAGAGCGCCGCGCCCACATCGTGGCGATCCTCCGCGAGGGCGACGGGCCGACGACGGGCGCGGCGCTCTCCACCACCCTGGGCGTCAGCCGTCAGGCGATCGTGAACGACATCGCGATCCTCCGCGCGAGCGGCGAGCCGATCCACGGCAGCCCGCGCGGCTACTTCCTGGGCGAGGGTGCCGGCGGGGGCACGTTGGCGCAGCTCGCGTGCGTCCACGACCGAGATGCCTCGCGCGACGAGCTCGAGATCCTCGTCGACCGCGGGATCACGGTGCTCGACGTCGTGGTCGAACACGAGCTGTACGGAGAGGTGCAGGCGTCCATGATGGTGTCGTCGCGAGCCGACGTGGACCGCTACATGGACGCGCTCATCAGCTCCGGCGCGAAGCCGCTGTCGTCGCTCACGAACGGCGTGCACGTCCACCACGTGCGCGCGCCGAGTCCCGACGCCCTCGAGGCGGCCAAGCGGGACCTCGCCGGGCGCGGTTTCCTGCTCGAGGATTGAGGAGCGTCGGGGCGACGGGGCCGGCGATAGGCTGAGGCGCATGACCGACGAGCGCCGCACCGACTCCGGGATCGAACTGCGGCCCACGTACCGGGCCGATGACCTGGATGGGCAGGGCTTCGATCCGGTGCGCGATCTGGGCGACCCAGGGTCCTTCCCGTTCACCCGCGGCCCGTATCCCTCGATGTACCGCGGTCGCCTGTGGACCATGCGCCAGTACGCGGGCATGGCGACGGCCGACGAGACGAATGCCCGGTTCCGGTACCTGCTCGACCGCGGGCAGACAGGGCTTTCGGTCGCGTTCGACCTGCCGACGCAGATGGGTCTGGATTCGGACCACCCGCGGGCCGAGGGCGAGGTCGGCAAGACCGGCGTCGCGATCGACTCAGTGGACGACATGCGCCGGCTCTTCGACGGGATCCCGCTCGACCGCGTGTCGACCTCCATGACGATCAACGCGACCGCGCCGATCCTCCTGCTGATGTACGAGCTGGTCGCGGAGGAGCAAGGCGTGGGCCCGGACGCGATCAGCGGCACCGTGCAGAACGACATCCTGAAGGAGTACGCGGCGCGCGGGACCTACGTCTACCCGCCGCGGCCCTCGATGCGGCTGATCACCGACCTGTTCGCGTACTGCGGCCAGCGGATCCCGAAGTGGAACACGATCTCGATCAGCGGCTACCACATGCGCGAGGCAGGCTCGACCGCGGCGCAGGAGATCGCGTTCACCCTCGCCGACGGGATCGCCTACGTGCAGGCGGCGCTCGACGCCGGTCTCGCGGTGGACGACGTTCGCGCCGAGGCTCTCGTTCTTCTTCGCCTGCCACATGAACTTCTTCGAGGAGGTGGCGAAGTTCCGGGCTGCGCGCCGACTGTGGGCGCGCATCATGACCGAGCGCTTCGGCGCGACCGATCCGCGGAGCCAGGCCCTGCGGTTCCACACGCAGACGGGTGGCGCGACGCTGACGGCGCAGCAGCCCGAGAACAACATCGTTCGGACGGCGCTCGAGGCCCTGGCGGCCGTGCTCGGCGGGACCCAGTCCCTGCACACGAACGCCTTCGACGAGGCGCTCGCGCTCCCGACCGAGCACAGCGCCACGATCGCCCTTCGCACCCAGCAGGTGATCGGGTACGAGTCGGGCGTGGCGGACGTCGCCGACCCGCTCGCGGGCTCGTACCTCGTCGAGACGCTCACCGACGAGCTGGAGCGGCTCGCCGTCGACTACCTCGAGCGGATCGATTCGATGGGCGGTGCCGTGCGGGCGATCGAGGCCGGGTTCTTCCAGGATGAGATCCACGACGCGGCCTACCGGATCCAGCAGGGGATCGAATCGGGGGAGCGGGTCGTGGTGGGCGTGAACCGGTTCGAGGACGCCGAGGAGCGGGCGATCGAGCTCCAGCGCGTCTCCGACGCGGAGACCGCGGCGCAGTCGGACCGGGTGCGGGCGCTGCGCGCCAGCAGGAACCAGGCCGAGGTCGACGCCCGGCTGGCCGAGGTGGCCGAGTGCGCGACGGGCGCGGCGAACCTGCTCCCGCCGATGCGCGAGGCGCTGCGGGCTCGTGCCACGCTCGGGGAGGTCTCGGACGTGTTACGCGCCGTCTTCGGCGAGTATCGCCCGACGCACTAGTCCGGTACGGACTAGTTCGCGCTCGCGAGCGCCCAGAGCGCGTGCCCGATCGCGGCCGCGCCGCCTACGAAGAACAGAGCCGCGAGGGAACGGAGCGATCCGCGGCGCCAGAGCCCGACGGCCGCGACCAGACACCCCAGCCCGACGGCCAACTCGATCGTGTAGGTCACCGCGTCGGACACGGGCCTAGGCTACCCGTGGGACGGATCACCTCGGAACCTATGCAGCCCTCCCGTTCCTTCGAACCGTCTCGACATCGTGCCGAACGGTGCTCGAGAGGCGGGGAGTGCCCGCCCAGGGCAGCAAGGGAGGCAAAGATGAGGAAGCGGGTGATCGGCCTCGCGCTGGTGAGCGCGATGGCACTGTCCCTGTTCGGCGCCGGGTCGGCGTCGGCCGCGGGGACGACAACCCTGAACGTCGTGCACGGGATCCCCGGGCTCGACGTCGCCGTGTGCGTGAACGGCGCGAAGGCGATCAAGAACTTCAACCCCGGCGAGGTCGTGGCCGGGATCGAACTCCCGGCCGGGCGGTATGACCTCGCGGTCGTCGCCAAGGGCACGGCCTGCACGGCCGTCGTCCTGGGTGCCGACAACGTCGGCCTGTTCGCCGGCAAGAACAACACGGTGGTCGCGAACCTCGACGCCGACGGCACGCCGAACCTGAAGATCTTCGGGAACGACGTGTCCCCGACGGGGGCAGGTCAATCCCGCCTGATCGTCCGCCACACGGCCGCGGCCCCGGCCGTCAACGTGTGGGCCAACGGCGCGAAGCTGATCAAGGGCACCTGGTTCGACTGGGGCTCCCACGCACGGTTCGACGTCCCGAAGGGCGACTACAAGGTGAAGGCGACCCTCCCCGGCGAGAAGGCCGCGGTGATCGGGCCGGCGATGCTCTCGCTGAAGGCGGGCACCGTCTACCAGGTGTACGCATGGGGCTCGGGCGACGCGGGCTACTCGTTCGCGGTCGTTCCGACCGCGGTCGGCACCGCCTAGGTCCGGCTGACGCGTGACCGCCGAGGCCCCGCCGGCTCCGCCGGCGGGGCCTCGCCACGCTCCCGGTCGCACCTCCGGGTAGGCTCTGCCCATGGACATCGCTGTGGTCGGCGGGACGGGCGCCGAGGGATTCGGACTGACGCTGCGGCTGGCGGCCGCGGGGCACCACGTCACGATCGGCTCGCGGGACGCCACCCGTGGTGCCGACGCCGCCGCCCGCGCGGTCGAGACCCTCGGCGGCGGACAGATCGACGGCACGAGCAACGAGGAGTCGGTCCCGGGCAAGGAACTCATCGCCGTCACGGTGCCCTTCGCGGGACAGGCCGACATCTACCGACCGCTGAAGGGCCGGATCGACGACGGCGCCGTGGTGCTCGACGCCACGAGCCCGCTCGCGACGTCGGTCGGCGGGAAGGCGTGGCAGATCGTCCGCCCGTGGCACGGCTCGGCGGCCGAGCAGGCCGCCGCGATCCTCGGGCCGGGACCGCGGATCGTGGCCGCGTTCCACACGATCGCCGCCAAGGCGCTGACCGACCTGGCGTCGCCGATCGACTCCGACGTGATGGTGTGCGGCGACGACGTTGAGGCGAAGGCGCTGGTGGGTGGCGTGATCGAGGAGATCCCCGGGATGCGCTGGGTCGACTGCGGCGCGCTGTCGATGGCGAGGATCACGGAGACCCTCACCGCGCTCCTGATCTCTGTCAACCGCCAATACAAGGTGAAGGAGTCGGGGTTCCGGATCGAGGGCCGCGAGACGTGGGGACGGCCCTGAGCGGCGAGCTCGTCCGGATCGATGACACCTCGCTGTTCGTGGAGACGCGGGGTGACGGCGACCCGCTGATCCTGCTCCACGGGGGTCCCGGCCTCGACCACCATGAGTTCGCCGACTACCTCGATCCGTTGGCCGACGAGTTCCGGCTGCTGTTCGTCGACCTCCGCGCCTGCGGGCGATCGGAGCCGTGTCCACCCGGAACCTGGACGCTGGAGCGACACGCGCAGGACGTGATCATGCTCGCGCGGGCGCTCGGGCTCGAGCGCTACGCGGTGCTCGGGCATTCGTACGGGGCGTTCGTCGCGCTGCAGAACGCCGTGGACTTCCCCGGGATGGCGGCACGGACGATCGTGAGCAGCGGGATCCCCTCGATGCGGTGGATCGCGGCCGTCGAGCGCAACCTGGCGGCGTTCGAGCCGGTCGAACTGCGTGAACAGGTGACCGCGTCGTGGGCCAAGGAGGCGCACGTCGAGACCCAGGAGGGTTTCGCGAAGTTGATGCGCGAGCAGTTCCCCTTCCACTTCGCGGACCCGCTGGACCCGCGGATCGAGGACTACCTGACGCGCACGGCCGACACGATCTACGCGCCCGACGTGCTGCGGCACGCCTCGGCGGCCGGCTACGGCGGGATCGAGGTCGAGGACCGGCTCGATGAGGTCGCGTCACCGACGCTCGTGCTGGCTGGGCGCTACGACCGGACCTGCGTCGTCCAGGCCGCGGAGGCCACGGCCGCGGGGATCCCCGACAGCGAGCTCGTGGTGTTCGAGCGGAGCGGTCACATGACCTTCGTCGAGGAGCCTGAGCGGTACGTGGCGGCGGTTCGGGGCTTCCTGCAGCGGACCGCTTGAGGCGCGCCGATTTTCCCTCGGGACGACCGATCAGTCGATCACGGCGATCGTCTGCCCGGTCTCGACGACCTGGCCGACGCGGATCGGGAGTTCGGTAACCTCACCGTCGCGCGTTGAGGCGATGTGGTTCTCCATCTTCATCGCCTCGAGGATGCACACGACCTCGCCCGCCCGGATCTCCTGGCCCTTCTCGACCAGCACCTTCAGGATCGTGCCTTGCATCGGCGCGTGGATCTCGCCGTGGACGTGCTCGCCGTGGTGGGCTCCGTGGGACGTCGGAGGGCGCGGCGCGACCTCGCGGCGCTCGTCGAAGATCCGCACCGGCACCCGGCGCCCGTCGACCTCGACCAGGATGTCGGCCGGCCGGCCTTCGCTGGGCGCGGGAGCGGCGGGCTGGAGGTCCACCTGCGCCGGGAGCTGGGCGTCGGCGAGCGCACGTTCGAGCCAGGTCGTGGTGTGCGTGCCGTCGCGGAACGCCTTCGACTCAAGGATCCACCGGTGGACCGGGATCGTGGTGGGCACGCCGCCCACGTGGAACTCGTCGAGGGCCCGGAGCATGCGCCGCCGGGCCGACTCGCGGTCTTCGCCGAGCACGATCAGCTTCGCGAACATCGAGTCGTAGTCGCCCGGGATCTCACGCCCTTCCGCGACCCCCGCGTCGATCCGGACGAAGGGGCCGCCCGGCGTGTCGAACTGCGTGATGCGCCCCGGCCCCGGCAGGAAGTTGCGGCCGGGATCCTCGGCATTGATCCGGCACTGGATCGCGTGACCCCGTGGCGTGACGTCGATCTCGAGCCGTTCGCCCATGGCGACCTGGAGTTGCAGCGCCACCACGTCGAGCCCGGTGACCATCTCCGTGACCGTGTGCTCGACCTGAAGACGGGTGTTCATCTCCAGGAAGTAGAAGTCGCCGTCCTCGTCGACGATGCATTCGATCGTCCCCGCGTTCACGTACCCCGTCTCTCGCGTGAGCGCCACCGCGGCCTCGGCGAACCGCTCGCGAAGGGCGTCGGTCATGACGGGCGAGGGCGTCTCCTCGATCAGCTTCTGATGGCGCCGCTGGACCGAGCAGTCTCGCTCGCCCAGGTAATGCACGTTCCCATGGGCGTCGGCGATCACCTGCGCCTCGACGTGATGCGCGCGGTCGACGTAGCGCTCGAGGAAGACCTCGGGACGCCCGAAGTACGACTGGGCCTCGCGCGCCGCCCGCTTCAGCGATTCCTCGAGGTGAGCGGCGTCGCGCACGACGTGCATCCCCTTGCCGCCGCCGCCGAAGGCCGCCTTCACGAGCAGCGGGAACCCGATCCGCTCGGCCTGCTTCTTGGCGACCTTGAGGTCGACGGGCCCGGGCGTGCCGGGCACGATCGGCATGCCGGCGGCATCGGCGGCGCGCCGGGCAGCGGACTTGTCGCCCATCGTCTCGATCGCCTGCGCGGAGGGACCGACGAACGTGAGCCCGGCCTCCTCGACCGCCTGCGCGAAGTGCGCACGTTCCGAGAGGAACCCGTATCCGGGGTGGATCATCGTGGCGCGCGAACGGAGCGCCGCATCGATCACGGCCTCGATCGACAGGTACGACGCCGAGGCGGGCGCGGGGCCGATGTGGAAGGCCTGGTCGGCCATCTCCACGTGGAGCGCGTCCCGGTCGGCGTCGGAGTAGACGGCGACGCTCTGGATCCCGAGCTCGCGGCAGGTGC
This sequence comes from uncultured Actinomycetes bacterium, assembly GCA_963816275.1. GTDB lineage: Bacteria > Actinomycetota > UBA4738 > UBA4738 > HRBIN12 > JAOUEA01. The sequence continues at coordinate 43,280 of CAWFJU010000010.1, forward strand.
GGATCACGCGCACCGCGATCTCACCGCGGTTGGCGATCAGGACCTTCGGTTTCTTGGCCATCGGCGTATCTTGCGGTATCCGGTCGGCTGAAGGGAGCGTCGTGCGGTCGGAACTGGACCTCGAACGGGCGCTGGCCGCCGCCGGCCTCCGAGCCCCCGTGCGCTGGGAGGAGGTTACCGGTTCGACGAACGCCACGGCGTACGACCTCGCGATGGACGGCGCCCCGGAATGGACGCTGGTCGCCGCGGGTCATCAGACCTCCGGCCGGGGCCGACTCGGACGCACCTGGGAGGACGTCGCGGGGCAGGCCCTGCTCTGCTCGATCGTGCTCCGGCCCTCGCTCTCGCCCGAGGACGCCGGGCTCCTCACCCTGCTGGCGGGCGCCGCCTGGGCGGAGGCGGCGCGCGAGGTCGCGGGCGTGGACGCCACCGCGAAGTGGCCGAACGACCTGCTCATCGGCGAGTCGAAGGCCGGCGGCGTGCTGGCCGAGGGCCGGCTGACCGATGGTCGCCTGGACTTCGTGATCCTCGGCTCGGGGATCAACCTGGTTCCGCCGAGGCTCGACGGCCCGGTCGCCGGACTTGGCGCCGACGTCGATCCCGCGGCCCTGCTCACGGGGTTCCTCGAACGGTTCCGGGCGGGCTACGAGGTCGACCCGCCGCGCCTGTCCGACGAGGTGCGGACGCGCTGGCGGGCGGTCGCCGCGACGCTCGGCCGCGATGTCGAGGCCGCGAGGACCGACGGGGTCCCGATCCGGGGCCGGGCCGTGGACGTCGACGCTCGCGGCGGGCTCGTGCTCGACACGCGGGACGGCCTCGCGGTGGTGGCCTTCGGCGAGGTCGCGCACCTCACCTGAGCGTGTTGCTGCGTCCTGAGGCCCGCAGTACCGTGCGCGCATGGCGTTCCCACGAAAACTCCTGATCCCCGGCGAGGACGTGGTCCTCGAGCTCCGCCCGCACTGGGTGGCCCTGTCGCTTCCCGCCCTCGTCGCGCTCGCCGCGGTGATCCTCGGCGGCTGGCTGGTCGCGAAGGCCGACGGTGCGACGCAGAGCGTCGTCGTCCTCGTGGTCGTCGTGGTCCTGATCGTCTATCCGCTGCGACGACTCCTCTGGTGGGTGACCTCGCAGTTCGTGGTCACGACGAGCCGCGTGATCCATCGCGAGGGCTTCATCGCGAAGCGCTCGATGGAGATCCCGCTCGACAAGATCAACGACGTGCGGTTCGAGCAGGGGGTGTTCGAGCGGATCATGGGTGCGGGCACCCTGATCATCCAGTCGGCGAGCGAGGCCGGGCGCAACGAGTTCACGTTCATCCGGCACCCCGAGGAGGTCCAGAAGACCATCTACCACGCGAGCGAGACGGAGCAGGACCGCCAGATCAAGCGGAACGTGGGCCAGATGTCGGCCGCGGCCGCGAGCGCTCCGCCTCCGCCGCCGCCTCCCGCCGGCGCCGCCCCCAACGTCACGACCGAGCTGGAGCGCCTCGCCGAGCTCCGCGCGAAGGGCGTCCTCACCGAGGAGGAGTTCCAGGCGCAGAAGGCCCGGATCCTGGGCGGCTCCTAGGCACGGGCCGAGCCGGCCGCCGGGTCGCCGGCGGCGAGCAGCAGCACGGTGTCCCCGGGCTCCACGACGGTCTCCGGGCCGGGCGCGGCCACGACCTCGCCGTCCGACCGGCGGATCGCGAGCACCGCCGTGCTCGCCGAGGCGATCGTCGCCCCCGCCAGGACGGATCCCCTCTCCACGAGCTGCTCCTCGACCGCGATGGCGGGGTGGGCGGGGTCGCTCTCGGTGCGGACCACGTCGACGACCTCGGGGCGCATCGCCATCGTCGCCATGTGCTGGCCGCTCGTGACGAACGGCGACACGACGCGGTTCGCTCCCGCCCGTTCCAGCCGCTCGGGTGAGCCGGGCTCGGACGCCCGCGCAACGATCGTGAGGTCGGGGCGCAGGGACCGCGCGATCAGCGTGATGTAGACGTTCGTGGCGTCAGAGTCGACCGCGCACACGAGCGAGCGTGCACGGTCGACGCCCGCCGTCTTCAGCACCGCCTCCGACGACGGGTCGTCGATCAGGAAGACGACGCCGTCCTCGGCCATGCGCTCGCGGAGCTCCTCCTTCGGGTCGATCACGAGGAACGGCGCGCCCGAGCGCTGGAGCTCGCGGGCCACCGCGCGGCCCACACGCCCATAGGCGCAGATGATCGTGTGATCGTGCAGTGCGTCGATCTGGCGTTGCATGCGTCTCCTCCTCGAACGAGCGCCCGCGTCGGGGTCGGCGACGAGCCGAGCGATCAGCGAAACGGCGATGAGCGCGAGCCCGACGCCCATCAGGATCAGGATGATCGTGAACACCCGCCCCGACGTGTCCAGCGGCTGGATCTCGCGGAACCCGACGGTCGTGAGGGTGACGATCGTCATGTAGAACGCGTCGAAGACCGTCCATCCCTCGAGGACCACGTAGCCGGCCACGCCGAAGGCCACGACCGCGACCAGCGCCACGAACACCCAGCGGAGCCGGCGGCGGAGGTCAGCAGAGGGCGACGCACTCACGGTCGAGAGGCTAGCGTGCCCGAGACGTCGGTCGCACACGCTCCGCGTGACGCGATCGCACCCGGCATGCGAGCATCGGAGCCCATGATCGGCCCGCTCGACCACGTCTACTACTGGACCCGCGACATGGACGCCTCCGTCGCGTTCTACGGGGATGTCGTTGGCCTCACGCTGGTCCGCCGCGACGGGAACGAGTGGGCCGAGTTCGACGCGGGGCCGGTTCGACTGGCGCTTCACGGGAGCGAGACCCCCGTGGCGAGCGGGACGGCGGTGTTCCGCGTCGAGGACCTGGATCAGGCCCGATGGACCCTCGAGGAGCGCGGCGCCACGTTCGACGAGTACGTGGGCGAGGTCGAGGGACGGGCGCGCTTCGCCACGTTCCGCGATCCCGACGGGAACCCTGTCCAGATCATCGAATACCGCCGCTGACGCCACGCCGTGCGGGCGGTCGGGTCGCCCGCGTCGCCCCTATGCTTGCTGGGTGACTCCCGACGTCTGCCCTCGTTGCGGTGAACCGCTGCCGCCCCACGCCCGGTTCTGCCCCAACTGCGGGGCCCCGGTGGCGGTGCCCCTGGCCTCGGAACGGCGCGTCGTGACGGTCGTGTTCGTCGACCTGGCGGGCTCCACGGAACTCGCCGCTCGGCTCGATCCCGAGCGGTTCCGTGACGTCCTGGCGGCGTTCCACGGCATGGTGACCGACGTGATCACGGGGCTCGGCGGACGGGCGGAAGGGTTCATCGGCGACGCCGTGCTGGGGGTCTTCGGGATGCCGGTGCTCCACGACGACGACGCGGTGCGGGGGATCCGGGCGGCGCTCGACGTCCTCCAGCGGGCCGAGCGGCTCGGCCCGCGGCTCGGCCTGCCGCTGCCGATCCAGCTGCGCGTCGGCGTCAACACGGGTCAGGTGGCGATCGGCACGGCCACCGATCGCAACCTCGTGATCGGCGCGGAGGTGAACATCGGCGCGCGCCTGCAGCAGGCGGCCGAACCGGGAGAGATCCTCGCCGGTCACACGACCCACGAGCTCACGGCCGACGGCGTCGAGTACGGCGAGGCGCGGAGCGTGCCCGCCAAGGGGTTCGACGGTGACTTGGCGGCGTGGCCGGTGGTCCGCATGACCGGCGGGACCTCGCGCGCCTCGATCCCGATGGTGGACCGCCGTCGGGAGCTGGCGCTCCTCGACGATGCGTTCGGACGGGTCCAGGAGCACCAGCGTGCCCACCTCGTGACGCTCCTCGGGGAGCCGGGGATCGGCAAGAGCCGTGTGGTCGAGGCGTTCCTCGCGGATCTCCCCGACGGCGTGAAGGTCATGAGCGGCCGCTCCAGCGCGTTCGAGGAGGAGGTCACGTTCTGGCCGCTCGCCCAGATGGTGTACCGCGAGATCGGCGAGGAGCGCGGCGCTCCCGAGGCCGAGGTCCTCGGGCGGCTCCGCGAGCGCGTCGGCGAATGGGTCGACGCCGACGACGTGGACGGGGCCGCGCGCCGTCTGGGCTTCGCGCTGGGCCTGGGGGGCGACGGGGACGGAGACGACCTGTACCACGCTGCGGAGGTCCGCAGCGGCGTCCTCTCGATGCTCTCGGGGCTCGCGGCCGAAGGCCCGGTCGTGCTCGTCTTCGAGGACCTCCAGGAGGCCGATCCGCTGCTGTTGGACCTGATCGAACAGCTCGTCCGCGAGGCCCGTCCGTTCCCGCTGATGGTCGTGTGCGTGGCTCGCTGGGAGTTCCTCGAGGCCCGCCCGAGCTGGGCCGGGGGGATCCCCGACGCGGTGACGCTCTGGGTGGAGCCGCTCGCCACACCGCACTCGATCGAGCTCGCGATGCTCACGGGCGATCTGTCCCGCGACGACGCCGAACGGGTGGCGAACCACGCGGGCGGCAACCCCTTCTTCATCGTCGAGATCACCGGGATGATCCGTCGCGAGGAGCGGAACCTGCCGCCGATGGGCCCCGCGCCCAGCGGCCGGCTGCTGCCGCCGACCGTGCAGGCGGTGATCGCGGCCCGGATCGACCAGCTGAACCCGGACGCGCGCGAGCTGGTGCGCCGGGCGTCGGTCTTCCCGAGGGGACGATTCGACCTCGAGGAGCTGTCGCTGATCGTGGAGCCGCGCAGGGAGCTGCTCGCCGAGGCCGAGGACGACGAGCTGCTCGTGCGCGACGAGGACCGCCCCGGCGTCTGGCGCTTCGGCTCGGACGTGCTCCGCGACGTCGCCTACGACTCCCTCGCCAAGCGGGAGCGCCAGCGCCTGCACCTGCGCGTGGCGAACAAGCTGTCGTCGCCCGAGACCGCCGACCGTTACCCCCGCACGATCGCGTTCCACCTCGAGCAGGCCGCGCTCGCGTCGCTCGACCTGAACCCGCGCGACCGAACGCTCGCCGAGCGGGCGGCAGAGGCGCTCGCGAACGCCGGCGATCTCGCCCGGCGCCGGATCGAGTCGCGTTCGGCGGCCGATCTCTTCCAGCGTGCGCTCGCGCTCTCGGGCCCCGAGGACGGCTGGGGCGAGCACGAGGCCTGGTGCCTGGCGATGCTGGGCGAGTCACGGTATTGGCTCGGGGAGTTCGATCTCGCGGAGTCGGCCCTGAACCGGGCGCTCGTCGTCGCCGGCGACGGACGCGACCGCGTGACCGCCCACGCGTCGCGGTTCCTCGCCGACATCATGCTCACGATCCGTGGCGACGACGAACGGGCGGCCGAGCTGTTCGCTCGCTCGCTCGAGGCGGCCCGGCGGCTCGGCGATCCGTACGTCCTCTCACGCACGCTCCTGATGGCGGGATGGGTGCCGTTCTGGCGGAACGAGCTCGCGCAGGCCGAGGCGATGTTCCGCGAGGCGCTCGAGGTGGCGCGCTCCGAGGATCGTCGTGACGCCTGGGCGGAGTCCCGGGCGCTCGTCGGTCTCGCGAACGTCACCTCGGCGACGGCTGATGAGCAGGATGCGCTCGCGATCGCCCTCGAGGCGCTCCAGATCGGGGAGGAGGCGCAGCAGGCGTTCACCGCCGCCGTCGCCCACGAGACGGTCGCGGCCTCGCTGCGGCGCCTGATGCGGCTCGACGAAGCTCTCGAGCATGCCGAGCTCGCGGTGTCGACGCTGCGGGAGCTCGGCGCCCGCTGGGAGCTGGCGAGCGCGCTCGGCGACCGGGGCGCGATCCACCGCCTGGCGGGCCGACTCGAGGAAGGTGAGCGCGACCTCCGGGAGGCGTTCATCCTGTGCCGGGATCTGCAGGAACGGGCGCTCGTCACGTGGACGGCGGCCGAGCTCGCCAAGATCCAGGCGCTCCGGGGCGACACGGGGGCCGCGCGTCTCGTGCTCGGCGACCCCGTGGCCCGCACCGCCGAGGGCGAACCCGGATCGGCCACAGCGCTCCTCGTGGCCGAGGCGATCGTGGCGCTGGTCGAAGGCGACCTGGAGACGGCGCTGGCCAAATCGCTGGCCTCGATCGACGCCGAGGGCGGGCCGCGCGGCGCGCCGAACGCCCGGGCGGCTCAGGTGTGGTGGACCGGATCACGCTTCGGCGCCGAGCCGGTGGGTGGCGAGGCCACGCTCACCGCGGCCCGCGAGCGGCTGGAGCGCAACGGGTGGCGACAGGCGTTGATCGAGCCCGAACAGGCCGCCGATCTCGCCCGCTGACCGACGCCCACCGCTCAAGCGCCGCCGACCGGAGGACGAGGATGGTTGCATCGCCCCTCCCCCCGGGAGAGGCTTCCCCGTCGGCTCGGGTTGCCAACAGGACGACCCGTCCGGTTACATGGATGCTCCCCATATGACGAGAACGCACCCTTCCTTCCCCATCGCGTTCCGGCTGCTCGCGGTCACCCTGGCCCTCGCGGCGGTCGCTGTGGCGTCCTCGGTCGCCGGCGCCACCCCGTCCAAGCAGGACGTCGAGCGCGCCAACGCCAAGGTCGATGCGCTGCTCGCGGAGGTCCACGACGCCCGGAACCAGCTGTCCGTGATCGACGCCCGGCTGGCGATCGCCACGGCACAGGTCGATGCGGCGGAAGGCCGGCTCGAGGCGCTCACGGCCCAGCTCCTGGACACCCGCGCGCGCCTGGAGCAGGCGCGCTCCCGCTACGACGAGATCACGGGGCGTCTGAACGAGCGCGCCGCGCAGGCCTTCATGAACGGCCCCGCCTCCAACGTCGAGTTCCTGCTCGGGTCGTCTTCGCTCGGCGAGCTCTCGGACCGGCTCGAGTTCGTGGATGCCGTGGCTCAGAGCGACGCCGACCTTGCCGGCGAGGTCGAGAACCTCCGGATCCAGCTCGAGACCGACGAGGCCTCGTTGGAGTCGCTCCAGACCGCCGCGCGGAAGGAACACCGGAAGGCCGAGGCGCGCAAACGGTCGATCCTCGCCGACTTCACGCTGCAACAGGACCTGCTCGCCTCGATCGACGCGAAGCTCGCCGAGGCCAAGCGGTACGAGCAGAAGGTCTCGAAGGCGTACAAGGCCGCGATCGCGGCCGCCGCATCGCAGGGGTACGGCGGCGGCCACAGCAGCGTCCCGATGCCGCCCGGCTGGGAGCACGTGCTCCAGGTGTGCCCGACCGGTTCGCCGAGGAGCTACGGCGACGGGTTCGGCGCCCCCCGCTACGCCGGCGGGTACCACCTGCACAAGGGCGTGGACATGCTCGCCCCGATGCGGCACACCGATCTACGCACCGTTCGACGGGTACGCGCGACTCGGACTACAACTCGCTCGGCGGCAACGTCGTCTTCGTCAGCGGGAATTACGGCACCGTCTACAACGCCCACCTCTCGAGCTACAGCTCGAACTCGAACGGGCCGGTCTCGGCGGGCGACATCATCGGGTACGTGGGGGACACCGGCGACGCGACCGGCATCCCGCACAACCACTTCGAGTTCCACCCGAACGTGATGCCGTCGAGCTGGCCGGCGAGCTACTACGGCTACTCGATCATCGAGGACGCGATCAACCCGTACCCGCTGCTCGTCGCGGCCTGCGGCTAGGCCTGGCTCGACGAGGCCGGGGACCTAGGCGCCCCGCCGGCTCCGAAGCAAGAAGCCGACCCCCACCAGGAGCGCGCACCCTGCGAGGACCAGCAGGACGACCGCGGTCGTGTTCGAGCCGCCGCCACTCTCGGCCGGCGCGACCGGCGACGGCGCCGGCACCCCCGCCGCCACGAAGGTGCCCAGGCCCGGGATCCGCGCCTGGACCTGCTGCTGGGCGGGGGAGTCGGTGGTCTCGAGGTCCTTCCACGACGTCCCGGTGGCGCTCCGCAGCATCGTGTGGGTCGCCGCGTGCACGTTCGGCGTGACCGGGTACAGCAGGATCAGGTCGATCTGGCCCCCGAGCTTCTTGACGGGCGTCCCTGAGGGCTCGTACACGGCGCTCACGGCGTACGCGTTCCCGAACGTGACGAGATCGCCGCCGGGCGCGGGCAGCGTCCCCGGGTCCAGCGGTTCGACCGTGAGCGTGACGCTCTGCTCGCCGTCGCGAGGACCGAACGCGCTGTCGGCGAGGACCACGGTGACCTGGCCGTCGGACGTGAACACCACCTGACCCCGCACGCCGTCGGCGCCGAGCTCGAGCCTGAACTCGCCGGCGCTCGGCGGTTGGTTGTCGGCCGCGAGCTCGGGCGGCGGGTTCACCCAGCGGTAGGGGGCCGCCGGACCGAGGCCGTCCAGCAGCGGCAGCCGCGCGAGCGGGGAGAGCCGCCCGGACCAGGCCGCGAGCGCGGCCCACACGGCGACGAGGGCGAGCCCGGAGGCGAGCGCCCGCCGCGCCGCCGTGCTCACGTGATGTCCATCGGCTCGATCGCGTGGGTGGCGAGCGAGGGCGGCCACACGACGGCCGCGTGCCCGGGTCGGACCCACTCCCAGATCACGCTCGCCGCGGCGAGGTTGTCGCCGGCCGAGAGGGTGTCGGGCGCGCCGAACCTGAGCCCGCTGCCGTTCGGGAGCGAGCCCGAGGGGAGGTCGGCCGCACGCGCCGCGTCGGCCACGTCGGCCGCCGAGGCGCTCGCCGCACTCGGCAGCACGTCCGCGAACAGCGCCCACGCGGCCGAGAACCCGGCCAGCGCGGCGGGACTCATGTCCTCGCCGTAGCGATCGCGGTAGGCCCGGAGGCGCGGTCGAGGAGCGACGCGCCCTCAGGGAGGAGACCCTCGGGATCGATCGACCCGCCCGCCGGCTTGTCGGAGGCGAACAGCCCGACGGCGTCGCGGCCGAGGGTCTCGCCGAACTCCGGCATGCAGTAGCTCGACGAGGTCCCGATGCTCGTGACCAGGTGAACGTGGTTGCGCACCAGCGCTCGCCGGAGCGCGATCCCGTCCTCGAGGTAGGCCGAGACGAAGAGCACGTCGGCCCCCGACGCGCCGATCCGCCGGGCGAGGGCGTCGTAGTCCACAGACCGGAAGTCGTACGGGAACCGACCGACGGTCGGGAGGTCCTGCTCGTCGAGGCGGTCGAAGGCGCCCTGCGCGACGCTCCGACCGTAGACGTCGTCGACGTAGGCCACCGCGTAGGTGAGGTCGCGACCGGCGTCGCCCAGCTCCGTCGCGAAGCGCTCGCTCACGAAGTCGATCGCCGCGCGTCCGAGGGTCCCGCCGGTCGGCGGCACGCGGAACGTGAGCTCCCCGCGATCCGAGGCCTCGGTGAGCATGCCGACCGCGCCGGTCTCCCAGAACAGCATCCCCCGGCCGGCGGCCGCTTCGGACGCCGGCGCCGAGATCGTGCTGCCGTAGCTCCCGAGGACGAGGTCGATCCCGGCATCGTCGAGCTGGGAGACCGCGGCCGGCGCGGCGTCGCCGCCCGCGACGTCGAGCGAGGTGATCTCGATCGGCCGTCCGTCGACGCCTCCATCGTCGTTGACGAGGTCGGCCGCGAGCATCACGCCGCGGTGCTCGTCGATCCCGCCCTGGCCCTGGGAGCCCGAGAGCGGGTAGATCGCGCCGATCCGGATCGGATCGGCGTCGGCGCCGGACGAGCACGCCGAGCCCAGCATCGCGAACGCCAGCGCGACCAGAAGGGCGCGTCTCATCGCAGCACCGTTGCCAGCACGTTGGCCGCGGCGTGCGTGGCCGCGGGAACGGTCCAGGTCCCCGAGGCCCAGCGCTGCCACGACAGCAGCAACCCGGCGCCGAGGTCCACGGGGAGGGCCGCCCACCCGTAGAGCGGCACGTGCAGGAGGGCGAAGAGCACCGCCGTGACGCCGATCGCGACCACCGTTCCGGCGGGTTCGAGCCAGGCGTAGAGCACCCGTCGCAGAAGCGCCTCCTCGGCCACGGCCGCCAGGAGCCCGAGCGGGATCGCCCACACGGTCGAGGGGAACGCGACCGGGCGCCCCGCGGCGACCGCCGCCGCCACCACGCCGGCGAGCCCGATCACGAGGACGACCGATCGGGGGAGCCGTGGCCGGTCGGACGGGACGGGTACCAGCACCGCGGCGACCGTCACCGAGCCGAGGATCGCGGCCGCGACGAGCGTGCGCGTGTCGCCCGGCAGGGCCAGCACGCGCACCCGAGCCAGGAGCAGCACGCACGCGAGCCCCACCAGGAGGATGCCCCCCAGCACCTCCGCCGGCCGGCGCGGGGCGGAGGACGCCGGCGTCGCCGAGCTCACCCGGCGACCTCGAAGGACACCCCGGCGATGACCCGCGGATCGAATGGGGCATGGTCGTTGGCCACGAACTCCACCTTGAGCAGGTGCGTGCCGGGGGCGACGTCGGCGATCACCGACGACAGATCTGAGGTCATCGAGATCAGCTGATCGTCGAGCGTCACGTGGAGGTGGCCCTCGTCGGGCACGAGGTCGGTGCTCGCGGATGCGGCGATCGTGCCGCCGTCGAGCTCGATCGTCAGCGGGACGTCGCTCCCTTCGATCGTGTCGCCGTTCTTCGGGCTCACGATCGCGAGGGTGGCGTCGGTCGACGGCCTCGGTCCCATCGACATCGACATCGACGCGTGGGTCGCGCCCGTGGTGCCGGAGCCGTCCGTCGAGCCAACCGAACCGCCGCACGCCCCGGCGATCAGGGCGAGGGCGAAGAGGGCAGCGGGCATGATGCGGAACGTCGATCGCATGTCGCTCCTATCCGATCGATTGATCGTAGGCCCCGGTGAGCGACCCGCCGTCCTTCGTAGTGGCCACGAGGTCGATGTGCCAATCCCCGGCCTCGAGGGTGGTGTTCGCGACGAAGTGTCCCGGGCTGAACCGGGTCACGTCCACCAGGTCGGGCGTTCCATCCGACGGCGTGACCACGATCGTCGCGCTCGCCAAGGGGAGCTCCTGCCCGTCGGCAGCGAAGGCGGTGAGGTGGAGCTGGTTCGTCCCGGCGACGCCGGGGTCCGCGTAGTACTGGAGCTGCATGCCGTCGGACATCGTGAACGTCACGATCGTCGGCAGACCGGGGTCGGAGGTCACGTTCATCTGCTGGTCGGCGGGCTCGACGGAGAGCGACATCGGCACCTCCGTGGCCTCCGCGCCCGTCGTGATCAGCGCCGTGACCGTCCATGGGCCTGGGACCGACAGCTCGGTGCCCTCGCCCATCCAGTGGCCGTCGGGATCGAGCATCAGGTCGGTCTGCGAGGCATCGATGTCGGAGCGACCCACGGCCTCGAAGCGGAGCGTCACGGCGTCGGCCGGCAGCGGCTGGCCCGAGTCGAAGTCGACGACGTGCGCGTCGTACTCGTTGGGTCCGGGAGTCCCCGGGGTCACGCTCAACATCACGTGCGCCGTTGTGGCGAAGTCGGATCCCTCCACCGAGATCGACGTGGGCGTGGTGGAGCCGTGGGCGGGCCGAGCCGGCTGCGGATGTGGCGGGAGTCCCGTCAGGGTGGCCGTGACGCCGAAGATCGCGACCGCGGTCACCACTTCCACCCCCACCAGGCGAGCCAGGAGCGGCGATCCGCGGTCGAGGCGCGGGATCGACCGGAACCGATTGAACGTGCCGATCCCGATCAGGACGATCACGATCGCCACCTTGATCACGAGCGTCGTGCCATAGGGGGTGTCGAGGGCCTTCGTGATCCCGGTCCATCCGTCCAGCTCGTCGATCGCGCGCACGACGCCCGACACCAGGACGACGATCAGCGCGTACCCGGCGAGGGATGAGTACGCACGCGCCTCGTCAACGGGCGAGTACGGACGGCGCGCGCGGATCAGCAGCAGGAGCAGCGTGAAGCCGCCCACCCAGATCGCGACCACCATGAAGTGGATCCATTGGAGGACGACCTGGAGGGTGCGCCCGCCCGCGTGGCCGCCCGTGGCGCGCACCAACATGGCCAGGGCGGCCGCCTCGCCGGCCCCGGCGAGCCAGAGTCCGTCCCGGCGGAAGCCCGCGATCGTGGCGACCACGGCCACGACGACGCACGCGACGATCAGGCGGACGAACGGTTCGCCCGCGTCCGATCCCGCGATCGTCCCGATCCCCGCGCCCACCGAGCGCGCCTCGGCGACCAGCATCACGACCGCGCCGATCAGCGAGGTCACGCCGGCGAGGGGCAGCAGCACCCGACGCCCTGGAACCTCGCCGCCGAACGCCCCCATGCCGACGACGGCGGCGCCGAAGATCAAGATCAGGCCGACGTACAGGAGGGTCTTCCCGATCACGGACAGCGCGGAGGGCCAGGGGTTCTCCGCCGGGGTGTTCCCTGTCGGCACGACCTCGCCCATCACCTGGCCGACCCCGAACGCGATGCTGCCCGCGGTGAGATGCCCGTCGGTCCTCGACACCACGCGGAACGTCACCGTGTAGACGCCGTTGCCGAGGGCTTCGACCGGTGTGAGCGACAACTGCCGACCGCTCTCTCCCGGGACCGCCTCGGGATCCTGCAGCGCGACCTCGGCGCCGGTCGCATCGAGCATCCCCAGCGTCGAGAGCGTGAGGTCCGGGGGCTCGGAGAACGTCAGGAGGACCTGAGCGGGTGGCGAGTCGAGGACGGCGCCGTCGGCAGGGTCGCTCGACTCCAGGCCGGCGTGCGCGAGCGCTGGGGCGGCCCCGACGATGGGTGCCGCCAGGGCCAGCAGCACGGCGACCGCGATCCGAACGCCGCGCGTCATGGGGACGCCTTCACGAAGGTGGCGGTAGCCGTCACGGGCGGGTCGAACGACCCGTGGTCGGCGGCGACGAACTCGGCCTCGATCTCGTGCGTCCCTTCGGTCAGGTCGCCGATCGGGATCGTCTGCTCGAGGCCGTAGCCCATCGACAGCATCCCACCGTCGATCATCACGTGGATGTGGCCCGCATCGGGGGCGTTCGTCGTCGAGCCATCATCGATGAGGTGCCCTCCCGCGAGATGGACCACCACGGTGAGCTCATCGCCGTCGACGCTGGCCCCTTCGGTCGGCTGCACGATCGAGAGTATCGCGGACGTCGTCGGCCGGACCGCCGCCGGCGGCGGCGGTCCGAGGATCGCTCGTGGCAGGAAGAGTGCGCCTACGACCAGGAGGCCGGCCAGGCCCATCAGGCCGTACGCCCCGGCACGGGGCAGGCGCGGGAAGCCACGGCCCTTCAGCCGTGACCACCCGGCCCACCCCGCCCAGAGGCCGGCGAAGATCATCACGACGGACCACGTCTCGTCGACGGATCCGGCGTGCGCCAGCATCGGTCAGGCGCGCTTCCGCGTGACGAGCGCGATGACCGCGGCGATGACGCCGATCGTGCCGATGAGCAGCCCGACCATGGCGATCGTCTTCGCGCTATCGGCTGCCGACTGGGCGTCGGACGCCGCAGCCTGCGCCTGGGCGACGGCGTCGTCGGTTCGGGTTGTCTCCTGGTCGAGCTTCGTTGCCAGCTCCTCGTTCGTGGGGGCGGTCACGGCCGGGAACGCTGCCGTGACCGGATCGACGACCTCGTCGAAGGTCTTTGGGCCCGAGGTGAAGGATTCGTCGATCTTCTGGCCGTCCACGGTGCCCTGGAAGTGGAACGTGTACGGGCCGGGCTGCGACGGGATGAAGTGGTAGGCGTACTCGCCCGGGGTCCCGGACTCGAGCGTCCCGTCCTCGTAGAAGAAGTTCGGCTCAAGGGTCTGTGGATCCGTGGTCTCGTCGCCGAAGGTGACCTGAACCGTCACGGCATCGCCGAGATCGTTCACCGGCTTGCCCTCGTGCATCAGGATCAGCACGACGCCGTTCGGCTGGCCCACGTAGGCAGGCTCGACGAGGAAGCCCGTCTCCATGTCGATGTGGCCGACGGACGTGCCCACATGAGCCGAGGCCATGCCGACGGGGCCGAGCAGGTAGAAGGTGGCGACGCAGAGGGCAGCGGCCGCGCGAGTGCGGAACGTGGAACGCAAGTGGATCTCCTTTCCGGTTGGGCTGAGCGCCCCTTGGGCGCCGGGGGTCAGCGGACCGGGGGAGGGCCGCGGATCCCGACCGCGACGACGTCGCACCGGACGAGGGCGACCACCGACGGCAACGCGAGCCGAACGCCGGCCGGGCGGGGGAGGGCCGGCACGGTGCCGAGTGCGGCCTCGATCGAGGCCGCCGCTCGGAGGAGCCACGCGATCAAGAGGGCGCCGGCGACCGCCAGAGCGCCCTGCACCGCGACCCCCACCGGGATCAGGCCCAGGAGGTCATGCATCGGCGCGCCGGCCGTGAGCCGTTCCAGCGTCTCCATCGCGCCGAACGCCGCGATCTGGAACACCGCGAGGCGAAGCGCCGTCGAGCGCCAGCCGGGGCCCACGTCGTCGCCTCGCGTCAGCCGCCCGAGGAACACGAGGGCGACCCCCGCGAGGGCGAGGGTCAGGGCGAGGTCGTTCGCGAGCGTGAGATAGCCATGTCCCGTGTGCGCCAGTGCTTCAGAGGCTCCATGACCGCGAGGACCGGCGAGGGTGTAGGTGAGCCAGTGCCCCAGGAGCACGCCCCCGGTGGCGACGCAGAAGGCGGCGCTCCGCTGCGCGCTCGAGGGTGTGCCGGAGCCGGACATGGCAACGATTGTAGGCTTGCGCACGACGCGCGGCCCGTAGGAGGTCCGCACCGGAGGGTCGAGGCCGTGGGACCGCAGGACATCAGGCAGGTCGGAGTCGTCGGCTGCGGCCTGATGGGCTCGGGGATCGTGGAGGTCGTCGCGCGGGTCGGGATCGAGGCGGTGTTCCTCGAGCCGACCGACGAGCTCGTGGCCGCCGGCACCGCCCGCATCGAGGCGTCGACCGCCCGCGCCGTCGACCGGGGCAAGCTCACGCAGGACGATCGTGGAGCGATCCTCGGTCGTGTTCACGGCGTCACCGACGTCGCGGCGCTCGCGGGAGTAGACCTCGTGATCGAGGCCGCGACCGAGGACCCGGCGGTCAAACTGGCGACCTTCGCGGCGCTCGACGGTCTCGTCCGGGATGAGGTGATCCTCGGCAGCAACACGTCGTCCATCCCGATCGCGACGCTGGGGGCGGTCACCGGGCGCCCCGACCGCGTGATCGGCGTGCACTTCTTCAACCCCCCACCCGTGATGGGGTTGGTCGAGTTGACGCCATCGCTCGCGACGTCGGACGCGACCGTCGCGTTCGCCCGCGGGTTCGGCGAACGGCTCGGCAAGACCGTCGTCGTCGCGAAGGACCACGCGGGGTTCATCGTGAACCGGCTCGTGATCCCGTACCTGTGCGCGGCGATCCGCCTCTACGACGAGGGGTTCGCGAGCCGCGAGGACATCGACGCCGCGATGACCCTCGGGATGAACCACCCGATGGGCCCGCTGAAGCTCGCCGACTTCATCGGACTCGACACGGTGCTCCAGATCGCGGAGGTGCTGTTCGCGGAGTTCCGCGATCCGATGTTCGCGCCGCCTCCGCGGCTCCAACGGATGGTCTCCGCGGGACACCTCGGGCGCAAGAGCGGCCGGGGCTTCTACGAGTACGGCTAGGCCGCAAGGCTGGCTCAGGCCGCGACGGTGCGGTCCGCCAGAACGCCGCCAGGCGCGAGCCGCTCAGGCTGCCGCGACGCGGAAGACCGCGCTCGTCGCGACGCAACGGAAGTCGTCGTCGACGCAGAGCGATACCGCGTAGCGTCCCGGCCGGAGTGGCCAGGTGCCCTCGGATCCTTTACCGAAGCGCGCGGATCCGTAAGGCCGCCCGTCGATGTAGCGCCACTGGCGGAGCGCGCACGCGCTCGGGTCGAAGCAGTTGCGGGTCAACGCGAGCCAGTCGTAGCGGTTGCCGAGGCCGCCGGTCCACGACACCTGGATCGGCTCGCCCTGCGCGTACCGTCCGGCCGACGTCGTGATCGTCGCCCCGGCGGCCCGGTCGACCACCGCGAGACGCGCGCTCGCCACCACGGCCCCGCCGTCGATGAGGGCCACGGTCGACGGTCCGGGCGCGAGCCCGTCGGTGTCGAGCCGAACCACCCCGTCGTCGACCCCGCTCCCCAGGGACGCCGAGACCGCGGCGGGATCCGACGCGGGGTCGTCGCCCGGAGCCCAGATGCCGATCGTGCGCCCACCGGACGCCGGGTCGTGGAAGACCACGTGGACGGTGCGTCCCGCGGTGACACGCTCGTCGGTGGGCGCGGCGAAGGACGGCGGCGCGACCGGGGTCACGTCGACCGTCGACACGACGGCCCGATGGTCCGTTGGCCAGGGGAGGCTCACGATGTCGGTGTACGGCCCGCCCTCGCCGACGACGCGGCTATGGAGCGGCGCGATCGGGCCGGCGGTGTACACGTAGTCGATCCGGTCCCAGGTGTCCCATCGACCGCAGGCGGGGTAGAGGTCGGCGCAGTAGGTGAAGCCCGGGTCGGCGACAGGATCGGGATGGACCGCACGGTACGTGTCGGTGAACCCGGCATCCTCCATCGCCACGGTCACCGGCCACGCGACGGGGAAGCGCTCGCCCGGAGGGTCGAGGTAGGGCGGCTGCCACCCGAGCGC
This sequence comes from uncultured Actinomycetes bacterium, assembly GCA_963816275.1. Taxonomy (GTDB): domain Bacteria; phylum Actinomycetota; class UBA4738; order UBA4738; family HRBIN12; genus JAOUEA01. The sequence continues at coordinate 59,631 of CAWFJU010000010.1, forward strand.
GTCCACGGCCTCGGGGGTCCAGTCCAGGTGCGAGGGCGTGTTCAGGTCGCCCACGAAGATCGTCGGCAGCCCGTCACCGATCGGTCCGGCAACGGCGTCCAGGTGCGGACGCAGCCAGGCGAGCTTGCCCTGCTCGCCGGCGAGCACGTCCGCCTCCGACCCGCCTTGGAGCATCGCGTACATGCCGCTCGGCCACCACGGGGTGTGGGTCTGGGCGATCGCGACAACCGCACCGTCGCCGAGCACCACGTAGGCCCAGGCGCCCTCGGGGATCCGTCCGCCAGGCGAGCCCGGCACGCGGCTGCCGTCGGGGTGCACGATCGGGAACCGGCTCACGATGTGCATCCGCGGCGACGCGTACCACCCGAGCATCCGCGCGATCCTTCGGGTCTTCCCGTAGGGCTCCTGCAGCCCGACGACGTCGGCGTCGGCCGCGTGGATCGCCTTCACGACGGCCCGGAGCGTCGAGTACGAGGCCCCGTACTGGATGTTGAACGACATCACCTTGATGCGGATCTGAGGCGGGGTGACACCTGCGGATCCAGGCCCCGGCGCGAGGAGCCATGCGGTGAGGAGGAGGGCGAGCGACGATCTGACCACGACGCGTCTCATGGCGCGGAGCCTAGGGAGGCGCCCGGCAACGGTCGAATCGGAGGGTGACCGGCGGTCAGATGCCTAGGCGTTCGGCGAGGCCGGCCGCGTAGCCGGCCATCTTCGCGGTGTCGATCCACGCCATGAGGGCGGGAACGACGACCGTCGCGAGCGCCCGCTCGCGACGGTTGCGCGTGAGTCGCGCGGCGCGCCGGACCGGCTCCCGCGAGTACGCCACCGCTCCCGCGCCCGCGAGCACCTTGGGCCAGGTCCGCCGCGAGGCGAGCGCGGCGGCGAGCGAGGCGTACACCGCGAACCGCAGGGCGTGGCGCTCGGGGTAGAGGCCGCCCCGGGCGTCGCCCCGGGCGTACCGGAAGTACTGCCACCACGTCGTCCGCAGCGTCGGACGCAGGCGCCACCGGACCACCGCCTCGGGCGCGAAGCGCAGATCCAACCCGCGCTCGCGCCACCGGTGGTTCACCCACATGTCCTCGCCGATGTCGAGCCACTCGGGGTAGCCCCCGACCGTCTCGATCGCGTCCCGGCGGAAGGCGACGGACCTGGCGCTCGGCATGAACGTCGCCGGGTCGACCTCGCTCGCCTCCAGGGGCAGGTTCACGGCGGCCAGGCACTCCGATAGGAAGCCGTCCGTGACCGGCAGGTAGAAGCCCATCGACACGTCCGCGCCCTCCTCCAGCGGTCGGAGGAGCGCGTCCAACCAGTCGGGCTCGAGCACGCAGTCGGCGTCGGTGACCGCGATCACGTCGTGCGAGGCGGCCGCGATCGCGACGTTGCGGCCCCGCGAGATATTGGCGCCGGACTCCTCGATCAGGGTCACGCCCTCGGCATCGGCGAGGAGGGCGGCGGTGCCGTCCGTCGAGCCACCGTCCACGACCACGACCTCGTCGGGAGCCCGCGTCTGTGCGCCCACGGAATCGAGGAACGCCTCGACGTGGTCGGCGTCGTTCAGCACCGTGGCGATCAACGACACCTTCATGCGGCTCCCGTCGTGCGTCGGTAGGCCTCGAGGGTAGCGCGGGCGGCGGCCCCCCAGGTGAAGCGGGCGGCTCGTTCGCGCCCACGGCGCCGGAGGTCGTCGGCCACCCCGGGATCCGTGAGCACCCGCGCGAGCGCGTCGGCGATCTCACCGATGTCCTCCGGGTCCACGAGGACGGCCGCGTCCCCGGCCACCTCGGGCAGCGATGACGCGTTCGACACGACCGACGGCACGCCGCGCGCGAGTGCCTCGACGACCGGAAGCCCGAACCCCTCGTAGAGCGAGAGGTACGCGAACGCGTCAGCCCCGCGATACAGGGCGTCGAGGTCCTGGTCGGACACGTGGCCCGCGCGCACGATCGTGCCCGCGCCCGGCCGATCCAGCTCCAACCGCAGCTCGTCGGTGTTCCAGCCCTCGGCACCTGCGAGCACCAGGGCGTGCGGCACGTCCGGAGCGACCTGCCGGTACGCACGCAACAGCCGTACGAGGTTCTTGCGCGGTTCCTGCGTTCCTACGCTCAGCACGTACGGGCGCGTGACCCCCAGGCGGTCCAGGACCGGCCCCGGATCGTCTGGCGTCGTAGGGAGCGAGGCCCCGAGGGGAGTGACGTGCACGCGCTCGGCGGCCACGTCGTGTCGGCTCAAGAGGTCGTTCGCGGTGCTCTCGGTCGGCACGAGGATCGCGGCCGCCCGCTTCACGGCCGCACGTACCCCGGCACGGTAGAGCCAGCGCCAGCTGGTGGGGAACAGGTCCGGGTGATGCTCGAACGCGAGGTCGTGCACCGTGACGACGAGCGCCTGCCGGCGACGGACCGGGGGCACCGAGGCCGGGTTCGTGGCGTGGATCACATCGAACCCGTCGAACGAAGGCGGGAGCTTCGGTCGTGCCGCCAGGTCCCACTGCGGGTAGAGCGTGCGGATCGGGCCGGGGATCTCCAACGTCGGGAACCCCTTGAGCCACACCGGTCCCGGCTCGGGGAAGCGGCAGTGGAAGAGCGTGAGGTCGACGCCCTCCTCGCCGGCCATCGCCGGGGCGAGCTCGCGCACGTACGTTCCGATCCCTCCCGGCGCCGAGAACCAGAGCTGATCGACCTGGAACGCGGCCTTCACAGGCCCCACGCCTCTATGCACGCGCAGCCGTCGGGCCCAACGGTCGCGCCGTGCGGCGTCCCCGCCTCCAGGTCCAGCCGGTCGCCGGCGGTCAGCGAGACGTCGCCGTCGTCGGTGTGGAACACGATCGAGCCCTCGAGGCAGAACAGCACCTTCGCCCGGTCGTGGGCGTGGGTGCCGTACCGGTCGCCCGGACCGTTGGTCCAGCCGCGAGTCCTGCCGCACCCCTCGTCGCGGAAGGTGCGCTCGGCATCCTCCCGGCTCGCCTCGCCCGGCGTGACCGTCCAGCCCATCGTCAGGCCTCCAGCCCCATCAGACGACGGGCCTCCGCCAGCCGGGGCCACGGGACGAACACGGAGGCGGTCGCCGTGTCGAACGGTTCGTCCTCCGGCATCTCGACGTGCGGCGTGAACCCCGCGTCGCGGAGCCGCGCGAGGAACGCCGGGAGGTCCACCGCACGGACCGTGGCGAGTTCCACGCAGCCGTCGCCGTCGGTCGGCAGGTCGGCGTCCTCGGGCCCGAGCGTGTCCGTAGGCCCGGGATCGGTCGCCCGCTCGTCGTCGGCCGCCCGCACCGCCTCCAGGAAGTCGCCGAAGGAGAAGTCGTCGGGCAGCCGGTCGTCGCCGCGGTCCACCTCGGCCTCAGCGGACGTCGGAGCGGCCGTGCATCGGGGCGACCCCGCGCCGGGCGAACGGCGCCTGCTGGCCGTGCCAGGGCTCGTGGGCGTACCGGCGGATCTGGAGCGTGCCCTGTCCGGTGGCCTCGACCCGCCCCTGGAGCACCCAGGGGGCCGGTTTCCGGCTCTCCTGCAGGAAGAACCGCTCGAGCCCCATCAGGATCGCACGCTCCTCCTCGGGCGTGAGGTCCTCCGGGAGCTCGAACCGGCGTTCCCCTTCGTCGCGGATCGGCATCGACCTGGCGCCTCCTAGAGCGGGATGTTCCCGTGCTTGCGGGCGGGGACAGCCTCGCGCTTGGTCGAGAGCATGCGGAGCGAGCGGATCAGCCGTGCCCGGGTCTCCGCGGGCTCGATCACGTCGTCGATGAAGCCCCGCTCGGCCGCCGCGTAGGGCGTCGAGAACTTCTCGCGGTACTCCTTGATCATCTCGGCGCGCTTCTTGTCGGGGTCGGCGGCTTTCTCGATCTCCCGCCGGAACACCACGTTCACGGCCCCCTCGGCGCCCATCACGGCGATCTCAGCGGTGGGCCACGCGAACGCCACGTCGGAGCGAAGGTGCTTCGAGTTCATGACCAGATAGGCGCCGCCGTACGCCTTGCGGGTGATCACGGTCATCCGCGGGACGGTCGCCTCCGCGAACGCGTACAGCAGCTTCGCCCCGTGCCGGATGATCCCGTTGTACTCCTGCGTGGCGCCCGGCAGGAACCCGGGGACGTCCACCAGCGTGAGGATCGGGATGTTGAACGCGTCGCAGAACCGCACGAACCGCGACGCCTTCTCGCTCGCCTCGATGTCGAGGGTGCCCGCGATCACCTTCGGCTGGTTCGCGATGATCCCGATCGAGCGCCCGTCGAGCCGCGAGAACCCGATCACGATGTTCATCGCCCAGAGGGGGAACACCTCGAGGAACTCGCCGTCGTCGACGATGTACCGGATCACCTCGTGCATGTCGTACGGCTCGGCGGCCCGGTCGGGCACGATGTGCGTCAACGCCTCGGCCATCCGGTCGGGGTCGTCGGTCGTGGCGTAGGCCGGCGGATCCTCGAGGTTGTTGCTCGGCAGGAACGACAACAGGTACCGGACCCGCTGGAGCACGTCCTCGTCGTCCTCACCTACGAAGGCCGCCACGCCTGACTTGCCGGCGTGGGTCATCGCCCCGCCGAGCTCCTCCATCGTGACCTCTTCGCCCGTGACGGTCTTGATCACGTCAGGGCCGGTGATGAACATGTGCGAGGTCTCCTTCACCATGAACGTGAAGTCGGTGATCGCCGGCGAGTAGACCGCGCCGCCCGCGCACGGTCCCATGATCACGCTGATCTGTGGGATCACGCCCGACGCGCGCACGTTCCGCTCGAAGATGTAGCCGTAGCCGGCCAGGCTCGCCGCGCCCTCCTGGATCCGGGCGCCGCCCGAGTCGTTGATGGAGATGTAGGGAGCGCCCGTGCTGATCGCGAGGTCCATCACCTTGCAGACCTTCTGGGCCATCACCTCGCCCATCGACCCGCCGAAGACCGTGAAGTCCTGTGACGAGACGAAGACCTTGCGGCCGTCGATCGTGCCGTAGCCGGTGATCACGCCGTCGCCGGGCGGACGCTTGCGATCCATCCCGAAATCGTGCGCGCGGTGGATCGCGAAGGGGTCGGTCTCGACGAACGACCCCTTGTCCATCAAGATCTCGAGGCGCTCGCGGGCGGTGAGTTTGCCGCGATCGTGCTGCTTCTTGGCGGCGTCACGGCCCCCCGGGGTCAGGGTCGCCTTCTTGCGAGCCCGGAGCTCTTGGATGCGCTCCTCGACGGTGGTCGTGCGGCCGACGGCCGGGTCGTTGTCCGTGGTAGCCATGCGGCGAGTCTACCGGCGCACGTGGCTCCGGGCGCGAGCTCGGGCGGTCGCGCCAGCCGTCAGCAGCCCAGCGCTCCCCAGGGACCCCAGCCGCCGTCGCTCACCATGCGGATCGTGACGATCGCGTTCGTGCGGCCGTTCAGCGCGTCGTCCTTCAACTGCCAGCCGGGGAACGCCCAGGCCGCGTAGCGGTCGGCCCAGGCGCTGGCCATATGCTGGAACAACCCCAGGAAGTCGCCCCCGGCGATGCCGCCGTGGGGATCAGACCGCTCTCGCGATCGGCGATGCAGATCGCTCTGGCGGCGCCGCCGGGCACCGGCCACTTGGCCGAGGCGCACCGGATCAGCTCCTTCGAGTGGTGCACCACCGTCTCGCCGGGGAGCCGGTGGACGTCGCACGGCCCCGCCCGGTGGTGGGCGCTCGCGGCGGGGGCGAGCCCGAGGGTCAGCGCGACGGTGAGGGCCAGGAGCGCCGTCCGTCGGATGCGGTTCGATGCGGGTCGGTCCATATGTTCGTGTCTCCTGGTCGACGACATGGCGGAGCGAACCGGGGAAGGGAGGTGCCGACGGTCGCCGGCGCGGGGAACCTAGCATCCGCGGCGCGGTGGCGTCGACCCGAGGTTCGCCCCCGAGGAACGGCACGCGTCAGAGGTCGACGCGGCCCCCGCTCCGCCAGTAGACGCCGTGATCCCGGTCCAGGAACCCCTCGTCGACGAGGTAGCGACGGATCGCCGCGTAGTCGTTGAAGAAGGCGCCCACGATCACATTCACCTCCTGCTCGTCGTACCGACGCCCCGGCTCGAACTCGATCGCGATCCGCTCGAGTACGATGCGGCGCTTCGACTCCTTCATCGGGATCTCGGTCAGTCGCCCCGCGCGGAAGAAGGTCCGGAGCACGGCCTCCTCGTCGTCGTTCGCGGCGCCGAGCGCCAGCCCCGCATCCCTCGGCGGTCCCACCTGGGCGGCGGCCCATCGAAGCGTCTCGGGGTCGAGCCGGTACGGAGGTGCGGTCGTCGTTCAGCCGGGCGACGCCGGTCGTCGTGAGCCGGTTCAGGTGCTGGCGGACGCGCTTGATCGGCAGGTCGAGCTCATCGGCGAGCTCGGTGGCCGACCGATCGCGCCGGGCGAGCGCGCCCGCGATCGAGAGCCGCTCGGGGTCGGCCAGCGCGCGCAGGATGTCGTCGGGAGTCTCCGCCATGTCGGTTCAGCTCTCTAGCATGCTCCCATGGAGCTCACGGGTCCCCAGCGTCGCACGCTCGACCAGTTGATCGGGACCGAGCCGCGTCCCTCGTTCTCCGCCGACCTGCCGCAGCGGCTCCGCGACCGGATCGAGGAGGCCGTCCGGGGCCTCGAGTTGCGCGAGCCGCTCTGGCTCGGGAAGGCCCATCTCACCGACCACGACCGCTGCGAAGGGTCGTTCCTCGCGAAGATCCAGGGCGAGGCGCCGCCCTTCTCGCACTCCGTCGAAGTCCGCCGCCGGGGTGCTCCTGCACAAGGCGATCGAGGTCGAGGTCGGCAGCCGCGACCACCTCGAGGCCTGGGACGTCGGCGTCCGTGGCGGCCGATCGCGTGATCGAGCGGGAAGAACGCTTCAGCGAGTACTGGCGCGAGCTCGGCCGTGCCGACCAGGACGAGGTCCTGATGGAGGTGGTGCGCCGGGTCGAGCTGTTCCGGGGCACGTTCCCGCCGCTCAAGGAGCTCCGCCGCGAGCTCGCGCCGATCAGCGAGCTCCGCGTGCGCTCCGAGCTCGCGGGCGGCGAGCTCACCCTCACCGGTCAGATCGACCTCGTGCTCGGCGCGTCCCGATCGCACCGACCCGATGCGTGCCACGAGGCTCGCGATCGACCTGAAGACCGGCGCCGCGTACCCGGAGTTCGCCGAGGACATGCGGTTCTACGCCCTGCTCCTCACGCTGCGGTTCGGCGTGCCGCCCGTACCGCGGGCGCGTCGCTCTTCCTCGAGTCGGGCGAGTGGCAGGCCGAGGACATCTCCGAGGCGTCGCTCGGCCGGGCGGCCGACCGCGTGATCGCGGCGGCGCGATCGGCGGCGGCCCTTCGCGCCGGGCGCGAGCCGGCGCTCACGGCCGGGACCCACTGCGCGTGGTGCCCCCGGGCACCCGTGTGCCCGGCGGTCGACCTGCCCGCGGGATAGCCGAAAGGCTGGCATCCGTGGGGTGCGGGGTGTCGAATGACCCGCAGACGTCCCCATCTCGAGGAGGTTCGATGAACTCGCTCTCGCGCGGCTTCCGGCTGGCGAAGGCCAGCTGGCAGGTCGTCCGGGAGGACCGGGAACTGCTGTGGCTGCCCGTCATCTCGTTCTTCTGTTCGCTGATCGTGATGGCGGTGTTCGCGCTGGGGGCGCTCGGCATCGGGCTTCCGGAGAACCAGTCGTCCGAGGTCAGCCCGGCGCTCTACGTGCTCGGCTTCCTGATGTACGTGGCCCTCGCGTTCGTCTCGATCTATTTCAACGCCGCCGTGATCGGCACCGCGATGAAGCGACTCCGGGGCGAGGATGCCTCGATCCGCGACGGGCTCGCCCTCGCCCGTCAGCACATCGGGAAGATCTTCGTGTGGGCCGTGATCACCGCGACCGTCGGGATGATCCTCCGCTCCCTGCAGGAGCGCGCCGGGCTTGCTCGGGCGCATCCTGCTCGGCCTCGTGGGGATCGCCTGGACCGTGCTCACGTTCTTCGTGGTGCCCGTCCTGCTGTTCGAGCCGGTCGGCGTCGGCGATGCGATCAAGCGGTCGGGCTCGATCTTCCGCCAGCGGTGGGGTGAGACCTTCGTCGGGAACGGGACGATCGGGATCGCGATCTTCCTCGTCTCGATCCCGGTGTTGATCGTCGGCGGCCTGATCACGGCGGTCGCCCCGTGCTCGGGATCGCGCTGCTCGTCGTGGCGATCGGCGTCCTGATGGCGGTCGGCTCAGCCACCACCGGCGTGTTCAACGCCGCCCTCTATCGGTACGCGACCACCGGCGAGACCTCGGGCGCCTTCACGCAGGAGGACATGGCGGCCTCGTTCCGGCCCAAGCGCGGAGGTGGTGGCGGCGCTCCCGCCGATGCCTGTCTGATCCGACGTGGCCAGCGCACATCGGAGGCCGGGCTCGTCCCGGCCTCCGTCGTCTGCGCGGGGCCGGCTTGCTAGGGTTCCGCGCGACCGTCGGATCGACGCGCGCGTCGCGCGTCCTTCGAAGAGGGTGGGGACGATGGGCAAGGACCTGTACGAGATCGGCGAGCTTCCCCCGATCGGCGAGGTGCCGGCGCAGATGCACGCGCAGCTCGTGCGTCCGGAGCGCTTCGGCGATCCCGAGAGCGCGATCAAGGACGAGGTGATCGACGTCCCCGAGCTCGGGCCGCACGACGCGCTCGTCGCGGTGATGGCCGCCGGGCGTGAACTTCAACAACGTCTGGGCAGCGCGCGGGATGCCGATCGACGTCACGAAGGGCCAGGCACGCTGGGGCGAGCCGACCGACTTCCACATCGTTGGCTCGGACGCCTCCGGCATCGTGTACGCGGTCGGCTCCGAGGTCACGAACGTCGCGGTGGGAGATCGCGTCGTCGTACACGCCGGGCAGTGGAACGAGGACGACCCCTGGGTGCGGCCGGCAAGGACCCGGGCCTGGCCGCGAGCTTCCGGGTGTGGGGCTACGACAGCTGCTGGGGCTCGTTCGCCCAGTTCTCGAAGGTCCAGGCGCATCAGTGCCTCCCGAAGGCGCCCCATCTCACGTGGGAGGAGGCGGCCGCGCCGACCCTCACCGGCTCGACCGCCTATCGGATGCTCTTCGGCTGGCCGCCGCACACGGTGGAGCCGGGCGACGTCGTCCTGGTGTGGGGCGCGTCGGGCGGGCTCGGCTCGCTCGCCGTTCAGTTGGTCGCGAACGCCGGCGGCCGGGCCGTCGCGGTGGTCGGGTCCGACGAGAAGGGCGAGTACGCCACGCGGCTCGGCGCGGTCGGCTACATCAACCGGAAGGACTTCGACCACTGGGGCGTCCCGCCCGCGTGGGACAGCCCGAGTGGAAGGGCTGGTTCGACGGCGCGAAGGCGTTCGGCAAGGCCGATCTGGGACGTCCTGGGCGAGAAGGTGAGCCCCAGGATCGTGTTCGAGCACCCGGGCCAGGACACGATCCCGACCTCGATCTTCGTGGCCGATCGCGGTGGGATGGTCGTGATCTGCGCCGGGACCAGCGGCTACGACACGATGGTGGACGTCCGCTACCTCTGGTACATGCAGAAGCGCTACCAGGGCTCGCACCTGTTCAACGACGAGCAGGCGGCGGCGTTCAACGAGCTGGTGGTGGACGGGAAGATCCAGACCACCCTGGGCGCGACCTTCCCGTACGCCGAGACCGGCAGCGTTCACCAGCTGATGGGCGACGGCGAAGCTGCCGGAGGGCAACGTCAGCGTCCTGGTGAGCGCGTCGCGCGAAGGTCTGACCGACCTCCCGTAGCGACGAGGACGTCCGGGACGGCGGGCGTGGTCGGCCTCAGGGCTCCTGGACCAGCTCGACGAGCACGCCGCCCATCGATGCCGGGTGGACGAACGCGATCGTCGTGCCGCGGCTGCCCGGGCGAGGCGCCGCGTCGATCAGACGGACGCCGTCGTCGCGGAGCGCCGCGAGCGCCGCCTCGATGTCGTCGACGCGGTACGCGACGTGATGCAGGCCGGGCCCGCGCGCCGCGAGGAACCGCCCCACGGGCGTGTCGGGTCCGAGCGCCCCGAGCAACTGGACGTAGGACGTCCCCGCGGGAAAGGACCTCCTCCACGCCCTGGTCGTCGACGCGTTCGCGGTGCGACGGCTCGACGCCGAGCATGCGCCGGTACTGGGCCGACCGACGCCTCGAGGTCCGCGCAGGCGATGCCGACGTGGTCGATGTCGGTGAGCCCGATCACGACCGGCGCCCCGGGGTCCGGGCTGCATCCGCGCGACCAGATCGGTCGCGTCGACCACGTGATAGGCGCGGAGCGTGAGCGCCCGGGTCACGGCCGCCACGCCGGCCGCGCGAAGATCGCCCTCGGGCTTCGCGCCCTTCGGGCGGGGCGGAGCGCCGAGCACGTAGAACTCCACCAGCTCGAGGAACTGGGCCAGCGACGGGGTGAGGTCGCCCCGCTCGTAGGAGTAGATCGTGGCCATCGCCGCCGGGCAGTCGTCGCGGGCGGCCGCCATGTCGACCGACCGGAACCCGGCCGCGCGGCGTAGCGCACGCAGCAGCGCGCCGATGAGCTCCTTGTCTTCGGGGCTGACCGGCGGCTGCTTCTTCCTGGCCACGGGCGCACCTTATCTCAGGGTCCCAACCGGCCCGTCGCGCGCCGGATCGCCGCTCGGCGTTCGACGCGAGTTCATGGCCGAAGGTCCCATAGCCGGGTCGACCGGACCCGGTATAGCGTGTCCCCCATACGGACCCTGGGCTTCGGCCCCGAACCAGGGAGAACTCGCCCGTGACCGACAAGCAACACGCCACCGCGGCGCTGCTCGAGGACTCGACCCTCCTGAAGAAGGGGCGGGCGGACGTCTTCGCCCAGCGGGAGCGGACGAAGCGCAAGCGGCTCCTCCGCGGCATCGTGCTGATCGGACTCCTGGACGTCTACCTGTTCCACCGGTTCATCGACGGCAACCCGTTCCAAGCTGCCCGCGCTGCCCCAGGACTGGGTCATCCTCTTGTTCCCGATCCTGATCCTGCTCGCGATCGTGCTCATGATGGCATCCGCTGATGAACGGGAAGTCTCCGCACATCGTCGTCCACCCCGAGCAGGTCGAGGTCGGGCTCACCGACATCAAGGGCCTCGATGCCCAGGTGGACGAGGTCGTGCGCACGCTCGACGTGTTCCTGGGCTACGCGACGTTCCGCGACGAGCTCGGCGGCACGCCGCGCGCGGGATCCTGTTCGAGGGCCCGCCCGGCACGGGGAAGACGTATCTCGCCAAGGCGATGGCCAAGCAGGCCGGGGTGCCGTTCCTGTTCATCTCGGCGCCGTCGTTCCAGTCGATGTGGCAGGGGATGACGGCGCTACCGGATCCGCTCGTTCTTCAAGGCGCTCCGCAAGCAGGCGCGCAAGGAAGGGGGCGCGATCGGGTTCATCGAGGAGATCGACGCGATCGCGATGACGCGTGGCGGGGGCGAGCCCGAGCTACCGCGCCGCCCGACGGGGCTCGCTCGGTCTCGCGCTTCATGGGCGTCGGGCGACTCGGGCGCGATGGTGAACGAGCTGCTGATCCAGCTGCAGTCGTTCGACCAGCCGCGGTTCCGGACGCGGATGCGGACGAAGTTCCTGGGGTGGGTCAACGGGTACCTGCCGACGGACCGGCAGGTCCGCGTGACGCAAGCCGAGCTACAACAACATCCTGGTGATCGCCGCCACGAACCGTGGCGACTCGCTCGATCCGGCGCTCCTGCGCCGGGGCGCTTCGACCGGCGCCTCTATTTCGACGTGCCGACCAAGGCCGAGCGCAGCGACCTGATCGACTTCTTCCTCGATCGCAAGAAGCACCACCAGCAGCTCGACGATCCTACGGCCCGCGAACGCATCGCGCACGAGACCTTCGGGTACACGCCGGTGATGATCGAGCACCTCTTCGACGAGGCCCTGCTCGTCACGCTCCGGTCGGGTCGGCGCGAGATGAACTTCGACGACGTGATGGAGGCGAAGTTCACCGAGGAGATCGGGTTGAAGCAGCCCTCGGCGTACACGGACACGGACCGCGAGGCCGTGGCGACGCACGAGGCGGGCCACGCGACGGTCGCCTACCTGCTCGGGAACAACCGGCGCCTCGAGGTGCTCTCGATCATCAAGCGCCGCGGCTCGCTCGGGCTGCTCGCGCACAGCGAGGAGGAGGAGCGCTTCACGCGCACGCGGTCCGAGATCGAGTCCGGGATCGCGATCGCGCTCGGCGGGCTGGTCGCCGAGGAGCAGTGCCTCGGCGAATCGGGCACCGGCCCGGCCGGCGACCTCGCGCACGCGACGACGCTGCGCCGCGAACATGGTGGGCTCGTTCGGGATGGCCGGCTCGCTGATCTCGTACGACGCCGTGACGCATGGGCCGATCGGGGGGCCGAACCTCGTCGCGAAGGTGCTCTCCGACAAGGAAGGCAAGGAGCGCGTCGAGGACATCCTCGCGGCACAGAAGGAGCGGGTGGAGGCGGCCCTGGCCGAGAACCGCGATGTCCACGCGGCCCTCCGCGATGCCCTCATCGACCGCGATGAGCTCGTGCGCGAGGAGATCCTCGAGGTCATCGAGAAGGCGATCGCGAACCGCGCCTGACGATCCGTTCCTGGCGTGTCGAGAGCTCGTCGTAGACTCGCCGCCATGACGACGTCCGTGATCGTCGCCGGCGCGCGCACGCCGATCGGGCGCTTCCAGGGAGCGTTCACGACCCTG